>NZ_JADPKA010000094.1:0-72500 GCF_023073715.1 Bradyrhizobium sp. 164
CAACTTCAAGATGAGCCCCTTACATCGCGCAAGTCAAATGACGAATGAGGCAAATGCTGCGACCTTGGTGGGGTGCTTGTCGGCGATGAATTTCGCGGTGGTCCCAGGGGGAGTGATGCCGTGGCGTGGAGGACAATCAGGTACTGTTCTTCGGGGCCGCTACGGGTCAAAGTCGGCGGTGAACGCCGCCTCCGAGCGGCTTCCGGTCTACACCAGACAGCCGACTCCCGGGCGGATTTCGAGTTAGGCAGCCTAGGGCCACGCGCGGAAGTCGTTTCCGTCGGACATCCCTGCATCGGCCCTTATCTCAATCCAATCAGGCTGTGCAGCTCTATGTGATCAGTTCTGCGCCTTCTTGGCCTCGTTCAACGCAATAATGATGGCCTTAATGGTACCTTCCGCAGCTGCGGCATTGTATCCGACATGGTAGCCATGGAATACGTGGATCGGCTCGTGGTCTTCGAAGCTGTGGTTCGCCCCCTTCCACAGCACCGACTTCACGGGGATCGAACGCTTGCTCTCGGCCATCTGGCCGCAGAGGACGGGACTGGTGGCCTCGTCCTTCTCTGCCAGGAAGAGGTGAACTGGAGCGTAGAAGTCGACGCTCTTCATCAAATAACAGGACGGCTGCATTGCGAAGCCGCCCGCGAACATGTGCTCGTGGAGGTCGCCGATCGCGCGGTTCATGATAATCAAAGACGTGGTCGCACCGTTGCTCCGGCCGAGGACGTAAACCTGTTTGGGATCGGCGATCTTTTGCTCGATGAGCCAGTCCAGAGCCGCATACGCATCGTCGGCTCGGCGCCGCGCCCAAGTCAGCTGGCTGGGATCCGAGCAGACGCCGTCAGGTCCCAAGTCCCGGCTGCCGAAGCTGTCAAGCAGCAGAACACCGTAGCCCGCCCCGACCAATCTACCGCCGTAGTCGCGTCCCCGTTTCTTCTCGACCCGGCCGAAGCCGTCGCAGCCGTGCAGCATGATCACGAACGGGATCAGACCCTTCGCGCCTTGCGGCCGCATCATGTCGGCCTGCAGTTCGCCCTCCGCCCTCACCTTGCGCTTCTCCTCGACGGTGCCGTCCATAAAGTTCTTCGACCAGCCGTCGATGTAGTCGTTGCCGGGAATCCAAGGAGAGGATTGCGCTGAGGTATGCCAAGGTATCTTGACCATCTCAGCATGTGCAGATGAGAACGACAAAACAGCGGCCATTGAGCGCTCGTATCGTTCGTTCGCGGCGCGCATGTCCGCATTGGGTCATTCGCGTCGGTTTGGCTGGGCGCCGCCGCCTTCCGCACTACCCCTACAAACAGACATCGTTACCGTGCGTCGGCATGTTTCAAGTGGGCCAGTCAGATGATTGCAGCGGCGATTCCAGCACCGGTAAGCGCTTCATTCACTACTTCTTGGAGGGCGGGTTCGACCCGACAACCAGGATCAGCGTTTTACACGGCGACTCCTCCGCCGCCTCAGCGCGGCATGAGGAAAGTATCGAACCGCACACAACAGCTAAACTCGCCGCTGCAAGATCGTTCAGGCTGCGGAGGTCCGGAATTCAGGAGTGCCCTCGGAAAAGCACAGCGAGAAGCCCGGCAGCAACGATCGCAAGCCAGATTAGCGAAACGATGAAAGAGGCGAAGTGCCAATCAACGTCGCGGCGCCTGGACTGCATTGTGTCTCCTTCCGGCGACTGTGCGCCGGCTCAACGATTGCTATCGTCCTTGCCGTTGGGGGTGCCGTCACCGCCGTCGTTGCCATAGCCATTGTTGCCACGAGGGCCGGCCGGTCCGGCGCCAGACCTTGCAATGGCATCCGACGTGAGGGACGTCGACAGCAGGAGCGTCATGGCCGGAGGCGTCACGGCGGCGAACTTTCCGCACGTCTTTAGGAATTCGCGTCGGTCATCGTCCTGGTCTGGCATGGCGTTGTCTCCCAATAGCGGAATTAAATCACATTAACCCAATTAAATCAATTAAATTTCGTTCCAAGATAAAGCGCATCCCTCGTCCGCTCTCTCAATGGCGAAGCGCCGCCTTTCGGTGGCGGGGAACTCAGATGAGCAAATCTAGCCCGCTATGTCCCGACGAGCGGACCTTCCTCAGATGGCGCGCCACATGTTTAATGGGCCAGAAGGGGGTAACGCCTCCAGTCGCTTTGGCAGCCTCTCAGCTGCCATCCTCGCAACCCGAGAACCCGCTTGCAGGCGAGCAACCACCAACGACGCGTTCGTTGAACGCTCGGATCAAAACTCACTGCAAGTTTTGAAAGGCCTGCTGAGCTTTTCATCGCTCCTTCGTTGAAGGCAGCGCTAGCGCAGCCGACGGCATCAAGCGCCAATAGGTGGTGCCAACCGGTCGCGAAGATGATCAGCGTTTGTGAGCCTGGCGGCGCTACTATTCAGGAAATGTTCAATCGCGGCCTTGCGTTGCAGCAGATCTTGCTCCCGCGAAGGCTCACTTGACATATTGCCCGCGTGCGCACGATAGACGGCTTGGTCCGCGGCAATGACCCCGACGACGCCGTGTGCGGCGAGCCGTAACCACATTTCCATATCAGAGGCATAGGGTAAGTCGGCCAAATAGCCCCCCAATCTCTTCTGCAGGCTGGTGCGGACCACTACAGTTGGTGACAGCACAATGTTTTTCGCGCCGCTAAGTGCAATGAAATCAAATCCGGACAAAACGCGGGTTGTCGATCCACGCCTGGTCTGTGGCGAGTACGCTTCCCCCACCGATCAAGAACAATCGCGCCTCCGAAGGTGAACGCGACAGAAGGATGCTCGTCCATTAGATCGACCGCTCTCGAAAGGGCGCCGGGCAACAAGTAATCATCGCAGACAGCAGAAGCATGTAGTCGGCTCTTGCCAGGCGATGCCTTCATTGGCAGTAGCAATGAGCACTCGATTCGAGACGTGCCTGCGGTAGTCGACGCGAGCGTCGGAGCGTACTAACTCCGCGGCAACTTCCGCTGTATCGTCTGGCGACGCATCATCTATAATCAGCAGGCGCAAGCGGGGGCCCGATTGCGCCAAAACGCTCTGGACGCACTCTCGCAGGAAGTGCTCGTACCGGAAGCAGGGAACAACGACGTCTACGGAGCTCATTTCTCGTCGGATTCCACCGACTGTCACAAAGAGCGTCGAGATATGTCTGTTCAAGAAAATACGATGGAATGGGTTCCTGGCCGGCCGCTTCGGGTTATACGCCGCCGATCACGCTCAAGCGGGGGTGGCTTTCGCTTTGCCTTGCGGAGCCGACGAGGACACACCGTAGCCCGGCTACGAAAGATCAGCCCGCGGCGGCGGATAGCGCCGGGCCAGCACCGACAAGGATAGATGCCGCCCGTCTTCCGGCAGTTCCAGATAAGCCAGAACGAGCGGCCGCTTCCATTCGCCGACGCCGAACTCCATCGTCATCCATTTCTGCGGCTCGGGGCCTTCCAGGCCTCGGACCCAGACGAAGTAGCGGGGAAGGTCGTCGGTGTCCGCTTCCGTCATGCGTCTCTTTGCCATCGAAGCTGCTCACTGCTTCAGCAACCGTTGCCGCACGATATAGGTAGTGGCGGAGCGAAGTCGAACGCCATGCAGGGCGATTGAGGAGTGGCTTTCCAGCCGCCCATGCTTCGACCCGCCCGCCCCGGGGCGGGCGCTCAGGACCAGGACGGAGGGCGCGGCAGCGACTTCAAGGCGTAGGTGCCTTATCCCGAGTACACCATTAGAAGCATCGTCACGGAAGACAAGGCGCGCGTTGCGGCCGCCGCGAAGGACATGCGATCGCCGCCGCGCTCGGGTGCGGTGAAACCGGGAGCTCGGTCGCTGAGATCCCGATTAACAGAAATTCGGAAATGCCGTATGTGATCTGCCGTCCCGGCCCATGGATAAGGGGCGTTTCGCGATCGTCACGATACGCGGGCCGGGTGGCGGTGGGCGTGGAGCGCATCGGCGCGCAGGCAATCGCAGGGCGGGTTTGGCCCGTGAGCGGTTGAGCAGCGCGCGCACGACAGGTGCAGTCCGCGTACGGCAAAAGCGTGTGGTCCTGGCGCCCGGGGTCTGTGCGTCAAGGCTTGCGGTGATGTTGCGGCCCGACCGGGCGAGCGCATCAGCTATCTCGCAAGGCGACGGGGGCAATAGTGCATCGCTCCCCGGGGAGAGCGCGCCATAAGCCGTTAAACCACTGCGCAGGGAAGGCCGGGATGTCCAGGCTGCCCTGTATGCCGCTGTGCATTTGTCTTCGCGCAATTGCGCACAGCGGACCGCGGGTGCCAGCTGGCACTCGGTCTTCCCTGCGCCCTTTCCAAGGACGGGGCGTCAAGAGAAGCTCAAGACTCGGGCGTTATGCGTCGCGAGGCTGTACAGGCGCGTCTTGCGCTGCTTGACAATTGAAGCGTGCACGGTTCGCCTGCCGATCACCGCCACAATTCGCAGGCCGCGACGCGGTTGATGTCGGCGAGCCGCCTTGCGCCATCTCCGTGGAGATCGAGGCTGCCGACCAGCGTCAGCAGGCGACGATAAGCGGTGTCGGCAATTTCGACCGGCAGCGGGGCCTCGAAGGCCTCGACATAGCTGCCGACGACACCGCTGAGCAGACGACACAGGCCGCGCTGGGCGGGATCGTCCCGGCCGAGTGTCTCGAGCTTCTGCTGGAAGATTTGGAAGGTCCGCAAACCGTGGTGCTGCTGGGAAAGCCACGCGTGCAGATCGTTCATGTGAGCTCCTTCGAGTTACAGAAGAAGCTACCGGCTTATACAGTGGGGAGGGGACGATGGCTAGCGGGGGAAGCGGAGGTTCGTTGCGCCAATCCGCCTTCGCCAAGGCTTCGGCGGGACAGCCTTCGCTGCTTCGCGTGGATAGACCGGCGCCTCGCTCGCCTAGCCGTAGGTGCGAAGCAGCGAAGGCTGGTGCCCCTGGCCGGAATCGAACCAGCACTCCTTGCGGAACTCGATTTTGAGTCGAGCGCGTCTACCAGTTCCGCCACAGGGGCCCTCGGTCGGCCGCTCGGATGAGGGCGTCGCGAAGCCGGCGGACTATAGCCATGGACAGGACGGGGTCAACCCGCGCCAAAGTGATCCCCGCCGTTCTCGACAGCCACATAAGCCGGAGTTAGAGGCTTGGAGCGCGACCCATCGGAGAGAGGCTGCCGTGACGATCCAGAGTGCCGCAATACCAGCGTTCAAGTCGGCCAGCGCCGGTCCCGCGCTGACCGCCTCGCTGCTCGTCACATTGATCGCCGCGGCCACGATCGCGGGCGCCTGGTTCTTCCAGCTCGTGCTGGAGATCCTGCCCTGTCCGCTCTGCCTGGAGCAGCGCTACGCTTATTACCTCGCGATCCCGCTCGGTGCCCTCACGGCGCTCGGGGCCAGAAGCGGCGCGCCGCGGCCGCTGCTGCTCGTTGCGCTAGCGATTCTGGTGCTGGCGACGCTCGCCAATGCCGGTCTCGGCGCCTATCACTCCGGCGTCGAATGGGGATTTTGGAAGGGGCCGACCGATTGCTCCGGTCCCGTCGTCAATCTCGGTAACGCCGGCGATCTTTTCTCGCGGCTCGACACCGTGAAGGTGGTGCGCTGCGACGAGGTGCAGTGGCGCTTCCTCGGCCTCTCGCTCGCCGGCTACAACGTGCTGATCTCGCTGCTGATGGCCGCGATCGCCGCATGGGGATTTGTGCGGACGGCGAAGCGCTGAGCTCAATCATCCACGTCATCCTGCGTGCGCCCGAACAAGTGCACGATGCCGGGTGTCGCGATCGTCACGAAGACGAAGCGCGACAGGTGATGGGCGCCGACGAAGATCGGGTCGATGTGCAGTGTCAGGGCCAGCGCCAGCATCGCGTCCATCGCGCCCGGAGCGAAAGCAACGACGACATCGGAGAATTTCACCTGCGTGGTGAGCGCGACGATGCCGACGAAGATGGCGGAAACGGCAATTGCGACCGCGAACGAGCCCAGCGCGGCGTTGATATGGCCGGCCAAAGTCTTGATCCGCATCCGCGCAAAGCGGCTGCCGATCAGGGCGCCGATGCCGACCAGCGCCACGCCGCGCACCCAGTCCGGCAGGCCGCCCTCGACCCAGCCGGCGCCATGCAACACGCCGGAGGCGATCATCGCGCCGAACATCCAGCTCGCCGGAAATTTGATCAGCCGCAGAAACAGAGCCAGCGCCAGCGAGGCTGCGGCCAGCGCCACCAGGTCGAGCGGCGAGGCGATCGTCGCCGTCAGCGACGGTGCGGCCGAGGGCGCCACGCCCGCGATCGCCAGCACCATCGGCAGCGCCGCGGTGAGGATGATGACCCGCATGGTCTGCACCACCGCGATGCCCGGCAGGTCGGCGCCGCGCTCGACCGCCAGGATCGTGATCTGCGACAGCGCGCCGGGGCTGCCGGCGAGGAAAGCCGAGGTGCGGTCCCAGCCATGGACGCGCTGGAGGTAATAGCTCGAGCCGAAGGTCGAGCAGAACGTCGCGAGCGCAAGCAGGCCGATGGTGACGGGATAGGCGCTGACCTGCTGGATCAGATGGCGCGAGACCACCGAGCCCAGCGAGATGCCGAGCAGCACCAGCACGGTCTGGGTCAGGATGGGCGGCAGCATCAGCTGACGACCGGCAATTGCCGCGATCCCGACCGCGATCATCGAGCCCGAGATCAGCCCGCCGGGAAGGCCGGCGACGAGAAATACGAGGCCGCCGGCGGTGCCGACGACAAGCGTCTCTATCGTGCTCAAGACGTTGGCACGGCTCGGCCATTCGAACGGCAGGGAGGCGACGATTTGCTTCACGCCACCTTATCGCAAATCAGCGAGAGGCGCACAATTGCAGGCTCGTCATGCCGCAATGCGCATGTCTCTCACTGATGCTGGCGGAGGATCGTGATGGGCTTACTTCTTGTCGGCGGTGGCGGGGGCGGCAGTGCCGGCCTTCGCTTCCTTCATGCATTCGCGGCGAAATTTCTTGCGCTCCTTGCCCTTCAGTCCCTTGGCGTCCGCCTGCTTGGAGCATTCAAGCGATTCGGCCGAGCGCTCCTTCGGCGCCTTCTTGTCGGCGGTTGCAGCAGTGTCGGTCTTTGTATCGGTCTTGGCGGCCGGCGCGGCGGTCTGGGCGAAGGCAGTGCCGGTGGCGAGCAAGGAGACGAGAGCGAGGGCGGCAAGGCGGGAGGTGACGGTCATGTGTTGCACTCTTCTTGAATTGCGAGGGGCTGGGAACGTCGGCCCGCGTTGCTGAACGCGACATGAATGAGTCGAACGGCGGCACCACTAAATTTTGCCGGCGCAACCCATCGCATCCTTGTCGCAAGCCACCGACACGCTAGGATAGCAATCCTCGTTTCACTTTCGTCGGGAAGACCAAGGAGGAGACCCAGGGATGACCATTCAGGCAAAATTGTTGTGTGCGATTGCAGCGGCGTGTGTCGCGGCATTGGTGGCGAGCGCGCCGGCGCAGGCACTGACCGCGCAGGAGTGCAGCGCAAAATATCAGGCGGCCAAGAAGGACGGCTCGCTCGGCACCATGAAGTGGAATGACTTCCGCAAGGCCCAATGCGGTGCAGACGCAACCCCCGCCGCTGCGCCCACCGCGGCTGCTCCGGCTGCGCCCGCCGCTCCTGCCGAACCGAAGCAGGCGAAGAAGGAAGCCGCGCCCGCCGCTGCGCCGACGCTGCCGGCTGGACCTGCGATCTATCCGAACGCGGTCGATCCGAAATACGCCAAGGAGACGCCCGGCAAGGCGCGGCTCCACACCTGCGTCGACCAGTACAATGCCAACAAGGCCACCAACGGCAATGGCGGCTTGAAATGGATCCAGAAGGGCGGCGGCTATTACAGCGAATGCACCAAGAAGCTGAAGGGCGCAGCCGCCTGAGCTTCGAAAGCAATGCGATGGCCGGGGCAAAGCTCCGGCCATTTCGCTTAGTCGAGCAGCTTCTCGGCCGATTTGGCCACAAGCTGCGACCGCTTGCGCGGCCCGCGCTCGACGAACAAGAGGCTTTGCCCGAAGATGAAGCAGTAGAACAGGAAGGCCTGCGCCTCGGCCTCCTCGGCGGCAAGGCCGGTCGCGCGATAGAGCTCTGCGACGTGCTTGAGCCGCGCGGCATCCACGCTCGCCACCGCCGCCGCCGCGCCCTCATCCGAACGGGCCCATTGCCGGATCGCGAGCTCGATCGCCATGCCCTCCGGATTGACCCGCTCGGAATAGAGCTGGATCAACGCTTTCAGCCGCTCGCGGGGCTCTTGTCCGTCGAGACTCGTCTGCTGCGCGATCGCCGCAGCGCGTCCCTCGCGCCAGCGTTCCAGAATTGCTTTGAGCAGTGCGGGCCGGTCGGCGAAGCGGCGGTAGAAGCCGCCCTTGGTGACGCCGAGGTTCTTGGCGAGCACCTCCACCCGCACGCCCTCGACGCCCGAGCGGGCGAGTTCGGTAAACCCTGCCTCGACCCAGACATCGCCCTTGCCGTCGCTCATGAAGGAAGCCTCGCCGGTTCTTGATACGGTGCCGTATTGCTAGCGCGACGCAGCTCTGATACGCTACCGTATCAACAAAGGCGGTAGAAAAAGAATAGGGCGGAAGGCGTGAACGATGATGGCATTCGAGCCAAAAAACCCGGATTACCGCGCTGCGGCCACGGCGATGTTCGCGGCCCAGCCGGCAATGCACACGCTCGGTATTTCGATCATCCATCTCGCCCCGGGCGAGGTGGAGCTGGCGATGCCGCATTCGGCTGCCTTCACGCAGCAGAACGGATTTGTCCATGCCGGTATCATTACGGCAGGCCTCGACAATGCCTGCGGAGTCGCCGCCTTCACCCTGATGCCGCGTGAAGCGGACATCCTCACCGTCGAGTTCAAGACCACGCTGCTCGCACCTGCTCGCGGCGCGCGCTTTGTCTTCAAGGCCGCGGTGGTCAAACCCGGTCGCACGCTGACCTTCTGCGAAGCCAGGGCTTTTGCCGAGCATGAGGGCAAGGCGACGCTGATCGCGTCCATGACCGGCACGCTGATGGCGATGCTGCCGCGCGGTGCGGCTTCGCCGGCGCCGGCCGCAATCCGCTCATAGCATGGCGATGACATCGCGCCCGCGACGCTCTATATGAGCGGTAACACTTCTCGGTCCCGAATCGTATTTGCAGCGATGGGACCGAAACGGGACGAGATATGGCTGGATCTGGCAATAAGGGCCTAGTGACGACGCGGCGCGCGGCGTTGACGTTGATCGGGGCAGGCGTCTTGGCGGCTGGTGGGATCACTTTCGCCCGCGCCGCCGCCGATGGCGACGAGGTGCTGACCGAATCCAAGGTGTTGCGTGATCCCGAGACGCCGGTTGCCGGCAATCCCGACGGCAACATCACCATCGTCGAATGGTCCGATTACAATTGTCCCTATTGCCGCAAGCTCGAGCCTGAGCTGCGCCAGGTCGTCCAGGACGACGGCAAGGTGAGGCTGGTGATGAAGGATTGGCCGATCCTCGGGCCGGTCTCGGTCACGGCGGCGCGGACCGCGCTGGCGGCGAAATTCCAGGACAAATACCATCAGGCCCACGACGCCATGATGGGCGTCAGCTCGCGCCTGACCGAGCCGCGCATCAACGAGATTCTTGCTGGCGCAGGCGTCGACATGGACCGGCTGAAGCGCGATCTCGCCGGCCACGCCAAGGACATCGACGCCATCCTCAAGCGCAACAACGAGCAGGCCGAAGCCTTCGGCTTCCGAGGCACGCCGTCCTTCATCGTCGGCAAATACCGCGTACCCGGCGTGCTGAGCATGAACGAGTTCGAGCAGGTTATTGCCGACGCACGCAAGGCCAAGATGAACTGAGCCAGGCGATAGTCATCACCTAACACAAAGGCGCCGCCGCGGAGTTCGCGACGGCGCCTTGTTCATGATACCGCGTCGCTACTTCGACGAGATCCGGACCCAGTCCTTGTGCGCGCGGTCCCGCAGCGCGTCCCAATCGGCCTTGGCGACATCCCAGTTCACGATGGTGCGATTGGTGATCGCGACCTCGCCATTGGCGACCGACGACGTCTGCATGGAATCATAGACGTAGACCCCGCCCGCAAGCAGCAGCGCGCCGAGGATCATTCCGAAAAAAGTCTGCATGGCGAACCTCCGGTGACGAGCGATAACGTCGGTGCGGAGCGATTGTTCCCGCGGCGGTGCGGCGCGGGTAAGGACGGATCGTTCATCTCCTATTCAGCCAATCCAGCAGCTCCGCGTTGATCTCGCGCGGATAGGTGTGACTGAGGTCGTCGATCTCCCGATAGGTCACGTCGGCGCCGGCGGTAGAGAGCGTCGCCTGCGTCTGCCGTGCGGTCTGCACCGGAAACATCCAGTCGAGCTTGCCGTGGGTGATGAAGACCGGCAGGCGCTGGAGGCGCTTGGCGTTCGCCACCTCCGCCATCAGCGGATGGAAGGTCGCCGACACCGGCGCAAGATGGGTGAAGGGCGAAGCACCGTCGAGCCCGGTGACGTAGCAGAAGGTGCCGCCGTCGCTCATGCCGGTCAGCAGCATGCGCGAGGCATCTATGCTCCAGCGGCTGCGCACGGTCTCGAGGATGCGCATGAGATTCGGCGTATCGGCGTCATCGCCCATTAGCGCCCAGGTCGGGCCGATTGCGGTCGGCGCTACCAGGATTGCGCCGAGGCTGCGCGCATCGCGCAACCAGCTCCACAGGAAACCGCGCCCGTTGCCGCTGCCGCCATGCAGCGCCATCACCAGCGGCATGGTCCGATCGGGCGTGTAATATTCGGGCACATAGACCGAGAAGCCGCCGCGGCTGCCCGGCTCGTTGTGATCATGGAAGATGCCGGTATTTTCGCTAGCGCCACCTTCGAGCCGGGACAACAGCTCGGCATTTCCGCGATTGGCAGCGTTGAGAAAGAAGCTGCTCACGGGAGGAAACTGCACCGCCAGCGGATAGAGCGCCTCTTGCGCGCGCGGCAGGTGGCGCAGCGCGCGGAACACGGCGACGAGGTCGCCATTGCCGCGCTCGACCTCGCGGATCCCGGCAAAGGCGGCGAGCGTCTCGTTGCAAGCGCGATCGAGCCGCTCGCGCAGCCCGGCGAACTGCTCCGGCCAGTCGCCGATCGCTGCCCGCGCCGCTTGCAGCGCCTCGTCCGGCGAGCCGATCGCGTTCATCACCGAGGCGAAGGCTGGCGGGTGCAGATGCCGCTGGAAGAAGCCGAGCGCCTCCAGCGCATTGAGCAGCGGCGGCAGCACGGCCACGATGTCGTCCACGACGGCCTCGGTCATTGCCGCTTCCTCAAGCCTTGCGTCAGTGCAGCTGCGGCGCCTTCAGGAGCTTGAAGCGGTCGGTCGAGGTCACCGTGACGTCGAAGGTGACGCCTTCATGATGCACGGTGAGCGGCACGTCGACGCCGGCGGCGCCGAGCGCCCACATTTTCCGATAGAAGCCGGTCTGGCTCGTGACCTTCTCGCCGTTCACGGCGAGGATGACATCGCCAGTCTTGAGCTCGGCGCGCGCGGCCGGGCCGTTGGCGGAGATGCCGATCACCACCACGCGGTTGTCGATCTCGGTCGAGTAGAGCCCGAGCCAGGGCCGCGCCGGCTTGTTGACGCGGCCGAACTTGCGCAGGTCGTCGAGGATCGGCTTCAAGAGGTCGATGGGCACGATCATGTTGACGTGCTCGCCCTTGCCGTCGCGTTCGCGCTCGAGCTGGAGCGAGCCGATGCCGATCAACTCACCGCGTTCGTTGAGAAGCGCGGTGCCGCCCCAGTTCGGATGTGCGGGATAGGTAAAGATGGCCTCATCCAGCAGATATTCCCAATAGCCGGCGAATTCCTGCTTGGCCACGATCTGGCTCGCAACCGAGCGCGTGCGGCCGCCGGCGCCGCCGACCACGACGCGATCGCCGATCCGCGATTCCGCCGAGGTGCCGAGCGGCAAGGGTTCGACGTCGAGCTGGCCGAGCGCCTGCACGAGGCCGAAGCCGGTGACGGAATCGAAGCCGAGCGCATGGCCTTCGACCACGCGTCCGTCGGCCAGGTGCAGCCATACGGATTCCGCCTCGGTGATGAGGTAGCCGATTGTGAGCACCAGCCCGTCGTCGATCACGACGCCGTTGCCGGCGCGTTCGGTGCCCAGCGTCTCGGCGCTGAAGGCGTCTGGCGGGATGATGGCGTGCAGGCCGACGACGGACGCGAGCGCGCGGTCGAGATCGAAACCATAATCGCTTGCACGCGGCTGATTGGCCGGTGGCACTCTCCATTCGGTCAGTGCGGGCATGGAGTTCTCCTGGCTGAGAGCATCGCTCCGCCGTCGCCGGCGGAACGAGGCGCGAAGCACGGATAATTTAGGCCGGAGGACGCCGTCTTGAAAGCCTCGTTCCCAACTATTCCAGAGAACGCCGCGTGAAATCTTCGAAAGGCATAACGACGGTTCGTGCGCAGGTGGCAGGTGACAGCCGGCCCTTCGACCCGGCAGCCGTCGCATGGCTGGTGTCCGGCGAGGTGCTAGGCGCGGTGCAATGAAGCTGCTAACCATTGCCGCTTCGTTTGACCAGGGATCACGGATCGAAGCATGGATAACCGCAGCGACATCTGGCGTGGCGTCGACACGATCAAGGCGCGTTTCATCGACCTCAGCGATAAGATCTGGGGCACGCCCGAGGTGTGCTACACCGAGGCGCGGTCCGCCGCCGAGCATCTCGCCGAGCTGCGTCATCAGGGTTTCCGCATCACCGAGAATCTCGCCGGCATCCCGACTGCGCTGATGGGCGAGTGGGGCGAAGGCGGTCCGGTCATTGCCTTCATGGGTGAATATGACGCGCTGCCGGGATTGAGCCAGGAGGCAGGTGTCGCCGAGCACCGTCCGATCGAGGTCGGTGGCCATGGCCATGGCTGCGGTCACAATCTGCTCGGTTCCGCTGCGCTGCTCGCCGCGACGGCGGTGAAGGACTGGCTCGCCGAGAACAAAGTGCCCGGCCGCGTGCGCTATTACGGCTGCCCCGCAGAGGAAGGTGGCGCGGCAAAGGCCTTCATGGTGCGCTCGGGTGCGTTCGAAGATGCCGACATCGCCATCACCTGGCATCCGCACAGCTTCTGGGAAGTGGCGGTCACGCCCTCGCTCGCCAACACGCGCGCGGATTTCATCTTCACCGGTCGCACCTCACATGCGGCGGCCTCGCCGCATCTCGGCCGTTCTGCGCTCGACGCGGTGGAATTGATGAACGTCGGCGTGAACTACATGCGCGAGCACATGCCGAGCGATGCGCGCGTGCACTACGCCTTGCTCGACACCGGCGGCATCGCGCCCAACGTGGTGCAGGCCCATGCACGGGTGCGCTATTCGATCCGTGCCCGCGATCTTCCCGGCATGAACGAGCTGGTCGAGCGCGTGTCCAAGATCGCGCAGGGCGCGGCGCTGATGACCGAGACCAAGATGGAAATGAAGATCATCTCCGCGGTCTCCAACATCCTGCCGAATACCCCGCTGGAGCAGGCGCTACACCGTATCATGGAAGACCTCGGACCGCCGCATTTCGACGAGGCGGACAAGGGCTTTGCCAGCCAGATTCGTGCGACGCTGAGCGACAAGGACATTTCGTCGGTTTACTACGCGATCGGCATGGAGCCCACCGATCGGCCGCTGGCCGACTTCCTGGTGCCGCTGGATGCCAAGCGCAACCCGCTGGTCGGTTCGACCGACGTGGGCGACGTGAGCTGGGTGGTCCCGACCGTGCAGGTTCACGCACCGACGGTTGCAATCGGCACGCCCTTCCACACTTGGCAGGTAGTGGCGCAGGGCAAGAGCCCGCATGCCCACAAGGCGATGGTGCAGGCCGCCAAGGCGATGGCCGGGCTCGGTATCAAGGCGCTGACGGAACCGGAGCTGATCAAGTCTGCCAAGGCGGATCTTCAGAAGCGGACGGCCAAGATGCCTTACGTCTGTCCGTTGCCGGATCACGTCGCGCCGCCGCTCGATATGTCGGTGACGTAGAGCGTCGATACTTAAGTCTGATCCGACGAACAAATTTTCCGCAGTGCAGCGCGCAATCCAGCGTGTTTTGATGCTGGATTGCCGAATGGATGGGCTCACGGAAGGCAGTTCTGCCCAACGGACAGCCAGAAGACCGTTTGCATACATACGGTCCCAGTTGACGCGCCCCCCATTCGGTGTGCCATCTACTGCCAGCTAATTGGGCGGCAGCTCTGACGGCCGTCGTCATCACGATAGGAACCAGACGGGGGACAACCATGCTGGATAAAGAACTGCGTTCGATGATCGGCCAGGTGAAGGACGGGCGGATGGATCGCCGCGGCTTCATCAAGCACATGGCCGCGGTCGGTCTCACCGCTCCTCTGGCCAATCAGATCCTCGCGCTCGGCGGCGTCGCCATGGCCGAGGGCGCCTCGACTTACAAGCCGACGAAGCGCGGCGGCGGTGGTGCGCTGAAGCTGCTGTGGTGGCAGGGCCCGACCCTGCTCAATCCGCACTTCGCCACCGGCACCAAGGACCAGGACGGCTCGCGCCTGTTCTACGAGCCGCTCGCCTCCTGGGACCCCGACGGCAACATGAAGCTGGTTCTTGCGGCAGAAATTCCCTCGATCCAGAACGGCGGGCTCGCCGCCGACGGCAAATCGGTGACCTGGAAGCTCAAGCCCGGCGTCAAATGGCACGATGGCAAGCCGTTCACTGCCGACGACGTTGTGTTCAACTGGGAATATGCAAGCGATCCTGCCACCGCAGCAGTCACCATCGGCACCTACCGCGACATCAAGGTCGAAAAGATCGATGATCTCACGGTACGCCTCCTTTTCGCCAAGCCGACCCCCTTCTGGGCCGATGCTTTCGTCGGTGCACCGAATTGCATCATCCCCAAACATCTATTTGCGGACTACAAGGGCGCCAAATCCCGCGAGGCGCCGAACAACCTGTCACCCGTCGGCACCGGTCCCTACAAGTTCGTGGAATTCAAGCCCGGCGATCTCGTGCGCGGTGTGATCAATTCCGACTACCACATGCCCAACCGCCCCTACTTTGATACGCTTGAGATGAAGGGCGGCGGCGATGCCGTTTCGGCGGCGCGCGCGGTGATCCAGACCGGCGAATACGATTTCGGTTACAACATCCAGGTCGAAGATGACGTGCTGCTGCGCCTGGAAAAGGGCGGCAAGGGCAAAGCAGTCTACGCCGTGGGGGGTGACACCGAGTTCATCGCGCTCAATTTCACCGATCCAAACACCGAGATCGATGGCGAACGCTCTTCGATGAAGACCAAGCACCCGCTGTTCTCCGATCCGGCCGTGCGCAAGGCGCTGTCCATGCTGGTCGATCGCGAGTCGGTCAAAAAGGCCATCTACGGCCGCGCCGGCCGCACGACCGCTAATTTCCTCAACGGTCCCGAGAAATTCGTGTCCAAGAACAACACTTGGGAGTTCAGCGTCGAGAAGGCGGCGAAACTTCTTGATGACGCCGGCTGGAAGCCCGGCGCGGACGGCATCCGCGAGAAGGACGGCAAGAAGCTGAAGCTGCTGTACCAGACCTCGATCAACGGACCGCGCCAGAAGACTCAGGCGATCGTCAAGCAAGCCTGCCAGAAGGCTGGCATCGATGTCGAACTCAAATCCGTTGTCGCCTCCGTGTTCTTCTCCTCGGACGTCGGCAATCCCGACACTTATCCGAAGTTCTATGCGGACCTGGAGATGTTCCAGATTCCCATGAGCCAGCCGGATCCTTCGCAGCACATGCGCCGCTATACGTCGGACAGGGTGTCAACCAAGGAGAACAAGTGGCAGGGCACCAATTTTCCGCGTTGGGTCAACAAGGACTACGACGCGATCATCGCAGCGGCAGAAGCCGAAATGGACCCGATCAAGCGCGCCGCGCTGTACATCAAGGCCAATGATCTCTTGATTCAGGAGGTCGTATTCATCCCAGTGCAGCATCGCCTCAAGGTGGAAGCCGCGGCCAACAACCTTGTCTGCATCGTCAGCGGTTGGGCCAACGAGACCGACAACCTGTTCGACTGGTACCGGGAGGCATGATCCCGAGGGCGTAGACGGATTTCCCTATGAGCCAATACGTCCTGCGTCGCCTGCTGATCGCGATTCCGAGCCTGCTCGGAATCTCGGTCGTGCTGTTCGTCGTGCTCGCGCTCGCCCCCGGCGATCCGTTCTCCGAGCTGGCGACCAATCCGAACGTGCCGCCCGAAGTGCAGGCGGCACTTCGGGCCAAGTTCGGCCTCGACGATCCGATTCACCTTCGCTACCTGCATTGGCTCAACGCCATGCTGCACGGCGACTGGGGCTTCTCCTTCGTCAGCCGGATGAACGTCGACACGCTGATCCTCCAGCGCCTGCCCGCGACCCTCTACGTGATCGGCTCGGCGCAGATCCTTGCGCTCCTGATCGCGATTCCCGTCGGCGTGTACGCGGCGACCAGGCCATATTCGCTATTCGACCAGATCGCGAATACGCTCGCCTTCGTCGGCTTCTCGCTGCCGACCTTCTTCACGGGCATCCTGTTCATCCTGATCTTCTCGGTCACGCTCGACTGGCTGCCCTTCGTCTACACCACCGACATCAAGGGCACGGGAATCCACTGGGTGCTGGAGATGATCCGCCAGGCGATCATGCCGGTGGCGGTGCTCGGCCTGTTCCAGGCGGCGTCGATGACGCGCTTCGTGCGCTCGGCGATGCTCGACGTGATCCGGCTCGACTATGTCACCACGGCGCGCGCCAAGGGCCTCGGACAAACCAAAGTTATCGTCAAGCACGTGATGCGCAACGCCATGATCCCGGTCGTGACGCTCATTGCGTTGCAGATGCCGGCGGTGTTCGGGGGCGCCATCGTCACCGAGCAGATCTTCCGCATTCCTGGTATCGGCTCGCTGCTGATCTCCTCGATCCTGTCCAACGACACGCCGGTGGTGATGGCCGTCACCTTCGTGTTCGCGTGCCTCGTCGTGCTGTTCAATCTCATCGCGGACATCCTTTATGGCTGGCTTGACCCTCGCATCTCCTTCCGCTGAGCGGCGCGTCTACTCGCCCTGGCGCGAGACGTGGCGGCGCTATAGTCGCCACAAGCTCGCTGTGGTCAGTGCGTTCCTGCTTCTCGTTCTGATCCTGGCGGTGGTGATTGGCCCCTTCGTCTGGCGGGTCAAGATCGACGACATCGACATCGTCGCGGGTATGCAGGGCCCATCGCTGGCCCATCCTTTCGGCACCGACGATCTCGGCCAGGACATCCTGGCCCGCATGATCTATGGCGGGCGCATCTCGCTCGCGGTCGGTCTCGCCGCAATGCTGGTCTCGGTCTTTGTCGGTGTGCTGATCGGTGCGCTCGCCGGCATGTCGCGCGGTGCGCTCGGTCATGGGCTGATGTGGCTCACCGATCTCTTTTTGTCGCTGCCGCAATTGCCGCTCCTGCTGTTGCTCATTTATCTCTTCCGCGACGGGCTGAAAGCCGCGTTCGGCCCGGAGGGCGGCATCTTTATCCTGATCGTGCTCGTGATCGGCGGCCTCCGCTGGATGCCGGTGGCGCGCCTCGTGCGCGCGCAGTTCCTGTCGATCCGCGAGAAAGAATTCGTCGAGGCCGCGCGGGCGCTCGGCGCCAGTCCAGTGCGGCAGGTGGTGCGCCACATCCTGCCCAATGCGCTCGGCCCCGTGATCATCGCCGGCACCATCGACGTCGCTGCCGCCATCATCGCCGAATCGACGTTGTCGTTCCTCGGCCTCGGCTTTCCGCCGGATACCCCGACTTGGGGGCGGCTGCTGTACGACGCCAAGGATTTTCTCGACATCGGCCCGCATTGGGCGCTGTTCCCGGGCGGCGCGATCTTCATCGCGGTGGTAGCCATCAACTTCATCGGTGACGGCTTGCGTGACGCGCTCGATGCGCGACGGGCGATCTGATGGCGCCACTGCTCGAAATCAAGGGTCTAAAAACCCACTTCTCCACCGACGACGGCATCCTCCAGGCCGTCGACGGCGTCGACATCTCCGTCAATCGCGGCGAGACGCTGTGCGTCGTCGGCGAGTCTGGCTGCGGTAAGACCGTGACGGCGATGTCGATCCTGAAGCTGATCGCTATGCCGCCGGGCCGGATCGCGGCGGGCCAGATCATGTTCGAGGGTCGCGATCTCGTTCCTTTGACGAGCAATCAGCTTGACGAGGTCCGCGCCAAGGAGATCGGCTTCATCTTCCAGGAGCCGATGACCTCGCTCAATCCGGTGCTCACCATTGGCGAGCAGATCGCCGAGAGCCTGCGGCGGCACGAAGCGGTAACCAAGAAGCAGGCGCTCGAGCGCACCATCGAGATGCTGAAGCTGGTGCAGATCCCGAACGCCGAAGGCCGCGTGCACAACTATCCGCACCAGTTCTCCGGCGGCATGCGCCAGCGCGTGATGATCGCGATGGCGCTCGCCTGCAAGCCGAAGCTGATCATCGCCGACGAGCCGACAACCGCGCTGGACGTCACCATCCAGGCCCAGATTCTCGACCTGCTCCAGGACATGAAGGACCGCTTCGGCATGGCGGTGATGCTGATCACCCATGCGATGGGTGTCGTCGCCGAAACCGCGCAGCGTGTCGTCGTAATGTATGCCGGCAAGGTGGTGGAGGAGGCGCTCGTCGACGATCTCTTCGGCGATCCCCGCCATCCCTATACGCAAGGGTTGATCCGCTCGATCCCGCGCATCGATCTCGACAGCGAGCACAAGACGCGGCTGGAGGCGATCGGCGGCTCGGTGCCGATCCTGATCAATCCGCCGGTCGGCTGCCGCTTTGCCCCGCGCTGCAAGTTCGCCATGAACGTGTGCACCGGGAAGGAGCCGCTGCTGCGCGAGATCGCGCCCGGGCATCGCGTGGCCTGTCACTTGGGAGATACCAGTCTGGGAGGCGCGGCATGAGCCAACCGTTGCTGCGCGTCAGCGGCCTGAAGAAACATTTTCCCGTGCTCGGCGGTCTGCTGTCGCGCCAAGTTGGGACCGTCTACGCGGTCGACGGCGTGTCTTTCTCCGTGAATCGCGGCGAGACGCTCGGCCTCGTCGGCGAGTCCGGCTGCGGCAAGTCCACGACGGGGCGTTGCGTGCTGCGCCTGATCGAGCCGACCGACGGCGAGGTCACCTTCGACGGCCAGGACGTGCGTAAGCTCGGCGGCAACGATCTGCGCGCGATGCGGCGGAACATGCAGCTCGTATTCCAGGATCCGTTCGCCTCGCTCAATCCGCGCATGACGGTCGGTGCGATCCTCGGCGAAGCCTTCACCATCCACAATCTCGCCTCGTCCGCGAAAGAGCGCGAGGAGCGCGTCGCGGGTCTCCTGGTCAAGGTTGGGCTCAAGGCCGAGCACATGCGGCGCTACCCGCACGAGTTCTCCGGCGGCCAGCGCCAGCGCATCGTGATCGCGCGGGCGCTCGCGGTCGAACCGAAGCTGATCGTCTGCGACGAGCCGGTCTCCGCGCTCGACGTGTCGATTCAGGCGCAAGTGATCAACCTGTTGGAAGATCTCCAGGCCGAGCTGAACCTCACCTATTTGTTCGTCGCGCACGATCTCTCTGTCGTCGAGCACATCTCCGATCGCGTCGCGGTGATGTATCTCGGCCGCATCGTCGAACTCGCGAAGGCGAGTGATCTCTACCGCAACCCGCAGCATCCCTACACCAGGGCGCTCCTGTCCGCGGTGCCGGTGCCCGATCCCAAGTTCAAGCGCGAACGCATCCGCCTCAAGGGCGACGTGCCGAGCCCGATGAAACCGCCATCCGGCTGCCACTTCCACACCCGTTGTCCGATCGCCCAGCCGCGCTGTGCGGAAAGCGCGCCGGAGCTGAGGGAAGGGGCGGGCGGGCACTTTGTGGCGTGCCATCTGGCTTGATGCCGGCGGAAAGCGGAGCGCGAGTCATTCGTGAAGCAGGCCGTGCTCCGAAAGGGCCTGCTTGAAAGCCTGCACCGACGTATGGTGATGCGCGGAGAGACCCGCCTCGCGCGCGCCGGCAACATTGGCCGCGACATCGTCGACGAACAGGGCCATCTCCGGCCTCACGTTGAGCTCGGACAGGCAGCGGCGGTAGCAGCGCGGGTCCGGCTTCGCCGTCTTGAACTGGGCCGAGGTGTAGATTTGAGAGCCGAACAGCGGGCGCAAGTCCGGCAGCAGGGTGTCGATATGGTCAGCGACCAGCGTGGTGTTGTTGGTAAGGACGGCAATGTCGACGGTCTTGCGCAAGCTGTCGGCAATCTCCAGCATCGCGCGTTTGGCCTGCATTGAACGGCGCCGCGCCTCGACCCATTCGTCGAGCGATAGGGAATAACCGATGCGCTCGCCGAACCCGCGCAGATAGTCTGAGGCATCGAGCGCGCCAGTGTCGCCGAGAAATTCGAATCCGGATGCCCAGATCGCCTTGTAGACGGCTTCACTCGTGATCCCGGCCAGCTCCGCAAGAAAGGCGACGCGCTTTTCCCTCTCGTAGTCACAGAGGACGTTGTCCATATCGAAAAGGACGAGCTTAATCTCGCCAGTCACCGCAGCACTCTCGGATCGGCCGAACATCCGGCCGCGGTGCAAATCATATCCCGTCCGGACCCGACGGACAAATCCAGAGGAGAGGTCGTCACGCGCTCTTGGCCGGCCACGGAACGACCTGTCCCGACATCACCAGCCGGTCACGGCCGCTGTCCTTGGCCGCGTAGAGCGCGCGGTCGGCGGCCGCGACCAGCGTGCTGCAGTCCATCGCGGTCTGGGACGGAAGAGCCGTCGCGCCGCCAACGCTCGCAGTCACCAGCCGGGAAGGTGGATTCTGTGCATGCAGCATGCCGAGACCGTGCAGCGCCTGGCGAATCCCTTCGCCGATCTCGGTGCAGCCATCCGGGCCGGTGTTCGGCAACAGCACGGCGAATTCCTCGCCGCCGTAGCGCGCGGCGAGGTCGGCCGGGCGCTTGGCCTGGGCGGACAGGATCCTGCCGAGCGCGCGCAGGCAGGCGTCGCCCGCCTGATGTCCGTAATGATCGTTGAACTTCTTGAAATGATCGACATCGACCAGCAGCAGCGAGAGCTGCGTGCCGTCGCGCCGGGCGCGCGCCCACTCATCGGCGAGACGTTCGTCGAATGTGCGTCGGTTGGCGAGGCCGGTAAGGCCGTCGGTCGTTGCGAGCGAGGCGAGTTTGTCCTGAAGGTCCTTCTGCTCGGTCATGTCGCGCACCACCGCGACGACGCCGTCGATGGCACCGCTGTCCGAGGCAAGGGTCACGTGCAGCGCCGCCTCGGCCCAGATCTCGCCCTTGTCGCGATGACGCTGGCGATAGACGAACCGCGCTTCCTCGGCTTCGCCATTCTTCAGCGCAATGATCGCCTGCTCGACCCGTTGCATGTCGTCCGTGTGAATGCCGGCCAAAGCCGACGTGTCCAGCAGTTCCTCGGCGGACCAGCCGGTGATGCGCGCGCATGAGGGAGAGACGTAGAGCAGCCGGTTATCGAGCCCGATCCGGGTCACCATGTCGCTGGATTGCTCGGCCAGCAGGCGGAAATTCGCTTCCTTGGCAACCAAGGCCTGGGCCATGAGCTGCCGCTGCACCAACTGACGGACCAAGTAGAAGCCGATCACCGCGATCAGCAGAACGAGGCCGAGGACGAAGGTCATGCGCGCGGCCGCCGCGCGTCGCCAGGGCGCCAGCACGTCGTCTTGCGACTTGCTCGCCAGCACCATCAGCGGATAGCGGCTGCTGCGCTGGTAGTAGCTCAGCCGCTCCACGCCATCGAGCGGCGATTTGAAATAGTAGACCGAGGCGGCGGGGCGGCTTTTCCAGCTTCTGAACAGGGGCGCATTGGACAGGTCGCGTCCAACGAAGGCGCCGCTCTCGTCGCGACTGCGCGCCAGCATGATGCCGCTATTGTTGAGCAGCGATGCCGAGCCGTTCGGACCGATGTCGAACCGCTCGTAGAACTTGACGAAATAGCTGACGTCGATCGTGAGCAGGGCAACGCCGGCGAAGCCGCCGTCGGAATCGTTGATCCGGCGGGATGCGGTGATGATCCATTGGCCGCCGGCTCTGCTCTTGACGGGCGGTCCGATCAGCGTGCCGGTTGCAGGCGAGTCGCGATGGTGGCGGAAATAACCGCGATCGCTGTTGTTAAGGTTGGAGAAGTCGAGGCGTTCAGTCGTGGCAAGCCAGCGGCCGGTCGCGTCGTAGACGAAGATGCCGCGGATGCGGTCCGATGATTTGCGTGTCGGCAGATAAGCCTGGAGTTTCGCAATCGTGTCCGGACCCGTCCCGTCGATTTCGAGCCGATGGACCAACCCGACCAGGATCGTGTCGACCAGTTCGAATGTATCGTCCGCGTGCTGGATCAGCGAATGCGCCAGATTGGTGACGTCGACTTCGGCTGCCCTGAGATCGGCATTGCGCGCTTCCCATTCACGCCAGGCGCTCAAGCCGAGGATCGCCACGCAAGTCAGCGCGACGAAGCCCGCCGCCCAAAGCGGAAGGCGCGTCTTGCCGAGTTCGCGGCTCGTGACCATCAGGCTTGCTCCAAATCGGTGCAAACCTCTCACTTTAGCCTTAACGGCCTGTTGCAACTTCTGCGATGATTTTGTGCGTCCGTAGTCAACCGGACGGGTCGACGAGATCTTGACCGACTCTGCTCGGCGGTTGTTAACCACCTCGCCGCAGCGTGACAGCCTCATCCTGCGTCCGCTGCGTCATCCCTCCAGCGTGAAGCCGACGCGCAGCGTGACCTGATAGTGACGGACAGTGCCGTTCTCGATGTGGCCGCGCGTCTGCACAACCTCGAACCATTTCATCTCGCGAACGGTCTTGGCGGCGCGCCCGATCGCGTTCTGGATCGCATCCTCGATGGAGGTCTCGGATGATCCGACCAGTTCCAGGATCTTATAGACGTGATCATGTTCGGCTGTGGGCATGATGAGCCTCCCTCGGTTGCGCTGCGGCATGCATCGCTTGCGCTCTGATCTGAACGAGCGCCAATGCTTCAGGTTCCGTCTTGCGATGGCCGGCATACGCCCGGTGGTGGAGGGGGCAGTCTCCTCCTGCTAAGCGCTGCCCACGGATTCCGCGCGGCGCGACAGGACGTAGCGCTCACACTCGGCGGCGTCAGGCTGGCGATGCGGTGGACGCAGGCTATCTGCAGCCTGCTGCACGATGGGCGCAGGTTGAGTGGCTCGCCAGAGCAGGCGCAGCAGCAGGGCCAGCAGCACCATCATCGCGAAGCCGCCGATGGAAGGTACAAATTTGTCGTCCATCCCAGTCAGATCCGCTTCATTGCCGAACTGCGCTGCGAGTCTGGCCGATTGCAGCATTCCATAGGCGCCGGCAAGCAGGATCAATCCGTAGAGGAAACTGCGCTCCCGGGCGTTCGCCACTTGTGCAAGATCAGGAAGCATCAACGCAAGGCCGATTCCGATGATCGGCAGGTCGTAATCATAGGCGTAGGGGCTGATCATCACCGACACCATGGCAGCGACACCGAACGCGAAATTGGGTGAGGCCCTGCGCGCCGTTCCAAGCCAGACCGCAAGCACGACCGCAAACAGGGCGAGGCTCGCCGCAGCCGCCTGCATCCAGAAGGCAACGCTTGAGGGAAGGCCGGCCCGGCCAAGCGCAGCGTAGGTCGAGACCATGCGGAACAGCGGATAGAAGCCGCGCTCCAGGAAGATAGCCGATTCCCGGATTGCGCCGAGCCATGCGGTCCAGATCTGCCATCCGAACACGAGCGTGCAGACGAGCGAGCTTGCGAGCACGACTGCAGCGGCGGTCGCGAGCGCCCCCCAGCGGCGCGTCGCCAGCATGTAGACTCCGGCGGCGATGGCCAGGTGCGGCTTGATCACCATTGCCCCCAGAGCAAGACCAGCGATGATCTGACGCCGCTCGACGTTGAGGCAGACGATGCCGATTAGGGTGCCGGTCAGGAAGCCGTTCTGGCCGCAGCCGACCGTGATCGCCAGCGCAGGAAACAGCACGACCAAGACGAGCGCGAAATTCTGCCCGGCGATGGCCCGAAGCGTCAGGAGGTAGGCAACCAGCGTGGCCGTGATGAACAGCAGATAGGCGATGCCGGCCGGCAGCAGCGCGAATGGCGCCACCAGAAGATCGAACTGCGGCGGATAAGTCCAGGGCATGAAGCTGGTTGAACCGGCAAATGCCTGCTGAAGCTTGACCAGCGTCTCGAACCGGTAGACCAGATCGAGCTGACCGTAGCAGATCTGCTGTGCGACGATGTAGAAGGCGTCGAAATCTGACAGTTCGCGGACTTGCCAGGCGCTCCAGCGGCCGAACCTGAACGTCTTGAACAGGACCATCACAGCGAGCGTCGCAAGCACGAAGCGGACATAGATCGTCCGCTTCGACGGTGAGGATTGAACCGCTTCCAGCGTCTCGGCAAACATCGGCGACGACCTCGAACCCTGATAGATCGCGGCCGGGTACGCGGTTCCGCCGATCCCCGGCCAAATTGCCACCAGAGGTTTAAGGGAGAGTAAGGACTGTCGCAGAATTCAAGCAAAAGGTCGCATTGGTGCGGCCGAAGCCGATGCCGGTGGATCCGAGATCCCGCTCGGTTGCCCCGCAAAGGCCGTCGCATAGGACATCTTGGCTGATTCCAGCGGGTGCCTCTCCGGTGCTTTCAAAATCGCCCCGAGAAATTCCTTCTCGGCGTCCATCCGGTCGGTGCGGAAACGCCATTAAGTGTCGCATTCGAGATCGACTGGATTTCAGCCAATCAGATCGACATGGAGCAGGCGCACAGACAGCGATGTCCTGATGAGAGGACCGCCTGGCCTATTCATCGACTGCACCCCGCTCTCCGACATCAAGGTGCCGATCGGCTTCGACCATCCCAGTCCACAGTCCAATTCATGGACGGTGACGGGCCACGCAAGTCCAAAAGCAACCAGAAGGACCGCCAGTTGAACGCCGCGGGGAAAGCCGAAGAGCCATCGTCAACACGCTCCCGCCTCTACGGATCCAGCTCCGTATCCCAATATAGATAGTCCAGCCAGCTGTCGTGCAGATAGTTCGGCGGAAACAGGCGGCCGTTGCGGTGGAGTTGGTGTACGGTCGGCGCGAACGCACTCTGGCGCGGAAACATTTTTGCTTGCGCCGGGGTGAGATTGCCCTTGCGCAGATTACAGGGCGAGCACGCCGCGACCACGTTCTCCCAGGTGGTCTGGCCGCCTTTGCTGCGCGGGATGATGTGATCGAAGGTGAGGTCTTCAGGCGAGCCGCAATATTGGCAGGCGAAACGATCGCGCAGGAAGACGTTGAAACGGGTGAAGGCGGGATGGGTGGTCGGCTTGACGAAGGATTTGAGCGAAACCACGCTCGGCAATTGCATCTCTAACGTCGGACTTCGAACCGCCTGGTCGTAATGCGCGACGATGTTGACGCGGTCGAGGAACACCGCCTTGATCGCGTCCTGCCACGACCACAAAGACAGTGGGTAGTAACTCAGCGGCCGGAAGTCCGCGTTCAGCACCAACACCGGCCAACTGCCTTGCGAGACATGTGCGTTCAAGTAACGCTCCCGGCCTCCAATGTACGCTGCGAAGCAGCAAGTACTGACATACTACATGCAGCGTGACGGGATTGTGAAGCCCGTTGAGCGACTTATTCAGTCGCAAGCAATGCGGCGGCGAGGTGGCAAAAGCGCTCAAAAAGCCGCGATCCCCGGGGACCATGCAGCCGGCCCGGAACCGCCTTCACGGTGCGTTGCAGCTCTATCTTCGCTACTCCCGCACCCGCTCGAGCTTCTGCAAACATCGCGTGGCGCGCACCGCGGGCGGCATCTCCTCGTCCGGAAAGCTCGTCTTCCAGTCGGTAACACCGACTTCACCGACATAGATGGCGCCCTTCGAATCCAGGGCGATGCCGTGCGGCGCCAAAAACTTTCCGCTGGCCACGCCGGGCCCTTCCTCGCCGCCAAGCCGCGCGATGCGCCTGCCCTGCGCGTCTCGATCGATAGCCGCGGCCCGAGATTGGGCACCTTGCGGTTGACGGCCAGGCCGGGGCCGAGCTCGCCGACCACGAAGGTCGGGCTCTTAGCCCCACCGCAGCAGCACAGCGCGCAGGGGCGGTGCAAGTTGTTCCACTGCGTCTCGTATTTGCCGTCTCCATCGAACACCTGCACGCGGTGGTTCTCGCGGTCGGCGACGTAAACCCAGCCGTGGGCGTCAGTGGCAATATTGTGCACGATGTTGAACTGACCGGGATCGGTCCCCGGCTCGCCCCAGCTCCTCATCAGCTTGCCGTCGGGGGTGAACTTGTGCACGCGCGCATTGCCATAGCCGTCGGAGACGTAGATCTCGCCCTTCGGCGACAGCGCGGTGTGGGTGCAGCGGTGGAAGGGATCGCCGCTCATGAACGGCGCTGGCTTCTCGGGAATGCCGATCGTCAGCAGTACCTTGCCCTCAGTGGTGCATTTGCGCACGGTGTGGTCGCCGTCATCGGTGCAGTAGAGATTGTCCTCCGCGTCGATATGCAGGCCATGCGCGCGCGAGAACAGGCCTTCGCCCCAGCTGCGCAGGAAATTGCCTTCGCGGTCGAGCACCACCATCGGATGAGCGCCGCGGTTGAAAACGTAGATCTGGTCCTTGCTGTCGACCGCGACCGAGGCGACGTCGGTGAGTTGCCAGCTGTCCGGCAGCTTGGCGAAGTTTTCGACCACGCGGTAGCGGTGCTCGCCGCTGCCGAGAATGGCTGGCATGGGTTCCTCCTCCTGTCATTCGGGGGCGCGCGTTATCGCGAGCCCGGAATCCATCCATCCGCCAATATGCGACGCAATGGATTTTGGGCTCGCGACTTCGTTGCGCCCCGGAATGACGGCTGGATCATGTGGCACCACCTCACGCCCGCAATATCCCCTCCTCGATCGCCTTGATCTGGAGCGCGAGATATTTCGAGTTGATCCGGCACTGCGCGAGGCTGCCTGCGATGAACCAGAGACCCGGCTGCTTCGTGCGTGTGTACATGTTGCGCAGCTCGAAGCCATCGCCAAAACCCCAGACCGGCCCGACGCGGTCGGCGATGGCGTCCCCAAACAATTTGCGCACGAGATATTCCTGTGGCTTGTAGCCGGTGGAGAGGACGATGAGATCGGCCGGAATGATCGAGCCGTCCTTCATCCGTGCTCCCTCGGCGACCAAGCTCTCGATGTCGGTAAACTGCTTCAGCTTGATCGCGCCCTCGATAATCAGGTTGGAGCAGCCGACGTTGAAATAATAGCCGCCGCCGCGGGTGAGGTATTTGAATTGCCAGCCGGTGCCGGCCTCGCCGAAGTCGAGCTTGAAGCCGACGCGCCGCAGGCCGTCCAGCAGCTCCTTATCGAGCTCCTTCGACTGCTCCGTCAGCATCACATGGGTCTTCCGCGCGAGCGGTGTCGGCATCGAGGCCGCGATCAGATCGTTGTCCTCGAGCGTGCCCTCATTGTAGGTCGCGTAAGCCAGTTGCGCCGACGGCTCGATATTGGTGACAAGCGTCGGCGAGCGCTGCACCAGCGTCACCTTCGCGCCGCTGGAGTGAAGGTCCTGCGCGATGTCGTGGCCGCTATTGCCGGTGCCGATCACGATGGCGCGCTTGCCCGTCCAGCTCTCGCCGTCCTCATAGCGGCTGGAATGCAGCAGCGTGCCCTTGAAATCGGCAAGGCCCGGAATGTCGGGCA
This sequence comes from Bradyrhizobium sp. 164, assembly GCF_023073715.1. GTDB lineage: Bacteria > Pseudomonadota > Alphaproteobacteria > Rhizobiales > Xanthobacteraceae > Bradyrhizobium. The sequence continues at coordinate 27,597 of NZ_JADPKA010000094.1, forward strand.
TGTTGGCGATGCCGCTGACTCCGGTCGACATCACCACATGGCGCGGATGCATGGTCCGCTTGCTGCCGTCGGCGCGGCGCAGCGTCACCAACCAGCGCCCCTTCGCCTCGTCATAGACGCCGCCCTCGAGTTCGGTGCCGGTCCAGAAATTCAGCTCCATCGCCTCGACGTAAGCTTCGAACCAATTGGCGAGCTTGTCCTTTGGAATATAGACCGGCCAGGTCGGCGGGAACGGCATGTAGGGCAGGTGATTGACCTGCACCTGGTTGTGCAGGGTCAGCGCATGGTAGCGCTTGCGCCAGTTGTCGCCGATCCTCATCTCGCGATCGACGATCAACGTGTCGACATTCAACTGCTTCAACCGCGCCGCGATGGCGAGCCCGGCCTGGCCGCCGCCGACCACCAGCACGGCCGGGTCGCGATCGGCGTAGTGACGCGAGGCGTTGCGATGGTCGAGCCAGTTCGGCCCGCGGAAGTCGCGCGAATAGGCCTGGCCGCGGGGCCGTGACGTGCCGAGCTGCTCCTCGAACCCCTTGAGCTCGTCGAGGGCGGTGAGCAGCGTCCACGCCTGCAGGCGGTCGCCATTGGCAGTATCGGGAACGAGCCGCACGATGCCGCTGCCGCGTCCGATCGCCGTCTCGAAATCGAAGATCGCTTCGATGGTGTTGGTGCCGGCGCGCGTGACCCAGCGCGGCGGCGCTCGGTTTGGCGCGATCTTGAAACCGGTCGGTGCCGCCTTCGGTGCGACGATGGTCAACTCCCGTGCGATAGCATCGCGGCCTGCGAGCGTCTGCAGATTCCAGCTCAGTGCCAGCACATCGCGCCAAAAGCTGTCGGTGAGAAAGAGGCGGTCCAGCGCAGCGGGCTCGGGCCGGCCCAATGTGCGCTCGAATTCATCGAGCCAAGCCTGTGCGGAGACGGAAATATCCTTCGTCCTGTCCAGCATGCGCGACCTCGTGGCCGTCTTCGCGGCGTTTGCTCGCGAGCATGATCCGGAAAGGTGTGTAGCGGTTTTCCGAACAGATCATGCTCTGATATAGAGCTCGACGCTATACTGGATGAGCTTTCGTCGAAAGCGGTTTACCCGAGCAGCGAAAGCATGTGGCCCTGCTCGGGCGGAATACGCCCGTCAGGCCGAGAGCACGCCTTCGCGCTTCTTCACCGCGCGATAGTAGCTCCACCACAGATGCGCCGCGGCGCCGCGCAGCGGACGCCAGGGTTCGGCGAGCGGCGCCATCTGCTTCTCCGTCGGCCGCATCTTCAGGCCGAGCCCAATCTTGATCCCCTCCTGCACAGCGAGGTCGCCGGCCGGCCAGGCGTCGCCATGGCCGAGGCAAAACAGCAGGTAGACGTCGGCAGTCCAGGGCCCGATGCCGGGCAGCGAGATCAGCGTGTGATGCGCGGCGTCGGCATCCTCTTCGGCGAGCACCTCGAGGTTCAGCCGCTGCGCGCCGATCTCGCGCGCGAGGTGTTTCAGCGTCTTGATCTTGGCGGCGGACAGGCCGAGCCGCCCCAGCCGGTCGGTGCGGGCGCGCCGGACCGCCTCATGGTCGAACGGATCGAAGGCGGCGGCCAGCCGTCCCCAGATCGCCGCCGCGCTCGCCGTCGACAGCTGCTGCCCGCACACGATATGGGCAAGGCCCGCAAAACCTGGCTCGCGCCGCCGCAAGGCCGGCATGCCGGCAATTTCCAGCACGGGCTTGAGGCGCGGATCGCGCTTGATGAGCGCATGGACGGCCTCTTCGAGATCGGACTGGGATTCGAGGTGGATGGCCATTGCTTTGCTCAACTCGTCATGCGCGGGCTCGCCGTTTCTGCTACAGCTACGCCGGCCCAATGCCGTAAAGCCCGCCGAAGCCTTCGGCGTAGGCGGGACCGGCGCATCGATCTCCTCACAAGAGTCCTGGAAGATGCATTGCCGGGTCAAGCCCGGCAGTGACGAATACACCGAGAACTCATGCCACCCGTTTTCCGATTTGCCCCGAGCCCGAACGGCTTCCTGCATCTCGGCCACGCCTATTCCGCGCTGCTGAACTTCGAGCGCGCACGCGAGACCGGCGGGCGGCTGTTGCTGCGGATCGAGGACATCGACGCGACGCGCTGCCGTCCGGACTATGAGTCGGCGATCTACCACGATCTCGCCTGGCTCGGGATCTCCTGGGAGACACCGGCACGGCGGCAGTCGGAGCATCTTGCCGACTATCGCGCCGCGCTGCAAAAGCTCTCTGCGCTCGGTCTCGTCTATCCCGCCTTTGAAAGCCGCGCCGAGATCGCAAGGCTCGTCGCCGCGCGCGAGGTGGATGGGCCGTGGCCGCACGATCCCGACGGCGCGCCGCTATATCCCGGCGACGCCAAATTGCTGTCGGCCGGCGAGCGCGAGCAACTGATGACGTCCGGCGCGCCTTATGCGCTGCGGCTCGATATGGTGGCCGCCTCTCGGCGCGTCGCCGGCCTGACCTGGAACGAACTCGGCGCGGGACCGGATGGCGAGCGCGGCATCGTCCCGGCGCGACCGGAAGCCTGGGGCGACGTCATTCTCGCCCGCAAGGAGACGCCAACCAGCTACCATCTGTCCGTCGTGGTCGACGACGCCCTCCAGGGCGTCAGCGAGATCGTGCGGGGTCAGGACCTGTTTCATGCCACATCGGTGCACCGCCTGCTGCAGGTTCTGCTTGGCCTGCCGGAACCCGCTTATCGCCACCATGCTCTGATCCGCGACGGCGAGGGGCGGAAGCTGTCGAAATCGAGCCGCTCGACCGGCCTGCGGGACTTGCGCGCCGCGGGCGCCACGCCGGCTAGTATCCGCCGATCGGTGGGATTAGGTTAAGTTTCTCTGGGGGTTAGCCAAACGCCGCCGTGACTCCGGGCGTTCTGCCGTGCCATGCTTCCCCCGATAGCCCGGGGTTCGAAGGGGATCATGGCGGCGAAAACGCGCCCAGTGCGCACCACGCGGACGTCCAAGCGACCGCCTCGGAAGCGGTCCAGGGCGGGCGGCCGGTTGCGCAAGCGCAGCACCAAGGCGGTCGCGCCGGACGTGGTCCAGGCCGCGCTCGCCGCCTTTGCCCATGAGGTCCGCACCCCCCTGACCGGAATACTGGCAATCAGCGACCTGCTCGCGACCTCCGATCTTGGCGAGCGGGAGCGGCGCTGGGCCGACACCATCAAGGCCGGCGCCGAACATCTGGCGAGCCTTGCCACGCTGTTTGTGGACGCGGTCCGGACAGGAAAGCGGGCCGGGAAGGGTGGACACGCGCTCCGGCAAGACCTGTTCGACCTGCGGACGCTTGCCCGCAGCGCCGGCGATTCGCTGGCCGGCCGCGCCGCGGCCAAGGGTCTTCGGGCCCAGGTCGTTATCTCCGAGAAGTTGCCGGGGCTGGTGGTCGGCGATCCGGTCCGCCTGCGCGCTGCGCTCGAGAACCTGATCGACAATGCCGTGAAATTCACCGACCAGGGCGGCGTGGCGCTTGCGGTGGCGCCCTGGCGCCCCGTCAAGGACGAGCGCAAGGGCAAAGCAAAGGGTAAAGCAAAGGGTAAAGCAAAGGGTAAAGCAAAGGGTAAAGGTAGGGTCGGCATCGCCTTCGCCGTGTCTGACAGCGGCATCGGCCTTACCATGGCCGAGATCAAGCGGCTGTTCCGCCCGTTCACCCAGGCCAATGTCACCATTGCCTCGCGCTTCGGTGGCGCCGGCCTGGGGCTATCCTCGGTGAAGCAATTGGCGCGCGCGATGGGCGGCGACATCACGGTCGCTGCGCGGCGCGGCGGCGGCGCCACGTTCACACTGACGGTGTCGCTGGATGCGATGGTATCGGGTAAATCGCGCAAGGCGAAGGACGGTAGTGAGCCCGAGGCGATGGCCGCCCTCCGCGTGCTCAGCGTCGAGGACAATCCGTTCGGCCGCGTGGTGCTCAACACCATTTTGACCGAGCTCGGCCATCATGCCGAGTTCATCGGCCGCGGCGAGGACGCGGTGGACCGGCTCGCGCAGGGCTCCTTCGATGCGGTGTTGATGGACATGGTGCTGCCCGGAATCGACGGCGTCGAGGCCATCCGGCGGATACGCAGCATGGCGCCGCCGCTGGCGCAGATTCCGATTATCGGGGTGTCAGGTCGCGGCGAAGACGAAGCGGCGTCGCGCGAGGCCGGTGCCGACGCCTTCCTAGTCAAGCCTGTGTCCCCGCGGGCCTTAGCGACTGCGCTGCTTGAAGCGAGACGCCGTGAGGCAGTCGCGACTTGATGATCGCCGCGTTGAGCTCGCCGCCGTACACGAAAATCGCGGCGATGAAATACAGAAACACAAGCGCGATGATCACCGAGGCCAGCCCAGCATACATCGTCACATAGTTGTTGGCGAAGCGCGCGAGATATTGGCCGAACACGATGCTCGAGATCAGCGACGCCACGATGGTGAAGACGATGCCGGGCAGGATCTGGAGAAAACTGCGGCGTCCCGCCGGCAGCCAGGCGTGCAGGATGAGCAGCGCCACCACCAGCGCGCTGATGGAGATGCCGTAGCGCAGCCAGGTGAGAATGCTTTCGTTTGACTCGACGAACAAGGGAATGTGGCGCCGTGCCGCTTCGATGATCAGCGGACCGAGCACGATCAGGAACGCCATGGCGAGTGCAGTGAAGGCGGCAATCAACGTGTAGGCAATCGATTCCAGCCGCAGCCAGTACCAGCGCCGCATCTCCACCACCGCATAGGCGCGGTTGAGCGCGACGCGGAGCGCCTCGACGCCGTTGGAGGCGAAATAGACCGACAGCGCTGCGCCGATCGTCAGAATACCGGTGCGGGTCGTGGTCAGCACGTCGTGGACCTCGCCGGAAATCGAGTCGGCGACCTGCTTTGGCCAGACCTGGAGCATCAGGCTGGCGGCCTGGTCGGCGAGTTCCTTGGAGCCGAAGAAGCCGGCGAGCGAGGTCAGCACGATCAGGAACGGGAACAGCGCCATCAGCGTCGACAATGCGATGTGACTCGCGATCGCCCAGCCGTCGTCGGCGAGGAACGTGTAGAAGGCGTCCATCACGACGACGTAGATGTAGCGGATCGCTTTCACGTGCCACCCGTATTGGCTGTCGACCTTCGCCTACGCGCGCGGCGTCGTTCGCCTCGCCCCGCCTGCGGGGAAAGGTCGACGCCCTCGGCAGCGCAACTGCGGGCCAGAGCGCGGCGGGTGAGGGGGAGCCTTCGCGGGGACGGTGAGAGTTGGATTCGCGGAGAGCCCGCCTCACCCGGATTCGATCTGCGATCGAATTCGACCTTTCCCCGCAAGCGGGGAGCGGCGAAGGGCGGCTGCATCGAATCCAAGATCATCCAGCTAGCTTCTGATATTATTGGGTTAAAAGCCAGATCGGCGATGCCATGGCGGACCGGCGCGCACGGTGTTATCTACCCTCGGATGGCATCTATCTTGAGTACTTTCATCCTGCCGATCGCGGTCGGCGCCGTGGCTCTCGTGCTGCTGCTCGGTCTCGTCAACATGATGCGCGGCGGCTCGCCCAACACCTCGCAGAAGCTGATGCGCTGGCGCGTGCTGCTTCAGTTTGTGGCGATCATCATTGCCATGCTCGCAGTCTGGGCCATGGGGCGCTAAATGGTCACGTTGAATCGCATCTATACGAAAACCGGTGACGACGGCACGACAGCGCTCGGCTCGGGCGAGCGTCGTCCGAAATACGATCTGCGCATCGAGGCCTATGGCACCGTGGACGAGACCAATGCCGCGATCGGCGTGGTGCGGCTCCACACCTCGGATATGCCCGAGCTCGACGCGATGCTCGGCCGCATCCAGAACGATTTGTTCGATCTCGGCGCCGACCTTGCGGTGCCCGAGCGTGAAGGCAAAGCGGAGCGGCTGCGGGTGGTGGCGAGCCAGGTCGAGCGGCTCGAGCGCGACATCGACGCACTCAATGACAAGCTCGCGCCGCTGACTTCCTTCGTGCTGCCGGGCGGCACGCCGGCCGCGGCTCATCTCCATGTTGCCCGCACAATATGCCGCAGGGCGGAACGAGTGATGGTAGAGCTGGCGGCCCGGCCCAGCGAACCGGTGAGCGCGGCTGGCATCCAATATATGAACCGATTGTCGGACTTCCTGTTCGTGGCCAGCCGAGCCGCTAATGGGGACGGTGCCGGCGACGTACTCTGGGTTCCCGGCCAGAACCGCTGACCCATTTGGGCGGAGCGTTTCTAAGGTCTAAAATTTGGCCCTTCGCGCGTTGACCGGGCCTGATCAGGCCTTTAGGTTCCGCGCCAGTTGATAACCCCTTCCCAAATTGAGTGAAAGAGGATCGATGAAGGTCTTAGTGCCGGTAAAGCGGGTGGTCGATTACAACGTCAAGGTCCGCGTCAAGGGCGATGGATCGGGCGTTGAACTCGCCAACGTCAAAATGTCCATGAACCCGTTCGATGAAATCGCGGTCGAGGAAGCGCTGCGCCTGAAGGAAGGCGGCAAAGCGACCGAGATCGTGGTGGTCTCGATCGGACCCGCACAGGCGTCGGAGACGATCCGCACCGGCCTCGCCATGGGCGCCGACCGCGGCATCCTGGTGAAGGTCGATGGCAACGTCGAGCCGCTCGCGGTGGCCAAGATTCTGAAGAGGGTTGCCGAAGAAGAGCAGCCGGGCCTGATCATCCTCGGCAAGCAGGCAATCGACGACGACTCCAATCAGACCGGCCAGATGCTGGCCGCGCTGCTCGGCTGGTCGCAGGCGACCTTCGCCTCCAAGCTCGAGGTCGAAGGTTCTGAGTTCAAGGTCACGCGCGAAGTCGATGGCGGCCTCCAGACCGTGAAGCTGAAGGGACCGGCGATCGTCACCACCGATCTGCGTCTCAACGAGCCGCGCTATGCCTCGCTGCCCAACATCATGAAGGCCAAGAAGAAGCCGATCGCGGAAAAGACCGTCGCCGATTACGGCGTCGACGTCGCTGCGCGCCTCGAGATTCTCAAGACGACGGAGCCGGCGGGCCGCAAGGCAGGCGTCAAGGTCAAGGACGTCGCCGAGCTGGTGTCGAAACTCAAGAACGAAGCCGGGGTGCTCTGATGACGACGCTTCTGATTGCCGAACACGACAATGCGTCGTTGAAGGATGCGACCAACAAGGCGCTCACTGCGGCTGCCGCGCTCGGCGCGGAGGTCGAGGTGCTGGTGGCCGGCCTGAACGCCAAGGCCGCGGCGGATGCCGCCGCCAAGCTTGCCGGCGTCAAGAAGGTGCTGCTCGCCGATGGCGAGCTCTACGCGCACGATCTCGCCGAGCCGCTGGCCGCGCTGGTCGTGTCGCTGGCGTCCAGCTATGACGCGATCGTCGCGCCCGCGACCTCGCGCTTCAAGAACGTGATGCCGCGTGTAGCAGCCCTGCTCGACGTCATGCAGGTCTCGGAGATCATCAAGGTGGTCGCCCCCGATACCTTCGAGCGCCCGATCTATGCCGGCAACGCCATCCAGACGGTGAAGTCGAAGGACGCCAAGAAGGTCATCACGGTGCGCACCTCTACCTTTGCCGCAGCAGGCGAGGGCGGCAGTGCGCCCGTCGAGAACGTCGCGGCGGCCGCCGATCCGGGCCTGTCGACGTTCGTCGGCGAGGAAGTCGCCAAGAGCGACCGTCCGGAACTGACCTCGGCCAAGATCATCGTGTCTGGTGGCCGCGCCATGCAGAGCCGCGAGAATTTCGCAAAGTACATCGAGCCGCTCGCCGACAAGCTGGGCGCCGGCGTCGGTGCCTCGCGCGCGGCGGTCGACGCGGGCTATGCGCCGAACGACTGGCAGGTCGGCCAAACCGGCAAGGTCGTGGCTCCCGAGCTCTATGTCGCGGTGGGCATTTCCGGCGCGATCCAGCATCTGGCCGGCATGAAGGACTCCAAGGTGATCGTCGCGATCAACAAGGACGAGGACGCGCCGATCTTCCAGGTCGCCGATTACGGCCTGGTGGCGGACCTCTACCAAGCGGTTCCGGAGCTGACGGCCGAACTCGGCAAGCTCGGCAAGTAAAACGGGCTAAAAACACCGGCCGGAGCTATAAACTCCGGCCGGTGTTGCTTTTCTGAGGCGTTTTCTTTGGCGTGGGGCACGCCTTCGAGGCGATCCAATCTAGGTTTCGAGCCAGGGTTCTGATTAAATCGGATCTCCCGGCTCGAGGGGATAGGCAGGGCGCGCTCGTCGCGCGCCGTTCCGGTGGATGACATGATGGCGGCAGTGATCAAGAAGGTCGGCGTGATCGGCGCGGGTCAGATGGGCAACGGCATTGCGCATGTTGCGGCGCTGGCCGGCTTCGACGTGGTGCTCAATGACGTCTCGGCCGACCGCCTCAAGTCGGGCATGGCCACCATCAACGGCAATCTGGCGCGACAGGTCTCCAAAAAGGCCGTCACCGAAGACGACAAGGCCAAGGCGCTCGCGCGCATCAAGCTTGCCGAGAAGCTGGACGACCTCGCCGACTGCGACCTCGTGATCGAGACCGCGGTCGAGAAGGAAGAGGTCAAGCGCAAGATCTTCCACGAACTGTGCGCGGTGTTGAAGCCGGAGGCGATCGTCGCCTCCGACACGTCGTCGATCTCGATCACGCGGCTCGCCGCCGCCACCGACCGGCCGGAGCGCTTCATCGGCATTCACTTCATGAATCCGGTGCCGCTGATGGAGCTGGTCGAGCTGATCCGCGGCATCGCCACCGATGATGCGACCTTCGAGGCATCCAAGGAATTCGTCGCCAGGCTCGGCAAGCAGGTCGCAGTCTCCGAGGATTTCCCGGCCTTTATTGTCAACCGCATCCTGCTGCCGATGATCAACGAGGCGATCTACACGCTGTACGAAGGCGTCGGCAATGTCGAGGCGATCGATGCCGCGATGAAGTTAGGGGCCCATCATCCCATGGGCCCGCTAGAGCTCGCCGATTTCATCGGCCTCGACACCTGCCTCTCCATCATGCAGGTGCTGCATGAGGGGCTGGCCGACTCCAAGTACCGCCCGTGCCCGCTGCTGGTGAAATACGTCGAAGCCGGCTGGCTCGGCCGCAAGACCCAGCGCGGCTTCTACGACTATCGCGGCGCCAAGCCGGTGCCGACGCGGTAAGGTACTCTCGTGCCCCGGGCGCAGCGCGGAGCGCTGCCGAGCCAGGACACGGAAACTCGCTCACCTCTCATTAACCCCTCACGCCTAGGTTAGGGCCGTACGAGGGTTCGCGTAATGGACATGATGGCAATGGTCAGCACCATGCTGGCCGCTCAGCAAGGCGCGCTGCAATCGAATATCGCGGCGACGCTGACCAAGCAGAACATGGACATGGAGAAATCCACCGTCCTGACGCTGATGGGCGCCGGCCAGCCTTCGCTCGCCAATGTAGGCCCCGGCGTCGGCGGCAATCTCAACGTCACGGCCTAAATTCTCTAAAGCGACGCGGCAGCTTTGCCCGTCGCCGCCCGGATCAGCTTGAGCGCGTCCTCGCTCGCCCACTCCGCCGGCCCCGCAATCGTCGCGATCTCGCAGCCTTGCGGGTCGACCAGCACCGATGTCGGCATCCCCAAGGCCCGGCCTACAGCTTTAAGATCCTGAAAAACCTTGGCTTTCTGATCGCTGAAATAGCCGAGCCGGGTCAGATTGGCCTCTCTCAGGAAGGTCTTGGGCTTCTCGGGATCGCGGGTGTCGATGTTGATCGCCACCACCTCGAAATTCGGGCCCGACAGCTTGCCCTGGAGCTCATCCAGCGCCGGCATCTCCTTGCGGCAGGGCACGCACCAGGTGGCCCACAGGTTCACCAGCAGCGTCTTGCCGCGGAAATCAGACAGCTTCTTCGGCTTGCCGTCGGCGTCCTCGAAGACGAGGTCTGGCAGCTTGAAGGGGACGCTCGCCATGGTCAGCGCCGCCACCTCGCCATGGGCGAGCGGGGCGATCTTCTGCGCGGTCGCCACCGCGGACCGGCAGACCGGATCGCCTGACGGCGCCCGGCTCAGGCCCAGCCCGTACAGCGCGGCGAAGCCCGCCAGACCCCCGATCGCCACAATGGCGATGACGAGGGGGATTCGGCGCGTGGCGGAGGGCGTCTTGTCGAGCATATCGTTTGTCATCCGGTCGCAGATGTGGCTATCAGGGGCCTCTTAATACGGCTGGCCGCGGCCAGCAAACGTGACTAGCGACAGGCAAGGCGTGAGCAGGGGATCATGAGCAACAAGATGTGGGGCGGCCGGTTCTCGGAACGTCCCGATGAGATCATGGAGGAGATCAACGTTTCTATCGACGTCGATCGTCACCTGTTCGCCCAGGACATTGCCGCGTCCAAGGCCCACGCCGCGATGCTCGCCAGCCAGGGCATCATCACCGCCTCTGATGCGAAAAATATCGGCAAGGGTCTAGACACGATTTTGTCAGAGATCGGCAAGGGCGGCTTCGCGTTCAAGCGCGCGCTCGAGGACATTCACATGAATGTCGAGAGCCGGCTGTCCGAGCTGATCGGCCCCGCCGCCGGAAGGCTGCACACGGCGCGCTCGCGCAACGACCAGGTCGCGACCGATTTTCGCCTGTTCGTCCGCGACGTCATCGACGAGACCGATGCTGCGCTGGCCGCGTTCCAGCAGGCGCTGGTGGAGCGCGCGCTGGAGCACGCCGCGACCGTGATGCCCGGCTTCACGCATCTGCAGACTGCGCAGCCCGTCACTTTCGGCCACCACCTGCTTGCCTATGTCGAGATGGCCGCGCGCGACCGCGGCCGCTTTCAGGACGCGCGCAAGCGGCTCAATGAATCGCCTCTGGGCGCGGCCGCCCTGGCCGGCACCTCGTTCCCGATCGACCGCCACGCCACCGCGAAGGCGCTCCTCTTCGACCGGCCGATGGCGAACTCGCTCGATGCGGTGTCCGATCGCGACTTCGTGCTGGAGACGCTGTCGGCAGCCTCGATCTGCGCCGTGCACATGTCGCGCTTTGCCGAAGAGATCGTGATCTGGACCTCGCCGCTGGTTGGCCTCATCCGCCTCAGCGATAAATTCACGACCGGCTCCTCGATCATGCCGCAGAAGCGCAACCCGGATGCCGCCGAGCTCGTGCGCGCCAAGACCGGCCGCGTGATCGGCGCGCTCAACGGTCTTCTGATCGTGATGAAGGGCCTGCCGCTCGCCTATCAAAAGGACATGCAGGAGGACAAGCAGGGCGCGATGGAAGGTTTTGCCGCGTTGTCGCTGGCGATCCGCGCGATGACCGGCATGGTCCGCGACCTCGCGCCCGACGAAGCGAGGATGAAGGCGGCCGCGGGCGAGGGTTACGCCACCGCGACCGATCTCGCCGACTGGTTGGTGCGGACGCTGAAGATGCCGTTCCGCGAGGCCCACCACGTCACCGGCCGGATCGTGGCCAAGGCCGCCGAAGGCGGCGTCGCGCTGCACGAGCTGCCGCTGAAGGAGATGCAGGCGATCGAGCCCAAGATCACCAAAGACGTGCTCGGCGTGCTCTCGGTCGAATCGTCGGTGAAGAGCCGGACCAGCTTTGGCGGCACCGCGCCGAAGAACGTGGCGTCGCAGGCCAAGGCTTGGGCGAAGCGGCTGGAAAAGCAGCGAAAAGCGGGCTAATGGCAAAATTTGGCTTGTTTTTCATGGTCATGCGGGCTCTCGCCAGAGCGCACCAATCTCTGTATGGTGCGCGCCGCGTAGTGGGGATTTCGTCGTGACGTCAAAGTTTCGCCCGGCCGGCTCGGGGTGGGCCATCATTGTCCTTAGTCTGACGGCGCTGGCGCTCGCCGGCTGCGGACGCAAGGGTCCGCTGGATCTGCCGCCGACCGCCTCCAATGCGCCCACGGCCAACGGTGCGGCGCCGACCGACACCGAGACCGAAGCCCAGGGGACGCCGAGCGTGTTCAATCCCACCTACGGTGTGGACGCCGCGCCCGCGGCGGCCAAGGGCAGGAAGAAATCGTTTATTCTCGACCCGCTCCTGGACGAACCTCCCGGCCGGAAATAAGCCGGGACAACCGAGCCTGCGCCATGAACCATTTCGACTATCGCAACGGCGTGCTGCACGCCGAGGCGGTGAACCTGTCCGAGCTGGCCGCAACCGTCGGCACGCCCTTCTATTGCTATTCGACCGCGACGCTGGAGCGGCACTACCGCGTCTTCACGGAGGCCTTCGCCGGCGAGAAGGTGCTGGTCTGCTACGCCATGAAGGCGAACTCCAACCAGTCGGTGCTGCGCACGCTGGCCAAGTTAGGCGCCGGCGCCGACGTCGTCTCGGGCGGCGAGTTGAAGCGTGCGCTGGCCGCGGGCATCCCCCCAGCTAAGATCCTGTTCTCGGGCGTTGGGAAGACGGAAACCGAATTGCGCGCTGCGCTTGCCGCCGACATCCTCTGTCTCAACGTCGAATCCGAGCCCGAGCTCGAGCTCTTGTCGCGACTTGCGACCGAGATGGGCAAGACCGCGCGCATCTCCGTGCGCGTCAACCCCGACGTCGATGCCGGCACGCATGCAAAAATCTCCACCGGTAGGTCCGAGAACAAGTTCGGCATTCCGATCGCTCATGCCCGCGAGGTCTATGCCCGCGCCGCAAGACTCCCGGGCATCGAGGTGACTGGCACCGACGTGCATATCGGCAGCCAGATCACCGACCTCTCCAAGATGGAGACCGCGTTCCGGATCCTCTCCGAGTTCGTGCAGACGCTGCGCGCCGACGGCCACTACATCTCGCATGTCGATTTCGGCGGCGGCCTCGGCATTCCCTATTACATGGATCGCGAGGCGCCGCCGGCACCCGACGCGTACGCCGCCATGGTCAAGCGCGTCAGCCACAATCTCGGCTGCACGCTGATGTTCGAGCCGGGGCGCATGATCGTCGGCAATGCCGGCATCCTGGTCACGAAGGTCATCTACGTGAAGCATGGCGACGGCAAGAATTTCGTCATCATCGACGCTGCCATGAACGATTTGATCCGCCCGACGCTGTACGAGGCGCATCACGACATCCTGCCGGTGACGCAGCCCGCCAAGGACGCGGCCACCATCACGGCCGACGTCGTCGGCCCGGTCTGCGAGACCGGCGACTATCTCGCCCTCGACCGCACGCTGCCGACGCCAAAGGCGGGCGATCTGCTCGCCATCATGACCGCCGGCGCCTATGGCGCGGTGCAGGCGGGCACCTACAACACGCGGCCGCTGGTGCCGGAGGTGCTGGTGAAGGGCGAGCAATACGCCGTGGTGCGCCCGCGCATCGAGGTCGAACAGCTGATCGCGATGGATACGCCGGCGCCTTGGCTGTGACAGCACGACGGCGGGCCGCCACAAATTCAGTGTCGTCGTGCGACAGCCAGGATCCATAATCCCCGAGGGCGTGTCGCGCGAAGCTGCTAACGACGAATCTTCGCCAGACCTCTCCCTCGAGTGGCGGGTGCTGCATCTGCACTTCGCTACTTCCCCGTCAACTCGCCCTTCGCTCCAACCACAACCCCCGCCTTCCTCTCGATCGGCTTGATTGCCGCGGTGAAGTCGGACTCGGCGCCTTCCGCGCTGATCACCGTCTCCCACAACCGTCCTACGGCATCAGCGACTTCCATCGACAGCCCGAGCTGCTTCATCTCCTCCAGCGCCAGCCGCACGTCCTTCACCATCAATCCCGTGGCGAAACCGAAGTCGAAGGTGCGCGGCAGAACCGAACGCGGAAACTTGTCGCGGCTCGCCGTGTTCATGCCCGAGCCCGCATTGATGACGTCGATCATCACGGCGGGATCGAGCCCGGCCTTGACACCCATCACGACGGCTTCCGACGTTGCCACGATGGCCGTGGCCGACAGGAAATTGTTGGCGAGCTTCATGGTCTGCGCTGCGCCCGGCTTCTCGCCGATGAAGAACACCTTTCCGATCACGTCGAGCGCCGGCTTGAGCAGCTCGAACTCGGCTTTCGGGCCGGAGACCATCACCGCCAGCGTGCCTTTCTCGGCGCCGCCGACCCCGCCGGACACGGGGCAGTCGACCTGCACGATGTTGCGTTTGGCGAGCAGGCCGTGAATCTTCGAAGCCATTTGCGAGCCGACCGTCGACAGATCGACGAAGCGTTTCGCGCGCCTGCCCTCGATCACGCCGTTTGCGCCCGTCGCGACCTCGAGCGAGGCCTGCAGCGATGGCAGGCTCGCCATCACCGTCTCGACCTGGTCGGCGACATCCTTGGGTGATGTCGCAGCCGTCGCGCCGCGTGCCATCAGCCTGTCGACGACCTCCTTGCGCGTGTCGAACACGACGAGCTGGTGTCCGGCCTCAATCAGCCGTCGCGCCATCGGGAAACCCATGTTTCCGAGCCCGATGAATCCGATGTCCATGCTGTTTCCTTGGGTTTGTTATTCGTTGTCGTGAAAGATGCGCACTCCACCCTCGGAGTCGTCCCGGACAAGCGCGGCTCAAGCGCGCGCCGATCGAGATTTGCGCTGACGCTTGTCCGGGATGACGGCGGCGGTGGCTCGCCCTCACGCCTTCCCATCGATCTCCGCAAACACCTCGCGCGCGATGCGGAAGCTGTCGACGGCGGCCGGCATGCCGCCATAGATCGCGACCTGCATCAGGATCTCGCGGATCTCCTCCCGGGTGACGCCGTTGGTCAGTGCGCCCTTCAGATGCGCGCGGAGCTCGTGCTGGCGGTTGAGGATCGCGATCATCGCGATGTTGAGCATGCTGCGGGTCTTGCGCGGCAGTTCCTCGCGGCCCCACACCGCGCCCCAGCAATATTCGTTGAGCATCTCCTGGAACGGACGGTTGAAATCGTCGACGTTCGTCAGGGCGTTGTTGACATAGGCCTCGCCCAGCACTGCTTTGCGGACTTCCAGGCCCTTGTCGTGCATCTTCTTGTCCATGGCGTTTCCTTCGTTTTCCTCGGAATGGCGTCGCGGAAATTACGGGGTTGCGCCGGGCCAGTCACGTCCTCGTGTTATGCGGGAAAAGGGGTGTCTCCCGTGCCGGAATGGATGCCTCAGTGCTGCCGTTGTGGTAGGCTTCGCTCTACCGGGCAACCTGGAGAGCTGATTGAACGGCGTCACCCCCGACCCGTCAGACCCGATCCGCGAGGGCGACGCTCTGTCGCGGCTGAAGCTGGCGCAGGCCCTCGATCGGGCGACCTATGCCATCGCGTGGGAGCGTGCTTGGCCGAATTTGGCGCGGCTTTTGACTGTCGCCGGCCTTTTCCTGGTGGTGTCCTGGGCCGGCCTTTGGCTGTCCTTGCCGTTTGTCGCCCGCGCGATCGGTCTCGTCATCTTCGCCGGCATCGCGATTGCTGCCCTGTTCCCGTTGATTCGCTTTCGCTGGCCAGGCCGTGATGAGGCGCTGAGCCGGCTCGACCGTGGCTCCGGCATCCGTCACCGCCCGGCCACCACGCTCACGGACACGCTGAGCTCACAAGACCCGGTTGCCAAGGCGCTGTGGCAGGCGCAACGCGAGCGCACGCTGGCCTCGCTCAAGCGCATCCGCGCCGGTCTGCCGCATCCGCGGCTCGCGTTTCACGATCCTTGGGCGCTGCGTGCACTCGTCATGGTGATGCTGGTTGCGACCTTCTTCGCCGCCGGCGACGAGCGCGCGATGCGGCTCCGGGCCGCCTTTGACTGGAATGGCGTGCTGGCCCCGACCAATGTTCGCGTCGACGCTTGGGTGACGCCCCCGCTTTACACCGGCAAGCCGCCGGTCATCCTGTCGGCCGCCAACAAGGAAGCCGCGGCATTGCCGGCCAGCGGACCGCTTGCCGTCCCCGCCGGCTCGACCCTGATCGTGCGCTCCTCCGGCGGCAGCCTCGATGTCGCGGTCTCCGGCGGCCTCAAGGAGGTCGCCCCGGTGGAAGCCGCGCCCAAGGGCACCAACGAAAAGCACTTTGCCATCGCCGCCGACGGCACCGCGCATGTCCGCGCGCCCTCCGGCCAGCCGCAATGGACCTTCACGGCGACACCGGACCGTCCCCCGACAATCGCGCTCGCCAAGGACCCCGAGCGGCAGGCACGCGGCGCGCTCCAGCTCTCCTACAAGATCGAGGACGATTACGGCGTCACCGGTGCCGACGCGCACATTGCGCTGCGCCCCGCCGACGCCAAGGATGCCGGCAAGTATGGCGCCAAAGATACCGCCAAGGATAACAAGGACAACAGCAAGGACGCCGACGGCAAAGGCGCGGCGCGGCCGCTGTTCCAGCCGCCGCAATTCCCGCTCGTGCTGCCGAACGCGCGCACCCGTAACGGCGTCGGCCAGACGGTGAAGGACCTCAGCGAGGATCCCTATGCCGGCGCCGAGGTCACGCTGACGCTCACCGCCAAGGACGAGGCCGGCAACGAGGCGCGAAGCGAGCCCTTCAACATGCGCCTGCCCGAACGGCTGTTCACGAACTCGCTCGCGCGCGCGCTGATCGAGCAGCGCCGCATCCTCGCGCTCGACGCCAACAGGAATTCCGACGTCTACACCGCGCTCGACGCGCTGATGATCGCGCCCGAATTGTTCACGCCGGATGCCGGCTGCTATCTCGGCCTGCGCAGCCTGGCGTCCCAGCTCGAGGCGGCCCGCACCGACGAGGCGCTGCGCGAGGTGGTGGCGAGCATGTGGGCGTTCGCGGTCACCATCGAGGACGACGGCGTCGCCGGCAGCGTCAACGCGGCGCTGCGTTCGGCGCAGGACGCGCTCAAGGCGGCGCTGGAACGCGGCGCCAGCGAGGACGAGATCAGGGTGCTGACGCAAAAGCTCCGCGAGGCCATGGCCGGCAAGGTACGCGACCTCGCCCGGCGCGCCGAGCAAAATCCGCTCGGAGCGCGGCAGCCGTTCCCCGCGGAGGTCCAGCTCATCCTCGACAAGGCGATCGAGCTGCGACAGAAGACCCAGCATGCGACGCCCGAGCAGCTCGAAGAGCTGGCGCAGCAGCAGGACACATTGCGCGAGCAGCTTCAGGCCTATCGGAAGTCGGCAAGCAGCCGTGCCAACAAGACGGGGGACGACAAGACCAACCAGTTTACGCGGGACCGGAAATGCGGAAGCTAGCACGCGTGCCAGTCTTAAAGGCGATGTCGATCGCATGTGTCGCCCTGCTGCTCTGCGGCGTCTCGCCGGTCGCTGCCCAGCTGGATCAGGATCCTGACGCGCTGCTCGACAGCGCCGAAAAGGCGATGCAGGAGTCCGGCGACAGCCTCAGGCAGAAGGAATCCGGCAAGAGCCTGAGCAATCAGTCTGACGCCATCCAGAAGCTGGAGGAGTACAAGCGGGCGACGGAACGCAGCCAATCCTCCAGCCGCGATCGCAATGTCATCACGCAGCGCGATCTGGACGACCTCCTGAGGCAGATCGAGAAGGCGGCGCGCGAAGGCAACCGCGAGGCGGCCCAGCGCATGCTCGAGCAGCTCGCGCAGATCATGGAAAATCTCCAGATGGCGCAGCCCGGGCAATCCGGCGACAGCGACATGGAGCAGGCGCTCAACGAGCTCAGCGACATGATCCGCAAGCAGCAGCAATTGCGCGACAAGACGTTCAAGCAGGGCCAGGACTCCCGGCGCGACCGCTCGCGCGGCAAGCAGCAGGGCGACCAGTCGATGTCGGACCTCCAGCAGGACCAGCAGGCGCTGCGCGACCGTCTGAAGAAGTTGCAGGACGAACTCGCCAAGCGCGGCCTCGCGCAGAAGGGACAAAAAGGTCAGAGTCAGAAAGGGCAGAAGAGTCAGCAGGGCGACCAGGGCCAGCCCGGCCAGAATGGCGATCAGGACGGCGACCAGGGCGACGAAGACAGCAGTCTGGACGACGCCGACGGGGCCATGGGCGATGCCGGGTCGAAACTCGGCGAGGGCAACGCCGACGGCGCCGTGGATTCGCAGGGCAAGGCCCTCGATGCCTTGCGCAAGGGCGCGCAGAAGATGGCCGAGGCCATGCAGCAGGGCGACGGCGACGGGCAGGGCGATGGTCCCGGCAATCGGGCCGGCCGTCAGCAGAGCGGCGCCAATCAGACCGATCCGCTGGGCCGTCCGCTTCACGGCCGCGATCTCAGCGACGACTACACCGTCAAGATCCCCGGCGAGATCGACGCCCAGCGTGTCCGCCGCATCCTCGAAGAGCTCCGCCGCCGCTTAGGCGATACCTCGCGCCCGCAGATCGAGCTCGACTATATCGAGCGCCTGCTCAAGGATTTTTGACCTCACACTCGATGTCATCGCCCGCCTTGTGCGCTTGCGCACTGGGGCGGGCCATCCAGTATTCCGACACAATTGTGATCCGAACGATAGGCGACAGCGTACTGGATGCCCCGCCTTCGCGGAGCATGACAGCGGTATGCTTGGCTAATGCCGCCCGCTACCCCTTCCTCGCCGCCAGCGCATCCGCCACGGCGGTGCGGATGTCGGCGACCGAGAACGGTTTTGTCACGACGTCATGCACCAGCGCATTGAGGTTCGAGGCGCGCTCGCGCTGGTCGGCAAATCCGGTCATCAAGAGAATGGTCAGGTCGGGGAAATCGCGCGCGGCGGAGAGGGCGAGCGCGATGCCGTCCATGACGGGCATCTGGATGTCGGTAAGCAGCAGGTCGAACGCCCCGTCCTCGCGGGTCAGGATCTCCAGCGCCTCGGCGCCGTCTTGCGCGGTGACGGTCTCGTGGCCGTCGATGGCGATGGCGCGCGCCACCAGCGTGCGCATCGAATCCTCGTCGTCGGCGATCAGGATTTTCGGCATCAGACAAACCTCGGGACCAACTCCCGCGCGGATCTTGTGAGGCTGATTATACGCTGCCGCCGGCAATGTCGCGCCGGTTGAAGAAGCGAACGTCGATATTGCGGCCTTCCGGCGGCGGCGAGGCCAGGCGCGAGCGGAAGAAGGCGCGCTCGCCGGGCCGCAGCACGGTCTGCTCCAGCACCGTGTTCCAGGCGTAGATCTCCGCTCCTTGCGCGTCGCGCACGGCGAAGCGCAGGCGCGGGATGTCGAGCGGCTTCTTGCCCTCGCCGACGATCACGCCCTCGATCACCAGCACCTGCTTACCGTCCACGGTCTCGCTGGATAGTTTGACGTCCTTGAAGGCCAACCCTCTCAGATTAACCTCGAGCCCCACCATCTTGTAGAACGCCGCCGTCTGCGGCAGCAGCCGCACCATGTCGCCGCGCCAGATCACCAGTGCCAGCACCAGCGCGCCCATGGCGGCGCAGCCGGTCGGCAGGCCGAAATGGGATTTTCGCGGCGCCGCGGTGGCGGCCGGGCGACTGACCCGCGCGCCGCGGCGACGGAACAGGCCGCGGAACCAGGACTGGTGCTGCGCGCCGGCGACGTCCTCCTCGACGGCCCGGGCCGCCGCCGACCACTCGTCCTCGATCTCCTTGGTGTCCTCGGTCGGCCAGTCGCTGGCGATCGAGGGGCTTTCGACAACCGGAGTGTCGGGGGTGCTATCGTCCTTGGCGTATGAGTTCCACTGCGCGGCGAGGTCGGCCTGGTCCTCGGCCTGGCTTGCCGCAGCCATGGCCGGGATGGACGCCTCCTCGATCGCATCCTCGGCATGGGCGACCCAGGTCTCCTTGCAACGGGAGCAGCGCACTGTCCGGCCGTTCGCACCCAGGCTCGCAGGCTTGATGGCGTAGGATGTCGTACAATGAGGGCAGACGATATGCATGGACGAGCCTTGATGCATGGACTGGTCTTGACGATGTCACGGTCGCGGAGAACCGGGTTGCTCTTATGCTACCGGGCGAGCGTTAACGAACCGGAAACCATAACGGTCGCAAAACCCGTTAGTCGCGTTTGGCGGGGTGCAGCCGTGTGGCCCGCGCCCCTTCTCGAACGGAGCTGAGCTTGGTTCGGTTCGAAAATGTCGGATTGCGTTACGGTCTGGGGCCGGAGGTTCTGCGCGACCTCAACTTCCAGATCCCGGCGCATTCCTTCCAGTTCCTCACCGGACCGTCCGGCGCCGGCAAGACCTCGCTGTTGCGCCTGTTGTTCCTGTCGCATCGGCCGACGCGGGGCCTCGTCAATCTGTTCGGCCAGGACATCTCGCGGCTCGGCAAGGACGAGATCGCCGACCTGCGCAAGCGCATCGGCATCGTGCTCCAGGATTTCCGCCTGCTCGACCACATGACGACCTATGAAAACGTCGCGCTGCCATTCCGCGTCATGGGGCGTAGCGAGTCGAGCTATCGCAAGGAGGTCATCGATCTTCTGCGCTGGGTCGGCCTCGGCGATCGCATGGATGCGCTGCCGCCGATCCTGTCCGGCGGCGAAAAGCAGCGCGCGGCGATCGCCCGCGCCGTGATCTCGCGCCCGCAGCTGCTGCTCGCGGACGAGCCGACCGGCAGCGTCGACCCGACGCTCGGCCGCCGCCTGCTGCGGCTGTTCATCGAGCTCAACAAATCAGGCACGGCCGTCATTATCGCGACCCATGACATCGGCCTGATGGACCAGTACGAGGCGCGGCGCCTGGTGCTGCATCAGGGACGGCTGCACGTCTATGAGTAGGACCGACGAGCGCGGCGTGCTGGTTGACCTCGGGCAGGAGCGTCCGCAGCTTCCGGCCCAGGCGCGCAACATGTCGCCGATCGTGCCGCGTGCCTCGATCCACGGCCGCGCGCTGGTCGCCGTCGTCGCCATCATGACCTTCCTCGCCTCGATGACGACCGGCACGGTGCTGCTGGTCAGCGCTTCCGCCGCCGAATGGCAGTCGGAGGTCGCGAGCGAAATCACCATCCAGGTCCGTCCGCAGGCTGGCCGCGATCTCGAACGCGATACCGCGGCGGTGACGGAGGCGATGCGCGCGCAAGCCGGCATCGTCGAGGTCAAGCCGTTCAGCAAGGACGAAAGCGGCAAGCTGCTCGAGCCCTGGCTCGGCACCGGCCTGTCGATGGACGATCTGCCGGTGCCGCGCATGATCATCGCGCGCGTGCAGCCGGGCACGCCGCTCGATCTCGGCGTCCTGCGCGCGCGGGTCACCCAGGTGGCGCCGAGCGCGAGTGTCGACGATCATCGCGCCTGGATCGAGCGCATGCGCTCGATGACCAACGCCACCGTGCTCGCCGGCATCGGCATTCTCGCCCTCGTCATCATCGCCACCATCATCTCGGTTTCGTTCGCGACCCGCGGCGCCATGGCGGCGAACCGCCCGATCGTCGAGGTCCTGCATTTCGTCGGCGCCGGCGACCGTTACATCGCCAACCGCTTCCTGCGCCACTTCCTCAGGCTGGGCCTGGAGGGCGGCGTGATCGGGGGCGGCGCCGCCATGCTGGTGTTCGGCTTCTCCGAGTCGGTCGCCGGCTGGTTCTCCGGCACCCCTGTCGGCGATCAGTTCGCCGCGCTGCTCGGCACCTTCTCGCTGCGGCCATCCGGCTACATCGTGCTCGCGGTCCAGGCGGTGCTGATCGGCGCCATCACCGCGGTCGCCTCCCGCCAGACGCTGTTCGCGACGCTGAATGATATCGATTGAGTGTTGGGTGATAGCGGCTTCTTCGCCTCTCGCCGCTGGCGGGGAGCGGGAGCGCACTGGCGACGCGGCGAGAGGAGGTGTGCCTTCCGCTCGCAGAGCCCAATAACCAGACTCCACTTCGCCTCAAAACGTCTTAAAATCACCTCTGGGAAGGGATCACCGACATCGCATGACCTCGCCGACCGACGATCGATCGCCAAAACTGCCGCGCGGCTGGCTGCGCGCGGCAATCGTGTCGACGATCGCGCTTGCCTTCATCGGCGCGGCAGCAGGCTTCGTTGCGTTCCTGTCGCAATTGCGCGGCGCCGAGATGGTGCCGGATCGCAAGGCGGACGGCATCGTGGTGCTGACCGGCGGCTCCTCCCGGGTGTCGGACGCGATGGAGCTGCTCGCTGCCGGCTACGGCAGGAGGCTCCTGATATCGGGCGTGCATCCGACTTCGACGGCGAGCGACATCTCCCGCACCCTGCCGGAGAACCACTCCTTCATGACCTGCTGCGTCGACCTCGACCGCACCGCGCTCTCGACGCGCGGCAATGCGGCGGAGGCGCGGCGCTGGGCCGAGGGGCGCCAGTTCAAATCGCTGATCGTGGTCACCTCGAACTATCACATGCCCCGCGCGCTGGTGGAATTCTCCCATGCGATGCCGCAGACCACATTGATCCCGTTCGCGGTGGTCGGGGACAAATGGCGCGAGGAGCCGTGGTGGACTTCGGCGCCGACGTTGCGGCTGCTGCTGTCGGAATACGCCAAGTACGTCGCGGCCGAGCTCAGGGTGCGGCTGGAGAATTTCGGGATTGACCTTTCGCCCGAAGTGTCGGAGCAGCCTGTGGGCGTGCAGCCGAAGCGGCCCGCCACAGCACAGGCCAATTGACCGGCAATTGATCGGATCGTCGATGTTCCTGATTTTCCTGCGCTCGCTCGTGTTCAACGTGCTGTTCTACGCCGTGCTGGTGTGCCTGGCCATCGTGGCGCTGCCGACCTTCGCATTGCCGCCGCGCGCCATGCTGACGGTCGCGGAATGGTGGGCGAAGGCGACGCTGATCCTGATGCGCGTGATCTGCAACATCAAGGTGGAATTCCGCGGGGTCGAGAAGATCCCGCAGGGACCGTTGCTGGTCGTGGCAAAGCACCAGTCGTTCTGGGAGACGTTCGTGCTACCCGGCTTTTTCGATCACCCGATCTTCATCCTCAAGCGCCAGCTCATGCAGATCCCGGTCTTTGGTCAATTCCTGGTCAAGACCGGCATGATCGCGATCGATCGCAATGCCGGCGTGAAGGCGCTGCTGGACATGACGCGGCGGGCGCGCGAGGCCGTGCGCGGCGGCCGCCAGCTCGTGATCTTTCCGGAAGGCACGCGCCGTGCGCCGGGCGCTGCCCCCGCCTACAAGACAGGGTTTGCGCAGATCTACTCCTCCTGCGGCGTGCAGTGCCTGCCGGTCGCGCTCAATTCCGGCCTGTTCTGGCCGCGCCGCACCTTCATGCGCTATCCTGGCACGCTGGTGGTGGAATTCCTCGATCCACTGCCGTCGGGCCTGCCGAAGGACGAGTTTCGCGCGCGCGTGCAGACGGCGATCGAAGACGCGACCGGCCGTCTCGTCGAAGCCGGCCGGAAAGAGCAGGAGCACTTGATCGGCTCCGCGCCGAGCTACGCGCGGTCGGACAGTTAGCGGTTCTCTCGATCTTCGGTCGGCGCCGGCGCGTGCAGGGAATGCGCATCGCCGTGCAGCATCGTCGCAAGCTGGTGCAGCTGCGTGTCGCGAAAGCCTTCGGCCTCGATCGCTTTCACCGTCGCGGTGACGTAGTCGCGATTGGCGCCGGACTGGCCATGGCCCTGGATGACATGGCGGTGCTGCTCGGTGAGCGAGAGCCGGCCGGCATATTGGACATGACCGCGGTCGACGACATAAGTGAGTGCGGAGACGCGCTGCCGCGCATCGTTCTCCAGCCATACTGAGCGCATGACCTCGCGGTAGACCGAGGTGACCTGCTCGCGTGCCCGCAAATTGGCGACGACCTCGCTGCGGTTCTTCTCGGCGACGCGGAAGGCGATGCCGCGGCAGGCGCCGCCGCGGTCGAGCCCGAGCACCAGGCCCGGCTTTTCCGGCGTGCCGCGGTGCACGAAGGAATAGACGCACAGCGCGCGATGCTCGCCGACCAGCCGCGCCGGGACGCGCTCCTCGAATTCGAACCCCGGCCGCCACATCAGCGAGCCGTAGCCGAACACCCAGAGGTCGCCCTTGGCGGTGGTGACGGAGGGGAGGGTGATTTCCGACATTTCGGGCACGGCTAAAGCATGATCCGGAAAAGTGTGAAGCGGCCTTCCGAAAAGATCATGCTCAAACAAGGAGCTAAAGCGCGATGACGATTTTTCCAAATCGCGCCGCGCTTTAGCAGAACCGTGCCCCCAAGCGAAGCGGATTCTCCGCCTTTCGTCGGGGGCGGACCTCGCTTACATTTGCCTGAATCTGGGGTCAAAGGGTCGCCGCATGTCCAATATGACCGTTGCCACAGGCCGTCGCTCCCGTTGGGGCCTTTTCATCGCGCCCGCTCTCGTCCTGATCCTCGCGGTCGCCTGGAGCTGTTTCTGGTTCTACGCGGCGTCGCAGGCCGAAATCGCCGCAGACGCCTGGCGCGCGCAGGAGGCCAAATCCGGACGCGTCTATGATTGCGCCAAGCGCTCGATCGCGGGATTCCCGTTCCGCTTCGAGGTCCAGTGCTCCGGCGCCAGCGTCGCCCTGGTGTCGCAGAATGCGAGCAAGACGCCGTTTACGGCGAAGCTCGACAACATCCTGGTCGTCGCCCAGGTCTACGACCCCAAGCTCGTCATCGCGGAGTTCTCCGCGCCGGCGACGCTGACTGACGGCGTCACGCAAAACACCTTCGTGGTGAACTGGAGCAAGGGCCGCGCCAGCGTGGTCGGTCTGCCGGCCGTGCCGGATCGCGCCTCCATCGTGTTCGACGATCCCGGCCTCAACCGTCTCGACGGCAGCGTGCAGGTGCCGCTCGCGCGCGCCAAGCAGGTCGAGCTGCACGGCCGCCTCGCGGACGGATCGTCGTCCGATCATCCGGTCATCGAGACGGTGCTCCATGTCGCGCAGGGCAGCATCCAGGGCGTTCATCCCTTGCTCGCCGAGCCGTTCGAGGCGGACACGCGCGCGAAGGTCACGGGCCTTACGGACGTCACGCCAAAACCCTGGCCGCAGCGCTTCCGCGAGATCCAGGCCGCCGGCGGCCATATCGAGATCGTGCAGTCGCGGATCCAGCAGGGCGAGATGATCGCGGTTGCGGCCGGCACGCTCGGCCTCTCGGCCAGTGGCCGGCTCGACGGCGAATTGCAGATGACGGTGACGGGCCTCGAGCGCGTGATCCCGGCGCTCGGCATCGAGAAGATACTGGAGGAGGGTGTACCGCAGGCAACGCTCGACCGCGTCGCGCCGGGCGTGAAGTCGCAGGATCTCAACAATCTCTTCGGCGCCCTCGACCGCGCCGTTCCGGGCCTCGGCAAGGTCATCAAGCAGAACGCCAATGCCGGCGTCGCCGCCGGCATCAATTCGATCGGCACCGAGAGCACGCTCGAGGGCAAGAAGGCGAGAAGCTTTCCGCTAAAATTCGTCGACGGCGCCGTGCTGCTCGGTCCGGTCAAGGTCGGCCAGATCCCGCCGCTGTATTGACTCGCCGTCATTCCGGAGCATTTGCGAAGCGAATGAACCGGAATCTCGAGCCGCAAATCTCGTCATTCCGGGTTCGCGCTTCGCGCGCCCCGGAATGACGGGAGCGAAGCTACGGCTTCTTCAGCGCAGCGTGCGGCCGGCCGAAATCGGGCGCGGCCGAATCCTGGCCGATCTCGACGATTCCGCGGCGGATGGCGCGGGTGCGGGTGAAGTGGTCGAACAGAGCTTCGCCGTCGCCGCGGCGGATCGCGCGGGTGAGCTTGGCGAGGTCCTCAGTGAAGGTGCCGAGCATCTCCAGCACGGCCTCCTTGTTGGCGAGGAAGACGTCGCGCCACATCGTCGGGTCGGAGGCCGCGATGCGGGTGAAATCGCGAAAGCCGCCGGCGGAGAATTTGATCACCTCGGATTCCGTCACCTGCGCCAGCTCGTCGGCGGTACCGACGATGGTGTAGGCGATCAGATGCGGCAAATGGCTGGTGATCGCGAGCACGAGATCATGATGATCCGGCGTCATGATTTCGACCTTGGCGCCCATTGCCGCCCAGAACGCGCGCAGGCGATCGGTGGCAGCAGCATCGACGCCTTCCGGTGGCGTGAGGATGCACCAGCGGTTGATGAAGAGCTCGGCGAAGCCCGAATCCGGACCCGAATGCTCGGTGCCCGCGACCGGATGCGCCGGCACGAAATGAACGCCCTGCGGCAGATGCGGGGCCATGTCCCTGACCACCGCGCCCTTGACCGAGCCGACATCGGAGATGATCGCACCCGGCTTGAGATGCGCGGCGATCTCCCGCGCGACCTCGCCACAGGCGCCGACGGGAATGCAGAGGATGACGAGATCGGCATCCTTCACCGCTTCCGCGTTGGTCGCCACGACGTGGTCGACGATGCCGAGCTCGGCGACCCGCGCGCGCGTCTTTTCCGAGCGCGCGGTGGTGACGATCTCACCCGCCAAGCCCTGGAGCTTCGCAGCGCGCGCGATCGAGCCGCCGATCAGGCCGAAGCCGATCAGCGCGACGCGCTGGAAGTGCGCCTGCGCGCTCATTTGCCGCCCATGAAGTCGCGCAAGGCCTCAACCACGAGGCGGTTGGCCTCCTCGGTGCCGATGGTCATGCGCAGCGCATGCGGCAGGCCGTAATTCTTCAGCGCGCGCAACACCAGGCCCCGCTTGGTGAGGAAGGCGTCGGCATCATCCGCGGTCTGGCCCTTGTCGGTCGGGAAGTGGATCAGCACGAAATTGGCGACGCTCGGCGTCACCTTCAGCCCGAGCTTGCCGATCTCCTCGGTCAGCCGGTTGCGCCAGGTCTCGGTGAACTGCTTCGACATCGCCTGGTGCGCGGTGTCCTCGATCGCGGCGACCGCGGCATACATCGCCGGCGTCGACACGTTGAAGGGACCGCGGATGCGGTTGACTGCGTCGATGATGTGCTCGGGGCCGAACATCCAGCCGATGCGCAGCGCCGCAAGTCCGTGGATCTTGGAGAAGGTGTGCGTCACCACCGTGTTCTCGGTGGTGGCGACGAGCTCGATTCCCATCTCGTAATCGTTGCGCGAGACGTAGTCGCAATAGGCGGCGTCCAGCACCAGCAGCACCTGCGACGGCAGTCCGGCGCGCAGGCGCTTGACCTCGTCGAACGGCAGATAGGTGCCGGTCGGGTTGTTGGGATTGGCGAGCCAGACCAGCTTTGTCCGCGGTGTCACGGCGTTGAGGATGGCGTCGACGTCGGCGGTGAAGTTGGTTTCGGGCGCCACCACGTTCTTGGCCCCGTTCGCCATCGTCGCGATCGGGTAGACCAGGAAGCCGTGGGTGGTCGAGATCGCCTCGTCGCCCTGGCTGAGATAAGTGTGCGCGAGCAGATTGAGGATCTCATCGGAGCCGGCGCCGCAGATGATGCGGTTGGGGTCGAGACCGAAGCTGCGGCCGATCGCTTCGCGCAGCACGCGCGAGGTGCCTTCCGGATAATCCTCCAGATGATCCGCCACTCGCTTGAACGCCTCGATCGCCTTCGGCGAGGGCCCGAACGGCGTCTCGTTGGCCGAGAGCTTGAACACCTTGCGGCCCGGCTCCGGCACCGGGCTCTTGCCGGGCGTGTAGGGCGCAATATCGAGAATGCCGGGATTCGGCACGGGGCGGGACATCTTCAACTCCGGATTGGCGGGACGGCTCGCGACTTACGATTTCGGCCCTGTCGGGGGCACCGTATAGCGCGTTGCGTGGCTGCCGACGAGGGCCGTGGAGCGCACCGAGGCCCCTGCCTCGATCAGGGCAGCCCTGATCTTGTCGATGCTGGTCGCGCTCGTGACCGAAACCAGCAGGGCGGCGCCGTCGAAGGCAGTATCGGGCACCGCCACGATTTCGGCAAGCGGCGACAGGGCGCGCGCGACCTCGGCGTTCCAGCCGGAGACGCGCACGCTGAAGGTCTCGACCTCAGTCACCAGCGCGCTGTCGGCGACGCGCGAGATCGCGAACACCGGCAGTGCAGCCGGATGGTCGGCGCGCTCGACGAACGGCATCCGCGCGATGATCTTGGGCGCGCCGTCGGCTTCCAGCTCCAGCCACCACGGCGTGCGGCTCGAGGTCGCCGAGACCAGCGCCAGGTCGCCCTTGGATTTCGCCACCGCCTCGACTGCGGCCTGCGCGCTGAAATGCGCGACGTAGGGCACGGTGAAGCCGAAGTGGAAGCGCGCGGAATCGCGCATCGCCGGCTCGCTCACCGAGATGTCGGCATGCACGGAGAACGGCGCCTGCACATAGGTGAAGGTCGAGATGATGACGCGCCAGATGCTCTCGACCGTGTCGAGCGGCAGGATGCCGCGATGACGCTGGACGAGGTCGCGCATCATGGCGGCCTCGCGCGCCGGCCGGAATGCGGAGCCGACCTCTTGGGTCTGCTTCACCTGGATCAGGCGGTGGATGATGTCGCCGCGCTGCATCAGGAGGCGATGCATGCCCTCGTCGATCGCGTCGATCTCCTTGCGCAATTCCTGAAGCGATGGCGGCGCGGGCGGACGTTGGGACATGACTGACAACGGCTGTTCAGAGGCGTTCCAATGCGGATCGGTCAGTGCCGTCACCGCTGCGGTCGATGTCCTGATTAGGCAGGATAGGCCGCGAAAGCAAAGAGAAATGCGAGGAGAAGCTGGGCCTTTTCAGGCGACGTATCAGGGACGAATTGGGTTAATCCGGACCGCGGCTTGACGAAGACCGCTCCAGACAGTAAGTTTTTGCCTGTTCCGTGGTCATTTGAGCCGGCCGGCTTGCAGCCACGTTAAAAAACTCGCTAAACAGGCCGGGGACGCTTCCGATCCCGGCCGAACCTATCGTTCAGGCCGGGTTTTTCATGGCCTGATGTCACTGCGGTCGTAAGTCTGATCGCAAACGAGGTCGATGCTCAGATGGGTAGCGTCAAGTCGATTCCGAGTCCCGCGATCAGCGCCGACGATCGATCGCACGAGGTAGATCATCCGAGTTCGCAGGTTATGCATTTCGGCGCCGATCAGCCGCTGCGGCTCGATTGCGGCATCGATCTCTCCCCGTTCCAGATCGCCTACCAGACCTATGGCGAGCTGAACGCCGATCGCTCCAACGCCATTCTGGTTTGCCATGCGCTGACCGGCGACCAGCATGTCGCCAACGTGCATCCGGTCACCGGCAAGCCCGGCTGGTGGGAGACGCTGGTCGGCCCCGGCCGTCCGCTTGATCCTCAACACTACTTCATCATCTGCTCCAACGTGATCGGCGGCTGCATGGGCTCGACCGGGCCGGCTTCGATCAATCCCGCGACGGGCAAGGTCTGGGGTCTCGATTTCCCCGTCATCACCATTCCCGACATGGTACGCGCGCAGGCGATGCTGATCGACCGGCTCGGCATCGACACGCTGTTCGCGGTGGTGGGCGGCTCGATGGGAGGCATGCAGGTGCTGCAATGGACCGCGGCCTATCCTGCCCGCGTGTACTCCGCGCTGGCGATCGCGTGCTCGACGCGGCACTCGGCGCAGAACATCGCCTTCCACGAGCTCGGCCGCCAGGCCGTGATGGCCGATCCCGATTGGCGCAATGGCGGCTATGCCGACCATGGTATCCACCCGCATCGCGGCCTCGCGGTGGCACGGATGGCGGCGCACATCACCTATCTCTCAGACGCTGCGCTGCACCGGAAATTCGGCCGCCGCATGCAGGACCGTGAGCTGCCGACCTTTTCGTTCGACGCCGACTTTCAGGTCGAGTCCTATTTGCGCTATCAGGGCTCGTCCTTCGTCGAGCGCTTCGATGCCAATTCCTATCTCTATCTGACGCGCGCGATGGATTATTTCGACATCGCCGCCGATCATGGTGGCGTGCTGGCAAAGGCGTTCGTGGGCATCAAGACCCGCTTCTGCGTGGTCTCCTTCACCAGCGACTGGCTGTTCCCGACATCGGAATCGCGCGCGCTGGTGCACGCGCTGAATGCATCAAGCGCTCGGGTGTCGTTCGCCGAAATCGAGACCGATCGCGGCCACGACGCCTTCCTGCTCGACGTCCCCGAATTCTTCGACATCTCGCGGGCCTTCCTGCAATCCGCGGGCAAGGCCCGCGGTCTCAACGGCAAAGGTGGCTAAGATGTCGGTACAGGAGGTGCTGCCGCTGAACGGCGTTGCGACGGGGCCGTCCGGTCAGTTTCGCGCCGATCATCTGCTCGTTGCCGAGATGGTCAAGCCGGGCTCGAAGGTGCTCGACGTCGGCTGCGGCGAGGGCGATCTGCTCCAGCTGCTGGAAACGCGTGGGATCGACGGCCGCGGCATCGAGCTGTCGCGCGAGGGCGTCAACCGCTGCGTCGCCAAGGGGCTCGCGGTGGTGCAGGGCGATGCCGATACCGACCTCGTCAACTATCCCGACGACGCCTTCGATTACGTGATCCTGTCGCAGACGCTGCAGGCGACGCGGCAGCCGCGGGTGGTGCTGGAGAACCTGCTGCGCATCGGCCGCCGCGCCATCGTGTCGTTTCCGAATTTCGGCTTCTGGAAGATGCGGCTCCAGCTCCTGATCGGCGGTCACATGCCGCGTACGGAGAATCTGCCGGCAACCTGGTACGACACCGCCAACATCCACTTCTGCACCATCAAGGATTTTGTCGAGCTCTGCGACCAGATCAACGTCAAGATGGAGCGCTCGGTCGCGCTCGACCTCTACGGCCGCCCGGTGCCGCTGAACCTGCCATGGTGGGTGTGGAACATGTTCGGCGAGCAGGGCGTGTTTCTGCTGAGCAGGGGCGGGGGCAAATAGTTTCTCGTCATTCGAGATTTGGGCGAGCCCCATCAACGCGCTCAACTGTCATCGCCCGGCTTGCCGCCTTCGCCAAGGCTTCGGCGGGCCGAGCACTCCTGTGGGCCTCGGCGTAGCCTTGGCGGAGCCGGGACCGGGGCGATCCGGTGCGCCGAGACGGGAGTAATTAAACGATAGGCCGCGGCGTACTGGATTCTCCGCCTTCGCGGGGGATGACAGCGCGCCCGCATTGGCTTTCGTCAATACGCTAATGCGCTGCCACCGACCTCGGATCGCGCACCGGCCAGCGGCCCGCTTCCACCAGCGTGACGAACCGCTCCACGCTCTCGTTGAATAGCGCGGGCTCTTCGAGGTTGAGGACGTGGCCCGACTTCGGAAACATCGCGAGCCCTGCGGCCGGAAGATGCTTCTTCAGGAACAGGCTCGGTCCGACGCACGGATCGTCCTCGTCGCCACAGATGATCAGCGCCGGCGTTGCAACGCCTCTGATCGCATCCGTCATAGTATAGATCGAGGGACGGCCGCCCTGGAAGCCGCGCATCGTGCGCGCCGATCCCTTGGCATCGTGGCGAGCAAGGGCAGCGTAGAAATCGGTATGGCCGCGCGGGTCCTTCACCAGGAAGGGAATCCGGCTCGGCGCCTCGCGCGTGACCTTTGCGACTTCCGCGGAGCCGAGCGCCTCGAACTGCTCGGCATTGGCGCGGCACTGCCTGCGCCAGGCGTCGAGATTATCGATCTCGGAGCCCGAGCCGACGCCGGCCAGCGTCATCGAAAATGCGCGCTGTGGCGCATTGAGCCCGATCTGAAGCGAGGAGTAGGCCCCCATCGACAGGCCGACGAGATGCGCGCGCTCGATCCCGAGGTGATCGAGCACCGCGAGCGCGTCGGTGTAGAAATGCGTGTAGGTGTAGGCCTCGCCATCGGGCACGTCGGACGGCGTGTAGCCGCGCGCAGAGTAAGTGATGCAGCGATGGCCGCGCGAGAAGTAGCGCATCTGCGGCTCCCAATTGGTGTAGTCGGCCGCGAACTCGTGCAGGAAGATCATCGGCGTGCCGGCGCCGGCTTCCTCGAAATACAGACGGCAATCATCCTTCGTCACGGCGTAAGGCATGCGGTTCTCCCTGAGAGTGCTGCGGCATTGGAATGCCGTTCTGCAGTTCGCGCATGAGGGTTCTAGCACCGTTAACCTCCGCGCAAAATCTCCCAGGACGTGTCTTGATCTCGCCACATCGGGATTCTGATACGCAAAGTAGATGTCGGCCGTGCACGGGCCGATCGGGGAAGTGGGGGTGTAACGAAGGATGAAGAATGTTCGAGTTGTTTGCGTCTCGCCTGTCGCGTTGTGTTGTCGCGCTGGCGCTCTTCTTCGCGGCGGTCGTCGCGTTCGTTTCTCCGGCCTCAGCGCGGCCGCATCATCGCCATAGCGCAGAGCGGCACGCTTACGTGCACCACGCCAGACATCATCACTACCGCCACCATGCCCGCAGCTCGCGCTTCGAGCGCAGCGCGGCGCGATTGCAGGCGAGTGGATTCGCCAACACCCAGGCGAGCTATGATCCGAACGCCAATAGCGGCGGCATGGCCACTAATGGAATAGCCCCTAGCGGCTTGGCCAATAACGCCATGAGCAGCGGCGGTTTCGGCGGCGGATCGGGCCTCGTGTCCGAGGCTCGCCGCTATCTCGGCGGCAATCCCACGGGACGCGGCAGCCTGTGGTGCGCACGCTTCATGAACATGGTGCTGCAACATACTGGGCATCAGGGCACGGGCTCCGATATGGCGAGCTCGTTCGCGCGCTACGGCACGCGCATCTCCGGTCCGCAGGTCGGCGCCATCGCGGTGATGTCGCGCGGCGGCCGCGGCGGCCATGTCGGGATCATCAGCGGCATCGATGCGCGGGGTAATCCGATCATGATCTCCGGCAACAATGGCAACCGCGTCCGCGAGGCGCCGGTCTCGCGCGGCAAGATCTATGCGTATGTGATGCCGAATTGACGGTCGTCGCTGCCGTCATTGCGAGCGCAGCGAAGCAATCCAGAATCCCTCCGCGGAAGCAGTCTGGATTGCTTCGTCGCAAGTGCTCCTCGCAATGACGGAGTGTGTTGAGGCGGTATCGGCTCACACCAGTCTCGGCTCTCCCACCGCGACCGCATCGCCGACGCCGATCTCGCCATCTTCGATCACCTCGGCATAGATGCCGCAGTCCATGTGGCCGAGATGGCGCGAGAGCGCCGGCGGGATCTCGAGGTCGCGCTTGGCGGTCACCGGGTCGACGTTGGTGGCCGGGCAGCGCTTGATGCGCTTGACCACCTTCAGCCGCGCCCGCTCGATTGCGAGCGTCTGGTCGACGAGGTCGAGCTCGGACCAAGCCGGCCAACCTTGGACATAGAGATTGGCGCGGAAGCGCAGCGGGTGGACGGTGGCGCCGCCGAGCATGGTCTCGAGGGCGCGGACGCTGTCGAGATTGATGATGGACACGACCTTGCGGGCGACGTCGGAGAAGCTGTGGTCGCGGCCGGACAGGACCTTGGGTGGGCCCTTCAGTTCCGGCTGAAAGTTCTCCCTGAAATAGCTCTCGATGGCGGTGCGCCCGGCAGCGCTCTCGAGATCGCCGCTGGCGACGATCTGGCCGTCCTTGCGGATGGTCAGGCGATTGGTCGCGTCCTCGAACCGGCTGTCGAGGGAGGCCAGTCGCTCATTGCGCGCCAGCATCAGAAACTGGATTTTCGGCTTCCACTGGGGCGCCTCGGGATCGAACCCGCTCGGCCCGTTCTCAATGGCGTAGCGGCGGTCGGCGGGCAGGGTCTGGCCGCTCCGCAACGCGACGCGGGTCAGGTGTTCCGGTGTCAGGCCCTTGATCGGGTAGCGGTAGAGGCCGGTAATCTCGGCGGTGCGGCTGGCTATCATGCCGCTACTTAGGGGATTCGGCAGGCCCGCGCCAAGCGGCCCATGAGCGCACGAAATTGTGAACGCGCCTCTTCCGCATCCGCGACCCGCTTCCCACATTTGCCTCAGGCCGGCGGCAACGCCGGCAGAACACCGTTACCGGTTGAAACGTCAATACGGTGATCGGAAACCCAATGAAGATGCCGTCTGGAGTGCCTTTGAGGGCTCCGAGGGCAGGCCGAGGGATAGAAAAGACATGAATATCGAGAAGTACACCGAACGCTCCAGGGGCTTCATCCAATCCGCGCAGTCGCTTGCGATGCGCGAGGGGCACCAGCAGTTTTCCACCCTGCATGTGCTGAAGGTCCTGCTGGACGACACTGAAGGGCTGGCTGCCGGTCTGATCGACCGCGCCGGCGGCAATTCGCGTGCAATCCTGAAGGCGACCGAGGACGCCCTGAACAAGGTACCCAAGGTCTCCGGCGGCGGCGCTGGCCAGATCTATCTCGCGCCCGAACTCGCCCGCACCTTCGACGCGGCGGAAAAGGCCGGCGAGAAGGCCGGCGACAGTTTTGTCACCGTCGAGCGGCTGCTGCTCGGTCTTGCGCTGGAGAAGACCAGCGAGGGCGGCGCGATCCTCAACAAGGGCGGTGTCACCCCGCAAAATCTCAATGCGGCCATTGAAGCCCTGCGCAAGGGCCGCACCGCGGACAGCGCGACCGCGGAGAATGCGTACGACGCGCTGAAGAAATATGCCCGCGACCTCACCCAGGCGGCGCGCGATGGCAAGCTCGACCCGGTCATCGGCCGTGACGAGGAGATTCGCCGCACCATCCAGGTGCTGTCGCGCCGGACCAAGAATAATCCCGTGCTGATCGGTGAGCCCGGCGTCGGCAAGACCGCCATCGCTGAGGGCTTGGCGCTGCGCATCATCAATGGCGATGTGCCCGACAGCCTCAAGGACAAAAAGTTGCTTGCGCTCGACTTGGGCGCCCTGATCGCCGGCGCGAAGTACCGTGGTGAATTCGAGGAGCGGCTGAAGGCCGTGCTCCAGGAAGTCACCGCGAGCGAGGGCACCTACGTCCTGTTCATCGATGAGATGCACACGCTGATCGGCGCCGGCAAGGGCGATGGCGCGATGGACGCCTCCAACCTGCTCAAGCCGGCGCTCGCCCGCGGCGAGCTGCACTGCATCGGCGCGACCACGCTCGACGAGTACCAGAAGCACGTCGAGAAGGATGCTGCGCTGGCGCGGCGCTTCCAGCCGATCTTCGTCAGCGAGCCGTCGGTCGAGGATACCATCTCGATCCTGCGCGGCTTGAAGGACAAGTACGAGCAGCACCATGGCGTGCGGATCACCGATTCGGCGCTTGTGGCGTCCGCGACCCTGTCCAACCGCTACATCACCGACCGCTTCTTGCCCGACAAGGCCATCGACCTCATGGATGAGGCCGCGGCGCGGCTGAAGATGCAGGTCGATTCCAAGCCCGAAGAGTTGGACTCGCTCGACCGCGAGATCATCCGGCTCAAGATCGAGCAGGAGGCGCTGAAGAAGGAAAGCGATGCCGGCTCCAAGTCCCGGCTCCAGACGCTGGAGAAGGACCTTGCCGAGCTTGAGGAGAAGTCTGCGGCACTGACGGCGCGCTGGAGCGCGGAGAAGACCAAGCTCTCCGATGCTCAGAAGCTGAAGGCCGAGCTCGACGGCCTGCGAGTCGAGCTGGCCAACGCCCAGCGGCGCGGCGAATTCCAGAAGGCCGGCGAGCTGGCCTATGGAAGGATCCCGGAGCTGGAGAAGAAGCTCGCGGAGATCGAGGCCAAGGAGAACGCCGGCGAGATGATGGAGGAGGCGGTCACCGCCAACCACATCGCGCAGGTGGTCTCGCGCTGGACCGGCGTGCCCGTCGACAAGATGCTGGAGGGCGAGAAGGAGAAGCTCCTGAAGATGGAGGAGCAACTCGGCAAGCGCGTCGTCGGCCAGGCCGAAGCCGTGCGTGCGGTCGCAACCGCCGTGCGCCGCTCGCGTGCAGGCCTGCAGGACCCGAACCGGCCGACCGGCTCGTTCATGTTCTTGGGCCCCACCGGCGTCGGCAAGACCGAGCTGACCAAGGCGCTCGCCGAGTACCTGTTCAACGACGAGACCGCGATGGTCCGCCTCGACATGTCCGAATACATGGAGAAGCACTCGGTCTCGCGGCTGATCGGCGCGCCTCCGGGCTATGTCGGCTATGACGAGGGCGGCGCGCTCACCGAAGCGGTGCGGCGCCGGCCCTATCAGGTGGTGCTGTTCGATGAAATCGAGAAGGCGCATCCCGACGTGTTCAACGTCCTGCTCCAGGTGCTCGACGACGGCCGCCTGACCGATGGCCAGGGCCGCACCGTCGACTTCCGCAACACGCTCATCATCATGACCTCGAACCTCGGTTCGGAATTTCTGGTCAACCAGCCGGAAGGGGAGGACACCTCGGCCGTGCGCGAGCAGGTGATGGGAATGGTGCGTGGGCATTTCCGCCCCGAGTTCCTCAACCGCGTCGACGAGATCATTCTGTTCCACCGCTTGCAGAAGAGCGAGATGGGCCGGATCGTCGAGATCCAGTTCGCGCGGCTGCAGAAGCTCCTCACCGATCGCAAGATCGTGCTGACGCTCGATGCCGCAGGCCGCGACTGGCTCGCTGCCAAGGGCTGGGATCCCGCCTACGGCGCACGGCCGCTGAAGCGGGTGATCCAGCGCTATCTCCAGGACCCGCTCGCCGAGATGATCCTGGCCGGCGAGGTCAGAGACGGCGACAGCGTTGCGATCTCGTCCGAGGGCAATGTGCTGACCTTCAACGGCAAGGCGCCGCAGACCGCGGAGATCGCCCAGTTCGAGGCCCCGGTGCCGAAGCGGAAACTGAACTGAGCGTTTCTGCCGCCTGAAGCAACAGGACGCCCCGGAGAGATCTGTCTTTCCGGGGCGAATTCGTCGGTTGGCTCGCCGGCTAGCTGAGCGCGGACGCGGAGCCGGGAGCGGCGGGGCCTTGCTCCTCGTCGTCCTCCTCGAGCTCCGAGAGAATATCCACCAGCTCGCGCACCCGGCCCTGCGCCAGCGGCCGCAAGTCGTTGATCATCGGCTCGTCGTTGGCGAGCCAGGCCTGGGCTTCGGCGAGTTCCTCGGCCGTCGCGCCGGTCCCGATGATCTGGGCAATAGTGACGTCATCGGCGCGGTCCACGGCCTTGACGACGTCGTCACGTGAGAGGCGCGTCATGGGCGGTCCTCCTGCTGGTGGGCTTCCGTCAGCGTCTAACCGGGAACCCGAGCCTGGGTTCCGCGGTCAGCTCTTGTCCAGCGATCGCTACTTCTTCACTGCCTTGTAGATCGCATTCTCCACGTCCGAGGTGAAGTAAATGACGCCGCTCGCACCGACCGCGACGCCCGTCGGGATATGCGTCGGCAGGCCGCCGGGTGCGCCTGTCAGGCCGATCGGAAGATTGGCCGCGATCTCCGTCACCTTGCCGGTCTCCGGCGCGATCTCGACCAATCGTTTGGCGCCGACTTCCGCCACGATGAGCTTGCCGTCGCTGGCGCGCGCAATGCCTTCCGGCATTTTCAGCTCCTTGGCGAGCACGGTCTTTGCGCCGTTCTTGTCGATCCGGGAGACGGCGCCGGAGAAGGCCTCGGTGACGTAGACTTCGCCAGCCGATCCGCCGACGAGACCGACCGGGCCCTTGAGATCGCCGACCAGCGTGGCGCGATCCTGGCCATGCTCACCGCTGACCTTGACCAGCGATTTGGTGCCGAGCTCGGCCACCAGAATGCTGCCGTCCGCGAGCACGATCGCGTCATGCGGGGCCTTGAAACCGTGCAGCATGTCGCGCGTGGCGCCGGTCTTGCCGTCGATCACCTGCACCGTGCCGGTGAACCAGCTCGACAGGACCACGTCGTTGCCCTTTGCTGTCGCGCTCATCGGATATTCGAGGGTGACGCCGGCGGCGTGCATGCGCGCCTTCTCGGTGACCTCGCCGGTGGCACCGTCGACCGTACGATAGGCGAACACGTCGGCGACATGGATGGTATCCTTGCCATTGTTCGAGGTGACGCCGATGCCGCCGGGCAGTGCCAGCTTGCCGATGATGATCTGCTTGGCCTGGCCGGTCGCCGGATCGACCTCCTGGATGCCGTTATCGGCCATGTTGGAGACGTAGATGCGGTCGTTGCCGTCGATCGCGAGATTGTCCAACGACGGCTTCAGTTGCGCGACTATGGTCTTGGCGCCCGACTTCGGATCGACCCGGACGAGCTGGCCGAGCGCGGTGTCGACAACAAAGAGATTGCCTTTGGAATCGAAATTCACCGCGGCCGGAACCTTGAAGCCATCGGCGACGACGGTCAGCTCGGCCTTGTCGACGTCGACTTTTGCGACCTGTCCCTTGAACCAGAGCGGGCCGTAGAGCTTGTCGTCGGGACCGAACTCGAAGCCGTTGAGGCCGCCCATCTTCTCCATGATCTGGCGCGGCGGCTTGATGCCCTCGACGTCGATCTCGTAGAGCGTGTCGCCGAGGAAGACGGTGGTGGCGTAGAGCCTGCCGTCCTTGCGGAAGGCGAGCGAGTTGATGCCGGGAAGGCCGGAAGCAAGCTTCTTGATCGGGCCGTCGCCCTTGCGTGCATAGAGATCGCCGGCGAGGAAGCCGGTCCAGGCCATGGTGCCGTCGGGCGCGAACGCGATGTCGTCGGCCATTCCGATCGGAGCGGGGATCGCGATCTTGGCCGTGCCGCCTGCGATGTCGACCTCGTAGAGCGCGGCGCCGGCGACACTGCCGGCAAACAGATGGCCGGCCTTGTCGATGCCAAGCCCATGGACGCCGTGGAATGCGGAGCCCGGGACGAGCTTGGTGACCTCCCAGCTTGCCGGCAAGGTCTCAGCCGATGCGCTCGTGATGGAGAAAACTGCAGCAACCAGGGCTGCGCAGGCGAGCCTGTTCTTCATGGCGAGACCTCCCATTTTTCGGAAAGTATTCGCCCGTCAAGCGGCTTTGGCAAACGAAACTTGACGTTGTGAGGTAGCGCCCGGCCGTGCCGATTTAGCGGTTCGTCACCTGTAACGGCCCGCCGGTCGCATCCGACATCCTCGCGATCGCGCCGCCGCGGCCGCTCATCATGCCGTCGAGCCGGTCGCGCTCTTTCTCGAAGCTCGCCAGCATCGGGCCCTCCAGCGAGCGCCCGCGCGGCAGCTTTACCCGCATCGGGTCGACGAACCGTCCGTTGACCAGGATCTCGTAGTGGACGTGTGGGCCGGTCGACAGGCCGGATGAGCCGACGAAGCCGATCACCTGGCCCTGGCGCACCTTCTTGCCGACTTCCATGCCCTTGGCGAAGGCCGACATGTGGCCGTAGGCGGTCTCGTAGCCGTTGGCATGCTTGATGCGGATGTACTTGCCGTAGCCGCCCTCGGGGCCGGCCTTCTCGATCATGCCGTTGCCGGAGGCGAAGATCGGCGTGCCGTAGGCGGTGGCCCAGTCGACGCCGGTGTGCATCTTCACGTAGCCGAGGATGGGATGGCGGCGGCCGCCGAAGCCGGAGCGCATGATGGCGTTGTTGACGGGCTTCCTGACCAGGAACTTCTTCGCGCTCTTGCCGGTCTCGTCGTAGTAGTCGACGACGCCGTCGTCGGGGCTCTGGTAGCGGTAGTATTTCTTGGTCTCGCCGCCGACGGTGAGCGAAGCGAACAGCACCTCATTCTTCTCGCTGGCGGTCACGCCCTCGTCCTCGCCGGCGTAGAACACGTCGAAGGAATCGCCCGGCTGCACCTTGCGCTGGAAATCGACGTCGTAGGAGTAGATCTTGATCATGTCGTCGATGACAGGCATCGGCACCTTGTTGCGCATCGCGGTCTCGTAGATGCTCTGATAGAGCCGCACGCCGGAGCCGTCATCGTCGTCATCGTCGTCGCTGTTGGCGTTGGCCGCGGCGTCGGTGACGGTGTTCATGCTGGAGACGTCGACCGCGACGTATTTGCCGAGATCGGACAGCGCCGCGATCGCCTCGACCATGGTGTCGTTGGCGACGACGACGCGGTAGGGCTGCAGGCGCGCGCCGGGGCTTGCGGGCGCCATCAGGATGCGGAGCTTCTCGCCTTCCTTCAGGCCGCCGTCGCGGCCGCGCGGACCGAGCGTTGCGGTGATCGCCTTGATCTCGTCGGCGGTGGCGCCGAGATCGCGCAGCACGCCAGCGACGCTGTCGCCCTTCTTGACCATGTGGACGCGTTCGCCGTTGGGATTGCCGCCGGTGATCTGCTCCTTGGTCTTGGGCAGCAGCGTGACGTTTTCCGGCACCACGCGCGTCTCGAAGCCGGCATAGGGATCGGACGGCGATACTTCGGTGGCATAGGCCATCTTGATGTCGGAGGCGCCGGTCGCGCCGGAGACGTCGGCGGCGGCATTGGCGAGCGAGGCGTAGCGCACCCCGCCATTGCCGCGCCAATTGGCGGCATCGCGCACCCGCATCAGGATGTCGTCGAGCGCCACCACCGCGGAAATCTTGGCCTTCGGCAGCACCGGCGACAGGTCCTTGGTGACGAAGGAGACCTCGGCGTCGGGCTCGACGGCTTCGGGATTGTTCGGGTCGTCGGAGGCGGTCTTCGGATCGGAGCCGACGTCGGTGAGCATGCGCTGGGCGTTGAACGGCGGAATCTTCGCCGACAGATCGCTCGTCGTCATCGACAGATTGCCGGCGATGCGGACGAACGGGCGCACCCGCATCACGTCGCGGTTGCCGACGCGGGCGACCGTGGAGACGCGGACGATGTTGCGCGAAGCCGTGGATTCGCTTGGCGGCGGCAGGCGGTCGCTCTTGTGCAGCGTGGCGGCGCGATCGGCTGCGCCGAATGCACCGCGCAGCGCGCCTTCGACCCGCTCCGGCACCTTGGCGAAGGTCATCTCGCCGTCGAGCGACGCGAAAACGGCGCCGCCGATGAGGGCCGCGCCGCAGAGTCCGGTCAGAATCGTCCCGCTGAACCATTGTACCGAGACGCGGCGGCGATCGATCACGGCGGCCTCAGAACCGTCGACGGACAGCGGCGGCTCGTGGCCGAGATCGATGATCCC
Organism: Bradyrhizobium sp. 164; assembly: GCF_023073715.1. GTDB lineage: Bacteria > Pseudomonadota > Alphaproteobacteria > Rhizobiales > Xanthobacteraceae > Bradyrhizobium. The sequence continues at coordinate 67,844 of NZ_JADPKA010000094.1, forward strand.
GGTCTCACGCCCGTAAGCGCTGCGTGACGTCCTGTGGCTCAACCCAAAGTCCCCCAATTCAACGACCCAAAAGCCCCGTATCGAGCCTTTTCCCGGTCGCCCTCTTCGAGGCGTATCGCAGGAAAAGGGCAAGCCGCATAGGCGTTCGCGGTCAGAAGGCCCCGATGACGGGCCGGCCGAAATTACGAACAGCTAAACGGAAAAAGGTCTCTCGATGTCTCTCGAATGCCGGAGGAAGGCCGCGCCATCTGCAAGATCGCCTTCCTCTGACCCATGAAAACCGCCGGCAGCCCCCACTGGCGTCCCCGCGATTCAAGCTTGTCTCTTATCAGAACGCCGCGGGATTGTGGCTCAAGTACGGCGCCTCATATGGAAAAAGTTTCCTGAAGGGCGGACGCGGGAAGCCTCCCCGGACGGGCGTCCCAAGCCCTCTCCCAAGCCGCCGCCGAAGCCCGCTCCAGAGCCCGCCGGGGGCGCAAACTTTTTTCAGTTTTTTCCTCGCACAGCATCAGCCCGACCGTTCTCCGTCCTTCTAACTGCCTGGAAACACGAGAATTTTTTCGTCGATCCACTGTGCGACGATTTGTTGACGATGGGCGTTGACAATCCCGATGAGGGGGGACTATAACCCCAACCACTGAGCGCGGCGCCGCCGGGTCACTGACCAAGGCGAGCGAACGCGCCACTGATGCTCCTCACCTTGTTGAGTGACACAACAATCGACACCAGTCGGTTGGAGTCATTCATCGTCGGTAAGGGTGTCGGAACCCTTCCACGCTGGAAGGTTGGGGCCTCCAAGGTCCCGGGCTGTTTGACAAGTGAAGATGAAGAAAGAGAAACGTGGACGGCGGAGTCCTTGCGGGTCTCGCTTCTGGGAAGCTTCGGCTTTTCTGATCGAGACCGGACGAAAGACTTCGGCGGTACACGTTTCAAAGGTAACACCATGGCCTCTTCATTGAGGTCAGTTCGCAAGCGATGTGAATCGCTTCGCGAGTATGGTGGGACCTCGTCAAACGTTGTGATCAGCCGGTTCAAAGTTCAAGTCCAACTTGAGAGTTTGATCCTGGCTCAGAGCGAACGCTGGCGGCAGGCTTAACACATGCAAGTCGAGCGGGCGTAGCAATACGTCAGCGGCAGACGGGTGAGTAACGCGTGGGAACGTACCTTTTGGTTCGGAACAACACAGGGAAACTTGTGCTAATACCGGATAAGCCCTTACGGGGAAAGATTTATCGCCGAAAGATCGGCCCGCGTCTGATTAGCTAGTTGGTGAGGTAATGGCTCACCAAGGCGACGATCAGTAGCTGGTCTGAGAGGATGATCAGCCACATTGGGACTGAGACACGGCCCAAACTCCTACGGGAGGCAGCAGTGGGGAATATTGGACAATGGGGGCAACCCTGATCCAGCCATGCCGCGTGAGTGATGAAGGCCCTAGGGTTGTAAAGCTCTTTTGTGCGGGAAGATAATGACGGTACCGCAAGAATAAGCCCCGGCTAACTTCGTGCCAGCAGCCGCGGTAATACGAAGGGGGCTAGCGTTGCTCGGAATCACTGGGCGTAAAGGGTGCGTAGGCGGGTCTTTAAGTCAGGGGTGAAATCCTGGAGCTCAACTCCAGAACTGCCTTTGATACTGAAGATCTTGAGTTCGGGAGAGGTGAGTGGAACTGCGAGTGTAGAGGTGAAATTCGTAGATATTCGCAAGAACACCAGTGGCGAAGGCGGCTCACTGGCCCGATACTGACGCTGAGGCACGAAAGCGTGGGGAGCAAACAGGATTAGATACCCTGGTAGTCCACGCCGTAAACGATGAATGCCAGCCGTTAGTGGGTTTACTCACTAGTGGCGCAGCTAACGCTTTAAGCATTCCGCCTGGGGAGTACGGTCGCAAGATTAAAACTCAAAGGAATTGACGGGGGCCCGCACAAGCGGTGGAGCATGTGGTTTAATTCGACGCAACGCGCAGAACCTTACCAGCCCTTGACATGTCCAGGACCGGTCGCAGAGATGTGACCTTCTCTTCGGAGCCTGGAACACAGGTGCTGCATGGCTGTCGTCAGCTCGTGTCGTGAGATGTTGGGTTAAGTCCCGCAACGAGCGCAACCCCCGTCCTTAGTTGCTACCATTTAGTTGAGCACTCTAAGGAGACTGCCGGTGATAAGCCGCGAGGAAGGTGGGGATGACGTCAAGTCCTCATGGCCCTTACGGGCTGGGCTACACACGTGCTACAATGGCGGTGACAATGGGATGCTAAGGGGCGACCCTTCGCAAATCTCAAAAAGCCGTCTCAGTTCGGATTGGGCTCTGCAACTCGAGCCCATGAAGTTGGAATCGCTAGTAATCGTGGATCAGCACGCCACGGTGAATACGTTCCCGGGCCTTGTACACACCGCCCGTCACACCATGGGAGTTGGCTTTACCTGAAGACGGTGCGCTAACCCGCAAGGGAGGCAGCCGGCCACGGTAGGGTCAGCGACTGGGGTGAAGTCGTAACAAGGTAGCCGTAGGGGAACCTGCGGCTGGATCACCTCCTTTCTAAGGATGATCCTTCAGCGAGCTCACGCTCACTATCGGATCGTTTTAGAAACATCAGTGGCCAACAGATCGCCAGATCGTTGAGCTGCATTGGCGGGATTTCGCCGTCTTCGTTTCTCTTTCTTCGCGGACGAACACGCGCCGGGGCTGCGCTGTGCGATTGCATTCGGCGCTGGTCGCCGATGCATGCACGCAAGACCCTAGTCCTGATAGGATAGCGTTAGGGGCTTGTAGCTCAGTTGGTTAGAGCGCGCGCTTGATAAGCGTGAGGTCGGAAGTTCAAGTCTTCCCAGGCCCACCAGCCTTCGCTCGCGCCAGCGAGTGCAAGGCTGCCACGCCGAAGCCCTGTGGGCGAAGGCGGGCTAGTCAGCGCGAGCTTCGGCTCGGCAAGCCATGGTACGAGCATCGCGCTTCGTCTTCTGGTTACGGGGCCATAGCTCAGCTGGGAGAGCGCGTGCTTTGCAAGCATGAGGTCGTCGGTTCGATCCCGTCTGGCTCCACCAGATGGTTTGATCATCGATGCCGTGTTTGCAGGTATTCAACCGTCGTCCGCGAAACATCACTTCGCACTCATTAGTCCGGATGGACAATGAGCTGCGTGTTTTCTGACATCGTAAAGAGGAGATCGATCCGAGTTGGGTCGTGCAGCAAATCGTTGCGCGAGCCTTCATTATCTCCGGATCATTTCGGCGCTCGCGCGCCTTTCAGTGCGGCCCACAAGGTTGCATCTGGAAGATGGGCGAGTTGTAAATGATCCTTTTAGCGAAGCTTGACCGCCTCGCTATCGGAACGATCTTACGAAGCAAGCTGGTCTTTCTAGTCAATGTCCGGCTGTACGTAGCATTCATCGAGGGTGCGCGCCGCAAGGCAATCGTACAGACAACATTCTGCCGAGTGTGTGGACATTGATAATGAGAGCAATCAAGTGCCTTAAGGGTGTTCGGTGGATGCCTTGGCGCTGAGAGGCGATGAAGGACGTGCTACGCTGCGATAAGCCGTGGGGAGCTGCGAAGAAGCTTTGATCCGCGGATTTCCGAATGGGGAAACCCACCTTCGATAGCCGGAACTCCAAGACCTTGTGTGTTGGGGTTCGACCAGAAATGCGAGAAATCAAACCGCGAGGTTTTGGATTTCCGGTTATCAAGAGAAGGTATGAGACTTCTGAATACATAGGAGGTTTCAAGCGAACCCAGGGAACTGAAACATCTAAGTACCTGGAGGAAAGGACATCAACAGAGACTCCGTTAGTAGTGGCGAGCGAACGCGGACCAGGCCAGTGATACATCAGAGACAATCGGAACCAGTCAGGAAAGCTGGGCCTTAGAGGGTGATAGCCCCGTACGAGTAATGCGATGATGTATCCACGAGTAAGGCGGGACACGTGCAATCCTGTCTGAACACGGGGGGACCACCCTCCAAGCCTAAGTACTCCTCAGCGACCGATAGTGAACCAGTACCGTGAGGGAAAGGTGAAAAGCACCCCGACGAGGGGAGTGAAATAGACCTGAAACCGGACACCTACAAACAGATGGAGCCCAAGATTCGTTCTGGGTGACATCGTACCTTTTGTATTATGGGCCAGCGACTTAATTTAACGAGCAAGCTTAAGCCGATAGGCGAAGGCGTAGCGAAAGCGAGTCTGAATAGGGCGCCAAGTTCGTTGTATTAGACCCGAAACCTAGTGATCTAGCCATGAGCAGGTTGAAGGTGAGGTAACACTCACTGGAGGACCGAACGGGTGCCTGTTGAAAAAGGCTCCGATGACTTGTGGTTAGGGGTGAAAGGCCAATCAAACTGGGAAATAGCTGGTTCTCCGCGAAAGATATTTAGGTATCGCCTCGCACGAATGCTTCGGGGGGTAGAGCACTGGATGGGCTAGGGGGACTTACCGTCTTACCAAACCCAACCAAACTCCGAATACCCGAAAGCAATATGCGGGAGTCACACGGCGGGTGCTAACGTCCGTCGTGGAGAGGGAAACAACCCGGACCTACAGCTAAGGCCCCTAATTCGTGGCTAAGTGGGAAAGGATGTGGAAATCCCAAAACAACCAGGAGGTTGGCTTAGAAGCAGCCATCCTTTAAAGAAAGCGTAACAGCTCACTGGTCTAAATAAGGGTTTCT
>NZ_JADPKA010000094.1:75000-85205 GCF_023073715.1 Bradyrhizobium sp. 164
GCCTCGTGCTCGGCGGCTTCGATCCCGCGACCAAGAAATATGTCGGCACCGAAGCCGTGATCAAGGCCCAGATCGCGCAGGTGCAGGCAGACAAGAAGATGCCGGCCAAGGACAAGAAGGAAGCGATCGACGAGCTCAACGAAGCGCTGAAGACGCCGGCGCCGCAGATCGAGAACAAGGCTAACATCGACCTAATCGGCAAGTACTACGACAAGCTGGTCGCCGCGCTCGGTGACGACGAGAATTGAGCGAGTTTCCTGCATCGTCCTGGCGAAAGCCCGGACTCATTACCGAAAAGTCGTCGTCGGGCGAACTGGCAATCACGAGTCTCCGCAAATTTGCTTCTGCGGTCATGGGCCTGGATCGGCACTTGCTATGCTCGCTTGTCGAGGACGACGCAGTGACTGGTCGGGTCGATGGACAAACGCAAAAGCCCCGGAAACATCTCCGGGGCTTTCGTCGTTTTAGCTGTTTGCAGCGCGATGCAGCTACGTCCGCGTCCGCATCCGCATCATGAAGCTGTCGAAGCTGAGCTCGGCGACCTGCATCCAGGCCAGCGACTCGCTGCGATAGGCGGTGAGGCTCGCATACATCTTGCCGAAATGCGGATTGTTCTTGGCGAGGTCGGCGTAGACCTCCCCGGCCGCCGTATAACAGCTCTCGAGCACTTCTTGCGGGAAGGGCTTGAGGATGGCGCCGGCAACGAGCAGCCGCTTGAGTGCTGGTGGGTTGACCGCATCGTACTTGCCGGTCACCCAGGTGAAGGTATCGAGCGATGCACTCGAAATGGCCGCCTGATAATGCTTGGGCAGCGCATTCCACTTCTCGAGATTCATGATGTTGTGGCCCTGGCCGGTGCCTTCCCACCAGCCCGGATAATAATAGTACTTCGCCACCTTGACGAAGCCGAGCTTCTCGTCGTCATAGGGGCCCACCCATTCGGCCGCGTCGATCGTGCCCTTCTCGAGCGCGGGGTAGATGTCGCCTGCCGCGATCTGCTGCGGGACGCCACCGAGCTTCGAGATGATGGTGCCGGCAAACCCGCCGACGCGGAATTTCAGTCCCTTGAGATCATCGATGGTCTTGATCTCCTTGCGAAACCAGCCGCCCATCTGGGCGCCGGTCGAACCTGTGGGCACGCCGATCGCGTTATGCTCCTTCAAGAGATCGTTCAGCATCTCCTGACCACCGTTCCACAATAGCCAAGAGATGTGCTGGCGCGTGTTGAGCCCGAATGGCAGCGATGTGCCGAAGGTGAAGGCGGGATTCTTGCCCCAGTAATAATACAGTGCGGTATTGCCGATCTCGACCGTACCGTTCGAGACCGCGTCGAGCACTTGCAGGCCCGGCACGATTTCGCCGGCGGCGAAGGGCTGGATCTGGAATTTATTGTCGGTGATCTCGGCGACGCGTTTGCAGAAATATTCGCAGCCGCCATACAGCGTATCCAGAGATTTCGGCCAACTCGCCGCCAGGCGCCATTTCACCTCGGGCATCGATTGCGCGACAGCTGGCGCTGCGACTGCGCTTGCGGCGAGGCCCAGCCCGCCCGCCGTCAGGAATTTACGACGTTCCATGCGTTTCCCTCCTGTGATGTCGAGTCCTCGACGAGGGGATTGCGATCTTGACGTCGCTTTGTCTTCGCCGGTGGCCGACGTTTCTTGGCGTCCGAAATTCGAATTCCGGATCGCGGTCAGGATGACGAAAGGGCCGCAGCAAAGCAAGCGCACTTTGGTTGCGCTGCCGGCGACGCCCTCAATGCTGCGCTGCGAACGCGTCCTCCATGGCCTTGCGCGCCTTCACCGTCTCGTTGCCCGCATCGAACTCGACGTCGCTCCAGCGCACCATCGCGCCATGCGCGACGTCATGTTTCAGCTTCACACGATGCGCCAGACCGATCGGCAGCGCGTCGGCCTTCAAGCTCGCGGCCGCCGGCACCAGCTTGCCCCACACCGTGTAGCCGCCTTCGCCATCCAGCATCTCGCCGGCGCGCAGATTGCGTTTTGCCACGGCCGCGACGTCGCCGCGGAAGCCTGTGGCCTGTCCGGTCGGCTCGCTCCGCAGCGCCGCCGACAGCACCGAGATGTTCAGTTCGAGGCCGATCAGATGATAGGGCTTGTACATGGCCGCGAAGCGCCCGCTGGCGTCGGTCTTCAGGCCGTATTGCCTGAAGCAATCGGCAGCATAATCGTTCGGTGCCTCCAGCACGACATAGACGCCCCAGCGGAGGTCGCGAAACACCGGCCGGCCGTCGCGCTCGAGCGAGGACACTACTTCCACCACGCCCGCTCGCTCCAGCACGCCGCCGCGTGAGCGCGGCCGCATGATATGTGGCAGATCGTCGACGCCGCAGGGCGGAAACAGCAGGCCGTCCGCGGGCACGTCGAGGGCGCAGGCATTGGCGATCGCGGCCATCTCGATCGCCGATTTGGTGCCGTCGAGGAAGGAGTTGAACATCTGCGGATTCATGCCGGCCGACTGCGCTTCGCCCGGAGTGAGGCCGTAATGCTGCCAGACGCCATCAGGCGTCACGTCATGATAGGCCGGCAGATATTTTGTGCCCTTGCCGGCGGCAACGACGCGGAAGCCAGTGGCCCGCGCCCAATCCACCATCTCCGCCGTCAGCGCCGGCTGGTCGCCATAGGCGAGCGAATAGACGACGCCGGCTTTTCGCGCTTCCTCTGCGAGCAGGGGGCCCGCCAGCACGTCGGCTTCGACATTGACCATCACGATATGCTTGCCCGCCGCAATCGCAGCGCGCGCATGCGTGATGCCGGCGGCGGGATTTCCGGTCGCCTCCACCACCACGTCCATCGCACCGCCGGCAATAGCGCGCACACCGTCATCGGTGAAGGTGGTCGCGGCGATGCGCGTCGAGTCCCAGCCGACGATGCGGCACGCCTCGCGGGCGCGGTCGCAATCGATGTCGATGATGACAGGCACTTCCAGCCCCGGCGTGTGCGGCACCTGCGCCAAAAACATCGAGCCGAATTTTCCGGCGCCGATCAGCGCGACACGAACCGGCTCGCCGGCGGACGCGCGGGCCTGGAGGAGACGGAAGAGGTTCATGGGGATATGTCCTGCGGAATGATCGTGTCCCCGACGCGGAGCAGCACGAAGTGCTGCTCCGCAGAGCCGGGACCCAGTGTAAGGGAATTCCGTGTCGGTGGGCCCCGGCTCAGCAGCGCATCACTGACGTGCTGCGCTGCGTCCGGGGCATGAGAGCATCCTACATCCTACTCCGCCGCCTGCCGCGGCGCACGCGCGAGCCGCAGCAGCGCGTCGTCCTCCACCGTCTTGATCGGTGTGAAATCGCGATGCGCGATGTAGTCCGGCCGCGTCGGGGTGCGGATGTAGTTCGAGACCGCATTCAGCGTCAAATACACGATTTTGCGCGGGTAGGGCGTGATGTTGCCGGCCGAGCCGTGCACGAGATTGCCGTGAAACATCAGCATGCCGCCGGGTTTGCCGGTGGGCGCCACGATGCCGCCCTGCTTGACGAGGCGTGTCACGGTGTCCTCGTCCAGCGTCCACAGCGGATAGGAGGTGGTGGCGAGGTCATGCGAGGCTTCGAGATCGCCGGCGTTCTGGCTGCGCGGCACCAGCATCAGGGGGCCGTTGATCGGCATCACCTCGTCGAGGAAGATCGCGATGTTCATCGCGCGCGGCTCCGGCATGCCGTCGTCGCGCTTCCAGGTGCCGTAATCCTGGTGCCACTGCCAGACGTCGCCGGTGAAGGCCGATTTCGCGTTGATCTTGAACTGGTGCATGTAGACCGGTTCGCCGAAGAGCTGCTCGACCGGCTCGATCATGCGCGGATGTGCGCCCAGGATGCGGAAGGCCTCGTTGTAGAGATGTGCGGCAAAGGCGGTGCGCGGCGCACCGCTCTTCTCGCGCCAGACCTCCGGCCGGTTGGTGTCATAGATGCCGACCGCCTCTCGCGCGAGCAGACCGACCTCCTCCTGGCTGAACAATTCGGGCAGGAACAGCCAGCCCTCGCGGTGGAAGAACTCCAATTGCTCTTGAGACAGTTTCATGGGTCGTCCTCCTGTTGTTTATTGTTGTCATTGCGGGGCGGTCCGCAGGACCGAACCCGGAATCCATTCATCCACAATCTCTGCCGCTCAATAGATTCCGGGCTCACACTTCGCGTGCCCCGGAATGACGGCGTTTGTGGTTACGCCGCAACCTCTTCCGTCGCCCTCAATCTCTCTTCGGTCATCCGTCCCGCCGTCTGCGCATGGGCCAGCGCCGCGCGTTCGGCAGCGTTCGCATCGCCCGCGAGAATGTGCTTGGCGATATCGGCATGCTCCGCCCAGGCGCTGGCGCGATAGTCGAGCTCGGACAGCACGGTCGCCATCGAGCGGCGCATGTGCGGCCATTGCGGCGCCATCGTCTCCTCGATCACGGGATTGCCGGCGATCTGGTAGATCGCGCGATGAAAATCGACGTCGAGCCCGATGAGTTCGGCCAGCGTCGTGTTACGGTCGATGGGGCGTCCGGCGGCAAGCGCCGCCTCCAGCCGCGCGCGACCCGCCGCGTCCGTGCCTGCACGTTCGGCAGCAAGCCGGGCGGCGAGTGCATCGATGGCGCCGCGCACCTCGTAAAGCTGGCGGATACGTGACGGGTCGAGCTGGGTGACCTCAAAGCCGCGCTTGCCGCTCTCGGCGACGAGGCCCTGCCGGTGCAACAAATGCAGCGCGTGCGACACCGGCTGGCGCGACACGCCGAGCCTGTCGGCGAGCTCGTTTTGCCGGATGCGCTGGCCAGGGGGCAGGGTGCGGTCGGAGATCGCCTCCAGGATCCGGGCATAGACCTGGTCGATCAAGTTCGGGAGTGGGTCGAGAGGGATCACGCCGGCAGCTCCGCGGCACCTGAAAACGGAATACGGAATTCCGTATTCGAAGCTACGCGGTGCGGCTGAGGGCGTCAAGCGGTACCATAGGATGGCCGCCTCTCATTTCGAAACGCGCTAAGCTATTGATATCGCTCGCGCCGTCTACTGTGCATGGGGTTGTTTTTCGAGAAAACGATCCGGCCCGGCGCCGTCCTACTTGATCTTGCCCTGCTCGATCAGCATCCGGCTCATCAGATAGAGCCGCGGCACGATCGAGTTGGTGTCGATGAACTCGTCGCGGGCATGATAGCCGAAGCCGGCGAGGCCGAAACTCTCGACCACGACCGCCTTGCCGCTGCGATTGGCGTAGCCGGCATCGGTGGCGCCTCCCGTCATCTCGGTGATGTCGAGCTTGCGGTCGATCTCGGCATAGATCGACTGTCCCACCTCGGCCAGCGCGCGGCCGCGACCGCTCGCGACGAAGGGCGGGCGGCCCGCTGTGATCGTCACCTTGGTTTCGGTGTCGGGAACGAGCTTCTCCTTCACCTTCTCGTCGAGCGCCGCCTGCAATTTGGCGATGCCATCGGGAATGGTGAGGCGGATGTCGGCGCCGGCCTCGGCCTTTTCCGGAATCTGGTTGCGTACGGTGCCGGCCTGCGCCGTGGTCCAGTTGAGCTGCGTGCCGGGGATCGACTTGGCGACGTCTTTGGTTTGCAGCAATTGATGGGCGAGCTCGATCAGCGCGTTGCGGCCGAGATCGGGCGCAGCGCCGGCATGCGAAGCGCGTCCTTTCACCTCCATCTTCGCCGTCGCGGTGCCGCTCGCCCCCAGCAGCAAGGAGTCGTTCTTTGCCGGAGGCGAAGCCGCCGTCGGCTCGCAGGAGAGCACGACGTCGTGCTGGTCGGCGAGCTCCGCGATCATCTCGCCCGACCCGATCGACCCCACCTCTTCGTCTGGATTGAACGACACGGTGAGCCTGGCATAGTCGTGCCAGCCGGCATCCTTCAGTATCTTGAGCGCATGCAGCACCACGGCGATGCCGCCCTTGTCGTCGGCGATGCCGGGGCCATAGATGCGGTTGCCGTCAACGCGGTACGGCTCGCTGGCGAGGACGCCGCGCTGATAGACCGTGTCCATATGCGCGATCAGCATCAGGTTTCGCGTGCCCGAGCCCTTGAACGTGGCGATCACCATATCGGCGCCTGTGCCGGCGGTGGTCTTGCGTCGCTCCGTGACGGCGCCAAGCGCCTTCAGGCGCGCTTCGGTGAAATCGGCCATCTTCTTCAAGCCTTCGGCGTCGCCGCTGCCACTCTCGATCATCACCATGTCACGCAGCGTCTCGATCAGCGGCGCCTTCTCCTGCTCGGCCGCGGCTTTCAGCTTCTCGTCGGCGGCCGCGACCGCGCTCGTGACGCCGGCGGCGAGACCGAGCAGCGACAGAGCAAGCAAGGGAGTGAGGCGGAATGTCATGAGGTGTCCTTTCCCGTTTCGAGCGGCGGCACCGCACGATCGGACGGAACCGTAACATCTAGGCAATCCGGATGCCACGTTTCGCTAGCGCTCAAGCACCTCCACATCGAGCGCCGCGATCCGCTCCGCATCGGCCAGCGCGTCGATTCCCGCGATCCGGTCGCCGTTGAAGGTAACACGAAGCGCGATGCGCAGATGTCCACCGAGGATGACGGCGACGCCGATCTCGCCGTCGACCAACGCGGTCCGTGCGGCCTGGGCGCGGCCCTTGTAGAGCTGCGCCACCGCATCGGCGCCGCGAATCTCGGGCAGCGAGCCGAGCCGCACCGCGGCTTGGTCGGCGCGGAATACGACGTCGGGATCGAGCACGGTCAGCAGGCCCTCGAAATCGCCTTCGCGCGACGCCTTGAGGAACGCATCGACGATTCGGCGCTGGTACGACAGGTCGGTCTCGGGCACCGGTGCGCCCTGCACCCGCCGCCGGGCGCGACTCGCGAGCTGCCGCGAGGCCTCGACCGAGCGGCCGACGATCGGCGCGATCTCCTCGAAGGGCACGGCAAACATGTCATGCAGCACGAACGCGAGCCGCTCCGCCGGCTGCAACGTCTCCAGCACGACCAACAGGGCGGCGCCGACGGAATCGGCCATCTCCGTCTCGCGCTCGCGCGTCTCGTCGATCGGCTCGGGCACGTGCGGGCCCATCGGATCCTCGCGGCGCGATTTCCGTGCGCGCAGCATGTCGAGGCAGATGCGCGCGACCACCGTCGTGAGCCAGCCGCGCAGGTTCGCGACATCGGACATGTCGTAGCGGCTGACCCGCAGCCAAGCCTCCTGCACGGCATCGTCGACCTCAGCACGGGACCCCAGCATCCGGTAGGCCACGGCGCGCAAATGGTCCCGGTTGGCCTCGAACTGGTGGCTGAGAAAATTTTGTTCGGTCATCGGTCACATTCCCTCATCGCGATCCGTCATGCCCATGACGAGGCCAATCCGGCCGATGTGACCGGAACCTTCGAAATTCAACAGACGGAGACGCAAGATGATGCACGCTCGCATGAATCACCCGGTGATGGTCCTGCCTGAGGCCATGAACCACCTTCAATCCATTGGCAACCTGACCAAACAGGGTCTGCCGGAAAAGCTCCTGGAGCTGGTGCACCTGCGGGCCAGCCAGATCAATGGCTGCGGCGTCTGCGTCGATATGCACCCGAAGCTCGCCCGTAAGCTCGGTGAGACCGACGAGCGCCTGTTCGCCGTGTCCGCCTGGCGCGAAGCGCCCTATTTCACCGAGGCCGAGCGCGCCGCGCTGGCGCTGACCGAGGCGGTCACGCGCCTTGCCGATCGCGAAGATCCGGTGCCTGATGCGATCTGGAACGAGGCCGCCAAGCATTTTGACGAGCGCGAGCTCGCAACGCTGATCCTCGCGATCGCGACGATCAACGTCTGGAACCGGCTGAATGCGACGATCAAGATGCAGGTCGGCGTTTGGAAGGTGTGAGGCCTCTTCCTTCGCCTCTCCCGGACGCAGGGAGGGGCGAAGAGCGCTCCTACTCCGCCAGGAATCTGTTCACCGCCTCGCCGAACTCAAGCGGCGCCTGTTCGAACATCCAGTGGCCGGCGTTCGGAATCACCGCCGTCTTGCTGCCCGCGATGTGCTCGGCGAGCACGCGCCACATCACCGACAGGCTTCCTGTCGTCGCGCCGCCGCCGATCAGCAGCGTCGGCGTCTTGATCGCCTGCGCATCGGCGAGCGTGTAGGGCTTGCGCTGCTCGTTGATCTGGCCGAGGAAAGTGATCGCGTTGTCGCGCAGTTGCTGCTTGGCCGCCGCAGGTACGCGCCGCCAGGAGCCGTCGCCTTCGATGCCGTCGTAAAAATTCTGCAGCGCGCCCTCGATGTCACCGGCGCGGATCATCTCGACCGAGCGCGCCGTACGGGCGGCGAGCGGCGGATGCGCGGGCGTGCCGGCGGGGACCGGCAGGCTGGCATCGAGATCGCCGCCCGGCTCGGCCAACACCAGTTTTCGCAACAGATCAGGCCGTATCTGCGCTACGCGGAAGGCGATGTGACCGCCGCGCGAATGCCCCATCAGGTCGACCGGTGCGGGCCTGACCTGCTCGATGAAGGCGATCACGTCGAAGACGTGCTGGGCCATCTTGTAGTCGTCGCCGACGGCATCCCAATGCTCGGGAAAGAAGTGCCGCAGGCTGACCGAGATCACGCGATGATGCCGCGACAGCGGTCCGAGCACCGAATACCAGGTGCGGAAATCCCCTAACGTGCCGTGCACGCAGACCAGCGGCGGACCGTCTCCGACTTCGAGATAGGCCATGTCGTAACCGTTGACGCGAAATGTCTGCATGATCAGCTCGCCAGAAACTCCAGGACCACTTCGGAGTATTTTTGCGGCGCCTGCTCGAACATCGGGTGCGTCGCGTTCGGGATGATCGCCTTCTTCGAATAGGGCACATGCGCCGCGAGCGCATGCAGCACCTTTGGCAGCAGGCCCTTGGTCCGCGCGCCCAGGATGAACAGCGTCGGCATTTTGATGGACTCCGCATCCGCCTTCGAGAACGGCGGGCGGTTGTCGCGACCTGACCGATCAGCGTCATGGCGTTGTCGCGCAGATTTTGCTTCACCGTCGCCGGCAGCCGCGGCCAGGTGCCGGGGCCCTCCAGCGCGTCGACGAAGACGGCGAGGCCGCCGTCGACGTCGCCGGCCGCGATCCTCTCGGCCGATGCTGTAAAGCGCGCCAGCAGCGGCGAGGGGCCGCCGACATAATCGGGATCGAGGCTCGCATCGAGCTCGCCGCCCGGCTCGGCGAGGATCAGTCGCCGCAGCATATCCGGCCTCCGCTGCGCCACGCGGAAGCAGATGTGCCCGCCGCGGGAATGGCCCATCAGGTCGACCGGCCCGAGGTCGAGCTTCTCGACGAAGGCGATGACGTCATCGACATGCTGGGCGATCGAATAAGTGTCCCCGACGCCGTCCCAGCGCGCCGGGTAGAAGTGCCTCAAGCTGACAGCGATCACCCGGTGGCGCTGCGACAACGGGCCAAGCACGCAACCCCAGACGCGGAAGTCGTTCAGCGAGCCGTGCACGCAGACCAGCGGCGGGCCGCCCTTGGCTTCGCCCACGTCGAGATAGGGCATGTCGTATCCGTTGACGTGGAGGCTTTGCATTCTGGGCTCGCGCGAAGGAAAAGGAACTCTGTGCAAGATTCCCGGAAACCGGGTGGATCGCAACTATTTCCAAGCCTAAATTCGAGCGGACAACACAATCGGGCATGCGACAAGGACGCAGCCAGGAACCAAGCCATGACTGACCAGCATTTTGCCCTGTTCGACACCAGGATCGGCCTGTGCGCCATCGCCTGGGGCCCGCGCGGCATCAATGGCACGCAACTGCCGATGGGCGGCGAGCAAAAGATCCGCACCCGTATCCATCAGCGTCATGCCGAGGCGACCGAAGGCGAGCCCACCGCCGAGGTGCAACAGGCGATCGATCGCATCGTCAAACTGCTCGCCGGCGAGCCCGATAATCTCACCGACATCCCGCTCGACCTCGACGGCGTGCCCGAGTTCAACCGCGGCGTCTACGATATCGCCCGCACCATCCCACCGGGCAAGACCATGACCTATGGCGACATCGCCAAGCGGCTCGGCGGCGTCGAACTGTCGCGCGACGTCGGCCAGGCGCTCGGCCGCAATCCGTGCCCGATCGTCGTGCCCTGCCATCGCGTGCTCGCGGCCGGCAACAAACCCGGCGGCTTCTCGGCGAATGGCGGCGTGGTGACGAAGCTGAAGATGCTCGAGATCGAAGGCGCGCTGGTGAACCACACGCCGAGTCTGTTTGATTGAGGGGTGCCACCCCCCGGAGGGGGGCCGGAGGGGGGGTGGC
>NZ_JADPKA010000030.1 GCF_023073715.1 Bradyrhizobium sp. 164
GAGCGGGCGGGGTCAAGGCCGTCAGCCGCCGGAGGCGGGGGCGCGCAGCGCCAGCCTTGAGCCCGCTCGATCACCGGTCTACTTCAACACAGTTGCTCCTCGGGGAGCGATGCACTATTGCCCCCGTCGCCTTGCCGATGGCTGATGCCGCGGTCCGGTTGGGCCGCTCACATCACCGCAAGACTTGGCGCACAGACCCCGGGCGCCAGGACCACACGATTTTGCCGTACGCCGATCACACCGGTCGAGTGCGCGAGGCTCTTCGCTCACGGCTCTCCGCCCTGCGAAACCCTTGGCGCCGATGTAACCTGCGTCCACCGCCGCCCGGCCCGCGTGTCGTGACGATCGCGATACGCCCCTCTTGCCTGGGCCGGGTTGCCGCGACACATACGCGATTTCCGAATTTCGGTAAAGCGGAATGTTTTGGATGGCGCGCGTTGACCCACGGCTGGCGTGTTTTGCCCGTCAGGCAACACAAGACCTTGTAGCCTTCCCCTCGTCATTCCGGGGCGACGACGTCGCAAGCCCTGAATGACAGCTGTGGCTGCATTTGCCCATCCCGCCGCCGCGCTGGTATGGTTCCTGCAAGCTGCCTCGGCTTCCGCAATCTCCTGACAAGATCCTTAAAATGCCAAGCTCAAGACCCGACCGCATCCGCAAGCTGCTCGCCGACCTCGTTGCTTTCGACACCGTCAGCGACCGCACCAACCTGCCTCTGATCACCCATATCGAAAGCTATCTCGCCACGTTCGGCATCAAGTGCGAGCGCATCGTCGATGAGACCGGCGAGAAAGCCTCGCTGTGGGTCACCATTGGACCGGAGGACCGTCCCGGCCTGGTGCTGTCGGGCCACACCGATGTCGTGCCCGTGGTCGGCCAGGACTGGAGCCACGATCCGTTCAAGCTCGTCGAGCGTGACGGCAGGCTCTACGGCCGCGGCACCACCGACATGAAGGGCTTTGTCGCGGTGTGCCTCGCGATGGTGCCGGAGATCGTGGAGGCGAAGCTCAAGACGCCGATTCATCTGGCGATCTCCTATGACGAGGAGATCGGCTGCGTCGGCGTGCGGCCGATGCTGCGCGAGGTGGCGAAGAAACGCGTAAAACCGCTCGGCTGCTTTGTCGGCGAGCCGACCGAGATGAAGGTCATCATCGGCCACAAAGGCAAGCACGGTGTCCGCGCCACGTTTCGCGGCCTCGCCCGCCATTCCTCGATCGCGCCCGACGGCGTCAACGCGATCGAATATGCCGCAGAACTGATCACCGAAATCCGTCGTCGCGCGGTAAAACTCGCGGCCGCGCGATCAACGGACAGCCTTTACGACGTTCCGCACTCGACGCTGCTCACCAGCATCGTGCATGGCGGCGCCGCGCTGAACATCGTGCCGGATACCTGCACGGTGGATTTCGAATGCCGCGGCATCGGCATCACCGAGTCCAAAGAGGTGACCGATGCGATCGTCGCCTGGGCCAAGGCCGAGCTCGAGCCCGCGATGAAGAAACAGCATCCGGAGTGCGGCATCGGGTTCGAGGAAATCCTCGACTATCCCGCGCTCGACACGGCCGCCAACGCCGCCATCGTCACGCTGGCCAAGAGCCTTGCGGGGCGCAACGATCACGCCAAGGTCGCGTTCGGCACCGAGGCGAGCCTGTTCGCCAGCATGGCCGATATTCCCTCGGTAGTGATCGGCCCGGGATCCATCGCGCAGGCGCATACGCCGGACGAGTTCGTCGAGATGGCGGAGCTGGAGAAGTGCGCGGGGTTCGTGGAGAGGCTGATTGCGCATTGTGTGAGGGAGTAGAGCGCTAGCATGCGGAACCGCCCGCATGAGCGAAGCGAGATGCGAGACCGCCGTCCCGGCTATTGCTTCGCTCACCGGGCCCTACAACATCAGCGCTCCTGCAAGGCCAGCCGCACACCGACGGCGCAGTAAACTGCGCCGACCAACTTGCCTTGCCACCTGACAATTGCCGGATGGCGGCGAACGAGGTTGCCAAGACGTCCCGCACCGACGGCGAATACGACGGTGCTGACGAGGCCGAGCAACACGAATATGGCTCCCAGAATCGCAAGCTGAAGCACGACCGGCCCGTTGTCCGACCGGACGAACTGCGGCAGGAAGGCGAGAAAGAACAGCGCGGTCTTCGGATTCAGAACCTCCGCCACGATCGCCTGTCGGAACGCTTGACCCGCAGTGATCGCCAAGGTCCGGGCGCTGATTCCCAGTGGAGGCTTTTCCAGCATCGCGCGAATGCCGAGGTAAATGAGGAAGGCTGCCCCCGCATATTTGACGATGCTGAACAAGAGTGCCGACGTAGCGATGATCGCCGAGAGGCCGACGATCGCCATCATTGTGTGGACGATGTCTCCCGCAGCGATCCCCGCCCCTGTCGCGATGCCAACCTTCGTTCCGGAACTGGCCGCGCGCGCCATGGTGAGGAGCGTGGCTGGTCCAGGGATGAACACAAAGCCGAGCACGATAATGATGTAGGTGATCAGGGTGGTCAGATCGATCATGCACGGGCTCCACGGGGCGGGTTGATCTAGCAGGCTTTGCGACGGCGAATAGCCCACCGGCACAAGCAGCCGGTCGTCGATCTGGCCAACCATCAAGCCGTGCTCGGCATCCAGTACGCCGCGACATCTCGGTCCAGGCGATGCTGCCTCTGGAACACTGATTGCCCGCCTTCGCGGGCAATGACATCGCGTGTTTGGAGACGGCGACGCAAACAAAAAAGCGCGGCCAGTGGCCGCGCCTTCGCTCTTCCTATACCGCGCCCGCCTTCTGCGCGTAGTCCCATGAGGCCTTTGACAGCGGCACGGTGCGCTTGGCCGATTCCAGCGCCTTGGCATTGGCGGCGGTGCCGTCGCGGATACGGCCGGCGATACCCTGCGTGATACCAGCGAGGCGGAACAGATTGTAGGAGAAGTACCAGTTGAGGTCCGGCACGTTCATCTTGGTGACGTTGCAGTAGATTTGCGCGGCCTCTTCCAGGCTCGGGATGTTGAGCGCCTTGAGGTCGACGCCCTCGAGGCCCGGCATGATCCACTGCATCAACAGATAGGTAAAGTCGGCCATGGGATCGCCGAGCGTCGACAGCTCCCAGTCCAGCACCGCCTGCACCCGCGGTTCCGTCGCGTGGAAAATCATGTTGTCGAGGCGATAGTCGCCGTGGACGATGGAGACGCGCGCCTGCTCCGGCACGGTCTTGGGCAGCCATTCGGCGACCTTCTCGAACTCCGGAATGTGCTGGGTTTCGGAGGCGCGGTATTGCTTAGTCCAGCGGTCGATCTGGCGCGCGAAATAATTGCCGGGCTTACCGAAGTCGCCAAGGCCGATCGCAACCGGATCGAACATGTGGAGCTTCGCCAGCGTCTCGATCTTGCTGGTGAAGATCTTTCGGCGCACATCGGCATTCTGGCTCGGCAGCGTTGGATCCCAGAACACGCGGCCCTCTTCCATCGACATGATGTAAAAGGCAGCGCCAATGACGCTATCGTCCTGGCACAGCGCATAGGCGCGTGCGACCGGAAAGCCTTGCTTTCCAAGCGCTGCGATCACGCGGTATTCGCGATCGACGGCGTGCGCCGAAGGCAGCAATTTGCCGAATGGCTTTCGGCGCATCACATAGGAACGGTTCGGCGTGTCGAGCCGGTAGGTCGGGTTGGACTGGCCGCCCTTGAACTGGAGCACGACCAGCGGGCCCTCATAGCCTTCGACGTTGTCGCGCATCCAGGCCTCGAGCCGCAGCTCGTCGAAACGATGCCGCTCCTCGACCGGCTTGGTGCCCGAGAACTCCTCGTCTTTCCTGACGCCGTCAGCCACGATGACGCTCCCTCTTCAGTCCTGACCATTTCAGGTCGAGCATGATCCTAATCGGTAACCACTGACGCACTTGCGTCAAGCGGTCATCCGACGCGGATCATGCCCTGTCGTTTCTTCAAGTCGGGATCGCCGTCCGGCTCTCCCGCTTAGTTTTAGTGACTTGGAGAGTTTGCATACTTCCGAAGTTCAAGTCTGGCAATGGCGCGATTGTGCACCTCATCCGGACCGTCGGCGAGCCTCAGCGTGCGAATGTGGGCGTAGTCCTTGGCAAGGCCGGCCTCGTCCGACACGCCCGCGCCGCCAAAGGCCTGGATCGCCTCGTCGATGATCTTCAGCGCCATATTGGGGGCTGCGACCTTGATCATGGCGATCTCGGCCTGCGCAGTCTTGTTGCCGACCTTGTCCATCATGTCGGCCGCCTTGAGGCACAGAAGACGCGTCATCTCGATATTGGTGCGGGCCTCGCCAATGCGCTGCTCCCACACCGAGTGCTCGACGATCTTCTTGCCGAAGGCGGTGCGCGAGGCGAGCCGCTTCACCATCTTCTCCAGCGCCTCCTCGGCCTTGCCGATGGTGCGCATGCAGTGATGGATGCGGCCAGGGCCGAGCCGGCCCTGCGCGATCTCGAAACCGCGGCCTTCCCCTAACAGGATGTTCTCCTTCGGCACCCGCACGTTCTCGAGCAGCACCTGAGCATGGCCGTGCGGCGCATCGTCGAAGCCGAACACGGGCAGCATCTTCTCGACCTTGATGCCGGGCGTGTCGAGCGGAACCAGGATCTGCGACTGCTGCTGGTGCTTGGCCGCCTTGAAATCGGTCTTGCCCATCAGGATCGCGATCTTGCAGCGGGGATCGCCGACGCCGGACGACCACCATTTGCGGCCGTTGATGACGTAGTGATCACCGTCTTTCTCGATGCGGGTCTCGATATTGGTGGCGTCCGACGAGGCCACCGCCGGTTCCGTCATCAGGAAGGCGGAGCGGATCTCGCCGTCCATCAGTGGGCGCAGCCATTTGCGCTTCTGCTCCTTGGTGCCGTAGCGGATGAACACTTCCATGTTGCCGGTGTCGGGCGCCGAGCAGTTGAATACCTCCGAGGCCCAGGTGATGCGGCCCATCTCTTCCGACAGCAGCGCGTATTCGAGATTGGTCAGTCCCGCGCCGCGGAATTCGTCGTCCTCGTGCTCGGACGGCGGCATGAACATGTTCCACAGGCCTTCCGCCCTGGCCTTCTTCTTGAGGTCTTCCAGGATCGGAATCACCTTCCAGCGGTCGCCGCTCTTGTCCTGCTGGTCGTAGACCGGCACCGCCGGGCGCACGTGCTTGGTCATGAAAGACCGCACGCGGTCGAGCCATTCCTTCTGCTTGGGCGACAGATCGAAATCCATGGGACGCTCCTCGTCTTGCTCTTTGAACAATTTCTCTGACGCCGAACTGTCCTGCCGCTGCGCCCGGCCCGCAAGCGCGAATGCGCGCGCGTTGCGGCCGTTCGGAACGGAATCGCGAGTTGCGAACGAGTCCCGATTGCGGATTGACAATTTCCGGCCTTCAAACGATAGTTTCATACAACTGTTTGAATTGCAACTCCCCTCATCCAGGGCACCCATGGCCAGCGATCATACGAGGTCTGCCATTCTCGCCGCCGCCGAACGGCTCTATGCCGATCGCGGCTTCGGCGACGTGACGCTGCGCGACATCGTCGCGGCGGCCAATGTCAATCTGGCCGCGGTGAACTATCATTTCGGCTCGAAGGATGAATTGATCGCGGAATTGTTCGTCACGCGCTCGATCGCGACCAATCGCGAGCGCCTGCGGGAATTGAAGGCGGCGGAAGAACAGGGCGGCGGCTGCGCGCCGATTGAGGTCATCCTGCGCGCGCTGGTCGGACCGACGTTGCGCGGCTGCCTCGGCCCTGAGAACCAGCGCTCGACCGCGGCGCGCTTCATGATCCGCGCCTCGATCGAGTCCGTGCCGCCGATCCGCCGCATCAAGAACCGCGAGATCGACCATTTGCGCAAATTTGCCGGCGCGATGCGCAGGTCCCTGCCCGACCGCAGCGAGGTCGATATCTATTGGGGCCTGAACTTCGCGCTCGCCATGGCGCACCACACCATCCGTGAGAGCGAGCGGCTGACGAAGCTGTCGGAGGGCAAATGCGACCTCGATGACGTCGAGGACGTGGTCGCGCGCGTCGTCCGCGTCGCGACGATGGCGCTGACGGCGGGCCGGAGCGAGACGAAGGCGCCGGCGCGGGCGCTGGCACGCGACGCGCGTTGATCAAACAGGCTCGCTCAGGGCCGATACGGCCTCACTTCCCGCTTGCGGGAGACGTCGGAATTTCGCGTGCAGGGGTCACGCCCGCTGCGGCATCTCCTCGGCCTCTTCTTTGGCGAGCAGCAGCAGCATCTCGATGCCCATCTCGCCTTCCTGCGGCGAACGGATGAACTTGATCTCATCGGAACTTTGCCGCAGCGCGGCAATGATGGCGACGGCCTGATTGGCGGTGGCCGCCTCGGTCGCCAGAATATCCTTCTGGTTCTTGGCCTGGAACCCGATCGTGTAGGACATTCGCTTTCCTCCCGAACTTAAGTGGGAAGATCGGATCAGAATCGGGCGGGAAGCGAAAGCCTGTGCGACTACGGATCGGGATTATCTGGGGGATTGCGCACAAGCTTCACGCAAGCCGGGTCGCGCCGGCTTGCTCGATGCGAGTTGGGCTCGCGGACAGGGCGAAGCGACCGCTAAATGATCCCGTGCTGCTTCAGCTCCTCGACCTTGCCTGCATCATAGCCGAGCTTGCCGGCGAGCACCTCCTCGGTATGCTCGCCCAAGAGCGGCGGCGCGCGGTAGTCCTTGATCGGCGTCTCCGACAAAGTGAGCGCGTTGCGAACCAGCGACAGATCGGGCTCGAAGGGATGATTGACCTTCACCCGCATGCCGCGCGACTGGACGTGCGGATCGGAAAACACCTGCTCGAAATTGTTGATCGGCCCTGAGGGCACGCCGGCCTCCTCCAGCTTTTCCAGCCAATAGGCCACCGGCTTCTTCAGGAACAGGCCGGCGAAGATCGCCATGATCTCCTTTCCGTGCACGACGCGGTCGTTGTTCTTGATGAAGCGCGGATCGCTCGCGAGCTCGGGCGCGCCGAGCACGGCGCAGGTGCGCTGGAACTGGCCGTCATTGCCGACCACCAGCATCAGCTCGCCATCGGTGCAGCGGAACACGCCGGCCGGCATGCCGCCATTGCCCCAGGTGCCGCGGCGCGGCGGGGTCTTGCCGTTGACGAGGTAGATCTGGAGCCAGTGCGACAGGGATGCGATGACGGTATCGAACAGGCAGACGTCGATGTGCTGTCCCGCCCCGCCATTGGCGTCACGGTGGTAGAGCGCCGAGAGAATCCCGATCGATGAATTCATGCCGGTCATGTAGTCGACTATGGAAGGACCGACCTTCATCGGGCCCTCGCCCGGCTCGCCATCGATATGGCCGGTGACACTCATCAACCCGCCCATCGCCTGCAGAATCGCGTCATAGCCGGCGCGCGGCGCGTATGGGCCGGTCTGGCCGAAGCCGGTCACCGAGCAATAGATGATGCTGGGATTGATCGCCTTCATCGATTCATAGTCGAGGCCGTAGCGCTTGAGATCGCCGACCTTGTAATTCTCCATGAAGACGTCGACGTCCTTGGCGAGCTCGCGGATGATGGCCTGCCCCTCGGGCTTGGCGATGTTGACGGTGACCGATTTCTTGTTGCGGTTGGCGCAGAGGTAAAACGAGTTGTTGTTGTTCGCCTTGCCCTCGGGATCGGTCAGGTAAGGCGGGCCAAAGGCGCGCGCGTCGTCGCCGGTACCCGGCCGCTCGATCTTGATGACCTCCGCACCCAGGTCTCCCAGCATCTGCGCCGACAAGGGCCCGGCGAGCACGCGGGTGAGGTCAAGGATCTTGATGCCTGAAAGCGGCAAAGCCGACATGTCGATTTCCTCCGGGGAACTGGGATCTTGGCGCGGCGGCTCGAAAGCTCTGGCCGCGCACCCCGCGGATACACCATTTTCGGGCATCGAGCACTGCACTGGCGGCATACGGCCATCCCCACCCGGCAGCAGGATCGGCCGGTTGTCGAATTCCGCGCCGCGAAGATTGTCTTAGGTCAGAGCTGCAGCAGCGGTTCGCGGCCGCCGCCGCCCGAGCAGGACCAGGATCAGCACGGTTGCGCAGGAGCAGACGAAGGTGAGACCGAGCGCAGCGCGGCTGCTGAACTCCGTGAGCAATCCGACGAGGAGCGGCGGCGAGATTGCGGAGGCGAGATTGAGCGGCAGCGCGATCATCGACATCGCCTTGGCGAACTCGGCCTGGTCGTAGAACACCAGCGGGATGGTCGCGCGCGCCACCGCCATCGCGCCGCTGCCGGCGCCATAGAGCA
Source organism: Bradyrhizobium sp. 164 (assembly GCF_023073715.1). GTDB lineage: Bacteria > Pseudomonadota > Alphaproteobacteria > Rhizobiales > Xanthobacteraceae > Bradyrhizobium. Next base: position 8,247 of record NZ_JADPKA010000030.1, read on the forward strand.
GGATGAAGACCGCGACCGCCCAGGTCGTACCCTCGCTCATCATCAGGAGCAGCATCGCCACGGGCAATGCCGTGCCTGCGACGAGGCCGGTCGTGATGCCGTCCCATCGCCCGCCTCCAAGGAAGTCCAGTCCGCGCGCGCTGACCTGGATCACACCGAGCATCGAGCCGAAGGCAATGGCCTGTGCTGGCGCCAGCCCCTCGGCGCGGAGCAGCTCGATGAGAATGGCGGAGAGGCCGAAATTGACGAAGGCGTTGAGGGTGATCGCGGCAACGACGAGACGGAATGTGCTCCGCGCAAATGCAGGCGCCTCTGCAGGCTCGGCCGGCGCACCGCCATCGCTATCCGCGCCTCTCCGACGCGGAGCCGCGAACGCATAGAGCGGAAGCGAAACGAGGATCGTCATGGCTGCATAGACGAGGCATGTTCCACGCCAGCCGAGGTGACCGCTCAGGAACGAGGTGGCCGGCCAGAAGATGCTGTTGGACAGTCCCGTCACCAGCATGAGCGCGCCGATCGCGCTCTTGGCCTGCCGCCCGGCGACCTCGTTCAGCATGATATAGGCGCCGGTCGACAAGGTCGCGCTGCCGGCGATGCCGAGCACGATCCAGGCGGTGAAATAGAGCATCGGCTCGCGCGCGAGCGACAGCAGCACGAAACCCGGCGCGGTCACGACCGTGCCGATCATCATGATCGGCCGCGCGCCATGCCGCGCAAAGGACTTGGCGAGCCAGGGGGCGCACAGTCCCATCGCGACGTAAAGAACGGATGTCCCCGCGAATACCGCCGGCAGGCTCATGCCCAGATCGGCTGCAAGATCGCGCCCGACAATGGCGGGAAGCCCGATCGTGCCCCACCCGACCAGCTGCGTGATCGCGAGCACCAGCAGGACGCCGATTAGCCTGCTGTCAGACTTCAAGAACCGCATTCCCGATATCGCCTGCCCGCCGGGCGCGGATCGCGCCAGCAAGCCCGTTTTACCGGTAGACTCAGCTTGCGGGAATATCGGTTCCGAATGGCACCGCGGCGCCAGCCGCAGAGCACGCCCGTGTCAGGACGTGTGGCCCGGCTCGATATGCTTCGGCGTCTTCTTTTCGCGCTGCGGGGTCATTTTGGCGGGATCTGGCGCATCCGGGACGCCGCGCGGGCCGAGCTGATCGCGCTGGATGTCGTCTTCGGACAGCGGCGGCTCGACGCCATTCTGCTCACGAGGCTTGGTCATCGTGGCCTCCTCTAGATGCTATTCCGCGGCCCCTAGACACCGAGCGCGGTCTCGCCTGCCTCACGGCCGGGCACGCTGACATGGACTTCATGTCCCTCACGAAGGGCCAAGGATGCCGCGGCAACCGCCGACTCGAATGCAGCTTCCTTGGTAGCGTATCGGCTCTTGACGTCCCCGTCGTGCAGCACGCCCCATTCGTCCTGCACCGGCACGACGGCGTATTGAGCAAGACCCATTGTCCAAACTCCCGGCTTTGCGTTCAGAGATCGTCTGCCCGATAACGCGCGGGCGCGCCTAACGTTGCGTCAGCTGCGGATGCGCCGCCGTCACCCGCCACACGGTGTTGCCGCTGTCGTCGGCCACCAGCAGCGCGCCGGTCTTGTCGATGGCGACGCCAACGGGGCGACCGCGCGCCTGATTGTCGCTGTTAAGGAAGCCGGTGACGACGTCCTGCGCCGGCCCGCTCGGCTTGCCGTCCGCAAACGGCACGAACACGACCTTGTAGCCGTTCAGCACCTGCCGGTTCCAGCTGCCGTGCTCCCCGACGAAGGCGCCGTTGCGATAGGCGGCCGGCAGGCTGGTGCCGGCGGAGAAAGCCATCCCCAGCGGGGCGACATGCGAGCTCAGGGCATAGTCCGGCACGATCGCGTTGGCCACGAGGTCCGGCCGCTCCGGCTTGACGCGGGGATCGACGTGCTGGCCCCAATAGCTGTAAGGCCAGCCGTAGAAGCCGCCGTCCCTGACGGACGTCATGTAGTCGGGCACGAGATCGGGACCGATCTCGTCGCGCTCGTTCACCACTGTCCACAATGCGCCGGTCTGCGGCTCGAAGCTGAGGCCGTTCGGATTGCGCAGGCCGCTTGCGAAGAGGCGCCAGCGGCCGCCGGCACGATCGACCTCGAGGATAGCGGCGCGATTGTGCTCGGCCTCCATGCCGTTCTCGGTGATGTTGCTGTTGGAGCCGACGCCGGCATAGAGTTTTGAGCCGTCGGGGCTAGCGACCAGGCTCTTGGTCCAATGATGATTGATCGGCCCGCCTGGCAGCGGCGTCAGCACCGTGCCGGGTGCGGTGATCTTCGTGTCGCCCTCGGTATAGGGATATTTCACGATCGCGTCGGTGTTGGCGACATAGAGATCGTTGCCGACCAGCGCGACGCCGAACGGCGAGTTGAGATGGTCGAGGAAGACGCTTTGCGTGTCAGGCACGCCGTCGCCATTGCTGTCGCGCAGGAGCGTGATGCGGTTACCCGGTCCGGTGTCGCCGCCGCCCGAGGTCGCCCAGGACTCGATATATCCCATCACGATTTCCTTGGGACGCTTGATCGAGGCGCCCTTCGGCGCCTTGGACTCCACCACCAGCACGTCGCCATTGGGCAGCACATAGAGGGATCGCGGATGCTGCAAGCCGGTTGCGAACGCCTTGGCCTGCAAGCCCTGCGCAACGGTCGGCGTCTCGTCCTTCTTCCAGCCGACGATGCGGGCGATGTGGACCGGCGGCAGCAGATATTGCTGGATATCCGGCAGCGTCGGATTGGGGCCGATTTGCGCCTTGGGATCGCCACTGCCGTCATTGCAGCCGGCCAGACACAGCAACGAAGAGCACAGCAGCGCGCGGGTGAGCTTTGCCATCATCGTGCAACTCCGACGCCGTGGCGATACACCATGGCCCAGCCGAGCCAGCCGGTGACGGGCAGGATCAGCACGGTAATCACCGAAAGAGCGAGCCCGGTCGGCCACACCGAGGTCCAGGCATCGCGCATGTGAATCATCGTATTGAAGATCGCAAGGATCAGCGCCACAGCGTTGCCGATCAGATGCGGCCAGGCCGGCGGCTGCGTCCGCACCAGTCGGTTGCCGAGGAAATCAATGAGGCCTGCAATGGCCGCGAGCACGCCGAAGATAACGCCGAAGAGCAGAAGCCAGGCGGAAAAATTCGCCCACATGATCTCGGCGCTCGCGACATAGGCGATGTCGGTAAGCAGCGCCCCGATGAAACACGCGATCGGGATCGGCACCAGCATCGGATGAATCGGATGGCCCGCGATCTGCGCCGTGGAGCGCACACGCATGTCGTCTTGCACGGTCGGCCTCGTGTGACTTTCGCCCCGCCCGACCGGGAAACTCATGCTTGCGGCGATGGTTCCTGAGCGGATTGATCGCCCAGGCGCGCCCACATATTCGGCATCGCGCCGAGTGGGAAGTCTGCGGCCCGGCCCGGATCGTCGGTTCTAGCCAAAGCCGGCTTGCCCGAAACCGACGTTACTCAAGGTCAAAACAGCGGAGCTCCCTGCCGCAGATTCATGTGCCGGTTGACGTCCTTGTAAAGCAGATAGCGAAACCGACCGGGGCCTCCTGCGTAGCACGCCTGCGGGCAGAAGGCGCGCAGCCACATGTAGTCTCCGGCCGCGACCTCGACCCAGTCCCGATTGAGACGGTACACGGCCTTGCCCTCGAGGACATATAATCCGTGCTCCATGACGTGCGTCTCTGCAAAGGGGATCGTCGCACCCGGCTCGAACGTGACGATATTGATGTGCATGTCATGCCGCATGTCGGCCGGATCGATGAAGCGCGTGGTTGCCCACCTTCCCTCAGTGCCCGGCATCGGTACCGGTTCAACCGAGTCTGCATGGGTCACAATCGCCTCGGGCTCGGCCAATCCGGGCACGCGCTGATACAGCTTGCGGATCCAGTGAAGCTGCGCCGGGCTCTGGCCCCGGTTGCGAATGCTCCAGGCGCAACCGGGTGGCAGATAGGCGAAGCCGCCCGGCCTGAGCTCATGCTCCTCGTCCGCCAATTTGAGGAGCAACCTGCCGCCCACGACGAACAACGCGCCCTCGGCGTCTTTGTCCGGTTCGGGAACTTCACTTCCTCCATCCCGCGCGATCTCCATAAGATAATGGGAGAACGTCTCCGCGAAGCCGGAGAGCGGTCGCGCCAGCACCCAGACGCGCGTATCCTTCCAGTGCGGCAGGTGGCTGACCACGATGTCGCGCTGCACGCCGTTGGGGATGACCGCGTAGGCGTTGGTAAAGACCGCCCGGCCACTGAGAAGATCCGTCTGGGGCGGAAGGCCCCCTTGCGGGATGTGATAGGTTTGCGATGACATCATCGAGCCTCGTGGACGTTACGGGGGGTCAGCTTGCGGCCGTCTTGGGATCGAGTTGCATCGTCTCGTCTAGCCAATATTCTTCGAGATTGTTACCACCACCCTTTCGATCGACGACAAGGAACGAGCTTGCGTCCTTGACCACCAGAAGTGGGTGGTGCCAGCAGTTTCGGGCATAGTTCACGCCTTGGTTGCCATTGGCAGCGAACGCCCGATAGGTCGAAGGTGTGTGCGGGTCGGTGCAAACGACGACCAGCCAGTTTCCTCCGTTCAAGGGCATGAACAGCTGGCTTCCAAGTGGATGGCGCTCCATCAGGCGAATGGCGATGGGCGCGGGCCGCGCAGAGGCGACAAACCAGCTGATGTTGATTTGTCCGCCGTCCGCACCGACATCGATATTGGCGAGTTCGTTGTAGCGCGCGGCATATCCCTGGTTGATCGAGAGGGGCGTCAACCCTTCCGTTTCGACGACCTCTCCGAACGGAGCGAACGCCTGCCTCATCAATGGCTCAATCGAGAGTTTTGCCATGTCAACCACATGCCTCTGCATTCAAAGCGTCTGCAGGCCCGCGACGGGAGCGTTCGCGCCGGCCGGATCGATCTGCACGTTCTCGCTTGAAGGAACGATCTCACCATCGAGAATGCGATGCGCCTTCGCGCGATCGAGGTCCCCCTCCCACGAGGCGACGACCACCGTGGCAACGCAGTTTCCGACATAATTGCCGAGCGCGCGGGCGATGCCGATGAACCAGTCCACCGACAAGATCAGCACCAGTCCGATCGCCGGGATGGCCGGAATGGCTGCCAGCGTCGCCGCGAGGACGACAATGGCCGAGCCCGGGACGCCATGAGCTCCCTTGGACGTGAGCAACGCGACGCCGAGGATCGCCAGGAGATCGCCCGTGGCGAGTGGTGTGTTCGTCGCCTGTGCAATGAAGACCGCCGCCAGGGTCAAGTAGATCGAGAAGGCATCCAGATTGAATGAGTACCCTGTCGGGATGACCAAACCGACCGTCGACCGCTTGATCCCGAGCTGTTCGAGCTTGCGCATGGTCTGCGGAAGCACGCTGTCGCCTGCGGCCGTGCCGAGAACGATCATCAGCTCTTCACGCAGATAGACCAGCAACTTGAACAGGCTGAAGCCCGAGAGCCGCATGATCGCTCCGAGCACGACGACCACGAAGAAGAACACCGCCAGATAGAACAGGGCAACAAGCCCCCCGAGCTGCTTCAGTGAACCGATGCCATACTTGCCGACAGTGAAGGCGATCGCACCGAAGACGCCGAGCGGGGCGAGCCGGACGACGAAGTTCATCATCTTGAAGATGATCTCGTTCACCCGCTCGACGAAATCGACGACTGGCCTCGCGCGCTCGCCGCACAACGACATGGCACAACCAAACATGATCGAGACGATCAGGACCTGCAGAACATCGCCGGAGCTGAAGGCTCCGACGATGGTCGACGGGATGAGCTTCATCAGGAATTCGGAGACGCCTCCGCCGGCGACCTGAGCGGCGGTCTGGCTGAACCCGCTAAGCGCCTTGGCGTCCAGCGTCCTTGGATCGATGTTCATTCCGGCGCCGGGCTGAAAATAGTAAGCAAGCGCGATGCCGAACACCAAGGCGATGGTGGTGACGATCTCGAAATAGAGAAGCGAGCGGATGCCCACCCTTCCAACCTTTGAAAGGTCGCCGGCCGCCGATATTCCCTGCACCACCACGCAAAACACGATGACGGGCACCAGCATCTTGATGAGTTTGATAAAGCCGTCGCCCAGCGGCTTCATCTGCAATGCAGTGTCCGGATAGGCCATGCCGAGAGCGATGCCGGCCGCGAGTGCAACGACCACTTGGAAGAAGAGTGACTTGAAAATCTTGGGCATGGCTTTCCTCGCTCCCTGGGCTTCCATTTGTCTGGCTTGGTCGGCCTTTAGCCTTCGCCACTCTTAGCGTTGGCGGCGACGTGAAGTCGCCGCGGATGGAGCCGTTCGGTCGCGGCAGCACGCGCGAGGTCTCCATCGGTCATTCGTTGACCAGCCTCGCTGCCGAGTCCAATATATAGAACGACACGATTGATAGGGTTTCACTATGGATCTGCGCCAGCTCCGGTACTTCATCGCGGTGGCCGAGGAGCGCAGCTTCACCCTTGCCGCCCGACGGCTGAACCTCTCGCAGCCGCCGCTCAGCCAACATATCCAGGCGCTCGAGGCCGAACTCGGCACCCAGCTCCTCTACAGGACCAGCCGCAGGGTCGAGTTGACGCAGGCCGGCGAAGCCATGCTGGTGCGGGGGCGCGCGATCCTGCAGCAGGTCAAAGCCACGGAAGATGAGGTTCGGTCGATCGGCGCCGGCTTGGTCGGAACGCTGGATGTCGGGGCGACCGGCTCCATCCTGCGCGGTCGTCTCGCCGAGCTGCTCGCGGCCTATCGGAAGGTTGCGCCATTGGTCAAGATGACGGTACATGAGCAGGCGCCGGCGCTGCAGATCGCCGCGCTCCTCAGCCGTGCCACCAACATCTGTCTCATTCGCGGCATTCCCGCCGAGCGCGACCTGACCAGCAAGCTGGCGTGGCGCGAAGAGGTCGTCCTGGCCGTGCCCCGCAGCCATCGGCTGGCGCAACGCAGGCGCATCGCCCTCGGCGATCTCGCCTCCGAGGATCACGTCGTCCTGGATCCGGACAGCTCGGATTTCGCCCGCTACGTGCGGAAGTGCTGTGTCGACGCCGGCTTTCTCCCAAAGGTTTCCCAGCAAGTCGTCGATGCCCAGTCGATCCCAAGTCTGATTGCCGCAGGTTTTGGTGTCGCACTCGTGCCGCAGTCGATTGAGCGGTTCACAACCACCGACATCGTATTCCGCCCGATCAGGCCCTCGCCGCCCACGGCCGATGTGTTTCTGGTGTTCAGGGAGGACGAGACGTCGATGGTGGTGCACAATTTCATCAGGCTCGCTCTTCGCTATCTCAACCAGCGAAGAGCCTGAGCCAGGCCCACGTCATCGGCCATGCCAGCAGGGACCGCCACCGCTCAGACCATTGCGATGGCCACGTGTGGCCGTCGTGCCGAAAGCACGGGACAAGCGCCGATCGTCGTCGATGAAGCGCGACGTGTCGGAATGAAACGTCCAAGCTGTTGAGAACATTGGAGCGGGTGAAGGGAATCGAACCCTCGTATTCAGCTTGGAAGGCTGCTGCTCTACCATTGAGCTACACCCGCGTCAGGGGCTCCCTAACACGGTCGGACGGCGGTCTCAACTGCCGCGACGGCGACTTTTCGCACAGCTTGCTTGCCTTACGAACCAGCTTGGGTTCCGGCCGATCCGCTCGCCCTTAACAGCGGCGGCCTTACAACCTATATTGAAATCTCCCGAAACCAACGAAAGGAGGTGATCCAGTGTCTTATCTCAAGCGCTGTCACCTCGCTGGGATCGCCCGCTAGGCTCTAGACAAAAGGCTTGGCATCAGGGCGCTCTCAGCCCTGGACCAGCGAGCAAGAAATCGGGCGCGACGGGGCACTCCCCGCCGCGCCTTTTCCTTTTCAGATTTGCCCTGATCGGGAGGGTCGGGACCGCTCGCCGGCTCAGCTCGTGCGAAGCCGTTCGCGCAGCGCAACGGCGGCGATCAGCATGCGGACGCACCATGCCATGACCGCGCGGTGAGGTTCCGCGCCGAGGAGCACCGTGCAGATGCTCGTGAGCAAGCATGGGGCAATCGCCTTGCCGATCCTGCTTGCCAGCGAGAGCAGGAACGGCATCGCCGCAATTGATATTTGCAGGACGTCCATGGTCGACCACCGCCCTGGGCAACGGCTTCAAAAACCGCAGATGTTGAGCGCACGCGGGCGTTTGCCGCGCCGGCTCTCCACGATCCGCTCGCCGCCATTTTCGGCCGAGCTGCCGTAATAGCGGTGATGGCCGGCCTGGTCGTGCAGATCGGCCGGTTCGGATTGTCCCGCCCGACGCGCGTCGCAGATGATCTTGATGGTGTGACCCGCCATTGCCGCCTCCAGCAAAAACCTTGTTGTTGTGGTCATCAGTCGCGACCGCTTTCGGCGGCGTTCACGCGGCACGGCCGTAATCGGGTTTCAGGACGGTTTCGTCGCTTGCCGGCCACGCAATATTCTGCTTCGGGATTGTCGGCACGGACTGCGGTGCTACGTCCTCGGGACTTTCGTAAGTAACTTGCGCAGAAGAGAGGTGACGATGCTGTACGCCATCCTGGCCTATCACGTGGAAGACGAGGTCTTGTCCTGGACGCCGGAGCAGGACGCCGCCGTCGTCGCCAAAGTCATCGAGGTTCAGGCGCCGCTACGAGCCAGCGGACAGTTTGGGCCGGCCGCCCGTCTGGATGAGACCCGAAAGGCCCGCACCTTGCGGGGCCCCGGCGCGGGCATGGTGCTGGACGGTCCGTTTGCCGAGACCAAGGAGCAGCTGCTGGGCTTCCACCTCATGGAATGCGCCAGCGAGGATGAGGCGATCGCGGCGGCGCGGAAGCTGCGTGCGGTCAATCCGACGGCGGTCTACGAAATCCGTCCGGTCAAGCTTTACGTGCCGGCCGACGGGTTCGGCGCGACATCCGGATGAGCCGCCGCCTTACGTATCCGGCTCCGTTCGCGCGATGCTGAAGCGCTGCATCACGACGGCGCCGAAGGCGATGAACCAGATAAAGGGCGCGACACGCGGCGCGAACGCCGCAACGATCGTGCCCGGGATGAACACCAGGAACGGAAACAGCGAGATCATGATCTCGTGACGCCATGCGCCCAGGATGGTCCACCACAGCCAGGCATTAAGGCCGGCGATCGCGGTCAGATGCAGGCCGTAGAGCACCGCCACCGCGTTGCTCATGCCGTAATTGGTGTAGAGGCCATTGGTCACAGGCAGCAGCACGATCGAGAGCAGGAAGAACAGATTGAGGATCACCGCGCCACGGCTGCCGACCGGCTGGCGCGCCAGGCGCCGGTGATGGCTGATCCAGAACACGCCAGCGATGATGAAGCTGAGCGCGAAGCCGGCGAGCTTGCCGGAATAGACATGGGCGAGATCGCTCCAGCCGGGGGCGCTGGTGAACACCGCGGCCTTGGGCAAGTCGTAGGCGAGCAGCGTCATGGCAACGCCAAAAATGGTGTTGCTGAGCGATTCCAGCCGCCGCATCTCGAACTGGTCGGGCTTGAGCTCGGTCATACCGGAGGGTTTCTCGGGCTGGAACTTGGGGCCGTCTTTCCCCCTAAATCCTAAACCCGGTTTCGTCCAGCTGCATTGCGATTCGCGCCGGGATCGCCGAGTCTCAGCCTTTCACCGGGGCGATTCGTGGCGACATATCTGGACACGCTCAATGCGGAGCAGCGCCGCGCCGTCGAGCATGGCGTGGCGGAAGGTGCGACCGTGGGCGCCCCCCTGCTCGTCATTGCCGGCGCCGGCTCCGGCAAGACCAACACGCTCGCCCACCGCGTCGCGCATCTGATCGTCGCCGGCGCCGATCCGCGCCGCATCCTGTTGATGACATTCTCCCGCCGCGCCGCGGCCGAGATGGCCGGCCGGGTCGAACGCATCGCCCGAAAAGTGCTGGGCGAGAACAACGCCGCGATCATGCGCGATGCACTCACCTGGGCCGGCACCTTCCACGGCATCGGCGCGCGCCTCTTGCGCGAATATGCCGAACGCATCGGCCTCGACCCCGCCTTCACCATCCACGACCGCGAGGACTCCGCGGACCTGATGAACCTGGTCCGGCACGAGCGCGGGCTGTCGAAAACGGAGAGCCGTTTTCCGGCCAAGGGCACGTGCCTTTCGATCTACTCGCGCTGCATCAATGCCGAGATGGAGATCGAGAAGGTTTTGGGGGTGCACTATCCCTGGTGCGCGGGCTGGGCGGCCGAGCTGAAAGGCCTGTTCGCGGCCTATGTCGAGGCCAAGCAAGCCCAGCATGTGCTCGATTACGACGATCTCCTGCTCTACTGGTCGCAGATCATGAGCGATGCGCTGATCGCGGAAGAGATCGGTGGCCGCTTCGATCACGTGCTGGTCGACGAATACCAGGACACCAACCGCCTGCAATCTTCGATCCTGCTGGCGTTGAAGCCCGACGGACGCGGGCTCACAGTGGTCGGCGACGATGCCCAGTCGATCTATTCGTTCCGCGCCGCCACAGTGCGCAACATCCTGGATTTTCCGCAGAGCTTTTCGCCGCGTGCGGAAATGATCACGCTCGACCGCAACTACCGCTCGACGCAAGCAGTGCTGGCGGCGGCCAACGGCGTCATCGGCCTCGCGCGCGAGCGCTTCACCAAGAATCTGTGGACCGACCGCGCCTCGTCGCACAAGCCGCAGCTCGTCACCGTGCATGACGAGGCCGACCAGGCCCGCTACATCGTCGAACAGGTGCTGGCCAATCGCGAGCAAGGCGCGCTGCTCAAGCACCAGGCGGTACTGTTCCGGACCTCCTCGCATTCGGGCCCGCTTGAGATCGAGCTGACCCGCCGCAACATCCCCTTCGTCAAGTTCGGCGGACTGAAATTCCTCGATGCAGCCCACGTCAAGGACGTGCTGGCGCTGCTGCGTTTCGCCGAGAATCCGCGCGACCGGGTCGCGGGTTTCCGCATCCTGCATCTGTTGCCGGGCATCGGACCCGCGACCGCGCAGCGCGTGCTGGACCAGATGGCCGAGAGCACCGATCCGCTCGCCGCGCTGGGCCAGCTCCCGGCGCCTGCTCGTGCCGGTGCTGATTGGACCGACTTCGTCCGCACGGCCCAGAATTTGCGCTATTCGGAATGGCCGACCGATCTCGAACGCGTGCGACTCTGGTACGAGCCGCATCTTGAGCGCATCCACGAGGATGCCGAGACGCGGCGCGCCGATTTGATGCAGCTCGAGCAGATTGCGAGCGGCTACGCCTCGCGCGAGAAATTTTTGACCGAGCTCACGCTCGATCCGCCCAATGCAACCAGCGACAAATCCGGTCCGCCGTTGCGCGACGAGGATTACCTGATCCTCTCCACCATCCATTCCGCCAAGGGCCAGGAGTGGAAGTCGGTGTTCGTGCTCAACGTCGTCGACGGCTGCATGCCCTCCGATCTCGGCGCCGGCACCACCGCCGAGCTCGAGGAGGAGCGCCGCCTGCTCTATGTCGCAATGACGCGCGCCAAGGACGATCTCCACCTCGTCGTGCCACAGCGCTTCTTCATCCACGGCCAGGCCGCCAAGGGCGACCGCCACGTCTACGCCTCGCGCACCCGCTTCATCCCGGAGCAGTTGGTCTATCTGTTCGAGCGCACCGCCTGGCCGAAGGCCGCGGCGGGTGCGGCGCGCACGGCGGCGCTGGGTCCGAAGATCGACATCGGGGCGAAGATGCGCGGGATGTGGCGGTAGGTTTGGGCCGGATTGAACAAACGGAAACTGAGCATTTCCGAAAGCCGCCTTGTGGCGGTGCGGCTGTTCATTAAGTGTCGTCCATCTTCCCGCAGAGACTTCATCCATGACCGCACCGCTCGAATTCGGACTGGATACCTTTGGCGACGTCACCAAGGACGCCTCCGGCGCGATGCTTTCGCATGCGCAGGTGATCCGCAACGTCGTCGACGAAGCCGTGCTGGCCGATGAGCTCGGTCTCGACTTCATCGGCCTCGGCGAACATCACCGCGCCGACTTCGCGATCTCCTCGCCCGAGACCGTGCTCGCAGCCATCGCGGCGCGCACCAGGCGCATCCATCTCGGCTCGGCCGTGACGGTGCTGAGCTCGGACGATCCGATCCGCGTGTTCCAGCGCTTCGCCACGTTGGATGCGCTCTCGAACGGGCGCGCCGAGGTGATCCTCGGCCGCGGCTCGTTCACCGAATCCTTTCCACTGTTCGGCTTCGACCTGCGCAAATACGAAGAGCTGTTCGAGGAAAAGCTCGACCTGTTCACGGCCCTGCTGTCGCAAACGCCGGTGACCTGGGAAGGCAAGCTGCGTCCGCCGCTGCGCGATCAATCGGTCTATCCGCCAATCGAGAACGGCACGCTGAAAACCTGGATCGGCGTCGGCGGCAGTCCGCAATCGGTGGTGCGTGCCGCGCATTACGGCCTGCCCTTGATGCTCGCGATAATCGGCGGCGATCCTGCGCGCTTTGCGCCCTACGTCGATCTCTATCACCGCGCGTTCAAGGAGTTCGGTCGCCCGGCGCAGCCGATCGGCGTGCATTCGCCCGGCTATGTCGCCGAGACTGACGCACAGGCGCGCGAGGAGCTATGGCCAGACTACAAGGCTATGCGTGACCGCATCGGCAAGGAACGCGGCTGGCCGCCGATGGGCCGCGACGAGTTCGTGAACGAGGCCGAGCACGGCTCGCTCTATGTCGGCGCGCCGGAAACGGTCGCACGCAAGATCGCCAAGACGGCAAAGGCGCTCGGCATCTCGCGCTTCCAGTTGAAATATTCGGCAGGTCCATTGGCGCACGAGAAGCTGATGCGCAGCATCGAGCTTTATGGGCGCAAGGTGGTGCCGATGGTGCGGGAGTTGATCGGGTAAAGTCTACCTTCGGTCTACGACGTCGCGCCCTGCTTCATCAGCCCGAGCCTGCTTGCGCCGACATAGAGCGAGAGCACGGCGGCGTTCGAGACGTTGAGACTCTTGATCTCGCCGGGCATGTCGAGGCGCGCCACAACGCTGCAGGTCTCGCGGGTCAACTGCCTGAGGCCCTTGCCTTCGGCGCCGAGCACCAGCGCCAGCGGCTCACGCAGTGCGACGTCGCCGAGATCCTCAGTGCCTTCGCTGTCGAGCCCGACGGTCTGAAAGCCGCGCTCGTTCAGCGCGGTGAGCGCGCGGGCGAGGTTTTGCACGGTGATGAGCGGCACGAGCTCGAGCGCACCGGAGGCTGCCTTCGCGAGCACGCCGGTTGCTTCCGGACTGTGACGCGCGGTGGTGACGATCGCCTTCACCGCAAAGGCCGCGGCGGAGCGCAAGATCGCGCCGACATTGTGTGGATCGGTGATCTGGTCGAGCACCAGCACCATGCCTTCCTGCTTCAATGTCTCGATGTCGGGCGAAGGCAGAGGATCGGCTTCCGCGAGCAGACCCTGATGCACGGCGTCTGGCGACAGCAGACGGTCGATCTCCTGGGGCCGGACGATCTCGGGCGCGACAGGAGTCGCGATGTTTTCGTCCGCAAGCCGCCTTGCGGCGTTCTCGGTCAGCGTCAGCTTGCGGATCCGCCGCCGAGGGTTGGCGAGCGCCATCGTGACGGTGTGCCAGCCATACAGGATGACGGGCCCGTCGGGGTGCGAATCGCGGTCGCGCCAAGCCGGCCGGCCGGCGGACTTCCCGGGCCTGTTGAAGGGCTTAGCCCCGCCGCGAGCCCCCTTGGGGCCGAATTTTCGATCCTTCATGGGCTCGCTTGTGTCACGGGCGCCGGAATATGGCAATTTGGCTGCCTTTGGGCGCGGTTTTAGCTGTTCGCCTCGGTTGACTTTGCCCCACCGCATCGCTCATAAACGCGCCCGGTCGCGCCCCGATCCGGGTTGTCGCGGCCTTCACGTTCCATGGCCGTCTTCGGTCCGCCGGCAAGGTCCGGCCCGATTGTGCTGCCGTCGAGCGGGGGAGTGTCCCGAGTGGCAAAGGGAGCTGACTGTAAATCAGCCGCCTCATGGCTTCGCAGGTTCGAGTCCTGCCTCCCCCACCAGCCTTCGCTCGCTTCGCGAGCTTCGGCTTGGCAAGCCAGGGCAGAACGTCACGGCGCAGCCGAGCCCGGACAAGACGACTTTCTCCTAGCTGCATTCCTGTTGACCGCCACTGCGGTACGCTCACATCAAAAAGCAAAACGCCCGTCCGCATCACGCGAACGGGCGTCTCGTTGGCAGCTAATCAGAGATCAGTTGTAACGGCGCAGCACGCGGTGGCCGCCGTAATAGTACGGCGCGGGCGCGCGGCGGGCGTAGCCATAGCGCGGACCGTAGCCGTAGTGCACGCGCGGCAGATAGCCCTGGCGCGGGCCGTAGCCGTAGCGATACGGCCGATAGTACGGCCGACGATAGGGATAGGCATCCGGAGCTGCGACCGCCGCGGCGCGATAGCCATAACCGTAGCCATAATTGGCGGGGGCAACGACCGCGTCTTCACGGTAGGTCGGATACGGCGCGAACGCGCCCGGGCCGGTGTAGGTCGGCCCCTGGTTGACGTAGTAATATTGCGTGGTCGGCTCGACGAGGCGCTCATAGGCGCCATAGCCGTATCCATAGCCGCCGCAACCTGTGTTGCAGCCGGAATAGACCGGCGCGACCGGCTGGCACGGATTGAAGCCGCAGGCCGCGGCTGGCGCGGTCCCCACGAACATCGCGGCAGCCGCCGCGACCAGTCCCGAAATCATCTGACGCATTACTCTCTCCTGTTAATCTTCGTTTGTTGGATTTTGACGTTTCTTAACCGGGCGGCTTGCCGGCCCCCTCGGCATGCGGCCGCGGCCGACGATGCTGCGGATTCACATTGATCTCCGGCGCGAGGATCACCGGCGGGGGATCGATGGGCACGTCCATCTGCGGCGGCAGCGGCGCCGATTGCGCGCCCCAGCTCTGATGGTAGCTCTCGGCCGGCTTCGGCAATCTGCGGTTCGCGGGCGGCTCGACCTCGAGCCGGCCGTAGCCGGGCCGCAGGCCCAACGTCGGATAATAATGGCCAACGTCGTCGGGCTGCCGCTCGGCGATATAGCGCCCGCCATAGATCGTGGGCTGCACCTGCTGGTTCTTGCCGAGGCCCCAGACGCCCTCGACAACGCTATAGGATGCGTCGATGTTGTTGATGATGATCGGCACGCCCGGACGGCCGGGAACGACAATATCGAAGCCGCCGCCGGCCAGCGCCGTCGCGGGCAGTCCGATCAGAAAAGCGGCGAGCGCCACAGCGCGCATGAGAGGACCCCATTTATCCGGCGACAACCTATCCGATCGCAACGCCGAGAGGGTTAAGGCCCGCTCACCAATTTCCGGTAAGCCTAATGTGCAAGGATTGCGCGCCGCTCAAATGCTGCAAAGCGGACTAGTGAAGCGTTAACGGCGCCGAGCTACCGACGGGAACCACGCCGAATGCTCACATCTGTTTGACCATCCAGCTACGAAATCGAACGGTTTCACCGGAACGTCCGGCGTGCTCGATATTTAGCCCCCGTTCAATCACAACGGGAGCCAACAATCATGAATATCAAACTCCTCGGCGCCGTCGCGATCGCAACCACCACTCTCGCGGGCTCCGCGATGGCACAGGCGGTGATCAATAATCCTGCCCGCTGCTCGGCCCAGTTCCCCAATGCAAACTGCCAGAATCTCGGACAGGGAAACCCGTACACCGACCGGGGCTATCGCCATCGTCGCATGTCCTATCGGCAGACCAACAGCGGCGACTGGAATAACGACTGGAGCAGGAGCCGCACCGGATTCTGGCCGACCGATGTCGCGGCGGGCGTAGCCGGTGCCGCGATCGGTACCGCGGGCGCGATCGCAACCGCTCCGTTCCGCGCCTGGGACAATTCCTACGCCTACGACAATTCGTGGGACAATCGCCGCTGGGACACCCGCACCTATGCCCAGCGTAACGGCTTCGTCTGCACGCCCGGCACCTGGTTCAAGGGCGAAGATGGCCGCCGGCACATGTGCCAGTAAACGGGACTCATATCGAACGACACAACAGGCGGCCCGCTGGGCCGCCTGATTCATGTCTTGCGACGATGATCGCGGTTCTGGCTCTTTCCGGCCAAGTCTGATATTGCGCCGCGCACGGGTGGACGGCCCCGGCATCTGCCGGCCCCTGCCACTTCCTCAAGTGTCGCCGGCTTAGCTCAGCGGTAGAGCAGCGGTTTTGTAAACCGAAGGTCGGGGGTTCAATCCCCTCAGCCGGCACCAATTGACTATTCATCCTCTTTCGCTAGTCTTCGTTTGAGCGGCGTAAGTCGCTGAAAGTTCGCATTTTTCCCTTCGCCTGCGTTCGTCTCCCTCCGCCAGCCTCCGCGATTTTTGTTGGTATCTCTGTTGGTATGTGTGGGGTTGGGGCAAAGGAGATACCAACAAACGTTCGGGAAACGCGAAAAATCGTGGGGGTGAGCGATGGCACTGACGGACGCAGCCTGTCGAGCTGCCAAAAAGGCCGAGAAGCCGTACAAGTTGAGCGATAGCGGCGGCCTCTATTTGCTGGTCGATACCGGCGGATCACGCCTTTGGCGGCATGCGTATCGCTTTGGCGGCAAACAAAAGACGATAGCGTTAGGCGTCTACCCGCACGTCAGCCTCGCGGCGGCGCGCGATGCGCGCGACGCCAACAAGCGCGTGTTAGCGGCGGGAATTGATCCATCTGAGAAGCGGAAGGCCGATAAGCAGGCCGCAGCCGTAGCGCATCTGACGACCTTTGACCGGATCGCTGACGATTGGCTCGACGATCAGCGCAGCCTTACCGGCGGACTGGACGCGCCCAAAGACCAGCGCAAGAAGTCTCCGGAGACAATCGAAAAATTGGATTGGTTATTGTCGCTGGTTAGGCCTCAGCTCGGCAAGCTGGATGCGCGCACCTTAACCACTGCGCAGATTGTTGACGCGCTCGATCGCATAGGCGCGCGCGGTCAACGTGACACAGCTCACCGCTGCCGCGCGACGGTCAGCCGCGTGCTTGCCCGAGCAGCCAGGCGCGGCGCTATTCCGGTCAACCCGCTGGGCGATACCAGAAACGCTGACATTACGATTAGGGGTGCCAAAGCCGTGCGGCACCACGCCAGCGTCACAGATGCCCGTGACGGTGATCGCGACGGGGATGCGGCGCGGCGGTTCGGCAAGCTCCTCCGCGACGTGCGCGGCTATCATGGCGCTTCGCAAACCCGCCTCGCGCTCGAATTGCTCGCGCTGACGGGGCTGCGGCCGGGCGAACTGAGGCGACTGCGCTGGTCTTGGATCGACGCTGACGGCGCCGAGCCGGTCGTCACGTTGCCGCCCTCGCTCATGAAGATGCGCAAGAGCCACACGGTTTACCTCAGCCGGCAGGCAGTGGCGTTCCTGCAAGAGCTTCGGCAACTCACCGGGTGGACGGCGGAAAGCGCCGAGCGCGTGGCCGCCGGCGCTGATTTCCTGTTCCCATGCCAGCAACCGCGCCGCACCGTCGGGAAGGACGGGTAGCCGGTGAAGCGATCACGGTACCGGCCGCTATCGGAGAGCGCGATGAATTCGGCGCTGCGACGGCTCGGGTATGCAAACAGCGACCACGTGGGTCACGGCTTCCGCAGCGCGTTCTCGACGTTGGCGAACGAAGCCCATGCCGCGCGAGCCGATGTCATTGAGACCGCGTTGAACCATATGGACGAGGATGCTGTGCGCGGCACGTACAACGATGCGGCGTACCACGAGCAGCGGCGTCGACTATCGCAATGGTGGGCCGACTATCTCGATGAGCTCCGCGGGTTCGGTCGCGTGGTGCAGTTGAGAGCCTAAAATGGCAGAGATTGCAGAACCATCACGCGATGCAGAGCATGATCTCCGGCGTCGCACACAGATCCTGGTCGACGCGCTAAATCGTCGAGGCTTATGCGGCGCGACTTACGAGGAAGCGGATGAAAACCTTCGCAGCCACCTTGCAGGCCTGACAATGCTGGCCAGCAATCCACCAGCCTTCCTGATGTTTCAGGACCGTCAGTCCTTGGTACTACTCAAAGAACTGGGCGAGCTGGCGACCGCGCTCGATGACAAGCTGGAGGAGATCGATCGCTACAGCGTGGTCGACACTGGCGAGAAGATCAACCTGTGTGAATTCGTGCTTCCGCAGGACGATATCGAGCAGCTCCGATGCACCATGCAAACGCTCCGGCTCGCTCGACAGCGCGCGGAGGAGATAGGCCTGCGGGCCAAGCGCGGAAGGCAGACACTGCCGCTGTTCTACGAATTCGTGAGACGGCTCCACGACCTCTATGAGCAGAGAGCAGGCCGAAAAGGGTTCACCGAAGTGTCAGGCACAGGCGCAAAAGGCGACTTCGTTGAGTTCGTGCTCGATGCGCAAAAAATGTTGCCCACATCGCTTCAATGCGATCGCAAGACCATCGGCAGCCGAGTGATTTCCGCCTTCGCCGGTACAAATCTCGAAAGATAATTATTTGTACCGGGCCTGACTGCCGTTCGCTCTCCTTGTAGTTCCGATCTCGTAACCACAACGAACGTGGACGGGCCAATGCGGAAGAAAGCGAAAAACGGAGATCCGGCGCAAGATGCGCCGATCGAACAGCAAGCCGAGCCGGATCACGATCTGGACCTGAGCTACGAGGACTTCGTCAAGGCGCATGGTCTCGCTCCACTTAACGATATTAAGACCGCATGCCGCGTCGCGAACGTCGGTTTAACCCGCTTCTATGAGCTGGTGGATGCCGGCGTTTTCGTGCTGGTGCCGAACGGTAGCCGGCGAAACGTCACGGCGAAGAACCTGCACAAACATTATCAGAAGCTGATTGCAGCCGTACAACGCGAGCCCGCTGCCTGATGCTCCTTGCAGCCGCGCCGAGGCAGTCTCCGGCGCCGGCGCAGCCGCCGCCGGCCGGAAGTACGCCGCGCGGCACAGCGCCGCCCCAGGGTGTTCACGGCCTGGGGCGGCGCCTTCTCTCTCCCATCGATCGAGGACAGAAGAAATGACCGAACGGCTCATCAGCCCGTATCGCCGCGCCGGCAAGTTGCTCGGCCTCGTGCGCGAACTTTCATCGTTTTGCGAGCAACACCAGCACCGCGACTTGGCCGGCGGTATGAGCTTCGACGAGCTGTTCGAAGTCGAGCGCCAGCTCACCGACGCTCTGCGATGGGTACAGCAGCTCGGGGCGCGCGGCGTGCCGAAAGCACGCGCGGCCGAGCAGCTCATCACCATAGAGGATGAGGTCTTTTGACATGGGTGACGTGATCAAGTTTCCCCTCGTGTTGCGCTCCGGCGACGAGCCGGCTCCAACGGAGACAGCTGTGGTGCTTTTTCCATTGGTCGACGTCGACATTTGGTCGAGCGACACGCGCGCGCCATGCGCGCGATGTCCGGTCATGAGGCGGAAGAATATCTCACCCGCGAGCTAGAAAAGCTCTGTGACGATCTCCGAGCGATGGGTGTCGACTGTCCGGATTGCGAAACCGTCGCGATCTTCGAGCTCTCCGATGCGATCGGAAAAGAGCTGCATGGTCCCGACTTCCGCCTCCAGATCGATGGGAGCTTCTGATGACGGTGCCAACACAGATCCGGGGAGCCGTCCGCAGTGTGACAAGAAACTCCGATAGTCACGCGGCAGGGCTCTCGGTCCAATGGTTGGGTGATCCCAGCTCGGCTCCGCGAAAAGAATGGGTTATTCGCGGGGTCCTCGGCGCTGGAGAAGTGATGGTGATCCACGCCGACACGAAGGTGGGTAAGACACAACTGGCGACGCACATCAGTTTCGCCGTAGCCACCGGTGGCGAGATATTTGGCCGCCCTGTTGCCAGGGCCGCTGTACTCTATGGAGCCTTGAGAAGGCTCCTGTGACAAAGAAACGCTTCCGAGCCCTGCAGCGAATACATGAGAACGTCGAGCCGCCAATCGCGGTATGCAGCGGCCCGATCAACCTCGCAAACGCTGAAGATGCGAAGAAGATCATCGATACCGCGAAGGAAATGTCCTCGACCCTCCCCGTGAAGCTGATCGTTGTGGACACCCTGAACCGTGCCTCTGGAGGCGTCGACGAGAATGCCGCGGGCCCGATGGGGCTCATCTTCAACCAGCTCAGTCGCATTGCCGAAGAGGTGGGAGCCGGCGTCATCGTTCTGCATCACAACACCCAAGGGAAGACAAAGATGCGCGGCAGCTCGGCCGTGCCGGCGAGTGCGGACGTCTTGATGTCCCTGGAGAAGCGGTCAGATGACATTCGCGAAGCGAAAATCACGGCAGCGAACGACATTCCGGAGGGGCAATCGTTTCGCTTTCGGTTAAGACAGGTCGAGATCACTCCTCGAACCGCAGATGCGGACGCCGAACATACGGTGGTGATGGATGCAATCGGCAGTGATCAAAAAGGTGACGCGGTGGCTTCACAGGCAGTCCTGAACCGAGCTGCGGAGCTGCTCCAGCTTTTCGATCGGCTCAACGAAGCTGGTCGGTTCGGTCGGGCGGCGCTCTTAAGCGCCGCCCGCGACCACCAGATAGTGTCCGAGGGAAAGTCCGGGTCCGAACAGTTGCGCGTCACGTTGAAGGAGCTGAAGCGACAGGGACGTCTCGACTATTCTCATCAGGACATCTGGTCACTCCAAACCGGTCCCATGTCCAATGTCCCAATCTCCTCCTTAAAGGAGGGAGATTTTGGACCAATGGATTTGGACCAATGACATCGATTTTGGAGCATTTTTGGACCTCATTGGACCGATTGGACCACAGAACTCCAAAAGCATGTTCATCCTCAAAGGCCGGCGCGCTCAAGCGCGTCCGGCCGTCCTCTGGAACCCGCCCCTGCCGCACCTCCATTGCCCATCACAGGCAGCACGCTAAGCAGATAGATAGAATACGCACGCGCGCGCGAGCGCGGGGCGCTGGCGGGCTGGTTCGGCTTTGGGTGGCGGAGCCGCGGGCGGGACGGAGTGCCACCAATGCCTCTCGCATCAGCGGCATCGCCCCTCCTACGCCACTCGCTGGTGGCGGTGCACCGCGTGCCCAGTGGTTAGACACCACGACCGGTGAACCCGCACCAGCGCCGCTGTCAGCCGCGCTGCGCCCGCGAACGCCGCGGAAAAAGGACAAGTATCTTTCAGCCAGGCAGATGGTCGCGAGCGCGATGCGCGCGGAAAACCCGCGTATCTGGAATTTCAAAATTCCCACTTTCGTTTTGTACCCGGTAGCTCGGCAATGATAGCTTGCCGCAGCAATCTCGGTACCGCCTCCCGCTCGAACCGACGCCTGCGGTCGAGGATCCTTGCTGTCCTCACTGAGCATGGCGGTTTGACCGCCGTTGAGCTCGCTTGCAGCGTTTATGGGCCGCGTCCTGCCCTGCGCCGGGGTTGGCATCAGACGGTCCCGGCGCCGCGATTGTGGGCCACCAGGCGCGTCTTGCGGACGCTCATTAAGAGCGGCCGGATCGCGATCATTGGCCGGTACCGCCGGCGCAAGCTATTCGCCCTAGCTGGCCGGCCGGCATTCCCCCAGCTTAATCTGGGGCCAATGACATGAGCCTCAGTGAGGAGGTCTTTATCGGCAAGCTCGAGGCTGTGCTCGAATTGGCGCGTACCCAGGGACGCGCCCCGGAGGGCGCGCTCCACGAGATCGGACTGAAGGAAGCCGCGTTCATCGCTGACGTCTCTGAGAGCCAGATGCGCCGGCTGTGTCAGGCGAACATTCACGGCGCACAGCCCGGTGGCTTCGGTCGAAAGGAATTGGGAAGCGATCGCTGGCGCGTCGTCACTCTACCGTTTTTGAAGATATTGCCCCTCCGTGCCCTCGAACGCTTTCGAGAACCTGCGCCGAAGCGGTAGCGCGGCAAGGCTTCGCGCATGGATGCGCGACGACCTCCTTGCCGCGAGACGCGAAAATCTGATCAGCTATCGCTTGGAGCAGTGTCAGACATCGAAGCAGTGATTAACGCTCGCCGACTGACCTACCGTTGGGCAGTCGAGTGCTTTTCACGTTCAACCACAACACTAGGAGACCCGCATGCTCGATACTATAACCGACTGTCGCGCACGTCTCGAGCGCGCGCGCTCCGAGCTAATTGAGAACGAGAGAGGTCTTGCGGCGCTCGTCGAGGCTAAGGCGGACGCCAGCAAGGCTGGTCGCGAGGCTTTCGCTAGTTGGAAGGACGAATTCGATTGGCGGGCTACGGAGAAAGAGCGGCTGACGATCCTCGTTGAGACGCTTGAGCGAGAAATAGCCGAGGACCGGGGCGCCGAAGCCAAGATCGCGTTCCGCGAGCGTTACAACCGCCGCCGGGCCGCGAACGAAGAACTAGCTCAGCGGATTTCCAGCGAGCTTGCAGAAATCAATGCCAAGGCGATCGCGCTGTTTAGGGACCTGGCGGCCGCGGCGATCGAGGACGCGGAACTCAATGCGGCCCTGCCGGCTGATGTTGAACCGCTGATTGGAGCGAACGTGCTAGCGCGCGCTCGCCCCGGCCAAGAGCGCGAAGTGATCAGCACAGAGCAAGTATGGCTGTGGACGCGAGCAGACAACGGTGCAGTGATCGGGGATCCGGACGGCGTCGAAGATCTCGGCAAAGGCCGCGGGATCATTCGTCGTATGGCGCCGCTTCCGTCCATCCATTGTCGCAAGATGCTCTTTGAGCAGATTTCCTTCCATCCCGCCGAAGCGACGCAGCGGCCCAATGCATTCTGGCAAGTGAGATTGCTCGATGCCGAGGGACCTGGGATCAAATTCGATGGGACCGAGTTCAGTCATCCGCGCGAGGTGCTGGCGGCGCTCGATGGTGCCGTCCAGGCGAGCGGACCGCGCCCGCGACCTGTTGAAACGGAAATCCGACCGGCTTTCCTTGCGAAGCCGTAAACCGGTCGGCGAGGTCTGCTTTGGCTCTTGTAGCTGGCACCGCGGCTAGACCAACGACCGACCGAGCTGGGCCTGTTTCACAAGCGTTGGCCCGCTTCTCCTCTGACATCCGACGTGGCCTCGCTCAATACAGACGGCAGCTCAGGGCCAAGACCGGCCCCAGTGCCACACATTTGCTCACTGCCAAAACGCGAAAAATCCAGGTCGAGCAAATCCGAGACTACCGCTAAGCATGACCCTCGCCGTCATCTTTCGATGAAGCCACCCTTCGGAGCCTTGTGAGGTATATCCCATCCCCAGTAGACTTCCACCCGAACGATCTTGTCTCCGCGAGCGGTAGTTACCTCACAATTGCGGAACCTGTGGCCTCCTCCAGCAGATCCCTCGTAGACGATGACCGCTCGGTTTCCATCCTCGGTCGCGATGACTTCATCGAAAGAATTGATTTTTTCGCTGTTGGGCCAGCAGCGGCGCAGATAAGTCGCACGATCCAGCTCATTGTCGACTGGACTTGAGAAGTGATAATCGTCCGCAAGAAGCGCTTCGATCACTTTCCGATCCTTGTTGACGTATGCCTTTAACCTGGCGCGTGCCAGATCGAGCGTGCTTTTCGTCATGCGATTTTTCCTTTTGAGGTCAAGGAACGAGATCCTCGAACTAGACGAAGGGCCTCCCCAGCTGGCCTATGCGATGACAGACGCGACGTCAGATGGCTTGAGCGTCAACAACCTTGGGTAAAACTCGTTCCGGCTCACGCTGCGCTGGCTGGCCAGAAGTTGCTGGTGTGGAATTTCGAAGCTTCTGTTGAATGCCCGCTCGGGGTCATTTCGCGTCGGTTCAGCTCGGCTCGCGCGAGGTCCGGTCTACCTTTAGGTTCGGACGTGATGGCGCGCCGCCGAACCGACGCGAAGGGCCAAGAGCAGTCAAACAGCTTCCAAAGTCGCGTCCGTCCGCGCTGTCGTTGACCGGCGAAGTGAAAGCATCGAAGGCGGTAGATGGCCCTTTGGGTAAGTCTCAACGCGCGGCTTGCGTCGGCGACGACGTTTGCCCGCTGTGAACGCATCAATATCGCGTTCTTGCGACAACAGAAATTTCAGGAAACTCACGTTTTTGAGGCGGCAGGTTTGATACAGGCTCAGCAGTACCAAATACTCGGTCAGGCCGGCTTCTTTCACGCTTCGTCGGACATTCTCCCGGTAGTCGCTGACGCGCTTGATAGCATTTTCGGCCAAGTTGTTGTTCCACGAGACTCCATCATGCTGCAGGAAAGTGAACAGGCGCTGGCGATTTCGGAGCAGTCGTTCCTGCAAGCTTTTAGAGGCGTTGGATTCGTAAATCCTCTCTGCAAGTGTATCGAAAAATCCATCCACTGACTTTGCGTGAGGTCTCAGATGACGCCGCTTGAGACCGTGCTCATCGATCGAGGAGACGATTGAGCGCAACAATGCGCCGAAAGGCTCTGTAATGGATTGAAGCTCCTGGTCGAACGGATTGTCGAGAATAGCCCGGTTCATGTCGCGCATCAGATGAATTAGGCAACGCTGATGCATACAGGGAAGTGAATCGTAAACCGAATAGAAGTCAGAAACCAGGACTCCTTTAAAGTTCTTGAGCATTGGCCGCAAGAAATCCCCCTCGCGCGACGGTCGGAAGATGTAGATTGTGGCTGAGGTGCTGGCGAACACCCAGACATACCCGCTGCCGTCCTTCAGCTTGATCTCGGTTTCGTCGATGTGCAGCACCGGCCCTGAGATCAATTGGGCAAGAAGCATGTTGTAGGTCTTACGATACTTTTGGACGAGCAGATACCGGAAGTCACTGAACTCCCAGAAGTTCACACGGATGCCGAAGGTCTCATAGAACAGCGCGGCCAGGGACCTGACCCCGAGCCTATGGGTGATGTGCTGGTACGCAAACCAGCTCATTAAGCCATGAAAGTACCGCATTAGGCGGTCGTAGCGCTCGGGCGCGAAGGATTTTCCGCAACCCTCGCAACGATAGGCAACAGTCCTGAACTCTACGACCTTCCGACGGATCGCGCCCGGCGTGATGACGAGATCTATGGCCCGCTTGCGCCTCCTTTGTAGGCCCTTCGGCCGCTGCTTCGGGTCGAGTGGCACGATTCGCTTGCTGCTGCAGACGGGGCAGCGGGTCGCCGTGATTTCCATCCGGTGGGTAACCCGTAGGTCCCGATTTTGCCCGCGCCGGGGATCCCCATTGCGGTTCCGCTTCCGCCGGGCAGGTTTCGCTCGCACGAATACGTGGCGTTGCTGGTAGTCGAAATAAGCCCGCTTATTCACGAAGTCGAAGTCGGCATGTACGAATTTGGACCAAGTGACCGTGCGTGCCAGCTTGTCGAGCTGCGCCACGGATGCCACGCGTGGCGCTTCGTCGGGTCGGTTATTGGAGTTGAAATTCGGCGCCTCATTTAGAAAGACGCAAACTTTGCGCAGCGCTTCGCAATCTTCGAGATTGTATTGGATCAGCCTCGCCTTCCACGATGCGTCACCAGTCTTTTCCCAGCTCTTGCGCCAAACGACACTGGCGACGCCCGACGCGTCAGGTTCGGACCAGCGACAGCCGAGGCAGCCTCCCACCTCTTTGAGGCCATTTGAGTAGGTAGGAAAGTAGAAGTGCGGATAGATGATCGTGAGGACGTTGGTGAGTGCGGACAAAATTGAGTCGATCCGTTTCTTGCGCCGGGCCCGGCGTCGCATACGCGTGATGACGGTTCGTTCGTAGTTGCCGTAAGAGTAGAGGCAAGGAGCCTCGTATTGCGCTACGACGTCAAGAAATCGCGCGAAAATGTCATATTCCCCTTTCTCGTTATCAGCCCAGAATGAATAGCGCTCGACGCGTTCGCCTTCGCAAACAAGGAGTCCGATCAGGTATATGAATCCGTTTTCGAGATCACCTTCCATATCAATGTAGATACGCACTGTCGCGGTCGGAAGTGTAGGTGCGCCCAGCACGTAGATTGTCTGGTCGCGAATGGCGAGTGCATGCAATGCATGGTCCCGTCGAGTGAGTGGGGTGTCGGGGCGTTTGCCGCTCCGCCGGGGCCGAAAAGTGTGCGCGAGCTGGGTTAGTGTTAAAATGCCTCTGCGAGCGTATCTTTTGATCGTCTTTTCCCCGATACCGCGCAGAAGGCTCAGATTGTCTTCCCGGATGGCTTGTTCACGGCAACGATCGCGGAACGCGCAGATACGGCAGTGATCATTCAACAGTAGCTTCGGCGGGGTTTCGCTGCACTGCAGGCGCTCGGCATCTCGGAGGATATTTTCCGCCCTCGTGAGGGTCGATCCGAACCGAATGCTTGTCCTCACGCTGTCTCGCCCAAGATAAACGGATCCTCCACTGGGAAGTGATCCCTGAATCCTCCCCAGAAGAACGGCGCGTGTGGCGAGTTGCCGGCGATCGGGAGCGCGAACCCGAGGCGCCGCGCAAAACAGCACCGGCTCATACCGAAATCCTCCGAGTGCCGAAGGACCACCAATCTTATGGACCGCATCGAAGTGAACAGAATAGCGATCGTCCTCAAGACAAGCACCGAGGATAAATGCATCGCCCTTGCGAAGATCGGACAGCGACAGCTTAAGGTCGATCGTAACCTCGGTTTCGCCGTAGTCGCGCCGAATCTTTTCGATTGTCTTGGGCTGCTGGGCGGACCGCTGCTCGATCAGCAGCTTCTCGTACTCCGACAGGTTGCCTTGCTCACCTATCAGTTGAAAATACGCCTTCAACCGGCAGTGCTGCAGCGAGTCGATTACGTCGTCGGTGATCCTGGAGCACATCGTGTACGCTCCTTTGTTGATCATCCAAGAGGGATGCTCTTAAGGTGGCTTACCATCAAATTTAGCCAAAATAGGCGTGACCGTCACCGCAACTGTAAGACCTACTAACCCGTCCGCTTCCGCTTCGGGTCAAAGGCTCCCCTCGGCAGCCAGCATGCCTTTGGTCGGGTCATCTCTCGGAAGCGGACATCGCCGCGCTCTGGGATGAGGTCAGCCACGGGCCAGATGCGGACGTCCACCATTGTTCGGCACAGTCGTTACGACCGTCCGTCAACCACCGATACTCACCTCTTTCCGTACTCCGTGAATACGTAGTCGCGGTTCTGCACCACCGTGTGGCACGCTAACCCGCACTTCGCGTCGTTTTCCTGCGGCGGATTGTCCGCTGCAGTGGCGGGCTTAAACGTATCGGACGCCGCGTCATAGTTGAACTCGGCCCATCCCCATCCGCCGCTGTCCGCGAACCTCTTGCTGTCCTTCACCATGAAGCCAGCGTCTGTCTGGGCACCTGGCACCGTTGGCTGACCGGGATACGTCTCTTGAATTTTCGGGTTCCAATGAATTTTCGCCATCTTGGCGCCGTCTGGGAAAGGCTTGCCATTGCCGGGCACGCCTTCCTTAAAAGCGGCGATTATTACCGGATTTCCCACGATCACCGCGATCTTGCCTCCGCTCTGACTTATCGCGATCACTGGCCAGTTCTCGTATCCGCTAAACTCAGAGAACCCGAGTCCATTCGGTACTTGCACAGTGTATTTGTCCTGCGCGGAAATTGCGACACCAGCCGCCAAAACGGCGATCGATACCGAAATACTGAGACTGATCAGCGTGCTTTTTTTCATTGTCGCATCTCCTAACCCCGTTGTTGGAAATTGCGTCGTCGCATTGTTTTCTCCGAGGCTTAGGGCTGCGCTGCCCGTTGCTCACGAAGAACATGATTACAGCATGGATTTGCGGGTTGCGAAATGGGGTCCGATGCCATGGTGCATGGCAGTTTCTCTGACCTTGTCGACGATGCCCGCTGTGGGTCAAAATGCGAAGAACTCAGAGTAAGCAAATCTAGTCCGCTCCGCACCACGCAGCGAACCTCAATGAGAGGTGTCGCCACTTCGGAATGTAACCGTAGCGTACAGCTATCGAGCGGCCACTGGCGCAGAGGAGAGTCGTTAACCATTTCTTCATCGATCGCGAGCCGATGCTCGTTGCTAATGTAAGGTTGTGGGCCTTTCAGAACCTACGGCCGATTTTCATGAGCTTTCTTGATCGCGTGAAGCCGATCGTCGACCAGACGATCACCACATTGGCGTCCGCCTGCTTTGAAACCGATCCCATTGCGGGCGAAAAGTATTCGCGTCAGACCAGCATCATCAGCTCGGCTTACAAGCGCCACGGCACAATCCTGGAACGCGCGATGTTGGAAAGCCTCCGCGAGAGCAATCGCCATAAAGTTTGGCGAGAAGACAGCTTCCGCGTATCACGCGCAGCCGACCAGATTATCGGCCAACAAGCGGACGCGGCCCTATTGCCTTATGGTGAAAGCCTCCGCACTCTGTCAAATAGACATGATGGTGTTTGACAGTGCAGACCAGACCCTTCGTGCATACGAGGTCAAGAGGGGTTTTGGAAAGTTCGACGCGGGTAAGATTCGATCAATTAGGCGGGACCTGGCCGTCACCCAAATGCTGCTGAAGAGCTATGGGGAAACATTCAATCTCAACGCCGAGAAGGCGGAGGCGCGAATTGTCTTCTACTATGGGCGTCGCTCCATCCCGAAGCCGTATTCGTTGACGGGCCCCGAGCTTAACGATCACTTCGGCTTTCCGGTCTACGATCTCGTGGAAGAAGCCAATGTCTATTTCAAACAGCAACTGTATGATCTGCTAGACCGAATCTAGCCGAGGGATGGGGAACGGGATGCAGAACCGATCGCACGCCGTAATGGCGCAGCGTACCGAGGCGGCGGACAGCCGCGACGATTTTCCGACACCTCCCTGGGCTACGCGCGGCTTTATGAAGCACGTCCTGGCTCAGTTTGGTCCTTTCAAGAACCAAAGCTGCCTTGAACCGGCGTGCGGCGCCGGTCACATGGCCAAGGTGCTCAAGGAAGAATTCGGCGAGGTGCGCGCTTCCGACGCTTACAAGTACGGCTATGGGACAGTGAGGAATTATCTCGACGTCCCTTACGAGGCGAACGCCGTCGATTGGGTGATCACGAACCCGCCGTTCAGGTTGGCGGAGGACTTCGTTCACCGCTCGCTCGTTGTTGCCAGACAGGGCGTCGCCGTCCTAGTTCGGACCGTCTTCATTGAGAGCGTCGGCCGGTACCGCAATTTGTTCGAGAAGACGCCCCCGGCAATCTGCGCTCAATACACGGAGCGCGTTCCGATGGTTAAGGGGCGACTGGACCGCAAGGCGTCAACGGCGACAGGATACGCTTGGCTCGTTTGGAAGAAATCAGGCTCGCGATCGACGCGACTTGCTTGGATACCGCCCAGTCGAAAGGCCTTTGAGCGGGATAGCGACTACAGTTCTTGACGATGCTGCCCCCTTGGCACCGACACTAAAACGTCTAAGCGGGCGCGGGTGCACATCGGACGAGATCCTCGCAGAGCGCTACGCTACCTGAAGGTCGCCGACGTCGGCTCCCCAGGATGCCGCATCGCTTTTGCGGATGACCCTAGGCCTTCGACTGGCCACCTCTAAGGCTGATGGGCCTTTCTTTCGATCATAAGTCGGTCGGTTGATTTGGTGCGCTTGTGCCGCCTGGCTGATGCGTTGAGACGGCCCGTACGTGCATCTGATCGAAACTGCTTCGATCGTTTGATCCGCAAGGATGCCACGGAATGCGTTTGGTTTGGGTCGCCTCTTTGCAAGCGCTGCTCCGAATGGTCCAAATTTCGACTTTCCGACAAAGACGCGGGTTGTTCCGGAAGGCTGTGTGCTTGCGGGACGTCGTGTGGTGCCACCATGAGAAGAAGATAAGCGCCTGCGACCAGCCCGTAGACGACGTTGTGAATAGGAACGCCATACAACAACGCCGTAATGGCCGCAGGGGCCGCAAATGCAATGGTCGCAACGGCCACGATCATCATGTGTTCCATGGTCTTCAAGTTTGAGTTGGGCCCGATGCCCTGTGTCATCTTCACAGCGACGCTGCCGTACTCTCGTCTCTTCTCTGATATGCTCGAGGTTCGGCCGCCTGAACGGATGCGGATCATGTGCAAAAGCTTGTTCTAATCGCCTGTAAGATCGCGTGAATTCGCGTAGCAAACGGACAAAATGCGCATCTGACGTTCGCCGCTCCTGTCATCCAGCCGCGCTATTCTGCCCGATTATGGGTCTTGTAGATCTGTGGATAGAACGGCGGCTGGCCTGCTCCCAGAAGTGCTGCACCGGAAATTCAACGAAAAAGTCTTCATTGCCGAGCGGAAAAAAGAAGCCCAGACGCCTGACGCTCCCAATTGCAGTCGGTCCGTCCGCTGTACTGTTGTCGACAACTATTAGCGGCATCCGCGCGTCCCAGTACTCGATTTGAGTGAAATACCGACTACCTGCGCGGCCGGATCATCTCGCGAGCGCTTCGGGAAAGCTCAAAAGCGGTGTAGCGAGCGCGGAGCGCGCGCTCCCAGCTCCTCAGTAAAGCGAGTAAGCAGTGACGAGCACGCTGCACAGTTGCGGATATTCCTGTTGGAAGGATGGTTTTTCCGTTGGCTTCGCGAGGTCAGTCGATAGTCTACTCTTGCAATGAAGATCATCAGCATCCGACAGCCCTGGGCGTCGTTAATCGTCGTGGGTGGCCAGAACGTCCAGACCGGGGCTATCGAGCTCAAGGACGTCGAAAATCGCAGCTGGGGCACCACCTATCGCGGTCCGGTTCTGATCCATGCTAGCCTGCGTCCGGATGCGATCCGGCCGGACGAGATCGAGAGGCGCTTCGGCGTGCGTCTCGCGTGCGAGCAGCAGCTCGGTGGCGTCATCGGCATGGTCGATATCGTTGAATGCGTCCGGCCACACCCGAGCCCCTGGTACGCGCCAGAGCACTTCGCATTCATTCTCGCCAACCCCCGGCCGCTCCCGTTCATCCGGTGGAAGGGCGCGCTGTCGCTGCGCGCCGCACCAGCCGAGCTGCTCGCGCTCGTTGACGAGCAGATCAAGCAAGCAACGTAATCTCCGCTTCGCCGCCGCGGCAGCGGCCCTCGATCAAAATCGCCCTTAGCACAAAACGTAGCGTGCTCGACTACGTTTCGTAGAGTGCTGGCTCGCGACTGAGATCAAAGGCTCTTTTCGGCTTTCACTACGATTTCACTACAGATTGTAGAATTCCGATCCTTGCAACTCTACGCTTGGCAACTACAGGCAGCGCCGTCACGCTTATCTCGTGATCAACAGCGCACCAGCACGAGAGGAGAAACGATATGCAAGAGAACTGTCCGGTGCTTACCCTCGCTCAAAAGTATGAGTTGCTCGCGAAGCAGTGGTTCGACCTCGACCGTGGCCGCTGCTCCACCCGGCAAGACAAAATCCAGGACAAGCTAGTCCACTTGGCGCTCTGCGCCGATCATCTTCGACCGCAAAGCATCACAGGAGTGAGATTTCAAATCGAGTGCGCTCTGTCCGAGATGGACGTTGTTGTTCGAGGCGGCGATGCACCTCAAATCCGACTGGCGTCAGAGCGGCGCGTGATGAAGCTGCTCCGGCAAGTGCTTATCTTCCTAGATGAGCGTAGCGCCGATCTCCCGAACGCGTGGAAGTTTGTCGTTCCCGCCGGCAACGGACCGCTGAAACGGAAGTACGGTTCGGAATAAAGGCACATGCAAAAAGGAGATCAAGCAAACCAGGAGCGGCGGCGTTGAGCCGCCGCTCCTCATCGATGACAACCCGCGCATGAGAGCGAGCGACTGCCAAGCCAGATTGAAGCGAGCGAAAGAGCTCGCGCGGCTGGCGTTCGATGTGCTGAGGTTCGAGCAGCTCGTCGGCAACATAACCGTCGAAGGCGAGCAGAAGCAGCTTCGCGAATTTGCGCAGCGAGGGCTGTCCGGTTCGCTCCTCGTCCCATTTAGACCGACGCGGCTCGATGAGTTTTCGCGACTACAAGTCAGGCATCTCGGCCGCAGGGTCCTCGAAATTCGATGGTCGAAGGCGGGCGACGTCAAGCTGATCGCCTACGAGCCCGGCCAGTGGGAAGAACTGCTCGAGCAGGTCGCGAACGTGTTCTGACGGTTCGGTGACATTGGTGTGATAACGACCGGACGTGTCTGGGGATCGAGCAGCCAGACCCGGCATTGGTTTGCGCCAGCCACACCCTGACATTCTGCCCCCAA
Source organism: Bradyrhizobium sp. 164 (assembly GCF_023073715.1). Taxonomy (GTDB): domain Bacteria; phylum Pseudomonadota; class Alphaproteobacteria; order Rhizobiales; family Xanthobacteraceae; genus Bradyrhizobium. Next base: position 40,167 of record NZ_JADPKA010000030.1, read on the forward strand.
TCATCTCCATTTCGTCGAGCCAACATCTCGACTGTTTGGACCGCTCCGCACAGCACCCGCCTCGTGCCAATGTTCAGAAAAAGGAGCACACAGCCCATCTTGTTAACGATTATGTCCGCCTTTGCTACTAATGGTAGCCGGGCGGATGACGTGTCGACAGTTTGCCCTCGCTTCCGACGGGCAAGGAAGGTCCCCACCCGACCGGGTTTGCTCAATCGCGTTGGACACCTTCCAATGCGAGTGCGTTGTATCGGAGCTGACGATGAAACGGCTATGGCTCGTACGCCTTGGTAGGCACGGAGAGCAGGAAGCTCATGCGCTCAACGCCAATGAACTGCTGCTCGGCTTCAAGACGGGGGATCTGGGCCAAGCAACAGACCGGGACGCGGTTTTTGAAAGTTTGAAGCGCGCATTCCCCGATAGCAAGGCAAACGCGCTCCGCAATTTCGCTGCTCAGCTCAATCAGTTTTGCAACACCATGAAGACGGGCGATCTTGTAATCGTGCCGTTCAAAACCAAACGCGAAATTGCTGTTGGGGAAATCGTGGGCCCTTACGTGGACAAATCCGGCCAGCCTGCGCGCGCCGTGAAGTGGTTGAAGGAAGGTCTGCCACGGTCCATTTTCCGGCAGGATCTTCTCTACAGCTTCGGGGCGGCAATGACCGTTTGCGAGATCAGCCGCAACGATGCGCTGAACCGCGTGGAAGCCACGCTAAGAGCCGGAAAGGATCCTGGATTTGAGGGAGCTGCTCTGCCGATTAGATCTGTTCCAGCTGGCGAGAGTAGCGACACAGAAGTCGAAGATGTTGACCTCGCGGAAATTGGTCGCGATCAAATCGAGAAATATATCGCCAGTCACTTCGCAGGACACGACCTGACCAGGTTGGTGGCGGAAATTCTGAAGGCGCAGGGTTACCTAGCGAGCGTATCGCCTCCGGGGCCGGACCGGGGCATAGACATTGTCGCCGGTCGTGGCCCACTCGGTTTCGATCCGCCTCGAATTATCGTCCAAGTGAAATCAGGCACAGCTGATCAGCCGACGCTTCAAGCCCTCATCGGATCAATTCAAGATACGCAAGCAGATTACGGGTTGCTGGTCTGCTGGTCCGGCTTCACTTCAGCGGTGGAAGCTCGAAAAAGCCAGCTCTATTTCCGCGTTCGTCTGTGGGGACGCGCTGAAATCATTGAGGCTCTCTTAGAAGTGTACGATCGGCTTCCTGAAGAGCTGAGAGCAGAGCTGCCGCTGCGTCAAGTGTGGGCGCTCGTTCCGGAGGAAGATCAGGAGTAGAGCCGCGGACTTCCGGCCGACCTACTGATCCAGGTACGCTTGTGTGGTGGCTGGCGCAGTCACTAAGCCAAACTTTTCATGCCCTCGGCGCGAGGAAAACACACGAGCGGCAGTCATTTACGGTCCATTCACATTGGGATTGGTCCGAGATTTCTGGTGCCGTCGATCCAAACCGGCAGCTCTAGCCTCACCTTTTTCGGTGAGGCGTCGTAACGTCGATGACTACGCCGCCTCCATCTCGGGTGAACGCCTGACATTCAACAGTTGCGCCTGAAAACGTGGCGCTCGCTTGTTCGTCCGGATCCTTCAGCGCGCTTCTATAACATCGACGGGCCGCAAGCTCCAATTGCTTCAGATCAGCGCCTGTGACTGCACTGCCCGCCTTCGCGACTAGACTAAACCACTCTTTGGAAGGAAAGCCGTTCGTGTCCCAGTTCAGTGAGACATAGGTCACGAATTTGGGGTCACAGATCAGAACCATGTCTGGCCCTTTGAAGAAGACGCTGCCGCCGGAAGGCGAGAAGTGATCGAATTTCGTATTTGTCCGCTCGATGATGCGCGCGGTTATCTCCTTGCATTCTGGCCTGTCGGCTGAGCGTTCGCCAGCCTGACCGGTCGAAGTATCGAACATCAAGAGCGTCGCCGCAAACGACGCAATACGTACTAATGGACGCATTCTTAGACGTTAGCCTCCAGCAAATTCTTCGAGGAGGCAGAACGAAAACACGTTTACGATCATTCGACTGACAACTCCTGAACCACGGCAAACTGCTCAGTAGGCTCTCCTTCAGCTAGGTTCATTTCAAGCAGGCGCGCCAGGATCTCTTCATCCGAGGCTTCAACCGGTAAACCATACGCCGCGGCTACGGCTCGATTGAGGTCATCGTGCGCATTTGCAAGCCAAGCGGGCATCTCGTTGTAAAGATCAGTCAGCGTCCGCCTTCTTAGCGTATCTGAGGCGGCTTCGTTTATCGGAATGATGCGGTCGGGAAAGCCGGGAGCAACCTCCGGCGCGATCCTGACTAGGTCGGGCGGGTTTAGCCATCTTGCTCGAAGTTCGTTCAACCGGGCGGCCGCCTCTATGATCGCCGGAGCAAAAGGGCTCTCCGTCTGAGCTTCCACGGAGAGATCGGGCGTTAGGCCGGCCGGAAATGGAAACGTCTCAAACGTGACGCCGATGTTGTATCGGCGCTGATTGCCCTGCCCTAGGCGGTTGCCCTGTGCGGTCGCCCACACCTCGTGAATTCGCGAAGACAAAATTCCGAAGATCAAATCGTCATCGCGGGTGATCGCAAACAGGCTCCCTTGAATGCGCACTGTGTTGGGTACGAAGGCAAAGATACGGTGTTCAGAACTCTCCGGGGTTACCAGAAAGCGCCGTTTGCCGGTCAGCGCGCGTCGCATTTCGGGTCGAGGACGTTGAAATTCCCAATACCGACTTTTGAGACGTTCTTCGTCACTTCTACACTTTTTAGGATCGCTTCTAAATGGCACGACCCTATTCTGGATAATCGCGAAGGGCGCTTCGTACAGAGCGGCCTCTCGTTCTGTGAAGCTGGTGCCAAAGTCTACGCACCACCTGTCGCTATCGCGCCCGACGATATCGTCGATATCGTATAATCTAGCGACCACGTCTGAGTTTGACCGCCCATTCGGATTGGTCGGGAGTGCCAGCAAGCTTCTGGCCTCCGCACCGTCAAAGTCAAACGGACCGGTTAGCTTCACTCCCTGAAATGCCACGCCGCGGTTTGCCTGCAACTTGAGCGCACGCGTGACATCGATCCCGGAACTTAAGTCAGGATTGATGTTTGCCACGGGCGCGCCGTTCAGCATCAACGCGGGGCGAAGTCGTTCGTTAGTTTCGGGCGAAGCCGCACATACAATGCTTACCCGAACAGCGGCGCCATCAACGACCCACGGTTCGTTCGTCCAAGCATCAAAGATCATGCGACCTCGAACTGAGAGCAAATCCAAAGGCCGCCTGCTTGCGCCTTTGGCAATCGACTTCGTCGCGACTAGACCAAACGATTGAATTCTATCGTTCAACAGCAGTTCGGTTGCTTTTTGAACCCAATAGACCACCAAATCGGCACGGCCGGCGACGCGACCTTGATAGGCCAAGCGCAATCGATCGGTGTAGTCGTCGCCAAGAATGAGTTTGTGTTGCCGGTCCCCGAGAAACGGGGGGTTGCCCACAATAACATTCGCATCAGGCCAAACTGCCTCAGTGCCATCGGCATTAAGAACTGCGTCGCGGCATTCTATGTTGTGAAGCGGCTTCAGTATGGGCCGATCGGAAACACCGAACCCATTACGTCGCATCCATTGCAGCTCGCCAATCCAAACGGAAACTCTTGCCAGTTCAGCGGCGTAGGGGTTGATTTCAATGCCGAGAACTGCTTCTGGCCCAACTGCGGGCGCCCGCCTAGTAAGTCCGAGCAATTCGGCCTCAATGTTCGCGCGATGCTCCACGTCCTTAAGGGTTAGGAGAGCGAGATAGAGAAAGTTTCCCGATCCACAGGCCGGATCAAGGACCCGGAAACTTCGAAGCCGCTCCAAGAACTCTGTGAACAGACGGACCGCAGACCTTCTTGCGGCCTCCTCGGCACGACGGGCTGAGGCAAATACCTTTCTGGCCTCCGATTGCTTGCTTGGCGTTCTCTGCTGCGCTTCCGCTACATCGGCCATTGCCTTGGATATTTGTGTTTTGGTGCTCTCCCACTCCTTTAACCATGGCTGCGTTATGACCGGCTCAACGATCCTCACGATCTTCTCGCGGTCGGTGTAGTGTGCACCAAGCTGGGACCGTTTACCGGGATCGAGACCGCGTTCGAACAAGGTTCCTAGGATCGAGGGGTCGATTTCCGCCCAATCCAATCGAGCTGCGGCTAGCGCGATTTCCAAGTCCTCGGCGTCGAGGGGCAGCGCGGTATCATCATTGAATAGTCCGCCGTTGAACCAGGCGACCTGCTCGAACCCAACGCGGCCGCCGGATTGCATGGCTTTGAACAAATCGCTCGCAAGTTCTCGAAATTGCTCTGGCGCAGTAGCCGAATGCTCAAGCATGCGCTTGAACATCTTGTTCGGCAGAAGATCGACGTCTTCAGCGAACATACAGAACACCAGCCGGTTTACGAAGTGGGCAACAGTCTCCGCATCATGACCTCGATCGCGAAGCCGTTGCGCGAGTTTCGCGAACTCCGCGGCCGCTTCCTCAGTGAGCGCCTGTCGCGTCTTTCCGGGCCGCAGTCGCTCCGGATCAGTGAATACCCACTTCAATTGCTCGCGGACCTTCGCATCGCGAAGGTCCTCAAGCTTGAAATCGTATTTCTTGGAGACGCTGTTGGTCCAATTCGTGTGGATACGAAATTGGTCCATGTCGGACACGACCAAGAGCGGTGGGTTTTCCAAAGCGAGCGCGTACTGTTGGAGCTGCGCAAAGGCGGCGTTTAGGTCCTTGCGCTTGCCCTTATACTCCCAGCCAAAATGACCTTGCTTCCAGACGTCGGCCCAGCCTTCGCCGCCGGTCGTTTTCGTTGCGCCCTTCTCGAAGGCGTACCACTCACCCTTTGGGTCGGCGTCGCTTGGCGCCGGCTCGTCGATAAGGCGGCACAAATCGATGAAGTGAGACTGTGCGGCGGCACGCTCAGTGAGTTCGGCGTTTCGCCACTTCGTTATGAATTGGTCCGGTGTCAATAACTTCCCCCCAACGCCCATCTTATCCCGCTACATTTTGTATGTCGCAACCCCAACGGGAAACCATAGTCAAGCTCCTTGGCACGCTCGACCAGCTCGCGGACCCCTTTTTTGCGGACCGAAGGGGACGCATCATACAAGCACCTTCCCTTTGGGCTCCTTCTCGGAGAGATCGATGAAAACCGACAGGGGATTAGTTTTGCGGAAGTGAGCTCGCTTGAGATGTCGCCGAAAGAGCTGCCCGAGGGTTGCGACAACACCCGCCGAAAGCGCGGCGACATCCGGAATGATATGGCCGCCGAGAAAAGCGCCAGCTAGACCAGCTCCCGCCCAGCCCGCGAAGTCGTTCTGTATTTTATCCCATTCGGCCGTCGCTTTTTGGTGCTCACCGATCAGCGCGTCCTTCGTGTCTCGAACGAAATTGTCCTGCGAACTGAGACTTGAAATTTCAGTGGCGCCCTTACCTACCGATCGAAGAAAGCCTCTAAAACCTTCGAGCCGGCCATCTTCCCGTACCATCTTTGCAAACTCGACATCGACGTTGTTCAAGAATTTGAAGTCGAGACTGTGAAAGGTTTTGGCCAGGGGGCTCCAAATTCTTGCGGTCTCGCTCAACTCTTCGCTCACCGACATGATCTCTTGCCATCGCGTTCTCATGCTAGTGTAGGGAAATGCACCTGTTACGTTCGAGATCAGCAGCGCAGTCTCTATGTTGGTGCCGCCGCGCATCATCGTCAACTGACCTCGGCGTCCTACAGGCTGATTGAGTGCGAGCGGGTCTTCGCGAAGTTGTCTCCGCATGTAGTCGAGAAATTTCCGCTCCTGCTCGCCGCTTAGGGATTGTCCGGATTTTTTGACCATCCCCAACAGCGATTGGTCGTCCATTGCTGAAAGGAAGCGGCCGAGATCCTGCTGTCCGAGATCCTGCACCTCTGCAAGATCCGCTTCATCAATCACCAGACCAGCCCGTCGCGATTGGGCCAGTTCGACGGTGTCCCATTTTAGTTCACGGTCGATATCGCCCGGGTCGGGGATCAGTTGCACGAGTTCGTTCTCGATCCACGGTTTGATCTGAAACAGGAAGTAGATCAGCTTGATCATCTCCGCTTTGTACTGGTGCGGATTATCAATCGGATTGTACTTCGGTTTGATGTTGCGTGCGTTAGGGAACGGATCGATTACCAAAATCTGGTCGTTGTAGAGACTAAATCGAAGAAGGTTGCGCAGGATCAATTCGGGTCGCACGTCGCCGAGATAGAGACCGCGCAGCTTGCCATCGCCTGGCTTGGGCATGATGCCCACCCAATTAGTCTCCGGCCCCCACATCGATCCGTGCACTTTGAAGAATTCGCGGATCTCTTCATCCGCGATCTTACTCTTGAACTCTTGCCACGTGCGACCCTTGCGGAAGCCGAAGATGTCCTCAGCGGCACTGATAAGTATCCGGTTCCTTCGCGCAAGTGAGACATCGGCCCAGCCGAGCGGATCAGCCTCGACACTTCGAGCTCGTAAGAAGTGACAGTGCTTGTACCTTTTGCCGCTGCCACAGTAGCAAGGCTCGTTGAGCTTCGCGGGCTTGTCCATTTGCTTCACCGTGTGCTCTCTCTGAGAGGCCTGTCTCCAAGCCCGTCAAGGATCGCGACATTTGCGGGGCGCGTGCTCGGACACGCGGCGGCAGTCTGTACAGGTTCAGGCCAGAGCTTTGCCCCAATCAAGGTTTTCGTATCCCGCGGCCTTGAGCTCGCGAAGGAGCTCCGCCTTCCAAGCACCGCGATCGTCCATGTCTGTGTATCCGATACCAGCGAAGTCCGAAGGCATCTCGATATCGCCCTTCTTTAGGGCGCAGACCCGCTTGCGGCCTAGTCGACCGGCAAACCAGAACATCTCTCCGATGACGTTCTGCCGTGCGCGAGGACGAAGATTATTCTCATCAAGGCCACCGATGTCATCCGGCGTCAGGACAACTACGGCGAACCCTGCCGCTCCTCCGTGATCTTCAAATTTTTCTATGATCGTGCGACCTTCGTTGGGCTGACGGTGCAGAACAATCGGTTTCAGCCCCGCGCGATCAAGAAGAAGCTCAACTTCATGTTTGGCTGGCGTATCCCGGCCGTGCACGATGAAGACCTCATCACTTGAAGTCGCCGCTGCCCCATCAGATCGTGTTGCAGCGGGCGCTTCGTCGCCGACGAGCTCGATCAGATCCTCTTCAAGCGAGCGGACGGCAAGCCGCAACATTGACAGTGAGTTCGCTTTTCCGTCCTCAAGCCATTCGTGGACTTGGTACAGCGGATCGTCGCCGCCACCCAGCACCAGGGGACCGTGATCCAGGCTTGTCGCGCCGTCAAAGCGATGTCGACGCGGTGAGTTGGGACCGAAAACGGTGTCGAGCGTGTCTGCTATGGCGGCCCCCATTGCGTTCGTCTCTGGGGCCCAACGCTCTTTCACTGCTGTCGTCTCGAAGGCCTCCAACTCGGAAATTCTCTTCCGGAGACGTTCGATGCCGTTCCGGATTTGCTGGGCGTTGAGATTGGGGAGAGCTGGGGGGGAAGGTCTACGAGCCATAGAAACGTCCATCACGGTCTGTGCGTGAGCGCGCGGAGTGCCGTCCGTTCCGACCCGCCTTCTAGCGAAGGTGAACTGACCTGTCCCTCTTACACCCCCTTGAGCTGCGCGGGCCCGCGCTGCGACCGTTTTCCCCGAAAAAGACTTCGCTAACCTTCGCGATTTGTTGGTAGCAAAGTTGGTACGCCGAGCCGGCAACAGAGAATTACGTTAGTGAATTCAATAGGATAGATACAAATAATCATCCCCTCAGCCGGCACCAGCTTTTGCCGCACGGCTCTCACCTCGAATTCTTCGGCGCGCTGCTTTGCTGGAAGTGCTCGGCGTCAGCGATCTTCACCCACACATGCTTCGCCTGCTCGAACACCGATCTGACGGGAGCGGGGTAGTTCGGGTCCGCGATCGCACCGACGGCAACGGCGATCATCGCGGGTAGATTGTCGGCTTTCCAATAGACCGTCGAACCGCAGTCGGTGCAGAAATAGCTGCGGACCTTGCCACCGCTTGCGGCAGCGCGGACGAACTCCTTCGGCGTCCCTGAGAACGTGACGGCGTCAGCTGGATAGAAGGCGCCGACGCCGAACGGCGCGCCGGTTCGGCGCTGGCAGTCGGTGCAGTGACAGGCAACGACGAGACGCGACGGCCCCGGAAGCGACAGCGCAAGCGCGCCACAACTGCATCTGGCATCAATCATCGAAAACGCTCCTCCGTGGCAAGGCAGACACGATCAGGCAATTGATCCAGCTGCCAGAGCCCGAGGCTCTTGTCGCGCCAGCCGCCACCGCCCTCCTCGCAACGCTCGCTGATCAGCGCGTGCGGCGCCGGCCAGTCGAACGGCGGCTTCTCCATGTTCAGCGCCCGCCAGTCGCCATCCTCGCAATCGCGATTTGCCTCCCATTCCGGAAAGGTGGTGGCGAGCAGGAAGCGCGCGCCGCTCATCTGAAATTGCGCGAGGGCGCGATCGATATTCGCAAAGCTCAGATGCACCAGACAGTCCCGGCAGAGAATGACATCCGCACGCGGCAGTGCATCGCGCGTGATGTCGGCAACGAGAAACCGGCCCGACGACCCGCCTGCCACACGCCGGCGGTTGGCCTCGATCAGCGACGGCACGATGTCGATGCCGGTGTAATCGACATCGAGCGTCATGCGGCTGATCCAGCCGGCATCGCCGCAGGGCGCGTCGAGCAGCGAGCGGGCACCGAGGCGTTGCAGCAGTGGAGGAAGCCCCTCTCGGATCGCGGCGGTCGCTGGGTCCTCAGAGCCGAGGCCGGAGACGGAAGTTGGCGCGCCCCAAAGGTTGGTCCGCTCGATGCGTTCGAACCGGGCGGCGAGATCGAGGTCCGCGAAATTCTCGCGGTCGGCGAGGAAACGTTGGTGGGCGAGCACGGGAGGACGGTGGGCGGTCATCGGGTGAGCCTCTAGGCAAGTCGGAAGCCCAGTGTACAGGCGATTCGAGCCTCCGGAATCGCAGCGTGCCATCCGATCTGATCGTTAGCGTTGGGCAGAGTCGGAGACGCTGATCCGATGGGGGTCGGAACCAAAGCCGTGCGTCGCTCGTTCTCGACCCATGCGGATCAGGGAAGAAAATCGAAACATATTTTTGCTGGCGAGCGTGACGCTGTGCTGTGGCGTCGTGGCCGGCACAGTTGCGCTGTTCGAACCGGCGCCAGCACCGACTCCTGCAAAGCAGGTGGCCGAGCGGATGGCAATCGACGCCACCGCTCCGACACCGGTTCGGGTGGTCGGCGCACCCTTCGAGCCCAACGTCAATCCGCGCCAGCGATAACCATCACGTCGGCGATGCCTCCGTGCCCTTCTCGGGCCGGCCATGGGCCCGCGCCAATTCCTCGACGAACGCGATCACCTCCGCCCGCTTGTCGGGCGGCAGCGACAGGAACGCGCGGACGAGCCTTAAGCCCTCCGCTTCGTCCACCCGTTCGTCTTCGTCATTCATCCGACCAATGTCGGGCGATCGGGAAAAATATGCAATCCCTTTCAAACGACCTTGATTCGGCGCGGCCGCTTTGCTGGAATGGAGCGCGGCAGAGGTGGATCATGAAGTGGATCAGGGAACGCGACGCACTGATCGCGCAGACACTGGCCTTCGTTCAATCGGTGACGGGCAAAAAGGATGATTTCCTTCAGCCGGCCGCGCTGTCGGATTCGCCGGCGGCGACCGTCGAGACCGCCCCGGTCGAGATCGGACCGCTCCAGCCCGCTCCGCAGGCTCAGTTCGTCAAGCTCCCGCCGGCACGGACAAGCGGCGATTTTCGCAGCGAGATGCAGGCCCGGATCGCCAATTTCCGCAAGCATCAGGAGCGGTTCGCGCGCGAGCGCGAGGAGTACGGCGCTCCAATCGGGGCTTACAGCCAGGACCACACCAGCCAGAGATTGGCCGCGCAGGCGCCAAACAGCGCCAACGTCAGGGGCAGGAGCATGTGCCCGCAGGAGGTTTTCAGGTCGCTCGTCATGGCCGAAAACATCCGCTGATTCCAGCCGGAGAGTCCCAGGGATTCTTTTTTTACGGATTCAGGACTCGTTTACGACTCAGGACACGAACTGCCCGATCACGGCGCCGTGATCGACCAGCCGGCCGGAACCCGTTCCGCGCAAAGTCGTTAACGGGCTTTCCTGGAGCGGGAAGAATGCCCTACGCCCTGTTCTGCAACGACGCCCAGATCAGCAAGGCCTATCCGAGCGAGTCCGACGTCTGGAAACTCGCGCAGCGAAGTGGTCTCGTCGTGGACGTGACCGCGGACGACGAGCGGCCGGGACCGCGCCGGGTGCTCGACAATGACTACGAGATCGCGCCCTGCCAGGCAGCCCAGGGCGAGGACCCCGCCAAGAACAAAGCTGAGGCCGAGCAGCAGTCGAGGATGGAGCTTGAGCTGAACACTTGAGGTCCGGAGCTCCGGGGCGGGAAACCTGAGCGAAGGCTCAGGGCGTCGCGGTCGCGAGAGACGCCTGCTCGCCCGCCAGGGCCACGCAGGCCTTCCGGCGATGCAGCCCGCGGATCGCGCCGGTGACCTTCAGCACCTTGCCCGACGGACAGGAAGCGTCCTTGACGAAGGCCACCTCGTAGGGCGCCAGCATCAGAGGCTCGGATTTAAGGATTGTCTGTGCAGAGCACGGCAAGCAGATGACGCACGCGAGCACCCCTGCCGACACCAAGATACGCATGTTCGTCGTCCCACCAGCCCGGCAATTCTCATATAACGCGTTCCGGAGCGCGAGTTCCGTAAGCGGCAAAAATTATTTTTGCTTTACCCCGCGGCCATGACGCGCGTGAGAAGACGCGCGCCGGAACGTTTGCTTGCAAGCGATGCGCCAGATGGTTGACGCAAAGCGAACAACAGGCCGGCGAGCAAGAGGCGGGCAAACGAAAGGCCGGCGGGAAAGCCGGCCTTGTCAGATCGCGTCGTTGGCAGAGGTCAGTAGCGCGACGCCGACGGACCGCCCCAGCCGAACCGGTAGTTCACGCCGACCTTGACGGTATGTTCATCCTCCCGGCCGCGGACGCCGACGATATCGGCTGGGCCGGAGGTGAAGGTGGTGCTGCCAAAGTTGTAATACTGATACTCGGCCTTGGCCGACCAGCTCGGCGCGAACATGTATTCGAGGCCGGCGCCGACGGTGTAGCCGTCCTTGCTGTTGCCGGTGGTGGTGAAGGCCTGCGGCACCCCGGCGATGTTCACGCCAAGGCCGTTATTGCGCCAGGCATAACCGCCCTTGGCGTAGAGCAGCGTCGGTCCCCAGGTGTAGCCGATGCGACCGGTCACCGACCCGAGCTGGTCGGTGTTGGACGTCACCTGCGTGCCCAGCGGGAACGTGACGCCGTTGTTGTTGGTCGGCAGCCAGGAATACTGGGCCTCGATACCCACCACCCAATTGGGCGCGAACTGGTAGTCGAAGCCGCCCTGCACGCCGCCGAGGAAGCGGGCATCGCTCGACTGGAAGCCATTGTCACCGGCAAAGGCGCCGCCGACATGGCCGCCGATGTAGAAACCTGTCCAGTTGTAGATCACCTGTGGCGGCGTATAGGCCGGTGCCTTGGTGTAAGGGCGCGGCTGCATGTCGGCTGCAGCGGCTGGCGCGGCCAGCGCCAGCAGCGCGACTGCACCGAGCAAAATCGTTTTCATGATCATCCCCGTTCTCTCAAATTCGACCCTCAGCAAACAACGTGGCGTGAATTTGGTTGCTTCGCGGCGATGCCGGAACGTTGATCGTTCGTTACTGTGACGGGTTGGCAACAACGCGATTTTGTTCCGTCACGTCCCTTGCGCCGGCCGTTCTCGTCGTCGGCGCAGGGCGAGCCGTAACGATTTGTCGCGAGACGAAACCGCCCGTTCAAAGCTCGCCAAGATGTGATCCAGCGGCTCCGGCGCGGTCTGTCCTATCATGAGGCGATGAAGGCGGGCTTTGCGCTACCGCGTCATCTTTTCCAGTTCCGGAAAGGGTGCGTAAACCGCACCGGCACAGAGCTCGCTCGTCCGATCGATAACGCGGTCGCTCCGCCCGTTGACGAAAATCACGGCGCTCGCGCATGCCCTTGTAGCTGCCATCGGTCTCGCGCGGGGTGAAATGCAGGCAGCTCACGTAGAACTGGCGCCCGCCAACTTCGCGCAGCACCGGATCGGCCATGCTGGCGTCGCGCACCCCGACCGGGTTGTTCAGATAGCTGCGCATCAAGGCCAGCGTGTCGCTGCGGAAGTTGTCGGGAAACGGCTGCGGCCCTCCGGCCTGGGTCCCGCCCATCAGCGTTGGACGGTCACCGTCGCTGCCGAAGCATGCCGCAAGCGCCAACGGCAACGCCATGATCACTGCATATCTCGCCAATCGCCCCACAGGCACCGCTCTCCGCTCGATCAGACTCGGAGGTGTTCTAGCCCCAAGCTTCCACGAACCCAAGCCTGCATGATCTAAGCTTGCACAAAGGGAATTCGCTTGCAGCGGCGCAAACGGCGCGCCGGTCCGCCGCCGACACCTCGGGCTTTCGCACGAGGCATGGCGAACGGACCGGGCCTGAACTCCGCACGCGGCGGCGGGGCAATGCCAGGGATGCCGCCGCGCGGGATCAGTGGTCAGTTGCGCTTGTCCGATGTCGCCGGCTTGGTCACGTCCGGCTGCGCCTTCAGCGATTCCTTGGCCGTGACCTGCTTGTGGTGATGGCGATGCTTGCGCACGGACTTGTGCTCGTCGGGCGTGGCGGCGGCGTTGGCGTTCATCGCGTTCGACTTGGTGTCCACCTTGGCATTCGCCTTGACGTCGGAAGCCTTCGTGTCGGGCTTGACGCCCGCATCCGATTTGACCGCAGTATCCGCCGCCTTGGTCTGGCTCTGGTCCGCCTTGATCACCGGCGCGGTCGTGGTGGTCTTGCCCGCCTCGGCGGCGAAAGCCGGGGCTGCGATCACGGAGGCTGCGAGCAAGGCTGCGGAAATGGTCTTCAACATGGTTGGTCTCCTCTGGGAAGGATCTTGAGGCGGCGCCCTCTCGTCACCCCTTCGATCGTAAGTCCGAGCCTAGAGAGCAGCCACTGAACCCAGTCTGAAGCCCATTGCGGGCTCCCGTTCATCTCGATGACAAGTTTGTCATCTGCGCCGGGACGAATAGATCGTGCGAAGCGGGAATGTTTTTGCCCCATGGGTGTTCCGGTCTTCGGGCAATCGTGTAGGATCGCCACGTTTCATACGGGAGAACATCAATGCGCAGACTCTCAACGCTTCTGGTGCCGGGACTGGTCTCGATGGCGCTGGCGGCCGGGCCGACGCTGACCAGCGCCTATGCCGCCGGCAGCGATGAACCTTCGCCGCCGCCGAAGTCGGACACTTCGACCAAAAAAGGCAAGAAGAAGAGCTCATCCGTCAGCGATCCCAAATTCGTGGCGGCCTATCGCGCCGCCTACACTGCGATCTACGACCGTCACGACTACAACGGCGCGATCGACCAACTGAAGTCGCTCAAGCGCGACGACGTTGCCGATGTCGCGAACCTGATCGGCTACTCCTATCGCAAGCTCGGCGATTACCAGTCGTCGAAGGCCTATTACGAGCTGGCGCTGAAGGACGATCCGAACCACGTCCGCACCTGGCAGTATTACGGCCTCTGGCAGCTCGAGCAGGGCAACCGCGAACAGGCGCAGTACCACCTGAACAAGATCGCCTCGCTCGCCGGCACCGACAGCTCCGAATATCGCTCGCTCGCCGCCGCGCTCGACAGGCCTACCGGCGCGACGCTGGTCTACTAAGACATCACTATTTGAATGAAGCGAGCGCGCACAACCTTGGGGTTGTGCCCGTTCCACTTTCTCGGCTAGCCTTGCGCAGCATCCCTCGCAATTGGTGTGCAATGGATACGTGGCTGCGATCCGCGATCGACTACATCGGCTCCTGGATCGAATTCCAACAGAGGACATTCCAACAGCCCGGCGTCATCATCGCCTTTGCCCATCGCGGCGAGGTCGTCGCCGAGCACGCATTCGGCCTTGCCAATCTCGACACCGGCGAGAAGCTCACTCCGCGGCACCGCTTCCGCATTGCCTCGCACTCGAAGAGCTTCACCTCCGCCGGCATCATGAAGCTGCGCGAGCAGCGCAAGCTCCGACTCGACGATCCGATCGGTCAATACGTCGGCGGCCTGCATCCGCGCGTGGCAGAGACGACGATCGCGCAGGTGCTCTCGCACAGCGCGGGACTGACGCGTGACGGCGCCGATTCAGGCCAGTTCATCGATAGCCGGCCCTATCTCGATGCGAAGGAGCTGCTCGCGGAATTGAAGCTGCCGGCCGCAATCGAGCCCGGCACCCGCTTCAAATATTCCAATCATGGCTTTGGCCTGATCGGCCTCGTCATCGAAGCCGTGACCAAGGAGCCCTACCCTGTCTGGATCAAGCGCGAAATCGTCGAACCCGTGGGCTTGCGTGAGACCGAACCGGATGCGCCGCTTGCCAAGAGCACGCCGTTCGCGCGCGGCCATACCCGAAAGCTGCCGCTCGGCGAGCGCTGCGTAATCCCCGGCGACAATCCCGCGCACGCCATGGCGTCCGCGGCGGGCTTCGTCGCGACCGCCGGCGATACCGCCCGTTTCTTCGCGCAGCTCGCGCCCAATGCGAAGAAGAGCGTTCTCTCGGTCGCGAGCCGCCGCGAGATGACGCGACACCACTGGCGCATCCCGCAGAGCTTCGAGGGCTATTACGGGTTAGGCGTCAACGCCGGCAAGACCGACGGCTGGGACTGGTTCGGCCATGGCGGCGGCTTCCAGGGTTACATCTCCCGGACCTGCTCCATCCCCGCTTGCGAGCTCGCGATCAGCATCCTCAGCAATTCCATTGACGGCGCGGCGCCATTCTGGATGGACGGCTCGATGCAGATCCTGCGCGCGTTCAAGACACGCGGCGCGCCCGACCGGCGCGTGCGCGACTGGACCGGCCGGTGGTGGACGATCTGGGGAGCCACAGATCTCGTGCCGGCGGGCAACCGCGTGCTCGTCGCCAACCCGCAGTTCAACAACCCATTCATGGATGCCGCCGAGATCGAGGTCACCGGCCGCGACAGGGGCAAGCTCGCCTGGGCCGCCGGTTACTCCAGCCATGGCGAGCCGGTCCGCCGCGTCCGGGACAAGCGCGGCAAGGTGAGCGACATCTGGATCGCCGGTGCCAACGTCAAGCCTGCAAGCGTCGTGGCGCGCGAGATCGCGCGCCGGTATCCGCCACGCAAGCGGCGGCCTACTCGCGGATAAGCGCCTCGACCTCACTGCGCATCGACTGCCGCGAACCGTCGCGCGAATAAAACATGTGGCCGCCGGGATAGACGACGAATTTCACGCGTTGCGTAACGAAGGCCGGTAACTGGTCGAGCACGCGCTTCGATCCGAAATAGGGCGTGGCGAGATCGAACAGGCCGTGCGCGACCAGCAGGTTCAGCTTTGCATCGGTGGCGAGAATCTGGCGCAGTTCCGACACCGATTGCGGCGGGTTGAGGCCGCGGCCGAAATCCCAGTGGCCCTCGACGCTGCCGTTCAGGACTTCATAGGAGCCGTCCGGCCGCCAGTTGAGCTTGCGTGTCAACACGTCGACCGCGGCACTCGTCAGCGGCGCCTGGAGTGCATCGCCCGAGGGGTCGCCGAAGCGGGAGCTGCTGGAATCCGGGTAGGGATCGAAGCCGCGCACGGAGCCGTCGTAGCGTCCCGTCACCTTGCCGTTCTTGCGATCGAACTCGCGGCGGAATTCACCGACGTCGAGCCGGCCGGCGAGCCTGCGGCTCACCGCCTGGTCGATGCCGGTGAGCTCGGCGACTTTGTCGGCCAGCCGGTTGGTCGCCTCCTTGTCCGCCTCGCCCTTGACGAGGTCAGCCAGGAATTCGCCGCGCGCGTAGGCCTCGACGTCGGCGAGATCGGCGCGCGTGACCGGTGCCTTGGCTTCGCGCGCCACCGCGACATAGCTCGGCAGCGTCGCGACATATTGCAGCAAGCTCGTGCCGGCGAACTCGCGGAAGTCGAACAGCGGCGAGACCAGGATCAATCCCCTGACGCCGACTCCATGCTGCAGCTGCAACTGGCGCACCACCTTCGGTCCGCGAATCCCGCCATAGCTTTCGCCTGCTACGTATTTCGGCGAGATCAGCCGGTCGTGCTTCTCGAGCCAGCGGCGGATCACCAGCGCGATCGAATTGGCGTCGCCGTCGACGGAATAGAAGGACTTGCGCGCGTCCTCGCCGCTGGCGACGAAGCGGCTGTAGCCGGTGCTGACGGGATCGATGAAGACGAGATCGGTGAAGTCGAGCCATGTCTCCGCGTTCGGCTTCACCTCGGGCGAGGCGGACGGCGACAGGGCTTCGCCATCGAGCGGCAGCCGCCACGGCCCCGCGGCGCCGAACTGGAGCCATGCCGAAGATGCGCCGGGCCCACCGTTGAACAGGAAGGTCACGGGGCGCGTCGCGCGATCGGCACCGTCGAGCTCATAGGAGGTCACGGCGATGTCGGCCAGCGGGTCGCCCTTGCCGTCGAACACGCGGATCGAGCCGGCGGTCGCGGCGAAGTTGAGAGTGCGGCCAGGCAGATCGAGCGTCTGCTTCGTGGTGGAGTCCGGCGGCAGACGATGCAGCTCGGCCGCCGACGGCGAACCAGGCGCAGAGCTTTGCGCGCCACCGCCACGCCCGCCTTTCTGTCCGGCCGGCGATGTCGTCTCGGAGCGCGGCTGCGGCGGATCCTCCGCGCGCGCCCATCCTGCGAAGGCGAAAGCCGACACCGCCATCACCAGCATCGCGTGGCGGAGCGCCGGCAAACTCAATACCATGATCGTTCTCCGTGCCCGGCTCTGAAGGCCGGTGCGCACCGATCATTAGCCAGGAATTGCGACGGTTTGGGGGATCATGGGTTCGGCGGCGCATGGAGAGGTCTTTCGGGCCCGAAGCGCTCCCGTTTCGTCCTGAATCGGGATGGGGCAATCCCCCGTTTGCCTTGAAAGGCGGTCCTCCTCGACAATCCAGGCCCAGGTCGTATAGACGAGCCCGGCGGAACTTACTCGAGCCAGCGGCACCTGCCCGGGAAGCCATGACCAAACCCTCGCGATACGACCGGATCGCCTTCGTCGCCAGCCCGAGCAGCGAGGCGCAGGCCGCCTTCGGCCAGCTCACCCGGGATTATGGCAATTACGACCCCAGGGAAGCCGATGTCGTCGTCGCGCTCGGCGGCGACGGCTTGATGCTCCAGACGCTGCACCGGAACATGCACACGGGAAAGCCGATCTACGGCATGCACCGCGGCACGGTCGGCTTCCTGATGAACGAATACTCGACGCACGATCTGCGCACGCGGCTCGAGGCGGCGCATGAATCCGAAATCCATCCGCTCTTAATGCGCGCGACCGACGTCAACGACCGCGTCCACCTGCACCACGCCATCAACGAGGTCGCACTGTTCCGGCAAACCTACCAGGCCGCACGCTTAAGGATTCTGATCGACGAGCGCGAGCGCATGGCCGAGCTGATCGCCGACGGCATCATGGTGGCGACGCCGGCCGGCTCTACCGCCTACAACCTCTCCGCCCAAGGGCCGATCCTGCCGATCAACGCCGCGCTGCTCGCGCTGACGCCGATCAGCGCCTTCCGCCCGCGCCGGTGGCGCGGCGCGCTGCTGCCCAACACGGCCTATGTCGTGATCGAGGTGCTCGAGGGCGACAAGCGCCCCGTGGCGGCGGTCGCCGATCATGACGAGGTGCGCGACGTTCGCCGTGTCGAGGTCCTCTCCGACAAGACCATCTCGATGCGCATGCTGTTCGACCCCGGCCACAGCCTGGAAGAGCGGATCCTGCGCGAACAGTTCGGCTACTGAGCCGCCGGCCCGCCCCTCTCAAAAGGCCGATCGCAACCCTTCGTTAACCCCCGCCACGATATGGTTAACGAAGGTTGACCGCTTTGGCCCGGGCGTCATGTTCCGTATCGACTTCAACAAGCTGCGCTTCCTCGTCTGCGACGACAATCCGCACATGCGCCGCATCCTGCGGACGCTGCTGCATTCGTTCGGCGCACGCGAAGTCTACGAGGCCGAGGATGGCGCCACGGCGCTGGAAATGTACAGCCATTACGTGCCCGACATCGTCATCACCGATTGGGCGATGCCGATCTTCGACGGGCTCGAGCTCGCGCAAATGATCCGGCAGCCCGAATCCAAGGGCAACCCCTACGCGCCGATCATCATGCTGACCGGCCATTCCGAGAAGCGCCGCGTCACGGTCGCGCGCGATGCCGGCGTCACCGAATTCCTGGCCAAGCCGATCTCGGCCAAGGGACTCTACCAGCGCATCCTCAACGTGGTTGCCAATCCCCGCCCCTTCATCAAGACCAAGACCTATTTCGGCCCGGACCGGCGCCGTAACACCAACTCTGCCTATATGGGCCCGGAGCGTCGCGTCGGCGAAAAGCACGAGGTGCTCCAGCAGCCCTCGCTGCTCGACAAGGCCCGCTCCTCCATCTAGCGCAGCGTCTCACACGAGGCAGGCATCATGGCGAAGAACAGCGCAAAGGACATCGAGGTCAAGGCCTTCGCCACGCATCACGTCATCACGCAGCCCAATCCCTTGCGAAAAGTGCTGCGCCGGGTCGAAGCAAAAGACATGGACGATCCGGTCGCCCGCGCCGAGCAGGCGCTGGCGGGCCTGTCCGGCCAATTCAAGGACTGGATGAGGATCGAGGTCGAGAGACTGTCCGCCGCCTGGACCGAGGTGCAGCAGGATGGTTTCACCAGGAAGCTGCGCGACGAGCTGTTCCACGCCGCACACGACATCAAAGGCGATGCGGCGACTTTCGGCTTTCCTTCGGCAGCGGGAATCGCCGAGAGCCTGTGCCGCATCATCGAGCATGCGCCGGATCTTTCGAAGGTGCCGGCCGAGCTGTTCACGCACCACATCAACGCAATCCTCGCCATCGCGCACGAGAACACCAGGCTTGACAGCATCAGCGTCTCCGCGGAGCTCAGCCGGCGCCTGCGCAAGGTCGCCGACGAATATCTCGCCCATGTCAACCGTGATCGCCCCGAACATCTCGAGGTGATCCTGGCGCCAAGCATTGCGCCGGCGGAATAAGGCCCAGCTCTTCCCTCTCGTCGTTGCGAGCGCAGCGAAGCAATCCAGAACTGTCTCCGCGGTGAGACTCTGGATTGCTTCGCTGCGCTCGCAGTGACGGAATTCGCAGGACCTGCTACGCCGCGATCAGATCGTCATAGAGCGGATCGACCGCGTCCTCGGCGACGAGCTCGTCGCAGAACAGCCGCGCCTCTTCGCGCGCGGACTCGGTGGCGAAGCGGCGGAGCAGGACCATCAACGGTTCGGTAGCGCCGCGGTCGGTCTCACAATGGGTGAGCACGCGCTCCACCATGCGACGGCGCAGCCGTACCGCGCGGTCATCGGTGTCGACAAAACCCTGCTCGTGGCAGGCGTCGAGCGCGACTTGGAATGCCGCAAATGTCGCCTCGGGCAGCCCGGCGCGGCGGAGCAACGCGTGCAGGGTGTTGCCGCCGCGCTCGTGCAGCAGCGCCGAGACGCGCGCCAGCGGCAGATCGGCGAGTTCGGCGAGCGCCGCGTCGAACAGGTCGAGATTGCTCGACAGCAGCGCGCGCAAAATCAGACCCGCCGTGAGCTGGCCGGTGATGCGCAGGTGCCGCACCAGGCCCTGCATGTCCCCACCGCGCGAGCGCGCCGCGATGTTGATGGTGGAGCGGTCGCGCGCCTCGATCGTGATGCGTTCGGCACGATCGGCACTCAGCCAGTTTCGGGCCACGACGAATTGCGCAAGGGTCTCGGAAAGCTTGGCCACCAGCGCCGCGCGCGTTGCGGCCGGCAGATCCTCCAGCACCAGCATCGCTTCGCGGATCGCGGCGAGGTGGCCGTGGCGCTCGACGATACGATTCCACGAGAACGGCGCGAGCTCGGCATGGGGATTTTCGATCAGCTCCAGCGCGGCCGCCGCGCAGCCGACCTCGGCGATGGCGGCGCAGACCGAGACCGGCAGCGCGATACGGCGGGCGACCGCGCACTGCACCTCGTCATTGCCGGTGGCGACGATGTCGACGAGATCGGCATCGATCAGCAGCGGAGAATGTTCGAGCACGGGCAGCGCAACCGTCGGCTGATCCGCCGACAGCGCCCGCACGATTGCAGCCGGCGCCTCGGTGCTGCGCGCAAAGGCCTCGGCCATCGCCCGCCGCACCAGCGGCGAGGGATCGTCGAGCAACATCAAAAGCGCGCCTTCGGCGGCGACGCGGTCATCATGAGAAAGGTCTGAAATCAGCCAGGCCCGGGCCAACGCCCGCGTCGCCTCGGCCCGCTCGCCCGCGGACGCCGTCCTGATCCAATTGATGAACTGCCGAACAATCATGGTGCTTCCGGCCTACGCAACGAAAACGAAAAATAGTGACGGCTTGTCACCTGCAACACAAAATAAACCACGACGCTTAACAAAGCGTTCACCATAACTGGCTGGTTTTATTGACGTTTTGTTAAGGGAACAAAGCCGCGCTTTTCTTGTATCCCGCACACGGTGCGGCGCGCGAGCGCTGCGCCGCTAAGCCGGGCCTATTTGTTCGGAAGGATTTGCTGCGCCTGGGTCCCAGCTCAGCGCCGCAAGCGTTGTACGCTGCAGAGCGTCCGGGCACGAGAGCAGATGCTAGCTCGAGAACGTGCCGCTGCGATCGCTGAAGAGATCGAGCGGCTGCGGCGGACGCATGTCCGGCGTTGCTGAGGCCACCGAGGTGAGCGTGGCGTTGTTGCCCCACAATTTCTGCACAGCGGTCGAGACCGGCTGCGTGGCGTCGCCAGGCTGATAGATCGAACGAAACGCCGGCGTGGTCGGCGCATTGTCCGCGAGCGTCGTAGGTGACGTCGCACTGACGGGCGTCACGGCGCGGGTATTGGGGAAGGTTTGGAGATAAGCGGCGTTGTCGATCACCGGCGCTGTCGGCTGTACGCCGTTGGCGCCCGCCACCTGCGTAGTCGAGGGCGTGCCGCCATACATCGCCATCGCACTGCGGGTGATCTTGGAATTCGCCGCGCTGGCATAGCGCGCGTCCAGCACCGAGTAGACTTCGGAGACGCTGCGCGCCCGGCCGTCATTGGCGTAGAAGATCGAGCGGTTGGCGGCGGCCGCGTTCGGAAAGAGCCGCGCGCCGACGGCTTGCGGATTGTCCTCGGCATTGGCGATCAGTTTCGCGGCGCCGCCGACACCCATGAAATGCGCCATGTAGAGTTCGCTGTCGCTCGGCCTGCGCCCGAGCAGGCCGGTGAGCTTGAAACTGTTCGACTGCGTCAGCGCCGCCGCCATGCTGGACGCGGCCTCGGGATCGTCGCGCAGCTTCATGATCGACCGCTTGATCATCGGATCATCGACGATGTAGCTGCCCGACGCGGTCTTCGTAATGGCGTCGGCATAGCTGCCATAGCCGAGCTGAGTGCCCGCCTCCTTCACTGTGCCAAGCCAGGTCTGATCGATGAACTGATAGAGCCCGTGCGCGGACGAGGTGGTGGCACCGGCCGTCGGATTGAAATCCGATTCCATCTTGGCGGTGGTCAACATGTACTGGAAGCCGACGCCGGAGATATTGGAGGCCTGCTTGATCGCGCCGGCGACGCGCGCCCGCGACGGATCGAGACCGGCCGTCTGCGTCGCACTGAACTTGTCGACCGACATGATGAAGTGCCCGCCCCGCGCGGCATTGAGCGGCGCCGGCAATTCGGCGCCCAGTCGTCTCACCGTGGAACAGGTATGGTTAATGCGGGGTAAATTTGGCTCTCGCCCTGCCGAACCGAGTCGTTCGGGGGCGCACCGAAGCTGCGAGCCCCAGAATCCATTCCACCGCACATGATATCGCACGATCGATTCCGGGCTCGTGCTTCACATGCCCCAGAATGACGGATGGCTACTTCTTGTAGATGTCGCCCGGATCGAACAGCCGCTCGGCATCAACGAAGACGAGCCTAGCGCCGCCGCCCTCGGCCTCGACCTTGCGGTAGAAGCACGAACGTCGCCCGGTATGGCAGGCCGCGCCGATCTGCTCGACGCGGATCCAGACCGCGTCCTGGTCGCAATCGGTGCGTATCTCGACCACGCGCTGGGTCTGACCCGATGTCTCACCTTTTCGCCACAAGGCGTTGCGCGAGCGGCTGAAGTACCAGGCTTCGCCGGTCGCGATCGTCTTGCGCAGCGCCTCGTCATTCATGTGCGCGACCATGAGGACGTCGCCATTGACGACGTCGGTTGCCACGCACGTCACAAGGCCCGCGGCGTCGAATTTCGGCAGGAAGGCGAGACCTTCCTCGACTTCGTGAGAGTGGGCGGACACGAGCGTCCTCGCTTAAAACGTTGGCGAGGTCAGCGCTGCAGGCCTCGCACAAGGGACAGGAAACGGGCCTGTTCCGCCGGATTGTCCCGGAACATGCCGGTGAAGCGGCTGGTGAAGGTGGAAGCGCCATGCTTGGCGACACCGCGCACCGACATGCAGGTATGCTCGGCCTCGATCAGCACGGCCACGCCGCGCGGCTTGAGGACCTCGTCGATGGCGGCCGCGATCTGCGCCGTCAGATGTTCCTGGGTCTGGAGCCGGCGGGCGAAGATATCGGTCAGGCGCGCGAGCTTGGATAGGCCGACGACGCGCTCCACCGGCGTATAGGCGATGTGCGCCTTGCCGTAGAACGGCATCATGTGATGCTCGCATTGCGAGGTGAACTCGATATCCCGCACCAGGACGAAATCGTCATAGCCCGCCGTCTCGCCGAAGGTGCGGTCCAGGACCTCGGCCGGGCATTGATGGTAGCCCTGATAGAGCTCGTCGAAGGCCTCGACCACGCGGCGCGGCGTGTCGAGCAGGCCTTCGCGCTCGGTATCCTCGCCGATATAGGCGAGCAGCGTCTTCACCGCTGCTTCCGCCTCGGCGCGCGCAGGGCGCGGCTGGTCGGCGCGGACGGCGGCCGCGAGAAATTCAGCGGGATCAAGCTCGGCCGGGCGGCTCTCGGGCTGGCGGTCCGAGGGCTTGTTGGGGCGGATGGATTTGATTGCAGCGTCCATATCGACTCCGTTCGACGGCCTTACGGCCGGAGTGTCACCGGCAGACGGGGCGGCAAGCCGCCGGACGCCTGAACAGAACAGTCTCGGCGAAAAAGGTCCGCTCGTCGCCACGCCGGCCGCACCATTCTGGATCACCGCCGGTGGGCCGCTGGACTGTTTTTCCGCGAGTTCCGACCCTATATAGGACCCTGGACGCCGCCCGCCAAGGCCGATCGGGTGCGGAAGTGCTGGACTCCATCACATGCTGAACGACATCTACAACAAGCGGATCATCGAACTGGCCGGGAATATTCCGCGGCTCGGGCGGCTGTCGGACCCCGATGCCTCGGCCACTGCCCACTCCAAGCTGTGCGGCTCGACCGTGAAGGTCGACCTCAAGATGAACGGGAACACCGTCACCGACTTCGCCCATGACGTGAAGGCCTGCGCCTTGGGACAGGCCTCTTCGTCCATCATGGCAAGTCGGATCGTGGGGTCGACTGCGAGCGAACTCCGTGAGTTGCGCGAAACCGTTCGCAAGATGCTGAAGGAGAACGGTGCGCCTCCTGAAGGAAAATGGGAAGAGATCAAGTTCCTCGAGCCGGTCCGCGACTACAAGGCGCGGCATGCCTCGACCCTTCTCACCTTCGATGCGGTGGTCGATGCTATCGGCCAGATCGAGGCCAAGGCGAAGCAGCCGGCGGCGGCTCAGGGCTGAGTGCTCTCCGTCGTTCCGGGGCGATGCCACCGGACCCGGCGTATTGGCCGGGTCGACGACATGCTCCGCATCGAACCCGGATCCAGAGATTGCCGATCTTCCGGGCTGGCGCTGTCGCGCGCCACGGAATGACCATCAAAGCATATCGTTTACTTCTGCGCCGCCGCCGCTGGTGTCGCCACGCCGCCGGCCGTCGGCACCAGGGCTTCCGCGGTCTTGGTTGATTTGGCAGATTGCTGCGGCTGCTCCGGTTCCGCGCCGTACCTGGCCTGCGTCTTCGATGTAAGCTCCGCCATCGCCGGTGCGGAGATGTCCACATGCGGCAACACGTCGGCCACGAGGTCGGTGGTCACGAGATTGGTGAGCTTAAGCTCTCCGGCGTCGAGCTCATGCAAATCTTCCCACGGCGGCACGCTGAGTGCGAGCGACAGCAGATCGCCGGCACCCCCCATGTCGAACGTGTATTTGGCCAGCCGGCCGATGTCGCGCTCCACGATCATCAGGTCCTGGGCGCTGTAGCTCGCAGCCTTGGCATCGTCAGCGCGGTCGCCCATCCAGATCTGGTGGACCCGGACATGGGCAGCTTCCGGCACATAGCGCTTCTTGCCGGCGAGCAGCAGGAACACGCACATCGATTCGCAATAGGCCCCCGGCGCGACCGCCGGACGGGCGCCTTGCCCGCCGCGGTTCTGAACGCTGATTCCGACCGTGGTCAGAAGTCCGAGGTTGCGGAAGCGCCGGCCGAGCGTGATCGCGTCGTTGACCGAGCCGCCGCTGGAGTCGAGCACCACCGTGGCGCCGCCCAGCTGGCGCCCGCGAGAAAACTCCTCAAAAGCCTTCGGCGTATCGGCGGTGATGATTCCGACCGCGCTGACCCAGCCGCGGCAGTTCGGCTCGCAGGCCACCCAGCTGAACTTCATCGGCAGCTTGCGCTCTTCGAGCGCAGCACCGGCTCGAGCTGACGTTCCAAGGGTCGCGACGGCGCCAGCCAGCGCGACTCCACACACGGCGGTTCCCACCAGCAACCAGCCGCGAAGATTAAGGGAGTTCAGAAGTCTCAATCTGGTTCCTTCCCCAAGCCCTAAAAGGTCCCCAAACAATCCCCGGTAGCGCCCTCTGAGTCCATCATACAGGCGTATGTTTCTACACACGGGCGTCATAAAAATGGTATCCGGGCGAATACAGATCGTCCACAGATACTTGCTGCACTGCTCCCAGAAAGCAGGCAAAATATGGCGCGCAAACAACAGCTTACAGTTCCCTGCTGCGGAACTGAGCAATACTTCGCTTAACCTGACAGCAAAGCGCACATGAAGCATTCAGCCTGCGAGCACTGTTCCAGCCCGGTCGCGGGCGCGCTCCGGCTCCCGCGCCGATTCGGCCGCGCGCTGATCTGGCTCTATCGGCACACGTTGTCGCCTCTGGTTGGTTACAATTGCCGGCACCTGCCGACCTGCTCCGTCTACGGCGACGAAGCGATCGAACGGTTCGGACTCTGGGCCGGCGGCTGGATGACACTCGCGCGCCTATTGCGCTGCAATCCCTTCGGCACCTCGGGCATCGACAACGTACCGCTCACCGCACCGCAAGGCGCGCGCTGGTATGTGCCCTGGCGCTACGGCCGCTGGCGCGGGGTCAACGCATCCTGAGTGCTGCGGTGCTGTGCCGTCGCGGTCGGAACCGGAACTCTCGCCTCGCGTTGATGTGATGCTCCCATCGGGAGGAAACAACAATGCGCTGGAAAATCAGCCGTCATTTTCCCTCCGGACCTGGTCTCAATTCTGGTCGGAGAGGCCATCACGATCCCAGAATCATCGATCTGCTCGCGATCGTCGCCCTACTGGTGTTCGTGCTCGGCTCCGGCTGGTATCTGGCGACGAGCTTCGCCACGCCGCCAAGCACGACGGCGTTCATCGTGCCGAGCCAGAATGTGCACTGGTAGCTAGCGGAACCAGAAGAAACGTCCGGACTGCGGCGGGATCGACTCCGGCGGGCGTAGCCGCTTCGGTCGCGGCGGCTTTGACGACGGCTCGGCGGACGAGGTGGTCTCCGCCGGCGCGATCTCGCTGCCCGGCACCTTCACCGACAGCAGCAAGTTCGATTCGTGCGTCCGCCAGCGATAGCCCACGCCGAAATCGATCGGCTGGGCGCGCGTGAACAATTCGGCATAGCGCTCCTGGTAGCGGCTTGCGAATTCATCGATCGGACCGAGATAGCGGCCGAACGGAAAGAACCGCCATTGCCGTGCATTGTAGTTCGCGAGCGGAATGCCGGAATCGTCCTGGATGATGGTGGCGCTGTTGGCGAGGAGCCAGTCGCGCACGAGGGTAAAATTGCCGGAATGCAGCAGATAGGACGCGCTCTTGAGCAGGCTGTTGCCGGGGCCCAGCGTCTCGCAGAATTTCAGGAAGCCGGCCGCGCGCGCACCGGAATTGGAAAGATCAGTAGAGAAATAATACAGCGTGCGCGCTTCCCCGTCGCTGCCGGCGAAGGTGATGCGGACGCCATGCGTCGCGTTGGGTCCCGGATTGTCGCCGGCCGTGTGAACCCCGCCCTTGTTGTCGAGCGCGATCATCTCGACATTGCGGATGGTCTTGCCGGAGCGCGCGAGGAAAACATAGAGGATCGGCAGCGTACCGTTGACCTGATTGGCGTGCAGGTCGACCTTCATCTGCTTGGTAATGAAGAAGGAAAAGCTCAGGATCGAGCCGAGCGAGCGCTCGACGTTGTAGAGCGCAGCGCCGATCGAACTACGCGGCAGCCGCGTCAGCTCGGGCACCGCTCCCACCGGCTCCAGCGCGCCAAGCACGTAGGTGCTGGCGTTGGCATAGAAGGCATTGGCGTAGAGGAAGTCCGGGCCGCTGAACATGTAGAACATGGTTGGCCGCGGCGCGGCGAGATTGACGTCGGCCCAATTGCGGATCTTCGAGAGCTGCCGCTGCTCGAGCTGGGCGAAGGCGCTGTCAAAGAATTTTGCATGACGCTGCCAGCCTGGATCCTTCGTGAGCGGCACCAGCGGCGAGTCCGCCGACGGCTGCATGCCCGCAAGGAAGCGCGCAGTGTCGTCGAAGGTGACGTCGGCGGCGCGTGCGGACGAGACAGCCGCAGCCAGCAAGGCAAGAGCGACGGCCGCAATTCTCAGGGGTCGGATCATGTCGATTCGCGATGTGGTGAAGCGGCAGCGGCCACCGGCCGCCTGCGGAAGACGACATAAATCAACAGACCCGAGAGCATGACGAGCATCCCCGACAGCGACTGCACCGGCCGCTCGATCAAGAGGTAGTACATCATGAACGCGGTCACGAGCAGGAAAACGAGCGGCGTGAACGGGTATCCCCAGGCGCGATAGGGCCGCGGCAAATCGGGATCGGTGATGCGGAGCTTGATGACGCCGGCGACGGTGAAGAACGAGCAGAACAGCAGCGCGAACTGGATGAAGTCGAGCACCGCCTCGAAGCTGCGCGTGAACAGCAGCAGGGTCGCGACGGCGAGCTGAAACAGGATGGCATAGGCCGGCGCACCGTTCGCCGATCGCTGCGAGAACACGCGCAGCGCCGGAATGTCCTCGCCCATCGTCATCATCACCCGCGGGCCGATCCACATCATCGCGCTGATCGAGGAGATCAGACCGGCACAGATCATCGCGCCGACGATCCGGCCGCCGAGGCCGCCGAAGATGGCGCTGCCGGCGACGCTGGCAACGTCGAGCTGGCCCGCCAGCGCACTGACCGGCGTCGAGTAGAGGAACACCGCGTTCAGCGCGACATAGAGGACGAGCACGATCAGCGTGCCCACAAGCAATGCGCGCGGCAGGCTCCGCTGCGGCGTGGTCATCTCGCCTATGATGTAGGTCGCGGCATTCCAGCCCGAGAACGAGTACATCACGAAGACGAGCCCGATCGCGAAGGGCGCGCTGACGATGTGGGCGAGATCGCCCGGCTGCGGCGTGAAGGCGATCTGCTGCGGCACGCCGATGACGAAGCCGGCCACCAGGAAGGCGACGATCAGCACGACCTTCAAAATCGTCGAGATCAATTGGAACGTCGAGGAGTGCCTGACGCCGGTCAGTTGCACGAGCGAGACCAGCCACACCACGCCGATGGCGAGCGGGATCGGAGGCAGATCGTCCGCGACCGATTTGGCATATTCGCCGAACGCCATCGCGGCGAGCGCGACTGGCGCCGCAAACCCCACCGTGGCCGAGACCCAGCCGGCGAGAAAGCCGAAGGCGGGATGATAGGCGCGGCCGAGGAAATTGTACTCCCCGCTCGAGCGCGGAAACATCGCGCCCAACTCGCTGTAGGAGAACACCCCGCACAGCGCGACGATGCCGCCGACCGTCCAGAGCAGCAGGATCGAGAAGCCGGACGGGATGTCCTTGACCTGGAAGCCGAGGCTGGTGAAGACGCCGACCCCAATCATGTCGGCAATGACGATGGCGGTTGCGACCAGAACAGAGACCCCCGACCCGCTTTCGGTCAGCCGGCCAGTCCAGGGCGCGGTACCCGCATCTGATGCCGTCATCGGGGTTCTCAAGCCTCAGGCGTCACGCCTCATCGGGAGGCATCGTGCAGATTGATCCAGTCAATTCAAGCAGGGTTAACAAGGGTTAAATGAGGCAGGCGTGACGGGTATGTTGACACCTTTCACGCACGGTCTTGGGCGATAAAGCTGCACCACCCCCGAGAATCCCTTTTCCCTTCCCCACAATCACGACACGATTGTATGGTCCCTTTGACGGTTCCGGATGTGGGGAAATTTCTCTGGACGCTTAACGTCACCTAAACGCCAGTCGGCTGAATTGATTTGAAATTGCCGATGGACGTGACTTGGGGTCATGGGTGGATGGTCGGGGCCGTTCCGAAACTGAGAGCGAACGCGCGTGCCGATCGGACGACGTCCGGCGCGCGCGGTCGTGTGCTCCGGGTCGGCTTGATTCTAGCCCTGGTGCCGCTGTCGCTGACGCTGGTTCAATGCGGCAAGGCCCCCAATCCGGCGGCGCTCGCGGCGAACTCGCAGGCCAACGTGCAGGTCGTCGCAAAGACAAATGCGCAGGTGGCAAGCGGCGACACGTTCGAAGATCGCTTTCCGGCCCCGCAGTTCAAGGAGCGTTTCCCCTCGGCGAGCGAGAGCTTGCTGCAACGGCAGATGTCGGACTTCTCGCCCAAGCGCGCCGTCCAGCAGCAGCCCCAGGCTGAGCAGGCGCCCTACAAGGTCGCTTCGCTCGAGCCGCAGCTCCCCTACAAGCGCCCGCCCCGTGAGGACCTGACGACGCTCGTCAGCATGAAGTCGTCGGCCTTTCCCTATTTCGGCAACAACCCCGCCTCCGACGCACCCTTCCTCAACATCTCCAAGGGTGACCGCCGCGGCCACCGCAGCTATTCGGGGCGCGTCTACTGGCAGGACGAAACCTACAGCGACAGCCGCGTGCTGGTGCACGTCCCAGAGCATTTCGATGTTCGCAAGCCGGGCGTGATCGTGGTGTTCTTCCACGGCAATGGCGCCACGCTCGAGCGCGATGTGCGCGACCGGCAGCTGGTGCCGAAGCAGATCACCGATTCCGGCGCCAATGCCGTCCTGCTTGCGCCGCAGATGGCAGTCGATGCCGCCGATTCCAGCGCCGGCAAATTCTGGCAGGCGGGCGGCTTCAAGCGCTTCATGGAGGAATCGGCCAACCACCTCGCCCGCCTGACCGGCGATCCCAACAGCGCGCGGGCCTTCGCCAACATGCCGATCGTGATCGTCGGCTATAGCGGCGGCTTCCTGCCGACGGCTTGGAGCCTGGAGGTCGGCGGCATCAGTGACCGCGTCCGCGGCGTCGTGCTGCTCGACGCCGTCTATGGCGAAATGGACAAGTTCGCGGCCTGGATCGAGAGCCACCGTTCCGGCTTCTTCGTCAGCGCCTACACCCGCTACACCGCGCGGCGCGACCGCGAGCTGATGAGCCTGCTGCGGCAGAAGGGCATCAGCGTCTCCGAGGACATGGACGAGCCATTGCGGCCCGGCAGCGTGGTGTTCGTCGAGACTGGCGAGGGCATCACCCATCGCGACTACGTGACGAGGGCCTGGACGCGGGATCCGCTCAAGGACGTGCTGGTGAAGATGTCGGCGACGCCCGCGCTCACGCGCGTGGCCTCTACCAATCCACCCGCATCGAGCCGCTAAACGGACGTGACTCTAAGGCGCCGAGGGGCCCGGTCTCTCGCTTAGGTTTTCGGCAGCTTCGGAATGCTCTCGGCAAAGCCGTTGAAGCAGGCCAGCCGCTCGTCCTCTTCCTTGAAGAAACGGCAGTCTGCGTAGCCCTTGGCCTTCGCCGGCTTCGGCTTCGGCGCCGGCGGGATCACGGCGTCGTAGCAGTTGAGGCGGTCCTTGGTGCCGTCGTCGATCTCGAGGCAGGCCTGGAGCCGCGCCGCGATCGATTGCGGCTTACCCTTCGCCGCCGCAGCGGGTTTGGCCGCAGCCTCTTTGGTCCCTTTGGGCTTGACCTGCACCAGCGGCTTGTCCCCCACCATCGGTGGCTTGTCGGCTTGCGCAAATGCGGAGGCTGAATAGAGCACCGCGGCAACCGCCAGAATCATCCTCATTTCAGTCAACTCTCTTTGGTCCCCATGCATGGCGTTCTAGCGCCCTCATGCTCGGTTTGCCAAGCACCTTGCGCATAGGAAGCTGCGAGATTCAGGCTGTTGCGGCGGCGGCTCGCCGGGGCCTGGTCAGGAACACCAGCAGCAGCGCCAGCACCACGAAACCGACCGCGACGAAGCCGAGCGTGTGCAGGAGCTCGCGGGCGAACAGTAATCCGCCGATGGCCGAGCCGACCGCCTGACCGATATAGAGGACGGACGTGTTGAGGGCGACGGTCGCCGACGCCAGTGATGGCGCGGCCGCGACCAGCCGCACCTGCTGCATCGAATTGGTCGAGGCAAAGCCAAGGCCCCAGACCGCGACCGCGCCCGCCATCAAGACAAGCGTGCCGGCGCCGAGCGCCCAGCCCGTGACCCCCGCAAGCAGGAGGCAGGTGAACAGCAGCGAGGTGCGATAAGGCCCCCAGGTATCGACGATGCGAGTCGCGATGGCGACGCCGAGGAAGCCGCAGACCCCGTACAGGGCAAACACGATGCCGATGGCATCGGGTCCGGCGCCGGTGAGCTTCTTGAGCAGCGGGCCCATGAAGGTGAACACCACGAACTGCCCGGACATTTGCAGCATGGTGATCGCGAGCAGGAGCAGGATGGCCCTGCTGCGGGCGACCTCGGCCCAAGTCTTGATGTCCACCGGCGCGCCCTTCAGGCCCGCCGGCAGGCGCAGCAGCAGCAACAGGAAGCTGATGCAGCCGAGCGCGCCGATCTCGCCATAGGCGGCGCGCCAGCCATAGCGGCTGGCGATGAAGGTGATCAGCGGCAGGCCGACGGCGGCAGCGAGCGACCAGCCGAGGAAGATGTAGGCGATGGTGCTGCCGCGTCGCTCCACCGGCACGATCAGCGCCGCCGTGCCGGCAGCCTGCGGCGTATAGAGCGCGCCGATCGCGAGCATCACCAGACGGATTGCAAGGAGGCTCGCATAATCGGGTGCAAAGGCCGAGGCAAGATTGCCGAGAGCAAGCACGGCCAGCGTCGTCGTGAGCAGCGTCCGCCGTTCGATGCGACTGGTGAGCCAGGCCGTCAGCGGCGAACCAATGCACAGCGTGATGGCGCCAAAGGTGATCAGGAGCCCGGCCGCATGGATGCTGACGTCGAGCCCAGTCGCCAATTCCGGCAGCATGCCCGCCGGCGCAAGCACCGAGCAGCCGGTGACGATGTTGCCGAGCATCAGAGCGGTTGGCGCGAAGCGGCGGACAGCAGGCGATCTTTCCATGCAAGTGCATGTAGAGCAGAGCTGCGGTCTGTTAAAGGGCACGGTCTGAAATAGTTGGTGCACCGTCCCGGCTTTTGCGCGCCACTTTCTTGGAATTGCCGGATTGCGCAGGCCGAATCGGCTGATATATCGCTCGTTCCCGCTTACCTGCGCTCGTTCGCAGGAGTGAGCCTCAGGAGTAAAGCAATGACCGACCAGCCCAAATCCGAGTCCGGCTTCCAGTACAGCCTCTCCAATCTGAAGCCCGCGACCCCCGCCCCCAGAGTCACCCTCATCTTCCCCGACGGCGCCCAGCGTCAGCTCGACAAGGGCATCACCGGCCTCGATATCGCCAAGGGCATTTCGCCGTCGCTGGCCAAGCGCACTGTGGCGATGGCACTCGACGGCACGCTCGCCGACCTCAACGACCCGATTGAGGCCGACGCCCGGATCGAGTTCGTCCATCGCGATGATCCCCGCGCGCTCGAATTGATCCGCCACGACTGCGCGCACGTGCTGGCCGAAGCCGTGCAATCGCTGTGGCCGGGCACCCAGGTCACGATCGGCCCGGTGATCGAGAACGGTTTCTACTACGACTTCTTCCGCAACGAGCCGTTCACCCCGGAAGATTTTGCCGCGATCGAAAAGAAGATGCGCGAGATCATCGCGCGCGACAAACCTTTCACCAAGGAGGTGTGGGATCGCGAAAAGACCAAACAGGTGTTCCGCGACAAGGGCGAAGCCTTCAAGGTCGAGCTGGTCGACGCCATTCCCGGCAACGAGCCGATCAAGATCTACTACCAGGGCGACTGGTTCGATCTCTGCCGCGGCCCGCACATGACCTCGACCGGCAAGGTCGGCAATGCCTTCAAGCTGATGAAGGTCGCCGGCGCCTATTGGCGCGGCGACAGCAATAACCCGATGCTGACCCGCATCTACGGCACCGCTTTCGCCAAGCAGGAGGACCTCGACGCCTACCTCAAGCAGATCGAGGAGGCCGAGAAGCGCGACCATCGCAAGCTCGGACGCGAGCTCGACCTTTTCCATTTCCAGGAGGAAGGTCCGGGCGTCGTGTTCTGGCACCCGAAGGGCTGGACCATCTTCCAGCAGCTCATCGCCTATATGCGGCGACGCCTGACCGGCGACTACAGCGAGGTCAACGCGCCGCAGATCCTCGACAAGGTGCTGTGGGAGACCTCGGGCCATTGGGGCTGGTATCGCGAGAACATGTTCGCGGCGCAGTCGGCCGGCGACGAGGCCGAGGATAAGCGCTGGTTTGCGCTCAAGCCCATGAACTGCCCCGGTCACGTGCAGATCTTCAAGCACGGCCTGAAAAGCTATCGCGACCTGCCTTTGCGCCTTGCCGAGTTCGGCGTGGTGCATCGCTATGAGCCCTCCGGTGCCATGCACGGCTTGATGCGCGTGCGCGGCTTCACCCAGGACGATGCGCACATCTTCTGCACCGAGGATCAGCTCGCCGAGGAATGCCTGAAGATCAACGACCTGATCCTGTCGACCTACGCCGACTTCGGCTTCACCGGCGATCTCACCGTGAAGCTCTCGACCCGGCCGGAGAAACGCGTCGGCACCGACGCGATGTGGGATCACGCGGAGCGTGTGATGGCGACGGTGCTGCGCGAGATCCAGTCGCAGAACAACCACATCAAGACCGAGATCAATCCGGGCGAAGGCGCCTTCTACGGCCCGAAGTTCGAATATGTGCTGCGCGACGCCATCGGTCGCGACTGGCAGTGCGGCACCACCCAGGTCGACTTCAACCTGCCCGAGCGGTTCGGCGCGTTCTACATCGACCATGACGGCGGCAAGAAACCGCCGGTGATGGTGCACCGCGCGATTTGCGGCTCGATGGAACGCTATATCGGCATCCTGATCGAGCACTATGCCGGCAGCTTCCCGCTCTGGCTCTCGCCGGTCCAAGTGGTGGTCACCACCATCACCTCGGAAGCCGACGAATATGCCAAGCAGGTCGTTGAGCAGGCGCGGCGCGCAGGCCTTCGGGTCGAGATCGACCTGCGGAACGAGAAGATCAACTACAAGGTCCGCGAGCACTCGCTGGCCAAGATCCCGGCGCTGCTCGTGGTCGGCAAGAAGGAAGCCGAGACGCATTCGGTCTCGGTCCGCCGGCTCGGCAGCGACGGCCAGAAGGTGATGACGACGCAGGAGGCGATCGCCGCGCTGGTCCACGAGGCAACGCCGCCGGACGTCCAGCGGGCGCGTGGCGCCCTCTGATCCCTGAAATCGATCTAAATTCGCTTCCGGTTGCGGGCGTGCATGCCTATCTCGGGTGTGCACGTTCGCCGACCAGCTGAAGAGGATATCGCAGTGCCCGATGCCATCGAACTCCTGAAGACCCGCCGCTCGGTGAAGCCGCGCGAAATGACCGAGCCCGGCCCCTCCGCAGCCGAGCTCGAGACCATCCTCACCATCGGCGCGCGCGTGCCTGATCATGGCAAGCTGGCGCCCTGGCGCTTCATCATTTTCGAGGGCGATGCCCGCCAGCGCGCCGGCGAGGTGATCGCAAAAGTCTTTGCCCGGAAGAATCCAGGCGCGCCCACCGCCGACATCGAGATCGAGCGCAAGCGCCTCACCGACGCGCCGCTGGTGATCGGCGTCGTCAGCTTCACCAAGCCGCATCCGAAGGTGCCGGCCTTCGAGCAGGAATTGTCGGCGGGCGCCAGCGCCATGAACATCGTCACGGCCGCAACCGCCCTCGGCTACGGCGCCTGCTGGCTGACCGGCTGGTTCGCCTTCGATCGCGACGTGCTGGACGGCCTCGGCCTCAAGCCGGACGAAAAGCTCGCCGGCTTCGTCCATATCGGCACGCCGACCAAGCCAAGCGAAGACCGTCCGCGACCGTTCCTTGCGGAGATCGTGACGCGTTTTTAATCGATGTCTTGTTGACGCCCTTGGCGTCTTGCGGCTTTGATCCCGCCGAGGGAGGAAGCCCGGATGAGACGGCGTGAGTTTCTGGTCGGAGCCGCGGTGCTCGCCGGCTCGATGGCGCGAGGTCGCGCCGCCGACATCCCTTCCCCGTCGCCCGACGGGCTCGATCGCATCACCGCATATTTCAACAACGAGGTAACGAGCGGCCGGCTGCCGGGCGCCGTCATCCTGGTCCAGCAGCACGGCAAGCCGGTCTATTTCAAGACGTTCGGCGTGCGCGACGTCCGGACCGGCCTTGCCATGACGCCGGACACGATCTTCGCCATCCACTCGATGACCAAGCCGATCACATGCCTCGGCGCGATGATGCTGATCGATGAGGGCAAGCTCGCGCTCACCGACCCCGTGTCGAAATACGTCCCGCTCTTCGCCGATACCAAGGTGGGCCTCGAGATTACCAAGCCCGACGGCAAGCTGGAGCTCGATCTCGTGCCGCCGGTCCGTCCCGTCAACATCGAGGACCTGCTGCGGCACACCTCGGGCATCAGCTACGATTATATTGGCGGCAAATGGGTCGAGCAGGCCTACAAGGCCGCCAATATCTTCGAAGGTCAGTTCAACAACAGGGAATTCGCCGATCGGATCGCGAAGCTGCCGCTGGCGCGGCAGCCGGGAACGTTGTGGCGCTACGGTCATTCCACCGACGTGCTCGGCGCCGTCATCGAGATCATCTCGGGCCAGACGCTGTACGAATTCCTGAAAGCACGCATCTTCGATCCGCTCGGCATGAGCAGCACCAAATTTGCGCTGGCGACGGAGGACGAGCTGGCGCGGATGGCGCGGCCGCTGCCGAACGATTTCATCCTGCTCGCCGCCGAGCGCGAGCGCCTCGACCATCCCGAATGGCAGTCCGGCGGCGGTGGGCTGCTCTCGACCATCACCGATTATCAGCGCTTCGCGCAGATGCTGCTCAACGGCGGCCAGTTCGAGGGCAAGCGTTATCTGAGCCCGGCTGCGTTCAAGGCCATGACGACCGACCACATCGGACCAGGGTCCGGCGTCGGACGCGACTATTTCTATTTCCCGGGCGACGGCTTCGGCTATGGCTACGGTCTTGCGGTGCGCACCGATCCCGGCAACGCGAAACCGCCGCCGCCGGGCTCGATCGGCGAGTTGAAATGGGACAGTGGCAGCGGCACCTATTTCGGCGTCGATCCCAAGCTCGACATGGCCTACCTCATGATGCAGCAGACCCAGAACGAGCGCAGCCGCATCACACCCGCCTTCAAGGCACTGGTCTACGATTGCTATCCTCCGGATCTACGCCGCCCGTGAGGCGCGCTGGCCGAAATCGGCGAGCAGCTTTGCGATCTCGGCGGCGGGCCGCGCTGCGCTGAACAGGAAGCCCTGCACCTCGTTGCAGCCCTCGGCGCGCAGCCAGTCGAGCTGATCCTCGGTCTCGACGCCTTCCGCCGTGGTGGTGATGTTGAGGCTGCGGCCAAGACCGGAGATCGCGCGCACGATCGCGCCGCAATCGGGCCGCTGCGCCAGATCCTTGATGAAGGAACGGTCGATCTTGATCTTGTCGAAGGGGAAGCTGCGGAGATAGCTGAGGCTGGAATAGCCGGTGCCGAAATCGTCCATGGAGATGCCGACGCCGAGCTCGCGCAATTGATGCAGCGTGGCGAGGTTGGATTCGGTCTCCGCCAGGAAGATCGACTCGGTGATCTCGAGCTCGAGCCGCCTCGACGACAGGCCGGACTGCGCCAGAGCGGAGATCACGACCTGAACCAGATTGCGGCTGCGGAATTGCGCCGGCGACAGATTGACCGCGACTTTGACGTCGCCAGGCCATTTGACGGCTTCGGCGCAGGCCTCGCGCAACACCCATTCGCCAAGCTGGGTGATCAGGCCGATGTCCTCGGCGACCGGAATGAACTCGGCGGGCGAGATCATGCCCTTGTCCGGGTGCCGCCAGCGCAACAGCGACTCGAAGCCGGAGATGCGGTCGGATGCGATCGACACCAACGGCTGGTAGTGCAGCTCGAACTCGCCATTGGCAAAGGCGCGGCGCAGGTCGAGCTCCATGTCGCGGCGCTTCTGCGCCTGAAGGTCCATCTCGCGCTCGAAGAAATGGTGCACGCAGCCGCCGTCGGACTTCGCCCGGTACAGGGCCATGTCGGCGTTGCGCATCAATTCCTCGGACGTCATGCCATCCCCCGGTGACAGCGCGATCCCGATGCTGGCGCCGATCACCATCTCCTGGCCATCGATCTCATAGGGCGCCTTCAACATGTCGATCAGCAGGGTCGCGCAGGCGCTGGCCTCGTTCGGCGAGACGTCGGCCGCCAGGATGACGGCGAACTCGTCACCACCGAGCCTCGCCGCGAGATTGGCACCGCGAACCGCATTGGTCAGGCGTTCGGCAACTTGCTTGAGCAGGCGGTCGCCCGCCGGATGCCCGAAGGAATCGTTGATGTTCTTGAACAGGTCGAGATCGATGTAGAGCACGCCGACCCGCTTTCCGCCGGCCTGGTCGAGCGCCTGCTTCAGCCGCTCCTGGAAATATTCGCGGTTCGGCAGGTCCGTGAGCCCGTCGTGATGGGCCATGTGGGCGATCCGCGCCTCGGCCTTGCGCCGTTCGGTGATGTCGACCACCGCGACCAGATAGCCGTCGCGATCGTCGAAGGCGACGCGCCGGCCGAAGGTGAGCACCTCGATCTCGCTGCCGTCGGCGCGTAAGTGCCGCCAGTTGCGCGAGGAATGATAGGCATCGCCGACGCGCTCGAGCGCCTCGGCGTGGCTCTTCCACTCGTCCTCGGGCCAGATCTCGTGCAGCTTCATGCGCAGGAAGGTGGCGCGACTGTAACCGTAATGCTGGACCGCGGCGTCATTGACGCCAAGGAATTGCTTAGTCTGTGCGTCGAACACCCACATCGGCATCGGGTTGTTGTCGAACAGCAGGCGGAACGAGGCGTCGCGCCGCTTCAATGCGGTGACGTCGGAGATCGTCAACGAGACCACGTCGGCGAAGGCGGTGGTGCCGAGGCGCAGGTGTCGTCCGTCGCTCTCGATCTCGAGCTGCTCGCAGCGGCCGCCCGAGACGGCCTTGAGCAGGAAGTCCATAATCTCGGGCGCGGCCAGCAGCGTGCCTGCCTCACTGACCCGCCGCCATAGCAGGCTTCCGGTCGCGGCCTTCAGCAGCGCGCTCGCACTCTTGTTGTGGTGCACGATCTGGAGATCGAACGGCTTGCCGCTTGCGTCGCGCAGCGTCGTCAGCGAGACGACCGCGTCATCGGTCGCGGAAAAAATTGCGTCGAGGAGATTATATTGCGTCCCGCGCTCGTTGATGTAGGTGCCGACCAGCGTCGCGCTCCAGCGCGAGGCGGTCGGCAGCGCCAGTAGATCGTAGGTCCTGACCATGCCGTCGCGCACGCAATGCGCGCTCGCGTGATGCGGCCGCCCCGTTGCGAGCGCGATCGCGGCCGCTTCCGTCAGCGCTGTGGCGCAGTCGGGCGACAGCTCCGCGACGGGAATGTCCCAGCGCTCCTCGCAGAGCCATTTCTGCACGTAACGTCCGCTGCGCGACAGTTCGAGCGCGCCGTCACCTTTCAGCAGCGCAATATGGTCGGCGAGTCGTCCGAGGCTGCCGAGCATCACGTCCTCGTAACGCGGCAGCCGTTCGCCCGGCTTCAACGCGGCACGCCATTTGCGTTGAAGCACCGGGATGTCATCGAACATTTCGGCGGCCGGTTTTCCCGGCACTTTCTTTGCGGCACTCATGGCAGTCCCCAACGCACTATGCGGGCGCATCCCAATGCAGGTGCGCTTAACGGCGTGTAAAGAGCGCACAGGCGCAGGTTCCGTTCGGTGATTATGACAGTTTTAAGTCAGGTGTTGGTTAGTGGGCGTTAGAGACTATGACGGTTGCGCTTCTACGCATGCTGAAGTGGACGCGGCGTCGCGCAACTGCATCAACGTCGGCATTGCGACCTCTAACGCCCAGCTCAATCGCAGACACATCTTCGCATCCTCGCGGCTTGTTCGCCCGAGCTTTGTCTCGATGCCTTGCCCTCTCATGAAAGAAGGCGCAGGGAAGACCGGGAGCCGGTTGGCTCCGATGGACCGCCATGCCAAGAGCAGATTGCGTGTGCTTCATGCATAGCGGACAACAGGGCAACCGGAGACATCCCGGCCTTCCCTGCGCGGATGGTTGGAACGGCTTATGTCGCGCTCTTGTGTCTGGGAAATCTGCCAGAATGTGCAAACGGGCGGTTCTCGCAAAACCGCCCGTTGCTGGATCTGAGCCCGGTCGCGCTCAAAGGCCG
>NZ_JADPKA010000083.1 GCF_023073715.1 Bradyrhizobium sp. 164
AGGATATTGAGAACGACATCGGCGGAATGGACGCTGTGACTGAGCGCTTCGGCACAGGCCGCTTCCACCGCGGACAGACCGTCAGTCAGCACCGCGTTGAGGATGTCGACCATCTGCCGATTGCCATCGTCGGTGCTGGCCAGCTTGCGCCGGATCCGATCGATCGCGGCCGGCAGCACCCAGTCTTTGAAGGGAGCACCGTTGCGCAAGGCGCCGGGTTTGCGGGCGAGCACCGGCACATAATGCCAGGGGTCGTAGACGGTATCGCCGCGGCCAAAGGATCGCGGGTGCTCGGCAACGATACGTCCATCCTGACGGATCACGATGCGATCGGCATAGGCTTGAACCTCGACCGGTCGTCCGACTGCGCTGGCTGCGACCGAGTACTTGTTGTTGTCGAAGCGCACCAGGCAGGTCTTCGAGACCGATGCCGTCACCGCATGGAAGCCGTCGAAGCGGCCGGCATAGGGAACGAGTTTGGGGCGTTCGGCTTCGAACACGTCCCAGATCGTCTGATCGGTCAGCTCCGGATGGCGATGAGCCTTGGCGTAGGCGATGCATTTGTCGAGCAGCCAGGCGTTTAACTCGTCGAGGTTTTTGAACCGCAGCCGCGGCGTGAAGAAGCGTTCCCGGACCAGCCCGACCTGGTTCTCGACCTGCCCCTTCTCCCAGCCCGACGCTGGCGTACAGGCGACCGGATCGACCAGATAGTGGCTGCACATCTGCAGGAAGCGGCGATTGTAGAGACGGCCTTTACCGACAAAGATCGTCTCCACCGCGGTCTTCATGTTGTCGTAGATGCCGCGGGTGCAGGTGCCTTTGAACAGGGCGAATGCCCGGTCGTGGGCGTCGAACACCATCTCCTGCGTCTCCCGCGGATAGGCCCGCACGAACAGCATGCGGCTGTGACAGAGCCGGACATGAGCAGCCTTCACCATCACCGTGGTGCCGCTCAGCAGGACGATCTCGTGGCTCCAGTCGAACTGGTAGGCTTCGCCTGGTGCAAAGCTCAACGGCACATAGGCCGACGCTGTCGAGGTGCCGCGTTCCTTGCTCCACCGTCGTGCGTATCGACGAACCGCATCATAGCCGCCGGCATAACCCAGGCCGCGAAGCTCCTCGAATAGCCGGATCAGCGTCAGCCGTTCCCGCGCCGCCTTGCTCTCATTCCCTGCCAGCAACCGGTCAAGCTCGGCACTCCAGGCACCCATCTTCGGGAGCGGCTGCGTCTCGCGCTCGTACCGGAACTCCGTCGCTTGAGAACGAATGACCTTGCGAACCACCTTCCGCGATACGCCAAGTTCTCGGCAGATCGCCTTGATCGGACGACCATCAACAAAGTAGGCGCGACGGATCTTACCAATCGTCTCCACCACCAGCATCCCAACCTCGGCTTCCATGACTCGATGGAAGCCACTGTGGACCCTTATCCCGGGGTCCCGATTGGATGCCGATCACCCCGAAAACGGGGTCCTTATTCCATGCCGAAACACAGATATGGCGGCGATCACCCGCAAGACTGGCAATATTTACTTCCGGGCGGGCTCCTACGGCTTCCCCACCAAATTCGCCGAATATGTGAAAGATCTCCCGGTCCGGCCGGACAAGCGCACGATCACGGGCCGGACTTTGCTCGGCGACAAGGTGGTCCATGTCACCGATGTGCTCGAAGACCCGGACTACTCCTTTGAAGGCCAGGAGCTCAGCGGCAATCCGCGCAGCTTCCTTGGTGTGCCCTTGCTGCGCGAAGGCAGCCCGATCGGCGCCATTGTCCTCGCACGTCGCGCCGTCCGGCCGTTCAGCGAAAAGCAGGTCGAGCTCGTGACCAGCTTCGCCGACCAGGCCGTCATCGCGATCGAGAATGTGCGCCTATTCGACGAAGTGCAGTCCCGCACCAAGGAACTTGCCGCTTCGCTCGATGAACTCCGCGCGGCGCAAGATCGCCTGATCCAGACCGAAAAGCTCGCTTCGCTCGGTCAGCTTACCGCCGGCATCGCGCACGAGATCAAGAACCCGCTCAACTTCGTCAACAATTTTGCCGCGCTGTCGGCCGAGTTGACGGACGAGTTGAACGACATCCTCGCCTCGACCACGCTCGCCGAAGGAATTCGCGGCGAAGTCGATGAGCTCACCGGCCTTCTGAAGGACAATTTGCAAAAGGTCGTCCAGCATGGCAAGCGTGCCGATTCCATCGTCAAAAACATGCTGTTGCATTCGCGCGAAGGCTCCGGCGAGCATCGGCGAGTCGACATCAATGCCATCGTCGAGGACAGCCTTAACCTCGCCTATCACGGCGCGCGACCAGAGAAGTCGGGCTTCACCATCACGTTGCGGCGGAACCTGGACCCGCGCGCTGGTGCGGTCGAGCTGTATCCGCAGGAGATCACACGGGCGCTGCTCAACCTGATTTCCAACGGCTTCTATGCCGCGACTAGGCGCAAGCTCGAAACGGGCGACGAGAGCTTTGAACCAGTCCTCAGCGCTTCCACGAGGAACCTCGGCAAGACAGTCGAAATCCGTATTCGCGACAACGGCACAGGCATCCTGTCTGAAGTACGCGAAAAGATGTTCAATCCTTTCTTCACTACAAAGCCGACAGGGGAAGGAACGGGGCTCGGACTCTCAATGACCCATGACATCATCGTCAAGCAACACGGAGGCCGGATCGACGTCGAGACTGAGCCTGGTGTCTTTGCCGAGTTCATCATTACACTGCCGCGCGACAACGGAATTGCCACCGGCCCTAAGTCCGAATGACCGCTTAGGGCCCCTTCGCGGACCTCCGCCGTCGCGGTTGCCATGTCGCCTAATGGCCCCTGAGCCGAACAGCGGTCCGTTGCCAGCACGTCAGCTGTCTGAGTTAGAGCGGACACGCCGCGGCGCTTGCCGACCGCCGGTTGTCGCCCAAGCCGGACATCGAACGAGTTGTCCCTAGTACCAGAAAAGAAAACCAAACTATGCGGCTACAGCAGCTGGGGTATCCGACAAAACGTGTCCACGCCCGCTGCGTTTAACGCTGTAGAGACGGTCATCCGCGCGACGCTTGAGCGTGCGTGCATCGTCACCGTTAACTGCCGCGGCTAATCCGATGCTCGCGCCTATCCCGATGCTATCGGCCGCGATTGCGAACGGTGTTTCGAGTGTGCGCACGATACGCTCCGCTGCGCGTGTCGCGTCGGCGATGTTGAGTTCCGCGTCGAACAATACGCCGAACTCGTCGCCGCCAAGTCTTGCCACAAGATGTCCACCATGAAGTTCGGCGTCGATACGAGTAGCTACTGATTTTAGTAACTCGTCGCCGACGTCGTGACCGTATGTGTCGTTGACCGGTTTGAATCGGTCAAGATCAATCATCGCAACGATCGCGGCGCCTGATACCAAACGCTCTGCCAGAGCGGTGTCGAATGCGGATCGGTTTGCCAGACCCGTTAGCGCTTCTGTAAGCGCAAGGCGGGCCATGCGATTCTCCGCGAGCAGCTGCGAGCATGGTCCACGGGGCCGGAAACCGCCGAAGGTTGTCCATCACAACCGTCGATCAGCCCGGGTACCCTTGAGCTGCTTGCCCGAGGGATAAGACGGCCGCTTCAGTTTTTCCTCGCCGACGAGCCGGTCGCGTTGCTCGCAAAGGCCATCGACCTTGGCCTGCATCCGGGACAGGAGGGCTTCGGCCGACGCGGTCGATATCCCGGCCCGCTGGAGGGTCAGGATTTCCTTCTGCTGGCGGGTGATTTGGCGCCGCATATAGCTGATTTCGTGACGGATTCCGTCAAGTCCCATGGCCGCATCCTCAGACTGAGCCATAAGAACGAAACGCGAGCAATGAATTAAGTAGGTCGGTACGGCGAAGACGAGGACGGTCAGGAAGGCGACCGAGATGGCAAGACGGCCCCTGGCGGCGATCTTGAGCTGGGAAGAAGAGATTTCGAGTTCAGGAATTGAGTTCACGGGAGTTGTCTCCGGTTGGTGGAGACAGCGCGAAATTATTAGGTCTTTATCAGATGGGACTCAGACCCGGATCGTGCCCGGCATGCTCTCGGGAAGTCGCGGTCCTACGAACTGGCAATGGTCGCACTCAAAAGCGGGGTCGTGGAAGGCGGCTGTTAAAATAACGCCGTCCCACAACAAGAACGCCCAAAAGTGCAGGTTGTTCACCTCTGTAAATTTATGGAATGCGGAGGCGAAGATACCCGGGTATTTGCCCATCGACGCCCTGCCCTGGGCGAACGTCTTGAACTCCTCCGGCGGATCTTCGTAGGGCGGCGTCACTGTGTACGTAATGCTCCAGATCGACGGCAGTATCTCACCGCTGTGATGGTAGTGAAGCCCACGGATGATCTTGTAGAGCGCGTCATGGAAGCGATCGGCGTCGATCATCTTCGCGACGCGGTTCGCTGGCAGATGGATACCTTTCACGACATGCTTGAATTCGTCCATGACCATGTTGACCAGCGGGACGTTGCGTCCCCCCTGGTATTTCTTGAAGGTCTGGGCATGGGCTGCATCACCCGCTTCTGAGCCTCTGGCCAGCGGCAACAGCGTGTGAACGAAGTACTCCTCATCCATCCGCCACATCTGGTTGCAGGCATGGTGCACGGGGATGGTGAGCAGATCGGTCATCCCGTACTTCTTCCGCAGCTCGGCCGGAAAGAAGAGCTTGGGCGGAACGTGGTCAGGCGTCACCGGCTCCTTGAGCAGCTTGCTGCATAGGTAGCAGTGGGTGTGCTTACCCCATTTCGGTTTGGCCATGACGACCTGCAGAGCCCGCGGAAGAACCACG
This sequence comes from Bradyrhizobium sp. 164, assembly GCF_023073715.1. GTDB lineage: Bacteria > Pseudomonadota > Alphaproteobacteria > Rhizobiales > Xanthobacteraceae > Bradyrhizobium. Next base: position 4,778 of record NZ_JADPKA010000083.1, read on the forward strand.
ATAAGCGCGATGATGAGCACCGTGGCCATAATGGCGAAGATGCCCGTGGCACTGATGCTGAAGCCCCAAACTTTAAATTCCAGTTGATGTTTATCAGTGCAATATCAGGTCCGTTGCGACTACCTATTAGTGACCCACAATCTGAGGTCAACGGCAGGGCGACCTGTTGCGCCTGCCCTGGTCAGCGTACGAGAGCCCCTACATTCGGCTGCGTCAATCGAAAGGGGGCCGGCGCGTCGCCATGCCGGCCGGCACCCCGCTGCGAGCCCTGCTTGATGCTACCGACCGTCGGGGGCCGCTCATCCTGACGAACACGCTGGGCCGGCCCTGGACGTCCGACGGATTTCGCACCTCGTGGTCAAAGGCCTGCGAGCGCGCCGGCATTAGTGGTCTCACCTTTCATGACCTGCGCGGCACGGCCGTGGTTCGGTTGGCGATTGCTGGCGCCAGCGTGCCGCAGATCGCTGCAGTCACGGGCCACTCGTTGAAGGACGTCGAAGCCATTCTCGACGCGCATTACTTGGGTCGCGATATTCAGCTCGCCGAAGCTGCGGTGCTGAAGCTCGAAGCGAGAACAAAACTGTAAAATGACCTGTAAAATGAAGCCACCTTACCGCGTCACGTCTGCTGCTAAGTGCTTGTTTTATATGGTGGGCGCACCAGGGCTCGAACCTGGGACCCGCTGATTAAGAGTCAGCTGCTCTACCAACTGAGCTATGCGCCCGAAAGGCGGTAAGGCCTTGCGAGGCCGGTCGTTTAGCAAAGCGATCCGGGTATGGCAAGCGATCGGCCGCAAGTTTTCCAAGGCTTCGTCCACAAGTCCAAAATAGCGAAAAGCCGCTGGATTCCAGCGGCTTCGCCAGGGTTAATCGCGGGACAATCCGGCCCTGCTCAGAGCCGCCCCTCGCGGTCCCCGTCCGGACCGCCGTCGCGGTCGAAACGGTCACGGTGGAAGTGCCCCATGCCACGCTCCATCATGCGGTCCATGCGGTGTTCCATGAAGTGACGGGGCAGGCCGTCTTCGCCGCCGCCGAATGGGCCGCGGTGGCGGGTCAGCACCGCGAGGCGGCGCTTCTGGCCCTCGTCCAGCGTCTTGTAGAGCGGATCGGCGGCATCGGCGATCTTCTTCAGGGCCGCGGAGCTGGCGCCCATGTCCTCGGCGCGCTGGCGCAGGCGGGCGATCGGATCCTCCGGCCTGTCGGTATCGCCGGGGCCGGCATTCATCCGCGCATTGGCGCGGTCGATGCGCAGCTTGGCGAAATCGCGCACCGCGGCCTCGACCGGCGGCCACAGCTTCTCCTGATCGGCATTGAGCTTCAGGCCGGCGTGGACGGCGGCGATCCGTGCGTCGATGAAGGCGGCGCGGTCCTCGGGGTTCATGCGCATGTGATGGAAGCGCTCCATCCACGGGCGATGATATTGAGCATAGACCGCGCCCGAGCCGGCGACGCTGAGCACGGCGATGGCAGCGATGGTGAATTTCCTCATACGGACCTCCTCTGGAAGGATGCCCTGAGGATGAGGGCGGCGCCGCCGACGCGCAACTTACAACTTGGACAGGAAGCGGTGTTCTTAGGACTACGTAACGGCTGATTTACCGCCAGCCACGATCGGAAATCGTTTGCAACAAAAAGGCTTCCGTGCAGCTGGCACGGAAGCCCCGTTCATCGTGCATCGAGATCAGTTCGTCGTGCTCTTGGCTTCCTTCTGGAACTCGTCGATCAGCGCCTGGCCGACGCGGCCTGCGGCGTCCTTGTAGACCGGCTCCATCGCCTTGCGCATCGCCTCGTCCTGCTCGGGCGTGAGCTTGATGATCTCGCTCTTGCCGCTCTTCTTGATCTCGGCGAGCGCGTCGTCGTTCTCCTTCTGCGACTGCGCGTTGCTGAAGGCGGTCGCTTCCTTCATTGCCTTGGAAAGCTGGTCGCGGATGTCGGCCGGCAAATCGTCCCAGAACTTCTTGTTCACGATCACGACGTAACCGATGTAACCGTGATTGGTCTCAGTGATGTACTTCTGGACCTCGTGCATCTTCTGGGTATAGATGTTCGACCAGGTGTTCTCCTGGCCGTCGACGACGCCGGTCTGGAGTGCCTGGTAGACTTCCGAGAACGCCATCACCTGCGGCAGCGAGCCGAGCGCCTTGAACTGGGCCTGGAGCACGCGCGAGGACTGGATGCGGAATTTCACGCCCTGATAGTCGGCAGGCGAGACCAGCTTCTTGTTGGCGCTCATCTGCTTGAAGCCATTATCCCAATAGGCAAGTCCGGTGATGCCCTTGGCGTCCAGGAGCTTGAGCAACTTCGCGCCGAGCGGGCCCTCCGTCACCTTCCGCAGCGTCTTCAGATCGGGAAGGATGTAAGGCAGATCGAATACCTCGAATTCACGGATGCCGAGTGGGCCGAATTTCGAGTTGGACGGCGCCAGCATCTGCACGCTGCCGAGCTGGAGCGCCTCGAGCTCTTCCTTGTCCTTGTAGAGCGTCGAGTTCGGATAGACTTCGACCTTGACCTTGCCGCCGGTGTACTTCTCGGCGAGCTCCTTGAATTTCTCCGCCCCTTTGCCCTTCGGCGTGTCGGTGGCGACGACGTGGCTGAATTTGATGATGATCGGGTCGGCGCTGGCGGGGCCGACAAGGCCTAAGGCCAATGCCGCGACGGAGGCCGCGATCGCGAAGGTGCGCATAATCTCTCCCTGATGTTATTTGGGCCGCCCGGCGCGCGGGCGACCGTCCTCATGCCGGCTGCATCAATACAGGGCGGCGCGCCATGCGGCTATTGGCCGTTAGCAGGGCAGGTATTCGTGGTGAATGCCACGAGCACCGCTGCGCGCCCTTTTCCCACTTGCGGGAGACAGTTGGCAGAGGGTGCTTCCACGTAGAGGCTCCCCAGAGGAAGAGAACCCTCACCGGACGCTACGCGCCGACCTCTCCCGCAAGCGCGAGCGGGAGAGGTGAAGCCCACGCGCATCGCTCGCCAATGACAAGGCTTCGCTTGTCAGCTCGCCGCTGCCGTCGTCACCGTGTCACGCTGGCGCTTCATGACGATCTTGTTCAGCGCGCCGAGATAGGCCTTTGCGGAGGCGACCAGCGTATCCGGATCCGCAGCGCGCGCCGTCATCGAGCGGCCGTCCTGCGACAGCCGCACCGAGACTTCAGCTTGCGCGTCGGTGCCTTCGGTCACCGCGTGAACCTGGTACAGTTCGAGCTTGGCCTCGTGCGGCACCAGGCGCTTGATGCAGTTGAACACTGCGTCGACCGGACCGTTGCCCTCGGCTTCCTCGATCTTGATCTGGCCGTCGACGTCGAGCTTCATGGTGGCGCGCTGCGGACCGTGGGTGCCGGCGATCACGGTCAGCGAGGTCAGCTTGATGCGGTCGTGCGAGGCTGCCATCTCCTCGTCAACCAACGCCTCGATGTCCTCGTCGTAGATGTCCTTCTTGCGGTCGGCCAGCGCCTTCATCCGCGTGAAAGCATCTTCCAGCTGATTGGGGCCGAGCTTGTAGCCCATCTCCTCCAGCTTGTGCACGAAGGCGTGGCGGCCGGAATGCTTGCCGAGCACCAGGGAGGACTGCTTGAGGCCGACCATCTCCGGCCGCATGATCTCGTAGGTGGACGCGTCCTTCAGCACGCCGTCCTGATGGATGCCGCTCTCATGCGCGAACGCATTCCGGCCGACGATAGCCTTGTTGTACTGCACCGGGAACGAGGTCGCCGCCGACACCACCTTCGAGGCGCGGGTGAGCTGCGTCGTGTCGATCTTGTTCCAGTACGGGAATTTGTCGTTGCGCACGTTGATCGCCATCACAATCTCTTCCAGCGCGGCGTTGCCGGCGCGCTCGCCGATACCGTTGATGGTGCACTCGACCTGACGCGCGCCGCCGACGATGCCGGCCAGCGAGTTGGCGACCGCCATGCCGAGGTCGTTGTGGCAGTGCACGGAGAACACAGCCTTATCTGAATTCGGCACACGCTCGATCAGCGTCTTCATGAAGTGGGTGTATTCCTCCGGCACCGTGTAGCCGACGGTATCGGGGATGTTCACCGTGGTGGCGCCGGCCTTGATCACGGCCTCGACGATGCGGCACAGAAAGTCCATCTCGCTGCGGGTGCCGTCCTCGGCCGACCATTCGACGTCGTCGATCTGGTTGCGGGCGCGCGCGACCATCGCGACCGAGGTCTCGATTACTTGTTCCGGGGTCTTGTTCAGCTTCACCCGCATGTGCAGCGGCGAGGTCGCGATCACGGTGTGGACGCGGCCGCGCTTGGCAAATTTCACCGCCTCGGCGCAGCGGTCGATGTCGGCCGGGTGGGCGCGTGACAGGCCGGCGATGACCGAATTCTTGGAGCGGCGGGCGATCTCGCTGACGGCCTGGAAGTCGCCTTCGGAGGTGATCGGAAAGCCGGCCTCGATGACGTCCACGCCCATATCGTCCAGCAGTTCGGCGACTTCGAGCTTCTCCTCGAAGGTCATGGTGGCGCCGGGACATTGCTCGCCGTCGCGCAGCGTGGTGTCGAAAATGATGACGCGGTCCTTGTCGGACTTGTTCACGGTGGCCATTCTAGATTTCCTTTTGAGCTTTTGCGCCGTTCAGTGGTCTGGGCGCTTGAGGTGTCCGGTGATCTCGTACAACCCCTGAGCGCCCAGGCGCGTGGCGCCCAGCCGGCCCTCAGGGGCAGCTAAGAAGAAGCCCGCCAAGAAGGAGGGTGGGCAGCAGCGCGGCCGGGATCGTGGCGGCGGCCACGGCCACCTCCCCCGAAATCCCATCGATTTGGCCGCGAATCAGCATTGCCAGACCCTTTGAGCCCTCAATACTCGGTCAAAACCGTTGATGGTTGATTGCCGGGAGGGGCTCGATCCGCCCGTTTCTAAACGAGAAACGCCTGCAACTGCAACGCCTAAAAGATAGTCAGTGGAACTGACCTAAATAGGAGAGATTGCAGCCCGCGACGAGCGCAAGGCGCGCCGACTATCCCGTGCCGGTGCGGCGGGCGCGGGCCCTGTTCTCCCAGCGGTTCAGCATCTGACCGAGTTCGCCGGTCGCGACCACAGCGGTGCCGGCATTCGTGATCTCGTTGGTGTTCGCCGGCGCGTTGGCAGGAAGCCAGTCCGGCTCGGTATACTCACGCCAGCGGCGCGCCTCCGCCCGCCTTTTGCGGGAGACGTAGTCCCGCGTGAAGTAGCCGGCCGCAAATGCGATCGCGAGCAGGATGACCAGGACGACAACTTGCACAATGAACTCCGGCTTTATCCCCGTTAGCGCCTGCAATCCAAACGCATTTGAAGGTGACGAAATTGCGACCCGCCATCGCGCAGCGGTTTCGATTCCACCCCTCGCAACCGGCAGCGGACCGCACTAACCTCCGCCCGCTCGGCCGGATCAACCGGTCAGCGAACATGATCGGGAGGACGCGATGACACGCCAAGAGGCTCGTGACGAAGGGCAGCGTGACCAGGATGCTGCGCTTTCACGACGAACACTCGTCCAAGGAGTTGTACAAGGGCTTGCGCTCGGCGCCGCCGCCACAATGGCCGGAGCCGGCTGCGCCCTGGCCCAGACCGGCCCCGCCGCACCGCCGACGACGATCACCACCCCGCCGCGCGATTTCGGTCCCCAGGGCGCGCCGACCACATATTTCTGGGACCCCGACATCATCGCCGTCGATCCCTCCTTCAACGATCTCGCGCAGCCCAACACCGCGATCAAGCGTCTCTATACTGGCGTGCTGTGGGCCGAAGGCCCGGCCTGGAGCGCGCAGGGACGGTATCTCTTGTGGAGCGACATTCCCAATAACCGGCAGATGCGCTGGAGCGAGGATGACGGCCGCGTCAGCGTGTTCCGCACGCCCTCAAACAATTCCAACGGCAACTCGTTCGACTTTCAGGGCCGCCAGCTCTCCTGCGAGCACCTGACGCGCCGGGTGACGCGTTACGAGCATGACGGCACCGCCACGGTGCTCGCGGACTCCTATCAGGGCAAGAAGCTGAATTCGCCGAACGACATCGTCGCACACCCCGACGGCAGCTATTGGTTCACCGATCCGCCCTATGGCGGCCAGCTCTACGAAGGCGAGCCCGACGTCGCGGGCGGCCCGAGCAATGCCGGCGGCAAGCTCAATCCGCGGATCGGACAGCCCGCCGGCTTCGTGCCGGGCAAGCGCGAGCTCCCGACCAACTGCTATCGCATCGACCCGTCGGGCCGCATCGATCTCGTCGTCACCGAAGACCAGGTGCCAGATCCGAACGGCCTGTGCTTCTCACCAGACTACAAGAAGCTCTACATCGCCTCGACCGGCAAGGGACCGGGCGACACCGGACCGGGCGGCAAGGGCGAGATCTTCGTGTTCGACGTCGGCAGCGACAACAAGCTCTCCAACCCTAGAAAGTTCAGCGATTGCGTGATCGACGGCGTGAAGTGCGGGCCGGATGGCCTGCGCTGCGATGTCAACGGCAATGTCTGGGCCTCCAGCAATGCCGGGCGCGCCGTCGGCTATAGCGGCGTGACGGTGTGGTCGCCGGAGGGCAAGCTGCTCGGCCGCATCCGCCTGCCGGAGGTGTGCGGCAACGTCTGCTTCGGCGGCCCAAAGCGCAACCGGCTGTTCATGGCGGCGAGCCAGTCGCTCTACGCGGTCTACACGGCAACGCAGGGCGCAGGACCAGGCTGAGCGACACAAGCTCAATGCGACGCTGCGCCGGCGTTCCTCGCCGGCGCCAATTCTTTTGATAATCCTTCGGCGCGCGAGGAAAAAAACCATGCGTGTTGTGATCTGCGGCGGTGGCGTGATCGGCGCCTGCACCGCCTGGTTTCTTCGTCGCCGCGGCATCGACGTCATTGTGGTGGAACGGACAGAGATCGCGGCCGCAGCGTCCGGCAAGGCCGGCGGCTTCCTCGCACGCGACTGGTGCACCGGCACGCCGCTCGACGCACTGGCGCGGCGCAGCTTCGCACTTCATGCGCAACTGCCCGGGGAGATCGCGGGCGATTGGGGCTACCGCCCCATGACCGCCTATAGCGGCCTCGTTGTCCCCGATGGTGACGCCCGGCGAAATCTGCCCTCGGCACTTGGCTGGCTCGCCAACGGCGTCGCCATCGCGCAAACCATCGGCACGACCGCGACGACCGCGATCGTTCACCCTCGCAAATTCACCTCGTTCCTCATGGATGCGGCGCTCACGCAGGGCGTGCAACTTCGTCGCGGCCGGATCAGCGGCATCGTGCGCGATGCGGATGGCATCACAGCGAGCGGCGTCCAGGTCGAGGGCAGCGTCATCGAGGCGGACGCCGTCGTCATCGCGATGGGGCCGTGGTCGCTGCTCGCGGCGCAATGGATGAACCTGCCCGCCATCTATGGCCAGCGCAGCCCGAGCATCGTGTACGACACCGGCGGGGATGTGCCAGCCGATGCGCTGTTTCTTGAGCATGAGGACAATGGCGTCGCCGTGTCCATCGAGGTTTTCCCCCGTGCCGACGGCAGCACGCATATCACGGCGCTTTCCGACATCGCGCCGTTGCCGCTCGATCCCGCCGCCGTGACGCCCGACCAGGACGCGATCGCGCGCCTGCAGGCGATGAGCGAGCGGCTCTCGCCGCTGTTCCGGCCCGAGAAGATCATCGCGCGGCAGGCCTGCTTCCGCCCGGTGACGCAGGATGGTCTGCCGCTGATTGGCAAGGTGCCGCAGAGCGAGGGTCTCTACGTTGCGACTGGACATAATGTCTGGCATCCTCAATGCACCCGCGACCGGCGAGGCGTTGGCGCAGCTGATCGCCGAGGGCACGACGCAGATCGACCTTTCGCCATTCGATCCCGCCCGCCTCGGCCCGCTCGATCCGTCGCTGCTGCACGCACGTTGAACGGATGGGGCATGCTGGCGGCGTACATGCATGGGCCTCGACCGAATCTGCATGCCTGACGTGCCCGAGTCGCGCTGCACTCTATTTACGCAGCAATGGACTTTAACCCGCCTCCCACAATCCTGAATGCAGTTTCACTTGCCGAGAATGCCCTCGCCGGTATAGTCGCGCCCCAATAGCTCACAAGAGGCTGTTCAAGGGAGAAAAACAACATGAAGAATAGACTCTCTGTTGCGTTGCGAGTTCGCTCGACGCCGTGATCGGCGCGCCGGACGACGCCGTCAGGAGTGACGTCAGTCTCCCGAGCTCCATCAAGTCCACCGCGAATTGATCGGAACGGCATCCGGGCCTTGGCCGGAGAGCCTTCCGCATGCGGTGCACGCAGCACCTTTTTCTCAAGTGGCAGCCAGGTTGCCCGGCCAATCATCAATGCGAGCATTCCAGATTTTGATCGATGGCTTTGCCATCAGCGCTCTCTACGCTCTCGGTGCCACCGGCTTCACGCTGATATTCGGCGTCTCCGGCGTGCTCAACCTCTCCCACGGCGCTATCATGGTGGCGGCAGCGGTGGCGGCCTGGGCCGCCGCCAGCATTCTCAGCGTCGGCACCTATGCCGGCGCGCTGATCGGCGTCGGCGTCGCCCTCATCACGGCATTTGCCACCTATTTCGCGGTGGTGAAGCCGATCCAGGATTCGCGCCGCATTCCGAACGAGGAGAAGGAGATCTTCGTCCTCACGGGAACGCTGCTGTGGGGCATCATGATCCAGGAGCTGATCGCCTATTTCTTCACCAACAACGCCAAGACCGTGCTGCCGATCGTCGAGGGCGTGGTCGAGATCCTCGGCGTCCGCACGCCGCGCAACGAGATTTTCACGGCGATCGTCTGCTGCCTGGTCATCGCTCTGTTGTGGCTCCTGGTGAACCGCACCCGCACCGGCAAGGCCGTGCTGGCCGCCTCGATGAACCCGCGCGGCGTCACGCTGCTCGGCCTCGAGCTCACCAACATCTACATCGTGGTGTGGGCGATCTACGGTATCCTCGCCGGCATCGCCGGCGTGCTGCTGGGCATGTTTCTGGGCGTCAGCTCCTACAGCGTCGGTCCGCTGACCGCGAGCGCGTTCTCCATCGTCGTGCTCGGCGGCCTCGGCAGCGTCTCCGGCTCGCTGATCGCGGCCTTCGTGGTCGGCTATCTCGAGACCCTGACCGCCTATCTGATCTCGCCGGCCTATCGCACCATCCCGGCGCTGCTGCTGCTCGTGTTTGTGATGTACATCCGGCCACAGGGCCTTCTGGGGAGGCGCTGAGATGGCCACCTTCTTCACCTCTCGCCTCTTCTTCGTCTCGCTCGCGCTCGTCGTCATCGCGGCAACGCTGCCGCTCTACGTCTCTGGCTATGTGCTGGGCCTGCTCACCGTCGCATTCTATTTCGGTGTGTTCGCGATGGCCTGGGACCTCTTGTTCGGCTTTGCCGGCGAGGTCAATTTCGGGCCGACCTTCCTGATCGGCGTCGGCGCCTACACCGCCGGCATCCTCAATGCCCAGTTTGGGTGGTCGGTTTATCTCTGCATCGTGCTCGGCGCATTCGCCTCCGTCATCGCCGGTCTCGTGCTGGCGTTGCCGGCCCTGCGCGTGCGCGGGCCCTATTTCGGCCTGACCACGTTGGTCGCGGTGTTGATGCTGCAGAATTTCGTGGTGGTGTTCGCCGACCTCACCGGCGGCGAGATCGGGCTGACCATTCCCGACGTCATCTCTATCAACGCCGGCGTGAATTACTGGATCGCGCTCGGCTTCATGACGATCTCGGCCGCAATCCTCTACGGCCTGTCGCAATCGCCGATCGGCCTCGTGCTCCAGGCCAGCGGCCAGGACCCGGTGCAGGCCGGCGCGCTCGGCTTCAACATCGTCAAGCACAAGCTCGCCGCCTTCATCGTCAGCGCGTTCTTCTCGGGGCTGTCAGGCGCGCTGCTGGTATTCTACTTCGGCACCGCCTCGGTCGGCACCGTCGTCGACGTCGCGGTCGGCGTCAACGTGATCGTCTCCGCCGTGCTCGGCGGCCGGCGCACCGTGCTGGGCGCTGCGCTGGGCGCGATCTTCCTGATCGTCGCCGGCGAGTTCTTGCGGCCGACCGGTGAGCTCGCGACCTTCATCGTCTCGGCGGTGGCGCTCCTCGTCGTGCTGTTCTTCCCTGGCGGCTTCCTCGGAGCGGCCCTCTCGCGCGAGGCGCGCTCGTGATGGATATGAGGCTTCCAAACAGGGCCGTGCTCGAAGTCCGCGGCCTGACTAAGCGCTTCGGCGGATTGACCGCAGTCAAGAGCCTCGGCTTCGAGGTCAATGGCGGCGAGATTTTTGGCCTGATCGGGCCGAACGGCTCGGGCAAGTCGACCGCGATGAAGACCGTGATGGGCATCGAGCGCCCGACGTCCGGCGAAGTGATCTTCGAGGGCGAGAACGTCGCCGGCCTGCCCGCGCACAAGATCGCGCGCAAGGGATTTGGCATGGTGTTCCAGCACTCGCGGCCGCTGAACCGGCAAACCGTGCTGGAGAACATCCTGGTCGCGCTGCTGCCGGACAGCCTGTTCATGCTGTTCCCCGACAAGGCGCTGATCGAGCGCGCCAAATGGATCGCCGAGCGCGTTGGGCTCGGAAATGTGATGAACCGCCGCCCGCCGACCCTGCCGTTTGCCGATCTGCGCCGGCTCGAACTCGCCAAGGCCATCGCACGTGACCCAAAGGTCGTGCTGGTCGACGAGCCCTTCGCCGGGCTGACGCGCGCCGAGGTCGAGATGTTCTCCGACCTGATCCGCAGCTTTCGCGACGAAGGCCGTGCGGTGATGCTGGTCGACCACAACGTCAAGAGCGTCGCAGCCCTCGTCGATCGCGTGCTCGCGATGTATCTCGGCGAGGAGATCGTCACCGGCAAGGCCGACGAGGTCATGAGGAACGAGACCGTGCGCCGGGTCTATCTCGGCGGCGCGATCGAGACCCATGCGCGGCCCGAGACCAGCTTCAAGGATAAGGTGCCGCTGCTCCAGGTCGAGAATGTCAGCGTGTTCTACGGCAAGGCGCAGGCGCTGGAGAACGTCTCGATCCATGTCCACGAGGGCGAGTTCGTCTCGATCGTCGGCCTCAACGGCGCCGGCAAGACCACATTGTTCAACACCATCTCCGGCTTTCTGCCCTACAGCGGCGAGATCGTGCGCGGCGGCGAGAAACTCCGCGGCACCAGTCCGGCGAAGATCGCACGCAGCGGTCTCGTGCAATGCCCGGAATCACGCGAACTGTTCGGCGAGATGAGCGTGCGCGAAAATCTCGATCTCGGCGGCCAGCATCTTTCCGACGAGAAGCGCGCCGCACAGCTCGCCTGGCTGTTCGAGCTGTTCCCGATCCTGAAGGAACGCCAGAGTCAGATGGCACAGACGCTCTCCGGCGGCGAGCAGCAGATGCTCGCGATCGGCCGCGCCCTGATGATGCAGCCACAGATCCTGATCCTGGACGAGCCGACGCTGGGCCTTGCCCCCGTCATCCTCGAGCAACTCTCCAAGGCGCTGACCAAGCTGCGGCAAACCACATCGATCACGGTGTTGCTCGGCGAGCAGAACGTGACCTTCGCGCTGCCACATGCCGACCGCGTCTATGTGCTGGAGCATGCAAGGATCGTGTGGGAAGGCGATCCCGGCCGCTTCGCGAGCGAGGCCGGGGCCGATTTTCTTTAAGTCTGTCAACATCAACAAAAACATAGAAAGGGAAACGACCATGCGACCATTAGTTCTCGGCAGCAGCCTTCTCGCCTCCGCATTGGCCTTGTGCCTTGCCGCTCCGGCCTACGCGCAGTCGACCGATCCGATCAAGATCGGCGTCATCGCCGAAGTGCAGTCGATCGCGGGCGCGGCAACGCCAGGCGGCGCGCAGATTGCCGCCGACGAGATCAACGCCAAGGGCGGCGTGCTCGGCCGCAAGATCGAGATCGTGACCTACGACAACAAGAGCTCGTCGGCGGATTCCGTTCGCGCTTTCCAGCGCGCCGTCAGCGAGGACAAGGTCTCCGCCGTCATCGCGAGCTATATCAGCGAGGTCGTGCTGGCGCTCGAGCCCTGGGCGGCGCGGCTGAAGATGCCGCTGATCACGCCAGGCGCGGCCTCGAACGAGATCACCAAGGCGATCCACAACGATTACGAGAAGAACAAGTACACCTTCCACGGCTATCTGACCTCGGCCGCGCAGGCCCAGCTCGTCTGCGACGCAGCCAAGGACCTGCTCGTCGACAAGCTCAAGTTCAAGACCGTAGCGATCATGAGCGAGGACGCCGCCTGGACCAAGCCGCTCGACGTCGGCTACGAGGCCTGCCTGCCGAAGGCTGGCCTGAAGGTCGTCGAGCACGTCCGCTTCTCGCCTGACACCACCGACTTCACGCCGATCTTCAACAACATCGAGAGCAAGAAGCCCGACGTGATCGTCACCGGCATCTCCCATGTCGGCGTGCAGCCGACGGTGCAGTGGAAGAACCAGCAGGTGCCGATCCCGATGTTCGGCATCAGCGCGCAGGCGCTGAGCCCGACCTTCTGGAAGGACACCAATGGCGCGGCCGACGGCATACCGTCGCTGGCGGTTGCGACACCCGACGTCGCCGTCACCCCCAAGACGAAGCCGTTCGCGGCTGCCTTCAAGGCCAAGTTCGGCGCACCGCCGGCCTATACAGGCTACACCGCCTATGACGAGGTCTACTTCATCACGGAAGCCATCAAGCGCGCCGGCTCGACCGATCCCGACAAGATGGTCGCCGAGCTCGAGAAGACCGACTACGAGGGCACGATCGGCCGCATCCAGTTCTACGGCAAGAACGACGAGTTCACCCACGGTATCAAGTCAGGCCCCGGCACTGTCACCGGCCTCGTCTTCCAGTGGCAGGACTCCAAGCAGGTCGTGGTCTGGCCCGAGAAGATCGCGGAAGGCAAGATGAAGTTTCCGAGCTTCGTGAAGCTGTCGCAGTAATTGATCCGCGCCCATGCAAGCCCATCGCTCCTGCGCGGAGCGGTGGGCTTTTCCTTTATCTTTCGCAGGTGCGTTGTGTCGCGGCCGACGCCTATCGACCTTGGACGATGTTGACTTTCGCCATCCTGCTCCCAATACTTCGAAAAAAACCAAACATAAGACGGTTTTGAGGGAGGATAGGATGCCGACTTCACGCAGGCAGCTGCTGAAGACATCGGCGGCTGCCGCCGCCGCACTCAGCCTCGATTGGACACGGGCCCAGGCGCAAGCCGAGAATTTGCGCATCGGCTTGATTTACGACCTCACCGGCCCCTTTGCCGCCGGCGGCTCGGTCGCCTCCTCGGTCGGCGCGCAGATCGCCATCGACCTCGTCAACGAGAAGGGCGGCATCGGCGGCAAGACCAGGATCGTGCCGGTCGCCGCCGACTCCCAGAGCAAGGCGGACGTCGCGATCAACGAGGCCGAGCGGCTGATCAGCCAGGAAAAGATCGACATCATCAACGGCGTCTATTCCAGCGCGCACGCGGTGCCGATGGCGGCGAAGGTGGAGCAGCAGAAGAAGATCCTCTGGATCACGACCGCGGTCTCGACCGCCGTGTTCAAGGACAAGAACCTGCAATACGTGTTTCGCGCCCAGATCCATTCCGACCAGTACGGCCAGGCCTTTGCAAGCTTCATCACCGAGCATGCGAAAGCCAAGCTCGGCATCGATCCGAAGGAGGTCAAGGTCGCGTTAATCCACGAGGACGGCCCCTATGGCGTCGGCGTTGCCTCCGCCGACGAGGCCTATGCCAAGGAGGCCGGCATTCAGGTCGTGCTGCGCGAAGGGTATTCGGCCTCCGCGCCCGATCTTTCGGTGCTGGTGACAAAAATCAAGCGCGCCAAGGCCGACGTGATCTCGCATGCCGGCTACAACCCCGACATCACCCTGTTCCTGCGCCAGGCCCGCGAGAGTGGTTTGCGCTTCAAGATGCTGTTCGGCGCCGGCGCCGGCTACAGCCAGCTCGACAAGCTGCGCGCGACTTTCGGTGCCGACATCGACAATTTCTGCAACATCGATCCAGTGCCGGCGCAGTTGCTCGATCCCGCCAAGCTCGCGCCGGGCATGGGCGACCTGATCAAGACCATGGTTTCGCGCTACCAGGCCAAGACCGGCGCGACCGACGTGCCGCCGCACTGCTCGATGGGTTTCAACCAGACCTGGGTGCTGCTCAACAACGTGCTGCCGGTCGCCAAAGAGAAATACGGCAGCTTCGACCCGGAGGCCATCCGCAAGGCAGCGCTCGACGTCGACATCCCCGCTGGCGGCACCATCCAGGGCTATGGCGTTAAATTCTTCCGGCCGGGCACGCCGCTGTCCGGCCAGAACGAGCGCTCGACCCCGGTCGTGATGCAGAACGCCGGCGAGCACATCTCGGTGGTGTGGCCGACGAACATCCGCACGCGGGAGCCGGTCTTCCCGCTACCGAAGGGCTCGACCTACGGGGCGTGAGGCGGTTGCGCTCGCGTGGCAACCTCCCCTGGACGGTAAGGCTATCGCATATGAATTCTTGGAGTGGCCCGAGCAAACGCCTCGTCGTTCGAGACGACCGCTCCGCGGTCTCCTCAGGATCAGGCTAATTGGCATAGGGCCCGTTGAAACTGCTGCCGCATACTCCGCCCTCATCCTGAGGAGCCCGCCAAAGCGGGCGTCTCGAAGGATGCGCCGCATGGAAGCCGCTTCCCATATGCGATTGCCCTCCCTCGAGAGGAGGGTAAGAGAGCTATGCCCTTACAACACCACCCTTCTCCCCTCCTCCGCCGACCAATAGCCCGCGTAATTCACCTTGATCGTCTCGTACGCCAGCGCGAGGTCCGACAGCGGCTGCCGTCCGGTCGCGGCGCATTCCATGAAGTCCTGGATCTCCTGCAAATAGCCGCGCGTCCATTCCTCCTCGAGGCAGACATATTGCCAGCCGGTTTTCCGGTCGACCTTTTCGGTGATGTAGACGCTGGCGAGCTTCTCCTCGCTGGTTTGGTAGCTCATCAGATGCGTGTTCGGGGTGATGTTGGCGAACAGTGAGCCGCCGCTCGTGTGGGTCTCGATCAGGTTGCGCACACCGCCCATGATCATGTCGCCGGAGAACACCGTCGCCTTGGTGCCGTCGGAGAAGGTCGCCGTCAGCGTGCCCCAATCCTCGACATCGACCGGATTGGCCTTGATATAGGTGCGTTCTTCGGGCCTGAGGCCAGCGGTGACGTTGCCGACATCGCAAGTGACGCTGGCGACGCGGATGGTCTCGCCGCGCGCTTTCGCCTCGACCTGCTTGAGGTAGAGCACGGCCGAGAGCGGGTGACAGCCCATGCGGATCAGCGAGCCGCCACCCGTCATCGCCCATTGCGCGGCATGTGCAGCGTGTGAGCCGGAATGGCTCTCCTCGCCCTTCATGAACAGGATCTTGTCGCCGGTAGCCCTGATTATCTCGGCGGCCTTGGTCACCGCGGGCGCGTAGATCCAGTCCTCGGCATACATGAACAATTTGCCGCTACGCTCGATCGCGGCCCCCGTCGCGTCCATCTCCTCGAGCACGCGCTCGTACATCAGCGCCTTCGGCACGCGCTTGCCGATCGGCTGTTGGTCGCCCTCGCGGCCGAAATAGCCGGCGAACGGCTTTTCACAAATGACGTGCTTGCCCGCCTGCATGGCGGCGATGATCATCTCGGCATGGAGATTGGGCGGGGTGCAGATGTCGACGACATCGAGCTCACGGTCCGCAATCACCTCCGCGAAGCTGCGGTAAACCCGCGGGATATGGTGGCGGGTCGCAAACTCGACCACGTGATCGCCGCGCGCGGCCACCGCCGCGACCTCGACGTCCACGCCATAGACGCGCTGGAACGCATACATGTGCAGCTCCGACACGAAGCCGCAGCCGACGAGTCCGACTCTGATCCTGGCCATGGCGCCCCTCACCCTTGCTTTGGGAGGCACTATAGCCCGCTGGCCGGCCTAATCCACCGAGACCCGCACCACGCCGGCGCTCATCATGCCGAGCGCCCGGGCGGCCGGCACCGAGAGATCGACGATGCGGCCGCGGATGAACGGGCCACGATCGTTGACGCGGCACTGGATCGTTCGTCCGCTATAGGACACTCTCAGCACGGCGCCGAAAGGACGCGTCCGGTGCGCGCATGTCAGCTCGCCACCTCTGCCGGCCTTTGCGTATCCATAGTACGAAGCAAGCCCGCTTTCGGCGTGGGCAGCAGAAAAGGCAAAAAGCAAAAAGCTGGCCAGAGATACCAATAGCGTCGTCTGCGCTTGCACGGCACCCTCCCGCTTGCCCTGCCCGGCGCTGCAAACGTGGCTTTGTTCCCCAAAGTTCCGGAAACACTGCCGGGCAACGCCCGGCAGCACCATCACACTTTGTTACTATTGTGGAACACCAGCGTGCGCACCTCGATGCTCTCGCGCGGCGCGGCATCTGGCGGCGTGGTCGGATCGACGAAGGCAGTGTGCGGCCCGAACCGCGTGCGGCCGTCGATTGCGGAATCATAGCACTTGAGCAGCAGCGCCTCGTCTGAGGTCATCTCGGGGAAATAGAACCAGCGGTGGTTCGGATTGTACCTTACCGAATAGGTCTCGCCGCGACGGTTGGGATAGATTAAATCGGAAGCGACGAGATCGTCGGGCGCAACCGTCGTGCCGTCGGCCATTGCCAGCGGTGAATCGCGCAAGGGGCCGCGGATCGGCCGCCACAGATTGATCACCTGCACGCGACCCTTCAGCAACTCTTCGGCTTCGTCAGGCAGATGCTCGCGCACGCGGTTGGCGCCGGAGACGGCGGTCTGGTCGACATGCACGCGTGTCGCTGGCTGGCGCGGGCCACCGCCACGAATGTCGGCGGCGCCCTCGATGCGCTTGCGCACGGTGTGGTCGAAGATGAAGACACGATCGGCCTTCAGCGTCGCGCGCAGGAATGCCTCCACGGCGGGATAATAGACCGCCCTGACCTCCTCCTCGTTGTAGAAATCCTTCACGCGGGTCGGATGACGCACCAGCGCGAAGCCTTCGCGATCAAGCGAGAAATTCTGCGCAATCAGCCGCGCATCAAAGATCGGGACCTGATGCGGCTCGGCAAGCGCCGTGCTCTTCGGCTCGCCCGGCGGCGGATCGAAGGCGTAGGTACGCGGCTTGCCTAAGACCGGCGCGAGATAGTTGAGTTCGGCTGTGACGAAGGGAAGCGATTCGATTTTTGTTTCTTGTAGGCCCATGGCCGGTCTCCCGATGTGGTCGTCTAAAGCATCTTGGCGGGAACCGGCGTGGCGCAAGGGAGCGGGCGCAAATAGCAATGGGGATGTTGTCGGGGACGCGAAATGCAGAAGGAACGTTTCGAGAGCGGCTTTCGCGTAGAAGGGCGCATTCTCATCTCACGGACGCATGAGCAATGCGTGAGATCTCGTGCCTCGTACGCCGCCGTGTCCGAAACACAAGATCTTGCAACAGCAGCGCACCGGCTAACACGAGCCGGATCATTCCGCGGCCTCGCCGCGAACAGCCTGACGCTTCGTAATCAGTTCACGCGTCAGCGGGATCAGCTCGCGGCCATATTCAATGGCGTCGATCAGCGGATCGAAGCCGCGAATCAGGAAATGGCTGATACCGAGGTCGTAATAGTCGCCAAAGACTTCCGCGACCTGCTCGGGCGTACCGACCAGCGCGGTGGTGTTGCTGTTGGCGCCGGTGAGCTTCGCGATCTCGGTCCAGAGCCGCTTGTCGATGCGGCTGCCCTGGTCGGCGAGTGCGAGCAGGCGCCGCGCGCCGGCCGTGGCGTGGCCGTCGGCGGGCTTGCGGTAGCCGGTCTTGTCCTGAAGCGCGGTCGCGCGCGCCAGAATGTCTTCCGCCTTCTCCCAGGCCTGTTGCTCGGTCGACGCAATGATGGGCCGCACTGACAGGCTGAAACGCGGCGTCGGCCGCCCGTGCCGGACCGCCGCGTTGTGGACGCGGGAAGTGACGTCGCGTACCTGCGCATAGGATTCACCCCACAGCGCGAATGTGTCGGCGTGCTTGCCGGCAACGTCGATCGCCGCATCGGAAGCACCGCCGAAATAGACGCGGATGCCTTCCGGGCGATACGGCTTCACTTGCGAAAAGGCGTTCTCGACCTGGTAGTACTTGCCCCTGTAGGTGAACGGCTTGTCGCTGGTCCATTCCAGCTTGAGGACGTCGAGGAATTCGGAAGTACGAGCGTAACGCTCGTCCTTGTCGTCGAGCGTGTTGCCGTCCTGCCGCAGCTCGGTGGCATTGCCCCCAGTGATGACATGGATCGCGACGCGGCCGCGCGAGAATTGGTCGAGCGCCGCGAACTGCCGCGCCAGCAGCGTCGGGGCGGTGAAGCCGGGCCGCTGCGCGATCAACACGTTCAGGCGATCGGTGACCCCGAGGACGTGCTGCGCGACCTGGAGCGCATCGGGCGAGGTCGAATGAAACGCCAGCAGCGCACGATCGAAGCCGGCATTCTCATGCGCTTTCGCCACCGTCTCGATGTGGGTCGGATTGAGCACCGGCCCTTCGCGGACGATGGTCTCGGACGAATGGTTGTTGCTGATGAAGCCGATGAACTCGATCGACATGACCGTCTCCCTGATTTTTCCCGAAAGCTAGAGGCCCAATGCGGCGCGGCCGAGACCGGTGCGCGTGGAATCGTCCTGCGGTGTGTGCACGCGCCCGCACAGCACGTCGCGATAGTGACGCTCCAGCGGATTGGTGCGACTGAGGCCGTGATTGCCGGAGATCGACAGCGCGTCCTCGACCGCCGCGACGGCATTGTTGGTGACGGTGAGCTTGATGACGTTGGACTCGCTCGCAGAGAGCTGGACGCCGTCATCGAAATCGCGCGCAAAAGACTCGATCAGCCGTGCATTGACCGCGAGCCGCGCCTCGATGGCGCCGACAATCTCCTGCGCCCGCGGCAAGCTCGCGAGCGGCGCGCCGAGGCCGGCGGGAACGCGCTGCTTCAGGAACGTGATCAGCCAGTCGCGCGCGGCGCGGGCGACGCCGTCATAGATCGCGGCAACGAACACCGTATGGATGGTCGCCTGCGTCACGTCGGGCGTGCGCCAATCCGCCGGCTTGCGGAGATCGACCTCGGCATCGAGCGGGATCACGACATCGTCGAAGATGACGTCATGGCTGCCGCTGGCACGAAGGCCGTGGTGGTCCCAGGTCTCGACGATGCACGTGCCCGGCAGGCCCGCCGGCACCAGGAACTGCCCGACCCGCGGCTCCGCCTCGTCGGTCCGGGCCCAGACCAGGTACCACTTCAGGATCGGCGATCCCGTCGAATAGATCTTGTGGCCGGAGAGGCGCCAGCCGGTTCCGGTGCGCCGCGCGATCGTCGCCGGCAGACCGCCGCGCGCGGGCGAGCCGAGCTCCGGCTCGACGCGCAGCGCGTTGATCAGCGCCAGGCCCTCGACGCTTTCGCGCGCAAGCTTGCGTGACAGCCGCGCCGGCCAGGTCGGGCTCCGCGACATGACGAGATGATTGATGTAATGCATTGACAGCACCAGCGCCGTCGACGGATCGGCCTTGCCGATGATGCCGATCACGCGCGCGGCGTATCGTGCGCCGGCGCCGGCCCCACCATGAGCCGCAGGAACCGTGAGCGACAACAGGCCCGCTGCGGAGAGCTCGCGAAAATTCTCGAAAGGGAAGCTGCCATTGCGGTCATGCTCGGCGGCGCGTGCGGCAAAGCCTGCTGCCAGGTCTTCAGCACGCGCGATGTAATCGGGCTCGGTGGGGACTATGCGCCCTTTGGCTACGGGAGTCACCATGTCGCGTCCAACCCCAGCAGACCGAGAATCTGGCGGCGCAGATCGGCCAGATAGGGATCGCCGCGGTGGCGCGGATAGGGCCGGTCGACACGGATGTCGGCCTTGACCCGTGCCGGGCGGTCACTGAAGACGATGACGCGGTTGGCGAGCACCAAGGCTTCCTCGGCATCGTGCGTCACCAGCAGCGTGGTAAAGCCCTTGCGCTGCCACAGCGAGACAAGCTCGGCCTGCATGGTGATGCGGGTCAGCGAGTCGAGTTTTCCCAATGGCTCGTCGAGAACCAGGATCTTGGGATCGTTGACCAGCGCCCGCGCCAGCGCGACGCGCTGCGCCATGCCGCCGGAGAGCTGGTGCGGATAAGCGCTGCGGAAAGACGACAGCCCGACGAGATCGAGAGCATCGTCGACGCGGTGACGCTGGCTCTTCAAAATGCCCTGGGCCTCGAGGCCCAGGGCGACGTTGTCCCAGACCGACCGCCAGGGAAACAGGGTCGGATCCTGGAACACGACCACGCGCGAGGGATGTGGACTGTTGATGCGGCTCTCGTCCTCGCGCAGCGTTCCGGACCTCGGCTTATCGAGGCCGGCGACAAGCCGCAGCAAGGTCGACTTGCCGCAACCGGAGGGACCGAGCAGCGCGACAAACTCGCCGGGCTCGACAGAGATGCTGACGTCGCTGAGAACGGGCAGCTCGGCGCCGTCGATGTCGAAGGCGTGGCTGACCTGCTCGATGTCGAGCGCAGCGCCGGCAGCCGGACGCGCGATCGCTTGAGCCAGAGCTACCATTTTACGGTCCCCTTCTGCCAAACTAGCAGGCGGTCGCGGATCGAGAACAGCAGCGTAATCGCGCCGGAGCAGAGCAGCGACATCACGATCAGTGCCGCATACATGTTGGCATAGGCGGCCCAGCCCTGCGCCCATTGCAGGTACCAGCCTAGCCCGGCCTTGACACCGATCATCTCGGCGACGACGAGCACCGCGAAGGACGCGCCGAGCCCCATGAACAGCCCGACGAACACGTGCGGGAGTGCCGCCGGAATCGCGACCTTCAGCACCAGGAAGGACGGCTTGGCCCCCAAGGTCCGCGCGACGTCGTAATAGGCGTTGCTGACGCTGGCGACGCCGGACCAGGTCAAGACGGTGACCGGAAAGCCGGTCGCCAGCGCGATCAGGAAGGTCGAGGCGCTCCAGCTCGACGGGAACGTGAAGAAGGCAATCGGCAGCCACGCGGTCGCCGGCAACGGACCGATGAAGCGCAGCACCGGATGCACCCAATAACCAACTGCGTGCGACCAGCCGATCGAGACGCCGGTCAGGAAACCGATCGTGGCGCCGACCAGATAACCGCCGAGCTGCAGTTTTACGGAGGCAAAGACACTGTCGAGCAGCTTTGGCAGATCATCGGTATAGACCTCGACGATCGATTGCGGCGGCGGAAAGAACGGCAGCGGCAGCCAAGCAAATTTTGCCGTTGCGACCTCCCACAAGGTCAGGAACGCGCCGAGCGCCACCAGCCAGGGCGCGCGTTTGCGCAAGCCGCGGCCTGCGGAGCCGAGATAATCGGCACCCAGCGTTCCGAACAAGGCAACCGCAGCGACGATGAAGGCTGCAATGCCGACCGAATGCGTGCGTGACCAGTCGCCGACATCCTGCCACCACAGACAGGACAGGCCAAAGCCGATCCAGGCGATGCTTGCGAGCACGCCGACGCCGGTCTCCCGGAGCCAATTCGCAAGCAGTGGCGCGCGAGAGAGGCGCGGCGCGCCGGAGGCGAGGCCGTCAGACAGCGAATACGTCGACATAGATGCGCTCCGCGAATTTGGCCGTGTCGGTGCTCGGCTTGAAGACCTGCACGCTCTTCAGATCATCGGCATAGGCCTTGAGCTCGCGCTTGAGCACGTCGCCGACCGGATGATGATGGTGGGTGTGGTAGCGCACCATGCCCTCGATGTCGGCGAGGGTGGCCGCCTTCGGTGCGTAGGGCTGGAATGATTGTGCGGCAATCGTCGCATTCTGCGCGGTGAACATCGCGGCATCGAGCAGCGCTTGCGTGATGGCCCGGGCGATCTGCGGCTCCTCGCGCACCAGGCTGCCGCGCAGGCCGAGGATGCAGCAGCTCTTTTCGCGATACTCGCCGTCGAGATTGGAAGCGACTTCCTTGTACTGAGTATCCTTGAGCCAGAGATAGGCGAGCGGATCGGAGGACAGGAAGGCCTGCACCTCGCCCTTCTCCACAGCGACATTGAGCAAATTGCCGGGATAGGCGCGCCAATCGACGTCCTTGATCGGATCGATGCCGAGCTTGGCGAGCTGGATCGAGAAGAAATTCTTGTCGGGGCCGGCGAGGTCGCCGACCGCGACGATCTTGCCCTTGAGATCGGCGAGCTTCGCGACGCCGGAATCGCGGCGCGACAGCACCCGCATGCAGCCGCCATGGGTGCCGGCGGCGATCTTGACGTCAAACCCCTGCTCCAGCGGCTTCAGCCAGCGCAGCGCCATGCCGAGGCCGGCGTCGCTCTTTCCGGTCGCGATCGCCTCGAGCAACTGGTCGGTCGAGCCGGAATAGTTGACGAGCTCGACGTCGAGATTGTGCTTCTGGAAGAAACCGTGCTCGATGGCGACCGGCACGGGCGCGAGGCAGACGGCGCCGGCATTCCACGACAGTTTCAGCTTGCGCGGAGCGCCAGTAAGCGCAGGTGCATTCGATGCTGTCTGGCACAATGGAAATTCCGAGAAGTCGACGCCGGGCGCGAACCCGCGCGGCGCAAAGGCGTGTGCCGCACCAAGAGCGCCGAACGGCGCAGCAAAGGCTGCCGCAAGCCCCGCCTGGAGCAGATGGCGCCGGTCGAGACTCGATCCACCGCGCTTGTCGTCATTGCTCATCGGTCCCACTCCTGCGCTGGCACGGCTCCGCTACATGCGCAACGGCTCGCGTTGCGCATGTTCCGTGCGGAGCTGCGTTTGAGAGAAAATCTTTTCGCGGGCGCTTCACGCGCCGCGTTGATGCGATGCGCAAATCATGCGGCGCAGTCGCCGCATCGTCAATGAAATGGAATTTCGAATGTTCGACGAAGCGAAGTCATTCTCTCCATCGCCACCCTCGCGAACGATGAAAGGATTTTCGCCGCTGCATCCTTTGGCAGAGCGCCGGGCTTCCCGCTCCCTGCTTCTTTCCTACGCAATTTCGGCCGCGCACACCGCACTTTCTCGAAAGCATCACTTTGCTAAAACGTCCTTGCCTGTCGCCTTTGCAATACGGATAGCCATTTCATTGACTGCGCTCCGCGCGGCCCTAGACTTCATGACCTCGCTGCATCGCTCGCTCACGCGTCGTGAGCAAAGCAACAAGACAGGCCACATGCGCATCAACTCCCATCATCACCCCATCACCCGCCGTCTCGCGGCATCGCTGCTTGCCGCCGCCCTCACCTTGTCGACGGCCGCCGCATCGTTCGCGGCCGACACCGTCGTGCTGCGCGTCGGCGACCAGAAAGGCGGCAACCGGTCGCTGCTCGAAATCTCCGGTTACACGAAAGACCTGCCCTATAGAATCGAGTGGTCGGAATTCCCCGCGGCCGCGCCGATCCTGGAAGCGCTCAACGCCGGTGCGCTCGACGTCGGCTATACCGGCGATCTCTCGTTCCTGTCGGTCTATGCGGCCGGCGCGCCGATCAAAGCGATCGGCGGGACGAGGTCAGACGCCAAGACGCAGGCCATCCTGGTGCGCCAGGATTCTCCAATCAAGTCGGCCGCCGACCTCAGGGGCAAACGGCTCGCCGGCACGCGCGGCGGTTGGGGTCAGTTCCTGATCGACGCGACGCTGGAGAAGGCGCAGATCAAGCTGGAGGATGCGACCTTCGCGCCGCTCGGACCGGTCGACGCCAAGATCGCGCTGCTCGCCGGCTCGATCGATGCATGGGCGGTGTGGGAGCCCTACGTCTCCTTCGCGACGCTGAAGGACAAAGCCCGCGTGATCGCCGACGGCGAAGGCCTGACCCCAACCATCACCTTCATCGTCGCTTCCGACAACGCCATCGCCACCAAGCGCGCGGCGGTGCAGGATCTTGTGCAGCGGCTGAACAAGGCGCGGCTATGGTCGCTTGATCACCTTTCCGAGTATGCCAGGAACACGGCCGAGCTGACCAAGCTGCCGGAAGACGTGCTGCTCTCGGCCTACACCGCGCAGCGCACCAGCCCGATCGTGATCGACGAGAACGTCGTGAAGGAGGTGCAGGATGCCTCCGACCGCTCGACGCGCTATGGCATCCTGCCGAAAAAGCTCGACGTCGGCAAAGCCGTCGACCGCAGCTTCACGGCTGCGGCCGCAGGATCGAACTAAACGCACCCGGCGGGATGCGCAGGCTTCGCCTCGAGGCCGGCCCGCTGCATCTCGCCGCGATCGTGCTCATGCAATTCGCCTGTATGAGCATGATCGTGTGGCTCGCGCTCTAGCCGCGCAAAACCTTACCAATATCCGCGATAGTAAGGCCGGTGAAAGACCCGATATGGCCGGTAGTAGCCGTAACGATAGCCGTAGTACGGACGATACGGCCGATAGTATCGCGGATAAGCGTAGGCCGGCCCATAGCCGTAATAAGCCGGGGCATAACCATAGCCGTACCCCGGATAGCCATAACCGCCGTAATACGGGCCGCCATAGTAGCCATAGCCGTAAGGCGCGGTGCTGGCGGCGATGGCGCCGCCGATGATCGCACCGGCCGCGAGGCCGCCGAGACCCCATCCCCAGCCACCGCCGCGCCAATGTACCTGCGTGACATCATCGCCGACGGCAGCCTTCATGCTCGCGACGTTGGTCGGCATCGGACCCGCCGCGGCCTGCTCGATTTGGCCGGCCATGACCACGCCGGCCAGCGAACAGGCAATTGCCGTTTTCCAGATCCTCATCGTCTTACTCCCTATCTGACGTTTCGCTTGGAAATGGATCGCATCGCCATGATCGAACATCCTTGCGCCTAGTCAAAGCCTCGAATTTGCGTGCGGCGCACAAGTGCCCTTCACGTCTCGCTGCGAGACGGCCGCTGGCGGGCCAGCGCGCCTGCTCGGTCGCCATGTGACACCGGCGCGACGCCGGAGTTCGGTGGCCAAGAACGGCATCAAGCCAAAGCATTAAGCTTGCCGCGCTCGCAACTAACAACCTACTTCCCGATTTACTATTCGTGCCGTTACTATCGGTTCCAATGGGCGCGGGACCGCGGGGCTTCTCGCGACAAAAGGCCTCGGCAAGCGCCAGAGCGCGGGAGGATGACATGAGTGCCGTCGGTAGTGAACCGCTTGCCCGCCAGGCGCTGGCGTTCGTCCTCGCTGGTGGACGCGGCAGCCGGCTTTTGGAGCTGACCGACCGGCGCGCCAAGCCGGCGGTCTATTTTGGCGGCAAGTCCCGCATCATCGACTTCGCGCTGTCGAACGCGGTGAACTCCGGCATCCGCCGTATTGCGGTCGCCACCCAATACAAGGCGCACAGCCTGATCCGGCACCTTCAGATGGGCTGGAACTTCTTCCGCCCCGAGCGCAATGAGAGTTTTGACATTCTCCCGGCGAGCCAGCGCGTTTCCGAGAACATGTGGTATGTCGGAACGGCGGACGCGGTCTACCAGAACATCGACATCATCGAATCTCACGCCTGCCGCTTCATCGTCGTGCTGGCCGGCGACCACATCTACAAGATGGACTACGAGGTGATGCTGCGCGAGCACGTCGAGAGCGGCGCCGACGTCACGGTGGGCTGCCTCGAGATGCCGCGCGCGGAATCATCGGGCTTCGGCATCATGCATATCGACGAGAAGGGCTGGATCCAGTCCTTCCTGGAGAAGCCGAAAGACCCGCCGCCGATGCCAGGCAAGCCGGACGTCTCGCTCGCCAGCATGGGCATCTACGTGTTCAATGCGAAATTCCTGTTCGACCAGCTCAGGCGCGACGCCGAGGACCCGGACTCGAACCACGATTTCGGCAAGGACATCATTCCATACCTCGTCAAGAACGGCCGCGCATTCGCGCACCAGTTCTCGACCTCCTGCGTGCGCTCCAGCAGCCACAACGGCGCCTATTGGCGTGACGTCGGTACCGTCGACGCCTATTGGTCCGCCAATATCGATCTCACCGATGTCGTACCGGAACTCGACCTGTTCGACCGCGCCTGGCCGATCTGGTCCTATGCCGAGATCACACCGCCGGCCAAGTTCGTCCACGACGAGGAGAGCCGGCGCGGCCAGGCCGTGAGCTCGCTCGTCTCGGGCGGCTGCATCATCTCCGGCGCCTCGCTGCGCCGCTCGCTGCTGTTCACCGGTGTCCGGATCAACTCCTACGCCAATGTCGAGAATGCCGTGATCATGCCCTACGTGAATGTTGGGCGCGGCGCTCGCTTGAAGAACGTCGTGATCGACCGTGGCGTCGAAATCCCCGAGGGCCTCGTCGTCGGTGAAGATCCCGAGTTCGACGCCAAGCGCTTCCGCACCACCGAGCAGGGCATCTCGCTGATCACCCAGCCGATGATCGATGGGCTCAATAAATGACGCCTGTTCGCGTCCTCGCGGTCGCTTCTGAAGTCTATCCCATCGTCAAGACCGGCGGCCTCGCGGACGTCGCTGGCGCGCTGCCGGTTGCGCTGAAGGCGCATGGCGTCGAGATGCGCACCCTGATGCCCGGCTATCCCGACGTGACGCGGCTGCTCGCCGGAGCGGAGGAAATCCGGCGCTGGCCGGATTATTTCGGCGGGCCTGGACGCCTGCTCGCAGCCTCGCACGACGGCCTCGATCTGTTCGTGCTCGACGTGCCGCATCTCTATGCGCGGCCGGGAAATCCTTACGTCACCAGCGAAGGCGTCGACTGGCCGGACAACGGCGTGCGCTTCGCCGCGCTCTCGCGCGTCGCCGCCGATATCGGCCACGGCCTGGTTCCGGCTTTCGTGCCCGACATCATGCACGCCCATGACTGGCAGGCGGGGCTCGCGCCGGCCTATCTGCATTATGACAACCGGCCGCGGCCCGGCACCGTGATGACCATTCACAACATGGCCTATCAGGGCAAGTTTGCTCCCGAGCTGATTGGCGCGATCGGCCTGCCCTGGCACTCCTTGAACGTCAACGAAATCGAATATTTCGGCGGCATCAGCTTTTTGAAGGCGGGCCTGCAATTTGCCGATCGCATCACCACGGTGTCGCCGACCTACGCGCGGGAGATCCAGAGCGACGAAGGCGGCATGGGGTTCGGCGGCCTGCTTCGCGCACGCGCGAGCGTGCTCAGCGGCATTCTCAACGGCATCGACATCTCGGTGTGGAATCCGCAAACCGATCCGCACATTGCCTACCGCTTCGGCGCGGAAGACCTCACGTTCCGGGCTGCAAACAAGGCGGCGCTTCAGCAGCAGTTCAATCTCGATTCCTCCGACGAGGCGCCGTTGCTCGGCGTCATCAGCCGGCTGTCCTGGCAGAAGGGGCTCGATCTCCTGCTCGAGGCCATTCCAATCATATTGGGTGAAGGCATGCAGCTCGCGCTGCTCGGCAGCGGCGATCGCGATCTGCAGGACCGCTACCAGGCCGCCGCTCGCGCCAATCCCGGCCGGATCGGAGTCGTGATCGGCTACGACGAGATCCTGGCGCATCTGATCCAGGCCGGCTCGGACGCGCTGATCGTGCCGTCGCGCTTCGAGCCGTGCGGCTTGACCCAACTCTGCGCGCTGCGCTATGGCGCCGTCCCGATTGTGTCGCGCGTCGGCGGCCTCGAGGATACCATCGTCGACATCGGCGAGGCCGACGCATCCGGCCATGATGCCACCGGTTTCAAGTTCGGCCCCGTCACGGCGGACGCCCTCGCCGGCACGCTGCGCAAGGCCAACACCGTCTTCCACGACAAGCTGACCTGGCGCCGGCTGCAATTGAGCGGCCTTGCGACCGACGTCTCCTGGCGCAACCGCGCCGGCGACTATGCCGCGCTCTACCGCGACCTCATGGCGGCCCGCGCGTGAGCATTGCCGAATCCATGCTATAGAGCCGGCATGGACCCCTTCGCGATCAAGCTGCTCGGCTTTGCCGCCGCCACCTGCACCACCGTCGCCTATGCGCCGCAGTTCATCAAGGTCTGGAAGACGCGCTCGGCGCGCGACATCTCGCTCGGCATGTTCCTGGTCATGGTGCTGGGCCTTGTGCTCTGGCTCGTCTACGGCCTGCTCTCCGGCGATGCCCCGCTAGTCGCCGCCAACGCGATTACCGTGGTGCTCGCCGGCGGCATCCTGTTCATGAAGCTGAAATACGGGTGAGGATGCCCCCTCTCCCTTGTCGGAGAAGGAAGATCACCCACCAAACACATACGACGCCATCGCTACGCCCGCGACCTCGTCGACGAAGACGCGGCGGCCAATGTCGCTGCCGGCGGCGCCCGCCGCGACCATCAGCGGCAACAGATGGTCCTCGCGCGGATGCGCGAGGCGCGCGCTGGGCGCGTTCTCCCAGTCGACGAGCATGGCGTTGCGCCGTGTCGCGTCCGGATTGCTGATGGCCTCGTTCAGATAGGCCTCGAAGGCGTACGAGACCGGCTTGGACTCCGGTTGATTGAAGCCGCGCATGTTGTGATAGGTCAGTCCGCTGCCGACGATCAGGACACCGTCGTCGCGCAGCGAGGAGATCGCCTGCCCGACCCTGATATGCTCGGCCGGATCGTAGCTCGACTTCAGCGACAGCAATACGATCGGCATGTCGGCGTTCGGATACATCAGGCCGAGCGGCACGAAAGTGCCGTGGTCAAAGCCCTGATCGGGATCCTCGCGGCAATCGAGCCCGGCGCGCGTCACCAACGCCTTCACTTCGGCTGCGAGCTCGGGCTGGCCCGGCGCCGGATATTTGAGGTGATAGGTATGCTCGGGGAAACCGTAATAGTCGTACACCATCGGCGGATGCGCCGAGGTCGACACGGTGAAGGCGTCGGCCTCCCAATGGCCAGTGATGACGAGCACGGCCTTCGGCCTTTTCGGCAACACTTGCGGTAATCGGCCGAACTCCGCGGCGGTCTTCGCATATTGCACCCGTCTGTCCTCCATGAACGGCCAGGGGCCACCACCATGCGACAGGAACAGGGTCGGAAATCGCGTCATCAGGTCGTCTCGCTAGCAACAGGCGCGTGCGAGCTGCCCGCGCAGTTCGCGGCGAGCATAGGCAAACCGGGATGGTTAGCAAGCCGTTAACGATTTGCCTTCCAAAATCCCGCCGTGGCCGAAGCAGTCGGCCTGAAGACAAGTGAGACGTGAGATGAGGAAGTTTGCGCTGGGGGACGTCGTCAACAGTGACAAGGGCCGCCGCGGCGTCGTTCGCGCCGCCTACAAGTCACGGGACGGCCAGCAGTTCTATGCCGTCGAGAAGGATGGCGCGATGGACTATCTGGAGGAAGACCGACTGAGCCCGGCGCCGCGCGTCGAGCTCGCGGCATAAATCCCACTCATTTCCTGCCCTCACCTGCGAGCCGATCGAGACGCTCCGCGAAGGGGTCGTCTCCGCTCGCGATGCGATCGTCCGCGATCAGCAGCAGGCGATCACGGTCGGCGGCCGCGTCCCAATGGGGCAAACCGAGGCCATTGGGATCGCCGTCTTTCGCAAAATTGATCCAATAGCCGCGGATGCGGCTCGCGACCTCGCGGTCTGCTCGCGAGAAGATTCCTGCACCGGGCACGCCTTCGACACCGAAGATGAACTGCAACTCGCGTCCGTGCCCATGATCAGGATTTGCGCGCTGCGCTTCAGGCACATAGCTAAAACGATAGCGGAAGGTCGGCGCGCCGCTTGCGGCATGCAGGCGCGCAAGCAGCCTCACCGGCTCGGAGAAGTCCTTGTCGGTGAAGAATCTTGCCGCGCCCGATGACCTCGCAAGATCCGGATAAAGACTGCGCAGGTCATCGCTTGTGACGCCTGCCGACGCCAGCTCCTCCTCAACACTGAGTTCGCTGTCGAAACCGGTCTCATCGTCGTTCGAGCCGATGATCAGGGGAATGCGGCTTTGATGTCCCGCTGCAAAGCCCGCGGCGACGTCCTCAGTCACCAGGCTTCCATCCAGCATCGGCGCAAAGCTGCGCGGTGATTTGTCCAGCAGCTGTTTTCCGGCGCCAAGCAGGCGGCTCGGCGCAACGTCGCGCAAGTCCGTCCGCTCTCCTAGCGCCGCGACGAGCTGACGACCGACAGCCTCCGCCTCTTGCGCCAAGCGAAGGCGCGCACGACCGGGTAGCGATTGCAGAATGGCTTTGTGGAATAACCCGCGCGTCTGCCGGCACAGCATCAGCAGCGCGATCGACGTCGCGCCTGCGCCATTACCGAACAGGGTGACGTTGTTTGGATCGCCGCCGAACGCCGCGATATTGTCGTGCACCCAATGCAGCGCCGCGATCTGGTCCATCAGACCGTAATTGCCGGAGCCGCTTTCCGACAGCGCGGGATGCGCAAGCCAGCCGAGCACACCGAGGCGATAATTCACGGTGACGACGATGAGGCCGGCCTGCACCAGCCTGGCGCCGTCGAACAGCGGATCGTTCGCGGTCCCCGTGACGAAGGCGCCGCCATGGATGAACATCATCACCGGTAACGGACCATCGACTCCGAAGGGACGAAACACGTTCAGCGTGAGGCAATCCTCGCTCGCGCCAGGCAGCGACGGTTGAAGACAAGGCGCGCCGTAGTCGTAAGCGGTGCGCATCTCCGAGCTCTCGGCCGTCGGCTGCGGTGGGCGCCAGCGCAGCGGACCGACCGGCGGCGCCGCGTAAGCAAGCCCCTTGAAGGAGGCCACCTCACCTTCCACGGCGCCAAGCATCTGTCCTTCGCGCGTCAGCGCGAACGGAAACTGTCCGACCGGCTGGGCCAAGGCCAGGCCGGCGCAGCCCAGAACTGCGGAAGCCGCAACAAGCGCGAGCAAGGACCGCATCTTCTAGATATCTCGATGCGAGAAAGGGTTCCCGGCAGGTTATGTCCCTGACCGTCAGCGAGGCAAGTCTCTCGCCGCGTCTAACTCCCCTTGGCCAGGAGCTCCGCCAGCGCGCGGCGGGCGACGATGCCGAGCTCGCCAAGCGTGGAATGTCCCGACTGCGCCGCCTCGATCAGGCGCTCGGCGATGAACCTGCGGCTGTCGTGATCGCCGCCATGCGGCAGTTGGCGGCACGTCTCCTCCAGGACGACGTCCATGTTCGCTTTGGTTCGATCACTCAACTCTATCATGACGCCCGGTCAGTATGCGTGGCTAGTAAGCGCAAGCATACACAGAAGGATGTAGTCTGATTAGCCCGGACAATCCCGGCGATTGTGCATCGCGATGCGTGTATCGCCACAAGCCTCGCGCGGCCACGATGACGCCGCAAACGACTACCGAAGATTGCACTTGTCCTGATGACAAGCCGAACCTGCAGCGATAGCCTGCCGGCAAAACAAAATACACGGGAGGAATGCCATGCCTGACGCAAGGGTCGCCGCACGTGAATCCAGGGCGGCGAGTGGAGCAGCCCAACAGGTCGATGTCGCCGTGGTCGGCGCCGGGTTTGCCGGCCTCTATCTCCTTCATCGCCTGCGCAAGGCCGGCTTCAAGGCGATCGCCCTTGATGAGGCCGGCGACGTCGGCGGCACCTGGTACTGGAACCGCTACCCGGGCGCCCGCTGCGACATCCAAACCATCGATTACAGCTACACCTTCGATCCGGAGCTCGAGACGGCCTGGACCTGGTCCGAGAAATACGCGACCCAGCCCGAGATCCTGCGCTATCTCGGCTTCGTCGCCGACCGCTATGACCTTAGGCGCGACATCCGCTTCAACACCAAGGTCAGCGCAGCCACATGGGATGAAGCGACAGGGCGCTGGCAGCTCACCACCGATAACGGCGCGCCGGTCTCCTGCCGCCACTACATCATGGCCACCGGCTGCCTTTCGGCGCCAAAGCCGCCCGAGATCGACGGCGTCAAGGATTTTGAGGGCGAAGTCTATTTCACCGGACGGTGGCCGCATGACGGGGTCGATCTCGCCGGCAAGCGCGTTGCCGTGATCGGCACGGGCTCGTCCGCCATCCAATCGATCCCGCTGATCGCCGAACAGGCCGCGCATCTGACCGTGTTCCAGCGCACGCCAAATTTCGCGCTGCCCGCGCATAACGGCCCGGCGCTCTCGGACCGCATGAGCCTGCTGCAAAGCGACCGCGCGGCCTATCGCGAGCAGGCACGCCAATCGATGGCCGGTGTGCCTTATCCTCAGCAGACCGCGGTGAGCTGGCAGCTCAGCGACGCCGAGCGTCGCGCGCGCTTTGAAGAGGCATGGGGCAAGGGCGACCTCGTCTATATCCTGACCCAGCTCTGGGCCGACCAGGCCGTCGATGTCGACGGCAACAAGATCGTCCAGGACCTGATCCGTGAAAAGATCAGCGCCGCGGTCAAGGACCCCGAGACCGCGGCGGCCCTGATGCCGCACGATCATCCGTTCGGCGCCAAGCGTCCCTGCCTCGATACCAATTACTACGCGACCTTCAACCGGCCGAACGTCACGCTGATCAATCTGCGCCAGGAGCCGATCAAGGCGATCACCGCAACCGGCATCACGACTGCCAAGCGCAGCGTCGACCTCGACGTCATCGTGTTCGCGACCGGTTTCGACGCCATGACCGGCGCGATCCGTGCCGTGCATCCGATCACGGGACGGGGCGGCCGATCGCTCTCGGACGTCTGGGCGCAGGGACCGCAGACCTATCTCGGCCTCACGGTCGAGGGCTTCCCGAACTTCTTCATGATCACCGGCCCCGGCAGCCCGTCGGTGCTGTCGAACATGGCGGTGTCGATCGAGCAGCATGTCGACTGGGTCGTCGATCGCCTTGCGGAGCTGCGCGATGCCGGCTTCACCACGATCGAGCCGACCGAAACGGCGCAGGCCGCCTGGGGCCGGCACATGGCCGATTGTTCGATGCTGACGCTGCATCGCCTCGCCAACACCTGGTACACGGGCGCCAACGTACCCGGCAAGGTCCAGGGCCTGATGCCCTATACCGGCGGCGTCGGCCCCTATCGCAGTATCTGCGACGAGGTGGTCAGCCGCGGCATGCTCGGCTTCAGGCTCACCGGCCCCAACGTCGCGACGCAGTGCAATGACGGCGAGGTGGTGCGCCTGCAGCCGGACGTGCGGCTGGTGCTGAACCTGCTGACGTCGCTGAACCTGCCGCCGATCGAGTCGATGGGCGCGCTCGGCGCCCGCGCCTTCGTCAACGAGTTCAACGAGGGCCGGCCTGCGGGGCGGCCGATCGGCGACATCGTCGACGGCACCCTCCCAGTTACCGACGGCGCGCTGGCTTACCGTGTCTACAAGCCGGCAACCCCGGGCCCGCATCCGGTCGTGGTCTACTTCCACGGCGGCGGCTGGGTGCTCGGCGACGAGCAGTCGGACGAGCCGTTCTGCCGCGACATGGTGCGGCGGACCGGCATGATCTTCGTCAGCGTCGGCTATCGCCATGCGCCGGAGCACCGCTTCCCCACCGCGGCCGAGGACGGCTATGCGGCGACGCGCTGGATCGCCGAGCATGCCGCCGAGTTCGGCGGCATGCCGGGGCCGGTGCTGGTTGCAGGCTGGAGCGCCGGCGGCAACATCGCCGCCGTCACCTGCCAGCTCGCACGCGACCGTGGCGGACCCGAGATCGCCGGCCAGCTCCTGGTCTGCCCGGTCACCGACTGCACCTTCGATCGGCCCTCTTACAACGACAATGCGACCGGCTACTTCCTGACGCGCTCGCTGATGTACTGGTTCTGGGACCTCTATTGCTCGCCGGCCGACCGCACCGACCCGCGCGTCTCGCCGCTCCGCGGCAAGCTCGAGGGATTACCGCCGGCCTTCGTCGTCACCTGCGAGTTCGACCCGTTGCGCGACGAGGGCGTCGCCTATGCCGAGGCGATGGCCGCCGCGGGCGTCCCGGTCGAGCAGCTTCGGGCGCGCGGCCATTTCCACTCGTCGTTCGCGATGGTCGATGTGGTGATCACCGGCGTGCCCGGCCGGCTGCAAATGGCCGGAGCCCTGCGGCGCTTCGCGGGACTTCCGCCGGAGGTCAGCCGCGGCGACGAGAGCAGCCGGGGCCAGGACAGCCCGGGGCACAAAATCGCGGCCGCCGCGAGCTGAATAGGGACAGGCCGCCGGGAACCTTTTCCCGGTTGCCGCGTTGGTTGTTCGTGGCATTGAGATGCAGCGACAAGTGTGTAGGCCCCGGCACGCGACCCCGTGTGCTGGGGTCGTCTTTTGCGTGAGGCAGGACGATGGGGGACGTGGTCGGGGATTCAAAGGTCGATTTCGGCGCGCTTGCGGTGCTGCATAAATGGCCGTCGCTTGCAAACCAGCGAAGGCTGGACAGAGAATCCTACCAGGTGAGTGAAGGCACGCTCGACGAGTGCATCTCGGCCTTCATGCAGAAGCCGGCGACGACTCGGCACCTCTATGAGATTCGCACCGTGGCGCAACCACCGCTCGTCACTGAAATCCTTTCGCCCGAGCACGTCATCGAGCTCTCGCGCTTAAGGGAATTTCTCTGAGGCCTTCACAAGCACGCGAGCAGGAACCTTCTTCCGGTTTTTCCCGTTGTCAGGGATCGGAAGCAAAGACATGAGCGCCTCAAGATGCTTGACGCCGGCGTGTCATCCCCCGTCGTGCCCTACGGCGCAGACCAGACCCTGTTCGTGGTGATCGATCGCCGCGACGAGGCGACTGAAATCCGCATCGAGCGCAGCGATCTCGAAGCCACCATCGGCGAGCTTGTCGCCGGATGCTTCAACGACCCGATCAAGGTGATTTCATTCAACACGCTCGAGCATTGGATGAAGGACATTTCGACCGATGTCGCCGGCGAGATCCGCGCGCGCTGCGACATCGACGGTGTAGAGCTGCCGGATTATCTCAGCGACTTCGTCGAAAGCCATTCCTGAGCCCGCTTCTCCGATTGCGCGGGCAAAAAAAGCGCCGCTTGCGCGGCGCTTTTCGTGTGACACGCTTATCGGCGTGACACGCTTAGTGGTGCCAGAACAATGCCAGCAGCAGAACGATCGGCAGCGGTACGCCAAGCAACCAAAGCAAAGCACCTCGTCCAAAACCCATGATCTCCTCCTCCTCTTGCATCACCGAGATGACGTCGGGAAAAAGCAGAAGTTCCGCGCCTCGCGGCGAGGGCGGATGCAATCAGAGCATGGAACGGCGGATGCTAAACGCGCCGGTGCTTGCCGCCGATCACCTCGATCTCGCGGCGGCGCTCGCCCGCGAAGGTCAGGAGTTTTTCGATCGTCAGCGCATCCGTGATCCGTTTGGCCAGCCGCTCAGCGCGCGCGGCCTGATCTTCGAGATACTGGATCGTGTTCAAGCGCCGCCTCCCCCAAAGCCCCGGATTGCTGGACAGGTATGGTGCGACAGAGCAACTAACAGCCGGTTAAGCACTGCGAGCGGCTTGAGGCTCATTGCACGACGTCGAGGCGGACATTGGTGATGCCTTTGTCGACCATGCCGAGCGCCTCGGCCGCGGAAGGGGAGATATCGACCACGCGTCCGCGAACATAGGGCCCGCGATCGTTGACCCTGACGGTCACGAAGCGGCCGGAGGAGGTATCGGTCACCCGCAGCTTGGTGCCGAACGGCAGGCTCGGATGCGCCGCGGTCAATTCGTTCTTGTCGAACTTCTCGCCGCTCGCGGTCTCCGTATCCGAATAGAAGCTGGCAACGCCATGCGAGGCGGTCTGCTTTGCGTCACCGTCGGAGCCGCGCGACCTCATGATCGGCCTTGGATGCAGCGCCGCCACCCTGTGCGGGCGCTCCACCGCGGCCTGCCGGCTGGTGCCGGCGAGATCGGCCTTCTGGCGGCTGACCGGCGATTGCGCGCAGGCGGCGAGCGAGGCGGCGCCGCCGATCGCGAGCAGCAGCCGGCACGAGGTTGCGAAGGAAATCCGGGCAGCTTCGGCACGTGCAATGCGAGACATGGTACGCCCTCCGAACGGCCCCGATTTTCGGTGGGCAATGAGGGCAGAACCTTGTCGGAACAAAAGCAGGCCTGAGGCCGCCTCCGTTTCGCGCCAGCTGTGACGATTCCACCACACTGGCCTTGTCCTGAACAGGCGCGGGTTAGCGGCACGCCGGTGCGTAAACCTCCGGCGCTACGCTAAATGTGGCAGGCACCCAGTGTTTTGGGTCCGCGCGCGGATATGCCGCCGACCTTAGTAACGCGGCTCGTACATCTGCGACTGCACCAGGGCCTTCACGTCGTTGGGCGCAGGTCCGTCAGCGAGGCCGCGCTGAAAGGCGACGTCTGCGACGGCGGCGGCGATGCGGACCGAGACCTCGCGGATGCGTGGCAGCGCCGGATAAAGGCTGCCTTGCGCGAGGTCGTCCTTGCCGACGCAATCGGCGAGCGTGTGGGCGGCCGCCATGAACATTTCGTCGGTGACGAGGCGCGAGCGGCTGGCGACGACACCGAGGCCGACGCCGGGGAAGATGTAGGAATTGTTGCCCTGGCGCGGCACGAAGGTGCGGCCGTTGAGCGTCACCGGATCGTACGGGCTGCCGCAGGCGAACAGCGCGCGGCCCCCGGTGTAGCGGTAGGCATCCTCCGCCGCGCACTCGGCCTTCGAGGTCGGATTGGAGAGCGCAAACACGATCGGCTGCTCGTTGAGTTCGGCCATCGCCTTTAGCACCTCGGGGGTGAAGGCACCGCCGACAGCGGCGACACCGATGATCGCCGTCGGCTTCAGCGTCTTGATCGCAGTCAGGAAATCGGCGATCGGCGCCTGGCCGGCATGGGCATAGCGCAGCTTGTGGCCGGACAGGCCATCGCGGCCGCTGACGACGAGGCCGCGGGAATCCACCAGCCAGTTGCGCCGGAGCGCTTCGGCCTCCGCCAGCCCTTCCGCCATCATGGCGGAAACCACGAGATCGGCGATGCCGGTCGCCGCCTCGCCAGCGCCGAGGAACAGGATGCGCTGATCCCTGAGCTTGCCGGCGGAGACGCGGAGAGCCGAGAACAGACCAGCGAGCGCCACCGCCGCGGTGCCCTGGATGTCGTCGTTGAAGACGCAGGCCTCATCCCGGTATTTGTGCAGCAGCTTGAACGCCGAATGGTTGGCGAAATCCTCGAACTGGATCAGCACGCCCGGGAATGTCTTGCGCGCGGCCTGCATGAATTCGTCGACGAAGCTGTCATAGGCCTCGCCCGTCAGCCGCCGCTCGCGCAGGCCGAGATAATAGGGATCGTTCAAGAGCTCTTCGTTGTTGGTGCCGACGTCGAGCACGATCGGCAGGCACAGCTCGGGATGCACACCGGCGCAGGCCGAATAGAGCGAGAGCTTGCCGACCGGAATCCCCATGCCGTTGGCGCCGAGATCGCCGAGGCCCAGGATGCGCTCGCCGTCAGTGACGACGATCAGCCTGGCCGGATAGGGCCAGTTCTTCAGGATCTCGGCGATCTGGCCGCGATCGCGCGAGGAGATGAACATGCCGCGCGGCCGCTGGAAGATCAGGCCGTATTTCTGGCAGGCGAGCCCGACGGTCGGGGTATAGATGATCGGCTGGATCTCGTCGATGTTGTCGACGACGACGCGGAAGAACAGCGCCTCATTGCGGTCATGCAGCGCGTTCAGAGCGACGTATTTCTCCAGATCGGTCGGCAGCGTGCGCAGATTGGTCAGCACGCGCTGAGCTTGCGTCTCCATTGTCAGCACGCAAGGCGGCAGCAGGCCGCGCAGGCCCAGCGCGTCGCGCTCGGATTCGGTGAAGGCGGTGCCCTTGTTGAGCAGGGGATCGCGCAGCAGCGTCATGCCGTGTGATTGATCGGACGATGTCGGTTGGGCAGCGACCCGGGCAGGTCTATTCACGAATTCCCCCAAGGAGTTTCTTATTGAACCGCGGACATTGTCGGCCAGCGCTCCCCCGAGATCAAGGACGTTGGGACTGAGGCATCTATTGTGATCTCGCACCGCAGCGAGATCGTCGCGCGAGATCGCAGGTCGCGCGCGACGCAAAGGTTAACGCCGCAAGCTCTTGCTCCTCATGATGCGAATTGAGAGCCTGCTCTCTCCCCTCGTCATTCCCGGGCGCGCGTCGGCGCGAACCCGGAATCCATTCCGCGGCCGTCTCTGCGGCCCAATGGATTCCGGGCTCGCGACTTCGTCGCGCCCCGGAATGACGAGAATACCTCACGATCTGTCACGATGAGGAAGTGTTATGAGGCGGCAGCACTACTCAACCTTGATGTCGGCGGACCTTACGATCGGCCACCGTTTCTCGGTCTCGGCCCTCTGGACGGCCGCGAGCGCCGCGGCGTCCCACCCTTTTGTCGCCCG
This sequence comes from Bradyrhizobium sp. 164, assembly GCF_023073715.1. Lineage (GTDB taxonomy): Bacteria > Pseudomonadota > Alphaproteobacteria > Rhizobiales > Xanthobacteraceae > Bradyrhizobium. Next base: position 42,739 of record NZ_JADPKA010000083.1, read on the forward strand.
CTTGTCGTCAGCGGGCTGATGCCGGAGTGAACGCTGCCGGGCGAGCGGAGGCAAGCCGGAAGATGATAGAGCCGCTATCCGGCCGCCCGTCTGGGCGTCAGATTGGCGGCGCTGTCGGCCGGCGGCGCGATCTGCATCAAGATGGTCTGGGTCGCCGAGGCGACCTCGATGCCGCTCTGCTGGAAGCGCAGCTTCATGCGGCGGTTGAATTCACGCTGGACGGGCCAGCGGCCGGCCTCGGTGCAGCGGATCTGGCCGACGATCGACACCATTGCGCCATCGACCTTGTCGATGCCCCAGAGCTCGAGATCGCCACGGATCAGCGCACGGAACTCCGGCTCGCGCCGCATCTCGTCAACGATGTCCTTGAGAATCTGACCGGCGCGGTCGGTATCTTCCTTGTAGGCGACGTTGACGCTGACGGAAGCGTTGCCGGCGCCACGGCTGGCATTGGTGATGGTCGTGACCGCGCTGAACGGCACGATGTGCACGGCGCCATCGCCGGCGCGCAGGCGGATGGTGCGGATCGAGACATTCTCCACCACGCCTGACAGCCCGGACACGCTGACATTGTCGCCGACCTGCACCGTGTTCTCCAGGAGCAGGAACAGGCCCGTGATGAGGTCCTGCACCAGCTTCTGCGAACCGAAGCCGATGGCAATGCCGACGATGCCGGCGCCCGCGAGCAGCGGGGCGACGTTGACGCCGATTTCGCTCAGCGTGGTGAGGCCGACGACGGCGGCGATCAGGCAGAGCAGCGCCGTCCGCAGCATCGGCTGGAAGGTACGTAGACGCGCGGCGCGGGCATAATGTCCGTCCCGGGACAGCGTATTGATCTGCCGGTCCAGCAGCGCGTTGCTGGCTTCCCAGATCGCGGCCGCGATGAACACTGCGACGCCGATCGTCATCACGGCCGAGATCAGCCGGCTGCCGATCTGGCCGCCGTAGAACCAGACGATCGCGTCCACGCCCCAGACTTCGAGCACCGCCACGAAGCCGATGAAGGCGATCACGCCAGATACGATCTTGCGCAGCAGCGGTAGATAGCGGTTGGCACGGATCTCGAGGCCGGGAAAGCGCTGAAGGATCTCCGGCCTGATCCGGAAGCCGCGGTCGATCAGGCTCAGCGTCAGCATGATGGCGACGCGAGTCATCAGCGCCACCACGACCGTCCCGACGAAATACTGCAAGAGCAGCGAATAGCCGTTGCGGATGTTGAGCGCCCACACGGCCCACAGCGCAAGATCGAGCCCGATGGCAAGATAGTGCCAGCCGCCGGCGATGCGATTGCGCAGACGGGCCGCGATCCCCTGCCGGTCGGCCGGCGCACGGATCGCTTCGGCGACCTGGCGGCGGCATTGCAGGATGATGACGACGATGAAGAGGTGCACGACCAGCATCACCATGCGCAGCAGCGCGGCATAGCCGGCACGATGCAGGCCGAGCAGCAGGGCCACATTGGCAAAGGCGATGCCGGATATGCCGACGCCGACGATGCGGCGCGCCCAGATCTCGACGTAGGCTGCGGTCTCGGCCCGAACCGGGAACAGGCCGAACGGTCCCGCCAGCGCCCGGATCACGCAGATGAGGCCGCGGGAGAACGCATAGGCGTTGACGACCGCGAGGATCACGAGACGTACTGTCGTGGGCTCGCCGATCTCGGTCCCGAGCAGCGCGGTGGCGATGCCCACGAAGACGACCACCGGCAGCAGTTCGAGCACGAGGCGTCCCAGCACGAAGGGCACCCGCAGCAGGATCTGCCAGACCCGCGCCAGACTGTGGCGGCGCCTGTGCAGTTCGGGCGCGGGGGTGACATCGGCCACCGATGACGGCGGATCGGCAATCGGCAGCGCCTGTGCTGGCAGGCGCGCGGTCTGCGGCACGCGTCCTTCCAGGAACGCAACCGGACGCCGGATTAGGCGGAACATCACCCATTCGGCCGAAAGGGCGCAGCCGAGCACCAGCGCCAGCTTCCAGGCGGTCTCGATCAAAAGATTGTAGGCGGCGGGATCGTTCGCGGTCCGCATGATCCAGTAATAGAACGCCGGAAAATGCGTGAGCGTCCGCGCCATGCTGGCGATCTCGCTCGATATCGAACCGATCTCCTCCGACACGGTGAGCAGGAGCTGTGCACCGAGGCCATCGGCCGAGAGCGGGATCGGCGATTTCTGCTCAGGCGCGGCCGGTGCCGGCTGCTGACCAGATGCATTCGCGATCGCGCGCAGCGTGTCGATCATGTGCGCACGCTTCTTGTCGTCCTGCAGTGTCTCCAGCGCGCGCTTGGCTTCCTCAGGCGACAGCGCGGCCGTACTGCTCGCAGCCGGCGTCTCGGCGCGGGCGCCGCAGAGAGATGAGATCGCGAGGAAGAGAGCAGCGAGGAGCGCCGGGGCGAACTTATGCGACACGAAGATTCCTTGGATAAAACAGATGCGCCGGCGGAGTCGGAATCGTCACCACCGAAGCACATGCGTCATGTCGGATGACCGTTATTCGCCCCGGACCTGTGTCGGAAGTTGGCCTTCGAGGCGACATTCTCTTGGCATTTGCCGCAATGCAGGATCGAAGATGGCGCGGGCTCAGCGCAGCTGAGACGTCATGAGAACACTGCGCGCGCAAGGGCTCTCCCGCTGTTCCGCAACGCTATCGCATCTGGGAAGCGGAATCCCTGCGGCCGATCCTTCGAGCCGCCCGCTTTGGCGGGGACTCGAGGCCAATTAGCCTCATCCTGAGGAGACCGCGGAGCGGTCGTCTCGAAGGACGAGGCGCTTGCTCAGGCCGGTCCAAGAGATCGCATGCGACTGCCCTGCGCCATTCCGGGAATTGGCCCGGAATGACGACAGGGAGGGAGGAGGGACAAGGCAGGACTTCAATACGTACGTCGCGGCGGGCCTCGGCGCGGCCAGCCCATGATCGACGTGATGCAAAATACAGCGCCGGGAAGGTAGGGGCTTTGCCTCACTGATGCAGCCCGCTAAACCTTGACCCGGCGTGCCGTTCGCGGTTTCGCCGCTATGCGATAGTCCGAACGAGCTCCATCGCACTTAGCGGCTGGATCTGCGGAGGTGGTGTCATAGACCTCCCCTTGCTCATGAGGTGGACGTTGCGCGTCGCTTGTTTGCGACCACTGCGATGCTCCTCCCGAGACACAAAACTGTCAAGCGGGATCGATGATCTGAAGGATCACATTTGAAGGCGCGAGTTCCCTGAACGGGGCATGGTGACATCATGCTCCTGTTTTGCCCGACGTGTCAAACCGACTTCGTAAAATCCGCAAGCGCGCGACGTGACCGGCAAGCCATTGATTCCACTATCCCCGGCTACTGTGCATGGGGTTGTTTTCGCAGTTTTTGTCCATGGCCGGCTTGCCTAGAGAAACATATCTGCCAGATCGACCGACGAGGACTTCCCGACCCGGTCGAAGTTTTGCGCCAGCCAGCTTTGCGCCGCCGCGCGGCCCTCGTCGCGCAGGCGGCACAACAGGCTCCATTCCGGGTGGAATTGCGTGGCCGTGCCGAGCTGCGACATCAGCTGGTCGTTGCCGATCCAGTGCATGTACATGCGGCTGTGCCTGTCGCTGTCGAGCTCGCCGTCGTCGATCAGCCGCGTGGCGAAGGCGATCGCGCGCATTTCTCGCATCAACGACGAATTGAAGCTGATCTCGTTGATGCGGTGGAGGACGTCAGCCGCACTGGTCGGCAGCGCGTCGCGCCGGATCGCCGTGACCTGCACGATGATAACGTCGTGGCTGCCCTTGCGGTAGATGAGCGGGTAGATCGCGGGATTGCCGAGATAGCCGCCATCCCAATAATGCTCGCCGTCGATCTCGACGGCCTGAAAATAGGGCGGCAGGCAGGCCGAGGCGAGCACGGTTTCTGCGGTGAGAAACGGGCTCTGGAATACCTTGATCTTGCCGGTGCGGACGTTGGTGGCGTTGAGAAAAAGCTGCGGCGCCTCGGGCGAGGAATTGAGCCTGTCGAAATCGACCACGCGCTGCAGCAGCGAGCGGAGCGGATTGAAGTGGAACGGATTGAGCAGGTTCGGCGGCAGCGTGTGCGTCAGCGTGTGGATGACGGCGTGGACCGGATGATATTCCGGCGGCAGCTTCAGGGCCTGGATCCACTGGTTGAGCGGCGAGAGCAAATCGTACGCCCTGTCCATGCGCGAGACTTCGTACCAGAATGCGTGCAGGCTCTGCCGCGCCGCCTCCGCGCCCCCGTTTGCCATGCCGGAGGCCAGCGCCACCGCATTCATCGCGCCGGCGCTGGTGGCGCTGATCGCTTCGATCGCGAGCCTGCCGTCCTCGAGCACCTGGTCGAGCACGCCCCAGACGAAGGCGCCGTGCGCGCCGCCGCCCTGGAGCGCGAAGTTGACGTTCTTGCGATCCGCGGTGCCGGTGGCTGTCACTTTGCCCGCTTCTTGCCTCCCTTTCCTTCTTTCTCCAGCTCCTTGCGCACCTCGTCGAACTCCTGCAGCGAGGCCTTGTCGACACGAGGAAATTTCAGGTCCAATCTTTCGAGCGCAGCATTGATCACGGAGCCGATCACGACGCGGGCGAACCATTTGTGGTCGGCGGGCACCACGTACCACGGCGCATGAGGTGTCGACGTGTGCCGCACAATGTCCTGATAGACGGCCTGGTAGCGCGGCCACAGCGCGCGCTCCTTGATATCGTCCATCGAGAACTTCCACTGCTTGGCCGGCTCTTCCAGCCGGTCGAGGAAGCGCTCGCGCTGCTCCTCCTTGGAGACATTGAGGAAGAACTTCAGCACCACGGTGCCGTTGCGGCAGAGATAGCGCTCGAAGGCGGAGATGTCCTCGAACCGCTCCTTCCAGATGTTCTTGGTGACGAGCTTTGCCGGCAGCTTCTCCTTGGCGAGGATCTCCGGATGCACCCGCGTCACCAGGCATTCCTCGTAATGGGAGCGGTTGAAGATGCCGATACGGCCGCGCTCCGGCAGCGCGACCACGTGGCGCCACAGGAAGTCGTGATCGAGCTCCTTGCTGCTCGGCGCCTTGAAAGAATGGACCTCGCAGCCCTGCGGATTGATGCCGTCGAAGATCGCCTTGATCGCACTGTCCTTGCCGCCGGCGTCCATGGCCTGGAATACGATCAGAAGCGACCAGCGGTCCTGGGCATAGAGCGTCTCCTGAAACGCGATCAGCCGCGTCTTGTTGGCCTCCAGGATCTCCTGCGCCTTCTCCTTGTCGAGATCGCCCTTCTCGTCGGTCTTGTGGTCCTTGAGGCGAAACTTACCGGATCCATCATAACGGAACGGCGTAATGTAACGGTCGAGCTCCTGGGCGATCGATCTGGACGGCTTCTTGTTCATGAGTTCGGGGACACCTTGCGTTGCGGCTTCAGTCGGTCGAGCACGCTACCAAGAATGCCCTTGGGAAGGAATATGATGAAAAGCACGAGCAGCACGCCATAGACGAGATTGTCCCAGCCGACCGCCCTGGTGCCGAAGCCGATGCGCAAGGTCTCCGCAAGCAGGATGGTGATGATGGCGCCGACGGTCGGGCCGAGCGAGACGAACAAGCCGCCGACGATGGCCGCGAACACCATCTGGAGCGACACGGCGATGCCGCTGACAGTATCGGGCGTGATGAACATCTGGTACTGGCAGTAGATCGCGCCGGCGAGCGCCGTCATCAGCGCGCTGAGCAGCGTGATCTTCAATTTCTCCGCGGTGACGTCGACGCCGGCCGCGGCGGCGGCATCCTCGTCCTCTGAGATCGCCTCCAGCGCATGGCGAGCCATGCTGCGGTCGACCCAGTGCCAGACCACGATGCCAAAAAGCCAGATCGCGAGCGCGATCAGATACCAGGTGGTCTTGTCGTCGAATTGCAGCGCCAGCAGCCTGTTGCCGGACGCCCGGTTCGGCGTGTAGCCGAGCGAGCCGCCGGTATAATCGCGCGTCGCGGTGATCACCTGGAGCACGATGCCTGATAGCGCCAGCGTCACCAGCACGAAATAATGCCCGGTGATGCGGAAGCGGAAGCAGGGATAGCCGACGATCAGCGCCAGCGCACCGGCCGCGGCCATGCTGACGGGAATGCCGACCCATGGCGATAGGCCGAGGTGATTCCACAACAGCGCGGTGACATAGGCGCCGATCCCCATGAAGCCGCCGTGCCCGAGCGAGACGAGGCCGAACCGCCCCATCATCGACCAGGACGTATAGGCGAACGACCAAATCAGGATCAGCACCAGGATATGCAGGTGATAGGGATCACGATAGACGAAAGGGAGCGCGACCAGCGCCGCCAGACCGATCCCCCAGGCTGCAAGTCGTCCCTGCCCCATCATCGGCGCCTCGCCAGGAGGCCTGCGGGCCGGATGAACATCATGACGATGAAGAAGGCGAAGGCGAGCACGTAGCCCCATTCGAGATCGGAGAACAGGCCGCCGAGCGAGATGATCTCGGCGAACACGAAGGACGCGATGAAGCCGCCGATGAAATTGCCTAAGCCGCCGAGCACGCAGATCAGGAACGTGATCGGCCCGAAGGAGAGGCCGACGAAGGGATGCACGTCATATTGCAGCACCAGAAGGCAGGCAGCGAGCCCGGCCAGCGCACCTCCAAGAGCCGAGGTGATGAGATAGATCCGCTTGGTGTCGACCCCCATCAGCGCCATGATCTGCCGGTCCTGCGAGATGGCGCGGATCGCGGTGCCGGTGAAGGTGCGCGTCATGAACAGGTAGACCGCAACCATGCCGACCAGTGCCGCCACGAAGGACAGCAGCCGTGCGTAGCTGAAATTCATGTCGCCGAAGGCGAGCACCGGTAGGCGGATGCCGAGATTGCGGAAGTCGATGCCGAAGGCGACGGTGGCAAAGCTCTGGAGCACGAACAGCACGCCGCCGGTCGCGAGCAGTTGATTGATCGGCGGCGCCGTGAGCAGCGGCGCGATCACGAGGTAGTGGAGCGCCGCGCCGAGGAGCGCAACCAGCAGGATAGTGAAGGGCGCAGCGATGAAATAGCTGACGCCGTAATACTGCACCATGAAATACATGGCGTACATGCCGATCATCACGAGCTCGGCATAGCAGATCCAGGTCACGTCGATGACGCCGAAGATCAGGTTGAGGCCGAGCGCGAGCAGCGCCAGCACGCCGCCGAGCAGGATGCCGTTGATCACGGCCTCCAGCAGATAAATGTCGAAGACGTCCAGAAATGCCTGCATGCCCCCTCACACCCCGAGATACGCTTCCTTGACCGTGTCGCTCGCCAACATCTCGGCCGAGGTGCCGGAAGCGCGGATCGTGCCCGCCTCGATCAGATAGGCGCGATCGACCACTTTCAGCACCTGCTGCACGTTCTGCTCGACGATCAGCACGGTCAGGCCGCTGGCACGGATCCGCTTCACCAGCTCGAACACCTGCTGCACTACGACTGGCGCGAGGCCCGCCGACGGCTCGTCGAGCAGCAGAAGCTTCGGATTGGACATCATCGCGCGGCCGATCGCGCACATCTGCTGCTCGCCGCCGGACATGGTACCGGCCAGTTGGTGGCGGCGCTCCTTCAGGCGCGGAAACAGCTCGAACACGACGTCGAGCCGCTGGGCATAGTGCGCGCGCGCCTCCCTCATGAACGCGCCCATCTTGAGATTGTCGTCCACCGTGAGCTGCGGAAATAGCCGCCGGTTCTCCGGCACATGCGCAATGCCGAAACTGACGATCTTGTGCGACGGCGTCGCCACGACATCAACACCTTCCATCTTGATCGAGCCGCGCGAGGGCCGGATCAAGCCGGAGATGACGCGCATCAAGGTGGTCTTGCCGGCGCCGTTGGGGCCGATGACGCCGACGGCTTCGCCGGCCTTGACGTCGAGATTGACATCGAACAGCGCCTGGAACGTGCCATAGCCGGCATTGACGCCGCGGAGCTCCAGCATCATTGCCCTCCCGCGCGACGGCGCGCTTCGGCGGCCGCGGCCTGCGTGGTCTCGGCATCAGTCCCGAGATAGACCTCGATCACCCGCGGGTCGCTCGCAACCGCGCTCGGCAAGCCTTCCGAGATCTTCTCGCCGTGATCGAGTACCATGACGCGATCGACCACGCGCATCAAGACGCCCATGATGTGCTCGACCCAGATGATGGTGATGCCGAGCTCGTCGCGGATGTTGCGCAGCATGTCGGCGGCCTGGTCCATCTCGGTCTCGTCGAGGCCGCCGAGGCTTTCGTCCGCCAGCAACAGCTTTGGCGCGGTGGCGAGCGCCTTCGCAAGCTCGAGCTTCTTCAGGCCGGCTGCGCCAAGTCCATCGACACTGGCATGGCGATCAATCGGCAGGCCGACCATCGCCAGCGACCGCTCGGCCGCTTCCTCGGCCTTGACTCGACTGTGGCGGCCCTGGCCGTAGAAGCCGGCGAGCGCGACATTCTCGAAGATGGTCAGTCGACGGAAGGGCCGCGGAATCTGGAAGGTGCGGCCGATGCCGCGGTTGATAATCCGGTGCGGCGCAAGGCCTGCGATCTCATTCCCGGCGAACAAGATCGAACCGGAGGTCGGCGCCAGCGTGCCCGAGAGCATGTTGAAGATCGTGCTCTTGCCCGAGCCGTTGGGTCCGATCAGGCCGAGGATCTCGCCCTGTTCGACCCTGAACGAGACGTTGTTGACGGCTGTGAAGCCGCCAAACCGCTTCACCAGCCCGCTGACTTCCAACACCGAAGCACTCCGCCGCTACTGGTTGCTGTAGGTGGTGCCTTTCGGCAGCGGCAGCACCGCCTCGCGCTGCGCCTGGCTCTTGGGCCACACCACGGAGGACTTGTCGTCGATGTACTGGATCACCACGGGAAACGAGCGTTCGTTCTGCCCGGCCATCGGCGTGCCCTCACCGTAGAACTTCACGCCGAAGCCGAGCATGGTGCCGCCCTCGGGAATGTCGGTGTCGAGCGCCGCCTTGCGCAGCGCGTCGGGATCGACACCGCCATACTTCTTGATCGCTCGCGGCAGCACGTCGCTCATGAATACATACGTGTTGGACGCGCCGATGCCGACATGGGCCGAGCGGATGGCGACGCCCGGCCTGATCTTGTCGAATTCGTCGCCGACCATCTTGATCACGGGCGGGAGCTTCGGATCCATGGTCTTCTGGTTGGCGAGCCAGATCGATATCGGGTCGGTGTTGAAGATGTACGCGGCGTCCGCGCCCATGCCTTCCTTCAGCTTCTCGTAGACGCCATAACCGGCGCCATGCCCCATCAACGCGCCGAACTTCAGGCCCTGCTCGCGGGCCTGGCGCAGCAGCAGCGTAATGTCGGGATTGTAGCCCGTGTGGAAGATCACGTCGGGCTTGGCGCGCTTGAGCTTGGTCACCAGCGCGGAGAGGTCCGGTGCGGTCGCCGAATAGCCCTCCTTCAGCACGATGTTGAAGCCGGCCTTCTTCGCACCGGCCTCGTTGCCCTTGGAGACATCGACCCCATAGGCCCCGTCCTCGTGAATGATGGCGACGCGCAGGTCCTTCGGCTCCTTGCCGAACTTCTCCTTGGCGTTCTGCGCGATGAAATCCATCGTCATCATGCCGAACTGGTCGCCGCTCGCCTGCGGACGGAACACGTATTTGTAACCCTTGTCGTTGAACACGGCCGACGAGATGCAGGTCGTGATCCACATGAACTTCTTGAGCTGCTCGACGCGGGCGGCGACCGGTACGCATTGCGCCGAGGAGAAGAAGCCGAGCACCATGTCGACCTTCTCCTGCTCGAGCAGGCGGACAGATTCGTTGATGGCGATGTCAGGCTTGCTTTGCGCGTCGGCGTAGACCGCCTCGACCTTGTAACCTTCGACCCCGGTCTTGGCGAAATGGTCGAGGATGATCTTTGCGCCGATATAGCCGAGCTCGGAGCCGCCGCCGGCGAGAGGTCCGGTCAAATCGAAGACGACGCCGATCTTGATCTTCTTCTCCTGAGCCTGGGCGGACACCGCCAAGCCCGCCGCGGCAATCGCGACCAACAGCCCACGTACCAAACGGGTAGCCATGCGCAGGCGCATCAGAACCTCCCTGGACGATTGTGCATCGCATTCTTGTTGCTCTTGCTTTTTCGCCCATCACATGGGCTGAGCGAAGCGATGTCAAGCCTCGCGCGTCAGCGAGAGGCGAGCCGCTGCGCTATAAAGGCCGTGACAAATCGCGGCATGGACGGCGTGAGATCGCTCATCCCGCGCACGAGATGAATGGCCGACAGTTCGGGCTCGGCCTCGCGCGCGAGATTGGCTTCGATCCGGGCGCGGGCCACCTCGCCCGGCATGTCCAGGTTGAGGACTTGAATCATCGCAATCACACGACCGGAGACCACGCAGTGCCAGTCCGCCTCCGCCGCGTAGTCGTCGGCGGTCAGCCCCGTCTCCTCTGCGACCTCGCGGACGACGCTGCCGGGAATGTCGAGAGCGCCGTCCCTGATGTCGTCGAGGTCGGGCGTGCCCGAAGGGAAATAGATGCGGCCCGAATTGGCCGTGTGCTGCGCCATCTCGCCCAGGACGAAGGCGCCGTCGGACGTGCGCAGCGCGCCCATGCCAAAACCGTTGAACACGGCCGGATCAGGAAAGCCCCAGTCGCGCCAGGCGAGGAAGCTGGCGAAATCGGTCTCGAAATAGGTCGCGGCGAAATGCCCGTCCGTGAACACGGCGTCGCGCCCGAGCAGCACGCGACCGTTCCAGATCTTCGGCCGCTCGCGCTGCTTCTCGGCAAAATGCGCCGCGATCTCGGCGCGACGCTCCTCGGCGAACGGCCACACGACCGGCCGCACCGCAAGATCAAGCGCCGTGACGCGATGAATGACCGGTGACGTCATGACGCCTGACCACTACGCCTTCGCGTCACTTATTTGGCAGTCCCCGTCGTCTTCTTGGCCTGATCGACGAACTTGTTGGTGAACGTCTTGCTGACGTCGATCTTGGCGCTCGCCACCTCGGGCGAACCGACGCTGAACACCGCAAGCACGGCCTCCGCGCCCTTCGGGTCCATCTTGCCGGTTTCGGAAAACATCGGGATCGTGTTCTTCAGCGCAGCGAGATAGAGATCCTTGTTCTTGCCGACAGTCTCCTCCGGCATCTTCGCCATGATCTCCTCGGGCGAATGCGAATGGATCCAGGCGAGCGTTGCCAGGATCGCATTCGTAAGCGCCTGTGTCTCCTTCTCATGACCGTTGACCCAGGCTGCCGTCGAGTACAACGCGCCGCCCGGATATTCGCCGCCGAACGTCTCGAGCGTGTCCTTCTGGGTGCGGGTGTCGGAAAGAATGCGTAAATCCTTGTGGTTGCCCTGAAGCACGGTGACGGACGGATCGAGCATCACGGCCGCGTCGATCTGGCCCTGCTCCATGGCTGCGACCGCGGTGGCGCCAAGGCCGACGCCGATCACGGCGGTGCCGGCGGGATCGAGGCCGTTCTTCTTGAGCATGTACTTCAGGAAGAAGTCGGTGGAGGAGCCAGGGGCGCTCACGCCGACCTTCTTGCCGGCGAGATCCTTGACCGACTTGATGTCGTTGGTCCGAGAGGGCGCGACCACCAGCACGAGACCGGGATAGCGGTCATAGACCACGAAGGCCTGAAGCTCCTGCTTCTTGGCGGCGAGATTGACGCAATGGTCGAAATAGCCGGAGACGACGTCGGCGCTGCCGCCGAGCACGGCTTTGAGTGCGTCCGACCCGCCCTTGAGGTCGACCAGCTCGACACTGACGCCGGCCTTCTCGTATTCGCCGAGCTGCTTGGCCAGCACGGTGGGCAGGTAGCACAGGCAAGAGCCGCCGCCGACCGCGATGGTCACCTTGCTTTGCGCCGCGGCAAGACCGATGGTGAGCGTCAGCGCGAGCAGCGCGCCGGCGAGCCTGGCAATCGTGTTCTTCATTGGTTTCCTCCGTTCGGCCGGCGGCACCATAGAGCAGCGGGGCTGGCTTGAGAAGCACCGCCTAAGTGGGCTGGCCATCGGCCCTGCGGCGCAATAGCATGCCCAAACAAGAACAATTCTTGATGGGGAGGATCATCCATGAATCGCCTTGCTGCCGGGCTGTCGATCACCGCCGCCTTTGCCGCCGGATGCGGCGCCACCCACCTGCTCCGGCCGGCGCTCGCCGCCGAAAACATCACCGCACAGATCATCCATACCGGCGAGATGGAGGGCGATGCGCTCGGGCCCGCAAACGCTGTCGGCTACCGCTCCAAGATGTTCGCGAGCGCGGACGGTGCCACCGTCTCGACCCAGGTCGGCAACGTGCCCAAGCACATGCATCCCAACACCAACGAGATTCAGTACATCCTGGACGGCACCGGGACGATCTGGCTCGGCGACAAGGAGGTGACGGTGAAGCCCGGCGATCTCGTGATCATCCCGAAGGGCACGCCGCATGGCGGCACCAAGCCGATCAGCGGCCAAGTCAAGGCGATCGCGATCAAGACGCCGCCGCAGGCACCCGACGACACCAAGCTGCTGGATTGAACGTTCGCGATCGGGGCTCGCGCCAACGCGCGGCCCCTTGCGCCCTAGCCGCGACCGTCCGACGCCGTCGGCCGCCAAACCAATAGCCGCCGCTCCACCAGCGTGACGCCAAAGTCGATCAGGATCACGAAGGCCGACAGCACGAACATGCCGGCGAAAACGCCGGCGACGTCGAAGATGCCTTCGGCCTGCTGAATGAGATAGCCGAGCCCGGCCGCCGATCCGAGATACTCGCCGACGACCGCGCCGACCACGGCGAAGCCGACCGACGTATGCAGCGAGGAGAACATCCAGGACAGCGCCGACGGCCAATAGACGTGCTGCATCAATTGGCGCTCGCTCATGCCGAGCATGCGGCCATTGTCCAGTACGGTGCGGCTGACTTCCTTCACGCCCTGATAGACGTTGAAGAAGACGATGAAGAAGACCAGCGTCACACCGAGCGCGACCTTGGACCAGATACCGAGGCCGAGCCACAGCGCGAAGATCGGCGCCAGCACGACGCGCGGCAGCGCGTTGACCATCTTGACGTAAGGGTCGAACACGGCTGCGACCAGTGGCTGGCGCGCAAACCAGAAGCCGACCAGCACGCCCCCGGTCGAGCCGATCACGAAAGCCAGGATCGATTCCGCAAGCGTGATTCCGAGATGTTTCCAGATCACGCCGGACGCGAACCACTTCACGATCTGGCTGAACACGTCGAACGGATTGGAGAAGAAGAACGGCGGCAGCAGGATCTTGCCGAAGACGGGGACGGTCGATAGCACTTGCCACAGCACAATGCAGACGACCGCGACCAGGACTTGCAGCGCAAGCAGCATCGGGCGCGACATCAGACCGCCTCCGCCGCCTGCGTGGATTGCATATAACCCTTCATCACCTCGTCCTTGAGCACGCCCCAGATCTCGCGATGCAGTGAATGAAACTCCTTATCGAGCCGTACCTCAAAAATGTCGCGCGGGCGCGGCAAGCGCACGCGCCAGTCACCGATGATGCGCGAGGACGGCCCCGCCGACATGATCACGACGCGATCGGCGAGTGCGATCGCCTCTTCGAGATCGTGGGTGACGAACAGCACAGCCTTGCGGTCGGCATTCCAGAGATCGAGCAGCAGATTGCCCATGACCTGGCGCGTCTGCGCATCGAGCGGCCCGAACGGCTCGTCCATCAGCAGGATTTTTGGATCGCGGATCAGCACCTGCGCCAGCGCCACGCGCTTGCGCTGGCCGCCCGAGAGCATGTGTGGATAGCGGCCTGCGAACGCACCGAGGCCGACGGAGGTCAGCCATTGCTGCGCCCGCGGCAGCGCTTCGGAGCGCGGCGTGCCCTTGATCTCGAGCCCGATCGCGACATTGTCGAGCGCGGTCTTCCACGGGAACAGTGCATCGGATTGGAACAGGTAGCCGGCATCCCGGTTCAGCCCCGCGAGCGGCTGGTCGAATATCCTGACGCTGCCGGCTGCCGGCTTGAGCAGCCCGGCGGCGACGTTGAGCAGCGTGGATTTCCCGCAGCCGGTCGGGCCGACAATGGCGACGAACTCGCCCTGCGCCACCGTGAGATGGGCTTTCTCCACCGCCGTATAGACCCGTCCGTCCCGGAGGTGGAACGCGACCTTGGCATCTTCCAGCGCCACTGCCGTGGGCGTCGTCATGTGCTTCCTCCAAACCTGGACCGATGCCTTAGCCGCTCGCGCGACCAAGTTCAATCAAGGCGCCAAGCGTGCTACGCATGGAGCTCTTATCCCCTTCACCCTCCCGCTGCAGGGGAAGGTAAGAGCGAGCTTACCCGCGATGCCCTCCAAGCTGGCGATCAGCTATGCACGTGTCACCAAGAGCTTCGGCCCGCTCAAAGCCGTCGACGACGTGTCGCTCGATATCGCCGAGGGCGAGTTTCTGGCCATCGTGGGTGGCTCGGGCTCCGGCAAGACCACCCTGCTGCGGCTCGCCAACCGGTTGATCGAGGCGGACAGCGGCACGATCACGGTGGAGAACGAGGACGTGCAGAATGTCGATCCGGTCGCGCTGCGGCGGCGGATCGGCTACGTGTTCCAGGCCGGTGGGCTGTTTCCGCATTTGAGCGTTGCCGACAATATCGGTGTCACGCCAAAGCTGCTGGGCGTCTCGGCTGCCGATATTGCCGTGCGCGTCGACGAGCTGCTGGAGCTCGTGCAGCTCGACCGCGCCGCGCATCGCGACCGGCTGCCGGAGGCGCTCTCCGGCGGCCAGCGCCAGCGCGTCGGCGTGGCGCGGGCGCTCGCGGCAAAACCTCGGATCGTGCTGATGGACGAGCCGTTCGGCGCGCTCGATCCCCTCACCCGCGATGCGCTCGGCGAGGATTTTCGCGACCTGCACCGCAAGCTCGGCCTGACCTCTGTCATGATTACGCATGACATGACGGAGGCCATTCTGCTCGCCGACCGCATTGCGGTGATGCGCGCTGGAAAGCTGCTCGCACAGGGCACGCCGGCAGAGCTGTCGAAAAGCGGCGACGCCTACGTGCTGGAATTGTTGCGCACGCCGCGGCGCCAGGTCGAGCGATTGAATGCGCGGCTGCCAACGAGCGGTGCGGCATGAGCCTCTTCACCGATCCGCGCTGGGGCGAGGCGCTGTCGCATTTGCCCGACTATCTCGGCAACCATGTGCGGGTGAGTCTCGCCGCGCTTGCGCTGGGCCTGATTGCGAGCCTGCCGTTGGCACTCCTCACACGCAACCACCCGGCGCCCCGGGGCATCCTGCTTGCGCTTGCCAGCATCGTGCAGACAGTCCCTGGACTTGCGCTTCTTGCGCTGTTCTATCCGCTCCTGCTGCTGCTGGCCTCCGTTACGCTCGCCTGGTTCGGCTTTTCCTTTTCCGCTTTCGGCTTCCTGCCGGCCGTGCTGGCGCTCGCGCTCTATTCGATGCTGCCGGTGCTGCGCAACGGCATCACCGGCCTCAACGGCATCGATCCCGCGTTGATCGAAGCCGCCAAAGGTGTCGGCATGACCGCGCGACAATCGCTGGTGATGGTCGAGCTGCCGCTGGCGCTGCCGGTGATGATGGCGGGGATCCGCACCGCCGCGGTATGGGTGATCGGCACCGCGACGCTATCGACACCGATCGGCCAGACCAGCCTCGGTAACTACATCTTCGCAGGGCTTCAGACCCAGAACTGGGTGTTCGTGCTGTTCGGCTGCCTGGCCTCGGCCCTGCTCGCGCTTGCCGTCGACCAACTGCTCGGCCTGCTCGAGACCGGCCTGCGCCAGCGCAGCCGCATGCGCACCGGGCTCGGCGCGATCGGGATCGCGGCACTGGTCGCCGCAACGCTGGTGCCGACGATGGGGCGTTCGTCCCAGAGCTACGTCATCGGCGCCAAGACTTTCACCGAGCAATATGTGTTGTCGGCCCTGCTCAGGGACCGCCTCCAGGCGGCTGACCTGTCGGCGACGGCGCGATCCGGCCTCGGCTCCAGCGTGATCTTCGAGGCACTGAAGGCCGGCGACATTGATCTCTATGTCGATTATTCCGGTACACTCTGGGCCAATCAGTTGCATCGCACCGACATTAAGCCGCGCGCGGAATTGCTCGCAGAGCTGAAGACAGCCCTCGCGAAAGAGAACATCACCTTGCTCGGCGAGCTCGGCTTCGAGAATGCGTATGCGCTGGTGATGCCGCGCAAGCGCGCCGAGGCGCTTGGCATCCGCAGCATCGCCGATCTCGCCGCGCACGCATCGACCATGTCGATCGCCGGCGACTACGAGTTCTTCTCGCGCCCCGAATGGGCCGCGCTGCAAAAGGCCTATGGGCTTTCGTTCCGCACCCAACGCCAGATGCAGCCGGACTTCATGTACGCGGCGGTCGCGAGCGGCGAGGTCGACGTGATCGCCGGCTACACCAGCGACGGCCTGATCGCGAAATACGATCTCGTCGCGCTCGATGATCCCAGGCACGCCATCCCGCCTTACGATGCGATCCTGCTGCTCGCGCCCATGCGAGCCGGTGACGAGCGGTTGCAGGCTGCGCTGAGGCCGCTGCTCGGCAGGATCGACATCGCGACGATGCGCGAAGCCAATCTGCGCGCGAGCGGCAACGATGCGAATTCATCGCCCGACGCAGTGGCGAAGTGGCTGTGGGAGAAGGTGAGCAATAGGTAGGCTGGCGCGACTGGTTCAGCGTCGTCATGGCTTTCGCCCATGGGCCTTCGCCAGGACGACGTTGGAGGGGCATGTGTGCTCCACCGGCGCTCTCCTCGCAAAGAGCTGAAAGACACTACAGCCCCCGGATCATCCCCGCGTTGATCAGCAGCCGGTTCAGCCGCCGCGCCTCGGCGCCATCCCTGCAGCCATAGAAGATGCCCTTGCAGCGGAGCATGATCTCCTTCTGCTCGGCGAAGGACGGATCGAGCGGGATGCCGGCGGCTTCCTGGATCACTAGCGGCAGATAGGGACCGTCGATCGTGTCCATCACGGCATCGCTCTTCACCGGCTCGAAATTGACGGCGTCGATCGCATAATAGGTTGCGTAGAGACGCGGATCGTAAGCGTCGAGCTTCTTGCCGAGGGCGCCCTCGTCGAGGCCGGGCTCAAGCAGGTTCGGCGCGAATTCCGGCTGGTGATCGCCGTAGCGCACGATCAGGAAAGGCTCGCCGGGAAAGTTCTTCTTCAGACCGGCGACGAAAGCTTTGTACTGCTCGGCGCTCATCACCTGGCGGCGCAGATATTCGTCGATGGACGGCAAGTTGCCCGGCGCGCGCCAGTTCGGCAGCAGATCAGGACGGAAGCGCGTCTCCCAGGGGAAATGATTGGCGCCGAGATAGATGAAGGTGAACAGCGGCTTGTTCGGCGGTTGTTGCCCCATCAGCTGAAGCGCCTTGTCGTAGAAGAAGGAGTCCGGCTCGACGTCCTTGGCGCCCAGATCCTCCGAATCGAGGAAACGTTCGATGCCGGTCGTCATCTGGAAGCTGCGCGCGCCCATGAAGCCGCCATGGGCGGGGTAAAGCGACAGGGTGTCGTAGCCGCAACGGCGCAGTGCCAATGGCAGGCCGCGTTCGACGCGGTTCGAGGCGATGCGCGTCACGAAATAGGCGAAGCGGCCGAACGAACGCGACGAGAGCCCCGCAAGCACGTTGTATTCGGTGAACCAGCTCGGCCCGCCATTGCTCTCGGCCAGGAACGTGCGCTGCTTGCCGTCCCAAGACGTGAAATGGTCGCCGTAACGCGGCGGCACCTTGATGCCCTGCGCGGCGCGGATGTCGAAGCTCGATTCATCATGGATCATGATGATATTAGGGCGGCGGCCCGCAGGATGGCAGGCGTCCACCAGCGGCACGTTGAGCCGCTCGTTGGTTGAGGCTGCGGATTCCATGAAACCGTACTGCACGAAGTCGGCGACCGCGGTGACGCCGGAGCGGAAGAATTTCGAGAGATAGCCGTCGTCGTAATAGCCGCGCCAGGCCTGGTCAGGATGATAAAGCGAATAGCCGACCAATGCGGCAACGCAGGCGAGCTTGCAGGCGAGCGCCGGCAGCCGGCGGATCCGGAACGGATCAAGCCACCACAGCGCATACATCAGCGGCAACGTGACGAGGCCGGCCAGGATCACCGACCAGCGCAGATTCGGGAAGATCGTGAACAGGAACGCAACGCTGTCGCGGTCGATCATCATCAGATCGATGAAGTTGACCGTCATCTGCACGACTTCGTGCTTGAGGCGCGACAGCAGCACCAGCACGACGACCATGGTCAGGGACAGCGCGCCCGACAGCGCCGGGCGCCGCAGCAGCGTGATCCAGAAGAAGTTGAGGATGCCCCAGGCCAGGGCGAAGGAGAGGCGCGAGCCGAAATCGGTCTCGGTCTCGTACATCAGCGCCAGCGCTGCGAAATGTGGCGCCGTGACCGCGAGCAGCCGCCAGATGCCGAGCGCGGCGACGCTCGCAAGCACGGCGGTGGTGGCAGAAGGACCTGGATTGGGCGCGGACGCCATCGACGACACGCAACTTTTGGTCCGGCGCGGTGATGCCAAGCCGCTTGGCCGGCATCGAGACAGCTGGCGGCGCCCGGCGCAGCCGGAAGCCTGCGCCGTGTCATAAAACTGTAACGGAACGGTCAACGTCAGGCAACGCGTCCGGCGATCCGACATCGCTTATTGTTGGCGAAAGACGGGTTGGGCCGCAGCCGGCAGGCAGCTGCTCAACGTCAGGGTTGGGCGATCCCCGCGATGAACAGGTCGATCACCCCCTCCGCCATCCGCTCGATCTGGCCGTCCTCGATGCCCCAGCGCGGAAAGTGGCCATCGAGATTCATCCGGGCAAAACCGTAGACCAACGCGCGACTGGCGATCTGGATGCGCTTCAGATCCGCCGACCTCAGCAGGCCCTGCTCGGCCGCATCAGTCAGCATCCGTTCCGACAGCGCGATCAGCTCGGTATTGTCGCGGGTCAGGTCCGCCGAGCTGCCATGGGCGAAGTAGCGCCCGGTGGAGATGATCTCGAAATGAGCCGGATTGCGCATGGCCCAGCGCAAGTAAGCGAGTCCAAAGGCGCGAAAACGCTCCAGTGGACCCTTGGGCGGCTCCTCGCCCAGCGCCGCCTCGATCTCAGCGCGGAAACGCCGCTGCGCCTCCTCGGCCACCGCCGCCATCAAGGCATCGCGGTTCGGAAAGTGCCGGAACGGCGCGCCCGGCGACACCGCGGCCCGGCGCGCCGCCTCGCGGACGGAGACCTCCGCACCTTCGGCCGCCAATTGCAGCGCAGCGTCAATCAGCACACGGCGAAGGTCGCCGTGGTGATACGGCCGGGCTTCGGGTGTTCGGCGGGCACGCGGTTTGGACGTCTGACGGGCGGGCATAGCGTCTTCTAGCATCACCCGAACGTGAATGTAAGCAGCGATTACACTATTGACGATTTTGTTGCTCTATATGTAATCATTGATTACATCCTTGAGGAGATCGCCATGTCACAACGTCAAAGCTGGCTCGAAGGCTGGCGGCAGCTTGCCGTCCTAACGCTCAGTCTGATCGCCCTGAGCCTGTGGATCGCCTCGATGCGGCTGTTCGAGGTTGAGGGCGTTCGTATGGTGATCCGCTTCACGGCGCGAAGTTCGCTGCTGCTGTTCTGCCTCGCCTTCAGTGCCGCGGCGCTGGCGCGGCTCTCGCCCAATGCCTGGACGCGCTGGCAGCACCGTAACCGCCGCTATCTCGGCTTGAGCTTCGCGGCCTCCCACGCCATCCACGCGGCGGCGATCGTCGCGTTCGCCAGGATGGATCCGGCCGGCTTTGCCCAGGCGACCTCCGCCGCCTCCTACATCTTTGGCGGCATCGGCTATGGCTTCATCATCGCGATGAGTGCGACCTCGTTCGACCGCACCGCCGCGCTGCTCGGATTGCGCACCTGGCGCATACTGCACGTTGCGGGCGGCTACTATCTCTGGTTCCAGTTCATGGTGTCGTTCGGCAAGCGCGTGCCGGCCATGCCGCTCTACGCCGCATTCCTCGTTCCGCTGCTGATCGTGCTGACGTTGCGCATGATAGCGATGGCCCGCCACCCGCGCAGGCAAACCGTCGCCGCGGGCTGAAAACGCCCAAACTCACTGCGGCAGCAATCCGAGCCGCTTGGCGATGATGCGGTCGAGCGTCCGTTTCGGTAGCACGGCCGCAATCAGGTGGCGGAGCGGGTCCGGCGTGATCTGGTAGCGCACCTTCGGGCTTGGCGCCGTCAGCGCCTCGAACACGATCTCGGCGATCCGCTCGGCGGGCAGGCCCTTGGCGCCGATGTCCATCATGAACGCCATCACCTTGTTCAGCGCCGGCAGATAGGGCGAGTTCTGGTAGACGGAAAGGTCGATCTCTTCGGCCTTGCTCCAGATCGGCGTCTTCACCGCGCCGGGGGCGACGATGATGACGTCGATGCCGAACAGCATCAGCTCGCGGCGCAGGCTCTCCGACAGGCCCTCGATGGCGTGCTTGGAGGTGCTGTAAGGCGCCGACAGCGGATTGCCGCTCTTGCCAGCGACCGAGCTGATCATCACGATCCGGCCCTTCGGCCCCTTCAGCAAGGGGTCTGCGCCGAGCAGCGGCCCGAACGCCTGCGTCGCGATGACAGGGCCAATGACGTTGACGTCCATCTGGCGGCGGAAATCATCGGCCGACAATTCGAGCACGGGACCGGCAACCGCGATGCCGGCATTGTTGACGAGACCGGCCAGCGTCTCGCCGCCCAACGCTCCGCGAACTTTTCGCCCGGCGGCGAGGACTGCTGCCTCGTCGGTGACGTCGAACAGCAGCGGGGCAAAGTTCGCACCGAACTCGCCTTGCAGCCGGTCGGCGTCGGCCTGCTTGCGGACACTGCCGAACACGCGATAGCCGCGCCCGATCAGGAATTTCGCAACGGCCCAGCCGATGCCCGTAGACGCCCCGGTAACGACGACAGATCGCATGGTCTTTCCACCTCGGGTTGCCGTGATCATGCAGGAGGAAGGTGCCTGTGTGCAAATGGCGCCCAGCGCGCAAGTCCGCGCAGCAGGTGTCGGTTGTTAAGATGAAGCGGCGCGCGAACGTTGCGACATGAGGTCGAAGGCACCTTGAAAAGGCGGATGAAGAGCCGAATCTTTCACTCTGACGACGCAGCCCTTTTCACGATCAGGGAGTTCTAGAAATTTTTGAAAAGGGACGCGAGATCAAGAATGTGGTTTAAGCGTCAGTTCTTGGCGTTCAAGCAGCGCATCAACTCGCGAAGAATTTGAATGAAGCAACTATGCTTCGCGCGAGAAGGAAGAGAAAGATCGCGTTTGCGATCTCGCTCGAACATAGTCGCGAAGGCTTAAAGATTTGTTTGGCGAGCGAAGCTTTCGCTCGCGTGTCCCGGACAAGGCGCAGCGCATAAGCAATGCGTCGCGGAGCCGGGATCCAGAGGCCGCTTGGCCCCGGATCAGCAGGGCATCACCAAGGTGCTGCGCTGCGTCCGGGGCACAACGGCTTAGTTCTTGCTCTTGTCGACCAGCGCACCCTTCTTGATCCAGGGCATCATGTCGCGCAGTTTCGCGCCGACCTCTTCGATCGGGTGTGCGGCGAGCTTGGCGCGGGTCGCCTTGAAGGAGGTCTGGTTGACCTTGTTCTCGAGCATCCAGTCGCGCGCGAACTTGCCGCCCTGGATGTCGGCGAGAACCTTCCGCATCTCCTTCTTGGTCTCGTCGGTAATGATGCGCGGACCGGTGACATACTCCCCGTACTCGGCGGTGTTGGAGATCGAGTAGTTCATGTTGGCGATGCCGCCTTCATAGATCAGGTCGACGATCAGCTTCACTTCGTGCAGGCACTCGAAATAGGCCATCTCCGGGGCGTAGCCGGCTTCGACCAGGGTCTCGTAGCCGCCCTTGATCAACTCGACCAGGCCGCCGCAGAGCACCACCTGCTCGCCGAACAGGTCGGTCTCGCACTCTTCCTTGAAGGTGGTCTCGATGATGCCGGCGCGGCCGCCGCCGATCGCGGAGGCATAGGACAGGCCGAGGTCATGGGCGTTGCCCGAGACGTCCTTGGCGATCGCAATCAGGCAGGGCACGCCGCCGCCGCGCTGGTACTCCGAGCGCACGGTGTGGCCGGGGCCCTTCGGCGCGATCATCAGCACGTCGAGGTCGGCGCGCGGATCGAGCAAATTGAAGTGGACGTTGAGGCCGTGCGCGAACACGAGGGCGGCGCCCTTCTTCATGTTGTCGTGCAGGTGCTCGCGATAGATGTCGCCCTGAAGCTCGTCCGGGGTCAGCATCATGACGAGGTCGGCCCATTTGGCGGCTTCGGCGACTTCCATCACCTTGAAGCCGGCGTTCTCCGCCTTCTTGGCCGAGGCCGACCCTTTGCGCAGCGCAATCGCTACCTCCTTGACGCCGGAGTCCTTCAGGTTCAGCGCATGGGCGTGGCCCTGGCTGCCATAGCCGACGATGGCGACCTTCTTGCCCTTGATCAGGTTCAGGTCGGCGTCGCGATCGTAATAAACACGCATAGTTCGTTTCCTCGTTCGGGGCCGGAAATCGGCCGATGGTCAGATATTTCGAAGGTGAATTGACGGATTTCGGGGGCTGTCTAGAGCATTTTAGGGCCGCTGGGAAACCCGTTTCTGCATGGAAATCTGCGGCATCATGCATCCATGAAGACGGGGTAGAGGGAAGCGAGCAGCAGGACGGCCATCAGCACATTGAAGGCACGGACCAGCCGCTCTGAGGTCAGGACCGGCCGCAATGCGGAGCCGAACAGAGCCCAGACCACGGTCGAGACCGTGCCTACGAGCAGGCTGATCAGGGTCTGGATTGCGATGTTGAGCGGGAATTGGGCGATCGCCGCGTAGGCGGTAATGGTGCCGATCACGATCACCCAGCCTTTGGCGTTGATCCATTGGAACATCGCCGCGCCCCAGAAGGTCATCGGGCCGCGGGCGGCGCCGTCGCCCGGCTTGGTCGGCCCGGACATGGCGATCGCGGCGGCGAGATAGATCAGGTAGGCGGCACCGGCATATTTCAAGATGGTCTGAAGGACCGGATAGGCCAGGAACACGGAGCCGAGCCCGAGGCCGACCGCGGCGACCATGAAGGCGAAGCCGATGACGATCCCGACGATGTGGGGGATGGTGCGCCGGAAGCCGTAGGTCAGGCCCGAGGACAGCAGCATGATGTTGTTCGGCCCAGGCGTGAAGTACATCACGACCATGAAGGTGAGGAAGGCATAGAACAGCGACTGGGACATGTTCGCCTCACGCGACTTTCGGCAGCGGCTCTTTGGGCGATGCCTTGGGCCGCTGCGCCAGCACCATCACCGCGATACCGCCGATCACGGTCAGCATGCCGGCGAGGCGCAGGGGTCCGAACCGCTCGCCGAACACGATGCTGGAGGCGGCCGATCCCACGAACGGCACCAGCAGCGCGAACGGCACCACCTGCGCCGCCGGATAATCGCGCAGCAATCGTCCCCACAGCCAGTAGGCGATGCTGGTGGAGACGGCGCCGATCACCAGCAGGCAGATCAGGCCTGTCAGAGACATGTGGATCAGCGACTGCCAGGTCGGCGTTGGCCCGTTGACGACCAGCGCGAGCGCGAACAGCGGCACCGCGGCAGTAAGGCACAGCCAGGCGAACAGGTCGAACATCGGCGCACCACGGGCGCCCCGCAGCAGCAGATTGCCGACCGCAAAGCAGACCGGCGCGATCATCAGCACCCCGAAGGCGCCGACGCTGAAATCGTAGCCGACGGTCCCGCAGATCATCAAAAGGCCGGCTGCTGCGATGACGATGCCGAGCGTCTGCATCGGCGTCGGGCGTTCGCCGAATGCGACAGCGGCGAAGCCGATCGTGAACAGCGCCTGGCTCTGCACGACCACGCTGGCCAGGCCGACCGGCACGCCGTGGGCGATGCCATAGGCCTGGCTCAGGAACTGGCCGAGGAACAGCGTGACGCTGATCGCGATCAGGAGCGGCCAGGCGACCTTCGGCTTGGGAATGAAAAGGCACGGTACTGCAGCAATGGTGAAGCGCATTGCCGTCATCAGCTCCGGCGAGAACTCGTCGAGCGCGATCCGGCTCGCCACGAAGGCAAGCCCCCAGATGATCGCCACCAGGACGGCGATGAGGATGTCGGCCGGCTTCATTGTTGTTCCCGGTCCTGCCCTGTCGTGCAGTCCCTGTTATTGTTCTGATCTAGCCTTGCTCGCCGGCTTTCGGTTTCCGCAGCAGATAGGTGCCGTGCATCGGGGCGTGATAGTCGGCCGAGACCAGCCTGAAGCCGACGTCGGTCAGCATCCGTTCCATCACCCAGCCGAAGGTGGAATATTCGTCGCGCATGTGCGCGACGACACCTTCACGCGAAAAGTCGTGGTTCTTGATCTGGAAGTCGGCCCATTGCTCGACGTCGCGCTCAATGGCGTCCGGCATTGAAGTGTAGACGATGTCGCGCAGGTAGAAGCTCGCGCCCGGCTTCAGCGCGCGATAGATCCGCGACATCGCCACCGCCTTCCAGAAGTCCGGCAGATGGTGCAGCGTGAACTCGCTGACGATCAAATCGTAGGATTCCGGATGGTAGGAGAAGCTCAGCAGGCCGGCCGATTGGGTGCGGACCGGCGCCTTGCGGTCACGTGCATAGATCTCGGCGAGCGCCAGCATCGCGGGCGAGATGTCGATAGCATCGACCTCGGCGCCCATTAGCGCCGCTTCGGTGGCCAGCACGCCGTTACCGCAGCCGATATCGGCGATGCGCCAGCCGCGCTGGACCCCGAGCATTTTCAGCGCGGCGCGCGCCCGCAGGTCGGCATCGTCATGGCTGTCATAGATCGACGCCACTGCGGGCTCGATCCCCATCCGGTTCCGCTCATTATAGTACCAGTCGCGCGCCAGCATGGTTCACATCCCTTCAGGCCCGCGACCAATCGCGGCAACGCCGGTGCGCGACACCTCGACGAGGCCGAGCGGGCGCATCAGGTCGATATACTGATTGATCTTGTCCGTATTGCCTGTGATCTCGAACACGAAGCTCTCGGTGGTGGCGTCGATCACGCGGGCGCGGAACGCATCCGCAAGCCTCAGCGCCTCGACCCGGTGCTCGCCCTGCCCGCGCACCTTCACCATCGCGAGCTCCCGCTCGATCGAGCGCTTGGTCTGCGTCATGTCGACGACGCGATAGACCGGAATCATGCGATCGAGCTGGTGCTTGATCTGCTCGATCACCATTGGCGTGCCCGTCGTGACGATGGTGATGCGCGAGAGGTGCTTCTGGCTCTCGGTCTCCGAGACCGTGAGGCTCTCGATGTTGTAGCCGCGGCCCGAGAACAGACCGATGACGCGCGCAAGCACGCCGGGCTCGTTCTGCACGAGCACGGCGAGCGTGTGCGTCTCGTTGGGATCGTGACGGTCCTCGATGAAGTAGGCGGATGCCGGCTGGTTCATTGTCGTCCCCTCAAATCCTTTTCGTCATGTCCGCGAAGGCGGGCCGCCAGTAATTGCCACGGCCTGAGATCCCTACACAGGGAGCGGCGTACTGGATCGGCCGCTCGAGCCGGGCGATGGCAGCGGAGCTTGTGACCATTGCGCTCACACCAGCGCCTTGCCGCCGGCGAATGCCTTTGCGGTGGCCGCGTCGTTGGCCTGCTCCGGCAACAGCATTTCGTTGTGCGCCTTGCCGGAGGGGATCATCGGGAAGCAGTTTTCGAGCGCAGCGACGCGGCAGTCGAACAGCACCGGGCGCTTGACCGCGATCATCTCGTTGATGGCGCCCTCGAGATCGCCAGGCTTGTGCACCTGGAGGCCAATGCCGCCATAGGCTTCGGCGAGCTTGACGAAATCCGGCAGCGCCTCCGAGTAGGAATGCGACAGGCGGTTGCCATGCAGCAGCTGCTGCCACTGCCGCACCATGCCCATGTACTGGTTGTTCAGGATGAAGATCTTGATCGGCAGCTCGTACTGCACGGCCGTCGACATCTCCTGCATCGTCATCTGCACCGAGGCATCGCCCGCGATGTCGATGACGAGGCTGTCCGGGTGGGCAACCTGCACGCCGATCGCGGCCGGCAGGCCGTAGCCCATGGTGCCGAGGCCGCCCGACGTCATCCAGCGATGCGGCTCCTCGAAGCCGTAGAACTGGGCGGCCCACATCTGGTGCTGGCCGACCTCGGTCGTGATGTAGGTATCCTTGCCGCGCGTCGCTTCGAACAGGCTCTGGATCGCATGCTGCGGCAGGATGACGTCGTTGCTCTTCTTGTAATACAGCGAATTACGGGCACGCCACTGCGCGATCTGCTGCCACCACGATTTGATGTCGGGCTTCTTCGCCTCTGCCTTGAACACCTGGAGGATGTCGCCGAGGATGTTGCCGCAATCGCCGATGATCGGCACGTCAACCCGGATGTTCTTGTTGATCGAGGATGGGTCGATGTCGATATGGATCTTCTTCGAGCCCGGCGAGAACGCATCGACGCGACCGGTGATGCGGTCGTCGAAGCGCGCGCCGACGCACAGCATGACGTCGCAATCATGCATGGTCATGTTAGCTTCATAAGTGCCGTGCATGCCGAGCATGCCGAGCCAGTTCTTGCCCGAAGCTGGATAGGCGCCGAGGCCCATCAGCGTGGAGGTGATCGGGAAACCAGTGACCTCGACCAGCTCGCGCAAGAGCTTGGTCGCCTCGGGACCGGAATTGATGACGCCACCGCCGCTGTAGATCACCGGACGCTTGGCGTTGGCGAGCAGCGCCACCGCCTTGCGGATCTGCGTGGCATCGCCCTTCACGCGCGGCGCATAGGAGCGGTGCACGTCGGACTTGCGCGGCGGATGATAGGTACCGGTCGCGAACTGCACGTCCTTGGGAACGTCGACCAGCACCGGACCCGGACGGCCGGAGGTCGCGACGTAGAAAGCCTCGTGCAGCACCTTGGCGAGATCGTTGACGTCGCGCACCAGCCAGTTGTGCTTGGTGCAGGGGCGCGTGATGCCGACGGTGTCGCATTCCTGGAAGGCGTCGTTGCCAATCAGATGCGTCGGCACCTGGCCGGAGATGCACACCAGCGGGATCGAATCCATCAGCGCGTCGGTCAGCGGCGTCACCATGTTCGTGGCGCCGGGACCGGAGGTCACCAGCGCGACGCCCGGCTTGCCGGTCGAGCGCGCATAGCCCTCGGCGGCATGGCCGGCGCCCTGCTCGTGGCGGACCAGGATGTGCTGGACCTCGCTCTGCTGGAAGATCTCGTCATAGATGGGAAGCACCGCGCCGCCGGGATAGCCAAAAATGTCGGTCACGCCATGATCGATGAGCGCGCGGACGATCATCGCGGCGCCGGTCATCTGGTTCGGATCGTGGCTCTTCTCGCTCATTGGCTTGCTCCGGATGCGCTGTTGTCAGCGGCTTCGTTCGTGTCGGGTTCGGGAAATAAAAAAGGCCCCGAAGAGGGCCCACGCACACCGCCTGTCTTGTGGATGGCAGCTAGCCACCCCCGGCGGTGTGCCTGGGTACGACGGCGATAAGGAGTTTGGTAATAATGTTACGCATGGCAGGCGCTCGGCTTCCCAAAGGTTGCGCGAAACATAGCGGCCAAAGCCCGGATGTCAAGGCAATGTGGCCGTTCCCGCGCGATTTTGGCAGTGTAGCGGTGTTCCCCGGGTTCGGCGAGCGGTAAATTCGGGAACCGGGTACAAAAGCTCGTCAGTTCGCATCCCGTGTCGCGTCCACGATCGCGGCGAGCCATCCCCTCGCCTCCTCCGGCTTCACCCATTCGAACTCAGGCAATTGATGCCGGAACCAGGTGAACTGGCGCTTGGCGTAGTGGCGGGTGTCGGCGCGGCCGATTGTGGCAGCTTCTTCCAGGCTGAGCTCGCCGCGCAGATGCCGGATCAGCGCCGGCACGCCGTGGGCCTTCGTGGCCGGCAACAGCGGATCGAGGTGTCTGGCGGCAAGCCGCTCGACCTCCCTGAGCGCGCCGGCGCTCAACATGGCATCGAAGCGCGCATCGATGCGGGCATAGAGTTCGTCGCGCGCGGGGGCGAGAAACACCGCGCGAAAATTGTCCTTCGGCAGCAACGGCGGCTGGCCTTCGCCGTGCCAGTCGAGCAGCGAACGGCCGGTCGCTTCGACTACTTCCAGCGCGCGCGCGATCCGGGTGCGGTCGCGCAGATTCAATCGTTCGGCCGCACGCGGATCGCGGTGCGCGAGTTCCGCGTGTAGCGCTTCGACGCCGTTCTGCTGCAGCCGCGCGCGCACATCCTCGCGCACCTCGGCAGGAATTGGCGGCACTACGGAGAGGCCCGCCGTCAGTGCCTTGAAATAGAGCCCGGTGCCGCCGACGAAGATCGGCAGGCGGCGTTCGGCCATCGCCGCTTCGAGCGCCTTCGCCGCGTCGCTCACCCAGGCACCGGCCGAGAAATTCACGGCCGCATCGACATGGCCATAGAGACGATGCGGCACGAGCGCCTCATCAGCCCCTGTCGGCCGTGCCGTGATGATGCGCAGATCGCGGTAAACCTGCATGGAATCGGCGTTGATGATGATGCCGCCGGTGGCGAGCGCAAGCTCGAGCGCCAGCGCCGACTTGCCGCTGGCGGTCGGGCCTGCGATAAGCACGGCCTTGCCAACACGCCTTCCGCTGACTTGCCCCTCGCTCACGAAAACCTCAAATGTCCCTCGTCGCCACGCTGATCTGCAATCCCGACAATCCTGCGCTCGACTCTACCATCGTCGACGGCGCCCGCGCTGTGCTGCCACAAGCAGCTCCCGCGCACTGGTTGTTCGAAGGGGTTGCGGTCGACATTCCCTTCGGCGCCGAAAGTAACCTCGAAGGCGACCGCCACGCCATCGAACAGCGGCTCCGCGAGCTTCGCGGCGACCTGCCCATCGACATCGTCGTGCAGCCAGTCGGCTTCCGGCGCAAGAAGCTTTTTCTCGCCGACATGGATTCCACCATGATCGGCCAGGAATGCATCGACGAACTCGCCGACTTGGTCGGGGTGAAGGCGCATGTGGCCGCCATCACCGAACGCGCGATGCGCGGCGAGATCGAGTTCGAGCCGGCGCTGCGCGAGCGCGTTGCGCTGCTCAAGGATCTGCCCGCCAGCGCGGTCGACGAAGTACTGGCCAAACGCATCACGCTGACCCCCGGCGGCCGTGAGCTGGTCGCGACCATGCGCGCGCACGGCGCCTACACCTGCCTCGTCTCGGGCGGCTTCACGCTGTTCACGAACGCGGTCGCCGCCAAGATCGGCTTCCAGGAAAACCGCGCCAACGAACTCGTCGTGCGCGACGGCAAGTTCACCGGCGAGGTGAAGGAACCGATCCTGGGCCGCGCCGCGAAACTCGCGACACTGTTGGATCTGATGGAATCGTTTGATCTCGACGACCTCGAGTCGATCGTGGTCGGTGACGGCGCCAATGACCTTGGGATGATCCAGGCGGCGGGGCTCGGTGTGGCGTATCACGCCAAGCCGGCGGTGGCCGCGGCCGCGGCAGCGCGGATTGATCACGGCGATCTCACCGCGCTGCTGTATGCGCAAGGGTATCGGCGCGAGGAGTTCGTGGAGGGGTAACGTTCTCTGCGTCATTCCGGGTGATGCGAAGCATCGAACCCGGAATGACAATGAATGGTAGGACGACCAGCCCTTCCTATTGCACGCTCAACGCCACGAAGCGCAGCTCGCCGTCGGCATTGGAGACGAGCAGCAGCACCGACTTCTTGCCGTCCTTCTTGAGCTGATCGACCCGCTTCTGGATGTCGGCGCCGCTCGACACCGCCTCCTGCGCCACCTCGACGATGACGTCACCGGCGGAGAGCCGCTTCTCGGCGGCGTCGGAATTGGCCTCGACATTGGTGACGACCACGCCCTTGACGGTGTCCTTGATCTTGTAGCGCGTGCGTAGATCCTTGCTCAGCGTTGCCAGATCGAGACCGAGCGCCTTCTGCGTCACCGGCTTCTCGGGTGCGGGCTCGTCGGTTTTCACCGCGGCCTGCACCTTCTCGGGATCCTGGAGCCGGCCGAGCGTGACCTTCTTGGCCTGTTCCTGGCCTTTGCGGATGATGATCACGTCGACCTCCTTGCCAACCGCCGTGTCGGCGACGACGCGGGACAGGTCCTTCGGATCCTTGACGTCCTTGCCATCGAATTTGACGACGACGTCACCAGGCTCGATGCCGGCGGGCTTCGCCGGACCCTTGTCGTCCACGCCGGCGACCAGCGCGCCGCGCGCCGGCTTGATGTTGAGGCTCTCGGCGATCTCGTCGGTGACGCTCTGGATGCGCACCCCTAACCAGCCGCGGCGCAGCTCGCCGAACTGCCGGAGCTGGTCGACGACGCCAACGACCGTCTTCGACGGCACGGCGAAGCCGATGCCAATGGAGCCGCCGGAGGGCGAGATGATCAGCGTGTTGACGCCGATGACGTCGCCGTCGAGGTTGAACAGCGGGCCGCCGGAATTGCCGCGGTTGATGGAGGCGTCGGTCTGGATATAGCTGTCATATGGCCCTGAGGAGATGTCGCGGTTCTTGGCCGAGACGATACCGGCCGTGACCGTGCCACCGAGACTGAAGGGGTTGCCGATCGCGACCACCCAGTCGCCGAGCCGGAGCTTGTCGGAGTCGCCGAACTTCACCGCGACCAGCGGCTTCGGAGGCTTGATCTTGAGCACGGCGAGGTCGGTCTTCTTGTCGACGCCGACCAGCTCGGCCTTGATCTTGGTGCCGTCGTTGAGGATGACATGGATCTCGTCGGCATCGGCAATGACATGGTTGTTGGTAACGACCACGCCTGCTGTGTCGATGATGAAGCCGGAGCCGAGCGAGTTGGTCTTGCGCGGCGGGTTGTTGTCGCCGCCCTTGCTGCCACCGCCGGGACCCCTGCGGTTCTTGAAGAAGTCGTCGAAGAACTCCTCGAACGGCGAACCTGGCGGCAGTTGCGGCATGGTATTGCTGCCGCCGCCCTTGGCCTCGACGGTCTGCGACGTAGAGATGTTGACGACCGCGTCGATCACCTTCTCGGCGACGTCGGCGATGCCGTCCGCTCCACGCGCATGGGCCGGCGTGCCGAACGCGCCGAAAGCACCGATGGCGAGCGCGGCCAGCCCAGTTCGCACCCAATGGCGCAAGCGGGACGGGGCAATGGTGGCAGCGGTCATTGTGATCTCCAGAGAATAGGGTTCGGCGCCAGCCTGCGCTCGAACGGGGGGACGGCGCAAGCGCAGAGCTTAACGGGTCTCAACACCCCGATAATACGGCGAAAAACCGGTCGATTGCCTTCACTTTGGCGTTGGCATGATGCTTAAACCGGGCGCCGCATCACCCAGATCAGGATCAGGCCGGCCACGGCCGAACCGATTCCGACAGCCCGCAGGATGTTGTCCGGCGTGGCGATAGCACTCTTCATGGCCTTGCGCATCCAGTTGGGACTGGCCGCGAACATCAAGCCTTCCAGCACGAACAGGATGCCTAGGCCGATGAGGAAGTCGGCAAACGCAATGGACCTCATCGGAATGGAACCTCCCGTTATGCTGTTCTTGTCTGGGCAAGGGCGGCCAAGCCGGCCGCCCTGTCTAGCTTACGGCTTCGCCGGCGTCTCGGTTGCCATCTTGCCGGACGGGTTACTGAAGTACCGGAAGAAATCCGAGTCTGGCCGCAGCAGGAAACGGGTATCGTTCGAACGCAGCCCGTTCTCATAGGCCGTCATCGACCGGTAGAAGGCGAAGAAATCGGCGTCCTTGCTGTAGGCTTCCGCAAACAGGCGGTTGCGCTCGGCATCGCCTGCACCGCGGGTCTGCTCAGCCTGCGAATTGGCCTCCGCGACGATGATGGTCGCCTCGCGATCGGCCTTGGACTTGATCTCCTGGGCCTTCTGGCCACCCTGTGCACGGAACTCAGCGGCCTCCCGCTCGCGCTCGGTCTTCATGCGCTGGTAGACCGCTTGGCTGTTCTGCTCCGGCAGGTCGGCACGGCGGATCCGGACGTCGACGACCTGAATGCCGTAGCCATCGGCCTCGCGGTCGAGCTGGTCGCGGATGCGCTGCATCAGCTTCTCGCGATCGTCGCGAACCACGTTGATGAAGGTGACCTCGCCGAGCACGCGGCGCAGCGCCGCGTTGAGGAGCGTGGTCAGCTGAATGTTGGCGGCCTGGATCGAGCCGACGCTCTGATAGAAGCGCAACGCATCCTTGATGCGGTAACGCGCGAAAGCGTCGACCACCAGCCGCTTCTGGTCGGAGGCGATCGCTTCCTGCGACGGGTTCTCCAGGTCGAGGATCCGCTTGTCGATGTTGATCACCGAATTCCACGGCGCCTTGAAATGCAGGCCGGGTGCGGTGACGACGTCGACGGGCTTGCCGAACTGGAGCACGATGGTCTGCTCGGTCTGCTGCACCGTGAACAGCGACATGTAGCCGACGATCACGACCAGCAGGAGTCCGAGCAGCGAGACGAAACCTGTAACCGGAGACCTCATCGGTTGCCTCCGCTCGACTGCGGACCGGTCGTAGGCTGCCGCTTGGGCGTCAACTCGGGAAGCGGCAGATAGGGCACGACACCCTGACCCGCAGGGCCGCCGTCATAGACCAGCTTCTCGGCGCCGCCGAGCACGCGCTCCATCGTCTCCAGATAAATCCGTTCACGCGTCACGTCGGGCGCCTTCTTGTATTCGTCGTACACTTTCAGGAAGCGCGCGCTCTGGCCCTTGGCCTCGGCGACCGCCTGCTCCTTGTAGCCTTCGGCGGCCTGCAGGATCTGCGCTGCACGTCCGCGCGCCTGCGGCACCACTTGGTTGGCGTAGGTCTGCGCTTCGTTTTGCAGCTGCTCCAGATTGGCGCGCGCCGCTTGCACGTCACGGAAGGCGTCGATCACCTGCGCCGGCGGATCGACCTTCTGCATCTGCACCTGGGTGATGAGAATGCCTGCGCCATAGCTGTCGAGAGTCTTCTGGATCAGTTCCTGCACCCCCTGCTCGATCGTATTGCGGGCACCGGTCAGGATCGGCTGGATCTGCGAACGGCCAATGACCTCACGCATCGCGCTCTCGGCGACCGCTTTCACGGTGCCTTCGGGGTTCTGGATGTTGAACAGAAAATCGCCCACGCCGCCGGCGTCGGGCTTGATGCGCCAGAGCACGGTGAAGTCGACGTCGACGATGTTCTCGTCACCGGTCAGCATCAGGCTCTCTTCCGGCACGTCGCGAATGGAGCGGCCGCGCCGCGCCGGATCCTCGATCACCGTCATGCCGATGGAAGTCGTGGAGACGCGCAGCGCCTTCGGCAGCAGCACGGTCTCGATCGGATAGGGCAGGTGGTAATTCAGGCCCGGATCGACGGTGCGGACATGCTTGCCGAAGCGCAGCACGACGCCGCGCTCTTCGGACTGCACGCGGAAGAAGCCCGACAGCAGCCAGAACGCGACGATGAGCAGGATGATCAGCGTGATGCCGACGCCGGAAAAATAGCCGCCCGGCATGATCTGCTGGAGGCGGTCCTGGCCGCGCCGCAGGAGGTCTTCCAGATCCGGCGGCCTCGGCCCGACCGGTTGCGGGCCGGAGCCCCATGGTCCCTTTGGACCCGAGCCCCATGGGCCACCGCCCTGATTCTTCCACGGCATTCGACGCTCTCCTCGGCAGGGTGGCATTGCCCCCGCCCGCTTTGTCCGGTCCGGCTTTATAGGGGACAGGCAGGTCCCTTACAACGCAGCCCTGACCGTCCTCCGAGCTATGCTCGGGCGCGAAAAAGTCAATGTAAACATTGGCGAATGCGGTTAATGGCCCGCCCGCCGACGATATGTCACATAGGAGAAGTCGGCGCTGTCGTCGGGGCCGGCAGGATGACGGATGCGCGCCACCTCGTCCCACTCGGCCTTGTCGATGTCGAAATACGTGTCGCCTTGGGGCCGCGCATGCACTTCGGTGATTTCGAGCCGATCGGCGCGATCGATCCATTGCCGAAAGATCTCGGCGCCGCCGATCACCGCGATCTCAGTGACCGAACGCCGCAGGGCGTCGCCCCGCGCAACCGCGTCCGCATCAGCCGCCGATGTCGTGACGATGGCTCCGATGGCGCGATAACCCGCATCGCGCGTGATCACGATGTTGGTGCGGTTCGGCAGCGGCCGGGGCAGGGATTCGAAGGTCTTGCGGCCCATGATCACGGGCTTGCCGATCGTGAGCGCCTTGAAGCGCGCCATGTCGGATTTCAGTCGCCACGGCATGGTGTTGCCCGCGCCGATGATTCCGTTCTCGGCGATCGCGACGACGAAGACGATCTCCATCAGGTCGCGCTCCCGGCAAGCCGTGTCAACGCTGGCCCGGTGACGCGACACAGCGTCCAGTCGTCCATCATGACGGCACCGAGCGATTTGTAGAACGCGATCGACGGCGCATTCCAGTCGAGCACCGCCCATTGCAGGCGCGACCAGCCGTTGTCGACGCATTCCTTCGCGAGATAGACCAGCAGCGCCTTGCCGAGGCCCCTGCCCCGATGCGACGGCCGCACATAGAGGTCTTCGAGATAGATGCCGTGGCGGCCGCTGAAAGTGGAGAAATTCGCAAACCACACCGCAAAACCGGCCGCCTCGCCGTTCCATTCGGCGATCGCGCAATGGAGCTGCGGCCGCTCGCCGAACAGCGCGTCCGCAATCATCGCCTCTGTTGCCTCGACCTCGTGCGAGAGCTTTTCGTATTCGGCGAGTTCGCGGATGAAAGCAAGAACGAGCCCGGCTTCGCCCGGGCGCACGCGGCGGATGTTGAGCGACATAGGCGCTAAACCGCGACTTCCGCCTTGATGTGCGGATGCGGATCGTAGCCGACGAGCTCGAAATCCTCGAAGCGGAACGAGAAGATGTCCTTCACGTCGGGGTTGATCCGCATCACCGGCAGCGCGCGGGGCGCGCGGGTGAGCTGGAGCTTCGCTTGCTCCAGATGGTTGGAATAGAGATGGGTATCGCCGAACGAATGCACGAAGTCGCCGGGCTTGAGGCCGGTGACCTGCGCGACCATCATCGTCAGCAGCGAATAGGAGGCAATGTTGAAGGGCACGCCGAGGAACACGTCGGCAGAGCGCTGATAGAGCTGGCAAGACAATTTGCCGTTGGCGACGTAGAACTGGAACAGGCAGTGGCACGGCGGCAGCGCCATCTTGTCGACCTCGGCCGGATTCCAGGCCGAGACGATCAGGCGGCGCGAGTCCGGATTGCGCTTGATCATGTCGACCACGTTCGCGATCTGGTCGATGCTGCGGCCATCAGGCGCGGGCCAGGAGCGCCACTGATGCCCGTAAACCGGGCCGAGATCGCCATTGGCATCGGCCCATTCGTCCCAGATGGTGACGCCGTTGTCGCGCAGATATTTGATGTTGGTATCGCCCTTCAGGAACCAGAGCAGCTCATGCACAATCGCCTTCAGCGGCAGCCGCTTGGTGGTCAGCATCGGGAAACCGGCGGACAGATTGAAGCGCATCTGGTGGCCGAACACCGACAGCGTACCGGTACCGGTCCGGTCGGTCTTCTCGGCGCCGTCTGAAAGAATCCGCTCGAGCAGGTCCTGATACTGGTGCATGTGTCGTGCGCCTTTGGGGAGGCTGGAAACTTAGCGGCCGCCTCCGCGCTGCGACAGCGGCGATTCGCTGTTCGCGCCGATTATACCCGGAAAAGTGAGCGTTCCCGGCGCAAACGACAAGCGGCGGAACCCAGCGTCCCGCCCCTCACCTATCAGCCTGATCCCGCTGGCTAAGTTGCCGGCTTGAGCACCGGGCTCCATTTCGCGATCTCGTTCTTGACGAGGGTCGCCAGCGCCTCCGGCGTACGGTCCTTGGGGCCGGGAATGACGCTGCCGAGCTCGAGCAGGCGCTTCCGGACGGTCTCGTCGTCGAGCGCCTTGATGGCCGCGGCGTTCAGGCTCGCAACGATTGCCGGCGAGGTTCCCTTCGGTGCGAACATCGCATTCCAGGCCTGGGCCTGGAATGCGGGTAGGCCGGCTTCCGCCGTCGTCGGCACGTTCGGCAGCGACGGATTGCGCTCCGCCGTCGCGATCGCATAGGCCTTGATGGTGCCGGCATTGATCTGCGGCACGGCGTTGACGATCTGGTCACACATGTAGTCGACCTGGCCGGCCACCAGCGCGTTCATCGCGGGGCCCGTGCCATTGAAGGGCACACCGACCGGCTTGATGTCGAGGATGGAGTGCAGAAGCTCGCACGAGACGTGCGAGACCGAGCCGACGCCGGCATGCGCGGCATTCACCTTCTCGGCGTTGGCCTTCACGTAGGCGACGAACTCCTTGAGGTCCTTCGGCGGAAAATCCTTGCGCGCCAGAATCAGGATCGGCGTGCCCGCGAGCAGCGCGACCGGCTCGAAGTCCTTTTCGGGATGATAGGCAAGCTTTGGATAAAGCGGCACGGAGGCGGCATGCGTGCCCATATGCCCGGTGATGAGCGTATAGCCGTCGTTGGCCGCACGCGCGGCGCGCGTTGTGGCGGTGGTGCCGCCGGCGCCCACTACATTCTCGATGATGATGCTCTGCCCCAGCGTCTGCGCCATGTGCGCGGTGACGATGCGCGCGACGACGTCGGTCGGTCCGCCGGCCGCGAACGGCACGATCATGGTGATGCTGCGCGTCGGATAGGTCTGTGCCTCAGCGGGTGCGGCAAGGACGCACAATGATGCGAACGCCGCGGCACATGCGCCCGCAAGCGCGCGAATGACAGTCATCTCGATCTCCCGGGAGACAAACAAAAATGCCGGCCACAAGGGCCGGCATTTTCATTCCACGAAGCCGTCATACAAGTCGATTCGACTTCCGAATGCGGCGCGCCGACGCAGGGCGCAACCTCTCAGTTCTCAGACTCGGTGAAAACCTCGTCGCGCTTGGCGCGCAACACCGGTAGCACCGTAAGAACGAGGAGGCCCGCCGCGACCGCCAGCAGCACCGCCGACAACGGACGCGTCAGGAACACGCTCCAGTCGCCGCGCGAGATCAGCAGCGCACGGCGCAGGTTCTCTTCCATCAGCGGCCCCAGCACCATGCCGAGCAGCAACGGCGCGGGCTCGAAATCGTGCTTGATCAGCCAGTAACCGACGAGGCCGAACACGCCTGCGAGGATGACGTCGACCGGTGCGTTGTTCACCGAATAGATGCCGATCGCACAGAAGATCACGATCGAGGGGAACATCAGCCGGTACGGCACGCGCAGCAGCCGCACCCAGATGCCGACCAGCGGGAGGTTGATGATGATCAGCATCAGATTGCCGATCCACATCGAGGCGATCATGCCCCAGACGAGATCCGGCTGCTTCTGCATCACCTGCGGGCCCGGCACGATGCCGTGGATGGTCATCGCGCCCACCATCAGTGCCATCACCGCGTTGGGCGGGATGCCGAGCGTCAGCAGCGGGATGAACGAGGTCTGCGCGGCGGCATTGTTGGCGCTCTCCGGCCCCGCCACGCCCTCGATCGCACCGCGGCCAAAGCGCGACGGATTCTTGGCAAGCTTCTTCTCGAGCGTATAGGCGCCAAACGACGCGATCGTCGCACCACCGCCGGGCAGGATACCGAGGATCGAGCCGAGCACGGTGCCGCGAAGGATGGCAGGCGTCGAGTCGATCAGATCCTTTCTGGTCGGCATCAGGCCGGTGATCTTCTGCTGCACGAGATCGCGGCTCATCTCGGCGCCGGCGTCGAGATTGCGGATGATCTCGGCAAAGCCGAATACGCCCATCGCCACCGTCGCAAAGCCGAGACCGTCGGCGAGCTCCGGGATGTTGAAGGCCATGCGCGAGGCGCCGGTCTCGATGTCCGAGCCGACCATCGAGAGCAACAGGCCGAACACGATCATCGCGATCGCCTTCAGCACCGAGCCCTTGGCCAGGACCACCGCGAAGATCAGGCCAAGCACCATTAGCGAGAAATATTCGGCCGGGCCGAACGCCAGCGCGAGCTTCGTAAGCGGCGCGCCGAGGACGGCAATCAAGACGGTCGCGACGCAGCCGGCGAAGAACGAGCCGATCGCGGCGATCGCCAACGCGGGGCCAGCGCGGCCCTGCTTGGCCATCTGATGGCCATCGATGGCGGTAACGACCGATGTCGCCTCACCGGGTATGTTGACCAGGATTGACGTGGTCGAGCCGCCGTACTGGGCGCCGTAATAAATGCCGGCGAGCATGATCAGCGCGCCGACCGGCGGCAGTCCGAAGGTGATCGGTAGCAGCATCGCGACGGTCGCGATGGTGCCGATGCCCGGGAGCACGCCCACCAGCGTCCCGACCAGAGCGCCGATCAGGCACATCAGAAGGTTGATCGGAGAGAGCGCGACGGCGAAGCCGTGAGCGAGGTTGGCAAAGATATCCATCACGCCCTCACTGGATCAGGAAACGCGGAAACATCGGCATCGGCAGCCCGAGCACGTACGGAAACAGGATTGCGCAACCGAACGTCAGGCAGGCGCCGACGATCGCAGCTTCGAGCCAGCGCGTCTCGTGCGAGCCCGTCGCCGCAATCATGAAGCTTACGAAGGCTGTGACCACGAGGCCGAGAGGCCGGATCGCCAGTGCGAAAAAGACGATCGCCGCCACCACGAACAGCGGCCCGCGCCAGGCGTAATGGGCGAGCGGGGCTCCCTCCGTCAGGAGCCCGGTCAGGGCGATACCGGCGGACAAGGCGACCAGCAGGCCGCCGAACATGCGCGGCGCGGTCCCTGCGCCGAAGGAGAAGCCCCGCATGCCCTGCAAATCACTCGATGCCCACAACGCGAACAGGGCCAGCGCCATCAGGACAACGCCGCCGACATAGTCCTGCGCCGATCGGATCGTCATGAACAGCGTGAGAATCGCCACCACGAACAGCGGATAGGAATAGATGAGCGCCAGCAGCACCTCGGACGAGGCCTTCTTGGCACCGCCACCGAACGATCCGAGGATGGCGCTGGGCGCGCCGGCAAGTAGCGCGGTCGCGTGGTTGGTGACGACCGTCGCCGGGCCGCGCCCGGCGCCCCAGCCGAAGATCGTCCCGATCGACCAGATCAATTCGAAAATCTGCGGCGCAAGCGCCAGCAGGCAAAAACCGAGCGCCACCTTTGTGTTTCGGGTGGCGGTCGCTGAGTGGCCCATCGTGTCGGCCATGGCTGTCTCCTCCGCGACCCGTAAGTCACGAGCACTGTTGTTCTAAATCGGCTGGAACTGGATCCCCCGCCCGGATCACTGCCTAGCGATTTTCATCACACAATGCCAGCAAAACCCAACAGGCTCCGGCGAGCAGGAGCCAGAGTGGATTGATGCGCGAACGGAGGTGAGCACCGCAACCGTCGCGCTGTTGGAGCGGCAGCGGGATACTTCAATGGCGATGAAAAGATTGCAAACCGACGACCATCCGGAACCCGCGGATGGAAACCGCTGGATCGCCGCTTGAAACCCCTGTTTTTCGAAACGTTTGCCCCCTATATTGGGGATGCCGGTTCGCCGGCTATGGAAATAAACGGTCGTCGCAATAAACCATTCGGACCCGGGGGCGGTACCCGGCGCCTCCACCAAAGCCCACCGACGGGCTGGCCCAAGAAGTGGGCTTTGGCGGGGGCGAAATAGGATCGACGAGGGCGTAAAGGGCGTACTTTTTCCCGGTATTGTTCCGCCGTTATCGGGCTACTGCAATAGTTGCCAACGACAACTTTGCTCCGGTTGCTCAGGCTGCGTAACGCAGTTTGAAAGACCACTCTAAAGTCCTAGCGGGTTAAGCTCCGCTAGGCGGGGTTCGGAGGCACCTGGCAACAGAAGCCTCCACTTTACTCTTTGATTTCTTCCCCGGCGGGGACTCCTGCTGACCCGTCAGGCGCGGTACTATTGCGGCTTGGCGAGTCGGGCCGGCAGGGCCCGGCTTCGGGGATGCAACAGGACCACCATGGCGACCGATCATATCCGATACGATGTGCTGGCCCGCGACGCGCTGCGCGGCGTGCTGCGCAAGGTGCTGACCGATGCGGCGACCCATGGCCTGCCGGGCGAGCACCATTTCTTCATCACCTTCGTGTCGAAGGCCGAGGGCGTGAAGCTGTCGCCGCGGTTGCTCGCGCAATATCCGGAAGAGATGACGATCATCCTCCAGCACCAGTTCTGGGACCTGACCGTGCTCGAGGACCGTTTCGAGGTTGGCCTGTCGTTCGGCGGCATTCCGGAGCGGCTGGTGGTGCCGTTCAGCGCCATCAAGAGCTTCCTCGATCCGTCCGTGAAATTCGGCCTCCAGTTCGACACCTCCGACCTCGCCGAGGTGGTGCCCGAGAGTTTGCCGGCAGCACCCGCACCGTCGGCCGTCGCGGTACCCGCGCCCGCCGCTGAGCCGAAGGAAAGCACGGACGCGCCGGCGGCCCCGAACCAGGGCGGCGCCGAAGTCGTACGGCTCGATCGTTTCCGCAAGAAATGATCTAGATTGGGCTCGCCCCGTCTCGCGCGGCCGGACTCCCTATATATCCGACTCCCTATATAGAAGGCATATCAAGGGGCCGCGCGGCATTCCGCACGGCGAAATGGATGTGCTCATGGCCAAGACTGCCCACTCAGAGACTGCCCGCTCAGAAACTGCTCGCTCGAAGACCGACCGCCCCGCCACCCGCACCGAGACCGATAGTTTTGGCCCCATCGAGGTCGCCGCCGACCGCTATTGGGGGGCGCAGACCGAACGCTCGCGCCAGAATTTTCGCATCGGCACGGATCGCATGCCGATCTCGCTGGTGCATGCGCTCGGCATCGTCAAGCTCGCCGCGGCACAGTCCAATCGCGAACTTGGCCTGCTCGACCAGCGCCGCGCCAACGCCATCATCCGCGCCGCGCGCGAGGTGATCGAGGGCAAGCTCGACGATCATTTCCCGCTGGTGGTGTGGCAGACCGGCTCCGGCACGCAGACCAATATGAACCTCAACGAGGTCATCGCAAACCGTGCCAACGAGCTGCTCGGCGGCGAGCTCGGTGCCAAGAAGCCGGTGCATCCCAACGACCACGTCAACATGAGTCAGTCGTCGAACGACTCTTTTCCCACCGCGATGCACATTGCCGCCGCAAGCCGCATCAATGCCGATCTCGTCCCTGCGCTCGATGAGCTGCTCCGCGCGCTGCGCAAGAAGGAGGAGGAGTTTTCCAAGATCGTGAAGATCGGCCGAACCCACACCCAGGATGCGACGCCGCTGACGCTCGGCCAGGAGTTTTCGGGCTATGCCGCGCAGGTCGAGAGCGGCATCGCCCGGCTCAAGATCGCGGTGAAGGAGCTCTATCCGCTGGCGCAGGGCGGCACCGCCGTCGGCACCGGCCTCAACTCCAAGCCGCGCTTTGCAAAGCTGTTCGCAAAGCACGTTGCCGGGATCACGAAGCTGCCCTTCACCAGCGCCGCCAACAAATTCGAGGCGCTGGCCTCGAACGATGCCTATGTGCTGGCGCACGGCGCCATCAATTCGGTGGCGACGGGCCTGTTCAAGATCGCCAACGACATCCGCCTGCTCGGATCCGGCCCGCGCTCGGGCCTGGGTGAGCTGATCCTGCCGGAGAACGAGCCGGGCTCCTCGATCATGCCGGGCAAGGTCAATCCGACGCAGTGCGAGGCGATGACCATGGTGTGCTGCCAGGTGTTCGGCAATCACACCGCGATCACGGTCGCCGGCAGCCAGGGCCATTTCGAGCTCAACGTCTACAAGCCGGTGTTGGCCTACAACATGCTGCACTCGATCCGCTTACTGGCGGACGCCGCGCGCTCCTTCACCGAACATTGCGTCAGCGGCATCCGCGCCGACGAGACGCGCATCAAGGAGCTGATGCAGCGCTCGCTGATGCTGGTGACGGCGCTCGCGCCGAAAATCGGCTACGACAATGCGGCCAAGGTGGCCAAGACCGCGCATGCCAACGGCACCACGCTGAAGGAAGAGGCGCTGCGGCTCGGCTTCGTTTCGGCCGATGAATTCGACCGCCTGGTCCGCCCT
The DNA here is from genome assembly GCF_023073715.1 of Bradyrhizobium sp. 164. Classification (GTDB taxonomy): domain Bacteria; phylum Pseudomonadota; class Alphaproteobacteria; order Rhizobiales; family Xanthobacteraceae; genus Bradyrhizobium. Next base: position 84,567 of record NZ_JADPKA010000083.1, read on the forward strand.
GAGAAGATGACCAGCCCGGGATAAATTCCGAATTCCGCTAGCCATCCGTAGTGATACGGACGCCAGACCCGCAGAAATATGCGGCTTTGGGGACGGGATTTGATTACCGTCAATGGCGCTGCGGGGCGGCGTGCTGCGCAGCCCTTCTGCCCTCGACGGGGGCGAAATTCATCGTTTGATGGCCGAGTGGCCGATTGACGAGGACGAGCGAATGGCAATCAAGTCTTTGGGGGCGCAATGCAGCGCCCGGTTTCTGAACGTTTCAACCTGCCTGAAGAGGATCGGGTGATGGAGACGCGGCATGGGGAACGTCATCAACCTGAATCGTTTCAGGAAGCGCGCCGAGCGGGAAGCCTCGGCGAAGCAGGCGGACGCCAACCGGGCGAAGTTCGGCCGCACGAAAGCGGAGCGGTCGGCGGAGGAGAAGCGGGCGGACCGGGCGAAGGAGCATCTGGATCAGCACCAGATCGATCGCGAGGAGCAGCCATGAAGTCGCCCGTCGTGAAACGGTCGATCGTCGTCGCCGGCCACAAGACCAGCGTCAGCCTGGAAGAGGCGTTCTGGAACGGCATGAAGGAGATCTCGGGCCTGCGCAACATGACGCTGTCCGAGTTGGTCGGCGAGATCGACAGTAACCGCCAGCAGGGTAATCTGTCGTCGGCGATCCGCCTGTTCGTCCTGGACTACTTCAAGAGCCGCGCCATGACCGTCCAGCCGGAAAAGGTCTCGGCCCAGTAGCTGCGGGGACTTTCCCGGGCGACCTGCTCTGCACTTTAAAATCACTCTAAGGTGCAGCTTCGGCGAGCAAGCGCGCTTGACCTCAATGCCCTGGGTTGAAAATACAGGGCATGACCGACACCAACGATACGCGTTCGCAGATGCCGCTGGGCCTGGCGCAGCGCGGCTATACCGGCGTCATCCAGCATCTGTCTGCCCGCGAGGCGGGCTCGGCGCTGTCGGACATCGAGCTCGAGAGCCGGCTGATCGAACTCGGCTTCGTCGAGGGCGCCCGGGTCGAGGTCCTGCATGAGGGGCTGGTCGGACGCGACCCGATCGCCGTGCGGGTCGACAATATCACCATCGCGGTCCGTCGTCGCGAAGCCATGGCCATCATCGTCGCTTAGATAGCGGCCGGATATTTGCTCCCATGGAATTACCCCTGCTGCATCTCGCCTTGGTCGGCACACCAAACAGCGGCAAGACCTCGCTGTTCAATGCCCTGACCGGCAGCCGGCAGAAGGTGGCGAACTATCCGGGCGTCACGGTCGAGCGCAAGGAAGGCTTTTTCGTCACGCCGCTCGGTCGCCAGGTCTCCGTGGTCGACCTGCCCGGCACCTACTCGCTGCGCGGCCGCAGCCCGGACGAGGAGATCACCCGCGACTTCGTGCTCGGCAAGGCCTCCGGCGAGACGATGCCCGATCTGGTGCTGTGCGTGGCCGACGCGACCAATCTGCGCCTGACCATCCGCCTGCTGCTCGAGCTCAAGCGCACGGGACGGCCGATGATCCTCGTGCTCAACATGTTCGACATCGCCACGCGCCGCGGCATCAATGTCGACGTGGAACGGCTCGCCAAGGAGCTCGACGTGCCCGTGGTCACCTCGATCGCGGTGCGCAAGGGCGGCACGGCCGATCTGTTGCAGCTGACCGACGAGATCTCGTCCAAGCTCGCCGCCGAGCTGCGCGAGAACAGCTGGCGCGCGCTCAGCGTCTCCGAGCTGCGCGCAACCCAGCGCGAGGCCGACCGCATCATCGCCGATTGCGTCAGCCTGCCTGCTAGTCCCGACACCTTGACCGCCCGGATCGACGCGATCGTGCTGCATCCCGTCGGCGGCCTCATCGTGCTCGCGCTGATCCTGTTCGTGATGTTCCAGGCGGTGTTCGCCTGGGCGCAGCCGCTGATGGAGCTGCTCAACTCCGGCTTCGATGCGCTGGGCGAGCTGGTCCACAACACCCTCCCCGCCGGCCTGCTCCAGAGCTTCCTTCAGAACGGTGTGATCTCGGGCGTCGGCAGCGTCATCGTGTTCCTGCCGCAGATCATCATCATATTCTTATTCATCCTGCTCCTGGAAGATTTCGGCTACATGGCGCGCGCCGCGTTCCTGATGGACCGCATCATGGGCGGCGCCGGCTTGCACGGCCGCGCCTTCATTCCGCTGTTGTCGAGCTTTGCCTGCGCCATTCCAGGCATCATGGCAACGCGCGTCATCGACAACAAGCGCGACCGGCTGACCACGATCCTGATCGCGCCGCTGATGACCTGCTCGGCGCGCATTCCGGTCTACACGCTGATCATCTCCGCCTTCATTCCGGCCAGGGACGTCTGGGGCTTCATCAACTTGCAAGGCCTCGTGATGTTCGGCCTCTATGCCACCGGCATCGCCAGCGCGCTGCTGGTCTCGTTCGTGATCAAGTTCTTCATGCTGCGCGACTATGCCCCGGCGCCGTTCATGCTGGAGCTGCCGGACTACAAAGTGCCGCAGCTAAAATCGATCGCGATCGGCATCTACACCCGAGCGAAGATGTTTTTGCAGCGCGCCGGCACCACGATCTTCTCGATGATGGTGCTGATCTGGTTCCTGGCTTCGTTCCCGCAGCCGCCTGCGGGCGCCACGGAGCCGGCGATCGATTTCAGCCTGGCTGCGATCATCGGCAAGGCGCTCGAGCCGCTGCTCGCGCCGGTCGGCTTCAACTGGCAGATCGCGGTCGCCCTGATCCCCGGCATGGCGGCGCGCGAGGTCGCGGTCGCAGCCCTCGGCACCGTCTATGCGATCGAGGGCGGCAAGGAGGCGGCCGAGCAGATCGGTCAGGTGCTGGCGACGAAATGGTCGCTCGCGACCGCCCTGTCGATGCTGGCCTGGTACATCTTCGCCCCGCAATGCGCCTCCACGCTGGCGGTGATCCGGCGCGAGACCGGAAGCTGGGCCTGGATGGCCGTGACCTTCACCTACATGCTGCTGCTGGCCTATGCGGCGAGCCTCGTCACCTACAATGTCGCGGTCGCGCTAGGGGCGGGCTAAAGCCCCTCCCAAGACAAAAGCTGCGAAAACAACCCCATGCACAGTAGACAGGGGTCATGAAATCAATGGCTTACGCGTGTGCGAAAGTCATCCGACCATAGACGGGATAACCGGCCGAAATTCGGAAAATCAGTTGACCCGTCGGGCAAAACACCGGCATGATGGCATCGTCACCTTCAACGCCATCAAGATCGCGGCCAGTCCGAAATCGCCATCGGCTTCATGGATCACTTCAGCACCGACAGACTGACCGCCGAGAGGTTGCACGAAAACCACCTCGCCGACCTCGTCGCACTCCATCTCGATCCCGATGTCTCGCGCTATATCGGCGGCGTACGCTCGGCCGAGACGACGACGAATTATCTCGCCACCAACATGGCGCATTGGGACGAGCATGGCTTCGGGCTGTGGACGCTGCGATCGAAAGACGGGGCGTTCGCCGGGCGGGCGGGAATCCGGCACATCCTCGTCGACGACGTCGCCGAGATCGAGATTGCCTACGCGTTCAAGCGCGATCTCTGGGGCCAGGGACTTGCGAGCGAGATCGCGAGCGCGCTGACGGACATTGGGCTGTCGCAGCTCGCGCTGCCATCCCTCATCGGCATCGTCTATGTCGCGAATGGCGCATCGCGCCGCGTGCTGGAGAAGTCGCACTATCTGCTCGAGCGGCGCACGAACCGTCACGGCGAGGACGTCGCGATCTACCGCAAACGGCGGTGAGAGACTGATCCGGGACGTCTCGCCATCTGCCGGTAGACTAGTCGGCTCGCGCAGCTGCGGAACGTATCGGGCTACCTCAGCATTCTCCCGCCATGCCCAGGTACTTCTTCCACGTCCACGACGTCGAACCGAGCTCCGATCGGCACGGCGAGGACCTGCCAGATGACGAAGCCGCCTGGCGCGAAGCCACGAGCTTTGCCGGGCAGCTCTTCAAGGACATCGACGGCAGGTTTCGGCCCGGCCAAGCATGGAGCCTGGAAGTGACCGATGAAGCCGGTAAGCCAATTTATCGGATCCAAATAACCTCAAAGGGCCAGATAAGCTCATAGGGGAACGGCGGCCTCAGGCCGACACGCGGCGGGCCCCCGATCACCTTCCGCTAAGAGCGCGGGCCGTCAGGCCCGGTGGAACCCGGCGGCGGCGCGAGAGTTCCTTACCGATCTTACAGTGCAAATGCGGCTGCTCGCCTCGGGGCCCTTGGGGCAAGCAGCTGCGCTCTAGTAAACAAGTGCAACGGGGGTTCAATGACCGGTACGTCGAGGCCTGTGTCGGACAGTCATCTCAAAGATCTGCCGAGAGTTTCGACGGGCAGCGACGGCTTGGATGACATCCTGGGCGGCGGCTTGGACGCCAACCGGATGTATCTTTATGAGGGACGGCCCGGCACCGGCAAGACCACCATCGCCCTCCAATTCCTTCTCAGGGGCGTGCGCGATGGCGAACGCGTGCTTTATATCTCGCTATCTGAAACGAGGCGGGAGCTGGAGCTTGTCGCGCATCGGCACGGCTGGTCTTTGCAAGGCGTGGACATCTTTGAACTGGTCCCGCCGGAGACAACGCTCGATCCCGAACGCGAGCTCACGGTGTTCCATCCCGCAGAGATGGAGCTGAGCGAAACCACCAATTTGATTTTCAAGGAGGTCGAACGCGTTGATCCCACTCGCGTGGTGCTCGACAGCCTGTCCGAACTGCGCCTGCTGGCTCAAAACCCGCTGCGATACAGACGCCAGGTTTTGGCTCTGAAGCATTATTTCACCAATCGAAATTGCACGGTGGTCCTCCTCGACGATCTCTCATCGTCCCAGGACGACCTGCAGCTTCATTCCATCGCACACGGCGTCGTTATGCTCGAACAGCTGGCAATCGAGTACGGGGCCGAGCGGCGACGGCTTCGCGTGATCAAGATGCGCGGCATAAAGTTTCGCGGCGGCTACCACGATTTCACGATCTCGGAGGGCGGCTTGCGGATATTCCCCAGGCTGGTCGCGGCCGAACATCACAAGCCCTTTTCCGGCGAGTTCACGCCCAGCGGCAGCGCCGAGCTCGACCAATTGCTGGGAGGCGGCCTCGAGCGCGGCACCAACGCACTTCTCATTGGCGCTGCCGGGGTCGGCAAATCGTCGCTAGCGCTGACCTATGCGATAGCGGCGGCGGAACGTGGCGAGCACGCCGTGTTCTTCGCCTTCGATGAAGGCCGGGGCACCGTGGAGGCGCGAGCCCGCACGCTCGGCCTGCCTCTCCAGGAGCACATTGACTCGGGGCGAATTCGGTTTCAGCAGATAGATCCCGCCGAATTGTCGCCCGGCGAGTTCACGGCGAGCCTGCGCCGGAGCGTCGAGGTCGACAATGCGCGCGTGGTGATCATCGACAGTCTGAACGGTTACTTGAATGCGATGCCGGATGAGCGGTTTCTCATCCTGCAGATGCATGAACTCCTGAGCTACCTGGCACAGCAGGGCGTGTTGACCATCCTTATCCTCGCTCAGCATGGACTGGTCGGCCCGATGGATACGCCGCTCGACATCAGCTATTTGAGCGATTCGGTCTTGATGCTGCGCTATTTCGAGTTCGGCGGACGAGTGCGGCGCGCCTTGTCTGTCGTCAAGAAGCGCAGCGGCAATCACGAGCATAGTATCCGCGAGTTTCGGCTCGGCAGCACCGGGATCAAACTGGGCCCACCCCTCAATGAATTCAGCGGCATCTTTTCCGGCAATCCGCGTTATACCGGCTCGGAACTCCCGGAAGGACTGGCGGAATGAGCGCCCGCCGGGACAACCGTGTTCTCGTATATGCGCCCATCGGCCGGGACGGACCGGCATCGGCCGAGCTTTTCCGCGGCGCGGATCTGGACGCGGTCAACTGCCGAAGCCTGCTCCAACTCGTCAGCGAGATGGCCGCTGGCGTGGGCACCGTGTTTCTGGCGGAGGAGGGATTGTTCGGGAAAGACACGGCGCCGCTGGCACAATGGATCGCGAACCAACCGCCATGGTCCGACCTCCCATTTGTCGTTCTCACCAGCCATCGAGAGCAGCCGGCGGTCGTCGCCTGGCGCCGCAGCATCGTCGAGCTTTTGCGTAACGTTTCGCTGCTCGAGCGGCCGGTGCAGCCGATTACGCTGACCAGCGCGGTGCAATCCGCGATGCGGGCACGGCGGCGTCAATACGAGATCCGGGCTCTGCTTGAGGCGCGCGAGCAGACGGCGCAGGAGCTCGAGAAGCTGGTGATCGAGCGGACGCGAGAGCTGAAGGAGGCCAACGAGCAGCTTCGCCTCGAAATGAACGAGCGCGCTCGCGTGGAGGAAACGTTACGCCAGGCCCAGAAAATCGAAGCCATCGGCCAGCTCACCGGCGGCGTGGCTCACGACTTCAACAATCTGCTGATGGTGATTTCCGGCGGGCTCGACATGCTCGACCGCCAGACAGATCCAAACCGGCGCCGGCGTCTGATGGACGGGATGATCCAGGCGGCGCAGCGCGGCGCCAGCCTGACGAAGCAGCTTCTGGCGTTTTCCCGCCGGCAGACGCTTCGGCCGGAGCCCGTCGACGTCGCCGCTCAGATTGGCGGCATGCGCGAACTGCTCGATCGCAGCCTGAGGGGCGATGTTCATGTCGAGTTCGATTTTCCGGATTCGCTGTGGCCGGTAGAGGTCGATCCCGGTGAGCTCGAGCTGGTCATTCTCAATCTGGCCGTCAACGCACGCGACGCCATGCCCAACGGCGGCACGATCGTCGTGCGCGGGGAAAATCTACCCGACCTGAAGGACCAAGAGATCTCCGGCGATTATGTGCGTCTCTCAGTTATCGACACCGGTATTGGGATGGCTCCGGGCGTCTTGTCCCGCGTCTTCGAGCCGTTCTTCACGACCAAGGACGTCGGAAAGGGCTCGGGCCTTGGGCTGGCGCAGGTTCATGGATTTGCGACGCAGTCGCGGGGCACGGTGCGCATCCAATCGGAGGTCGGCCGCGGCACCAGCATCGAGCTGTACCTGCCGAGATCGTTGGACGTTCCTTCCAGGGAGCGACACCTCATCGACCTCACCAGGGTGCGGCCGAAGAAGAAGAACCACGGTCGGATCCTGCTGGTCGAAGACGATGACGAGGTGGCTGCATTGGTCAGCGAGATGCTCGGCCAACTCGGCTATGACGTCACGCACGCCTCCAGCGCGGCGGCGGCGCTTGGCGCCTTGGCCGACGGGCGCTCCATCGATCTGATCTTTTCCGACATCATGATGCCGGGCGGTATGAACGGGGTCGAGCTCGCGCGAGAGATCAAGAAAAGACGCAGTGACGTACCCGTCTTGCTGACCAGTGGATACGCCGAAGCGGCCGTCCATGAAGCCGAAGCCGAGGACGTTCAGATCCTGGCAAAGCCCTATCATATCGACGAACTGGCCGCCGCCCTTCACGCGGTCAAGTCAAAGCTTCGGCTCGACACGGACTCAAGGCGCTCGAATTGCCGCTGAGCTGGGCGGAGGCACGCGAAAGCGAAATCAGACCGATGGGCGCTGATGCAGGTAGATCTTTTCGAACTGCCCTACCTCCTCCACCTTGGCCTTGTCGAGCAAGTGGAAGGTTCTGCGCTCGGTTGCGACGAGACCATCGTGACGAAGCTGCTGCAGGATCCGGTTGACGTGAACGACCGATAATCCAAGGCAGTCCGCCAGTTCGATTTGAGTAATTGGGAGCTCAAAGGACCCCTTTGTCGTGCGCCCGATCAGTTCAAGCCGCTCGTAAAGCTCTACCAACAAGTGCGCCATTCGAACACGCGCCGGCCTGCGTCCGACATTGACGATCCATTCCCTGAAAATTGCGGAGTCGATCAGCGTTTCGCGCCAGAGCGCAGCCGCTACGTTAGGTCGCCTTTGATTTAGCTCACGCAAGGTGTCGTGCTTGATGAAACCGAGGGTACATTCTGTGAGCGTCGTCAGGTCATGATCCATGACGTGCAAGTGCAGGCTCTGGAGGTCCGGGATTTCTCCCGGCATATGGAGCGAGAGAATTTGCCTCTGTCCATCCGGCGTAAGCTTGGAGCGGAATGCAAACCCATCAACGATCAGGCAGGATTCCGAGGGGCGGTCACCGTCACGCACGAAACGGTGCTGGGCCGCGACGCGCTTGCTATGGATAGAAAGTTGTTCAAGTGCCAGGACATCGTCCTGGTCGAGCCGATTGGCCTTACTGAGCTTTTGAACGAGCGCAGCCGTTAACGTTCCGGGCATCGCGCACCTCTCCGCGCTTGAGGACGTTTGAGCCGGAGAGGAACTCGCCGCTCCGGCCTATAAGGCGGGAGCACAAAACTCTCAGCCACCAGCGCCCAAGAGTCGCGGCCGGTGATCGGGGACAATCACAGGTTAAGGGGAAGGTTCCAACCGAGGGCCTAAGTTAGTTTCTGGGCTGATACCCGCTCGATCTCGAAGCGCAACGAAACCAGCAAAACCGGGCCGAAATCATCGCGAACTTCGATTGCCAGCGCCCGAAACGCCGAACCGGGCAGCACGTCCTTGGCGAAATCGGCCATCGCAGCCGAGACCATAGTTCTCACCTCCTCCAAGGAGGCGATATCGACGCCGATCTCGTCGGCGATGAAGGTCTCATTGTCCCGGGTGTCGAAGTAATAGCGTGGCATGCACGCAAACCGACTGCCAACGCGTCCGTTCCTCGGTCCCAGCCGTTTGTGCGCTCACCGGAAATACCCCAGCACCAGATCGATGTCCGAGCTGCCGGCCAGCGTGCCGTTCAGCTCGGCGTCGATGACGCGGCGGCAGGCTTCGATCGCGGCGTGGTCACCGAGGTCGTTGGCGGCTTCCAGCACGAGCCAGGCGGCCTCAACCGACGCCTTGTCCGGCGCACCGCCGAGATCGGCGGCCGGTGTCTTGTTGATCTTCTTGCGAACTGCGGTGCCGAATTGAGGCAACATTGCTGATACTCCTCAGTGTACCTGGAGCTCGGGCTGACGGCCCGCGTCGGCACCCGCGCTGTTCTTGCGCGACTGGTAGAACTTCAGGATGCTGCGCGAGGTCTCGATCTTGAGCCGGCCGTACTCGTGCTCATTGTCGTGGAGTTCGCGCGCCGTGATCAGATGATCCTTGGCGCCGAGGAACAGCAGCGACATGGTCGTGTCCCAGGAGAAGTCGAGTGCCTTGCACAGCACCAGGATCATCTCCCGATTGCGGTCCATCAGCGCACGCTCGATCACGTCGACCGGCAGCGCCGACAGCAGCGACAAGCCGATCTGCACTTCGTCGAAGCGGTGCTGGCGCGCATAGTTCGAGATCGAGTCCTGGTTGAGATTGCCCTGGCGGTATTGCGTCGTTACCACGCGCTTGGCGACGAAATAGCTGCGCGAGGACGGACCGAACTTGGACTGAAGATCGCCGGTGACCTCGGTCACCGAGCTCTGGATCTGCGTCATCATTTCGGGTCGTTCAGTCTCGAGCCGGCGGCGGACGTCTTCCGAGGCCTTGGAGATCAGCTGCTGGAAGATGTGGCGCGGCACGTCCTTGCGCAGGCCAAGCTGTTCGGCAAGGATCGAATCTCCCTCGGCGCGGCGCACCATGTGCAGCAGGCCTGAGCCGGAGAAGCGTGCGCCCTCGTTCTTCGCAACGGACGTCACCACCTCCTGGTTGCCGCGCTTGACCAGCACGTCGGTCACGGCCTCGCCGATCGACTTGCGCTGGGCGATCGCCAGCAGATGCGACTGGCTCTTGGTCATGGCGCTCTCGACCAGCATCTTCTCGTCGATACGATTGGACTCGCGCAGCACGGGACCTGCGACGTCGATCTCGTCGTCGAGCGCGAGCTTCTCGATGACATTGAAGGGAGCATGGTCGCACGCCGACATCACCTCCGAGAGCTGCACCCGCGCCGCGACTTCGATCTCGTCGGCAAGCCGCCCGATGACCTCGCCGAACATGCTGATCTCGTCGTCGCTGTAGCGGCCGGTGATCAGGATGTCGGTCGCATGCCACAATGCCTTCGCACGGCTTTCGTCGGTGCCGCGTGCGATCGCGTCGTCCAGATCCTGTAGAAGCGTTTTCGCCCCGTTCATCTCGATAACCCCCAGTTCTTGGCGAGCAGTTCTTGCCGAGCAGTTCTTGACGAGCAGCTTGGCGAGCTGTCCCGCCGCTCGTGGCAGGACACCGGATTCCTCAGGAACCGACGCTAGAGATCAAACGCGAGAATTCAGTAAAACCGGCAAATCAGTTTTGCCGACCAAAATTCATTCAAATGCGTGGGAATGGGTTTACCGGCGCGGAAGGTCTCGCTTCACCTCTTCGGAAGGGAAGGTGAAGACCGGACCTGCGGCTAGCACCGCCTCACGGATTCTGTGGCGTCAGCACCAGCGGCGGCTTCGGCTTGGGCTTGGCGGGCGGCGGGCCCGGAGCGGGCTTCACGTCGATCGGCGGCGGCAAAGGGGCAAGTTGCTGGCTTGCCAGCGGTGGGCTCGGCACAGCGGGGGCCGCGTGCGGAGCTTTCGGCGTCGGGGCAACCTTCGCCTTTACCGGTGCGCGCCGCGGATCCTGGCCAGGCAGGGGCACATTCGCAGGCGCCTGCTCCGGCGCGCCATCGGGAGAGACCAGGGTCGGCAGAGCGGCCGTGGCGGGCGGCGGCTCGCCGCGCTCGATCGCATCGAGCCGGCGCGTCTCGCGGTCGATGGTGCGCACCGCGAGCCAGGAAGACAGCGGCGCGAGATCGACGGTGCGATTGAGCTTGTCCGGAGGGCCTGCCGCGAACAGCTGGATCTCCGGCGGGGCGCCGGAGAGGCCGGTCATGATCGGCGTCAGGCTGGCGCGGATGTCGGCCTGGTCGGCGGGAATGTCGTAGCCGCCGGAGACGATGGCGCGGGCGTTCTTCGCTTCCAGCGGCGTCGCGCCGACGCGCAGGCGCCCATCGCGGATCGTGAACGGGATCTGCGCCGAAGCGACCGCGATCGGGCCTGCCGACAGCGCGGGCTCGACCAGCTGGCGCAGCCGGTTGTCGTCACTGACCTGGCCGCCGTCGCTGGCGCGGATTGCGATCTCGAAGGCGCGCGGATTGAGGCCGGCAATCTCGGCGGAGTCGAGCGTCACCGTGCCGTTGCCGGCGAGCGCGCCGGTGAGGGCCGCGACGCTGCGGCCCTGGCTGGTCAGCGCCATCTGCACCGAGGCGCGTCCCTTGGGCAGCGCGAGATTGCGGTAGCGCAGCGCCGCCGCATCGACATTGCCGAGTTCGATACGCGCGTTCAGGGCCAAGCCATTTGCGCTATTGCGCGCGTCGAGACTTGCCGACATCTCGCCGCCGCCGATGCCGCCCTTGAGCGCATCGAGCGCGAGCGACTGGCCGTCGCCGCGGATCGTGCCGGCGAAGGGGCGCAGCTCGATGCCACCGGGCAATGTGCCGCGCAATGCCTGGAAGGCGATGCGGCCGCGCCAGCCACCGATGAGCCCCGCACTCAACGGTTCGCCGGACTCATGTCCGGCGGCGCCGATTGCCATCGCGAGCGCCGGCGCAAGATCGAGCGTATCGAGGCCCACCTCGCCATCGACACTCTTGTCCTGATCGAGCGTCACCGTCAGATGGCCGCGCAGGTGCGAGCCGGCTGCGGTGCTGTCGAGATCATCGAAGGTCAGGCGATTGCCGGACAGGCTGACGCGCGAGGACAGGCTGACTTTCTGCGCTGGCTTGTCGGTCGCGCTGGTCCCGAACAGCGGCGCCAGATTGGCGTTGCGCACGCGCAGGCTCGCGCTGCCCTTTGATGCCGGCCAGTCAAAATTGCCTTGCGCATCCGCATCCAGCGCGCCCGAGAGCTTTGCGTTCACTTGCAGCGGCCGGCTCCAGGCGCCGGTCACCTTGCCTTCGAACTGCGAAGCGCCCTCGCCTGCGGCCACCACGCGATCGAGGCCGAGCAGCGCCAGCAGCGCGCCGGCCTGCGGCGCCGTTAGTTTCGTATCGAGTGTGAAGTCGCTGTTGCGCAGGCGCTCGATGTCGAAGCCGCTGACGGCGGCCACCGGCGTCTGCGCGGCCAGCGTCGCGGTCGCCTTGAGCTGCGGCGCGTCGAGATCGAACACAGCGCGGACGTTGCTGCGATCGGCATGCTCGGCATTCTTGTCGAGGCTGAGGTCGAGCTTCAGGCGCGTCGCGCCGGCCAATGCCGGCATGGCATCGAAGCGCGCCCGCACCGCGGGCGCAAACGGCTCGATCAGCGCCGTGAGCTCGTGCAGCGAATTGCCGGAGGATTTCAGCGCGAGCCTGCCGGTGACCTGGGTGCGATCGAAGCTGCCGCTCGCTTCGGTGGTCACGCCGCCAGCCTGTCCGAACCGCAAGTGCTCCAGCGATAGCGCCGCCGGGCCGTAGCCGAGCTTTGCCGCAAACGGCCGCAGCTCCTGTCCTGCGGAGATGGCGCGGCCGATATCGAGCGAGAGCTTTGCCTCCTCCGGCCATTCGCCCTGCGGCCCGGCAAGCGCGCGCACAAAACTTGCCGCGGCATCGAGGTCGAGACGATCGGCCTTGAGCTCGGCATCAATCCGGGAGCCCTTGCTGGCGCCGGTCTGGACGAAGGCGATGCGGCCCTCCACCGCACCGCCCTCGATCTCGGCCTTCAGCCTGTCGATGGCGAGATGGTTGGCGGCAATCGTCACGTCACCGGCAAGGCGCAGCGGCCGCGTGCTGCGCCGGTTGATCTCGCTGCGGCCCTGCAGCCAAGCCAGCAGCGTATCGGGATCGGACGATTCGACGCTGAGGCGGCCGCTGAAGCTGTCGGCGCCGGGAGTCGCGCCATTGAGCGAGAGCTGCGTCATGCCGGGAGCGCGCAGCTCGAGCCGCTGGAAGGTCCAGGATCGTCCGTCGGTCTGAAGCTCGGCCGTGATGTTCTGGAGCGGACGGCCGCCGAGCATGATCTGGTCGGAGTTGAATTCGATCTGCGCCGGGATCGGCGCCTGCGGGATCGCGGCCAGCCCTGCGCGCAGCGCCGGCAGGACACGCTGCGGATCGGCATCGTCCTTGGCAGCATCCTTGGCCGCCAGCTTGTCGGCATCGACCTGCCGCGCCGAGAGCACCGCGCGCAGCAGCGGCGAGGCGCCGAACTTGAGGTCGCCGACGCCGCCGAGCTTCAGTGCGGCGTCCTCAGTACCGAAGCTGACGTCGATCTGGTCGAACTTTGCGCCGGCCGGATCGGCCTTCAGCTTCGTCGTGAGCTTCCAGGGCGTCGGCCCTACCTCGCCCGCCTTCTTCGTCGCGGGCACGGCGAGCGTCAGTGCGCCGTCGAATTTCGGCAGGCGGTTGTCGAAGGCGAGCACGCCTTCGAGATCGGCGAGGATGGCGCGCTCGCCCGGATCGATGTTGAGGTGGAGGCGGGTGGCGTTGCCGTCGGCGCTTGGGCCGGAGGAGATGCGAAACGGATAGCGCACGCCGTTGGCGGAGAAACGGCCGTCGCCGCGCAGGGAGCCGGCGAGCGAGCGCACGTCACCGGAAAAGGCGATGTCGCTCAGCTCCAGCGTCGAGCGGCTGGCGGCATCGTGCAGGGCGATGCGGCCGGTGAGATTGAGCCGCTCGATAGCGAGCGACGCGAGATTGAAGGCACCGCTCGCAGTAGACGGCAAATCGACCCGCCCGCGCGCGTCCAGGCCGAGGTCGACCGCCATGCCGCCGACCGAAAGCTCGGTGGCGCGCCATTCGCCGCGCATGAGGGAGCCAAGACTGAACTCGACGTCGAGCTTGTCGGCGCGCAGGCGGCCGAGATCGTTGTTGCCGCCGAAGGTGACCGCGCGCAGCCGCAGCGTCGGCGCCGGCAACAGCCGCGCGTCGAGCTCGCCCGCCACCCGCACCGGCACGCCGATGATTCGGCTCGCCTCCGCCTCGAACTGGGGCCGAAACTGGTTCCAGTCGACGAAGTGAGGCCCGATCAGCGCGGCCAGCAGCGCAATGATGAAGGCAATCGCCAATCCGAGCAGCGTCGTCTGCACGGGTCTCCCCTCGGCCAAAACGGCGCCCGGACCAGACTTTGCCCTCGGAAGGCTTCAGGCGGGCCGGAACAGCCCCTTATATAGGGGGAAGTATGGCGAAGTCACAGCGACCGTTGCGCGCGGAGGTTAACGCCGGCGAGAGGCCCTCATGGCGAGGAGGCGCAAAGCGCCGTCCCGAACCATAGAGGTCCCGCTTCCGCCGGCGGCCATCCTTCGAGACGCCCGCTTCGCGGGCTCCTCGGGATGAGGACCTGCGCTCGCAGAACCAGGGCTGACGCCTTTACCAGCTTGCCGGCAACCGCTTCAGGCCGCGCAGCACGAAGGTCGGCCGCCATTCCGGGGTTTCGACATCGTCGATGCGCAAATCGGGCAGCCGCCGGAGCAGCGTCGCGATGGCGATCTCGGCCTCGATGCGCGCCAATTGGGCCCCCAGGCAGAAATGGATGCCGCCGCCGAATGACAGCGGCTTCACGTTCTGGCGGGTGACGTCCAACCGGTCGGGCCGGTCGGAATAGACCGCCGGATCGCGGTTGGCCGAGCCGAGCAGGCAGAGCACGGTCTCGCCCTTGGGGATCTTCACCCCGCCGAGATCGTCGATGTCCTCCAGCGCGACGCGCCCGGTCATCTGCACCGAGGAATCGTAGCGCAGGAATTCCTCGATCGCGCCCACCATCAGCTCGGGCCGCGCCTTCAAAAGCGCGAGCTGGTCCGGATTGCGGTGGAGCGCCAGCAGGCCGTTGCCGATCAGATTGACGGTGGTCTCGTGACCGGCGCCGAACAAGAGGATGATGTTGGCGGTCAATTCCTCGTTGGTGAGCTTGTTGCCGTCCTCCTCGGCCTGCACGAGCTGGGTGATGAGATCGTCGCCGGGACTGCGGCGGCGCAGCTCGAACAGCTGCTGGAAGTACATCTGGGCCATCAGGTTGCCGGCGTTGCCCTGCTTGATCTCTTCCGGCGACAGCGGCACCGGGTCGAGCAGCCGCCCGCCGTCGCGCGAGCTCTTGTAGAAGACCTCGCGGTGCTCCTCGGGGATACCGAGCATGTCGCAGATGATGGTGACAGGCAGGCGGAAGGCGAAATCCTCGATCAGGTCCATGTGGCCGCCGTCGATCACCGCATCGATGGTCTGGTCGACAATCTCCTGGATGCGCGGGCGCATGTCCTCGACGCGGCGGGCGGTGAAGGCCTTCACGACCAGGCCGCGCAGGCGGGTGTGGTCGGGCGGATCGGCTTGCAGCATCCAGTGGCTCATGCTGCGGAACACCGGCTCGTCCATGATCTTTTCGCTATAGCGGCGCTTGGTGCGCTCGACGAAATCCTTGCCGAAGCGCTTGTCGCGCAGCACCAGGCTGACATCGGCGTGTCGGCTGGTGACGAATTGGCCGAACGGCGTCACATGGATCGGATCGATCGTGCGCAGCCGATCATAATGCGGATAGGGATCGCGGATGAAGTCCGGCGACAGCGGGTTGAACAGCTGATCGCTGTTCGGGCCTTGATTCGCGCCTTGCACTTGCTCGTTCATGGTGACCTCAGATCGGTTGCCGCATGACACGAATACGCAAAGCTGTCCCACAGCCCGGCGTAACCATCCCTTTCGAATTATCAACTCGATACATTGTTGTATCGAATTGCATTCTGCCCTAAGCTGCCGGGATGTCAAGAGTGAGAACCAGGCCGACCAGGGACGATACGCGCGACAGATTGTTCGAGGCGGCCGCGCGCGTGTTCGAGCAAGACGGCATTGGCGGCGCCAGCATCGAGGCGATCGCGGCCGCGGCGGGTTTTACCCGCGGCGCGTTCTATTCCAACTTCAAGAGCAAGGACGAGCTGATCATCGCCATGCTCGAGGACCATGTCGAGCAGTCGATCCGGCGCAACATGGACATCCTCGCGCAGCACGACAATCTCGACGATTTCATCGCGGCGCTGAAGACGATGGACCGCAGCAAGCAGGATCCACTCGGCCGCTCGCCGCTGCTGCACATGGAGATGATCCTGTTCGTCGCGCGCGCCGAGAAGCGCCGCCCGGAACTTGCAAAACGCCTGCGCGCGCGGCGCAAGCTGGTCGCCGACATCGTCGAGGCGACGTTGAAGAGCAACGGGCGGAATGACAGTCTGAACCCGCCCTGGATGGCCTCCGTCGTGCTCGCACTGGAAGACGGCTTCCGCCTGCACCGGCTGATCGACCCCGAGACGACGCCGGCCGACAGCTTTTTGCGCGCGATCACGGATCTGCGGCGGAGGACCGGGTTGGCGTCGGAATAGGATGTCGCTTCGCAGGACCGTCGCGTTTCCACGTCCCACTAAGAGGCGGCATGCTTAACGTGCCGCCAGGGCGACGGCGGCAACGCGGTGCATGCGGAACCTACTGTGCAGCTTCGCTCTGGACCGCGTGCAGCCGGCCGGCCACCACCCGCACCTTGCGCGGCGCGGCCCGCCAGATCGACAGCGCCGACAATGCGCTCACGATCACGGCAATGCCGAAGGCGAGCGTGTAATCGCCGGCGCGATCGTAGAGAAAGCCGGTCACCCAGGGACCGGCGGCACCGCCCGCCAGCGCGGCCAGCATGATCGTGCCGAAGATGCTGCCCTGGTGCCGGCCCTGGAAGATCTCGAACACCACAGCGCCCATGATCGAGGTGAGGCCGTAGCCGAGCGCGCCTTGCGTGAACACCATGAGATAGACCAGCCACAATGATGGCTGGAACTTCAGCGCTATCAGCGCCGCGAAGCAGACGGCAAAACCCGCGCAGCTGATCGCCCACACCCATTCCCGCCCGATCCGGTCGGAGACATGGCCGAGCAGGATCTGGCCGGGAATGCCGAGCAGGCTGACGATGCCGAGCCCGCGACACCAGGGCTGAAGCCGATGTCGAGCAGGAATTTGGTCTGGTGCACCTGCACCGCGTACCAGATGTACAGGCCGCAGAAATAACCGAACGCGATCCACCAAAATCGTGCAGTTGCGACGGCACGCTTCAGCGTCCATTCGGTGCCGGCCCAGACCGGATCGACGACATTGGAGACGGGCTTTGCCGCTCCCGCGAGCCGGGCGGCATCGCCGTCCGGCTCAAGGCCGATGTCCTCGGGGCGCTTGCGCAGCAGCAGATTGATGGGCGCCAGAACGATCAGGACCAGCAGCCCCATCGCGGTGCAGGCGGTGCGCCAGCCGGTCTGTTCGATCATGTGCTGCACCCATGGCAGCAGCGTCACCGAGCCGATGCCGACGCCGGCGAACGCGATACCGATGGCGAAGCCGCGCTTGCGGATGAACCAGTTCGGCAGGAACAGCGACTGGCCGGAATAGCCGAGACAGACCGAGCCGGCGCCGACCATGACGCCGATGGTGACGTAGAGATGCCAGGGCGCGCTGGTGAGCGGCGCGAGCAGCAGGCCGCCGCCCATCAGCACGACGCCGAGCTCCATCACGGCGCGCGGGCCGGCGCGGTCCATGAGGCGGCCGATCAGCGGGCTGACCACGCCCGACACCACGAAGCCGAAGGAGAACGCCCCCGCGGTGACGCCACGCTCCCAGCCGAACTCGGAGATGATGGGAGGAAAGAACAATGAAAAGGCGGTGCGCGCGTTGACGCCAATGGCCATGGTGACGAAGGTCACGGCGACTACGACCCAGCCGTAGAAGAACGGAAACCGCATGTTTGTGTTTCATCCCTGGACGATCCTTCCGACCATCCGGAGATGCCCGGGTCAAGCGCTTTTCGTGCATGCCTCTTGAGCGGCAGCGCAATCGCATATGAGAGCGGCCCTGCGGCGATCGTCCATGATCTCGATCTCCAGCCGCTGCGGCGGCAGGCCCGAATCTGCGCGCACCGCCAAGATCATCTCGGCCGAAGGAGGGACGCTCAAGCGGTGGATCGTCTTTAAGGCCGCCGCGTCCAGTGGTCGGCATTGACGGCGCCTTGCGGGATCGCTCCCTTCACGATCGCTTCGACCTGACGCACCGTTTCCAGGGACTGATATTCGATTGCCTGCGGGGTCAGGCCGCCGACATGCGGCGTGGCGATCACGTTCGGCAGTTTCGCCAGCTCGGGCGTCGGCATCTGATCGGGCGCGCGGCCGACATCCATGGCCGCGCCGGCGATGCGATGCTCGATCAATGCCCGCGCCAGCGCCGCCTCGTCGACGAGATTGCCGCGCGAGAGATTGATGAAGACGGCATGCTTCTGCATGCGCGCCAGTGCCGCTTCCCCAATCAGGTTCTCGGTCTGCTCGTTGGCCACCGCGAGGCAGACGACGTAGTCCGACGCGGCGAGCAGCTCATCAAGACCGACCTGCCGGATCGCAGCATCACTGACGGTCGCGAAGGGATCGGCGACCAGCACCTCCATGCGCAGCACTTTTGCCACCTCGGCGAGATAGCGCCCGATGCTGCCATAGCCGATGATGCCGATCCGGCTGCCCGCGAGCTGGCGGCCCATCCGTGCTTCCGCCTTGCGGCCGGCCTGGTAGTCGGCGGTGGTTCGCGAGACGCCGCGGGAGAGATCGACCATGAAGCCGAGCGCGAGCTCGGCCACCGCCTGCACGAAGCCCGGGCCGGCACGGGTCACGAGCACGCCCGCCCTCGATGCCGCGTCGACATTGACGTTGCGGATGTCGACGGCGCAGCGGACGAATGCACACAGGCGCGGCAGCTGCGCAAAGATCTCGCCGCGCCCCTCCGTCATGCGATCGGCAACGATGATGTCAACGTCCTTGGCCGCACGCACGAGCCCGGCAGCGTCGAGCGGCTCGTCGCCATCGTGCAGCATCACCTCGGCGGTCGCGCGCAGGCCGTCCAGGCTGCGATCGCCGTAATAGTTCCGGCGCATCTCCGGCGTGTGAGCGAGCAGGACTTTCACGACGAGACTCCTTCAATAGCCGAACGCGCGCGGCAGCGCCGTCGAGAGCCACGGCACGAAGGCGATGACGAGCAGGCAGAGGAACAAGAGGCCGAGGTAGCCCATGATCGGCTTCACCGTCTGCTCGATCGGGACGTTACCGATCAGGCAGGCGCCATAGAGCCCGAGCCCGAGCGGCGGCGCGAACAGGCCGATCCCCATGGCGATGACAAGCACGACCCCGAAATGCAGGGGATCAATTCCGAGCTGCACGGCGACCGGCAGCAGCAGCGGTCCGAAGATGATGAGGGCGGCCGCGCCTTCCAGCACCGAGCCCATCACGATCAGCACGGCAATCGCCAAGAGGATGAACAACCAGACGCCTGAGGTCTTGGACAGGCCGAGCATGAAGTCGCCGACCGCATGCGGCACCTGCTGCAAGGTCAGCGTGAAGGCCAGCGATTGCGCGGCGGCGACGATGAACAGCACGAGACCCGCGCGCGTCGCCGCCTGCACGAAGCTGTGCGCGGCGGACTTGAAGCCGAGCTCGCGGAACACCACGCTGCCGACGACCAGCGCATAGGCGACGGCGAAAGCCGAGATCTCGGTCGCGGTGGCAAAGCCGGTCTTGAAGCCGAAGAAGATCATGAAGATCAGGCCGAACGAGGCGATCGCGCCGCTCCACAGGCCTGACACCGGCATCTGCGGCTCGACCTCCTCTATCTTGTCCGGCCGCTTGCCGAAGATGATGGACACCGCGATCAGCACCAGCGCCATCAGCGCCGACGGCAGGAGGCCTGCGACGAACAGGCCGCCGATCGACAGGTTCGCGACGAAGCCGAGGATGATCAAATTGATGCAGGGCGGAATGGTCTCAGCCATCACCGCGGACGCTGCAAGCAGCGCCACCGCGCCGCCCGGATTCTGCTTCGAGCGGCGCGCCGCCGGGATCAAGACGGAGCCGACCGCGGCGACGTCCGCCATCTTCGAGCCGGAGATGCCGGAGAACAGCACCATCGAGGCCACCATCACGACGTTCAATCCGCCGCGCATCCGCCCCACCGCGCGCTGCAACAGCTCGATCAGGCGCACCGACATGCCGTTGGCTTCCATGAGATAGCCGACGAGGATGAAGAAGGGGATCGCGAGCAACACGAAATTGTCGATGCCCCGCGCCATCTGCTGGGCGAAGATGACGCCGGGCAGCGCGCCCTCGACCCAGATGAAGATCAGCGCGGCGAGTGCCAGCGCAAACCCGATCGGCAATCCGCCGAACAGGGTGGCGAAGAAGCCGATCAGCATCAAGATGCCCGCCGACGGCACCGATGACGGCGAGAGATAATCCCAGGCAAGATAAAGGCCGGTGACGACCAGGATCGCAACGAGGCCCCTGACGATTTCAGGGAGCGGCCGCATGCAGAGATGGTTGATCGCGAACACCGTCATGAACAGCGCGCCGACACCCATCGGATAGAAGGTCAGCTCCAGTGGCAGGCCGGATCCGGTGGTCTGTCCCGCCGTCAGCGCACCCAGCTTGATGGCGTTGTAGGCGACATAGCCGGAGATCAGCACGACCAGGAGCGCGCTGGCGGCATCGACAAGCACCTGCAATCGCTGTGACAGCAGATCCCGGAAGAACGACACGCCGACATTCTCGCCGCGCGCGAGCGCGCTCGCCGCGCCGAAGAAGGCCGAGCCGACCATCAGTCCGCGCGCGACGTCGTCGGACCATTCGACCGGCGCGTTGAAGAAGAAGCGCAGCAGCACGGAGGCGCAGACCACCACGAGATCGACGGCCAAGAGAATGGCTGCGATCGCGTCGCTGAGGCGAAGCAGCATGGTGATGCTCCCGTGGCGTCCGCCCGAGAGAGGCACGGCGGCTGTCATCGCCAGCTCAGATTTGGCCATCTCAGGCTTGCGTCGCGCGGATGATATCGATGACGGCCTTGGATTCCGGCCGCGCCTTGATGAAGTTATCGGTCTGCGGCGCCACGCGTTTCCTGAACGCTTCGCGGTCGCATTCGGCCACCGTCACGCCCTTCTCCGTCAACGCCGCCAGCGCCTCCTTCTCGACCGCAAGCCCATGGGTGCGCGTGTCGGCCGCGGCCTTCTTCGCGGCATCGAGGAAGCCCTCGCGCAGCTTCGGATCCATGCGGTTGTAGGTCATGTCGCTGAAATAGATCGCGAGCGGCGAGAAATTGTGCTGCGTCAGCGCATAGAACTTCGCCGTTTCGAAGAACTTGCTGGCCAGGATGGTCGGCGGATCATGCTCCAGCCCATCCAGCACGCCGGCTTGCAACGCCGTGTAGATTTCGCCGAATGCCAGCGGCGTCGCCGCGGCACCCATCAGGCGCAGGCATTCGGTGATGACCGGGTTGGGCAGCGTTCTGATCTTCAGCCCCGCGAGATCTTCGGGCGTCTTGACCGGCTTCCTCGCCAGTACGCTGCGCGAGCCGAAATTATAGGCCCAGGCGATGATGCGGATGTTGCCACCCTTGAGCAGCGCATCCTCGATCGGCTTGGCGGCGCCGGCGTCGAACGCCTTGGTCTGCTGCGGAAAACTCGAGAAGAGAAAGCCGAGGTCGAAGGTGCCGACCAGCGGCACGAGATTGGCCGAGATCGACGAGCCCGACACCATGAGGTCGATGACGCCGAGCTTCACCGAATTGATGACGTCGATCTCCTGGCCGAGCTGGTTGTCTGGAAAGAAGGCGACCTCGATCTGCTCACCGAGGCCGTTCGCCTTCAGGCTCTTGACCAGATTGTCGTAATAGACGCGGCCGTTGGCGTATTTGGGATCGTTCGGCAGCGAGGACGAACATTTCAGTTTCAGCGTGGCAGCTTCGGCGCGGCCGACGATCGCGGGAGAGAGCACGAGGCCGGCGGTGACCGCCGCCGATGACTTGATGAACGCGCGACGGTTCACGGGCACGATGGTCATGGTGCGGCTTCTCCCCGATTATTCTTGTTCGCCGCGGTCGTTGCCGCAGCCTGTTACGCAGACTGTATGGCCAAAGCGACGAAGCAGGCAAGGCTAGCGCCAGTCGCGGCAGGGCGGCGCGCGATGACTGGCGGCAGCATGGGCGGATCGTGAAAACGCCGAGGTTATCCGGGATTATCGATGAGGATCGGCTTGCGGCCGATGTGTGAGGACGAGGGTTTCGCGGGGTGCCACGGATTGATCTAATTGGCGCATGGATCAATGCGCAATTCACATGGATTGCGCTCGAACGATGCTCCCCTCCCGGCAGGTCCCCTGCCCCATTTTGCCGCGGCCCGCTGCGTGATCCAGCGCACAGACGGCGTGATGGCGCAAACGTACAAAAGGTGACATCGTCGCGCCGATGGAGGTGACGCCCATGCGCCGTCCAGTCTTTTCCAATTTGCTTCTAGCATCCGGTTTTTTTGCGCTCGCACAGTTGATGATGCCGACCGGCGCCGCCGCCGAGGCACGGCTCGCGCTGGTGATCGGCCAATCCGCCTATCGCACCGTGCCGGAACTGCCCAACGCCGCCAACGACGCCAAGGGCATGACGGAGCTGCTCGGCAATGCCGGCTTCACCGTCACCACGGCGGCCAATCTGGCGCAGAGCGAGATGCGTGCGGCGATCTCGGATTTCGCCGGCAAGGTCAGCGCCAGCGGCGCCGACACCGTGGCTCTGGTGTTCTATGCCGGCCATGGCCTGCAAATCGACGGCGAGAACTATCTGGTGCCGGTCGATCTCGACCCCAAGCGCGAGGCCGACATTCCGCTCCAGGGCGTGCGGCTGAACGACCTGCTCAACACGCTCGGCGCGCTGCCGACGCGGGCGCGCATCTTCATGCTCGACGCCTGCCGCAACAATCCGTTCCCCGCGCTCAGCGGCGCCGGTCATGGGCTTGCGATCGTCGACACCAAGGCCGGCGCGCCCGGCTCCTTCATCTCCTATTCGACCTCGCCCGGCGCCGAAGCCGAGGACGGCAACGGCATCGACAGCCCCTATACCACCGCCGCACTGACCATCGCCAAGCAGCCCAATCTGCCGATCGAAGAGGTGTTCAAGCGCATCCGCGTCGCCGTGGCGCAATCGACCGCAGGGCGGCAGATCCCCTGGGAAAGCTCGTCGTTGACCACTGATTTCAAGTTCTTCGGCGAGAGCAGCGACCAGCCGCCTTCCCTTCCGGGCGCAAATTCGATGGCGCTCGCCAGCGCCACGCGCAGCGTCGAGGACTGGCGCAAGGATTTGCAGGGCAAGCCCGCCAAGGTCGCCTATGAGCTCGTGATCAGTGAGGATACGGTGCCGGCCTATCAGGCCTATATCGAGCTGTACGCACAGGACGCTCAGACGCCGCGCCTGCGCACGGTGCTGGAGCGGCGGCGGCAGATGCTGGCCTGGGAGCGCGCGGTCTCGATCAATACCCGCGCCTCGTTCGAAGCTTATCTTGCGAACTGGGACAACAGCGACTTAGCTGCGACCGCGCGCAGGCTGCTGCTTCGCGTCCAGAACCGCAATTATGGCCAGGCCGCTGCCGCCGCTGCGGCGCCGGCCCCGATCGCCGTCGCAATGGCGCCGACCTGCCCGTGCTCGACGCCGTCGCCGCCTGCAACGCCGGTCAATCCGAGCGTCGCGCCCATCATCAAGAAGCGCGTCGACGACACGCCGCCGAAGCGCAAGGTGGTCGAGACGCCGCCGAAGCGCCGGCCGCCGCCCGAAGAGGTCGTCTACGAGCGTGCGCCGCCCCCGGGGCCGCCGCCCGGCGCCGTGATGCAGGGCATCGGCATCGGTATCGGGATCGGCATGGGAATGGGCGGCGGCCGCGGCGGAGATCATTATCGCGGCGATTACCGCAGATACTGAGCCGGCCCGGCACAAACAGAGATCCGGCTCGCGCCGATAGCGCAAGCCGGATCTACTGCAACAGTACCGGACGATGCGGCGCACGGCGTCGTCGCGTTCAGGACATGCGGCGCGGGCCGATGGCCTCGAACTGCGCCTTCTGCTCGTCATTGAGCGTGGCGTAGAAATCATCGAGCGCTGCGCGCACCGACTTGATCCCATCCAGCATCACGCCGAGGCGCTGGCGGATTGCGGACATGCGTGCCGGCGGTGTCATCACGTCATTGGGCTCGCAGGCTGCCTTGAGCGATGCACTGATCTTGGCGCTGGTATCCTGGAGCACCTGGAGGGCCGCGCGCTGGGTATCGTTCGGACGAATCCTCTCCTCGATCGTGGCGCCAGGCCAATCGAACGCGGCGGACGCGCTGCAATTCTGCACCGACGATCCACTCGCATCGTTCGATGCGGTCGCGCGCCGCTGGTCGCCAGCCAGCGCATTGAAGCGCGCCTTCTGCTCGTCAGTCAGCGAACCATAGAACTTGTCGAGCGCAGGCTGGACCAGATCGACGGCCTTCTGCATGGCTTCGACACGCTGCTGCATCGCCGCGAGCCGGCCGGGCGCCGTCGCTGCGGCCTGCGTCGGACAGGATGTGCGGATCAGCGCTGCAGCGTCCATCGAGGCATTGCCGAGCGCATCGAGATCGGCGCCTTGCGCATCGCTCGGCTGCACCGCCGCCGCAATCTGGTCGATCGGCAGACCGACGATGGCACGCCGGTCGCTGCCGCAGAGCTGATCGAGCGGCGCGCTGCGCGCCCGCCGTCGTCCCTGCGGCTGCTGCGGCAGATAGGCCGACAACCGATCATAACCGTAGGGGCCGAAAATGCCGGCATAGATGTCCGGATAACCGTAGCCCCAGAAGCCGAGACCGTCGCCCCAGATTGTGTAGTCGTAGAGATCATTGTAGGCGAACGGCCAGAACAGCGGTCCGACCCAGCCATAGCCGCCACCCGCATGTTGCCACCATCCGCTGCTTGCGCCGCTCCAGCCGGCCAGTGCGGCCGCGGTCGCGATCTGCGCACGCGCCACTGGATTGCTGATCAGCCGGCCGTTCCGAAATGTGCTTGAGTTGAGCGCATTGCGGAAGTTCGCGGGCCGTATCGCCGCGTTGCGGATATGACCGAAATTGGGGCTGCCGCGCCGGGCGCCTGTTGCGAACCGCATCCCGCGATGATGCCCGCCGCCGTGCGCGTGCCCGCCGCCGTGGCCGCGGAAATGGCCGCCACCATGATGACCACCGCCGTGCCCGCCTCCGTGCCCGCCACCATGGCCACCGCCATGTCCGCCCTTCGCCAGCGCCGCGCCTGCCAGCATGCAGGCAAACGCCACCGCGGCAATTCCAATGACCGGTCGCATCATCACGCCCTCCCGCGCAAAGCCCTGCCGTTGAGGCATCGGAACTTGGCGGGAATGGAACCGGCAACGTTGCCAAAAGTTCCCGGTTCTTGGCTGCGCAGGGCCCTAGGCCTCCGGCACGATCTTGCCGGGATTGAAAATATTGAGCGGATCGAGCGCCTTTTTCAGCGCCCGCATCGCATCTAGCGCTTCGGGACCGAGCTCGGCCTTGAGATATTTCTGCTTGCCTTGGCCGATGCCGTGCTCGCCGGTGCAGGTGCCGTCCATCGCCTGCGCGCGCTCGACCAGGCGATGCATGAACTCCTCGCCGCGCGCCATCTCGTCGGGATCGTTGACGTCGCAGACCAGTGAGCAATGGAAGTTGCCGTCGCCGACATGGCCGACGATCGGCGACAGCAGGTTGAGCCGCTTGAGATCCTCCTCGGTCTCGCTGACGCAGTCGGCGAGGCGCGAGATCGGCACGCAGACGTCGGTCGCGACGACGCCGATGCTGTCGCCGGGCCGCAGCGCCTTCACCGACCAATAGGCATCGTGCCGCGCCTGCCACAGTTTGGTGCGGTCCTCCGGCTTTGTGGTCCAGGAGAACTCGCCGCCGCCGCACTCCTTCGCAATCTCGCCGAAGGCCTTGGACTGCTCGGCGACCTCGATTTCGCTGCCGTGGAATTCCATCAGCAAGAGCGGCGTCTCCGGCAGCGTCAGCTTCGAATAGGCATTGCAGGCCTTGACCTGCGCGGCATTGAGCAACTCGATGCGCGCCACGGGAATGCCGGTCTGGATCGCCAGGATCACGGCCTGACAGGCGCCGTGCACGGTTTCGAATGACACCGCACCCGCCGCGATCGTCTCGGGGATACCGCGCAGGCGAATGGTCAATTCCGAGATGATGCCGAGCGTGCCTTCGGCGCCGACAAACAGATGGGTGAGGTCGTAGCCGGCGGATGATTTCTTGGCGCGCGTGCCGGTCGTGATGATCTCGCCGTCGCCGCGCACCACCTTCAAGGCCAGCACGCTGTCGCGCATGGTGCCGTAGCGCACCGCATTGGTGCCTGAAGCGCGCGTCGAGGCCATGCCGCCGAGCGAAGCATCCGCGCCGGGGTCGATCGGGAAGAACAGGCCCTGGTCGCGCAGATGCTCGTTGAGCGCCTTGCGGGTGACGCCCGGCTGGATCACGCAGTCGAGGTCCTCGGCATGCACCGCGAGCACCTTGTTCATGTCGCGCAGGTCGATCGAGATGCCGCCGGCCGGTGCGTTGACCTGGCCCTCGAGCGAGGTGCCGGTGCCAAAGGGAATGACAGGGACGCGATTTTTGGCGCAGATCCGCACCACGTCCTGGATGTCGGCGGTCTCCTGCGCCATCACCACGCCGTCAGGCGGCTGGTTGGGAATCCACGTCGTGGTATGGCCGTGCTGTTCGCGAACGGCCTGCGAGGTGATGAGGCGGTTGCCGAAGCGTGCGGCAAGCTGTTCCAGCGCGCTTGTGAGGGCTTTCGGCTCCGGCCGCGGCGGATTATTGGTGATGGTCGTGCCCACGGAATTCCTCCCGACAGAAGGACCGTGGCAAAGGACATAAAATCGGTCAAGTCAAGGGACCGGACACATGGCTAGGGAAGGACATATGCCGGAGACTGCCGCCTCAGCGCCACAAGCCGAGCCGTTCCGCGCCTCGATCATGCAGATCGAGCCGCAATGGATCGACTACAACGGCCATCTCAACATGGCCTATTACAATGTGATGTTCGACCGCGCGATCGACCAGCTCTGGCTCGAGCTCGGGATCGGGCCAGCCTACATGAAGGAGCGAGGTGGCTCGACTTTCACCGCCGAATGCCATGTACGGTATCTGCGCGAGATCCACCTCGGCGATCCCGTGCAGATCTTCGTCTGGCTGCTGGAGGCCGACGACAAGCGGCTGCACACTTTTGAGGAGATGCGTCATGCTAGCGAAGGCTGGCTGTCGGCAACTTCCGAGAACATGTCGCTGCACATGGACATGAAGGCGCGGCGCGTTGCGCCATTTCCGCCCGATATCCAGGCGCGCATCGCCGCGGTCACAAAGGCGCACAGCACCCTGCCCCGCCCCGTGGGCATCGGCCGCAGCGTGGCGATGCCCTCGAAGCGGTAGCCGCTATATCCTGTTGCGGCCGCGCGCCAAGCCGACCACGGCCGAGACCAGGAACAGGACGACCGCGATGAAGAAGATGATCTTGGCGATCTCGATCGAGGCGCCGGCGATGCCGCCGAAGCCCAGGATACCCGCGATCAGTGCGATAACCAGAAACGTCACAACCCAGCCAAGCATGGTCAAACCCTCGTCTTGATGTCCGTCTTGCGTCCGGCGCTGACCGCGCCGCCTGCCCAGACAATCTCGACGCGAGAATGATGGTTCCGGCCGACGCAGGAGCGAAATTCGCTGCCTTCGCAGGAACAAATCGGCCCGCCGCGCACGTGGAAAACCCTGTCCATCGCCCCATATAGGGACTAATCCCTGTTAAGAAGGCTCCCTTCCACCACCCCGCGGTGCGATCGTGGGGCCAATGATTCGCATGACCGAGCCGAGCAAGATCACCAACGTTCCCGACCACCAGCCCGCAGCCGGCGGCATTGCCGCGCGTGCGCGGGCCTCCGTGGGTCCGAAATATCTGTCCGGGCTCAATCCGGAGCAGCGCGAGGCGGTCGAAACCCTGGACGGCCCGGTTCTGGTGCTGGCCGGTGCCGGCACCGGCAAGACGCGCGTCCTGACCACGCGCATCGCCCACATCCTGAGCCAGGGCCGCGCCCGCCCCGCCGAGATCCTGTCGGTGACCTTCACCAACAAGGCCGCGCGCGAGATGAAGCACCGGCTCGGCCAAATGCT
This sequence comes from Bradyrhizobium sp. 164, assembly GCF_023073715.1. GTDB lineage: Bacteria > Pseudomonadota > Alphaproteobacteria > Rhizobiales > Xanthobacteraceae > Bradyrhizobium. Next base: position 112,451 of record NZ_JADPKA010000083.1, read on the forward strand.
GGGCCACGCGGTCGAGGGCATGCCGTGGCTCGGCACCTTCCACTCGATCGGCGGCCGCATCCTGCGCGTCCATGCCGAGCTGGCGCAGCTCAAGTCGAACTTCACCGTGCTCGACGTCGACGACCAGGTCCGGCTGCTCAAGCAGCTCCTGCAAGCCGAGAACATCGACGACAAGCGCTGGCCGGCGCGCATGCTCGCCGGGCTGATCGACGGTTGGAAGAACCGTGGCCTGATGCCGTCGCAGGTGCCCTCGGGCGAGGCCGCTGTCTTTGCCAACGGCAAAGGCGGCAAGCTCTATGCGAGCTACCAGGAGCGGCTGAAGATATTGAACGCCGCCGATTTCGGCGACCTGCTCTTGGAAAACATCCGCATCTTCCGCGAGCATCCGGACATCCTGCGGCAGTACCAGCAGCGCTTCAAATTCATCCTGGTCGACGAGTACCAAGACACCAACGTCGCGCAATATCTGTGGCTGCGGCTGCTGTCGCAGGCGCCGGCATCAACCAAAGCCGTCATTCCGGGGCGCGTCGAAGACGCGAACCCGGAATCTGGAGATGAGTCCTCAGCTCGAGATTCCGGGTCTGCGCCTTCGGCGCATCCCGGAATGACGGTGGCGGCTGCAGGCCCCACCAAAAACATCTGCTGCGTCGGCGACGACGACCAGTCGATCTATGGCTGGCGCGGCGCCGAGGTCGACAACATCCTGCGCTTCGAGCACGATTTTCCGGGCGCCAAGGTGATCCGCCTCGAGCGCAACTACCGCTCGACCGGCCACATCCTCGCCGCCGCCTCGCATTTGATCGCGCATAACGAAGGCCGACTCGGCAAGACGCTGCGCACCGAGGATCAGGACGGCGAAAAAGTCACGGTGACGGGCTCGTGGGATTCCGAAGAGGAAGCGCGCGGCATCGGCGAGGAGATCGAGCAGCTCCAGCGCCAGGGCGAGAAGCTGAACGAGATCGCAATCCTGGTGCGCGCCTCATACCAGATGCGCGAGTTCGAAGACCGCTTCGTCACGCTCGGCCTGCCCTATCGCGTCATCGGCGGGCCGCGCTTCTACGAGCGCGCCGAAATCCGCGACGCGCTGGCTTACTTGCGCGTCATCAATTCGCCGGCCGACGATCTCGCCTTCGAGCGCATCGTCAATACGCCCAAGCGCGGCCTTGGCGATGCCACCGTGCAGATGCTGCACGATCACGCCCGCAAGCGCCGCATCCCGCTGTTCGAAGCGGCCCGCGCGGTGGTCGAGACCGACGAGCTGAAGCCGAAGGCGCGCGGCTCGCTTCGTGATCTCATCACGCAGTTCGACCGCTGGCGCACCCAGCGCGAGGTCACCGCGCATACGGATCTTGCCCAGATCGTGCTCGACGAGAGCGGCTACACCGAGATGTGGCAGAAGGACCGTTCGGCCGATGCCGCGGGCCGGCTGGAGAACCTGAAAGAGCTGGTGCGCTCGATGGAGGAGTTCGAGAACCTGCAAGGATTCCTCGAGCATATCTCGCTGGTGATGGACCGCGACGGCGGCGCCGAGGACGACGCCGTGTCGCTGATGACGCTGCATTCGGCCAAAGGGCTCGAATTTGACAACGTCTTCCTGCCGGGCTGGGAGGAAGGCCTGTTCCCGAGCCAGCGCACGCTGGACGAACAGGGCCGCGCCGGCCTCGAGGAAGAACGCCGGCTCGGCCATGTCGGCCTGACCCGCGCCCGCCGCCGTGCCATGATCTATTTTGCAACCAACCGGCGCATCCATGGCACCTGGTCGACCACGATCCCGTCGCGCTTCCTCGACGAACTGCCGGCGGCCAATGTCGAGATTACAGAATCCAAGGGCGGCTCGGCCTGGGGCGGCACCGGCGGCTATGGCGCCTCGCGCTTCGACGACATGGAGGCGTTCGGCTCCAGCTATTCGACGCCGGGCTGGCAGCGGGCGCAGGCCAACCGCAACCGCGGCGGTCAAGGTCGCAATGGCGGTGGCCGCGGCGGTTTCGAGGAAGAGACCGCCTCGTTCTCGTCTTCCTCCTCGCCCGATTTCGGCAGCTTCTCCTCGCGCCGCCGCGGGCCCCTGACCATCGAGGGCGAGCTGGTCGCCAAATCCACCGGCACGACGTCCGAATTCTCGCTGGAAGACCGCGTCTTCCACCAGAAATTCGGCTACGGCCGCGTCACCAAGATCGACGGCAACAAGCTCACGATCGCCTTCGACAAGGCCGGCGAGAAGAAGGTCGTGGACAGCTTTGTGCAGCGGGCGTGAGCGCCCGTCCCTGTTGCAGCGGTGTTACGCCGCCGCGTTTCTTCCGCTCGCCCCTTGACCATCACGAACTTCCCCGTATCAGATGAAGCCCATGGTCCGGGGCTCCATCACATTGATCGTGCTTGCATTGGGAATGCCGCCGCTCGCAGCGGCGGAGACCATGAGCTTTGGCGATGCGATCGGCAAGCTGGCGGCGAGTTGCGGCGCGGAAATCGTCGCCAATTGCCGCGGCGTCAATCCGGACTCGACCCGCCTGAAGGAGTGCCTGTCGCGCAACCGCGACGTGCTGTCGCCGCAGTGCCAGAGCGACTATCTCGGCGTCTTCGACGCCATCCAGAAACGCGTTTCGGCGCGCGTCACGGTGGCGAACGCCTGCCAGCGCGAGATCGTCAAGGTCTGCGGCGGCTCGACCAGGGAGACCAGCAAGTCGATCCCCTGCCTGGTCTCGACCCCCAAGGGCATCAGCAACAATTGTCTGAAGGCCATCGACGACGCGGGGTATCGCTGATGCGCGCGAAGGGGCTCTCCACCGCCGGACTAGGCATCGCGCTGAGTTTCGTCCTGCTCGCGAGCGCGGCCGGCGCGCAGACGGCGGCACCGACCCGCGACGACATCGTCGGCAAGCTCAACCATTTCGAGGAAGCCGCCGAGGTCGATCTTCCCGCGCTGAAGCAGCAGGTGATGGAGCGCGCCAAGGCCAGGATCAAGAATGATCCCGGTCCGGTGAACCGGCCGTTGATCGCGCCCGATCTTGCCAAGCTGCCCGCCTTCAACGCACAGATTCAGTTCGACGCCGACACGCCGATCATCCAGCCGGCGTCTTACCAGACGGTGGGCCGCATCGCGGACGCATTGGTGCATTCCTCGCTGCTCCCCTACACGTTCCTGATCGTCGGCCATGTCGAGTCCAATTCGAAGACGCGCGAGGCCAACGCGATCCTGAGCCAGCGCCGGGCAGATGCGATCCGCGACGTGCTGGTGAACACGTTCAAGATCTCGACCAAACGGCTGCATCCGATCGGCCTCGGCGAAGAGCAGTTTCTCGACCGGGCCAAGCCGACGTCCGCCGTCAACGGCCAGTTGCAGATCCTGACCTATGCCAAGTTGCCGGAAGAGCCTGCGCACCCTGCTGCGGCACCTGCGCCTGCGGCGAAAAAGCCCGCCAAGAAGCGCTGAGCGCGTGCATCCCAGCGTCCGACGGAACCCTTTGAAGTTTTGACCATTTTGTGACCTGTCTCACAGCGCAACAGCACGGTTTCGCGCGACAATAGGGCCGGTTTGTGACCGCCCGGTCAGGTGCTATAGGCTTTTTTCGTCCTTCCCCGACCCTGTGCTGAACGAGAGCGAGATGGCTGGCTATTTTCAACGCCAACTGGCCGACTACGTCGAATATCATCGCGATCCCTGGAACTGCGCGATGCACGTGGTCGGCATCCTGCTGCTGTTCACCGGCGCCGTGCTGCCGCTGACCCTCGTGCATGTCTCCGTCTTCGGGATCGAGGTCAGCTTGGCGGTGATCATGGCGCTGCCCGTGCTGGTCTACTGGCTGATGCTGGACGCCGGGATCGGGTTCGCCATCCTGGTCTCGATGATCGTGCTGCTTTCAGTCGCAACCGCAATCGGCAATCAGGTCTCGGTCGCCATGATGTGGTCGATTTTTGCCGTGCTGATCGGCATTGGCGTCGCAGCGCAGATTGTCGGTCACAAGGTTTTCGAGGAACGGCAGCCGTCGATGGTCGATCACCCCACGCATTTCCTGCTTGGACCGATGTTTGTCATGGCGAAATTATTCATTGCATTGGGCTTCCGTCGCGACCTTGCCGCGATTCTGGCGCCTCTTCCGGCCAATTCCCTTTCGACCCGATAACTTCCAGAAGCGAAACAGCAAACCGTCTTCATGGCTCTCGTACTGGTTACCGGTGGCAGCGGCTTCATCGGACATCATCTCGTAGAAGCGCTCCGCGCCCGCGGGCAGCAGGTGCGTGTCCTCGATGTCCGGCCGACGGCCGCGGCGCACGCGGACGTTGAATATGCCCATGGCTCGGTGCTCGACCGCGATGCGGTCGATGCCGCGCTGACCGGCGTCGATCAGGTCTATCACCTCGCCGGCCTTCCCGGCATGTGGGTCGCCAACAAGCAGGACTTTCATGAGGTCAATTGCCGCGGCACAGAAATCGTGCTCGCGGCCGCGATGAAGCGCAGCGTGTCGCGCTTCCTGCACTGCTCGACCGAATCGATCCTGTTCCCCTATTCCGACCTCAACGGTGTTCCCGCCGAAGAGGCTCTGCAGCCTGCCGAAGCGATGCCCGGCGCCTATACGCGCTCGAAGTCGCTCGCCGAGCATTGCGCCGCAAAGGCCGCAGCAAGTGGCTTTCCGCTCGTGATCGGCACGCCGACCATGCCGATCGGTGCCGCCGACCACAATCTGACGCCGCCGACGGCGATGCTGTGGTACTTCCTCCAGAAGAAGGTGCAGCCGCATCTCAACTTCCTGGTCAACCTCGTCGACGTCCGCGACGTCGCCATGGGCCTCGTGCTGAGCATGGAACGCGGCCGGGTTGGCCAGCGCTACATTCTGGGCGGCGACTGCGTCCCGCTCGGCAACATCCTGCGGATGATGTCGGCGATGAGCGGCCGACGGCAGTTTCCAATCATCGTGCCCGGCAGGATCGCCGAGCTCTCCGCGATCATGCTCGAATACATCGCCGATCGCATCACGCGCCGGCCGCCCAACGGCACTGCCGAGGGCGTGCGCATTGCGCTGGCCGCGAGCGACCTCTCGATCGGCAAGGCGCGCACCGAACTCGGCTATTCGCCGCGTCCGATCGAGCCTGTGCTGCGCGAAACCATCACCCATCTTCTCGCCCGCAACGGTCAGTCGGCCTCCGGCTCGCTCGAGCATCACGCGCTCTCCTCGCGCGCGAGCTGAGCTCTCGGCCCAACGCAAAGAACCTTCATGTCCTTCGATTTCAGCAAGCTTCTCTCTGTCGCCTGGGGTGGTTGGACCACGACCTGGCCGACGCAACTGCTCGCCCTGATCTGGCTCGCCTGGCTCGTAAGCTGGGTCGGCGCCTCGTTCTGGCAGGGCCGCACCCAGAAGCAGGTGATGACGCTGGAATCCGGCCGCTATCGGATCCCGATCCTGGTCGGCGGCATCCTGTTCACGCCCTGGACGGCCGAAGTGCTGAACGAGAAGCCGCTCTGGGTGTTCAGCAACACCGGCGTCTACATCACGGCCCTGATCGTGCTCGCCGGCATCTCCTTCACCTGGTGGGGGCGGCTGCATCTCGGCAAGTTCTGGTCCAACACCATCACCCATAAGGAAGATCATCGCGTCGTCGACACCGGCCCCTACGGCATCGTGCGCCACCCGATCTACACCGGCCTGATCGCGGGCATGCTGGCGACCGGCATCGCGGTCGGCACCGTCACCGCAATCCTCGGCGCCATCCTGATCTCGCTCGGCATGTGGCAGAAGGGCCGGATGGAAGAGGTGTTCCTGTCGAAGGAACTGGGCGAAGACGCCTATGGCGCCTATTGCCGCCGCGTGCCGATGATTATTCCGTTCCTGTCGCCGCGGTGACGTAACCAGCCGCCATATCCGCCGTTGTCATCCTGGCGAAAGCTTGGCTTTCGCCAGGACGACGCTGGGGAAGCAGTGCGTGGGACCGCATCAACCCTGCCTGTTATGAGGAACCACCGCTCCCTGCGCCCGTTACCCACGACGCCTGCAACTAGCCGCAGAGCATCGCCATGTCTGATGCCTACGATTATTTTCGCGAGCACGCGATTGCCGCCGTCCGTAAGGCGCGGGCGTTGCCGCCCGGGCGGCCGAAGCGAAAGCAGCGCACGGTGGCGCGGGTCTATCACCTCCTGTCCAAGGAGGCCGCGCTTGCGCCGAACATCCATCATCTCGATGATTTTCGCGCGGTACGGCGGCTCGAGCGGCAGATCGGCCGCTGATCTCCCCGCACAGCCCGTCGGCGCTCGTCCCATGCAAATTCGATCGGCTGCCATTCCAATGGAATAGACCCTGACGACGCACCGCACAGGTTGACGTCCGAGCCGCCAGCCAGTTGGATGCGCGCGCAAACAGGGGCTTCTCATGACGTTTTCAGGCATCTTTGCGCAGTTCGTTGCGCTCCTCGGCGGCATCGCGCTGCAATGGCGGAAGCTATCGGGCACCGAGCCCGCACCCGCCTGGGGAGAGAAGCCAGCGATCCCCGAGGCCAAGCCGCAAGGCACGATCCCGACGCTCAAGATGCCGACCGCGCGCGGCTGGAGCGCGGGCCAGAAGCCGTCCGTCGCGCCCGGGCTCCAGGTCAATGCGTTTGCGACCGGCCTCGATCATCCGCGCTGGATCGAGGTGCTGCCCAATGGCGATGTGCTGATCGCGGAAGCGACGCAGATCGCCAGCCCTCCGCGCACCGTGTTTCACTACGCGATGCAAGCGACGATGCGGCGCGCCGCCGCGCTCGGCGTTTCCGCCAACCGCATCACGCTGCTGCGCGACAGGGACGGTGACGGCGTTGCGGAGGTTCGCGGCGCCTTCATGGAAAACCTCCGCCAGCCGTTCGGCATGGCGCTGGTCGGCGACACCTTCTATGTCGGCAACACCGACGGCGTGATGGCGTTTCCCTATGTCGCGGGCGCCGATCGCATCACTGCGCCGGGCAAAAGGCTCACCAATTTCAAGCCGGGCGGCCACTGGACCCGTAGCCTGCTTGCGAGCCCCGACGGCAAGAAGCTCTATGCCGGCGTCGGCTCGCTCAGCAACATCGCCGAGATGGGGATGGAGGTCGAACAAGGCCGCGCCGCGATCTATGAGCTCGACCTCGCCGCCGGCGCGCATCGCATTTTTGCTGCCGGCCTGCGCAATCCGGTTGGCCTGGCTTGGGAGCCCACGACGGGCGTGCTCTGGACTGTCGTCAACGAGCGCGATGGGCTCGGCGACGAGACACCGCCGGACTATCTGACCTCGGTGCGCGACGGCGGTTTCTATGGCTGGCCCTATTGCTACTGGGGCAAGACGGTGGACGACCGCGTGCCGCAGGATCCGGCGATGGTCGCCAAGGCGCTTCAACCGGACTATGCGCTCGGCGGCCACACCGCTTCGCTCGGCCTGTGCTGGATGCCCGCGGGCACCCTGCCCGGCTTCCCGGACGGCATGGTGATCGGTCAGCACGGCTCGTGGAATCGCAGCAAGCTGTCCGGCTACAAGGTGGTGTTCATCCCGTTCGAGAACGGTCGTCCCTCCGGCCCCGCGCGCGACATCCTCTCGGGCTTCCTCGCGCCCGATGAGAAGGAATCCTACGGCCGCCCGGTCGGCGTCGCGATCGGCCCCGACAAGTCGCTATTGATGGCCGACGACGTCGGCAACGTGATCTGGCGCGTGACGGGCGCTTAGAGGATCACGTCCCAACGCAGAGCGTAGCGCGCTGCTTGCGCAGCAGCGCGATCACCGACAGCGCCGTGATCAACCCCGTCTTGGGATTTTCGGACGGGATGTTCTCGATTCCCATCGAGAAGCGTGCGGAATCTGCCTCAACCTCGATGCGGTGAACGTTGCGCGTCACGGTCGGGTCGGCCCAGATCTGCACTTGGGTGCGATCCGGCCCGACGCCGGCAAGCGACAGCGCGACCGCGACGTTGAGATTGGCCGGGAAACCCTTTGCGGCCTCGCGCGCGGTGCCTTCGAATAGCTTGAGCGGCTCGCGCAGCTTGTCGATATCGATGCTGTTCTCGAGGATGAACGGCGCGCCCTTCAAGCCGTCGATCGGCTTGCGCGTCACCATCTTCACCGAATGAATGGTGCCGATTGCGGCCGCGTTGACGGCGTCGAGCCCGATCAGCGCGCCGGTCGGCACGATGATGCGGCCGCCATTGGCGCGGGCGACATCGACGAGATCGAAATTGTCGAGCAGCCCGCCGACGCTGACCACGAGCGCGGCCTTGCCGCGCCTGACCGCGGGCTCGACGATCTCGCGCAGATGCCGGCTCGGTGCACATTCCACCACGATGTCGGCGGCATCGCCGAGCTGATCAATCGATAGCACGGATGGTGCCCGCCGCAGGCCGCTGAGAAACGCCCGATGCTTGACGGGATCGCGCACCGCCACCGCCGACAATGTCAGTCCCTCGATGCCTTGATCCAACGCAGATGCGATCTTGGTGCCGATCGAGCCCAATCCCGCGATGGCAATCCGCAAATCGCTCGAAGCCTTATGTTCGGTCATCGCATCCCACTTTCTGGCTGGATTGATGTCATAGCGTATCGTTTTCTGTATAAGCCAGTGCGAATTGAGTTCGCCTTACCGATCCCCGGCATGGCGTGGACTGTGATCCGCCGCCGCAATCCCACTGATACGGAGTATTCTCATGCGCACCCATTCGATCGCAGCCATTCCCGCCGACGGGATCGGTCCCGAGGTCATCTCGGCCGGAATCCGCGTGCTGGAGGCTCTGGCAAAACGCAGCGGCGACCTCGCCTTCAACGTCAAAACGTTCGACTGGGGCTCGGACTATTACAAGAAGCACGGCGTGATGATGCCGGCCGATGGGCTCACCGAGCTGAAAAAATTCGATGCGATCTATTTCGGCGCGGTCGGTGCGCCTGACGTGCCTGACCACATCACGCTGTGGGGGCTGCGCCTGCCGATCTGCCAGGGCTTTGACCAATACGCCAACGTGCGGCCGACAAAAATCCTGCCGGGCGTCGCCTCGCCGCTGCGCAATGTCGGCGTCGGCGATCTCGACTGGGTGATCGTGCGCGAGAATTCGGAAGGCGAATATGCCGGCATGGGCGGCCGCGCCCACAAGGACCTGCCGGAAGAGGTCGGCACCGAAGTCGCGGTCTTCACCCGCGTCGGCGTTACCCGGATCATGCGCTATGCGTTTGAGCTCGCGCGATCGCGTCCGCGCAAGCTGCTCACGGTCGTGACCAAGTCGAACGCGCAGCGCCATGGCATGGTGATGTGGGACGAGATCGCGGCCGAGGTCGCCGCTGATTTTCCCGACGTCAGCTGGGACAAGATGCTGGTCGATGCCATGACGGTGCGCATGACGCTGCATCCGAAGAGCCTCGACACGATCGCGGCGACCAATCTCCATGCCGACATCCTCTCGGATCTCGCCGGCGCACTGGCGGGCAGCCTCGGCGTGGCGCCGACCGGCAACATCGATCCGCAGCGCCGCTTCCCCTCGATGTTCGAGCCGATCCACGGCTCGGCCTTCGACATCACCGGCAAGGGCATCGCCAATCCGGTCGCAACGTTCTGGACCGGCGCGCAGATGCTCGAGCATCTCGGCGAGAAGGATGCGGCGAGCCGACTGATGGCCGCCGTCGAGCGCGTCTGCGCAGCCGGCGTGCTGACACCCGATGTCGGCGGCAAGGCGACGACGAAGGAAGTGACGGATGCCGTGATCGACGCGATCCACGGGTCGAACGTCTGATCGCCACTCTCCGTGATGGCCGAGCTTGTCCCCGGCCATCCACGACCTTTTCGTGCGGCACCAAGAACGTGGATGCCCGGGACGAGCCCGGGCGTGACGAATTTGCGGAACAGCCGGACGCTCAATGAATGCTGCTTTCGCAGCGATGATGCGCTCTACCTCCGCCCCGCGGGAGCCGCCGGCGGCGTCGCCATCGCGGCGGCCGGCGCCGGAGGGGTGAGGTGGCGCGGAACGATGATGGTCTGGCCCGGGACGAGCTGCGCGTTCTCCGGCAATGAATTGCTCTGCGCGAGCGACCACAGCGGCACGCGGTTGGCAGCGGCGATGCTCTCCATGGTGTCGCCCCGACGAACCGGCAGCCGAACTCCGCTATCCCACAACTCGACCAGTGCATCGCCGGGCACGAGATAGCGCAGCGGCACGGCATCAGCCTGGGCCTGCGGTGGGATGCGCGGCAACTGCGTCACCATCTCGACGATCTGGCGATGGATGTCGTCGGACTTCTCGATGTTGATGTGCGAGACGCGCGCGTTTTCCTTCAGATCATAGCTCGCGTAATGACCGCGAAAACCGGGCACCGCCACGACATCGCCGCCCCCCAGCACGCTGTCGGACAGGAAGATGTTGATGAAGCGCTCGACATTGAGCGGGACGTCGCCGGTCGCATGCGCGGGATCGATGGCGATGACGAGGCTGATCGGGACGTTCTCCTTCGCCGCCATTTCGGAGATGACGATCGAGCACAGCCCGCCCATGGAATGGCCGACCAGCACGATCGGTGCCGCCTTCTCCTTGTAGCTGGCGATGACACGGTTGCCGATCAGCCGGCACAGGGTGAATTCATAGACATCGGCCGAGAAGCCGGCCTGGGTCAGTTTCTCGCCGAGCCGGTCCATGCCGGTCGAGAAGATCGGGCCCATGGCACCACGGAACAGGTAGACCCTCGGCGGCGGCAATGGCTCGAACGGGGGCGGCGGCGGCGCGGCGGGGACGGCCGCGGTGGCCTTGGACTTGGCCGGTGAGGTCGCGGCCACGCCGCTGCTCATGGCGAGCAGCGCAACCGCGGCCAGCGCGACTAGTCGCCTCAAACGAATCATCAGTCCACCAGTCCCACCACGGAAGGCAACGGCCTTCCCTGCCGGGCTTAGTGACCACCGATTGGGTGGATTTTGGGGCACGGAACCGGCTGCGGCCCCTCGCAAATCCATCGAGCTGCCGCGTATCCGCGGGAGATGACAGGCTTTGCGACGATCGGCCTCAGGCCGGCGTCGCGAGAGCTAAAGCGGCAGAATCCGGTTCAATAGGTCGAGCAGCGTGCGCTGCTCCGCGTCGCTGAGCGGCGCCAGCATCCTTTCATTGTAGGGCTGCGTCAGCCTTGCCCCCTCCTGAATGAGCTTTGCGCCCTTTGGCGTCAGCATGAACTCGACGGCGCGGCGATCCGACTTCGAGCGGTTGCGCTTGATGAAGCCGGATGACTCGAGCTCGTTCAGGATCTTGATCAAGTTCGGCAGACGCAGGCGGAGCAGGCTGGCAAGGCTGCTGGGGGGAACGCCGGGATTGTCGCGAATGACGACGAAGATCGCATAGGTCGCGGGCGTCAGGCCCAACGCGGCGAACTCCTCGTAGAAGCCTTCGAAGAACTTCAGCTGCGCCAGGCGCAGCATGAAGCCGGGTGTCCGCTGCAGCGCCCGCAGATCCAGCGATGTCTCCAAGTCGACCTCCACTTGGGATCTGCTGAAGGTCGTCGCCACGATCAAGGCGAGGACGCGTTCCGCTCCGAGAGCGACGGTCAGTGCCCGCTGGCGAAGCAATAGCGGTTGGGAGCTGACCATGAGCGGCATTGCATCGAGTCCGGTCGACCCGTTTGCGCCCGATTTCCTGATCGACCCCTATCCCGCCTATGAGGCGTTGCGCGCGCTCGGGCCTGCGTTCGCACTGGAGCGTTACGGCGTGTGGGCCATGGCAGGCTGTGCCGAGGTCGAACCAGCCCTGAAGGACTGGAAGACGTTCATCAGTGGCGAGGGCGTCGGGCTCCACGGCATGAACCCGGCACTCCCGAAGCCGCTGACGCTCCAGATCGATCCTCCCGACCACGACAAAGGCCGGCGGGTTCTCGGCCGTACGCTGTCTCCGGGTCTCGCAAGAAAGCTGCGCGAGACGTTTCAGCGTGAAGCAGAGAAGAAGGTGTCGGAGCTTATCGACAAAGGCACATTCGATGCCGTAACCGATCTCGCCGAAGCCTATCCCATGAAGGTGTTTCCGGATGCGATCGGCATCAGGCCGGATGGCCGTGACAAGCTGCTGGCCTGGAGCACGTTCGTGTTCGACAGCTTTGGCCCTGACAACGAGATGCTGGCCGCATCGCGGAAGGAAGGTCTCGCCGCCCAAAGCTGGATCATGGAATGCTGCGCGCGAGATGCGCTACGGCCCGACGGGCTCGGCATGATGATCTACCAAGCGGCCGACGAGGGCGAGATCAGCGAGCACGAGGCAACGCATTTGGTGCGGCCGTTCCTTACCGCGGGGATCGACACCACCGTCAACGGAATCGGCAACACCCTGCTTGCGCTAGCCACCCATCCGGATGAATATCGCAAGCTGCATCACAAACCGGAGTTGGCGCGCAATGCTTTCGAGGAAGGACTGCGCTACGATTCACCGGTGCAGACGTTCTTCCGCACCACCTCGCGCGATGTCGAGATTGGCGGCGGCGTGATCCCGGCGCATCGCAAGGTGCTGCTGTTCATGGCTTCCGCTAACCGCGATCCCGCACGCTGGGACAGAGCCGACCGCTTCGACGTCGAGCGGGTTGCGACGGGCCATGTCGGCTTCGGCGCCGGCATCCACGCCTGCGTCGGCCAGATGATCGCGCGCCTGGAAGGCGAATTGATCTTCAGCGAGCTCGCAAGGCGCGTGAAGACCATCGAGCTCACGGCAGAGCCGAGGCGCAGGCTCAACAATTCGCTGCGCGGCCTTGCGAGCATGCCGGTGCGGGTGATGGCGGCCTAGTTCCTGGCCGGAGCCGCTGCGGCCGCCGAGCGCGCTGACCGCGGCACACCGGGCTCCGCGACCGGCACAGCCGGGGCGCGCGAGCGCATGATCGCGGCGTTGATTTCCGCGATGACGCGGCGCTGGATCGCCTCGTTCTTGTCGATCGAGATGTGGCCAACACCGGTGCCGCGAACATCGACATTGTCAAGCTTGCCCCGCAGGCCAGCCGCGGCCCGCACCGGCTCGCCGGGACCATCGCCGATATAGATGTTGATGTAGCGCTCGGCGCCGGTCGAGAGCTTGGTCTTGAACACGGAGTCGAGGCCTATCGCGAGCTTCACGGGAACGCCGAGCTGGTTCAGCTTGGCGATCATGTCCGGCAGCGCGGTCGCGCCCGAGGAATGGCCGACCAGGATGATGGTCTTGAGGCGGCCGGCCTTGTAGGCGGTCGCCGCTTCATCGGCGAGCGAGGACCACGAGACGAAGTTGGCGACGGTCACCGGGATGCCCTGCGCCTGGAGCCGGGCGCCAATCGTGTCGAGCCCGAGCGAGAAGATGTTGAGCACGCCACGAAGCAGGTAGACATGCGTGGTCGCTGCCGCTGCCTGGCTCGGCGCGGCCTTGGCGCCGGTCGGGCTTATGGCAACAGCTGACAGCAGAAGCAGGCCCATCGCCCACATGCGGAGGGCGGGCAACTGGCTGGCGCCGGCGGTGTGACGGCCGTTCGGTCTCATCGATGTTTTCCCTGGGGACAATACGCTTCGCGATTGGTCGGAATCGTAGCCACGGCCCGCTCGCAGACGCAACAAAGAGCCGCGTGAGCGACAATCTTAGCCGCGCTCCGTGACCATCGCGCAACACTTGGCTGAAACCTGCCACTGAAGGGCCTGTTTTGAGACCATTTTTCTCTGAGCAATTGCGACCCGGCAACGGCGTTCCTATCTCATGGCTCCGCTGACCCGCCCTCCCGGGACGGGTTCCAGCCTCCCTCCCCAGCCTTTGCCCCTCAGCCTTGCGGCCATCATGTCCTCTATCATTTCCGTCGCCAATCTGTCGAAAACCTATGGGTCCGGCTTCAAGGCGCTCAAGAACGTCAGTCTCGACATCAAGCGTGGCGAGATCTTTGCGCTGCTCGGCCCCAACGGCGCCGGCAAGACCACGCTGATCTCCATCATCTGCGGCATCGCCAACCCGAGCGAGGGCCGCGTCCTCGTCGCCGGCGAGGACATCCAGACCTCCTACCGCAAGGCGCGCTCTCTAATCGGCCTGGTGCCACAGGAGCTGCACACCGATGCCTTCGAGAGCGTGTGGGCGACCGTGAGCTTCTCCCGCGGCCTGTTCGGCAAGCCGAAGAATCCTGATCACATCGAGAAGGTCCTCAAGGACCTCTCGCTATGGGACAAGAAGGACAACAAGATCATCACGCTCTCCGGCGGCATGAAGCGCCGCGTGATGATCGCAAAAGCACTGTCGCACGAGCCGCAGATCCTGTTCCTGGACGAGCCCACCGCCGGCGTCGACGTCGAGCTGCGCAAGGGCATGTGGGAGGTCGTGCGCGGCCTTCAGCAGTCCGGCGTCACCATCATCCTCACCACGCACTACATCGAGGAAGCCGAGGAGATGGCCGACCGCATCGGCGTCATCAACAAGGGCGAGATCGTGCTGGTCGAGGACAAGACGACCTTGATGCAGAAGCTCGGCAAGAAGCGGCTGACGCTGCATTTGCAGGGCAAGCTCGACGCGCTGCCGCAGAGCCTCAGCCATTATAAGCTCGACCTGTGCGATTCCGGCGCCACGCTGGTCTACGACTACGACACCAAGGGTGATCGCACCGGCATCACCAGCCTGCTCAGCGACCTCCGCACCGCCGGCATCCGTTTCAACGATCTCGACACGACGCAATCGTCGCTCGAGGACATCTTCGTCGATCTCGTGAGGACGTCATGAATCACCGCGCCATCCGCGCCATCTACCTGTTCGAAATGGCGCGCACCTGGCGCACGCTGCTGCAAAGCATCGTCTCGCCGGTGGTCTCGACCTCGCTCTATTTCGTGGTGTTCGGCGCCGCGATCGGCTCGCGCATCAGTCAGGTCGAGGGCGTCAGCTACGGTACCTTCATCGTGCCGGGCCTGATCATGCTCTCGGTGCTGACGCAGAGCATCGCGAATGCCTCATTTGGCATTTACTTCCCGAAATTTACCGGAACGATCTACGAAATCCTGTCGGCGCCGATCTCCTATTTCGAGATCGTGCTCGGCTATGTCGGCGCCGCCGCGACCAAGTCGATCATCCTCGGCCTGATCATCCTCGCCACCGCCGGGCTGTTCGTTCCATTGCATATTCACCATCCGGTCTGGATGCTGGCCTTCCTGGTGCTGACGGCGGTGACGTTCAGCCTGTTCGGCTTCATCATCGGCATCTGGGCCGACGGCTTCGAGAAGCTGCAGATGATCCCGATGCTGGTGGTGACGCCGCTGACCTTCCTCGGCGGCAGCTTCTATTCCATCGACATGCTGCCGGCCGGCTGGCGCACGGTGGCGCTGCTCAACCCAGTCGTCTATCTGATCTCGGGCTTCCGCTGGAGCTTCTACGAGATCGCGGATGTCAGCGTGTCCGTCAGCGTCGGCATGACGCTGGCATTCCTGGTGGCCTGCCTGATCGTGATCTGGTGGATTTTCCGCACGGGGTATCGGCTGAAGAATTGAGCCTGCCGTCATTCCGGGCGTGCGAAGCACGAGCCGGAATCCATCGTGCAGCAGAGTTGGTCGATGAATAGATTCCGGGTTCGCCACTGCGTGGCGCCCCCGAATGACGAGGTGGGGTACCAATTGCCCCTTTGCCGGCGTTGTGAATCCACGTCCGGCTCGCGAAAATGTCAGCGCTGCCGGGCGCCGTGCGGCACAAGACGGCCTTGCTTACATCAGGCATGACGTTAACGATGGACAGGCAGGCCACTGGAACCAACGCCGAATGACAGGCATAATGCACGCCGGGGACGGAGAGCCGCGGCGCCTAGCGTGAACAGGCCGGAGGCCGGAAGTCAGATGCGTACATTTTTGATTGCTTTCACATCCCTGATGCTTTTGAGCGCGGGCGCCGCGCACGCCAAGGTCGAGATCACCGTCGACAAGGACAACCAACAGATGACCGTCGCCGTCGACGGCGTCGCGCGCTATCACTGGCCGGTGTCGACCGGCATCCCCTCGCGCGAGACGCCGAACGGCGCGTTCCGCGCCTTCCGCATGGAAGAGGATCACTACTCCAAGGAATTCGACGACGCGCCGATGCCGCACGCGATCTTCTTCACCAAGGTGGGGCACGCCATCCACGGCACCGATTCGGTCGGCCGGCTCGGCTCGCCGGCTTCGCATGGCTGCGTGCGGCTGTCGCGTCAGAATGCCTCGACGCTCTATGCCTTGGTGCAGCAACAGGGCGTGCTCAACACCACGGTGACGTTGACCGGCTCGGCGCAGGTGGCGCTGGCGCGCAATCCGCGCGGCCGCAATCCCACCGCCGTCGCCCGCGCTCCACAGCCCGCCGAAGAACAATACAGTGCCGCAGGCGATCCCGTGAACTTGACGCCGCCGGCGCAGCCCGCCCGCCGCTACATGCCGCAGGACGACAATTACATCTATCCGGCCGACGGCAGCGACACCGGCGCACGCTATCCGGCGCCGCGCTCGGCCAGCCGCCCGCTCTATGACGCGCAGGTCTATCAGCAGCAGCAGCCGCGCCCCTATTACGACCAGGGCTATAGCCAGCAGGGCTACTCCTATCAGCCACAGCCCCGGCACGTTTATCAGCCGCGGGGCTATTATTATCAGAACTGACGCTCGCAACCATTTCCGCCAACCGCGCTCGGCGATCAGCACGACCAACAGATTGCCATTCGAGGCATCATGCCGCCACGTGCCACGACCATTCTGCCTGTGCTCTGGGCTTTGCTAGCGGGACCGGCGATGGGATTCGACCTCGAAGCGCATCGCGGCGGGCGGGCGCTGCTGCCGGAAAATACCCTGCCGGCCTTCGCCAACGCGCTGTCGATGGGCGTGGACACGCTCGAGCTCGACGTCGGCGTGACTGCCGACGGCGAAGTCGTCGTCTCGCATGAGCGCGGGCTCAATCCGGATCTCACGCGCGGCCCCGACGGGGCCTACATCACTCCGCCCGGCATGCCGTTCGTGAAACTGCGGCTCGACGAGGTCAGGACCTACGACGTCGGCCGGATCCGGCCGGATAGTGGGTACGCAAAGCAATTCCCCGATCAGCGCGCCTTACCGGGGACACGCATTCCCACCTTGAGCGAGCTGTTCGCGCTGGTGCGCAAGTCCGGCAACATGCGCGTGCGCTTCAACATCGAAACCAAGATCGATCCGAACCATCCGGACGAAACGCTCGACCCGCAGGCTTTCGTCACCAGGCTGCTCAGCCTGATCGAGGCCGAACAGTTTTCCGAGCGTGTCATGATCCAGTCGTTCGACTGGAGAACGTTGCTGCTCGTGCAGCAGCAAGCACCGAAAATACCAACCGTGTACCTCACGCTCCAGCGCGGGTCAGGCCAGACGGTGGCGCTCGACAAAGCCACCAACTGGACGGCGGGCTTCAGTCCTGCGGATCACGGCGGCTCGCTGCCGCGGACGATCAAGGCCGCCGGTGGCGCGGTCTGGTCGCCTTATTTCGGCGATGTGACCGGGGCGCTCATCTCGGAGGCCCGCGGACTTGGGTTGCGCGTCGTAGTGTGGACGGTCAACAAGCCCGACGACATGGCGCGGATGATCGAGCTCGGCGTCGATGGCATCATCTCCGACAGGCCGGACCTGTTGCGGCAGATCGCCGGCGAGAAGGGAATTGCGTTGCCGGCGGGGACGCCGGTGGCGCCGTAAGGTTTATCCGTCTTCATGGCCGGGCCTGTCCCGGCCATCCACGCGTTCCGTCGTCGTCCGAAGAACGTGGATGCCCGGCACAAGCCCGGGCATGACGACCTCTTGTGGATCTGCGCGCCATACCTTCGCCTGCCCTACTCCCCGTCCCGCAAGCGCCGATACAGCGCACCCAGAATATTGGAATAGTCGTCGGTCCAGACCCGCATCCTGTCGTCAGCTTCGGTCTGCTCCCATGACTTCGAGGAAGCGAGCCTGCCGATGTCCGCCTCCTCCCGCGCGGAGATGACGACGTCGGTCGAGAAGATGTAATCGGAATCGCGCCCGGAATCCTCGTTGAAGACCCAGCTCGTGAGATCGTTGGCATCGGCAATGCCGACCACGACGGTCTCGAGATCGAGATGCCGGTTGGAGACGTGCATCACCACGGCGCCATACGGGGCGAGCTTGTCCTTGTAGATCTTCATCGCCTCCTTGGTCGCAAGGTGAATCGGGATCGCATCGGACGAATAGGCATCGACAATGATGAGGTCGTAGGCGCCGTTGGGCTCCTTTGCGAAGGTGAGCCGCGCATCGCCGATCACCGGCTTCATATCCGGCAGGCAGCTCGAGATGTAGCGGAAATTCCTGGGGTCGCGCGCTGCGTCGACCATGGATTGGTCGATCTCGAAGAATTTCCAACTCTCGCCGGGTTCAGCAGCACAGGCAAGCGTGCCGGAGCCGACACCGATCGCAGCAACCTTCAGTGGCGCGCCCTTGCGCTCGCGGATCGCGCTGACCGCCTGACCGATGCCGCCGTCCTTGTGATAGTAGGTGATCGGCTCGGGCCGGCCGACGACCGGCGTGCCATCATTGTTGCGGAAGCGCTCCGCGCCGTGGATCGTGGTGCCGTGCATCAGCACGTGGAAATAGCCGCCGGGCGTCACCACGATCTTGTGCACGCCGAAGAAGCTGCGCACCGTCGTGACGCGTCCCTCGTCTGCGGGATAGACCCGGATCAACGCCAACGCGAGGGCGACGGTCGCAAAAATCTTCCAGCGGCCGGCATTGAGCGTCAGCGCCAGAAGAGCTGCCAGCCCGCCGACGGCACCGGCGATCCAGACGCGATGGTCCTCGAACCAGGTCGAGAGGTCGCCCGTCGTAGTGGAGGGCGCGACGAGCGCCACCGCGAGCGCGGCGAGCGCCGGCCAGTACCATTTGACGATGCCCGCCAGCCGCTCGTTCGCCGACGGCCGGCATAGCGCGGCGAGCGCAATCAGGATCGGGTATTCGGCGATCCACGAGAAGGTGAACGGCGCGACGAGCCCTGCGAACAGGCCGCCGACCATGCCGCCGAACGACAGCGCGACATAGAAGCCGGTGAGATATTTGGCTGCCGGCCGCGTCCGCGCCAGTTCGCCGTGGCAGGCCATGGCGATGAGGAAGAAGCACAATTGATGACCGCCGAGCGTGAGCAGCAGGTTCTGCTCCCCGCCGAAAGCCAGCAGGACAACCACGCCCGCGATCGCGACCGGCTGGAGCATCAGCATCCATTTGTGCGGCAGCAGCGGACGCGACTGGAACACGACGACCCAGGTGAGCAGATACAGGGATAACGGCAGCACCCACAGAAGCGGTGCCGCCGCGACATCGGTGGAGATGTGCGCGGTCACCGCGATGAGCAGACCCGACGGCACCGCGGCCAGGAAGATCCAGCGCAGCCGCGTCACCAGACCGGGCGCCGGCGCATTGACCTCCTCCGCTCGCGCATCGACCACCGTCAGCTGCGGCGAGCGCAACAGCAGCACGCCGCAGGCGGCGATCAGCAGGATCAGGAGGCCATAGCCGGCGGTCCACAACCGGTTCTGCGTGTGCAGCGTGAACATCGGCTCCAGCAGGAACGGATAGGACAAAAGCGCGAGGAAGCTGCCGATGTTGGAGGAGGCATAGAGGAAATAGGGATCGTGCCCGGCGGGATGGCCGGTGCGGACGAACCAGGCTTGCAACAGTGGATTGTTGGCGGCGAGCGCGAAGAACGGCAGGCCGATCGAGACCACGAACAGGCCGAGCAGCCAGACCGCATAGCCCGAAGCGGGCGGCTCGCCATAGGCGGAGGCGATGCCGAGCGGCAGGGTCGCCAAGGCCGCGATCAGCAGCACCAGATGCACTGCGACCGGAACGATGCGGCTTTTGACCTGCATCAACAGATGCGCATAGGCGTAACCCGCCAGCAGCAGCGACTGGAAGAACACCATCGCGACCGACCACACCGCCGGCGAGCCGCCGAGCCGCGGCAGCACCATCTTGGTGAACAGCGGCTGCACCGAGAACAGCAAGAGCGCGCTGACGAAGATCGCGGCGGTGTAGACCGTCAGCAACAGCCGGTTGCGTGATGAGGACGGCTGCTCCGTGGCGGCGGGTTGCACGATCGAATCCATGGAAGCTCCGGCAAAAGCGTTTTCCAGCGAAGTGGGCACCGGTTCGCGCGACAGAACGCGTCGGACGATGCCCCCGGCGGGCGCCGGACGGCCGCAATGGAGCACAAGGCGCCTGAACGGGCAATAAAGGCGCTCCTGATGTTGCGGCGAGGAATGCTTGATATACAGATGTCGTACGGGGCGATGCGAAGCATCGAACCTGGAACCTCGAAATTCCGGGTTGCGCTCCGCGCGCCCGGAATGACGGTGGATTGGACTTGAACACTTCATGACAGAAACCGACGTCGTCATCATCGGCGCTGGCCATAACGGCCTCACCTGCGCAGCTTATCTCGCGACGGCAGGTCTACGCGTGCGCGTGGTCGAGCGCCGCAAGGTGATCGGCGGAGCGGCGGTCACAGAGGAATTTCACCCCGGCTTCCGAAATTCGGTCGCGGCCTACACCGTGAGCCTGCTCAATCCGCAGGTGATCCGCGACTTGAATCTTGCGGAACAAGGCTTGCGCATCGTCGAACGGCGCGCGCAGAATTTTCTACCCGCACCCGACGGCAGCTATCTCCTCACCGGCGAGGGGCGGACGAAGGATTCCGTGGCGCGGCTGAACGCGCATGACGCCGATGCGCTCGACGGTTTCACGCGCGAGCTGGAAGAGATTGCCGACGTGCTCAGGCAGTTCGTGCTGCGCGCGCCGCCGAACCTGCTTGACGGCTTTGGCACGAGCGCGATCCGCGAGGCCGTGAATGCGTTAAAGACGGCCAACATTCTGCGTGGGCTGACGCTGGAGCAGAGCCGCAGCCTGCTCGACCTCTTCACCCGCTCCGCCGGCGAGATGCTGGACGAGCGTTTCGAGCATGATCTTGTCAAGGCGCTGTTCGGTTTCGATGCCATCGTCGGCAATTATGCCAGTCCCTACGCGGCGGGTTCGGCCTATGTGATGCTGCATCACGCCTTCGGCGAGGTGAACGGCAAGAAGGGCGTCTGGGGCCACGCCATCGGCGGCATGGGCGCGATCACGCAGGCGATGGCGCGCACTGCGCGCGATCGGGGCGTCGCGATCGATACCGACGCGGGCGTGCGCGAGATCATCGTCGAGCGCGACCGCGCGGTCGGCGTAGTGCTGGAGAACGGCACCGCCATCCGCGCCAAATATGTCGCAGCCAACGTCAACCCAAAACTGCTCTATACGCGGCTGGTTGCGGCCGACGCCCTGCCCCAAGACTTCCTCGCCCGTATCCGGCACTGGAAGAATGGCTCCGGCACCTTCCGCATGAACGTGGCGCTGGACCGCCTGCCCTCGTTCACGGCGCTCCCCGGTCAGGGCGATCATCTCACCTCGGGCATTATCCTGGCACCGAGCCTCGGCTACATGGACCGCGCGTATCACGATGCGCGCGCGCAGGGCTGGAGCCGTGAACCTGTCGTCGAGATGCTGATCCCCTCGACGCTGGACGGCACGCTGGCGCCCGAAGGCAAACATGTCGCGAGCCTATTCTGCCAGCACGTCGCGCCGGAGCTTCCCGATGGAAAGTCCTGGGACGACCATCGTGACGAGGTCGCCGATCTCATGATCGCGACGGTGGACAAATATGCCCCGGGCTTTGCGGCGAGCGTGCTCGGCCGCCAGATCCTCTCGCCGCTCGATCTTGAGCGGCAGTTCGGCCTCTTGGGTGGAGACATCTTCCACGGCGCGCTGACGCTGAACCAGCTGTTCTCGGCGCGGCCGATGCTGGGCCATGCCGATTATCGCGGCCCGCTGAAAGGCCTCTACCATTGCGGCTCCGGCGCCCATCCTGGTGGCGGTGTCACCGGCGCTCCCGGCCACAACGCCGCACAGGTGATCTTGAGGGATCACCGGTCGCTGTTCGGAAGCCGTGGATAGGTCTGTGGACGAGCTGTGGATCGCCTGTCGAGATGCCTGCGCACGGCGGAGCGCCACAGGCTGGTCGATAGGCGGTGGAGAACTGCGGGGCCACTGCCGGAAAAGTCCGTGGATAGGCGTCGTACAAGGTGCGGATAACCTGTGGAGACTGCTCGATAGCCACATGTCGCAAAACGACCTCGCCCGCCAGGGGGTAATCCCCCTCGCGGGCGCTGGGTCAAAAACAGCCTATGAAGAAAAGTAGCCCCCGCTGGGAAATGGGAGGCGGAAATTACTTCAAAGAGGTGCTAATCGAACCGAACTTCTCGTTCAGGCTGGTGCCCAGGCTGTTCACCACGGTGATGATCGCGAGGGCAATACCGGCTGCGATCAAGCCGTATTCGATCGCAGTTGCACCGGACTCGTCCGACCAGAACTTCTGAACCATGCGCTTCAAGATTTGCCTCCGTTCCATTTCAAGCTGTGTTGGCGCCGCCAAACATCCGGAAATTTACGGCATGCGACCTACGGTCCGGTTAATCTGAGAGCTGCAACTTGTGCTGAAAATTGGGACTAAAAACTGCAAAAATTGAACCCGACGGAACCTTAGAATGCAGCCCGCCCCTACCCATCGCGCCAGCTTCTCGATCGGCAGCGAGGCCGCCGCCAGGCGTGTCGTCGACCTGCTCACCGAGGTGTTTTTCGAGGGGGATGCGGCGGTCGCTGCTTTCGAGCGGCCGGACGGCCGATGGGACGTCACCCTGCATTTTGCCGCCGCGCCGGACCAAGCATGGCTGCGCGAACTGGTTGCAACTTCAGCAGGAAATGAGATCGCACAGACGCTAGCCTTCGATATCGTCGAAGCCAAGGACTGGGTCAAAGCGAGCCTGGAAGACCTCGTCCCCGTCCCGGCCGGCCGTTTCGTCGTGCACGGCAGCCATGACCGCGACCGCGTGGCAGCGAACAAGCTCGCCATCGAGATCGAGGCGGCGCTCGCCTTCGGTACCGGCCACCACGGCACGACCCGCGGCTGTTTACTGCTGCTTGACCATGTCCTGAAGAGTTCCCGGCCGCGCAACTTGCTCGACCTCGGTACCGGCACCGGCGTGCTGGCGATTGCAGCCGCGAAGGCGTTGCATCGGGCGGTGCTTGCCTCCGACATCGATCCGCCCTCGGTGCGGGTGGCGGCCCAGAACGCGGCGCTGAATGACGTCGGCAACCATGTGCGGGTGATCCGCGCCACCGGCTTCGCCGCGGCGGAGTTCGGCAAATGGGGTCCGTTTGACCTGGTGTTGGCCAACATCCTCGCCAATCCATTGCGGCAATTGGCGAGTCCGATGGCGCGGCATCTCGCAGCCGGCGCCTACGTCATCCTCTCCGGCCTGTTGACGCATCAGGCCACCGCCGTGATCGCCGCCTACCGCGCGCGCGGCCTCGTGCCGCTGCGGCACCTGCGCATCGAGGGATGGAGCAGTCTGTTGCTGCGGAAGATGGGGTGACTGGTCGAAGCTGCCCTAGGTTGGGCCAAGCGCAGCGTGTCCACCAACCTCATTCGCGAACGCCCACTACTCCCCCGGCTTCTCGTTCTGGCGCGTCGCGCGCTCGTCCTGCAACGCCCGCCTCGCGCGGCGTTCGGCGAATCGATCGATCATCTGGCTGATGAGGCCGCGCGGCTTCTTCGGTGTCGCCGTAGCCGGCGCGCGGCGCACCGGCGGCGAAATCTTCTCAAACGTGAATGATGGCATCGTGTGTCCCCTCGCCGTTGAGATGAACCACCTGCTCGAATTTCCCTGTTATCCGGACGAAGCGCAACTGCCGCACCCTTTACTCCACTCAATTCGAATGGAACCATTTCAAGCACAGTCCATGCCAGATGCGACGCAAATGCGTCTAGATTGCGGACTGATCCCCATCATCCTAAAGTGATCCACCATGTTCGAAGCGCACTTCCAAACATTCGAGGAGCCCGAGGCCGGCGTCGCATTGGCGGCGCGCCTCGCTGCGCTCCGCGAAGAACTCGCCCGCCGCAAGCTGACAGGGTTCGTGATCCCACGCGCCGACCAGCAGCAGAATGAATATGTGCCGCCGTCGGAAGAGCGGCTCGCCTGGTTGACCGGCTTCACTGGATCGGCTGGATTGGCGGTGGTGCTGACCCAGGAGGCCGCGATTTTCGTCGATGGCCGCTATACGCTCCAAGCCGCCAAGCAGGTCGATGCCAGGGCTTGGGCGGTGGAATCGCTGATCGATCCGCCGCCGGAGAGCTGGGTGTCGGCGCACTTGAAGCCCGGCGAGCGCCTCGGATTTGATCCATGGCTGCACACTTCTTCAGCAGCCGAGCGCCTGTCCGCTGCCTGCGGCAAGGCCGGCGCCGAGCTGGTTGCGGTCGACAACAATCCCGTCGACGCGATCTGGCAGGACCGACCGCAACCTCCCCTCGCGCCGGTGACCGTGCACGGAATGCAACATGCCGGTCTCACTGAAGCCGACAAGCTGACCCAGATCAGAGCCGAGATCGACAAGCTCGGCGTCGACGCGCTGGTGGTGTCGGACAGCCATGCCGTGGCCTGGACCTTCAACATCCGTGGCGCCGACGTTGCGCATACGCCGCTGCCGCTGTCCTACGCGCTGGTGCCGAAGGACGGACGGCCAACGATCTTCATCGACCAGCGCAAGCTCTCCAACAGCACGCGCGACCATCTCGAACAGTCCGCCGACGTCCGTGAGCCCGATGCGATGGCGCCGACGCTGATGGCGCTCGCCAAGAGCGGCGTCGCAATCGCGCTCGACAATGCCACCGCAGCCGACGCGCTCAGCCGGCTGATTGCAGGCGCCGGCGGCAAGCCGGTGCGCGGCAGCGACCCGATCGCGCTGCTCAAGGCGGTGAAGAACGCAACCGAGATCAAGGGCACGAAGACGGCACATGTGCGCGACGCCGTGGCGCTGGCGCGCTTCCTCGCGTGGATCGATCGCGAGGCACCGAGCGGCAAGCTCACCGAGATCGACGCGGTCGAGGCGCTGGAGACATTCCGCCGCGACACCGGTGCGCTGAAGGACGTCTCGTTCCCGACCATCTCGGGCACTGGCCCGAACGGCGCCATCGTGCACTACCGCGTCACCCGCAAGAGCAACCGCCGGATCGCCCCCGGCGACCTGCTGCTGATCGATTCCGGCGCGCAGTATGAAGACGGCACCACCGACGTCACCCGCACGATGGCCGTGGGCGAACCGACGGCGGAGATGCGCGACCGCTTCACCCGCGTCCTGCGCGGCCATATCGCGATTGCGCGCGCGGTCTTTCCCGACGGCACCACGGGCGCGCAGCTCGATACGCTCGCGCGGCAATATCTCTGGGCCGCCGGCGTCGATTTCGAGCATGGCACCGGCCACGGCGTCGGCAGCTATCTCTCGGTGCACGAGGGGCCAGCGCGGATCTCGAAGCTCGGCACCACGCCGCTGAAGCGCGGCATGATCCTGTCCAACGAGCCGGGCTACTATAAGACCGACGGTTTCGGCATCCGCATCGAGAACCTCGAACTGGTGGTCGCCGCCGACATCAAGAGTGCCGAGAAGCCGATGAATGCATTCGAGACGCTGACACTGGCGCCGATCGACCGCCGACTGATCGATGTGGCGATGCTGGCCAAAGACGAGCTCGATTGGCTCAATGCCTACCACGGCCGCGTCCGGACCGAGGTGCGGCCGGGGCTGGACGAAGCGACGAAGACCTGGCTCGATCAGGCGACGGCGGAGCTGAGGGCGTAATGCGCATGGCGCCGCACGCGCTACGCAACTCTCCTCGCCCCACCGAGCTGTCATGCCCCGCGAAGGCGGGGCATCCAGTACGCCGCGGCGTCTCCGCATAGCACGACTGCCTCTGGAATGCTGGATTCCCCGCCTTCGCGGGGAATGACAACTAGAGTGGCGCACGGGCAACGCGCCCAATCGATCGCGATCACCCTCACCATAACCCTCCCGGAATCCGTATAGCCGCATTCCGAAACACCGATATCCGCCTTGCGCGAGCAAGCTACAGTCCGACTCGCATTTTGAAGAGACGGATACGCATGCACGGCATGATCAGCAAGCCGCCGGGAGCGGCGACCCTCGCGACGTCGCGCTTGGTGCTGCTGCTCTTGGTGGTCATGACCGGGATCGCGCCGATCTCGCTCTACATGCTGGTTCCGGCACTGCCGGTGCTGGCGAGCAATTTCGGCAGCGACATCTCGATCGCGCAGATGACAGTGTCGCTCTACATGGTCGGCATCGCGCTGTCGCAGCTCATCATGGGGCCGCTGTCGGACAGGTTCGGCCGGCGCCCGGTGCTGCTTGGAGGGCTGGCGCTGATGATCGCGGCGAGCGTTGCCTGCATCTTCGCGCAAAATCTGCCGCAGTTGATCGCCGCGCGCTTCTTCCAGGCATTGGGCGGAGCCGCCGGCATGGTGGTGAGCCGCGCCATCATCCGCGACATCTATGAGCGCGACCGCGTCGCCTCGATGATCAGTCTCGTGGTCGCTGCTCTGATGATCGGACAGATGGTCTCCCCGCTCACCGGCGGCTTGATCGAGACCGCGTTCGGCTGGCGCGCGATCTTCTACGCCATCACGATCGCCGCGATCATCGTCGCCGTCGGCATCGCCGTCGCACTGCCCGAGACGCGCCGCACCCGTGCCGCCGGCAGCGGCTTTCGCCGCGACGTCGGCATCCTGATCCGCAACCGCGCCTTCGTGGGTTACGTGATGTGCCAGGTGCTGGCCTCGCAGATCATCTTCACCTTCGCCGGCGGCGGCCCCTATATCGTGGTGACGCAGATGGGCCGCAGCAGCGCGGAATACGGCGCATGGTTTGCGACGACGGGTTTCGCGTATCTTGTCGGCAATCTGCTTTGCGTGCGCTTTGCGCCGCGGCACTCGCTGGAGAAGCTGATCTGGTTCGGGCTTGCCCTCCAGCTCTGCGGCAGCCTGCTGAACCTATTATGGAGCTTCGCCGGCTGGAACGAAGCGCCCGGCTGGCTGTTCGGCACCCAGATGATCGTGATGGTCGGCAATGCCTTCGTGATGGCGAATTCGGCCGCCGGCGCCATCAGCATCCGTCCCGAAGCCGCCGGAACCGCCTCGGGCGCGATGGGCTTCCTTCAACAGGGTATCGGCGCACTGATGTCGCAATTCGGCGCCTATCTCGGCGGCCACTCCGCCACCACGCTGCCGCTGACCTCCGCGGTCCTCGCGATCTCGCTGCTCTGCGCCTGCATGATGATATTCGTCGTGCCCCACCGGGAGATGGTGGTGAGCGAGACCCTGATCGGGCAAGCGGAAGAGGAAGAGAGCGGGATGATGTGAGGGACGGCTTGCCGCCTCGCGGTCATCGCGAGCCGACGGTTCCGCGCGAAGCGCGGCCCGATGATAGGCTCCGCGAAGCAATCCAGACCGTCGCCGCGGAAAGACTCTGGATTGCTTCGCTGCGCTCGCAATGACGAAGAAAACCTCATTCGCCGATCAGCTTCAGCCACTCGTCCTCGGTCAGCACCTTGACGCCGTGCTTGTTGGCTTCCGCGAGCTTCGAGCCTGCGCCGGGACCGGCGACCACGAGATCGGTCTTCTTCGACACCGATCCCGACACCTTTGCACCCAGCCGCTCCGCGGTTGCCTTGGCCTCGTCACGCGTCATCTTTTCCAGCGAGCCGGTGAACACCACGGTCTTGCCGGCGACGGCCGAATTGCTCTTCGGCTTCTCGGCGTCGACGATCTCGACTTCCTTGGTCAGCCGCTCGACGATGCCGCGATTGTGGCTCTCGCCGAAATAGTCGGCGATGCTCTTGATCACGGTGTCGCCGATCTGGTCGAACGCGTCCATGTCCGCCATCGCCTCCTCGTCGCCCTTGGCGACCTTGAGGCAGGCGTCGTGAAAGGCGTCCCAGGAGCCGTAGCCGCGTGCGAGGGCCAGCGCCGTGGTCTCACCGACATGGCGCATGCCGAGCGCATAGACGAAGCGCTCCAGCGCGATTTTCCGGCGGCTCTCGATGGCGTCGAACAGATTTCGCACCGACGTCGCGCCGTAACCCTCGATCTCTTCAAGCTTGAGCTTTGAGTTGCGCTTCTCCAGCGTGAATATGTCGGCAGGCTCCTTCACCCATCCCTCGTCGAAGAAATACTGGAGCTGCTTCTCGCCGAGACCGTCAATGTCGAAGGCGCGGCGGGAGACGAATAGCTTGAGATGCTCGATCTTCTGATAGGGGCAGGCGAACTCGCCGGTGCAGCGGGCGCGCGAGCCCTCCTCGCCGGTCGCCGTCTCCTCACGCACGACGTCGGTGTGCAGCGGACACGGGCACTTCTTCGGGAAGTGAAATTCCTTGGCGGTCTTCGGCCGCTTGTCGAGGACGACATCGACCACCTGCGGGATGACGTCGCCGGCGCGTTGAATCACGACCGTATCGCCGATGCGGATGTCGCGGCCCTCGCGCAGCACCTCGCCCTTGTTGCCGATGCCCTTGATGTAATCCTCATTGTGCAGCGAGACGTTCTGCACGATCACGCCCCCGACACCGACCGGTTCGAGCTTGCCGACCGGCGTAAACGAGCCGGTGCGGCCGACCTGGATCTCGATGTCGCGCAGCACGGTCATGGCACGTTCGGCCGGGAATTTGTGCGCGATGCCCCAGCGCGGCGTGCGCGAGACGAAGCCGAGCCGTTCCTGCCAATCGATACGGTCGACCTTATAGACGACGCCGTCGATGTCGTAGTCGAGTTTTGCGCGCTGCTCCTCGATTGCGTGATGGAACGCCAGCAGCTCCTCGACGGAGTGACACAGCTTGGTCAGCGGATTGGTCTTGAAGCCGCAACGCTCGAACCAGGCGATCATGCCGCTCTGCGTGCCCTCGGGCATCGCGCTCATCTGGCCCCACGCATAGGCGAAGAAACCGAGCGGACGCGAGGCGGTGATGGTGGGGTCCTTCTGCCGCAAGGAGCCTGCGGCCGAGTTGCGCGGATTGGCGAAGACGGTGCCGCCCTCCGCCTTCTGCCGCTCGTTGAGCGCCAGGAACGCCATTTTGGTCATATAGACCTCGCCGCGCACCTCACAGATGTCGGGGACGTTGCGGCCCTTCAGCTTCTGCGGCACGTCTTCGAGCGTGCGGATGTTGGCGGTGACGTCCTCGCCCACCGCACCGTCGCCGCGGGTTGCGGCGGTGACGAGCTCGCCGCCCTCATAACGTAGTGACATCGAGAGACCGTCAATCTTCGGCTCGGCGGAGAAATTGACCTGATCGTCGTCGAGCTTCAGGAAGCGCACGATGCGGCCGACGAAGTCGCGCACGTCCTCTTCGGCAAAGGCGTTGTCGAGCGACAACATCGGGACGGCATGCCGCACCTTCCTGAAGCGGCCCGACGGCGCCGCGCCGATCTTCTGTGACGGCGATTCCGCGCTGACGAACTCCGGAAAGCGCTTTTCGATGGCATTGAGGCGCTGGCGCAGCGCGTCATATTCGGCGTCGCTGACGGTGGGCGCGTCCTCTTGATAGTAGCGCCTGTCGTGCTCGCCGAGCTCAAGCGCGAGCCGCATGTGCTCGACCTTGGCCTGCGCCTTGGTGAGCTCGGCGACGTCACGAAGCGGTGTTGCTTTGGATTTTGCTCTGACCATTATACTTAAGGTTGCGTCTCGTCGTTCCGGGATGGTCCGGAGGACCAGACCCGGAACCTCGAGATTCCGGGTTCGCACGTCGTGCGCCCCGGAATGACAGTGGGAGGGGCTCGTGGCTTATTACGTCTATATTCTAGCAAGCCGACGGGATGGGGCAATCTACGTCGGCATCACCAATGACCTTGTGCGTCGCGTCTATGAGCATCGAATCAAGGCGGTGCCGGGCTTCACGACCAAGTACAACATCACACGGCTGGTCGGTTTGAGACTTATGATGATCCAATAGCTGCAATCTCACGCGAGAAAGAACTCAAGAAGTGGAAGCGGGTCTGGAAAACTCAGCTGATCAAGAAGGAGAATCCAAACTGGAATGATCTCTACGAGTCGATCTGCAAATGACGCGTCATTCCGGGATGGTCCGCAGGACCAGACCCGGAATCTCGAGATTCCGGTTCGGCTCTTCGAGCCGCCCCGGAATGACGGATAACTAAGCCGTCGCCGCCTTGAGCAGCCGTTCCGCGGCCGCCCTGGCTTCGGCCGTGATTTCCGCACCCGCCAGCATCCGCGCGATCTCCTCGCGGCGGTGATCGGCGGCCAGTGCGTTGACGCGGGTGGCGACGCGCTTGCCCTTGTCAAGGGCGTCCTTGGATATCAAGAGGTGCTGGTCGGCGCGGGCGGCGACCTGTGGGGCGTGGGTCACGGCCATCACCTGGACCTTGCCGGCAAGCCGCGCCAGACGGCCGCCGATGGCGTCGGCGACCGCCCCGCCAACGCCGGTGTCGATTTCGTCGAACACCAGGGTCGGCGCCGAGCCGCGATCTGACAGCACGACCTTAAGCGCCAGCAGGAAGCGCGAGAGTTCGCCGCCGGAGGCGACCTTCATCAGCGGACCCGGCTTGGTACCCGGATTGGTCTGCACCCAGAACTCGACGCGGTCGAAACCCTGCGGTCCCGGCGCGGCCTCGTCGGTCTCGACCTGAGTCATGAATTTTGCGCGTTCGAGCCTGAGCGGCGCGAGCTCGGCATTGACCGCCTTGTTGAGCTTCTCCGCCGATTTCTGCCGCGCCAGCGACAATTTCTTGGCGGCGGCCGCATAGCGCGCATCCGCCTCGATCGCGGCCTGCTCCAGCTTCTTCAGCTGCGAGGCACCGGCATCGATCAGCGCGACGTCGGCGGCATATTTGGCGGCAAGCGCGGCGAGCCCGTCGACCGGCGTCGAATATTTGCGTGACGCCGCACGCAAAGCGAAGAGCCGCTCCTCGATGCGCTCGAGCTCGGCGGGATCGAAATCGGTTGCCGCCAAGGCCGCCTGAAGGTGCTGGTCGGCTTCCTCCAGCGCGTTGATCGCGGCGTCGATCGCTTTCACCGCGGGCTCGACCAGCGCCGGCGAGTTGACGCCGCGGCGCTCCAGCCGTCGCACCGCGGCGGACAGCGCCGCGACCGGCGAATGATTGCCGCCAACCGCCTCCTGCGCCTCGCGCAAATCGGAGGCAATCTTCTCGCCCTGCATCATGGTGGTGCGGCGCGAAGCCAGCGATGTCTCTTCGCCGTCCTTGGGCGCGAGCTGCTTCAGCTCGTCGGAGGCATGGCGCAGATAATCTGCCTCGCGGGCGGCGCGCTCCATGCCGGCGCGGTGCTCCTCAAGCCCGGTGTTGGCGGTGCGGCGCGCGTCCCATAGCATCTCGACCGCGGCGACGTCCTTTTCGAGGCCGGCGAAAGCGTCGAGCAGGCGACGATGGGTGGCGGCATCGACCAGCGCACGCTCATCGTGCTGGCCGTGGATCTCGACCAGGGCGGCGCCCACCGCCTTCAGTGTCTGCACGCTGATCGACTGGTCGTTGATGAAGGCACGGGTGCGGCCATCGGCGAGCTGCACGCGGCGGAGAATCATCTCACCGGTATCGTCCAAGCCGTTCTCGGCCAGGATCTTCGTCGCGGGGTGATTTTTGGGGACATCGAACACGGCGGTGACCTGCCCCTGCTCCGCACCGTGGCGCACGAGGCCGGCGTCGCCGCGGCCGCCGAGCGCCAGCGCAAAGGCATCGAGCAGGATGGATTTGCCCGCACCGGTCTCGCCGGTCAAAACCGCAAGGCCGGTGGCGAATTCGATATCGAGCCGTTCGATCAGGACGATGTCACGGATCGACAGACGCGCCAGCATGGAACCAAATTTCCTAGCCGAGACCCATCTTCTTGAAGGTCCGGCTGATCCAAGACCCCTGATTCTCGCTCGGTTCGAGACCGCCGGATTTTACAAGATTATAGGCGTCCTTGTACCAGCGGCTATCAGGAAAATTGTGCCCGAGCACGGCCGCCGCGGTCTGCGCCTCGCCGACGATGCCGATCGCCATATAGGCCTCGGTGAGCCGGAACAACGCCTCCTCGACGTGGCGGGTGGTCTGGTACTGCGTGACGACGGTCTTGTAGCGGTTGATCGCAGCCGTGTAGTCGCGCTTCTGCGCGTAATAGCGGCCGACATTCATTTCCTTGCCGGCGAGCTGGTCGCGCGCGCCCTCGATCTTGGCCTTGGCCGAGGTGGCGTATTCCGAGTTCGGATATTTGCGCACTACCTCTTCCAGCGCGGCAATGGCCTTCTCGGTGCGGGCTTGGTCGCGGCTGATGTCCGGGATCTGGTCGTAATGCGAGGCGGCGATCAGGTATTGTGCATAGGCCGCGTCCGGGCTGCCGGGATGCAGCGTGACATAGCGGGTGGCGGCGCCGATGCAGCCGTCATAGTCGCCGCCCTGGTAGGACGCGTAGGCCGACATCAGCAGCGATTTGCGGGCCCATTCGGAATAAGGATGCTGGCGGTCGACCTCTTCGAACTTCTTGGTCGCCGCCTTCATGTCCTTCTTCTCGTTCATGAGGTACAGGCCCTCATTGTAGATCTTGTCGGCGGGCTCCTCGACGAAGGTGTCGTCCTTGGCGGTGAACTTGTCCCAGAGTGCGCCGGTGCCGCAGCCGGCCAGCGGCAGCGCGAGCAGGATGAAGGTGACGGCGTGAAGCAGGCCGCGGGCTCGAGACGAGACCGGGAGATATCCGCGCGTCATACGCTGTGCCGACATGAGTTTTGCCTTGACGCCCTGTGATGCGGTGCCCGCCAGCCCATGACCCCCGTCATGGGCGCGAAATGTGACCGTGGTGCCTGCCATACGACCACGCCGATCTATCCGAAAAACGATCGTTACCAACCGGATAGGCAGGCATTTCGCCCGGATTAAGGCGAACGTGCCGCAATGCTAGTCGATCATGGTTACCAGGAATTTCCCGGGGTCGGTCGCAAGCCGTGGCTGCGACAACAGGTCTGTCAGGACACGTCCGGCCCGTAGGCTGCGGCGATCCGGCCGCCGACGATACCGCGACCAACTTCGCCCTGCGGACGCGTGGTGCGGCGGGCCGTTTCGCCTTCGACCACCCGCCAGGCGGTACGGTCGGCCAGCAGCGCGGTCAGGACGGCATGGTTGAGCTTGTGGCCGCCACGCACCGAGCGGTAGGCGCCAAGCAGCGGCAGCCCGGCCAGCGCGAGGTCGCCGATCACATCCAGCACCTTGTGGCGGGCACATTCGTCGGCATAGCGCAGGCCCTCGGTATTGAGCAGCCGCTCGTCGTCGAACACGACGGTATTGTCGAAGGAGGCGCCGAGGGCATAACCCGCGCTCCAGAGCCGCGCGACATCGCCCATCAGCCCGAAAGTCCGGGCCCGGCCGACTTCGCGGCGGAAACGTTCGGGGCTGAGGTCGAAGGCGTAGCTCTGCTGGCCGATGACGGGGTTGGTGAAGTCGATCTCGACCTCGGTGCGGAACCCATTGGCGTAGGGCCTGATCTCGCCGAAGGAGTCGCCGATCTTCACCGAGATCGGCTTCAAAACCTGAATGAAGCGGCGCTGGGCCGATTGGGTGACGATGCTGGCCTGGTCGATCGCGGCAATGAAGGCGGCGGCACTGCCGTCCATGATCGGCACTTCGGGCCCGTCGATCTCGATCGTGGCATTGTCGACACCCATCCCGCGCAGTGCAGCAAGCACATGCTCGGCGGTGGAGACCAGCGGGCCGTCGCGATCGCCGAGGACGGTGGCGAAGTCGGTCGCGATCACCTGCTCGGCGGTCGCTTGAACTTCGCGGTCACTTCCCTCAAGCCCGGTGCGGACAAAAACAAAGCCCGCGTCGACAGGCGCAGGCCCAAGCGTGAGAGTGACGGGAAGACCGGAATGAACGCCCACGCCTGCCACCGAGGCTTGCGCACGAAGCGTTGTTTGCCGGCTAAATTTCATCAGGAACCCGCCCCACTACGACCACCGCGACTTATACGAGACCCGCCCGGCCGGCCAGTGCCGACGTCCCGCGAATCCGTATCCCCAAGTCACGGGCAAACCATAGTCACTGCCCCAAACAGCGCCAACTCACGCTTTTTTACCGATTGTTACCCCAAACCCGCCGTATTCGCGCCAAGGCTTAACCAAATTGCACTGAGGTCTGGGGGCCGTCATAGGCAGTTTCACTGAACCATCAACTGCGGAATTAATGATTTAAAATCAGCTACTTAGTCGTGCAATCCGGGCATGGACGGGACAAAAGAAAAGGTCCCGGCAAACGGGTTGCCGGGACCTTTTTTCGTCTGGCTCGGTGTAACAATCCTCAGGTCGCCTGCCGCCGCAGGAAGGCCGGGATATCAAGATGGTCGTCTCCCTGTGGCGCCGGCGCAACAGGCGCGGGACGACCGTGCATGTCCAAGCCCTGCGGCGCCGGACGGCGGGCATACTCCGATACCGGCTCGCTCGTCGCGATCTGCTGCGCGACGGTCTTCTGCGGTCGGCGCTCGGGCAGCGGTGGCATCGCGGGACCAGCGGTGCGGGCGGCGATCGGCGCTTCGCTCTCCTCGTCGCGACGGCCGAGGCCGACATTGGCGAGACGCTGGAGCAGCGACAGACGGCTCTTCTGGGGGGTCTCTTCCTCGACCTCGCCGCGGGCCTGGCGAATCTCGGCTTGGGCCGGCATCGGCAGTTCCTCAAGGCGCGGCATCCGCGGCGCGCGAACCGGCGGGCGCTCGGCCTGTGGCGGGATGAAGTTTTCGGGCGTCATCGGCTCCTGCATCGCGATCGGGGCCTGCTCCGGCTCCGGGAACAGGGTCGGCTTCTGCGCGATCGGGCGCACGGTGACATCGCCGTAGGTCTGCACCGGCGCGGGCGCCTGCGGGACGTCCGCGACGGCGGCGGCGATGGCGGCGAGCGCAGCGCGCTCGACGTTCTGACGGGGCGCGGCACCGGCCGGAGCCGGCGCGGCCGCCGGGGCCTGCGCGTCGAGCTTCTGGGCGCGTTCGGCAAGACGCTGATTGTCGGCACGGAGCCGCGCGGTCAAATCGGCAAGACGGCTCTCGGCAGCGACGGCCGGAGCAGCGGCGGCCTGCTGTGCCTGCGGAGCCGGGTTCGCGACAGGAGCGGAGGTCGCCTGGCTGTTGCGGGCGATCGCGGCCTGCTCGATGCCGGTGGCAACGACCGAGACGCGGATCAGACCATCGAGCGCTTCGTCGAAGGTCGCGCCGACGATGATGTTGGCGTCCTGGTCGACCTCCTCGCGGATGCGGGTCGCGGCCTCGTCGACCTCGAACAGAGTGAGGTCCTTGCCGCCGGTGATGGAGATGAGGAGGCCCTTGGCGCCCTTCATCGAGCTATCGTCGATCAGCGGATTGGCGATGGCAGCTTCTGCGGCGGTCAGCGCGCGCTTGTCGCCCGACGCCTCGCCGGTGCCCATCATCGCCTTGCCCATCTCGCGCATGACGGCGCGGACGTCGGCGAAATCGAGATTGATCAGGCCTTCCTTGACCATCAGGTCGGTGATGCAGGCAACGCCGGAATAGAGCACCTGATCGGCCATCGCGAAGGCGTCGGCGAAGGTGGTCTTCTCGTTGGCGACCCGGAACAGGTTCTGGTTCGGGATGATCAGGAGCGTGTCCACGACCTTGTGCAGCTCGTTAATGCCCGCCTCGGCGGTGCGCATGCGGCGGCCGCCCTCGAAGTGGAACGGCTTGGTCACGACGCCGACGGTGAGAATGCCCATGTCGCGCGCGGTCTTGGCGATCACGGGTGCAGCGCCGGTGCCGGTGCCGCCGCCCATGCCGGCAGTGACGAACACCATGTTGGCGCCCGAGAGATGGTCGCGCAGTTCGTCGATCACCTCTTCCGCCGCCGCGGCGCCGACGTTCGGCTGCGAGCCGGCGCCGAGGCCTTGGGTGACCGCCGTGCCCATCTGCACGATGCGCTGCGCTTTCGACATCGTCAGCGCCTGCGCGTCGGTGTTGGCGACCACGAAGTCGACGCCCTGGAGGCCCGCCGTGATCATGTTATTGACGGCATTGCCGCCGGCGCCGCCGACGCCGAACACGGTGATCCGGGGCTTCAGTTCGTGAATATCAGGAACATTGATGCTGATGGTCATGGTTGCTGCCTCTCGATCACGCGCGCGTGGGTTCGCCCCGGCCGGCGGCCGCGGGAGTTGGTGAAAATCGACAATTGCGGAAAGCAGTCATCAGAAGCCCTCGCGTAGCCATCGTCCGACCTTTCCGAAGTATCCGCCGGTCCCTGTCTTGACCTGCTGCCGCGTATGCCGCGGTTCGACATGTTCGAGGTGAACATATTGCGGGTAGACGAGAAGTCCGGCCGGCACCGCGAACGCGGCGTTCTTCGCCTCGTTGGGCAGCCGACCGAAGCCGAGCGGACGTCCGACCCGCACGGGCCGGCCGAGAATTTGGGTGCCGAGCTCGACGAGGCCGGTCAGCTGCGAGGCGCCGCCCGAGAGCACGACGCGGCCGTTGGGCTCTGAGGCGAAAGGCGAATCCTTCAGCTTGTCCCGAACCATTTCGAAGACTTCCTCGGCACGGTGCTTGACGATGTTGGCGATCGTGGCGCGGGAGACGATCTGCGGCAGATCCTGCTCGTCACCGGCTGTCGGCACAGACATCAGCTCACGCGAGTCCGATCCGCCGGTGATAACGGTCCCGTATAACGTCTTGATTCGCTCGGCATCGGCAATGGTCGCGGAGAGTCCGCGCGCAAGATCCATCGTGATGTGTTGCCCGCCGACCGCAAAACCGGCCGCATGCACGAAACGGCCGCCGGAATAGACGGCGATCGTGGTGGTGCCTGCGCCCATCTCGACCACGGCAGCGCCGAGATCGGCCTCGTCATCGGTCAGCACCGACAGGCCGGCGACATAGGGGCTTGCCGCCATGGCTTCGACATTGATGTGGCAGCGCTCCACTGCCAGCATCAGGTTCCGCGCCACGGTGGCGTCGCAGGTGACGACATTCATGTCGACGCCGAACTGGTGCGCGACCATGCCACGGGGATCGCGGATGCCCTTGACGCCGTCGAGGGTGTAGCCGACCGGGAGCGCGTGCAGCACGGTGCGGCCTTCGCCCGTGGCATGGCGCATGCCGGTCGAGGTGACGCGGCTGACATCGGCCGGGGTCACAGCGCCGCCTCGGATGTCGGCGGCAGCCTCGACCAGCTGGCCGGAGAGCCGGCCGCCGGAGACCGACAGCAGCACGGACTCGACCCGCACCTTGGCCATCGTCTCCGCGAGCCCGACGGCCTGTCGCACCGCCTGCTCGCATTCGGTCAGGTCGATCACCGCGCCGGCCTTCATGCCGCGCGACTGGATCTGGCTGTAGCCGATCAATTCCACGGCATGGGTGCGGCCGCGCAACGCCTCGCTCGGCGGCGACGGCTTCAGCCGCGCGATCATGCAGGCGATCTTGCTGGTGCCGATATCGAGGCAGGCGACGATGCCGCCGCGTTTGTGCGGCATCGGGCGTGTCTTCGGCGTCTGGGTGCGATCGAGACCGGTCATGCGGAATCCCCGGCCTTCTTTTTCTTCTTGTCCTTGAACTGCTCCTCGCGCGCCTTGGCGGCGTCGTCGGACAGCTGCACCACCAGACGATCAGGCAGGCGCATGTCGACAGCGACGATGTCGCGGGAGAACAGCCTGTCCTCCTTGTCGAGCTTGGACAGCATCGCGAGCGCGTTGCCGACGTCCTGCTCGGGCAGGCGGATGTCGAGACCGTCCTTGAGCCTCAGATTCCAGCGCCGCTCGCCGACATAGATCGCGGCTTTCGTCACCGAATTGACCTGCGGATAACGCGCCAGCAGGGCGAGGAAATCGCGAGCCTGCGCCTCGGCGCCCTTGCCGACCACGAGCGGCAGCGACAGGAAGCGGCGCGAGACATAGGGTTCGAGCACGGCGCCGTCATCGGCGATTACGGAGAGCCGGCCGGCCTCCTGCCACAGCGCGAACGGCTTACGTTCGGTGAGCTCGATCATGAGCTGGCCCGGATAGAGCTTCAGTACGGTCGCGTCCGCAATCCAGGGATTGGCCTTGAGCTTGTCGCGCACCGCCTCGGCGTCGAGGAACAGCAGCGAGGAGCGACCACTGACGCCGCCAATCGCGAGGATCTCGTCCTGGGTCAGCTGCTTGCGGCCGTTGATCACGACGGAGGTGATGCGGAAGCCGGCGGAATTGGCTAGCGCGTTGCGGGCATCGTTCACCGCGGTGATGAAATCCTGGAGATGGCCGCCCTTGACGATGCCGAAGCCGCAGCTTCCGATCAGGAGCAGCACGGTCATGCTGATCCCGACCCGGCGCGGCAGATAGCGCTCGACGAGCGCGACCACACGCGGCGGCGGCTCGCGCTCGACGACGGCCTTCACCCTGGCCTTGGTCTTGATCTTGTCCTTGGCGGCGGCGCGCGCCTCGGCGTGCTTGTCCTGCACCCACTCGCGCAGAAGCACGACCGCTCCGATAGCGGCCGCTTTCAGGTCAGCTTGGGGCCTCAGCGATCTCAGAAGCGACCGGGTGAGGCTTCCTGCACCATCCATTGCACGAGCTCAACAGTTTGCCCGCGACATCGCGCGGATCCTGGCGAACATGACGTCTCGGGCCTGCCGGACCGGGAGGCTGGTCTTCAGAAGAAAACCTCTCCCCTTCAAAGCGTTCGCTGGAGGTGACATCACCCGCAACAGCTCACGCGCCGGCAACCAAAGCGCCATATGCGCCGCCAGCGTTAACCTTCGGACGTCCTGGTAAACAAAAGGTAAAATTCGTTAACGCGGGATGCTTTTTGCCTCGCGATGTGAGGCATTTATGCCGCGATGTCCGGCATTTTGCCGGCTTTCGGCCCCAAATCGGGTCGTTTCGGCGGTTCGGCCGTTAACCAGTCCTAATTATTTCCGGGCCCGCCGCTCGGCGAGCTCGATCAGGCCGCGCAGGAAGTCGACGAACGCGATGCCCTCGGCCTTCAACGCCTTGGGGTAGAGTGAAGAGTTGGTCAACCCGGGGAGCGTGTTGGTTTCGAGATAGACGAGGCCCTTGTCCGAGACGATGAAGTCCGAGCGGGAATAGCCATCACAGGACATCGCCCGATGCGCCAGCATCGCCTGCTCCCTCAGCGCAGCGGTGATCTCGGGTGCAAAACGGCCCGGGCAGATCTCCTGGGTCGACTTCGAAAGATATTTCGCGGCGTAGTCGAAATTGCCCTCGCCCGGAATGATCTCGATCGGCGGCAGCGCGATGATCGAGCCATCGGTGCGCTCCAGCACGCCGCAGGTCGCCTCGACGCCGGCGACGTAGGGCTCGATGACGTACTCTTCGTGCTTCGCCGCGTTGCGGACCGCGACGAGATCCTGCTTGGCGTTGACGAAGATCAGGCCGTAGCTCGATCCGTCGCGCGCCGGCTTTGCGATCAGCCGGCCGTATTCGGCGAAAGCCTCGTCGATGTTGTCGAGCGCAACGTTGGCCGGCGGCGTCACGCCGCCGAGCGCAGCAAACCGCTTGGCCGCGATCTTGTCGAAAGCGAGATGCGAGGAGGCCGAGCCCGATCCGGTGAAGGCCACGCCGCGCGCCTCGCACATCAGCTGCAATTCGCCGTTCTCGGCACGCCCGCCATGCAGGCCGAGCACCAGCACCCGGCCTTCCGCCTTGGCCTGGTCGAGCGCCTGCGCCAGCGGAATGCCGCGCGTACCGGGCTTGAACTCGTCCTCGAACGGACGGGCATGGTCGAGCAACTGCTTCGACTGCACGACATGCACCTTGTCCTCGACATCCCACCACCACAGATCGGCCTCGGGCAGCGCCTGGTGCAGCGCCTGGGCCGAGGCGACCGAAACCAGACGTTCGCGGTTGGAGCCGCCGAAGAGGATGGTGATGCGCATGGTGTCTCGTCGCCTCTGTCTTTTTGTCATTCCGGGGCGCGCAAAGCGCGAACCCGGAATCTCGAGGTTCCGGGTTCGGCGCCGCGCACCGCCCCGGAACGACAATTATACGGAAACCCCGATCCGCTTGATTTCCCAGTGTAGCTCAATTCCGGAATTCGCCTTCACGCGTTCGCGCACGGTCTCGCCCAGAGTCTCGATATCGTGCGCGGTGGCCTCGCCGGTGTTGATTAGGAAATTGCAGTGCATCTCCGAGACCTGCGCTCCGCCGACGCGCAAGCCCCGGCAGCCGGCCGCGTCGATCAGCTTCCAGGCGGAATGGCCGGGCGGATTCTGGAAGGTCGAGCCGCCGGTCTTCTCGCGGATCGGCTGCGCGGTCTCGCGATGGCTCTGCACCTCCGCCATGCGCGCGCGGATCGCATCGGTATCCCTGATCTCGCCGCCAAATCGCGCGGAGGTGAAGATGATGGACGGATCGACCCCGCTGTTGCGGTAGGCGAATTTCATCTCGGCATTGGAGAAGACATGCTTCGTGCCGTCGCGGCCGACGCCTCGCGCCTCGATCAGCACGTCCTTGGTCTCTCCGCCATTGGCTCCCGCATTCATGCGCAGCGCGCCGCCGATGGTGCCGGGAATGCCGAAATAGAATTCGAGGCCGCCGATATTGGCGGCGGCCGCGACTTCCGCCACGCGCTTGTCGAGTGTCGCCGCACCCGCGGTGACGACATCGCCGCTCGCGCTCGTCTCGCCGAAGGCGCGCGGTGCAAGACGAATCACCACGCCCGCAATACCGCCATCGCGCACAATAAGGTTGGAGCCGACGCCGACGACATAGACCGGAATGTCGGTAGCGAGATGCGCAAGAAAGTAAGCGAGGTCGTCTTCATCCGCCGGCGTGAACAGCACCTGCGCGGGACCGCCGACGCGAAACCAGGTGAGTTCGGCCAGCGACTGATTGGCGAGCAGCCGACCGCGCAGTTGCGGCATCGCGGCTCTGAGTGAGGGCGTGATGTCGGGAAATTCCACCGCCCTACCCCAGCGCCTTCAACTCATCCGGCAAGGAATATGCCCACTGTGTGATGTTGCCGGCGCCAAGGCACACGACGAGATCGCCTGATTTCGCCAATCCCTTGACGATGCCGGCGAGTTCCGACGCCGCCGGCAGCGGAATCGCCTCGCGGTGGCCGTGGGCGCGCAGGCCTTCGACGAAATGGTCGCGATCGATGCCTTCGATCGGCGCCTCGCCGGCGGCATAGACGTCGGCGACGATCACCGCATCCGCATCGTTGAAGCAGGTGCAGAATTCCTCGAACAACGATTGCAGGCGGGTGTAGCGATGCGGCTGCACCACGGCGATTACCTTGCCGGTGTAGGAATCGCGCGCCGCTTTCAGCACGGCGGCAATCTCGACCGGGTGATGGCCGTAATCGTCGATGACGGTGACGCCGTTCCACTCGCCGGTCTTGGTGAAGCGCCGCTTAACGCCGCCAAAGGCTGCGATGGCACTGCGGATCTTGTCATCGGGAACACCGAGCGTGTGCGCGACCGCAATTGCCGCCGCCGCATTCGAGGCGTTGTGCCGGCCCGGCATCGGCAGCGCGAGGTCGGCGATCTCGTGCACAGCCCCGCTCTTGCGGTCGCGGATCACGACCTTGAATTTCGAGCCGCCGCCGCCCGCCGTGAGGCCGACCAGCCGCACGTCGGCTTGCGGATTCTCGCCGTAAGTGATGATGCGACGATCCTCGATCCTGCCGACGAGGCTCTGCACCACGGGATGATCGATGCACATCACGGCAAAGCCATAAAACGGCAGGTTCTCGACGAAATGACGGAACGCATCCTGCACGGCATCGAAGGTCTTGAAGTGATCAAGATGCTCGGGGTCGACATTGGTGACGATGGCGACATCGGTCGGCAGCTTCAGGAACGTGCCGTCGCTCTCGTCGGCTTCCACCACCATCCAGTCGCCGGCGCCAAGACGTGCGTTGGATCCGTAAGCATTGATGATGCCGCCGTTGATCACGGTCGGATCGAGCCCGCCGGCATCGAGCAGCGCTGCGACCATCGTGGTCGTCGTGGTCTTGCCGTGGGTGCCGGCAATCGCGACGCAGCTCTTCAGCCGCATCAGCTCGGCCAGCATCTCGGCGCGACGCACCACGGGAATGCGCCGCTCGCGCGCAGCCATCAGCTCCGGATTGTCGCGCTTGATCGCGGTGGAGACCACAACGACCTCGGCGCCGTCGACGTTCTCGGCCTTGTGGCCGACCGAGACTTTCGCGCCCTTCTTGCGCAGACGGTCGAGATTGTAATTGTCGGCGGCGTCGGAACCCTGCACGGCATAGCCGAGATTGATCAGCACCTCGGCGATGCCGCTCATGCCGATCCCGCCAATCCCGACGAAGTGGATGGGTCCGATCTCGCGCGGCAGTCTCATGCTCTGTTCCCTGACCTCGCCGCCCGCGAAGGCGGCATCTGGCGAAGGTCACGGCCAAATCAGCCGCGCGCCTTTCCTACTGGATGCCCCGCTTTGGAAGGCGATGACAAGGGCTTTTTCGCGTCAGATTCCCGCGACTTTGACCACCAGATCGGCGAGCCGCTCAGCCGCATCGAGCCGGCCCGCGCTGCGGGCCGCTTCGGCCATGGCAGCAAGACGCCCCGGCTCGGCGGCGAAGGCGGAGATTTCGGCGGCAAGGCGATCCGAGCTGAACTCGGTCTGCGGGATGCGGATGGCGCCATCGACCTTCGCCAGCACGCCGGCATTGGCGAACTGGTCCTGGTCGATCGAGCCGGGGAGCGGCACCAGGATCGAGGGCCGCCCGATCGCGGCAAGCTCGGCGACCGTACCCGCGCCGGAACGCGACACCACCAGATGGTTGGAGGCGAGCCGTGCCGGCAGATCCGTGAAGAAGGGTGCGAGCTCGGCCTTGATCTTGAGCTTGTCGTAAACCGCGCGAACGCGATTCATGTCCTCCTCGCGCACCTGCTGGGTGAGGACGAGGCGGCTCCACAGCGCAGGCTCGAGCCGCTCGATCGCGCCCGGCACGATGTCGGCCATGATGCGCGCGCCCTGGCTGCCGCCAACGACGAGCAGGCGCAGCGGGCCGCTCACTTCAGGCGCGACATATTTCACCGCTGCAGCCGCGAGGATCGCGGGCCGCATCGGCGTGCCGACCGTCGTGGTCTTGCCCGATAGCGCCGGATCGCGGTCGAGCACGCCGGGCAAGGACGTCGCGATGGCGCGGACGCGGCTCGACAGGAACCGGTTGGCGCGGCCGAGCACAGCGTTGGCGTCGTGGATGATGCCGGGCACGCCGGCGAATTTTGCCGCAACCAACGGCGGCAACGTCGGATAGCCACCAAAGCCGACGACGGCAACGGGCTTCAATCGCTTGATCAGAGTGTAGGCGGAAAGCGTGCCGGCGGCGAGCGTGAGGCCGGCATAGGCAAGCTGGAACGGATTGCGACCGCGCGCAGTCTCGCTGCTCACCACGTCGATCATGTCCTTGCTGAAGAGGCCGCTATAGCGCAGTGCGCGCTCGTCAGTGACGAGGCGGACGCGAAAGCCGCGCCGGATCAATTCGACGCCGAGCGCCTCGGCCGGGAACAGATGGCCGCCGGTGCCGCCCGCGGCGAGAAGAATCAGGGGGGACGTGTCCATAACTGCCCTTTTACAAGTCCTCCGCTGTCATTGCGAGCGCAGTCGGCCGGACTACCAGTTCCTCATCCTGAGGAGCGCGGAACGCGCATCTCGAAGGATGAAGGCCCGACCGGTGGCCGCGCCCTTCGAGACGCTGCGCGAAGCGCGGCTCCTCGGGCTGAGGATCACGCGTAGCTGCGCATGGCCTCGGCGTGGCCGCTTGCCTCAACCTCGGTGCGCGGACGCAGCCGCGTCAGCGCCAGCATCATGCCGACGCCATACGCCAGCGACACGATCGAGGAGCCGCCATAGGAGATGAACGGCAGCGTCATGCCCTTGGCAGGGATGAGCTGGAGATTGACGGACATGTTGATCGCCGCCTGCACGCCGAACAGGATGGCAAGGCCAGAGGCCGCAAAGCGCGAGAACATGTCCTCATTGGCATAGGCGCGCGACAGCGTGCGGATGACGACGAAAGCGAACAGCGCCAGCATGGCCAGGCACAGAATGATGCCGAACTCTTCGGCGGCGACCGCGAACACGAAATCGGTATGGCTGTCCGGCAGGCTGCGTTTTGCTATGCCCTCGCCCGGTCCGAGCCCGAACCAGCCACCATTGTAGAAGGCTTCCATGGCAGTATCGACCTGGAAGGTGTCGCCAGAGGCCGGGTTCATGAAGCGCCTGATGCGACCCGCTACATGGGGAACAAAAAGGTAGGCGCTGAACAGGCCGGCCGCGCCCAGGCCTGCAAGCCCGAACACCCAGACCATGCGCATGCCGGCGATGAAGAACAGCGAGCCCCACACCATCAGGATCAGCATGGTCTGGCCGAAATCCGGCTCCATCACCAGCAGCGCGACCAGCATCAAGAGCAGCACCAGCGCCATCGAGGTCGCCGGCATCTCCGGCCGCCTGGTCGATTCCGCGAACAGCCAGGCGGCGATGACGACGAACGACGGCTTTGCGATCTCGGAGGCCTGGATGTTGACGCCGAGCAGCGTGATCCAGCGCCGCGAGCCCTTCACCTCCGGGCCGATAGCGAGCGTGAGCACGATCAGGATGATGCTCGCTGCGAAGATGATCAGGGCCGAGCGGCGGATCGCCCGCGGCGAGAGGAAGGAGACGCCGACCAGCACCAGGCAGGACGGCGCCAGGAACAACACATGACGGCCGAAGAAATGGAAGGGATCGAGGCCGATGCGGGTCGCAACCGGCGGACTCGCCGCCAGCGACAGGATCACCCCGGTCAGCATCAGCGCCAGGATGGCGCCCATCAGCGGCTTGTCGACGGTCCACCACCACTCGGAAAAGGGGGTGCGTTCTTCACGGGAGAGCATGGGCGGCCGCTTTCGGACAGAGATAGTCCATTGGTCGCCGAGGTTGGTTACCGGGGGGTTAAT
The DNA here is from genome assembly GCF_023073715.1 of Bradyrhizobium sp. 164. Taxonomy (GTDB): domain Bacteria; phylum Pseudomonadota; class Alphaproteobacteria; order Rhizobiales; family Xanthobacteraceae; genus Bradyrhizobium. Next base: position 157,170 of record NZ_JADPKA010000083.1, read on the forward strand.
GGAAGTGGATGAAGTTGTGAACAGTCTCGTGCCCCGGACGCAGCGCAGCGCGCCGCCTCTTCGCGGCGTGGTGCGCTGCTGAGCCGGGGCCCAGCGGCTTGTGGGTCCCGGCTCTGCGGAGCGTCACTTCGTGCCGCACCGCGTCCGGGACACGATAGCGCTACTCGTAATTGATCGTGATGTCCCCCGCGCGCTGATCGCGCTTGTAGACCTGGTTTGGACCGGGAATGAAACCGATCCTGACAGCCCGCTCATTACTCCAGGCGACGACGGGATCAAGGTGCCCGCGCACACTAAGAAACGTCGGCGTACTCTCAGGCGAGAACGTCCGACCGCGAGCCACGATGCTGGCCTGCGTGCTGTCGGGTACCGTGGCTCCGCACTCCTTCCAGACCACGACAACCAGCTTACTGCCGCTGGGGGAAGCGAACGACGCGGCACGCGCCGAATCCGCTCATGACGTTGTCAATGAGGACAGCAAAGAAGAAACCCGCGGCGACCGGGACAGCAAGAGCAGCGACGATAATTCCAGTCCAGCGTCGCCGCGACATCCTCACACCACCGGCTTCACGCCCGGCAGCGCCTGCACCAGTTCGCGGAACTTGGTGCCGCGGATCTCGAAATTGCGGTACTGGTCGAAGGAAGCGCAGGCGGGCGACAGCAGCACGACTGCGTCGGTGAGCCCTGAGGCTTCCGCATCGCGCGCGGCATGCTCGACCGCGACGTCCAGCGTCTGGCTGATCTCGTGCGCAACCTCGCGGCCGAGCGTGCCGGAGAATTCCTGCGCGGCCTCGCCGATCAGATAGGCCTTGCGGATACGCGGGAAGAAGGAGGTCAGGCTGGTGATGCCACCCGCCTTCGGCTTGCCGCCGGCGATCCAGAAGATGTCGGCGAAGGACGACAACGCGTGCGCGGTGGCGTCGGCGTTCGTTCCTTTGGAGTCGTTGACGAACAGCACGTTACCGCGGCGACCGACCTGCTCCATGCGGTGCGCAAGGCCGGGAAAGCTGCGCAGGCCGTTCTGGAGCACATCAAGATTGATGCCCATCGCGAGCGCAGCGGCCGCGGCGCAGGCCGCGTTCTGCGCATTGTGCTGGCCACGCAGCGACCCGATACCGCCGAGCGCAGCGACTTCGCTGCGGGCGCCACCCGAGGTGCGCACGATGTTCCCGTGCTCGACATGGATGCCGCTCGCCAGCGGGTTCTTGACGGAGATACGCACTACGTTCTTGCCGGCGCGGTCGAGCCGGTCGGCGATGTCGCGGCAAAACCCATCGTCGACGCCGACGATCGCGGTGCCGCCCGCCTGCACACCGGCGACGAGACGCTCCTTCACCGCGGCGTAATGCGCAATCGTGCCGTGGCGGTCGATGTGGTCCTCGCTGACATTGAGCAGGATGCCGACGGAAGGATCGAGCGAGGGCGCGAGGTCGATCTGGTAGGAGGACATCTCGATGACGTGGACGCGGCCCATGCGCGGCGGCTGCAGCGACAGGATCGCGGTGCCGATATTGCCGCCCATCTGGGTGTCGTAGCCGGCCACTTTCGTCAGGTGCGCGATCAGCGCCGTCGTGGTCGACTTGCCATTGGTGCCGGTGATGGCGACGAACGGGGCATCCGGCGCGTGGCGGCGCCGCTCGCGGCAGAACAGCTCGATGTCGCCGATCACCTCAATGCCGGCCTCGCGCGCCTTCAAGACGCTCCAATGCGGCACCGGATGGGTCAGCGGCACGCCGGGCGCGAGCACCAATGCGGCAAAACTCGCCCACGAGATGTTGCGCAAATCCGCGGTGACGAAGCCGGCTTGCGCCGCCTTGGCGATGTTCTCGGCATTGTCGTCGGCGGCGATCACCTCGGCGCCACCGGCTTTCAACGCATGGCAGGAGGCGAGCCCCGAACCGCCGAGGCCGAACACAGCGACAGTCTTGCCGGCAAAGGACGTGACCGGAATCATCGATCCATCACCGCAGCTTCAGCGTCGACAGGCCGGCGAGCGCCAGCATCACCGAGATGATCCAGAAGCGGATCACGATCTGCGGCTCGGTCCAGCCGAGCTGCTCGAAATGGTGATGGATCGGCGCCATCCTGAAGATGCGTTTTCCCGTGAGCTTGAACGACACCACCTGCACGATGACGGAGACCGCCTCCAGCACGAACAGGCCACCGATCACCGCGAGCACGATCTCGTGCTTCACCGCCACCGCGATGGCGCCGAGCATGCCGCCGAGCGCGAGCGAGCCGGTGTCGCCCATGAAGATCGAGGCTGGCGGTGCGTTGAACCAGAGGAAGCCGAGACCGGCGCCCAGCAATGCGCCGCAGAGCACCGCGAGCTCGCCGGTACCGGCGACATATTTGATCTGGAGATAGTCGGCGAACACGGCGTTGCCGGCGAGATAGGCGATCATCGCAAAGCTCGCCGTCGCGATCATCACCGGCACGATGGCAAGCCCGTCGAGGCCGTCGGTGAGGTTCACGGCGTTGCCGGCACCGACAATGACGAAGGCGCCGAACACGACGAAGAACCAGCCGAAATGCAGCACGGTGTCTTTCAGGAACGGAATCGTCAGCGCGGTCGACGCCGGATCGCGATTCAGCCGCACCAGCGCGTAGCAGGCAACCAGCGCGATCACCGCCTCGATCAATAGGCGAAGCTTGCTGCCGAACCCGGTCGTGGTCTGCTTGGTCACCTTGAGGTAATCGTCATAGAAACCGACGAAGCCGAAACCGAGCGTCACCGCCAGCACGATCCAGACATAGGGGTTGAGCGGATTGGCCCACAGCACGGTACCGACGGTCAGGCCGGACAGGATCATCAGCCCGCCCATGGTGGGCGTGCCCTTCTTGGCGAGGTGCGATTGCGGACCGTCGGTGCGGATCGGCTGGCCCTTGCCCTGACGGATGCGCAAATGATCGATGATCCAGGGACCGAACAGGAACACGAACAGCGCGCCGGTGACGATGGCGCCGCCGGTGCGGAAGGTGATATAGCGGAAGACGTTCAGGAAGGTGCGAAACGCACCGAATCCCGGAAATGTGTTGGAGAGCTCGATCAGCCAGTAAAACATTCAGACGGTCCTATGACGCCTTTGCACACGCGGCCTTGGCTTTGTTGTTGGCCTCAACGTGCTCACGCGCATTCGCTGGTTTTCATCATCGGATCGGTCGCGACCTCAGGGAAAACGGACGGTTTTGCGCCGCAAAGGGCGGGATTCGGGAGCAGCGCCTTCCAAGCAGTTTACGCCTTTGCCTGCAAGGCGGCCACCAGGCCCGGCACAAACTTGTTGACCCAGAACATCTTCTTGCTGCCCTTGACAACCACGACGTCGCCTGCCTTCAGCAGGCTCGCAACCTCGTCCGGCTTCAGCGTGGCGGGATCGTCGTGCCAGCCGAGGCCCTTGCCTGATGGCAGCACGTCGAAGAGGTGGCGCATCAAGGGGCCGACACAATAGACGCCATCGATACCTTCGAGATGCTTGGCAAGGCCGGTGTGGTAGGTTGGCGCGTCAGCGCCCAGCTCCAGCATGTCGCCGAGCACCGCAATGCGACGGCCGCCGGTCACGTTGCGCGCCTGCAAGCTTTGCAGCGCAGCTGCGATGCTGGCCGGATTGCCGTTGAAACTGTCGTCGATCACGGTGATACCGCCGACCGCCTGCTCGACGCCGCGGCCGGTCATGATGCCGACCCGATCGAGCTTGATCGCGAGCGTCGCCGCATCGAGGTTCGCTGCGCGGATCGCGGCGAGCGCGGCCAACGCATTCTGCACGCGGTGCGGCGCGCCCGGCGTCAGGCTGAAGGCGATCTCCTTCTTGCCGAGCCTGGCCACGACCTGCCAGCTCTCGCCGTGCGGGGCGTGCGCGACTTCATGCACCTCGGCATGCTCACCAAAGCGCACCACCTTGCCCTTCCATTCCGGCGCCTTGATCCCGGCGGGCAACACCAGCACGCCGTCCTCGGGCAGGCCACGTACAATCGACACCTTTTCGCGCGTGATGGCTTCGAGCGAGCCGAGCTTTTCCAGATGCACCGGCTGGACATTGACGACGAGCGCGACCGTCGGCCGGGTCAACTCGCTGAGCCGCGCGATCTCGCCGGGCTGGTTCATGCCCATCTCGACGACCCACACGCTGGCATCTAGCCTCGCATTGCACAGCGTCAGCGGCACGCCCCAGAAATTGTTGAAGCTCGAGGGGCTGGCATAGGCGTTGGGATAAGCGGCCAGAAACTCCTTGGTGCTGGTCTTGCCGGCGCTGCCGGTCAGCCCGATCACCGCACCACGAAAGCGCGTGCGTGCGGCGCGCGCGAGGCCCCAGAGGCCGTCGATCAATGTGTCCTTCACGACGATCTGGGGAATGCGGATGCCCGCGATCTCGTGCGGCACGATCATCGCGACCGCTCCGGAAGCTTCCGCCTTGTCCGCGAACTCCCAGCCGTCACGCGCGCTGGCGAAGGCGGAGACGAAGCCGCCGCTCGGTGTTCCGCTCAGCGCGACGAACAGGCTGCCCGGCTTCACCAGGCGGCTGTCCTGGGTGACGAAATCGATCGGCGTATCCGGGAACGATCCGCCGACGCCCAGCGCACGCGCCACCTCGGCAACCGTCCATATCGGCGCGCTCATGCAACCCTCGATGCTAATGCGGCGGCGACCGCCTCGTGATCACTGAAGGGCAGCACCTCGCCACCGACGATCTGTCCGGTCTCGTGGCCCTTGCCGGCGATGAGCAGCGCGTCGCCCTCCTGCAAGTCCTCGATCGCCGCGCGGATCGCAGCAGTGCGGTCGCCGATTTCGCGGGCGCCCTTCGCGGTGGCGAGGATCGCCGCGCGGATCGCTTCCGGCTTCTCGCTGCGCGGATTGTCATCGGTGATGATGATGCCGTCGGCGTTCTCGGCCGCGATTTCGCCCATGATCGGCCGCTTGCCGGCATCGCGATCGCCACCGGCGCCGAACACGACGACCAGCTTGCGCCTGGCGTAGGGACGGAGCGCCTGCAAAGCTTTCGCCAGCGCATCGGGCTTGTGCGCATAGTCGACGAAGATCGGTGCGCCGTTGCGCTCGCCGACCCGTTCGAGACGTCCCTTGGCGCCTTCGAGATGTTCGAGGCTCGCGAACACATCGGCTGCATCGCTGCCTGTGCCGATGGCAAGGCCGGCCGACACCAGCGCGTTCTCGATCTGGAACTCGCCGACCAGCGGGAGACGGACCGCGTAACACTTGCCGCGATGCTCGATCGCGAGCGCTTGCGAAAAGCCCTCGACCTCGGCGCCGGCGAGACGAATGCCCTCGCTTGCCCCGTCCCCATTGCGGCCGACCGCCATCACGCGCAGGCCGCGCGCCTTCGCTGCGTCGAGGACGTCCGCCGAGCAATCATGATCGGCCGAGATCACAGCCGCGCCGTCAGGGGCGACCAGCTCGCGGAACAGCCTGAGCTTGGCCGCAAGGTAATGCGCGACGGTCGGATGGTAATCCATGTGGTCGCGCGAGAGATTGGTGAAGCCGGCGGCCGAGACGCGCACGCCGTCGAGGCGGTACTGGTCGAGCCCGTGCGAGGACGCCTCGAAGGCGAGATGCGTGACGCCGTCGCGCGCGATGTCGTCGATCTGCCGGTGCAGCGCGATCGGATCCGGCGTCGTCAGCGAGCCGTAGACGGTGTGCTTGGGCGAGACGAGACCGATGGTGCCGATGCTGGCGGAGGCATGCCCCAGCCGCTCCCAGATCTGGCGCGTGAACGCCGCAACCGAGGTCTTGCCGCTGGTACCGGTGACCGCGGCAATCGTCGAAGGCTGCGCAGGGAAGAATTTTGCCGCCGCCAGCGCCAGCGCACGACGGGGGTTGGCGACCGTCACGAACGGCACCTTGCGGCCATCAGGCGCATGATCGCCGACGACGGCCGCCGCGCCGGCCGCGACCGCAGCATCGACGAAGCGCGCACCGTCCGTCTTGCTGCCCGCAAGGGCGAAGAAGAGATCGCCCGGCCTGACCTGCCGGCTGTCGAGGGCAAGGCCGGTCACATCGAGCGCCGCGGCAGCGGGCTCAATTACGACATCATTGCCTAGCAGTTCGCGCAGCTTCATGGTCTTCCAGCCGACACGCCGTGCCGGAAAGCCGAATCTTCGGAAAAGCCCGACTCAGCAGCGGCAATGGCCTACCCGGTTGATTACTGGGTTGTTCTGGATGCTGCAAGAATAAGGCGGTCCGCAGGCGGCAGATCGAACCGGGGCTCGACGCCCAGAAGCGGCGCGATCCGCTCGATCACCTTGCCGCCGGTCGGCACCGCGTTCCAGCCCGAGGTGATGAAACCCTTCGTTTCAGGAATGGCCTGCGGCTCGTCGAGCATGATCAGGACGTGATATTTCGGATCGTCGCAGGGCAGGATGGCGGTGAACGAGTTGAGCACACGCTTCTTGGCGTAGCGGCCGTTGATGACCTTCTCGGACGTGCCGGTCTTGCCGCCGACGTAATAGCCCTTGATGTCGGCGGTCTTGGCGGTACCGATCTCGGCATTGAGCCGCATCAGATACCGCATCTTGTCGCTGGTGTCCTGCTTGATCACGCGCTTGGCCAGCGCCGCCGCTTCGGCTTCGCTGCGCTTCATGAAGGTCGGCGGAATGAGGTAACCGCCGTTCACCAATGCATTGATGCCCATCACCGCCTGGAGCGGCGCCACCGAGAGGCCCTGGCCGAACGCAGCCGTGACCGTGTTCAGCTCACTCCAGCGGCGCGGGATCAGCGGCGCCGCGCTCTCCGGCAGCTCGGTACGCAGCCGCGTCAACTGGCCCATCTTGGCGAGAAACGCCTTATGCGCCTCGACGCCCTGGTTAAGCGCGATCCGTGCCGCGCCGATGTTGGACGAATAGGTGAACACTTCCTTGGTGTTGATGAAGCGCCCGAGCGGGTGGCTGTCGTGGATGGTGAACTTGCCGTAGTGCAGGTTCCCGCGCGCATCCCACGACGAGTTCAGATTGATCTTGCCGGAATCGAGCGCCATCGCCAGCGTGAACGCCTTGAAGGTCGAGCCCATCTCGTAGACGCCGGTGGTCAGGCGATTGATGCGGTCGGGGTCGTGCGCTTCCTTCGGATTGTTGGGATCGAAGTCCGGCAGGGACACCATCGCCACGATCTCGCCGGTCTTGACGTTGGAGACGATACCGGAGGCGGCCTTGGCGTGAAACTTGTCCTTGGCCTTCAACAGTTCGTCGCGGAGCGCATGCTCGACGCGCAGATCGACCGAGAGCTCGATCGGCTTTTGCAGCCGGTCGGTGGCAAAGCCGGCGCGGTGGAGATCGGCGAGCCCCTGGTTGTCGAGCCACTTCTCGAGACCAGCGATGCCCTGGTTATCGATATTGACGAGACCGATCAGGTGGGCGACCTCGTTGCCGGTCGGGTAGACGCGCTTGTTCTCGCGCAGGAAGCCGATGCCGGGAATGCCGAGCTTGTGGATGTCCTGCTGCTGCTTCGGCGTGACCTCGCGTTTGAGCCAAACGAAGCCCTTGCGCGTCTTCAGGCGCTCGCGCACCTCGGCCTCGTCAAGATCGGGGATGGTGGCGGTCAGAAGCTCGATCGCCTCGTCCTTGTCGATGATGCGGCGCGGCTCGCCGAACAGGCTCGCCGCCTTGACGTCGGTTGCCAGGATCGCGCCGTTACGGTCGACGATGTCGGGCCGCGCGGTTGCGACCACCTCCTGCGCCGCGGCGCGGCGGGCACCGTGAGCGTCGGCCCCGATCGCGAACATCACGAGGCGGCCGCCGATCAGGGCGTAGACCGAGGCGAAGGCGAGCATCGCCAGGCCAACGCGCGCGCGCGCCTTCGCGGCGCGATCGACGTTGCGCCCGTAGAGCAGGCTGCGGATCAGCCGCTGCCGCCAGGGCTCGGTGGGCTTTTCTGTGGGTTTTGCCGGGATCGGAGCGCTCATTGATTGTCCTCCGGCTGAGGCACGGAGCCCGTCACAGTGTCGGGATCGCTCGCGGCTTCGATAGTATTGAGCATCGCTCCGATCGGGTCGGGCTCGCCCGGCCTGAACATCCGCGGCGGGCGCTCCGGCAGGTTCTTCAGCGAGTCATATTGCGTGCCGTTGACCGGCTTCAGCGATAGATGCCGGTCGGACAGTCCTTGCAGGCGCAGGGGCGCATCGAGCTTGGCCCATTCAGCGCGCAGCGAGGCGATCGCATCGCGCTGCTCCCGGATCTCCGCATGCAGGCGCAGCACCTTCTCGGTGCGCGCGGTGGAGTCCATCTTGATCCGGTAGACATGGGCTGCCGCGAAGATCAGCGCGCCGATGACGAGGAGGTGGATGAAGCGCATGCGCTAGCCGCCCCTCATGACGTCGGAGAGTCTTGGCCAGGACGATGGCTCGCCATCATGATGCGCGGGCGCCGAGGTACGCTCGGCGGCGCGCAGCTTTGCGGAGCGCGCACGTGGATTGAGCGCAACTTCGTCCTCACCGGCGACGATCGGCCGCCGCGTCAGCAGCTGGAAGCTCGGCGCGGCTTGCGCCACCTCTGGCAGATGCCGCGAACCGCCGCCGCTCTTGGAACGTGAGGCGAGAAAATTCTTGACGATGCGGTCTTCCAGCGAATGGAACGAGACCACGACGAGGCGGCCGCCGGGCTCGAGCACGCGCTCGGCCGCAGCGAGCGCCGTCTGAAGTTCCTCCAGCTCTTCGTTGACGAAGATGCGCAGCGCCTGGAACGTCCGCGTCGCCGGGTGAATGTCCCCGGGCTTCGAGCGCACGACCCTGCCGACGAGATCAGCGAGTGCGCGCGTGGTCGTGAACGGCGTCTCCTGCCGGTCTGCCACGATGGCGCGGGCGATGCGCCGCGAATGCCGCTCTTCGCCGAAGAGATAGATGATGTCGGCTAGATCGCCTTCGGAAGCGCGGGCGACGACGTCTGCCGCGGTCGGCCCCGTCTGCCCCATCCGCATGTCGAGCGGTCCGTCGAGACGGAAGGAGAAGCCGCGGCCGGCCTGATCGAGCTGCATCGAGGACACGCCGACATCCATCACGACTCCGTCGATCGCCTCGACGCCCTGCCCCGCGCAGACTTCGGCGAGGTTCGAGAAGCGATCTTCGACCAGCGTGAGCCGGCCCGCGGAGCGTTCGACGAGTTCGGCACCGCCAGCGATCGCAGTGCGGTCACGGTCAATGGCAATGAGCCGGGTTCCCGGCACGTCGAGAATGGCACGGCTGTAGCCGCCGGCGCCGAAGGTGGCGTCGACATAGATGCCGCCCGCGCGCGGGGCGAGATGGTCAACGGCCTCGCGGCCGAGAACGGGAATGTGCGGAGCCGAGCTCATGCGCCACGCCTGCCGAACACCCAGCCCGGCGTCGATGCCAGATTGGGGACGAAGCAGCCCATGACGCCTCGAATGATTCTGCGTCGCGGCGGTTCCACGACAAAGCCCTCGTCTAGCACGGTTCCCAAGCCCGGCTGTCCCGGGCCGCAAACCCAGTGTTCCCAGTGGAATTTGTCGGGCAGCCATGGGATTTCGAGCCAAAATACGCTTTGGCCGCCTCCGGACGCGGGTCGGCTCTTCATCTCTGAGTAACGGCCCTTAGCGTTAAGAAAGCGTTGATCGGCTCGCGACAAGTCGAAAAGGTGACGCCGTGGTGATGCTTCATCCACACACATGCGCCAAAATGCATCCGTTAACCGCGCCGCGCGATTGCGCGCGGCCGAAGGGTAAAGGAATAGTAAAGAGAAGGGCTTGGCCCACACTCTCGTCCAACTCGAGCTGTTCATGCCGTCCGGTTCGTCCACGCCGTCTGGAGCTGATTCGAAGCGTCAACGCGTTCTCCCGGTTCCCAAAGCCGCGGCGGGCATGCGAACGTTCGATCCCGATTCCTCGATCGTCTCCGACATCATCCCCTCGCCGAACCATGGCGAGCGCGCCAAGGGACGGCAGCCCGACATGATCGTGCTGCACTACACCGGCATGCCCGATGTCGAGGGCGCGCTGGCGCGGCTGTGCACGGCGGGGACCGACGTGTCGGCGCACTACGTCGTGCTGGAGGACGGCCGCATCGTGCAATGCGTGCCCGAGGCCAGGCGCGCCTGGCACGCCGGCGTCTCGTCCTGGGCCGGCGAGGATGACATCAACTCCTGCTCGATCGGCATCGAGATCATCAATCGCGGCCATGACTGGGGCTATCCGGAGTATCCGCTGCGCCAGATCGCCGCCGTGATCGCGCTATGCCGCGGCATCATGCTCCGCCGCAAGGTGCCGCCGCACCGGGTGCTTGGCCATTCCGACGTCGCACCCGCGCGCAAGAAGGATCCCGGCGAAAAATTTCCGTGGCATTCGCTGGCCAATTCCGGCGTTGGCCATTGGGTGACGCCCGCCCCGGTCGTGCGCGGCGAGAGCCTGATGCTTGGCACCATCAGCGACGCCGTGCTGAGCATGCAGCAGGCGCTCGCCCGGTACGGCTATGGCGTGCCGCTGACCGGCAAATACGACGCCGCGACAATGGAAGTCGTCACCGCCTTCCAGCGCCACTTCCGCCCGGCGCGGCTGGATGGTATCGCCGATCATTCGACGCTGTCGACATTGCAGGCGCTGCTGGCGAGCTTGCCCGCGGAAGGGACGGCGGTCGCGTCGAAGTGATGGCATAGCCGTCATTCCGGGGCGCACGACGTGCGGACCCAAAATCTCGAGATTCCGGGTTCGATGCTTCGCATCGCCCCGGAACGACGGTGCTAGTTACCCATCTCCTTGATCCTTCGCGCGTACAGCCGCCGCAGCGGCTCCAGCTGCGTCGCCTCCGTCGCCGCGCGATAAGCTTCGCGCGCCTCGTCCTTGCGGCCAAGCCGCCGCAACAGATCCGCGCGTACGGCGGGCAACAGCTCGTAGCCAGCGAGCCCGCCGCGGGCGGTGATCGCATCGACGAGAGCGAGCGCACGTGAAGGACCATCGACCATCGACACCGCCGCGGCATGGTTCAGCTCGATCACCGGTGACGGGTTGACGCGCAGCAGGACCTCATAGAGCCCCGCAATCTGCGGCCAATCGGTCTGCGCAAAGCTGGTCGCGCGAGCATGCAACGCCGCGGTCGCGGCTTGCACGGCATAGGGATGCGGCCGGCCCGGCACGCGCAGGGCGTCATCCACCAACCGCAGGCCTACCTCGATCTGCGCGCGGTCCCACAGCCCGCGATCCTGCTCTTCGAGCAGCACAATATCGCCGGCCGCTGTCTCGCGCCCGGCGCGGCGCGCGTCGTGCAGCAGCATCAAGGCCAGCACGCCCTTCGTGCCGGCGCGATCGGGCATCAACCGGTCCAGCAGGCGGCCAAGCCGGATGGCCTCGGCGGCGAAATTGGGCCGCATCAGGTCCGCACCCGACGTCGCGACGTAGCCTTCGGTGAAGACGAGATAGATCACGGCGAGCACGCCGTCGAGCCGCAGCGCCAGCGCGTCGCGCTCGGGCACTTCGTAAGGAATACCGGCAAGGCGGATCTTCTGCTTGGCGCGAACGAGCCGCTGCGCCATTGCCTCCTCGCTGACGAGAAAGGCGCGCGCGACCTGCGCGGTGGAGAGCCCGCAGACGGTGCGTAGCGTCAGCGCAACCTGGACTTCGGCTGCGAACGCGGGATGGCAGCAGGTGAAGATCAACCTGAGCATGTCGTCGTCGAGCATGGCCGGCGGCTCGTCAGGCGCTTGCGCATTCAGCTCGAGCTCATGCACCAGCGCTTGCTGCTTGCCGCGAAAGACGGCCTGACGGCGAATGCGGTCGATCGCCTTGTTGCGCGCGACATTGACCAGCCAGGCGCGCGGATTGTCGGGGATCTCGCATGCCGGCCAGCGTTCCAGCGCGACGGCAAAGGCATCCTGGAGCGCATCCTCAGCGAGATCGAAATCGCCGACGAGGCGGATCAGCGTGGCCAGCGCCCGCCCCGCCTCGTCACGAAAGATGGCTTCGATCTCGGAAGGGGTCATGCGATCACCACCTCCAACGTCATTGCGGGGCGTTGCGCCAGCGACGAGCCCGGAATCCATAATCCGGATCGTGGTCATGGATTCCGGGCCTGCGCCTTGCGGCGCATCCCGGAACGACGAGGGTGCGATCATTCACTTGTCATAGACCCAGATCGGCCGCACCTCGATCGATCCGATGCGCGCGGAGGGAATCCGCGCCGCAATCTCGATCGCGGCATTCAAATCCTTGGCTTCGACCAGATAGTAACCGCCGAGCTGCTCGCGCGTCTCCGCGAACGGGCCGTCAGTCGTCAGCGTTTTGCCATCGCGCACGCGCACGGTCGTCGCCGTCGTCGTCGGCTGCAAGCGGTCGCCGGCCTTGAAGTTGCCGCTCTGGATGATGGATTGCGTGAAGGCCTGATATTCCGCCAGCATCTTCTGGCTGGTCGCCGCATCGTTCTTGGCGTACTCGACCTCGTTCTGGTAGATCATCAGCAGATACTGCATTGCTTTACTCCTGTGGTTCGGCTGTGTTGCCGACATCCAGTCGAACGGGGCACGCACCAAACGACATCTTCAGGATAAATTATTTGAAGCCCGCACGCGCGGCGATATCGGCTTGACGGAACCGTCACAAATGCTCCATGCGTAAGCCGTCAGTCGGCCGGACGGCCGCTCCGGCAGGGGCCGAAAGGCCGCCGGGGAGGAAAGTCCGGGCTCCCTTGACATGCGGTGCCGGATAACGTCCGGCGGGGGTAACCCCAGGGAAAGTGCCACAGAGAACGAACCGCCCGCCTTCGCCCCTTCGGGGCTTCGGCGAGGTAAGGGTGAAAAGGTGCGGTAAGAGCGCACCGCGGATCCGGCAACGGAGCCGGCATGGCAAACCCCACCGGGAGCAAAACCGAATAGGGACGGCACAGCGGGCCGTTCGCGCAAGCGATAACGCCGCGGGGCAATGTCAGGCCCGCCGTCCGGGTAGGTTGCTCGAGGCCATGTGCAAACATGACCCCAGAGGAATGGCCGTCACGTACCGTTCGCGCAAGCGGGCGGTGCCTTACAGAACCCGGCTTACAGGCCGGCTGATATCTTGCAACGAGGGGTTCGGCGTGAATGCGCCGAGCCCCTCACCATTTTAGAGGTGTCATTCCGGGGCGATGCGCAGCATCGAGCCCGGAATCCATCGGGCAGCAAATTCAGGCGATCGATGGATTCCGGGCTCTCGCTTCGCGAGCCCCGGAATGACGAAGACACTAACCGACGATCTCTTGCAACACCGCCATCAGCGCCTCCGGTGCAGTCACATTCGGCGCGTGGCTGGCGTCGAGCTCGACATAGCGCCAGCCATCCTCGCTCTTGGTACGCCTCGCAAACTGCCCGAATACATCGCCGGGCGGAATGCGCGTGCAATAAATGTAGCTGCGCGGCACTGTCGCATCGCCGTGCGCGAGCTTCAGCCGCGCCTCGAAGCACTTGATCGGCATTGGGACGCGGCGCGCATTGAGCCAGTCGAGATCGGCCTGCGGCGTGTCAGGCGGCGGTGGGTTTGGCGGGATGCGGTAGCCGTCACCGCCGGCGGCCGCCCTTCGCATCGGCTCGCGCCCGCCTTCGTTGAGGTCGAACAGCGACTGGCCGTCACGGGGCACGAAGGCATCGAGATAGATCAATTGTGTCACGCGCTCGCGTGCGCGGTCGGCGACGCCGGTGGCGACCATGCCGCCATAGCTGTGGCCGAGCAGAACGATGTCGCTGAGGTCCTCGAAAGCGATGACGTTAAGGATGTCCTGGATATGCGTGTCGAGATCGATCGAACGACTTGCCAGATGCGCGCGCTCGCCGAGACCCGTGTAGGTCGGCGCGACCAGCCGGTGGCCGGCCTGCGCCATCAGCGGGTGCATGTTCTTCCAGGCCCAGCCACCGGACCATGCGCCATGACAGAGCAGAAAAGTCTTCGAGCGTGCGGACATCGGCGTTTCCATCGTTCTTGTTTGTCCGACGGAGTGTAACGGCCGAACGCGCGATGTAAAACGCTGCGGCCGCTTTAGGCCCCGCGCGTGTCCGCCCTCACCAACACCGGTGCAAGCGCATTGCCTTCGCGCCGCAGCTTCTTCGCCTCGAAACCGTGCATGCCGAGTTGCCATTGCAGCCCGACGATGGCCCCCTTGGTCGGTTGCAGTAATGCGAGCGACGCGAACAGCGTCACCGGCAGCCACACCGCGAGTTGCAGCCACTCCGGCGGCGCATAGGCGGTCTCAACCGCAAGGATCGCCGGCACCACGAGATGACCGACCACGACCATCACGAGATAGGCCGGAAAGTCGTCTGCGCGCTGGTGCAACAGCTCCTCGCCGCAATGATCGCAAGCGTCAGCCACTTTCAGGAAGCGGCCGAACATGTGCCCTTCCCCGCAATTCGGACATTTGCCGGTGAAACCGCGCCACATCGCCTTCGCCAGAGAGACCGTCGCCATGACCACACCTCTTCCTTTTCCACGATCCATACAATAATGTATTGCATCCATACATTCAAAGGATATGGAGCCAAATTGCATGGATTGGACCCCGACAATCTCCGAGCTTTCCGGCCCGCGCTACCAGCGTATCGTCGAGGCCATGGAGGCCGACATCGCCGCGGGCCGACTGGTGCGCGGCCAGCAATTGCCGACACAGCGCGCGCTCGCAAAAGCGCTCGGCATCGACCTCACCACGGTGACGCGCGCCTACACCGAGGCGCGGCGCCGCGGCATCATGGAGGCCCGGGTCGGACAGGGCTCGTTCGTGTCGGAGACCAGCGCGCGCCGCGCGGTCGACCTGCCCCACCCAGTCGCGATCGACCTCTCGATGAACGTGCCGCCACAGCCGCTGGAGGCACAGCTCGACGAGCGCATCATCGCCGGAATGGGAGCCATCCGCGCGCAATCGGGCCTGACGGCGCATCTCAACTACCAGCCGCCCGGCGGCAGCGCACATGAGCGCGAGGTTGCGGCACGCTGGATGCGCGCCCGCGTTGCGCATGCGCATGCCGACAAGCTCGTGATCTTTCCCGGCGCGCAGACGATCCTGTTCAACCTGCTCAGCCATCTCGCACGGCCCGGCGACATCGTTCTGACCGAAGCGCTCACCTTTCCCGGCATCAAGGCCGCCGCGGCGCGGCTTGGTATCAAGCTCGTCGGCGTCGCCATGGATGACGGCGGGATCCTGCCCGACGCGCTGGCAGACGCTTGCCGCACCCACAGGCCGAAAGCCGTCTATCTCATTCCGACGCTGCACAATCCGACCACGGCGACGCTATCCCCCGAGCGGCGCAGCGCGATCGCAAAGATCATCTGCGATGCCGGTACGACACTGATCGAGGACGACGCCTACGGGCTGCTCGACCGTTCGGCATCGCCGATCGCGAACCTCATTCCCGAACGGACCTATCTCGCCACCACGCTGTCAAAATGCATCGCGCCGGCGCTTCGCGTCGCCTATCTGCTGACGCCCGACAACGATGCACAGCAGACGATGCGCAGCCATTTGCAGGCCACCGTGCAGATGCCGGCACCGCTGATGGTGGCGCTGGTGACGCATTGGATCGAGACCGGCATTGCCGATCGCATCATCGCCGCCATCCGCAACGAAGCGGTTGGCCGCCAGCAGCTCGCGCAGCGCGCGCTGAAAGGATTTCAGTTCCTGGCCAGGCCCGCCGCCCATCATCTCTGGCTGAGGCTGCCGGAGGGCCGGTCCGATGTCGCGGGGCATCTCTTGCGGAATGGACTCGCACTGGTCGCCGGCGAAGCCTTCACCGTCGATGGGATGCCGCCGCATGCGGCGCGAGTCTCGCTGGGCGCAGCGCGCAACAGGGCGGAATTGACCGAGGCGCTGCGCATCCTGGTCAGCGCGCTGCACAAGCCGGCCGACACCAGGCAGATCGTCTAGCGAAAACCTATCGATGCTGACGGCGATGGCGCGCGCGAAGCGCAGGCACAGCGGGTGACGGATAGGCCTGCGATGCATAGGCGTCGCGCGGGATGCCCTGCTGGCCGAGCGCGGCGCGCGCTGCCGGCGTGAGCTGTCCGCCATTCAGCACGTCGCGGTCGGGATGGGCGGCCTGATAGGCCGCAGGTTCGGAAAGCTGCGCCTGCGCTATTGTCGGCATCAAGGCCGCCGCCGACATCAGCGCGGCCGCAACGGCAATGTTCATGCGGGTCACCGTCATTCTCCATCATCTTGTGCGGGACTGACCGAACGGAGCGCACGATGGCGTCGGACGGGCCGCAGGATTGAAGTACTGAAGTACGACCGTCATGTAGGCGTGTCTTTCGCGAAAGCCCGAACCCCGTAGATCACGCTTGCGTGCAGCACGGATTGACCGGCACGGCAGCAAGCGTGCTATGCGGGCGCTGGTGATCAACAGTTCGGGATCGCCATTGCAACAAGGATGATCCGTTGGAAACGCTCACCTACGTCCTGCTGTTGTTCGGCGCGCTGGCCGGCGGCTTCGTCTCGGGACTGGCCGGCTTCGGCACGGCGCTGATGGCGCTCGGCATCTGGCTCTACGTCCTGCCGCCATCGCTTGCGGTGCCGTTGGTGCTGATCTGCTCGGTAATCGCCCAGACCTCGACGCTGCCGTCGATGTGGAAGAGTTTTGACCTCTCGCTGGTCTGGCCGTTCCTGATCGGCGGGCTGGTCGGCGTGCCGCTGGGAACGATGATGGTCGCCTCGGCCGACCCAAAAGTTTTCAAGCTGAGCGTCGGTGTGCTGCTTCTGATCTTCTCGAGCGCGCTGTATCTGAACAAGAGGTCGCTCGCGATCAAATTCGGCGGCAGGATCGCAGACGGCGCGATCGGCTTTGCCGGCGGCATTCTTGGCGGCCTCGCCGGATTGTCGGGGCCGCTGCCGATCCTGTGGGCCAACATCCGCGGCTGGAACAAGCACGAGCGGCGCGGCATCTTCCAGCTCTTCAATTTCACGGTGCTCGCGACCGCGCTGGCGTTGCAGACCGCGTCGGGCCTCGTCGCTTTCAAGGTGGTCTGGCTCGCGCTGGTCGCCTTTCCGGGCACGCTGATCGGCGCATGGGCCGGCGCACGCGTCTATCACGCGTTGAGCGACAAGCATTTTGGCGATGTCGTGCTCGGCCTTCTGTTCCTGTCCGGCCTCGGCCTCGTCTCGAACAGTGTTGGTGCATATTAGCCCCACGGCGCCGCAAATTATCCGGCGCCGCTGGGGAGGTGACTGCCGCTACGCAGGCGCACGCGCGGGAGGTGCAAGAGAGTCAGCTTCGACCTGCCCAGGAGCCCCGACCTGCCGGAGCGGCGCCAGGCGCCTTTCGAACTCGCGGCGTAACAACCACAAGCTCAGCGCAGCCTGGAGCGTCGTCGCTGCGATCGACAAGTACCACACGTGCTCCATGCGGAAGCCGGGCCGCGTTGACAGCCAGATTGCCGGCAAGGAATAGGTGAACACGCGCGTCGCCGAGCTCAAGAGCACCGGCTTGGTATTGCCGAGGCCCTGGAACATGCTCGAGCAGGTGAAGATCAGGCCCTGCGCCACCATGTTGAGCGAGATGATCCGCAGGAACAGGAAGGCGATCTCCATCGTCTCCCGGTCGTTGGAGAATCCGGCGAGCAGCAACTCCGGCTTCGCTTGCGCAAGGATCATGAAGCCGATCATCACGGCTGTGGTGATTAGCGCCGCCTTGACGAAGGTCTCCCGCACGCGCGCGCCGTTTGCGGCGCCGACGTTCTGGCCGGCGATCGGCCCGGCCGCGAGTGCGACCGCAAGCGCCGGCATCTGGATCAGGCCGAGCACCCGCTGCCCGATGCCGAATCCCGCCTGCGCCGCCGCACCGAAATCGCGCAGCACGTAATAGACCACGGCCATGAAGATGAACATCATCGCGAACTCGCCGCCGGCCGGCAGACCGACATTGAGAATGCGCTTCAAATGGCGCGGCTGCGGGCGCCACTGCGCCGCGTTGAACGCGACGTAGCGCTCGACCTGGCGGAAGTACGCGAGCAGCATCAGAACGCCGATCGCTACCGCGATCGAGCTCGCCAGCCCGGCGCCGGCAACGCCGAGCGGATAGCCCGTGCCCCAGCCTGCGATCAGCACCGGCGCCAGCGCGATGTTGATGACCACCGCGAGCGCCTGCACCAGCATGGCGGGACGGACAATGCCGGTCGCGCGCAGCGCAGACGCCATCACCTGAGTGGCAAACTGCAGCGCGAGCGCGGGCATGAACCACAATAGATAGATGGTCCCCGCCTCGATCGTGGGCTGATCCGCGGCGATCGAACGCATGTAGAGACGCGACAAAGCTGCGCCCGCGGCCAGGGTCAGCAGGCCGAACAGCACCGACAGCGCGATCGCCTGGTTGAAGATCAGATTGGCATCCTGCCGATCCTTGCGTCCCACGGCGTGCGCGATCAGCGCCACCGTGCCGACGCCGAGCACCTGCATCAACGCGTTGACGAGAAATCCGGCATTGCCGGCCGTGGCGACACCCGCGACGGCAGCATCGCCCAATCCCGAGACGAAGTAGAGATCGACCAGCTGGCAGACCATAATCGTGATCATGCCCACCATGATCGGCGGTGCCATGGCCAGGATGTGTCTCACGATGGGGCCGTTCGTCAGGTCTTTCATGTCATTCACCTCCGGCGGCGTGGCGTCGGGACTTCGCCCCGCCGCCGCGCGCCTCATTCCGCTGCTGCGATACGTCCGAGCTCCACCACCTGCCGTTCGAACAGGCCGCGATAGATGCCCCCTCGCTTGCCCGCGAGCACGGCATGCGTGCCCTGCTCGACAATCTCGCCGCGATCGAACACCAGGATGCGATCGAGGCTCTTCACGGTGGACAGCCGGTGCGCAATCACGATCGAGGTGCGGCCTTTCATCAGCCGCTCCATCGCCTCTTGGATCAGCGCCTCCGACTCCGAATCGAGGCTCGAGGTCGCCTCGTCCAGGATCAGCACCGGCGCATCCGCCAGGAAGGCGCGCGCCAGCGCCACGCGCTGCCGCTCGCCGCCCGACAACTTCACGCCGCGCTCGCCGACCAGCGTGCCGTAGCCCTTGGGCAGGCGCAGAATGAAGTCGTGCGCGTTCGCAAGCCGCGCCGCCTGCTCGATCGCCTCCAGGCTGGCGCCCGGCCGGCCATAGGCGATGTTTTCGGCGAGCGAGCGGTGGAACAGGATCGGCTCCTGCTGCACGATCGCGATCTGGCTGCGCAGCGATTGCTGCGTGGCGCGCGCGATGTCCTGCCCGTCGATCAGCACGCAGCCACTGGTGACGTCGTAAAGCCGCTGCACCAGCTTGACGAAGGTCGTCTTGCCGGAGCCGGAGCGGCCGACGAGGCCGACACGCTCGCCGGCGCGGATCGTCACCGACAGCCCGTCATAGAGCGGCGCGCGGTGGCCGCCATAATGGAACGTGACGTCGTCGAACACGATCTCGCCGCCCTCGATCGCGATCGGACGCGCATCGGAAGCATCCGCAATGCCGATCGGCTCGTCGTGGATCGCCACCAGCTCGTCCATGTCGTTGACCGAGCGCTGGAGATTGTTTATGTGCATGCCGACGTCGCGCAAATAAGCGTGGATGACGTAATAGCTCGTCAGCACATACGTGACGTCGCCGGGCGAGGCATGACCTGACATCCACAGCAGCACCGAGCCGCCGATCACGGAGGCGCGCAGGCACAGCAGCAAGGAAAGCTGCGACATCGCCGTGTAATTGTAGCGAAACCAGGTCCGCCGCACGCGCACGCGCCAACGGTTGATGACGCGCGCGAGCCGCGCATCCTCGCGCGCTTCGGCACCGAACGACTTCACCACGGCGTTGCAGGTCAGCGCGTCCGCCAGCGTGCCTCCGACCTTGGTGTC
The DNA here is from genome assembly GCF_023073715.1 of Bradyrhizobium sp. 164. GTDB lineage: Bacteria > Pseudomonadota > Alphaproteobacteria > Rhizobiales > Xanthobacteraceae > Bradyrhizobium. The sequence continues at coordinate 176,935 of NZ_JADPKA010000083.1, forward strand.
CCAGGCATTGGAGACGCGGGCTGCCGGCGCGATGTAGCGGGTCGAGAACACCACCGTGATGGTGACGTAGACGACCGCCCCGAGCGCGATCACCAGGCCGAGCGAGGCCCAGTGCACGCCGAGCAGGACCATCGACCCGATCAGCACGACCAGCGAAGGCAGAAGCGCGAGCAGAATGGTGTCGTTGAGCAGGTCGAGCGCCCACATGCCGCGGGTGATCTTGCGCACCGTGGAGCCGGCAAAGGAGTTCGCGTGCCAGTCGGTCGAGAAGCGCTGCACGCGCGTGAACGCGTCCTGCGCGACGTCGGACATGGTCGTCAGCGTGAACGGCACGATCGCCTGGAGGCCGACGAGCCGCAACACCATCGAGGCCGCGCCCAGCGCCACGATGGCGCCGAACGCCGTGAGCGCCGCGTGGCGCGCGTCCGGGTCGGACGGGCCGCGCGTCAGCGCATCGACCAGATGCCCTGAGAACACCGGCATGAACAGGTCGGCGAGAGTCGCGCCCAAGACGCCGCCGGCCACAACGAGGCCGCGCCCCGGCTGCTTCAGCCAGTGGCGGAACACGAAGGGCAGCACCACGCGAATTGCGGCGGGCTTTTTAGACAGAGCGGTCATGACATCATCCGGCCGCACGCGCGGGCCGGCTCCATCGATGGACACAGACCGGCCACGAGGGCCGAGACGGCGTCACTCAAAACTGACTTTGACTTGGGAAGCGGAGCGATCGGGGCGCTTGGTCGAAACCTTGGCCCAATCGAAGCTGGCGGAAAGGGCCTCTACGAGGCCAAGCACATACCGAGCCAGAACATCGAGCGCGGGCGTGCGATCTGCGAATGCGTCGAAGTCATGCAAATCCCTCCCGGCTCGATTGAATGAGGTGCGCTTTATAGATGTGTCGCAAGCGCTTTGCAACGGGGCTCGCGCGAGATCACGCACGAGTGTTGCAATTTGGTACGCGACGCCGTCCGCATCGCTGGTTGCGCGCTGCCACCCCAATCTTCGCCGTCATGCCCCGGCTTGACGGGGCATCCAGTACGCCGCGGCGAATGTGGTGCGAGAGCGAGCTCTGCAACCGCCTGCCTCTGGAATACTGGATCGTCCGGTCCCGGCTCCGCCAACGGCTTCGCCGGGCATTCGGTGTTGGGCCGGCGAAGCTTCAGCGAAGACGGCAAGCCGGCGATGACACCGAACACGCGGAGTTGCGTCAATGCGCGTCGCCGCCGGCACCAAACGGCGAAGGCGGCTTCTTCAGCAGCGCGACCAGGAGGCTGAGCGCGAGATAGAACAGCGTCAGCACGAAGAAGGCGTCGCCAAAGCTCATCACCACGGCCTGGCGATGAACCAGCTGGGAGAGCTGCTTCATGGCCATCAGCGTGGCATCGCCAAGCCCCTGAAACTTCTGCATGAACATGGTCAGCGTTTCGGTCGCGGTCGCATTGCCCCACGTCACGCGCTCCTGGAGGCGGGTGATGTGGAGGTCGGTGCGATCGTTGAGTACGGTGTTGATGACGGCGAGGCCGAGCGCGCCGCCGAGATTGCGCATCAGGTTGAACACGCCGCTCGCGTTCTTCACCTTCTCGGGTGCCAGCGTACCGAGGGCGACGTTGTTGGTCGGCACCATCGCGAACATCATGCCGATGCCGCGCAGGATCTGCGGCACCAGTAGTTCATAGAAATCATAGTCTCGCGTCATCCAGGTCATCTGGTAGGAGCCGAGCGCGAACACGACAAGACCGAACGCGATCATGTAGCGCATGTCGACCTTCGCCATGAGCCGGCCGACCAGCGGCGCGACCAGGAACATGGTGATGCCGGAGACGAACATGGTGTCGCCGATCATCAACGCGCTGTAGCCGCGCACTTCGGCGAGATAGCGCGGATAGATATAGGTCAGGCCATAGAGCCCGATCCCGATGCAGAACTGCAGCGTGCAGCCGACGGCGAAATTGCGGTCCGAGAAGGTGCGCAAGTTCACGATCGGCTCGGCCGCGGTGAAGACGCGCCAGAAGAAGGCGATTCCCGAGATTGCACAGATCCAGGCGCAGATCGCGACCGAGGTGTCCTGCATCCATTCATATTGCGGCCCCTCCTCCAGCACATATTCGAGCGTGCCGAGAAAGCCGGCCATGAACAACAGGCCCCACCAGTCGAAGCGGTCGAGCAGTTCGAGATGCGGCTCGTCGAAATCGACCAGCGCCAGCACGCCGACGGTGATGCCGATGCCAGGCAGAACGTTGATGTAGAACAGCCAGTGCCAGGACATCGCGTCGGTGATGTAGCCGCCGACCGTCGGCCCGATCGTGGGTGCGAGGGTCGCAACAAGCCCGATGATGGGGCCGACGATGTGGAATTTCGAGCGCGGAAACACGGTATAGGCCGAGGCGAATACCGTCGGGATCATGCCGGCGCCGAGGAATCCCTGGAGCGCGCGCCAAAGGATCATCTCCTCGATGGTGCTGGCAAAGCCGCAGAGCAGGCTCGAGGCGGTGAAGCCGGCCGCCGAGATCGCGAACAACAGCCGCGTGCCAAAGGCGCGCGACAGGAATCCCGAGAGCGGAATGGCGATGACCTCGGCTATCAGATAGGCGGTCTGGACCCAGGAGACTTCGCTGGAGCTCGCCGACAATCCGGCCTGAATCTCACTCAAGGAGGCCGAGACGATCTGGATGTCCAGGATCGACATGAACATCCCGAACACCATGATGATGAAGGCAAACAGCCGCTTCGGCGCGATCCGCTCGGAAGCCGGGGCCGCCATCATGGCAGGTGAAGCAGTGGTGGTGTCGGCCATTCTCTTACCCGGCTCGCGCGAGAGTGCGCGGTCCACCTCTCCCCATCGGGGAGAGGTCGATTTGCGCAGCAAATCGGGTGAGGGGCCGCAGCTCCCACGAGAGAGCGTAAGCCCTCACCCGGATCGCATCTTGCGATGCGATCCGACCTCTCCCTTCGGGAGAGGTGAAGGACGAAGCGGCGCTCGTCTTGAACATGATTCGCCTACCGGCACTACTGCGGGTGAACCGCGATGGGATCGTCGAGATCGACCTCGCTGTCGGCGTCGGCGGCACCCTTGTTGGTGTCGACGGTCGCGTAGACCGACATACCGGCGCGGAGCAGGTTCTGCTTCGCCACCGATTTCGGCACGCGGATGCGCACCGGCACGCGCTGCACGATCTTGGTGAAGTTGCCGGTGGCATTGTCAGGCGGCAGCAGCGTGAACACCGAGCCCGCGCCCGCCGCGATGCTATCGACGACGCCGGAGAACTTGCGCATGCCATAGGCATCGACCTTGATCGTCACCGGCTGGCCGGGGCGAATGCGCTTGAGTTGCGTTTCCTTGAAATTGGCGTCGATATAAACGTCGTCGAGCGGCACGATGTTGCCGAGGCGCTGGCCGACCGCGACGAAGTCGCCCGTATTGACCAGGCGATTCGAGAACGTGCCGTTGACCGGCGCGCGCACCGCGGTGAATCCGAGATCGCGCTCAGCCTTGGCGAGCGTGGTCTTGAGCTCGGCGAGCTGCGCCTGCGCCTCGGCCTGCTGCGCCTTGGCGACGTCGACATTGCTGACCGCGACGTCGTAGGCGGCCTGCGCGGCCTTGACCGCGGCCGCGCCCTGGTCGCGTCCGGCTTCCGAGCTCTCGAAGGTGGCGCGCGAGGCAAAGCCCTTGCTGCTCAGCGCCTGCTGGCGCTCATAGTCGAGATCGGCACGCTTGAGGCCCGCTTCAGCCGAGACGAGCTGCGCCTTTGCTTGCGCGACCTGGCTATCGAGTGCTGCGACCTGACGGCTGATGCGGTCAATCGTGGCCTGCTGGGTCGCGATCTTGGTCGCGGCGGCATCGACTGCGATCTTGTAGTCGCCGTCGTCGATGCGGAAGACGACGTCGCCCGCGCGCACCGGCGAGTTGTCGCCGGCCAGGACCGCGGAGATGTGACCGGCGACGCGCGCACCGAGCATGGTGTTGTTGGCACGGACATAGGCATCGTCGGTGGAGATGTAGAAGCGGCCGACCAGCGTGTAGTAACCGGCATAGCTCGCGACCGCGAGCGCCAGCAGCAAGCCAACCCCCATCAGGACGAATTTGCGTTTGCCGGATTTGGGCGCGGCGGCAGCAGCGCTATGGGCAGGGGCAGCCCTGTCGGTCGCGGGCTTCTCGGCCACCTCGACGCTGCGGTGCTCGTTTTCCTCGACCACATGAGAGCGCAATTTCTCAGCCAGGACGGCGGATTTCTCGGGCGCAGCGTCACCGCTCACCTGCTCCGGCGTCGTCTCCACCGCTTCCTGGCGAAGGACGCGCGCAGCCTGGTCTCTCGATACGGCCATAAAGGCCTCCCCAAAAGCGCGAGCAGGGATGGCCGCCACGGCACGCCCCTTTTTCGCTCGTCCTAAATACCTTGACCGAACGGTTCGGTCAATCTACATAATATTCCCGGTGTCATCTTAATAGCCCGAATCCTTTATTCGGGTTTCATAGCCCCAGACGCGGATCCAAAAACCTTCCGAGACCCTAAACCAATGGTTGTAGCTGCCAGCGAACGTCTTCACATCGTCCCGGAGGAGGACAGCTCCAAGCGACGTCAAATCCTGGACGGTGCTCGCAAAGTGTTCATGGCTCTCGGTTTCGACGGCGCCAGCATGGGCGAGATCGCGCGCGCGGCACAGGTTTCCAAGGGCACGCTCTACGTCTATTTCGCCGACAAATCCGCGCTGTTCGAAGCCATTCTCGAAGAGGAGGCGCTCCAGCACGGCCAGGTCGTGTTCAATTTCGATCCCGCGCGCGATGCCGAGACCACGCTAAAGGATTTCGGCCAGGCCTATATCCATTTACTCTGCCGGCCCGGCGGCGGATCGGCAATCCGCACCGTGATGGCAATCGCCGAGCGCATGCCCGACGTCGGCCGCCGTTACTATGCGCGGGTGCTGGACAAGACCATCCACCGGTTGTCCGATTATCTCAAAGCCCATGTCGCTTCCGGCGATCTCGATATCGACGATTGCGATCTTGCCGCCTCGCAATTCATGGAACTGTGCAAGGCCTCGCTGTTCCTGCCGTTCGTCTTCCAGGCTGCTCCCGCACCGTCGCAAGAGCGCATGACCGAAGTCGTCGATAGCGCGACGCGGATGTTCCTCGCGACGTATCGGGCGAAGTAACCGCAAGCGGGCTACGCGTTGCGCAGGCGCGTCGCGGGCGGTTATATTTGCGTCCATGCCTCGTGATCTTCGCCCCCCTGTCGATATTCTCCATTATGAGATCGTCCAGGAGCAGGCCTCGGCGCTTGGACGAATGGGCCGCGCGCTGGAACAGAGCCTCACGCGTTTGCGCGAGTTCGACGCCGCCCACGCGGCCTCGGGGGTACCGGCCTCACTGCAACCGGCCAGACGTAGGCTGGTGCATGAAGCCGGCCATGCGCTGTGGATGTTCGTAGTGCAACGCGAGGCGTCCGGTCTTCGCGACAGCCGCCACATCATGCGAACCTACAACGTCCCTGGCGAGGTGCAGCGGTGCATGGGCCTCCCGCCGTCGAAGCCGGTCTCGAAATGACTTGCTGGCGGGCTACGACCCCATCGTAGCCACGGGTTTTGCGCAAGCCTCAATCGTCGGCGTACTCGTCTTCTTCGCGCTTGTGCGCGGCGCTCTTGCGGCCGAGCGAACCAGTCACGGAAGGATCGCGTGCATTCGCATAGGGGCTGCGTGACTGCGCACGCGCGGCGACCTCATCGCCGGAGACGGCGGCGGGCTGGCAGATCAGGCGACGGCTGGCGCGGCGCATCAGATCGACGTGGATGTGATCGTAATGATAGACGTTGGAGCCGGGCGCGAGCACCGTCGTGAAATGCGCGCAGGCACCGGACTGCACGTCGCGCAAAAATCCCTGCTCTTCCGGCATGCCGCGCCAGCCGTCCTTCACAGTGACGCGGCGGCCGTCGGCGAGCACGAAGGCGGAAATATCGAGCGCATTGCCGAAGGCGTGCTCGGAAATGTGGGCGCGCGAGTTGCCGTTCATGCCACGGCAGGAATAGGCGGAGATCTGCTTGATCTCGGCGACGCGGACGCCGAACCAGCGCATGGCCGAGGGCTGCACGGTGTCGGCGAGCCAGCGGTCGAGCTCGGACACGATCGGACAGGCCAGCGTCGCGGTCGGCTTGATCGCAACGGGACCAACGGCGGTAACGGGATTGCCCTGCGCCGGGCCAAGACGCGGCAGCGGCTGCTGCGCGGGCGGTTGCCCGTAGGGTGCCGCACCGGCCGGCCGCGCCGGATAGCTCGGCGCGTTCATGTAGCGCGCGGCCCCCGCGGCATCGGTGCCCTCGGGCGGCAGATCGATCTCGTCTTCCTGCGGCACCACGCCGGGCGCGTTCAGCGACATCGGTCCGGTTGAAGTGCCATAGCCGGAAGGCTGCTGCAGTGCGCTCTCCGGATAGTTCGATCGCGGCGGGTGGGAGGGTGCCGGATAATTCTGGCTCTGCGGATAGTTCGATCGCGGCTGCGTGACCGGCCAGCGCGGCTGGTTGCCGATGCTCACCGGCGGACGCAGCTCCTCGTCGGCAAAGCCATAGCTGCTGGAGGCTTCGCCGATGGCGGCGACCTTCAGCGGAAATTCGGCGCCACATTGGCCAGGGCCGGAGATCGGATCGATGCGGACGATGTCCGCACTCTCCTTGACCGCTCCCGATTTCAGGCACGCCGCTTCCGCCTCGGCCCGCCACGGTTCGCGTTCGGCCTGGAAGAAGCCGCGTCCGCAACCCGCAAGCGAAACAAGGACGAAGGAGCCGACGAGATACAAACGAACTCCGCGCGTCATGAACGCACGTTCGGTGAATTTACTTAAAGACTCTTCAACGTGTCGTTTCAGCCTTCTTTAACCATGCCGGCCCGCGTGCGCCGAAATGCTGCCAGACTGAGCGACAGGACGACTGACTTTTTCGGAAGGAGACTCTCTGTTAACCATAAAGCTCGCGCAACGCGGCGCGACAGCGGGAGCGATCTCATGACGTTCGCCGGCAGACTAAGCATTATCACCGCGTACCTCGCCATGGCCTTCGTCGGCGCCATCGTGCTCGGCATCATATAGGGCCGCGCTCCATCTCATGGATCGTTACCGACATTAGGCCAAGATAGCCGAATGTGCGCCGGCTCACGCAGGCGACGGCCAGATGTAGTGATGTCCATCACGGAAGAAGGGACAGCCGGGGCGTAGGGTCGAACTACGCTCAGTCCACCAGCGACATCAGTCCATACGGGGACACGGAGGTTATCATGAACAAGCTCACCATCGCCGCCACGGCGCTCTTCCTTGCTTCGACCGCCGCCGCGCATGCCGGCAATTCGATCTCGTTCCAGATCGAAGGCCAGCACATCCGCATCGAGACGCCGCGCAATTGTACCTCGCTCAATTGCGTGACCATCGTGGCGCCGGGCCTGTCGGACAAGCCGATCAAGCTGAACAACATCAACCTCAAGGGCCTGGGCGGCTCCAAGGATGATGACGTCGACACCACGCCGGCTCCGGCGACCACGAATGCGCAGCCCGCGCCGGCTCCGGTGCAGCAGCAGCCAGTGCCACAGGCGCCGGTCCAGGCAGCTGCGCCCGCCGCAACGGACCCGACGGCTCCCGGCACCCCGTCCGCCGGCCTCGACACCACGCAGCCTGCACCTGTTGCGGCGCCTGCTCCCGTCGCCGCACCCGCTCCCGTTGCTGCTGCTCCCGCGCCGGCCTCGGCTCCGGTTGCCGCGGCGGCCGTGCCGGCACCAAACTCGCCGATCGGCGTGTGGGCGACCGAGGAGAACAAAGGCAATGTCCGTGTCGAGCAGTGCGGCGCCAATCTCTGCGGTTATGCCGTGAAGACCAACGAGCGCATCCTGATCAACATGAAGCCCGACGGCTCGAAGTGGAGCGGCCGCATCCACGATCCCAACTCTGGCCGCAATTACGACTCGACCATCGCGATGAAAGGTCCGAATGCAATGCGCGTGCAGGGCTGCGCCTTCGGCGGCATGTTCTGCGGCGGCCAGACCTGGAAGCGCGTGAGCTGACACCGAAGGTGTCATCCTCGATTGCGCAATGCCAGCTTAGCTGCTTGCGGCGTACAGCCGGGCAGCATCCAGCTTCAAGGCGGATTCCCGCTGTCGCAAGGAGCTGGCGTTACTCGCGACCGCACTAACTTGCGGATGCCGTCTCGACCAGCGTGCGGCGCGCTCACGCCTCGCCGCGCAGCCACGCCCTCACCTTCTGCAACAGGCCGTGCCGCAATTCGTCGACCGAGGCGGCTTCGGCTGGTGTCAGTGTCTGCAAGGCCGCATCGATATGATCGGCCGGCGCCGTCGGCTCGGGCGAAGGCGCAACACCGGCAGCGGCGAGCGCAATCGGACCGATCTGTGCCAGGAACGCGCGCTCATATTCGCGCGACAGCCGCGCGATTGCGTCGTCCAACGTCAGCCAGTCCACCGCCTTGATGTCGTTCATCGGTTTGCGGACCGGCCCGCCATCGGCCTCCATACGCCAGAAATGCACGACCTTGGTGCGCCCGCCCGATTGATAGCCCAGCGTGCCCAGAAATTCGTGCACCGCGATCTCGTGCCCGGTCTCTTCTAGCACCTCGCGATGCGCGGCCTCCTTCGGCGTCTCGCCGTCGTCGAGCTTACCCTTGGGCAAGACCCATTCGTTGCGCTTGCGCTGGCGCACCACGGCGATCAGCGGCGTCGAACCTCGCCGCAGCACGATACCACCCGCCGCCATCACCGGCACCCGCGCCATCACTCACATCCAGTTGTCCCCGCGGACGATATAGGCGGCGGGCGCGGCGGATTGAAGGCTACTCTCTCTTCAGCAGCGCTTGACCGGCGCGGATGCGCGTGCCCTCCGTGATGCCGTCGCAGAACGTGAAATCGCCGGGCGCCAGGATGATGATGGTCGAGCCGTGCTCGAACCAGCCGAGCTCCTCGCCTTTAATCACGTTGACGTCGCAGGGAAAATTGACGGGGCCACGGGTCTGCCCGTTCAGCACCATGTCGAGAAAGTGCAGGCGGATGCTCGCGACCAGGATGGCGGCGACCGGCACCAGCGTCACCGCCTCGCCGGTCGGCAAATGCGTGCGAATGACCGCGCGCTCGTTCTTGCAGAACAGCCGCTCGACGCGCTTCAGCGCGATGGGGTTAACGTTCCAGACGTCGCCATGGATCAGCGTGACGCGCTCGATATGCGCATCATAAGGCGCGTGGAAACGGTGATACATGCTCGAGGTCAGCCGCAGCGTGACGAAGCTTCCATTGCGGTGCTGGTCGACCAGAGCGGAATCGCCGACGAGATCGAGCAGCGAATAGGGCGCGCCTTTGACCTGAAACAGTTCGGTGTCGACGATCCGGCCATGGGCGCCAACAATGCCGTCGGAGGGGCTCGCGACCACCGCCGGGTCCGGATCGAACGGCCGCAGACCCGGCTTGAGCTCCCGGGTGAAGCAGTCATGCAGACTCTTGAAATGGGCCTTGCGCGCCTCCGACAGGTCGAGGTCGGAGAACAGCTTCCACAGCGCGATCGAGAAGTCCCGCACAAACGGGTTCTCGATCTTGGAGAACCAGCCCATGAAGCGGGTCAGGGCCGCGCGCGGGATGCGGTTGGTCAACAAGAAGTTGAGGTCTTCCTGCTGGGTGAAAGAGGCGATGAGGGCTTTGACTGTCATGAATCTGTCAGCTCGCGGGGTTAGCGCTTGTTGTCATGGAAACGACACTCCCGATTCTCTCGATGTCCGTGGCCGCCGCAGCGTCCGCTGCCGCCGCCTTCCCGAAGCTCAAGGCGCGCATCGAGCTCTCCCGCGCCAAGCACCGCTCGCTCTCCGGGCATTCCAAGATGTCGCGCCGCGTGGCGCGGCTGATCCCGTTCTACGAGTTCGGAAACGACGACTACTTCTCCTGCGATGGCGCGCCGGCGAACATCGCGGCTCAGCGCAAGGAGGGCTTCTTCCGCCTCGCCGGCCTCTACGCCGAGCGCTATCCCAGGGGACGCGCGATGACGAAGGAGGCCGCGGAGAGGATCTCCGATCTGAACTTCACCGAGAGCTACCGCGTGCCGTTCCAATTCTCGCGACTGGTCCGCGAGCATCTGGGCACCTCGACCTTCATGGAATCCTCGCGCGGCGTCACCGTCACGGATGTCGACGGCAACAGCTTCTACGACCTCACCGGCTCCTACGGCGTCAACATCTTCGGCAACGACTTCTACAAGGACTGCATCGAGGGCGCCGAGAAGCGCGCGCACGCGCTCGGCCCCGTGCTCGGCCCCTACCATCCCGTCATCCTCGACAACGTGCAGCGGCTCTGCCGAATCTCGGGCCTCGACGAGGTCTCGTTCCACATGTCCGGCACCGAAGCCGTGATGCAGGCGGTGCGGCTCGCGCGCTACCACACCAAGCGCACGCATCTCGTCCGCTTCGCCGGCGCCTATCACGGCTGGTGGGGCGACGTGCAGCCCGGCGTCGGCAATCCGATTCCCGCGCACGAGACCTACACCCTCGCCGAGATGTCGGAGAAGACCCTGCACGTGCTGCGGACCCGCAAGGACATCGCCTGCGTGCTGGTCAACCCGCTGCAGGGCCTGCATCCGAACGCCAATGCCCCCGGCGATTCCTCGCTGGTCGATTCCTCCCGTGGCGGCAATTTCGACCGCGCGGCGTACACCGAGTGGCTCAAGAAGCTGCGCGAGGTCTGCGACCAACGCGGCATCGTGCTGATCTTCGACGAGGTGTTCGTCGGCTTCCGTCTCGCCGCCGGGGGAGCCCAGGAATATTTCGGCGTGCGCGCCGACATGGTGACTTACGGCAAGAGCCTCGCCGGCGGCCTGCCGGTCGGCGTCGTCTGCGGCAGACGCGAATTGATGCGCCGCTTCCGCGACGACCGTCCCGCCGACATCTGCTTCGCCCGCGGCACCTTCAACTCGCATCCCTACGTCATGATGGCGATGGACGAGTTCTTGAGCCGCCTCGCCAGCCCCAATTTCCGCGCCGTCTATGACGGGCTGGAGGCGACCTGGAACGGCCGCGTCCAGAAGCTCAACCACATGATGACCGATGCCGACCTGCCGGTGCGGTTCGCCAACTTCTCCTCGATCTGGACAGTGAAATACACCACCCCGTCCCGCTACAACTGGATGCTGCAATATTATCTGCGCGCCGAGGGCCTGGCGCTGAGCTGGGTCGGCACCGGACGGCTGATCTTCAGCCTCAACTACACCGACGCCGATTTCACCGAGGTCGCCGAGCGCTTCGTCCGCGCGGCCGAAAAGATGAAGGCCGACGGTTTCTGGTGGCACGACGGCGCGCTCACCAACAAGAGCATCAAGCGGCAGATCCTGAAAGAGATGCTGGCCACGCGGTTCGGGCGTTGAGGCCGATTCTTTCCACATAACCACCGTCATTCCATGCGCAGCATCGAACCCCGAATCCTGGGATTCCCGGTTCGGTCCTGCGGACCGTCCCCCGCACGCGGGAAGAGGCGAAGACGCCCCCAAGACGTGGATGCCCGGGACGAGCCCGGGCATGACGCAAGCATCAGACATCAGAGTATTGGATATGCGCAGCGCGCTCAGGCGTGCTGCTCTTCGAGCGTCGGCTCGCCGATGAGGCCCAGCGTGTGCTCGGGGTTGAGGTGCAGGCCGGGGTCCATCAGCTCGCCACGCATCAGCGCGAGCGGAGCCTTGCGATAGAGCATCAAATCATGGAACGGATCGGTCAGGATCTTGGTCATCCAGACGAGACCGGTCTCGACGTCGCGGATGAAGAACAGGTGCACGGTACGGAACAACAGACCGCCGCCACCGACCACGAGCCAGATCTTCGCGACCTGCCGCATGAAGTCGGCCGCGCTCGCCCAGGGCGTGAACAGGCCGAACAGCGTGGGATCGACGAACAGCACCAGCGGCGAGAGCGCCCAGATCGCCATCAGCACCACCTTGCGCTGAAGGTTGTAGCCGACCTTGATCTCTTCCTTGTGCTTGTGCGTCGCCTGGTTGATGTGGTCGTAACCGTGCGGCTCGAAGAAGAAGTGACCGGCCTGGCGCGAGGTCATCGAGACCAGCCAGCCGACCAGCGCGGACACTACGGGGTCGATGAACAGCCAGACATAGGCAAAGAGAAAGCTCAGCGCGCTGACGAAGTGCAGGCTCTGATTGATGCGGCTGTGGTGATAGTAGCGATGGTCGTCCCAGCGCTGGATGCGCAGCTGCTCGAGATAATTCTTGATCATGCTCTTCCCCAAGATGCTTTCGGGTACGGGATTTAAACGGATTCGATGTAGGCCGTGTGACATCATCATCTTGTCATGTGACGATGTGCAGCGGCGCGATGACGCACGGTCACTCTCTCCCCTCACCCTGAGGCGCTTGCCTAGCAAGCGTCTCGAAGGGGCGAGGCCCGTCTGCAGCAGGCGGGACTTCATGGTCCGAGACGGCGCTTGCGCCTCCTCACCATGAGGGGCAACAGCAATGCTACGCCGCCTTGGCGACGTCGACCTTCCGGAAGCGCACCAGCGAGAAGTGGCCGAGCGGCGGAATCAGACGGCGCTCGGCGAGCTCGATGCCGCGTGCGCCGGCCAGCCACTTCGCATAGCGCGACCAGGCGAACTCGGCGGTGCGGAAGCCGAGCGGACGCACCACTGGCTGCAGCTTCTGCTCGATGAAGCGGCGCATGCCGGTATCGGCGCTGACGCGGGTGAGGATGATCAGCTCGCCGCCCGGGCGCAGCACGCGGACGAATTCGTCGAGCGCCTTCTCCGGATTGGGCACGGCGGTGACGACGTATTGCGCCATGACGACGTCGAAGGAGTTGTCGGGGAATTCGAGCTTCTCGGCGTCCATCACCGCGAGGCCCTCGACGTTCTTCAGCTTCTGCTCGCTCACGCGGCGGCGCGCCTTATCGAGCATCGCCTCCGAGATGTCGGTGCCGAAGATGCGCAAGTTCGGCGCGTAGAGCGGCAGCGAGATGCCGGTGCCGACGCCGACCTCGAGCACCCGCCCGCCGATCTTGTTGGTGGCCGCGATCGCCGCCTGCCGGCCCTTGGCGAAGACGCCGCCGAACACGAGGTCGTAGACCGGCGCCCAGCGGTCATAGGCCTGCTCGACCGTGCCGCGGGTGAGGTCGAGCTGCTGCGTGCCGTCAAGGTTCATGATCTTAGCCATCGATGAGGTTCTCGCTGTGGTTCAAATGGACGATCAACCGCGCACCGGCCGCCGCGCCATGCGAGGCGAGGCGCGCAAGGTGCGGCTGGGCTGAAGTGAGGTGAGATTGCCGACGAACTGGCGCGCGCTGTTTTCCCAGGAACGCTCCAGCGCGAAGTTGCGGCAGGTCTGGCGCGACATCGTGAGCGCGCGCAGGCACGCGGTGCGCAGATCATGGTCGATCGCGCCGATCGGATGATCGGCGATGACGTCCTTGGGGCCCGTCACCGGGAACGCCGCAACCGGCGTGCCGCAGGCGAGCGCCTCGAGCTGCACCACGCCGAAGGTGTCGGTCAGGCTGGGAAACACGAAGACGTCGGCGGCGGCGAGGTGCGCGGTGAGATCCGCCGCCTTCTTCTCGCCGAGGAAGACGGCGCCGGGATATTTCTTTTCCAGCGCAGGCTTCTGCGGGCCGTCGCCGACGACGACCTTGGTGCCGGGCAGGTCGAGCGCGAGGAACGCTTCGAGATTCTTCTCCACCGCGACCCGGCCCATCGTCATGAAGATCGGCCGTGGCAGGTCGAGAGCTGCTGGGCTGTCGGGATGGAACAGCTCGGTGTTGACGCCGCGCGTCCAGAAGCCGAGCCGCTTGAAGCCACGTTCAGACAGCTCCTGCCGCAGCGAGGGCGTCGCCACCATGGTCATCGCGGCGGCATCGTGAAAGTGGCGCAGCACGGCATAACCGATGTTCGCGGGGATGCCGGTCCGCACCGAAACATATTCGGGAAAGCGCGTTGTATAGGATGTGGTGAAGGCGAGCCGGTTGCGCCGGCAATAGGCCCGCGCGGCCCAGCCGATCGGGCCTTCGGTCGCGATGTGCAGCGCCTCGGGAGCGGCCTTCTCGATCCGCCGTGCGATTTCCCTGAAACTCGGCAACGCGATGCGCAGGCCCGGATAGGTCGGCAGCGGCCATGACGGAAAACCGTCCGGGGTCAGGAAGTCGATCTCGACATCGAGGGCCTTGGCCGCGCTCGCCAGCGAGGTCAGCGTCCGCACCACGCCGTTGACCTGCGGATGCCAGGCGTCGGTCGCGATTAATACCCGCATGGGACAATCCCGAGAGTTTGATGATTCTCGGTTTCCGACCATCAACGAAGGATATTTCAGGCGTATGACGTCACAGAAGTGTCGGCGCTCTGTTTTGTTCGTTAACGGGCCCGCGCGGCCACGAAACTGTCATGAAACAATTCTTGCCGCCCCGAAGCCGTTTTCGGTTTTCCACGCAAATGTCCCGAAATGTTTTGCCGTTAGTGATCACCCCAACGGAGCACCGAAACGGTGCCGCGGTGATCAACAACACCGAGCAAACAGGGGCGATCAATGATCAATCTGGACACGTTCAAGAACTATTCGCGCGCCGTTGCGATCAGTGCAGTCGCGATCTCTGCAATCGCGTTCGCAGGTACAGCCGACGCTGCGCCGGTGCAACTCTTCCCCTTCTTCCAGCCGCTGCCGCCGATGACGGCGCCGCAGCCGCTCCAGCCGTACCAGCCCTACCAGACGATGCCTTATCAGGCCGCGCCGTCCGAGGATCAGGACGCGGTCGAGATGCCGGCCCGCTTCCGCCGCCAGACCGTTTCCTACGCAACGCGGGAGGCGCCAGGCACGATCATCATCGACACGCCCAACACCTATCTCTACTACGTGCTCGGCAACGGCCAGGCGCTGCGCTACGGCATCGGCGTCGGCCGCGACGGCTTCACCTGGTCCGGCATCCAATCGGTGAGCCGGAAGGCCGAATGGCCGGCCTGGACTCCGCCGCCGGAAATGATCGCCCGCCAGCCCTATCTGCCGCGCCACATGGCCGGCGGCCCCGGCAATCCGTTGGGGGCCCGCGCCATGTATCTCGGCAGCACCATCTACCGCATTCACGGCACCAACGCGCCCGAGACCATTGGCAAGCACGTCTCGTCCGGCTGCATCCGCATGACCAATGACGACGTCACCGACCTCTACACCCGCGTCAATGTCGGCACCAAGGTCATCGTGCTGCCGATGACGGAGCGGCGAGCCGAGCTTGGAGCTGCGACGCGCTGAGCGACAGGACATTGTGACGCAAACGGCCCCGGAACCCACCGGGCGCCGTGTTCGTTTGCTCTCGACATCCCGAAGCGCGCTTGCTGCAGCGCGATCCCTGATGGAGGCGCAGATGCAAGCACGCCGGCAACGTTCGTCAAGGGCATGGCTGCGCGCGATCGGCACCGGGGCATTGACGTTGTTCTTGTCACTGCCCCTCTCGCTCGCGCAGCAGCCGGCGAGCGACGACGCAGCCCAGCAGGCCTTCAACAATTCCTGCCGCACCTGCCACTCCATGAAAGAGGGCGACAATCGCCTCGGTCCCAATCTTAACAAGATCGTCGGACGCAAGGCCGGCGCGCTGCCGAACTACAATTACTCGTCGTCGATGAAGGAAGCCGGCTTCATCTGGGACCAAGACAAGCTCACCCGCTTCATGGTCAAGCCGGACGAGGTCGTGTCCGGCCACAAGATGCAGCCCTATGGCGGCATCTCGGCGGAGGAGGCGGCCAAGGTGGTTGCGTATCTGCAGGCAGCTTCGCAGTAACGACCTAGGCTAAGCGCGTCATTTTTGCTTGGTGTCGGTGATCGTGGCTATCCTTCGAGACGCCGCCTGCGGCGGGCTCCTCAGGATGAGGTCGGACTACGCGGCCGCCAATCCATACGGAACCCTTGCACCAAACTGCAGATGCCCGTTAGCCTCATCCTGAGGAGCGCGCCCTTGCGCGCGTCTCGAAGGACGAGGCGTTCACGATGACCGAAGGCGTACCTCTACATTCTCAGATGCGCCGATGGCAGTTACTACATCGGCACAACGCGCACCGCGCTCGACATCAGGGTCGCGCAGCACAACGCCGGCACGTTCGAAGGCTATACAAAGGCGCGTCGGCCCGTGACGCTGGTCTTCTGACAATGGTTCGATCGCATCACCGAGGCGATCGAATGCGAACGCAAGCTCAAGAAATGGAGCCGCGCCAAGAAAGAAGCCTTCATGCGCGGCGACCTCGCCGAGCTGCATGAGTTGGCGAAGCGCGGATCACATCATCCTTCGAGACGCCCGCCTGCGGCGGGCCCTCAGGATGAGGAGCGGAGTTCGCGGCAGCGCTCTAGCCCCGACTCTGATGCCGATTAGCCTCATCCTCAGGATGAGGGCGCAGGTGTGGCAGCAGTTTCAACGGGCCCGATGCCGATTAGCCTCATCCTGAGGAGCGCGCTTGCGCGCGTCTCGAAGGACGAGGCGTTCACACCGGGCGGTGCGTTACCGCTCGCCGCCGCGCCTTCGCTCCGCAATCAATCTCAGCCACGCCGCGGAATGAAACGCGCTCATCAACAGATACATCGGAAGCATGCCAACGAGCACGGATCCTTGTCCCGCGGAGCAGAGCATGTCCGCCGCACCGCCGCCGAGCGCGGCGGTCAGCAAGGCCATGATCGCGAAGGTCGGCGTGGCCGCCAGCCCCAGCCATCGGGCGAGGTGACGCGCGGCCGCGACGCTGTCGCGGTTGACGCTGGCGGCCGCGCTTGCGGCAGCGGTCATTTCCGTTCTCCCGCAGCCTCCTCGCGAAAAGCCTTCTCGCCGGCGGTCGAGATCTCGACCCACTTCTCGTCGGGTGCTGCACCTTCCGTGTAGCTGTCGTGCCAATTCCACCATTTGTAGGTCGGGGTCTGCGGATAGCCTTTCGGCGAATCCTCCCAGACCTCCTGGCGGCCGAGCGGCGTGATGTCGAGATAGTTCCAGGTACCGCCCATCTGCTCATCGCCCCGGCTCTTGACGAAATAGGTGCGGAAGACGCGGTCGCCGTCACGGTAGAACACGTTGGTCCCGTGCCATTCGTCAACGCCGAAATCAGCATCGAAGCTGTCAGTGATGGTGACCCAGGGCATGATCCAGCCCATCCGCTGCTTCAGCCGCGCGATATCGGCCTGCGGCGCGCGCGAGGCGAAGACAAGGGTGGTGTCGCGGGCATTGAGGTGCGCGACATGGGCGACCTGGTCGGCAACCATGGAGCAGCCCCGGCACGCATGGTCGGGCCAGCCGAACACCCCCGGCTCGAAGAAGGCACGGTAGACGATCAATTGCCGCCGGCCCTGGAATAGGTCAATTAGACTGAGCTTGCCGCCGGGGCCCTCGAACGCATAGGTTTTGTCCACCGCCATCCAGGGCATGCGCCGCCGCTCGGCGGCCAGGGCATCGCGGGCACGGGTATGCGCTTTTTCCTTTACGAGCAGTTGCTGACGGGCTGCCTCCCAGTCCTGCGGCGACACCACAGGCGGTGTTTGCATGGCGGAATGTGCGTTCGTCCCTGCGTTCTCAACTGATGTCATCATGGCTCTCCAAACCTCTTGCCTGGGCGATCATTCCGCATCGCGTTATGACAGACGCGGAACCCCTGGCCCTTCACCGCACATCGTCGGTCGTAAACTGTTTCTGGCATCTCGCGGTTGCGGAGTGGGAGTAACAAGTGTGGCGGGATTAGAATGGAGTCGCTGATCACGGCCGCGGCGCGCGCGCTCGAGGCGGGCGATCCGCTCGGTGCGCTGAACCGCGTTGCGCTGCGCAACGACGCACCGTCGCTGGCGCTGCGCGGCATCGCGATGGCGCAGCTCGGCGATTTCGCCAAGGCCAAGACGCTGCTGCGGAGCGCCGCACGCGCCTTCGGTCCGAGAGAGGCGGTGGCGCGCGCAAGGTGCGTCGTGGCCGAGGCCGAGATCGCGCTGGTCTCGCGCGACCTGAGCTGGCCGGCGAAGACGCTCGCAGCGGCGCGCGCGACACTCGCAAGGCACGGCGATCTCGCCAATGCCGCCCATGCCGGTCACATCGAGGCCCGCCGCCTTCTTCTGCTCGGGCGCCTCGACGAGGCCGAGCGCACGCTGGCGGAGCTCGGCGCAGGCGCTCTTCCGCCTGCGTCTCAGGTCATCCGTGAACTCGTGGTCGCCGGCATCGCAATCCGGCGGCTCAAAACCAAAGTTGCGCGCGCGGCGCTCGACCGCGCCGCCGACGCGGCACGGTCGGCTGGGATTCCAGCGCTGACGGCCGAAGTCGAAGGCACGAACCTCGTGCTCGACACGCCCGCGGCGCGCCTGATCGCACGCGGCAAGGAGCATCCGTTGTTGCTCGGACAGGTCGAAGCGCTGGCGGCGTCTCAAGCGCTCGTCGTGGACACGTTCCATCACACCGTTCGCAAAGGAGGCATCGTCGTGTCGCTGGGAACGCGGCCGGTGCTGTTCGCGCTCGCCCGCCCCCTGGCGCAGGCGTGGCCCGCGGACGTGTCCCGAGAGGCTCTGATGACCGCCGCGTTTCGCGCTAGGCACGTCGATGAATCGCATCGCGCCCGGCTACGGGTCGAGATCGGTCGGCTCCGCGCCAAGCTCAAGCCTCTTGCCGATGTGAGCGCGACCAAACACGGCTTTGCGCTGACACCGCGCAAAACGCGACAGGTTCTTGTGCTGGCGCGTCCGGTCGAGGAGAAGCACGCCGCAGTGCTCGCCTTCCTGTCCGACGGCGAGCCCTGGTCGAGCTCGGCGCTCGCGCTGGCGCTCGGAACGAGCGCCCGCACCGTGCAGCGGGCCCTCGACGATCTGGCACGATCACACAAGGTGCAGTCCTTCGGACATGGCCGGGCGAAGCGTTGGATGACCCCGCCCGTCCCGGGTTTCCCGACAGGCTTGTTACTCCCCACGCCGCTCCTGAAGACGTAGGGTGAGGTCACATCACAGGGATCGAGCACATGAAGCGTACAGCCGCCGAGATCATCAAGGAGTATGGGCCTTTCGCGGGCGTCGAAGCCGTGCATGGCGTCACCTATGACGGCAAACATGTCTGGTTCGCGTCCGGCGACAAGCTGAACGCGGTCGATCCGGCCGACGGCAAGATTGCACGCTCCATCGATGTCGCCGCGCATGCGGGAACGGCGTTCGACGGCCGGCACCTGTTCCAGATCGCCGAAGATCGCATCCAGAAGATCGACGCCGCCACTGGCAGGGTGCTCAGCACCATTCCGGCGCCCGGCGGCGGTGGCGATTCCGGATTGGCCTGGGCCGAAGGTTCGCTCTGGGTCGGGCAATATCGCGAGCGCAAGATTCATCAGGTCGATCCCGAAACGGGAAAGGTCCTCCGCACCATCGAGAGCAAGCGCTTCGTGACCGGCGTGACCTGGGTCGATGGCGAGCTCTGGCATGGCACCTGGGAGAACGAAGAAAGTGACGTGCGGCGGATCGACCCCGATACGGGCAAGGTTCTCGAGCAGCTCGACCTGCCCGCCGGGACGATGGTCTCAGGTTTGGAGTCGGACGGCGGCGATCGCTTCTTCTGCGGCGGTGGCGGTCGCGGCAATGTGAGGGCGATCCGCCGTCCCCGACGCAGCTAGCCTCGCGATAACGATTTGAACGCGCGGCAACGGGGCGTTCGCAGCCGTTAACCTGTTCGCCCCAATTCCACCCCACCTGTGCGCTCTAGCGCCCTCCGCGCCAGCCCTGTAAAACCCCCGTCGGGGCGGCTTGGGGGATTGATGCGACTGACGTTGAATCTGAAGACGATCCTGATCGCCGTCGCAGTGCTCGCGGCGTCGTTCTTCATCAGCCTGAAGGCAATGGACTTGCTGTCGCCGCGCGTGACCAATTCGGCGCCGACGGTCGCGCAACTGCCGCCGTTGCCGCCGGCCTCGAAGAGTTCCATCGTGATCGCGCCGGTCGCGATCGCGCTGTCGGTGATCCGCGAGCAGGCCGAGAAGGCTTCGCCGCGCAATTTCGCAGGAAAGGCCGACAACCCGATCTCGCAGATCCTGGAGAACGCCGACATCGGATGGACGGCGGCGCGCGGACCGATGGCGGCAACAGGCGACAAGGACGTGCTGACGCTGTCGACGCCGCTCACCGGCAGGCTGAACGTGACGGGATCGCTGTCCTCGAAGGCCACCGGCGCGCTTGGCGACGCGCTCGGCAGTGTGCTCGGCGGCGACGCCGCGAAACGGATCGGCGCGGTCAACATCAAGAACCTGAACGCCAGCGCCGAGATCAAGGGCAACGTGGTCGTCACCTCGCGCCCGAAGCTCGCGGCCAACTGGTATCTCGAGCCCAATCTCGGCGCCCAGGTTAACCTCGGCGACACCAACGTTGCCGTCGCGGGCGCCAAGGTCAACGTGCCGGCGCAGGTGAAGCCATTGATCGACAAGAATGTCGGCGAGCAGATCAACGCCGTCTCCGAGCGCATCCGCAACGATCCCTCGCTGCGGGAGAATGCCAGGGTGCAATGGGCCAAGGCGTGCCGCTCGATCTCGCTGCAAGGCTCGGGCTCATCGGCCGCACTGCCGCCGCTCTGGCTCGAGATGAAGCCGGTGCGCGCAATCGCGGCGCAGCCGCGCGTCGATGCACAGGCCGTGACGCTGCTGCTCGGCCTCGAGGCCGAGACACGCGTGACCTCGACGCCGACCAAGCCGGAGTGTCCGTTTCCCGACAAGATCTCGATCGTGCCGCCGACCGGCACGGGCGTGAACATCGGCGTGCCGATCGACGTGCCCTTCACCGAGATCAACAAGCTGATCGCGGCGCAGATGGTCGGCCATACCTATCCCGAGGACGGCTCCGGCCCGGTCGACGTCACTGTCAAGACCGTCAACGTGACCCCCTCGGGCGACCGCCTGCTGATCTCGCTGCTGGTGCGCGCCAAGGAGAAGAAGAGCTGGTTCGGCCTCGGCGCCGAGGCGACCGTGCACATCTGGGGCCGGCCGATGCTCGACCAGGCGCAGCAAACGCTGCGGCTCGCCGACATCCAGCTCGCGGTGGAATCCGAGGCGGCGTTCGGTCTGTTAGGAGCCGCGGCGCGTGCCGTGGTGCCGCAGATGCAACAGGCCCTGCTGCAGAAGGCGACGCTCGACCTGAAGCCGATCGCCGCCAACGCCCGCGAGAAGATCGCAGCCGCGATCGCCGACTACCAGAAGAGCGAGGATGGCCTCAAGGTCGAAGCCAAGATCGACAGCCTGACGCTTGCCGACATCGCCTTCGATTCCAAGACCCTGCGCGTCGTCGCCGAAGCCGGCGGCTCGCTGAAGGTGGTTGTGACCAAGCTGTCGGGGATGTAGCCCGCCTTCGCTCGTCGCTTGCACCGCTGGCATTCTCATCGGAGGATGCTAAGCTGTTCCTCGCAAGCTCGAACGAGGCGCTGACAGCATCGTAGCTGATAACGCGAGGACGACATGGAAGCCGGCATGGTCACGCCTGCGCCGGCACTGGTACGCTTTTCAGGCATTCAGAAGACCTACGATGGCGAGCACCTCGTGGTGAAGAACCTCGACCTCGAGATCAAGAAGGGCGAGTTCATTACCCTGCTCGGCCCGTCGGGCTCGGGCAAGACGACCACGCTGATGATGCTCGCTGGCTTCGAGGTTCCGACCCATGGCGAGATCTACCTCGCTGACCGGCCGATCAAGAACGTGCCGCCGCATAAGCGCGACATCGGCATGGTATTCCAGAACTATGCCTTGTTTCCGCATCTGACGATTGCGGAGAATATCGCCTTCCCGCTATCCGTTCGCAAAATCAAGAAGGCGGAAGCGCAGGAGCGCGTCGGCGCGGCGTTGCGCATGATCAAGATGGAAAGCCTGGCGCACCGACGGCCCGGGCAGTTGTCCGGCGGTCAGCAGCAACGCGTCGCACTGGCCCGT
The DNA here is from genome assembly GCF_023073715.1 of Bradyrhizobium sp. 164. Classification (GTDB taxonomy): domain Bacteria; phylum Pseudomonadota; class Alphaproteobacteria; order Rhizobiales; family Xanthobacteraceae; genus Bradyrhizobium. The sequence goes on from NZ_JADPKA010000083.1 coordinate 198,815, forward strand.
GCGCTGGTCTTCAATCCGCAACTCGTGCTGATGGACGAGCCCTTGGGCGCGCTGGACAAGCGCCTGCGGGAACAGATGCAGCTGGAGATCAAGCAACTTCACGAGACAATGGGCATCACGATCGTCTACGTGACCCACGATCAGAGTGAAGCGCTCACGATGTCGGATCGTATCGCCGTATTCAACGACGGCATTGTGCAGCAGATCGATACGCCCGACTCGCTTTACGAGAATCCGGTGAACAGCTTCGTCGCCCACTTCATCGGCGAGAACAATGTGCTGGCTGGCACTGTCGAAACGATCGAAAATGAATATTGCCGCGTCGCGTTGGCCGGTGGCGGCGCCGTGACCGCGCGGGCGGTCAATGTATCACGCGCAGGCGCATCGACTTCCCTGTCGGTGCGGCCGGAGCGGATCTCCATTGTCCCGGATGGCACCTCCAGTGACGGACCGAACCGCCTGCCGGCCAAGGTGCAGAGCACCATCTATCTCGGCGATCACGCGCTGGCTGTGCTCGATGTCGCCGGCAATTCGGAGTTCATGGTCAAGCTTCAGCCCGTGGCGCATCACAGTCTGAGACAAGGCGAAAGTGTGTCGATCACCTTTCGGCCGGAGGACTGCCTGGCCCTCGATCCCGTCTGATCCACCCTGCAGCCTTCATCCAAAACAAGCGGTCGGGCATCTCAATGCAACTCACATGAAGAAGGAACAAGGACCATGCTGAACCGCAAGATTGGCAAGATTGCCTTGGGTTTCGCCGCGGCGCTCACCGCCAGCGCCGCGCTGACGACAATGTCGCAGGCGCGTGACCTCACCGTCGTGTCGTGGGGTGGCGCATATCAGGATGCCCAGAAGAAAGTCTATTTCGAGCCTTTCAAGAAGGCGGCCGGGATTGCGATGAACGACGAGTCCTGGGACGGCGGCATCGGGGTGCTGCGCGCCAAGGTGCAGGGGGGCGCCGCCACATGGGATGTGGTCCAGGTCGAAAGCGACGAACTCGCGGTCGGCTGCGAGGAAGGCCTGTTCGAGAAGTTGGATTATTCCAGGATCGGCGGCGAGTCCGCCTATATCCCACCGGCGGTCAATCCCTGCGGCGTCGGCGCGATCCTTTATGATTTCGTTCTCGGCTACGACAAGGACAAGCTGAAGGAGGTGCCGAAAGGCTGGGCCGACTTCTTCGATACCAAGAAGATTCCCGGCAAACGCGCCTTGCGCCAGGGCCCGAAGACCACGCTGGAGATCGCTCTCATGGCCGACGGCGTCGCACCGAAGGACGTCTACAAGGTGCTGGCGACCGACGAGGGCATCGATCGCGCCTTCAAGAAGTTGGACACGATCAAGGGCGACCTCGTCTGGTGGAAAGCCGGCGCCCAGCCGCCGCAATTGCTCGCGTCCGGCGAGGTGGCGATGACCTCGGTCTACAATGGCCGCATCGACACCGCGAACAAGAACGAGAAGAAGAACTTTGGCATGGTGTGGGACGGAGCGCTCTTCACTCTCGACAGCTGGGTCATCCTGAAGGGGAGCCCGAACAAGGACGCCGCCTACAAGTTCCTGGACTTCGTCGGCAAGGCGGAGAACCAATCAAAATTGTCGGAGAACATTGCTTACGGCACCTCGAACAAGGACGCAGCCGCGCGGCTACAGCCCGCCGTTCTGAAGGACCTGCCGACGGCGTCTGACAACATCAAGAACGCGGTCGAGATCAACGTTGCCTTCTGGCTCGAGAACATCGACCGCCTGACCGAGCGCTTCAACAAATGGGCGGCGAAGTAGCGCGCGGCGGCAACCGACTTACGCAGCAGGTAGAGGGTGCGTGGCGGACAACTCGCCCGTGGCGCATCCTTCGAGACGCCCGCCTTCGGCGGGCCCTCAGGATGAGGTCTGAGTCTGTGGCAGCGACCTTACAGGCACCTATGTCAATAAGCCTCATCCTGAGGAGACCGCGAAGCGGTCGTCTCGAAGGACAAGGCGCTTGCACCGGCCGCTCCAAAAGGCCACATGCGATTGACCTACCCAAATTAGCGAGGGATATCCGTTCAAAGGGGCTCTTGCCGTGACGGATGCGCTCCTGACCGGCGCCAATGCGTCGACCGAGGTGCCGCTCAAGCGCCGGCTGAGGCGTGCTGAGCGGACACGGCAGGTCAAGGCATTGGCGCTGGTGGCACCGCTTCTCGTCTTCCTGCTCTTCACGTTCGCCGGGCCCATCGTCGGCATGTTGTGGCGCTCGGTCGAGGACAGCGAGGTGCGCCAGGTCTTCCCCCACACGGTAGCTGCTCTGGCCAGTTGGGATGGCAGGGACCTGCCAGACGAAATGGCTTATGCGGCGCTGGCCAGCGACATCCTGGCGGCGCGCGCCTCCGGCACCATCGCCATTGCGGCCAAGCGGCTGAACTACGCATTGAATGGCTTCCGCACGATCCTGACCAGCACGGCACGCAATCTGAAGGCGGTGCCGGAGCCCGGCACGGCCAAGGAGACGCTGGGCAAGATCAATCCGGCCTGGCGCGAACGCGCCACCTGGACGACGATCAAGGACGCCAGCGGTCCGGTGACCGGCTTCTACCTTCTGGCGGCGCTCGACCTGACGCGAAACGCGGACGGCGCGATCGTCGCGGCCCCGCCGGATCAGGCCATTTACCGCGATGTTTTCGCCCGCACCTTCCTCATCAGCATCAGCGTCACGGCACTCTGCCTGATCCTCGGCTTCCCGGTCGCCTACCTGCTGGCGACGCTGCCGCCCGGCCGGTCGAACCTGCTGATGATCTTCGTCCTGCTACCGTTCTGGACTTCGCTTCTGGTCCGCACCTGCGCCTGGATCGTGCTGTTGCAGAGCAAGGGCGTCGTGAACGACAGCCTGCACTGGATTGGCATCATCGACGAGCCGTTGCGCCTGATCTACAACCGCTTCGGTGTCTGCGTGGCGATGACCCACGTTCTCCTGCCGTTCATGATCCTGCCGCTGTACAGCAGCATGAAGGCGATCTCGCCTGCTTACATGCGTGCCGCCGCTTCGCTTGGTGCGCCACCGCTGACCGCTTTCCTGCGCATCTACCTGCCGCAGACCCTGCCCGGCATCGGCGCGGGAAGCCTGCTCGTCTTCATCCTGGCGCTCGGCTATTACATCACGCCGGCCCTCGTCGGCGGCGCCGCCGATCAGATGATCAGCTACTTCATCGCGCTCTACACGACCGAGACGGCCAATTGGGGCCTTGCCTCGGCGTTGGGCGCGGTGCTGCTGCTGGTCACTCTTCTGCTCGCTCTCGTCTACGGAAAGCTGGTGCATGGCCAGCAGGTTACGGGAGGAATGAAGAATTGAGCGACAATTCCCTCCTCCGCACGACCAGCCAGCGCATCGCGTGGACCGCGACAATCATTGTCTCCACGCTGGTGTTCATCTTCCTGATCGCGCCAATCCTGGCGATCATGCCGCTGTCCTTCAGCTCAGGCTCCTACTTGACCTATCCGCTGCCCGGCCTCTCCTTGCGCTGGTACGACGATTTCATCAATTCGCCGCGCTGGATGAATTCGCTCAAGAACAGCATGATCATAGGCGTCGCTTCGACCGTGCTATCCATGGTGCTCGGCACATTGGCCGCCCTGGGACTGGCGCAGTGGAGGAGCCGGTTCAAGCCGCTCGTGCTGGCCTTCGTGCTGTCGCCGGTCGTGGTACCCGGCGTCATCACCGCGGTCGGCCTGTATTTCTTCTTCGCGCCGATCGGACTGACCGGCAGCTATCTCGGCTTGATCCTGGCCCATACGGCGCTGGCGACGCCGTTTGTGGTGATCACGGTCGGCGCGACGCTGCAAAGCTTCGACACCAACCTGGCGCGCGCCGCCGCCTCACTCGGCGCCTCGCCGCTTCAAGCGTTTCGCCGCGTGATCCTGCCGCTGATCCTGCCCGGCCTGGCGTCGGGTGCGCTGTTCGCCTTCGCGACCAGCTTTGATGAGGTGGTGATCGTGCTGTTCATGGCAGGTCCCGAGCAGCGCACCCTGCCGCGCGAGATGTTCGCCGGCATCCGCGAGAACATCAGTCCCACGATCACGGCAGCGGCGGTGGTGCTGACGGCGGTATCGGTCATCCTCCTCGCTACCCTGGAAGGCTTGCGTCGGCGCAACGAACGGCTCAAGAGCAGCAGCGCCTGACCGGCGTCGCCAAGCGATCTCGAAGAATTCCCTATTCCCCGCTCAGCCCCCGCCTTTTTGCATTCCGCTACGGCGCTCCTGGCTTAGCCGGCGGTGCCGATTGCGGCTAGAACAGGCGCGCAACAACACCCAAACAACAACACGCAGGGAGAAAGAACGTGCAAAAACTCATCGCCGCGGTCGCAGCGGGCTTCACGCTTGCCGCAACATGCAGCACCGCACAGGCCCAGATTTCCGATGACATCGTCAAGATCGGCGTGCTCACGGACATGTCGAGCCTCTATGCGGACGCGACCGGCAAGGGCTCGCTCGCCGCGGTCGAGATGGCGGTCGCTGATTACGGCGGCAAGGTTGCGGGCAAGCCGGTTCAGGTCGTCGCCGCCGATCACCAGAACAAGCCCGACGTCGGCGTCAACATCGCCCGCAACTGGTACGACAACGACAAGGTCGACGCGATCTTCGACGTGCCGACGTCCTCGGTGGCGCTGCCGGTCTCGGCGCTGACACGCGAGAAGAACAAGATCCACATCAATTCCGGCGGCGGCTCGTCCGACATCACCGGCACCGCCTGCTCGCCCAACACGGTGCACTGGACCTACGACACCTATGCGCTGTCGAACGTCGCCGGCAAGGCGATGGTCAAGCGCGGCGAGGACAGCTGGTTCTTCGTCACCGCCGACTACGCCTTCGGCATGGCGCTCCAGCGCGACGCCGCCAACGTGGTGAAGGAGAGCGGCGGCAAGGTGCTCGGCGAGGTCCGCCATCCGCTCAACTCGTCGGACTTCTCCTCCTTCCTGCTCCAGGCCCAGGCCTCCAAGGCCAAGGTGGTCGCGCTGGCGAATGCCGGCGGCGACACCACCAACGCCTTGAAGCAGGCTTCCGAGTTCGGCCTGACCCAGGGCGGCCAGAAAATGATCGCGCTGTTGCAGGAGATCACCGACACGCATTCGCTCGGCATCAAGGCGACCCAAGGCCTGATCGTCACCGACGCCTTCTACTGGGACATGAACGAGGAGACGCGCGCCTTTTCCAAGCGCTTCAACGAGAAGGTCGGCCACATGCCGACGATGATCCAGGCCGGCCTCTACTCGGCAGCCATGCACTATTTGAAGGCGATCGACGCCATCAAGTCCGACGAGGCGCCGAAGGTGATGGAGGAGATGCGCAAGACACCGATCAACGACTTCTTCGCCAAAGGTGGCAAGATCCGCATCGACGGCCGCATGGTCCACGACATGTATCTGTTCGAGGTCAAGAAGCCCGAGGAATCCAAGGGCGAGTGGGACCTCTACAAGCTGATCGCCACCGTGCCCGGCGACGAGGCTTTCCGTCCGCTCGACAAGGGCGGCTGCCCTCTGGTGAAGGGGCATTGAACTGCGTCGTCATACGCAAGTTCGCCGCAATGACGAAAAGACACGACAGCGCGCCCGGGAAAACCGGGCGCGCTTCGTTGAGGCGTTTAGAAGTTCATTACTCCGTGTACTTGAACTCCGGCATGTTCTTCAGCTCGTCCTTGCTGGCGTTGAACACGGCGTGGTCCGGATACCATTTCGACGCCGACGAGGTCGTGGTCGTCGCGGTCTTGTCGGTGCCGGTGGCTGCGCCAGTCGTCGTGGTCGCAGCCGGCCGGCCGGGCGGGTTGGTGGCTCCTGTGCCGGAGTAGGCGACGGCCTCGTTGACGAACTTCAGCTTCTCATAGGGCACCGCGACCAGATGCTCGCCCATGCCGAGGAAGCCGCCGACGCCGATCACGGCAATCTTGATGTTACCGCTCTTGTCCATCAAGAGGTCGTTGATCGAGCCGATGTTCTCGTTAGCCTCGTTATAGACCTTGACGCCCGACATTTTCGACACGCGCCACTGGTCGGACGCGCTCGTCGTCGTGGCGGCGGCCGCGGTCGGCGCCTTGTCGGTGGTGGCGGGCGGCGTTTGCGCGAACGCAGCGGTCGCGAGCAGTGCTGTGCCGGCAAGGCCGGCAACGATCGACTTCATCATGTTGTCCTCTCCTTCGACAGAAACCTTGTGCGGAGAAAACAGCGCTGATCACGCCCAGTTCCGTGCGGGCGGCAATTTCGTCGCGCGATGCGCGAGCCGAAAAGCGCCCAGGGCATGTTCCTGCGTCACCCAGGAACATATTGCGGCGCACCGTTCCGACGATCATGCGCGCCGGTCGACGTGCTGCTGGTCGAATCCGTCGTGGACGACGAATCCGCAGAAGCATCCTCCGGCGGGCAAGATGCTGGAGCCGTTCGTGCGCGGCGACGACGCCTCCACCATGGACGCGCCAACGGCTTCGGGCTTGGCCCGTCAATCGCGCTCGCCCATGGCCGCGAGTTGTCACTGCATGACCGCGAGCCGCATGGCTTGATCGTGCGGATGCAATTGCCGGTGTGGCAGGAGCCGCTGCTGGCGGCGTAGCTCAAGCCGCGAGCGGCGGGTGCTTGATGGCGTGCTCATCGAAGATCGCCACCGCCTCGAAGCGGTAGCCGCAGGCGTGGCAATTCCAGAGATAGGAAACGCGGCCTTCGCCCGGCTCGATCCAGTCCGGGAACGGAATCGGCGTGCCGCACTGTGCACAGGGGTTCTGCGTGGGAATGTCGTCGATGTCTCGCGGGGTCATGGACGTCCTCCCGAATGCTGTTTTGAAAGCGATTTTTGGGCGGAGACACGAATGGACAGACCAGCTGTCGCGTAAGGCGCTCTGCCAGCTCCAAGCTTAACGTGAGTTTGAGTCGTAAAAGCGACGGCCCAACGAAAATCGCCGAAGGCGGCGTTTCGCCACATCATCGCCGTGTTCCCACGGCCTAACCCGCATGGGTGCAGGTCCGTTCTGCCAAGGAATATTTCGATGAAAATTTTACGCGTTGCCGCGCTGCTCGCAACCGCACTGATTTTGCCGCAGGGCGCATTCGCCGGCCAAGCTGAATACGCCGAGATGGTCGCAGCCCATGCCCGCGCCAACGGCGTGCCGGAGGCGCTGGTCCACCGCGTGATCATGCGCGAGAGCCGCTATCAGCCCGGCCTGGTCGGCCGCGGCGGCACCATCGGGCTGATGCAGATCAAGCTCGCGACCGCCCGCGGCGTCGGCTACACCGGCGATGCCGCAGGCCTGCGCGATCCCAACACCAACCTCACCTATGCGGTCAAATATCTCGCCGGCGCCTATCGCGCTGCCAACGGCGACCATGCCCGAGCCGTGCGTTATTTCGCGGGCGGCTATTACTATGCGGCAAAGCGGCAGCGGCAGGAGGCCGTGCAGGTCGCCACTATGGGCACGACCAATATGGGCGAGACCAATTTTGGCGAGACCAATTTGGGCGAGACTTGGCTCGAGCCGAACGGCAACCCGCAGCCGATGCTCGGCGCCACGCCGCCCAGGAAGCTCGTCCAGCGCGTCCGCAACGCCCGGGCGCAAGTTCCTCACTAGAGATCGTCATTCCGGGGCGGTCCGCAGGACCGAACCCGGAATCTCGAGATTCTCAGGTGCGCAATTGCGCACCATAGTTCGATGCTTTGCATCGCCCCGGAATGACGGCCGTGTGGCTTAACGCGTTGACACCGCCCGTCACTGGCATACATTAGAGCCGTTCCGAGGGGTGCTCCGAGGAGGAGCTGAGATACCGCTAAATGGGCAATACCGCCCAGGACCGCGGTGACCCTTTGAACCTGATCCGGGTCATGCCGGCGAAGGGACAGGGATGTTGCAGACCACCAAGCGACCGGATTCACCGGTATCCATCATCGGCGCAGGCATCGCAGGCGCCTGGCAGGCCTTGCTGTTCGCGCAGGCCGGCCATGTCGTGACGTTACACGAGCGTGGTGACGCCGCCATGACCGATGCCACCAGCCATTGGGCCGGCGGCATGCTCGCGCCCTATTGCGAGGCGGAGGTGGCCGAGCCCATCGTCAGCCGCCTCGGCCTGCGCTCGCTCGAGATCTGGCGCCGCGAATTGCCGGAAACGCCGTTCAACGGCTCGCTCGTCGTCGCCCATCCCCGCGAGCGCAACGATTTCGAGCGCTTTGCCCGCATGACGGAGGGTCACGAGCGGCTCGATGCGGCCGGTCTTGCCGCGCTGGAGCCGTCGCTGGAGGGCCGCTTCCGCGAAGCCCTGTTCTTCCCGAGCGAGGGCCACGTCGAGCCGCGCCGCGTGCTGCCGAAATTGCACGAGCGCATCCGCGCCGCCGGCGGCACCATCAAGTTCGAAAGCCGCGTCAGCGCCGCCGAGCTCGATGGCATCGTGATCGACTGCCGCGGCCTTTCCGCGCGCGACGAGCAGCCCGAGCTGCGCGGCGTCAAGGGCGAGATGATCCTGATCGAGACGGACGAGGTGCACCTTGCGCGTCCGGTGCGATTGATCCATCCGCGCTGGCCGCTCTATGTCATCCCGCGCGAGGACAATCTGTTCATGCTGGGCGCGACCTCGATCGAGGCTGAGGACACCGGCGTCAGCGTGCGCTCGGCGCTCGAGCTGCTCGGCGCGGCCTATGCGGTGCATCCTGCCTTCGGCGAAGCCCGCATCGTCGAGTTCGGCTCGGGCCTGCGCCCCGCTTTTCCCGACAATTTGCCGCGCATCGGCATTCGGGGCGAGAAGATCGCCGTCAATGGCCTCTACCGCCACGGCTTCCTGCTCGCGCCGGCGCTCGCCGAGCTGACACTTGCCTATGTCCAGCGCGGCCAGATCGACAATGAGGTGATGCAGTGCGGGTGATCGTCAACGGTGAGCAGCGCGAAGTGAGCTCGGCCAGCGTCGACGCGCTGCTCACCGAGCTCGACTACGAGGGCACCCATTTCGCCATCGCGCTCAATTACGACGTCGTGCCGAAAAGCCGCTGGGCGGAGACGCAGCTGAAAGCCGGCGACGAGATCGAGATCATCACGCCGCGGCAGGGAGGGTGATGTGATGCAGGCGAGCTCTCTTCACGACGACGGCTCTTTTTGGCTCGTCATTCCGGGGCACGCGAAGCGTGAACCCGGAATCTCGCGCCGCAACTTCGAGATTCCGGATCGGACCGCGTCCCGCGGCCCGTCCGGAATGACGGGGAATTCATCATGGTGACCTTCTACGGCAAGACCTTCGCCTCGCGCCTGCTGATCGGCAGCGCGCTCTATCCCTCGCCCGCGATCATGCAGGCCGCGATCCGCGCCTCCGGCGCGAGCATTGTCACCGTGTCGCTGCGCCGCGAATCCGCCGGCGGCAAGACCGGAGACGCGTTCTGGAAGCTGATCCGCGAGCTTGACGTCACCGTGCTGCCGAACACCGCCGGTTGCCGCAGCGTGCGCGAGGCGGTGACGACGGCAAAACTCGCCCGCGAATTGTTCGGCACGTCCTGGATCAAGCTCGAAGTGATCGCCGATAACGACACGCTGCAGCCCGACGTCGTCGGCCTGGTCGAGGCCGCCAGCATCCTGATCAAGGACGGCTTTGAGGTGTTCCCCTATTGCACCGAGGATCTCTCGGTCGCCAACCGCCTGGTCGATGCCGGCTGCAAGGTGGTAATGCCATGGGCAGCCCCCATCGGCTCGGCCCGCGGCATCACCAACCGCGACGCGCTGAAACTGCTGCGCGAGCGGCTGCCCGACACCACGCTGGTGGTTGACGCCGGCTTAGGGGCGCCCTCCCACGCGGCCCACGCACTGGAGCTCGGCTACGATGCCGTGCTGCTCAACACCGCGATCGCAAAGGCCGCCGACCCGGTTGCGATGGCCAACGCCTTCCGTCTCGGCGTCGAGGCCGGCCGCACCGCTTACGAAGCCGGGCTGATGGACGCCCGCGACTTCGCCTCCCCCTCCACCCCTGTCGTTGGGACCCCGTTCTGGCATGCCGTATCCTGATCCTTTCTATCCCGTCGTCGACAGCCTCACATGGGTCGAGCGCCTGACGAAACTCGGCGTCGGCACCATCCAGCTGCGCGCGAAAGAGCTGAACGATGCCGACGCGCTGCAGATCGTCACCGATGCGCTGGCGATCACCAAGGACACGCAGGCCAAGCTGGTCGTGAACGACTATTGGCGCGCCGCGGTCGTCGCCGGCGCAAAATATCTGCATCTCGGCCAGGAGGATCTGGCGGATGCCGATCTCAAGGCCATCCGCGAGGCCGGGCTGTCGCTCGGCATCTCCACCCATGACGACGACGAGCTTGCGACCGCGCTCAAAGCCAAACCCGACTACGTCGCGCTCGGCCCGATCTTCTTCACCACGCTGAAATCGATGCGCTTCGAGCCGCAGGGCATTCCAAAAATCACCGAATGGAAAAAGCGCATCGGCGATATTCCGCTGGTCGCGATCGGCGGCATCAAGTTCGAGCACGCCGCGGAGATTTTTGCCGCAGGCGCGGATTCCATCGCCGTGGTTTCCGACGTCACGCAAAATCCCGACCCGGATGCGCGCGTGCGGCAATGGCTCGACCTGTCGAAGGAGGCTGCGTGATGATCGCTCCGCTCTCACCACCCGTCATTGCGAGCGAAGCGAAGCAATCCAGGAACTTTCCGCGAAGGCGGTCTGGATTGCTTCGTCGCAAGGGCTCCTCGCAATGACGGAGCAAGAATTCACCGCAGTCGCGCCAACGCACGCAGAACAGAATTAACCGGAGAATCCCCATGAACATCCGTTCCAACCCCGACAAGACCGTCCCCGCCGTCACCACCGGTCCCCTTCCCTCCTCGCGAAAAATCTTCGCGACGCCCGACGCCGCGCCCGACCTGCGCGTGCCCCTGCGCGAGATCATCCTCTCCGAAGGCGCCGGCGAGCCGAACCTGCCGGTCTACGACACCTCGGGTCCCTACACCGACCCGAGCGTGACCATCGACGTCAACGCCGGCCTTGCGCGCAACCGCAAGCAATGGGTGCTGGAGCGCGGCGGCGTCGAAGAATATGACGGGCGCCAGATCAAGCCGGAGGACAATGGCAGCGTCTCCACCGACAAGGCCGCGCGCGCCTTCTCGGCCTATCACAAGCCGCTGCGCGGCCTTCCCGGCCACAAGATCACGCAGCTCGAATTCGCCCGCGCCGGCATCATCACCAAGGAGATGATCTACGTCGCCGCCCGCGAAAATCTCGGGCGCAAACAACAGCTCGAGCGCGCGGACGCCGCGCTCGCCGACGGCGAGAGCTTTGGCGCATCGGTGCCCGCCTTCATCACGCCGGAGTTCGTGCGCGACGAGATCGCGCGCGGCCGCGCCATCATCCCCTGCAACATCAACCATTCCGAGCTCGAGCCGATGATAATCGGCCGCAACTTCCTGACCAAGATCAACGCCAATATCGGCAACTCGGCGGTGACCTCTTCGGTCGAGGAAGAGGTCGAGAAGATGGTGTGGGCGATCCGCTGGGGCGCCGACACCGTGATGGACCTCTCGACCGGACGCAACATCCACACCACGCGCGAATGGATCTTGCGCAACTCGCCGGTGCCGATCGGCACCGTGCCGATCTACCAGGCGCTGGAGAAGTGCAATGGCGATCCGGTCAAGCTGACCTGGGAGCTCTACAAGGACACCTTGATCGAGCAGTGCGAGCAGGGCGTCGACTATTTCACCATCCACGCCGGCGTGCGCCTGCAATACATCCATCTCACCGCCAGCCGCGTCACCGGCATCGTCAGCCGCGGCGGCTCGATCATGGCGAAGTGGTGCCTGGCGCACCACAAGGAGAGCTTCCTCTACACGCATTTCGACGAAATCTGCGACCTCATGCGCAAATATGACGTCTCGTTCTCGCTCGGCGACGGCCTGCGGCCCGGCTCGATCGCGGATGCCAATGACCGGGCGCAGTTTGCCGAGTTGGAGACGCTCGGCGAACTGACGAAAATCGCGTGGGACAAGGGCTGCCAGGTCATGATCGAAGGCCCCGGCCACGTGCCGATGCACAAGATCAAGATCAACATGGACAAGCAGCTCAAGGAGTGCGGCGAGGCGCCATTCTACACGCTTGGACCGCTGACCACCGACATCGCGCCGGGCTACGACCACATCACTTCAGGCATCGGCGCTGCCATGATCGGCTGGTTCGGCTGCGCCATGCTGTGCTACGTCACGCCGAAGGAGCATCTCGGCCTGCCCGATCGCAACGACGTCAAGACCGGCGTCATCACCTACAAGATCGCCGCCCACGCGGCCGACCTCGCCAAGGGCCACCCCGCCGCGCAACTGCGCGACGACGCCCTCTCCCGTGCGAGGTTCGAATTCCGCTGGACCGACCAGTTCAACCTCGGCCTCGATCCGGACACCGCAAAGAGCTTCCACGACGAGACCCTGCCCAAGGAAGCCCACAAGGTCGCCCATTTCTGCTCGATGTGCGGCCCAAAATTCTGCTCGATGAAGATCACGCAGGACGTGCGGGATTATGCAGCGACGCTGAACGATCCGAACAGCGTGGGGATGTCGATGGCCGGCACGGTCGAAGACGGCATGGCGAAGATGAGCGAGAAGTTCAAGGAGATGGGATCGAGCGTGTATCTGGATGCGGAGAAGGTGAAGGAGAGTAATCGGGTGTTGTAATTCTCCGCTCGTTATGCGCGGGCTTGCTCGAGCATCCATCAGGAGCGAGAAGCCGGGCGAAAGCTCGGCTTCTTTTTAGAGCGCAGCGTAGCCAGGGTGACGTCCGGGATTGACAGCGGCCCGGATGTCGCTGACGCTCTGTGCAACGCTAAGGTTGGTCGATTTGCCCACCCCTACCCTCCACCGCCTCCCCGACCAGCTCCGTCCCAATCTCCGCCTCGTCTTCGTCGGCACCGCCGCCTCGACGCGCTCGGCTGAACTCGGGCACTACTACGCCCATCCCGGCAACCGCTTCTGGCGCGCCATCCATGAGGCCGCGATCACGCCGCGGCGCTATCAGCCGAGCGAGTTCGCATCGCTGCTCGCGCTCGGGATCGGCTTCACCGATCTCTCCAAGTCGGGCGCCGGGATGGATCACCAGATCGCGGCGGAGACGATCGACGTGCCGGGCTTCAGGGCCAAGATCGAAAAGTATCGGCCGCGGACGATTGCGTTCACGAGCAAGAAGGCGGCGAGCTTGTTTTATGGCCGGCCGTCGGCTGCGATTGCGCTGGGGCGACAACCGCGCGATGCCAGCCTGCCGGAGGTCTTCGTGCTTCCCTCGCCGTCCGGTGCGGCGTCCGGGCATTGGACGATCGAGCCGTGGCGCGAGCTGGCGGCGTGGATCGATCGCGCGCACTGAATAGTTTCCTCGCGGAACGCCTCCGCTCTCGTGTCCCGGGCAAGCGGAGCGCAGACCCGGGACCCAGAGGCTCCGGTACGGATCCGCCATGGGCCCCGGCTCTGCAGCGCATCACGCCGCAAAAAGCGGCGCGCTGCACCGCGTCCGGGGCACGCCGCCACTCGCCTTGCGCTAGCCTGTCGGAAACTGCGTCGGTCGTTCGTCCTCTGGAAACAGACCACCCCGGAGCCTACGCATGCCGCCCACCATCACCGCCTTCGAAAACTCCCCCGACCGCGGCCGGGGGCAGGCGCGCGACATGCGGGTGCGCTGGGCGCTGGAGGAGGTCGGCCAGCCCTACGATGTGCGTCTTGTTTCATTCGAGGCGATGAAGGCACCGGCGCACCTTGCGCTGCATCCGTTCGGGCAGATCCCGACCTATGAGGACGGCGATCTCGCGCTGTTCGAGTCCGGCGCGATCGTACTCCATATCGCCGAGCGCCACGATGGCTTGCTGCCGAAGGATGCGAATGCGCGGAGCCGTGCGATCGCGTGGATGTTTGCCGCACTCAGCACGGTGGAGCCGCCGATCGTCGAGCTCGCCATGGCGATGCTGTTCGAGCGCGACAAGAGCTGGTACGCGGAGCGCCTGCCCATGCTCCAGGACCGGGTCCGTGTCAGGCTCGGCGAATTGTCCCGCCACCTCGGCAGTGCCGACTGGCTCGACGGCACGTTCAGCGCCGGCGATCTCATGATGGTGACGGTGCTGCGCAGGCTGAACACATCGGGCTTACTCGACGAATATCCTGCCGTTGCCGCCTATGTCGGCCGCGGCGAAGCGCGGCCGGCTTTCAGGCGGGCGTTCGATGCGCAGCTTGCGGTGTTCAACGCTGCGTCGCGACCGTAGGGTGGGCAAAGCGAAAGCGTGCCACCAACTGTTTTGTATTGTGCTGACACCAATGGTGGGCTCGGCGCTTGCGCGCCTTCCACCCTACGGCACCTCGCCTACCGCATCGTGATCGCAAGCCCGCTGAGATCTGCATTCGCCATCAACCCGACCTGCTGGCCGGTCAATTCCAGCACCGCGCCCTTCTGGTTTGTCAGCACGATGGCACGGGCGCCGCGGCCGACGGCAAGGCCGGCACCGGCGGCGCCGTAGACGCCAGCCACATCCGAGGGACGGTTGATGTTGGAGACCCGGCCGCGCAGTACGGTTTTCGAGCCGCCGAACACGAGGCCGTAATCGAGGCCGCCGGTGGAGAGCCCATAGGTGCGGCCGCGGAAGCTGAGCGCGCCGCTGCCGCCCGAGCCGCCGATGATCCAGCCCGCCTTGTAGATCGTCAGCGTCACGAAGCCGCTGTCGGCCCGTGCCGCAGTCGCGAGGCCGGCCAGGGCGATGATGGCGACCAGCGCGGCGCGGAAGGTGGATGCGAACTTCATGGGTGTCTCCGGGGGGCTATTTTTCAGGGGGATCGAATCAGACGCAGCGAATCTATCCGATCGATCGCGGCGGCAACATGATGGGAGCAGACGTGACGTGCAAGATGCAGCATCCAACTGTCATCGCCCGCGCAGGCGGGCGATCCAGTATTCCAGAAGCGGTCATGGTTGAGCCGAGAGGCCGCGGCGGCCGCCGAAGCTTTAGCGAAGGCGGCAAGCCGGGGCATGACGGTGGAGTTTGAAGCTACAGGGCATTGTCGCCATGATGCCATTCTGCCAGTGTTTTGCCCGACGGGTCAACGATTATTTCGGACTTCCCGAATACATTGACACGTCTCGGCTTTTCTACTGTGCATGGGGTTGTTTTCGCATATTTTGTTTTGAGCGGCCCCGGCCTGCCGCTACGCTCGTGAAACACGAGAAAACCGACCGAGGTGATCCATGCCGATTCAGCATTTCGCGCCCCCGCCGCACGTCAAGGCGCCGCCGCTGTCCTTTGCCACGCGCGTCGGCGACCTCCTGTTCGTCTCCGGCATTCCCGGCTTCGATGCCAATGGCACGCTGCCCGATGGGTTCGAGGCGCAGTTCGCCAACGTCGTCGTCAACATCAGACGCGTGCTCGACGAGGCCGGCGCGACCATCCGCGACCTCGCCAAGGTCAACGTGCTCTTGACCCGCGCCGCGGACGTTGCCGCCATGAACGCGCTCTATGCCGGCGCCTTCGGCCCGCCGCCCTACCCCGCGCGCACAACTTGCGTGGTGCAGGCGCTGCCCGATCCGAAGATGCTGATCGAGATCGAAGCGGTGGCATCGCTGTCGAAGTGAGCCGCACGAAGTGCGTGTGACTTGCCGGGCACGCGGCCAAACCAAATGCCCGGCGCTGTCTGACATGTCCGTGAACGGCCGCTCCCCGGCTTGCCAAGAACCTGCTTTTACCGCACGAATTTTCGCGTCACACACTTCCCCCACAAGGAGATACTTCATGCGTCGCGCACTCGCGCTCTGTGCCGTTGCCGGCATCGCTTCTTCCGTGTTCGCCGTGCCCGCTTCGGCGAAGGCCGGCTATTACGTGATCCGGTGGGACAACACCGGCATCTGCCAGGTCTGGAACGAGGACCTGCAATACAAGCCGTTCCAGTTCGGCGTGTCGACCTACAAGGTCGTCAGCAAGCCGCTCCCGACCTTCCAGGCCGCCTCCGACCTCCAGATCAAGCTGCGCTCGGAGCGCCGCTGCACGCTCTGAAGCTGACGCAACGGACCGGGCTTGAAGGGCGGATCGCAGGAGCGATTCGCTCTTTTCTTTTCGGAAGAGGCTCACGTTTTCCGGGCCAAATTCACGCATTTTCCCGCGTGTCCGCTTTGAACCCGATCGGCCGGCGGACCTACTCACATCTTGTCCGGGGCGTATGCCAAAAACGTCCCGCACCGCCCCTCCCCGTCATTGTCGGGAGGCGCATCCCATCTTTCATTTGAGGAGCTGATCATGCATCGTATTTCCGTGCTCTGCGCTGCCGTCGGTCTTGCCGTCACTGCGTTCGTCGCTGCGAGCCCTGCCGAGGCCGGCTATCACCTGATCCGCTGGCAGGACACCGGCTTCTGCCAGATCTGGGACGAGAGCATCCCGACCATGCCCTGGCCTTCCGACTATGCCCGCGTCAGCGCGACCGTCCCGACGTTCGGCGATGCGTTGATGGTGAAAGATCAGGCGCTCAGGAACGGCCATTGCACCTGGTAACGATTCGATCGGCGGACGAAGAGCCGTGCAAGGACGCCAGCGTTCTTGCCCGGCCGTTTTTTTTTGCGTGAACGTGAGCTGACCCGCTCTCACGCGTCCTTGTGTGCACCCGGATGAATCAGGATGTCGCGCGCGGCGGCGAGGTCGATGAAGGCTTGCGCGCTGCCGCCATGGTCGGGATGCATGCCCTTGGCAGCGCGGCGATAGGCCCGGTTGATATCGTCGCAAGTGAGCTGCACGGCGAGCGGCAGGCCGAGAACCTTGCGGGCGCGATCCTCGCTCGACAGCTTCTTCGGCATGGCATTGCGGCGACCGAAGCGCGGCGCGGTCAGATCATGAATGACATCGAGGACCACACCGACGCGGCGCTGGGCCGCCAGCGTGACGCTGTGATCGTCGTTGTCCGCGGCCTGGCGCAGCACCGGCAGCGCCTGCTCCGCCGCCCGGCGCAGCGTGACGTCGCTGCTCATCCGCGCGATCTCGGTCACCAAGCGGCCCGCCTCGGCCCAATCGGCAGACTGCGCCGACCGCAGGCGCTCGAGCGCCAGTTTCCAGGATTCAAGCCGTTCCATCATGCGCGCAACGTTTAGCAATCAAGATCAGTATGCCAAGGCCGCCGTTTCCGACCCCTTAATTTCGAGTTAGCTTTTCGTGAAACTTCGCAAAGAAATCGGGAGGAAACTGTCATGGCATTGCTCGCAAACCACATCGCCGTGGTCACCGGCGCCGGTTCCGGCATCGGCCGGGCGATTGCGGCCGGCTACGCGCGGGAAGGCGCGCAAGTGGTGCTGCTCGACGTCAATGCCGACACGGTGGCGGAGTCCGCCCAGGAGATCCGCAAAGCTGGGGGCAAGGCCGAGAGCTTTGCGCTGGACGTGACCAGGCGCGAGGATTGCTTCGCGCTGGCACAGCAAATCGCCGACAAGGTCGGGCAGGTCTCGATCCTCGTCAACAATGCCGGCATCACCCGCCGCAACGCCTTCACCGCCGAGACGGAGACGGTGGCGAAGGATTGGAACGACATTATCTCACTCAATCTCAACGGCGTCTTCAACATGACGCAGGCGTTCCTCGCGCCCTTGCGCGCGAGCAAGGGCCGCATCGTCAATATCGGTTCGATCCAGTCCTTCGTGCATCTGCGCACGCCGAGCTCGGCGGCCTATACCACCTCGAAACACGGCGTGCTCGGCTTCACCAAGGCGCTCGCGGTCGAGCTCGGCAAGGAAGGCGTGCGCGTCAACGCGATCGGGCCCGGCTTCATCGAGACCAACATCAACGCCAATGTGCGCGCGACCAATCCGGCGCTGGTGCAGGCCTTCGTCGATCACACCCCGCTGGCGCGCACCGGCAAGCCCGAGGACATCGTGGGACCGGCAATCTTCTTGGCCTCGGATCTGTCGGCCTTTGTCACGGGAACGATCGTGATGGTGGACGGCGGATATCGGACGGTGTGAACGAGGGACCAAGCTGCATCCATATACGCGCTGTCACCGCCCGCGCAGGTGGGCGATCCAGTATTCCAGAGAGTCTGATGTCTCACGAGGTGCCGCGGGGTACGGGATCGTCCGCTTTCGCGGACGATGACACGGTGTGTGACGCGAGATCGACCCGCATCAGCTCCCATCCCGCGCCAATCGCGGCGGCTTCGCGGCATTGCTGAGGTCAATTGGTGCGATCGTCCACGGTTAACCTTTCGTTAACCAAACCCGACCACCGTACATCTACAGCTTGGGGGTCGTTTGTTCTCGATCCGCTTCCAATGATGGAAGCGGGCGTTGATCGGGGAGTATGTTGATGACCACTGTTCATGTCGCCGCGTCCCAGCCGGACGCGCAATTCCTTGCACCCAACCAGATCGTTCCGTTGCTGATCGGCGCGACCGTCGACGAAGTCGAGCGCGAGCTCGTGCTCCAGACCCTGGCGCGCTGCGACGGCAACCGCACGCGTGCCTCGCGCGTGCTCGGCCTGTCGGTGCGCACGCTGCGCAACAAGATCCGGCTCTATGCCGCCTCCGGAATCGACGTGCCCGCCTATCAGGATTAGTGCGCGGTGCCGATTGATGTTGGCCGATCCCGTGCGAGACGCGGGCGGAATTGCTGCTGTCGTCAAACGCCGCTAAGTAGCTTGCTTCCGTGACAGGGAGCAGCGGCGTGGCAGACGATCAGGGACGACGGCAGGGACCTCAGGGACCGCGCGGGCGGCAGGGTGAGCCGGGACGGCCGGGACCACAGGGTCATCCGGGCCGGCGCGGCCCCGACGGCGCGCGCGGCAAGCCGGGTCCGCAAGGCAAGCCGGGGCCGATCGGAAAGGCCGGACCGCCAGGCAAGCCTGGTCCGCAAGGCAAGCAAGGCGAAGCCGGTCCGCGCGGACCGGCCGGCGCGCAGGGGCCTGTCGGACCGCAGGGGCCGGCGGGGCCGCAAGGCCCGCGTGGCGAGGCCGGACCGCCCGGCCAATTGCCGTCGGTCGAACAGGTGCTGCCGTGGCTCGAGCAACTCTTCGACGCCTGGGACGAACGCCGCCGCCAGCGCGAGCATGAAGCCGCCGAGCGCGAGGCGCTGGAGGCCGCCGTGCAGGAGCCTGACGAGCCGATCGCCGATGACGGAAGCGACGACGGCGAAGACGAGGTCGATAGGAAAAAGAAGAAAAAGAAGAAGCACGGCAACAAGGGTTAGCAGACAGCCTATTCTTTGTTTTCGCGTCGCGGCAGCATGCCCATGCGCTCGAACTGCCAGCGCATGGCGCGATACCAGAGATAGCCCACTGCGGCGCCGCACAGGGCGAGGATGATCATGTTCATGCTCGAGAAGGAGCCGCCCCACCACATCATCCAGGCAGTCCACAGCACTGTGAGGACGATGGCACCTGCTTTCAGAGGAAGAAGGGGGCGGCTCATGATCCTGCTCCGGGCTGTCGAAATCCCGGCGGTCATCATCGCGCAGTAGGATTCTTGCTTCCGTGAGCCAGATCACGGAATGGGCTATCGGGAAAACCTATCCGAACCGCAGCCGCGAGCGCTCCTTTGCCTTTTCCGCCTCGACCTCGCGGTCGCGCGCCGGCGCATGGGTGTGCAGCGAGGCCAACAGCCGCCGCGCCGCCTCCGAGACTTCCGCCACCGCGCGTTCGAACACCTCCTCATTGGCCTGCGATGGCTTGTTGAAGCCGGACAGCTTTCGCACGAACTGGAGCGCGCTGGCGTGGATCTCGTCCTCCGTCGCCGGTGGTTCGAAGTTGAACAGCGTCTTGATGTTGCGGCACATGCAGTCTCTCCGGATATATCCCCAAGGACGGTTGGCAACGGCGAAATCCTACATCCTTCCCCGCACTTCTGTTAAGTTCCGCGGCAACGCGGCCGCCCAATACGTGCCGCATGGGGAGAGAAACATGAAAGCTTCTTGCGCGGCCTTGTCGGCCGTTCTGCTTTCCATCTCAACGTCAGCATGGGCAGCCGACTATCCGGCGCCCAACCAAGGCGACTGGATCGCCAGGGATTTCAAGTTCCACACCGGCGAGACCATGCCGGAGCTGAAGCTGCACTACACCACCGTCGGCGAGCCGAGCGGCCAGCCCGTGCTGGTGCTGCACGGAACAGGCGGCTCGGGCGCGAGCATGCTGGCGCCCGCCTTTGCCGGCGAGCTGTTCGGCCCAGGGCAACCGCTCGATGCCTCCAAATACTACATCATCATTCCCGACAGTATCGGCCATGGCAAATCATCAAAGCCGTCCGACGGCATGAAGACGAGCTTTCCGAAGTACAATTACGACGACATGGTCGAGGCGCAACATCGCCTGGTGACGGAGGGCCTCGGCGTCAAGCATCTGCGGCTCGTCATCGGCAATTCGATGGGCGGCATGCACACCTGGCTATGGGGAGAAAAATACCCGAGCGCGATGGACGCGCTGATCCCGATGGCCTCGCAGCCGACCGAGATGGCCTCCCGCAACTGGATGCTGCGGCGGATCATGCTCGACACCATCCGCAACGATCCCGATTACAATGGCGGCAATTACACCAGCCAGCCGCGCATGATGAAATACGCCATCACGGCCTATGGCATCGCCAGCATCGGCGGCACGCTGGCCTATCAGCAGCAGGCGCCGACAGCAGCGAAGGCCGACAAGATCGTCGACGATCGGCTCGCGACGCCGATCACTGCGGATGCCAACGACTTCGTTTATCAGTGGGAATCCTCGCATGACTACAATCCCGGGGAGAAGCTGGAGCAAATCGAAGCCCCGCTGCTTCTGATCAATTCCGCCGACGACGAGCGCAACCCGCCCGAGACTGGCATTACGGACGCTGCGATGAAGCGGGTCAAGAACGGTCGGCTCTTCCTGATCCCAGCGAGCACTGAGACGCGCGGCCACGGCACCACTGGCAATGCGAAATTCTACAGCGAGCAGATCCGGCAATTTCTGCAGACGGCGCCGCAGCGGACGATGTAGGAGCGGCACACGCGCCGTCATCTCGCCAGGCATCATAGGCAGGGCCTCGACGCCGCATATGATTTGAGCAATGCATTGCGCTGACAGCTCGGTTAATCGCGCCGACGATACGAATCGACGCGCGGGACAATCGCGCCTTTCGTCGGCGGGTGCGGTTTAGCGCGATGGATTTCGTTGGCTGGAGGCGCCTGATCGGGCAGCTTGAGGCAAACCAGAAGCGGAGGCATGCCGTTGACCGATCTTTGCGCCGAAGACCTCGCAACCATCTATGCCAAGCCATCGCCGCGCGTCATTGCGAAAGCGCGGCCCGCGATCGATGCGCATGCGAAGAAATTCATCGAGATGTCGCCGTTCTGCGTGCTCGCGACATCGGGAGCGGACGGCAGCGTCGACGCTTCGCCCCGCGGCGGCAGCATCGGCTTCGTCCACGTTGCCGGTCCCAACCAGCTGTTGATGCCCGATCGCTCCGGCAACAACCGGATCGACAGTTTTCGCAACGTCGTCGAAGGCTCGGGCTTCGTGCACCTGTTGTTCTTCGTACCAGGGATCGACGAGACGCTGCGCGTCGGCGGACGCGGCACGTTATCGGCTGATCCGAATCTGGTTGCCTCGATGATGGAATTCGGCAAGCCGCCGCGCGCGGTGCTGAACGTCGCCGTCAGCGAGGTCTATTTCCACTGCGGCAAGGCGCTGATGCGCTCGAAGCTATGGTCACCGGAGAAGGTGCAGCGCTCGGTGATGCCGAGCATCGTCGAAATCATCCACGAGCAGACCAGCCTCGGTGAGCCGCAGAGTCAGGAGATCGTGGAGGAGCTCTACAAGACGCAGCTGTAGCTGGCGCGACCGGTGTCGTCCCGGCGAAGGCCGGGACGACAGTGGGGAATGCAGCGCTAACGCGCCAGATTAATGCCCCTCGCCTTCGAGCCCGCCGACGTGCTTCTGCGTGTAGAGTTCGATGCCAATACGGCCGATCAGGTCGAGCTGGGTTTCGAGGAAATCGATGTGGTGCTCCTCGTCGCTCATCAGCTTCTCGAACAGGTCACGCGTGACGTAGTCCTTGACGCCATGGCAGTAGGTCGCCGCTTCCTGGTAGAGCGCCCGGGCGCTCATCTCGGCGGCGAGGTCGCATTCGATGATCTCCTTGACGTTCTGGCCGATGCGCAAGGGATCGAGCACCTGCATGTTCGGAAAGCCGTCGAAGAACAGAATGCGCGCGGTGAGCTTGTCGGCATGCTCCATCTCCTCGATCGACTCCTTGCGCCAGACCTTGGCCATGTCCAGCAGGCCCCAATTGTCGAGGAAACGGTAATGCAGCCAATACTGGTTGATCGCAGTCAGTTCGTGACGCAGTGCCTTATTGAGATATTCGATGACCTTTGCGTCGCCCTGCATGGTTCACTCCAGCTCTTGCAGTCCAAATCGGCCCTAAACCGAATTTAGAATGTTTCTAAATGAGTTTGCGGGCGAGGGCAACCGGCTAGTGGGCACGCAGCCGGGGGGAAAAGCTCAGCAGACCATATGGAAGGTTTCAGCAGGCTGCGAGCGCGAACTGAGCGGGTTCGACCGTCTCGTCGTTGGCGGCCACAGTGTGGCTGTGCGGACAGCCGGCACAGCAGGATTGGGCACAAGGACCAAGCGCTTCGTCGATGATGGTTTTGATGGTCCGGGCACAGCGGCCGCATTCGGCGTTACAGCCGAGGCACCCATAAACCTGCTTGGCATGGCGCACGGCGTCGTCGGACTCGGCGACGGCGGCGCGGATGTCGTCATCGCTCAGCACGTTACAAGAACAAACGATCATGGAAGCGGCAGGCCCTTCGGTGATGCGTCAACATCGATATTTAAGGGGGCGGCCGGATGCAAAAGGAAAAATCGGAATTTGAAGCTATTCCAAACTGGCTCGCAACGGCCTAGAACGGCTCTAAAATAGGGCGTTGCGCTGGATCAAGATTGCAGCGGACCTAGTCGCCGCCATCGCTGCTGGAACAGCTGCCGCCGTCAGTCGAGCTCCCCGAACTGTCACTGGAAAACCAGCTTCCCAGCGAGAAGCCGTCGCTCGTCCCCGAGTAGCTATCGCCGCTGCTACTGCCTCCATCGCTAGCGGCTGCTGCGCGGGACCGGCGTCCGCGGTTCTGGAGATATGTGATCCAGCCGTAGCCGATCGCGAAGACGATCCCGGCCGCAATCAATGCATTTGCCAACGCGTTGCTCATCATCGCCTCGGAGCTGCGGTCCATACCAATTGGTCGTACCCGGCAAGGGCGCCGTTCATTGATCATTCAAGCGAAGTATGGAACTCTGCCCCCAAAGAGTTCCGCATGATTGTGCGAAAGGTCAAGCCAATGAAGAAGTCGCTCGTGGCAGCCGCTGCCATCGTCACTCTGGTCCTGACGGCCGGAGCACCCGCCCATGCGCAACGCGGCGTCGCTGCGGGCGTGGCGGCCGGGATCATCGGCGGCGCCATTGTCGGTGGCGCGCTGGCATCTCCGTATTATTACGGACCTGGCCCCGGCTATTACGAGCCCGGCTACTATCCGCCCCGCTACTACGCTCCGGGCCCGGGCTATGTCGCCGACGACTATTACGGCGGCGGGTGTGTCTGGCAGAAGCAGCGCTTCTGGGACGGCTACGCTTGGCGCGCCCGCCGCGTCAGGGTCTGCGGCTGAGTCGCCGTGAACCGGTTCATTACGGAGGCGCCGTTCATCTTGGAGCCTGAAAAAGACCGCTTTTTCTCGTCACAGCTCCGTGTGCGTTTACCGTGGATTGACCATTTGCGCGCTTCCTAGCCCAACGGTCAATTCCATCAGAGTGTGCGTGAACCTTTGAAACCCGGGCGCCTCTAACAAGGTGAGCCCATCTCCCAGGAGAGCCCTGAGCATGAAGAAGACTTTAGTTGCTGCCCTCACGGTTGCGACAGTCGCCGGTTCGCTGGTGACCGCGACACCGTCCGCGAAGGCGCATGATGGCGTCGGCGCCGGCATCGCGGCCGGCCTGATCGGCGGCGCGATCGTCGGCGGCGCCATCGCGTCGAGCCGTCCCGCCTATGGCGGCCCCGTTTACGTGGCTGAGCCCCCGCCGCCCGCGCCCTGCTACTGGCGGCGTGAGCGGTATTGGGACGGCTACGGCTGGGTCGTCCGCCCGGTCCGCGTCTGCTACTGATCCGATCGCGTGGCGCTCAGACGCGCCGCGAACGAAGCCCGGCCGAGCATCTCGGCCGGGCTTTTTCTTTTGCTGCGCTATCGCGCAGCCTGGATCGAGCGCAGCACCTCTTCGTTCGGCCAGCAATCGACCTTGAGGCCCGCCGACTTCTGGTAGGCACCGAGCGCGGCGCGGGTCTGCATGCCCGCCTTGCCGTCGATCTTGTCCTTGTAGAGCCCGATGCGCGTGAGACCGCGCTGCATGGTCTCGACGTCCTTGGTGCGCAACTGCTTCGAAGCTGACCAGGGCGTTGCGAAAGGCAGCGGGCTGGTCATGCGGTCACTGAGATGGCCGACGAACAGCACGTAGAGATCGGAGAAATTGTACTCCTTGATGACGAAGTAGTTTTTCGTGGTCAGGAACGACGGGCCGTAGATCCCTTCGGGCTGGAGCAACGAGGCCGGCTGCGCCTGCTCGGCCGCGCTGAGTTTCTGCCCGCGCACCGGCACGAAGCCTTCGCGCAGCCACTGGCCGATCGGCTTCGTCACCTCGGGCACGCCGGTGGTGCAATCGAGCTTGGCCGGCGCCTGCACCTCGTAGGCCCAGCGCACGCCACTTTGCCAGCCCTTGTTGACGAGTTGCTGCGCGGCGGACGCCAGCGCATCCGGCACCGAATGCCAGATATCGATGCGGCCGTCGCCGTCGAAATCGACGCCGTGCTTGTAATATTCGGACGGCAGGAACTGAGTGAGGCCGGTCGCACCGGCCCAGGACGAGCGCATGTCCTTGCGCGTCACCACGCCCTCGCCGAGGATCTTCAGCGAGAGGATGAACTCGTTGCGGTACTGATCCTTGCGGCGTCCGACATAGGCCTGTGTCGCCAGCACGCGGACGAGATCGTAAGGCAGCGTGTAGCGGCCGTAATCGGTCTCACGGCCCCAGATCGCGAGCATGACGGTCGCAGGTACACCGGATTTCTTTTCGATCTCGGTCAGCGCGGTGCGATATTTTTGCAGCAGCCGCTGCCCCTCGCCTGCAAGCCGTGCGATTGAGGCTTCCTTGACGTAGTCGGCGGGCACCTGCACGAACTCGGCCTGCGACGGCGCACCGGTGGCGGGCCGACCCGGCAGGATCAGATCGGGCAGCTTGTAGTCGGGCTCGAGCCCGCGCGTCTGTTCCTCGAAGGTCGCGCGCGAGACGCCGGCGGCCTGCGCCTCGGGCCACAGCGAGGTGATGAACTGTGTGAAAGCTGCGTCGGCGGCGCGGGCGGGCGACAGGCCACAAGTGACAGTGATCACCGCAGCGATGAGCGCCCGCCACATCATGCCGGAATCACCGCGTCAGCTTCTTGTACTTCACGCGGTGCGGAATGATGCTGTCCTGGCCGAGTCGGCGCATCTTGTCCTTCTCGTAATCCTGGAAGTTGCCCTCGAACCATTCGACATGGCTGTCGCCCTCGAACGCGAGGATGTGCGTCGCGATGCGGTCGAGGAACCAGCGATCGTGGCTGATGATGACAGCGCAGCCGGCGAAATCCTCCAGCGCCTCTTCGAGCGCGCGTAGCGTATCGACGTCGAGGTCGTTGGTCGGTTCGTCGAGCAGCAGCACGTTGGCGCCGGACTTGAGCATCTTGGCGAGGTGCACGCGGTTGCGCTCTCCGCCGGAGAGTGCGCCGACCTTCTTCTGCTGGTCGGCACCCTTGAAGTTGAACGCCGAGCAATAGCCGCGCGAGTTCACTTCCTTCTTGCCGAGCAGGATCAATTCGTTGCCGCCGGAGATCTCCTCCCACACGGTCTTCTTGCCGTCGAGCGCATCGCGCGACTGATCGACATAGCCAAGATGCACGGTCTCGCCGACCGTGATCGTGCCGGAGTCCGGCTTCTCCTGGCCCGTGATCATCCTGAACAAAGTGGTTTTGCCGGCGCCGTTGGGACCGATGACGCCGACGATACCACCTGGCGGCAGCTTGAACGTGAGGTCGTCGATCAGGAGACGATCGCCGAAGCCTTTGCTGAGCCCCTCGAAATCGACCACGTTGGCGCCGAGCCGCTCGGCGACCGGGATGATGATCTGTGCGGTCTGGGTCTGCTTCTCGCTCGCCTTCTTGAGCAACTCCTCATAGCGCTGGTAGCGCGCCTTGGACTTGGCCTGGCGCGCCTTCGGCGAGGAGGCGACCCATTCCTGCTCGCGGGCGAGCGTCTTCTGATGCGCGGCGTCCTCGCGGCCTTCCTGCTCGAGGCGCTTCTGCTTCTGCACCAGCCACGACGAGTAATTGCCCTCATAGGGAATGCCGCGGCCGCGGTCGAGCTCGAGGATCCAACCCGTCACGTTGTCGAGGAAATAGCGGTCGTGGGTGACGATCAGGATCGCGCCGGGATAATTGCGCAAATGCCCTTCGAGCCACGACACGGACTCGGCATCGAGATGGTTGGTCGGTTCGTCCAGCAGCAACAGCTCGGGCTGGTCGAGCAGCAGCTTGCATAGCGCGACGCGGCGGCGCTCACCGCCGGAGAGTTTCGTCACATCGGCATCGTCGGGCGGGCAGCGCAGCGCGTCCATGGCCTGGTCGACCTTGCTGTCGAGGTCCCAGAGGCCCTGGACCTCGATCTCGTCCTGGAGCTTGGTCATCTCGTCCGCGGTCTCGTCCGAATAATTGACCGCGAGTTCGTTGTAGCGGTCGAGAATCGCCTTCTGCTTGGCGACGCCCTGCATGACGTTCTCGCGCACAGAAAGCTTGGGATCGAGCTGCGGCTCCTGCTCGAGATAGCCGACGCGGGCGCCTTCGGCGACCCAGGCCTCACCGGTGTATTCCTTGTCGAGGCCGGCCATGATCTTGAGCAGGGTCGACTTGCCCGAGCCGTTGACGCCGAGCACGCCGATCTTGGCGTCCGGGTAGAAGCTCAGATGAACGTTATCGAGCACCTTCCGGGTCGGGTAGCTCTTGGTCAGGCCCTGCATGAAATAGATGAACTGGCGCGCCATCGGTCCCGTGAAACCTTCGATTTGAGGAAATTTGCTGCCGCCGATGTAGCGATCCCGCCCCCAAAGGGCAATGTTTTCCGTCCGTTCACCACGGTTGAATACGGAACGGACACCATCCGGCCACCGATCCGGACAATTGAAACCATCTTTTAATAAATCAGGCCAAAGCTCGGTGTCGCGCGGAAACAGCGCCACCCGCTCAGAATGAACGGCGAGCACAGCGAGACAGCGTCATGGCCATGATCGAGACCAACTCTCTCCCTGGTCCGGCAGACGCCGGGCAGGTCTCCGGATTCGTTTCGGAGATCCAGAGCTTCTGGAAGCGCTTTTTCGCCACCGCCTTCAACCCGTACCGGCCCGAATTGCACTATATGCGCGGCCCTGGCCCGGCCTGGCGCGCCAAGCACGGCATGGATGCGCCGTTCCGCCTGAAGCCCCGCGACCTCTGAGCCTGCCCCCAACGATTTTTTGAAGACGTCAGCTGCTTGCGCGCAGGCATGATTGCGCGCAACCATGGCCCGGCTCCGACGAGGGCGCCCCCTCGCTCGCGCCGTCACCTCTCGCCATGGATGAAATGCTGATGACGCGGCTGCGCTGTGCAATTCTCGACGATTATTTCAACCTCGCCCTCGACGTCGCCGACTGGCCAAAGCTCTCCGACCGCGTCGATGTCACCGTGTTCAGCCACCCATTTGCGTCCGAGCAGGCCGCGGCGAGCGCGCTGGCCGACTTCGAGATCATCTGCGCCATGCGCGAGCGCACGGCATTTCCGAAGAGCCTGCTCGACAAGCTGCCGAAGCTGAAGCTGCTCTTGACCTCCGGCATGCGCAACGCCGCCATCGACATGGAGGCCGCGAAGGTGCGTGGCGTCGCCATCGGCGGCACGCAATATTCGCGCGATCCGACCGCCCCGCTCGCCATGGGCCTGATCCTGGAACTGACCCGCGGCATCGGCCGCGAGAATGCGCGCATGCATGCCGGCGAGCCCTGGCAGACCTTTGCCGGCATCGAGATCGAGGGACTGACGCTCGGCATCGTCGGGCTCGGCAAGCTCGGCAGCAAGATGGCAGGGATCGCCAAGGCGTTCGGCATGAACGTGATCGCCTGGAGCCCGAACCTGACGCCGGAGAAGTGCAAGGAGGCCGGCGTCGGCTACGCCAGCAAGGATGAGCTGTTCGCGAAAGCCGACATCGTCACCATCCATGTGGTGCTGAGCGAGCGCTCGCGCGGGCTGGTCGGCCGCGCCGATCTCGCGCGGATGAAGCCGACCGCCTTCCTCGTCAACACCGCGCGCGGGCCGATCGTGGACGAGCAGGCGCTGCTCGAGGCCTTGCAGCAGAGGAAGATCGCAGGCGCCGGCTTGGATGTGTTCTCGGTCGAGCCGCTGCCGGTCGATCATCCCTTCCGCAAGCTCGACAACCTCGTGTTGACGCCGCATCTCGGCTACGCCACTGCGGACGGCCTGCGCATCCATTACGGCCAGATGGTCGAGGCGATCGACGCCTTCACCAGGGGCGGCAAGCTGCCGCGCAAGCTGGCCTGAAACGCCATGAAATCGGGATGATCATCGCTCGCTGCAAGCGTTGTTGAGCATGATCTCAGGCCGCCGAGCGCTGGCCGGCGGAAGAGCTTGCGGCGTCGGCAAAGCCATCACGCCAGGACGGGTGTGCCGGCAGCCAAGCCAGTTCGCGCTTGGCCTTGGCGTTGGAGGCGCCGCGCACCTCGGTCATCATCGCCGTCATATGCTCGCCCGCAAGCAGCCGCCCGAGCCATGCGGGCACGTGAAGCGGCGGCTTGGCACCGAGCAATTCGGCGAGCGCCGGCAGCCAGTCCCTGACCAGGGCCGGACGGTCGTCGACGATATTGTAGATCTCGCCCGCGCGTCCGCGCTCGATGGCGGCGACCGTCGCAGAGGCGGCATCTTCGGTGTGAATGAATGACCAGTAGCCACCGCCATCGCCGATCACCGGCACGCGCCGGCGACGAAGCTGCTCTCTCATCTGCGGCGACAGCGTGCCGGTGTCCGGGCCATAGAAGAATCCATAGCGCAGCACGATCCCTTCGGGCGCAGTCGATGCCAGCACCGCGCGCTCCAGGTACTGGATAGCTTCCAGGGTGCGGCGAAGTTCCTGCGGCGGATTGGGGTCAAGCTGATCCGCTTCTGTCTTGATCGCTCCCCCGTCGGGGCTGAAGGTCCAACCGCAGAAGCTCTGGGCAATGAAGCGCTTGGCGCCGGCCTCGCGCGCGGCCGCGAGCAGAATGTCCGTTCCGCGAGTGCGCAACTCGTTGGTTCTCGCGAACGCGCGATCGAAATGCCGCAGGTCGGTAGCTGCGGCGAGATCGGTCATCTCATGGATGACCACGTCCGGCCGTGCCGCCTTTACGGCCGCGCGCATGCTCCCCGCATCGAGACCATCAGCAACGACGGATTCGGCACCAAGCTCCTCGAGAAGGCCGGACTTCGCGGCGCTCCGGGTTGAGGCGATGACCGAATGACCGGTGGCGACAAGGAGGGGGACGAGCTTGCGACCGACGGCACCGGTGGCGCCCGCAACAAAGATTCGCATCTTGTGTTTCTCGCATTCGTGGCAACCAGCCGGGACGTAGTTGACCCCGGCCCGGATTCAAGCGAGCGAACGTGCGGACGCGGCGGAAAGGATGCGTCAAATGATTACGGCGCGTGGCCGAAGCGCACGCGCCGTTTCTCGATCGATGTTTGAGCGATCGGCCTAGCGCACGGTGACCGGCGCAGGCAACGGCGGCACCACCGTCGGCTGCGTGCCCGGGACGGGACCGGCCTGGGCGGCCATCGGAGCCGGACCGGCAGCACCCGGCGTCGGCGCAGCGGATGCGGTCGCCGTTCCCGGCGGCGGGCCGCCCGGCAGCACCACCACGCGGGTGCCGACCTTGACGCGGTCGAACAGGTCGGAGACGTCCTCGTTCAGCATGCCAATGCAGCCGGAGGAGACGAACTTGCCGATCGTCGAGGGCTGGTTGGTGCCGTGGATGCGGTAGACGGTCGAGCCGAGATACATCGCGCGGGCGCCGAGCGGATTGCCGGGGCCACCGGCCATGAAGCGCGGCAGATAGGGCTGGCGCTCGATCATTTCGGTCGGCGGATGCCAATCCGGCCACTCGGCCTTGCGGGTGATCTTCTGCACGCCGGTCCAGGTGAAGCCGTCGCGGCCGACGCGGACGCCGTAGCGGATCGCGCGGCCGTTGCCGAGCACGTAATAGAGGTAGGTGTGTGGCGTATCGACCACGAGCGTGCCGGCCGGCTCCTTGGTCTGGAACGCGACTTCCTGGCGGCGCAGGTTCTGAGGCAGCTGCGCGGGAGCAGCATCCGGCTGCTCCTCGGGCGGTAGCGACGCGATCGTCATCGGCCGGCCATCGGCGCCGACGGGCGGCTGGCCGGCCTGGACCGTACCGGTCGCGGCGGGACCACCAACGGCCTCCGGCGGACGCAGGCCGTCATTGGCCGGTGCCTGGCCCGGACGATTGGCATAGATCACCGGCGGCGGACCGGCGGGCCGGCCGTAACGGGGATCGTCGGGCGACATCACGGGGCCTTGGGGCGGCGCTGCCGAGTAGACCGGCGGAGCGCCGGCCGGGCGGCCGTAACGCGGATCATCCGGCGACATCACCGGGCCCTGCGGGGCGGCCGAATAAACCGGCGGCGCGCCGGCCGGACGGCCGTAGCGCGGATCGTCCGCCGGTCCGGGCGGCGGCAGCGAGGCCTGCGGCATCGCGTCGTCGTCTTCGTCCAGGGCGTCGAAGTTCGGCGTGCGATCGCCCGGACGATATTCAGCCGGAGGGCCATAGCCCGGCGCCTGCTGGACCGGATAGCTCTGAGCTTGAGCGAGCGAGGTTCCCGCCGCAGCGACTGTCGCGGCAGCGCATATCGTCAGAAAGTGTTTGATCATCATCGCTCTTGTATAGTCCCCAAGCCCGATCGGACCGTTAACGGCCAGATGACGGAAGATAGCGGCACATTCAAGACGTATCAGGCTCATTTGCGCCGGATTTGCCGATTTGTGATCCGCAAGACTACCGTTGCCCCGTTGCATCACGGGGGCGGAAATCGCATCGCGCCGTCAATTGCCGCGGTGTTCGGCCTCGAATTTAACGAAGCGATGCCGAGCGTTGCGATATGGTCGAATCAGCCTGATTCGTCACCTTTTGAGCTCCGATCCCGGCGTGGCGAACGCGGCACTCAGTACCGTCACCGCGTTCAGATGGCTCTTGGGCCCTGGCCATTTGGTCGCCGGGGCGGAAATTCGCAACCCCTCGATGCTTCCCGGCTTTCGCTTCCTGTTTGCCGCGATCCTGCTGTCAACCTCCATCCTGGTGTTCGGCCTAGGGGCCGCCGCGCTGCTGCGGGCGAGCCATGAGCAGTATGTCAGCAGCCCCTCCTGGCGAAACGGCCCGCAGGAGAAGGTGTTTGCGCAGGCGCCAGAGCCGGCTCAGCCCGTGCTCGCGGTCTTACAGGCGGAGCCGGAGATCACCGCCGATCCCGCACCCTCGGTGCGCGACCAGGTGCCGACGATCGGGCTGCCGGTGAGTGAGCCCGAGCCGCTGGTCGCAGCAACGAGCGAGACCGACGTTCAGCCGGAGGTCACTGAAGCCGCGCCCCAGGCCCAGGCTCCGACCGCCGAACCCCTCACGGCCGAGACCACGCCGGACGCCGCAGCGCCGGCTCCCACCGACACGCTCACCCCTGCCGACACCACGGCATCGGTCCCCGAGACGCAGCCGGCCGCTGCCGTAACAGTCAGCGAGCCGCCGGCTGATTCCAGTGTTGCCTTTGATTCCAGTGTTGCCCTGACCTCCTCGGCGCTCGCTGTCGCCGCGACCAAGAGGGCCGCGGTAGACGCCCCGGCGACGACGGCGATGAAGGATGCCCCGGCGAAGCCCAAGGCCGAGGGCAACAAGACGGGGAGCAGCGCCTCCGACAGCAAGGCGACCAAGCGCAAGGCGAAGGTCACGAAGCGGCACCGCGTGGTGCGGCGCCCGCCGCCTCAGCAGTTGCAGCAACAGCTCGATCCGTTCGGACAGCGGCAGACGCTCGCAACAACGGTCACACGCACCCGCCAGTAAGGTCACGCCGGCCCGGTCGCGATCGGCGGGCCGCCGGCCTGGCCCCATTCCGACCACGAGCCGTCATAGAGCGCGGTGTCGGTGATTCCCAAGCGATAGAGCGCGAGCGTCAGCACGCCTGCCGAGACGCCGGAGCCGCAGCTCGTCACGATCGGCGCATCCAACTTGACGCCGGCGGCGGTGAAGGCGGCGCGGAGCTCGTCAAGCGGCTTCATGGTGCCTGTTTCCGCATCGAACAACAGATTATAGGGCACGTTGCGGGCGCCGGGAATGTGGCCGGAGCGGATGCCCGGCCGCGGCTCCGGCGCGCGGCCCTCGAAGCGGTCGGCGGCGCGCGCGTCGATCACCTGCTCGGCCCGGCTTTCGACATTGGCGATCAGCTGCTGCATGCTGCGCACGCGCTTTGCATCATAGCTCGCCTTGAATGTCGCCGGCTTCGGCTTCACCTCGCTGCTCTCGACCGGACGGCCCTCAGCGCGCCACTTCTTCAGGCCGCCATTGAGGATGCGCACATTGCTGTGGCCGTAAGACAGGAACATCCACCACGCGCGCGGCGCCGCGACCCAGCCGCCGGCATCGTAGATCACCACCGTATCGGCATTGGAGATGCCGAGATTGCCGACGTCGCGGCCGAACTGCTCGGCGCTCGGAAACATGTGCGGCAACGGGTTCGAATGATCCGACACCGCATCGACGTCGAAGAACACAGCGCCCGGCAGATGCGCGGCGAGATAGTCGTCCTTCGGCAGCGGCAGCACGCCGGGCAGCTTGAAGCTGGCGTCGAGGACCTTGACGTTGGTATCGTCGATGTGGGCGGCGAGCCATTCGGTGGAGACGAGGGGGTCGGTGGCGGTCATGCGAGGTCCTTCCTTGTGGTCATTCGGGCGCGCGTCGCGCGAGCGAGGACGATGCAGCGTCTCCGCTGTCATCGCCCGGCTTGCCGCCTTCGCCAAGGCTTCGGCGGGTCGAGCACTCCTATGGGCCTCGGCGTAGCCTTGGCGGAGCCGGGGCCGGGCGATCCAGTACTCCGAGACGGGTGTGATTCAACCGATAGGCCGCAGCGTACTGGAATCCCCGCCTGCGCGGGGAATGACGAGGCCCTCATCCCTTCTTCTTCGGCACCCATTGCTCGGTCGGCCCACCGGCATCGCGCCAGGCGGCGTAGCCGCCGGCGATGTGGGCGACGGGCTTGAGGCCCATGTCCTGCGCCGTCTTGGCGGCGAGCGCGGAGCGCAAGCCGCCGGCGCAATGGAAGACGAACTTCTTGTCCTCCTGGAAGATCGGTTTTGCGTACGGGCTCTGCGGATCGATCCAGAACTCGAGCATGCCGCGGGTGCAGGCGAACGCGCCGGGAATGCGGCCGTCGCGCTCGATCTCGCGGGGATCGCGGATGTCGACGATGACGACATCGCCGTTCTTGGAGATCTCGATGGCGTCCTTGGCGGAGAGCGTTTCGATCTCGGCATTGGCCTCGTCGATCAGCGCCTTGATGCCGCGGGTGATGGTCTGGGGCATGTTTGTTCCCTTCTTCTCTTCCGTCATTCCGGGGCGATGCGCAGCATCGAACCCGGAATCTCGATCGTCACACGCCATCTCGAGATTCCGGATCGGCCGCGCTGCGGCCGTCCGGAATGACGGTGGATCGCATCAGTGCGTCAATTCCTTCATCGCACCTTCCAGCCCCTCGATCGTGATCGGATACATGCGATTGGCAAAGATGCGTTTGATGATGGTGGTCGATTCTGAATAGTCCCAATGCTTCTGCTGCACCGGGTTGAGCCACACCGCATGCGGATAGGTGCGGATGATGCGGTCGAGCCAGACCGAGCCGGGCTCCTCGTTGACGTGCTCGACCGAGCCGCCCGGCACCATGATCTCGTAAGGCGACATCGAGGCGTCGCCGACGAACACGACCTTGTAGTCGTGAGGATATTTGTGCAGCACGTCCCAGGTCGGGGTGCGGTCGGTGAAGCGGCGCTTGTTCTGCTTCCACACGCCTTCGTAGAGGCAGTTGTGGAAATAGAAATATTCCATGTGCTTGAACTCGCTCTTCGCCGCCGAGAACAGCTCCTCGACCTGCTCGATATGCGCATCCATCGAGCCGCCGATGTCGAAGAACACTAAAAGCTTCACCGCATTGCGCCGCTCGGGCCGCATGTGGACGTCGAGATAGCCGTGATTGGCGGTCTCGCGGATCGTGGTGTCGAGATCGAGCTCGTCCGGCGCGCCGGTACGCGCGAATTTGCGCAGGCGGCGCAGCGCCACCTTGATATTGCGAATGCCGAGCTCGACATTGCCGTCGAGATCCTTGAACTCGCGCCTGTCCCACACCTTCACGGCACGGTTGTTGCGGTTCTTCTCCTGGCCGATGCGCACGCCTTCGGGATTGTAGCCGTGGGCGCCGAACGGCGAAGTGCCTGCGGTGCCGATCCACTTGCTGCCGCCCTGGTGCCGTCCCTTCTGCTCCTCGAGGCGCTTCTTCAGCGTCTCCATGAGCTTGTCCCAGCCCATGGCCTCGATCTGCTTCTTCTCTTCCTCGGTGAGATACTTCTCGGCGAGCTTCTTCAGCCACTCCTCGGGGATCTCCGCCTTCTCCATGGCGTCGAGCAGGTTTTCCAGCCCCTTGAACACGGTGCCGAAGACGCGGTCGAACTTGTCGAGATTGCGCTCGTCCTTCACCAGCGAGGCGCGCGACAGATAGTAGAAGTTCTCGACCGTGTAGTCCGCGAGGTCAGCGTCGAGCGCCTCGATCAACGTGAGGTATTCGCGCAGCGTCACAGGGACCTGCGCGTCGCGCAGAGAGGTGAAGAATTGCAGGAACATGGGTGACAGATTGCCCGTCGGGTGCCGAACGTCAAGAGGGCGAAGAACGCCGCGGGGCGCTGGACCGGGTGGCTTTTTGCTCTAGAATTGGCGGCCATAGGGGGACGTTTGCAATGGGAATTGTCGCCGCGCTCATCATCGGCGCGATCGCAGGCTGGCTGGCGGGCAAGATTGTCCACGGGGCGGGATTTGGGTTGATCGGCAACATGGTCGTGGGCATCATCGGCGCGCTGGTCGCGAGCTGGGTGCTGCCGCAGCTGCATATTGCGCTCGCCACCGGCACGGTCGGCGCTATCGTGGACGCGACGATCGGGGCGGTGATTGTGCTCGTCATCCTTTCGCTGATAAAACGGGTCTGAAAGCCTGACCGAACCAGGAACGGCCGCTATGTGCGGCCGTTCGTTTGTCGCGGCCGGGGCCGACGCCCCTCGCTGACAGCTACCTAAGGACACGCAATGAAATTTACCGGCACCAAGGACTATGTTGCGACCGACGACCTCAAGGTCGCCGTCAATGCCTCGATCGTGCTGGAGCGCCCGCTGCTCATCAAGGGCGAGCCCGGCACGGGCAAGACGGTGCTGGCGGAGGAAGTGGCGAAGGCGCTGAACGCGCCGCTGCTGACCTGGCACATCAAGTCCACCACCAAGGCGCAGCAGGGCCTCTACGAATACGACGCGGTGTCGCGCCTGCGCGACAGCCAGCTCGGCGATACCAGGGTGTCCGACATCAGGAACTACATCAAGCGCGGCAAGCTGTGGGAGGCCTTCACGAGCGAGCAGCGCCCGGTGCTGCTGATCGACGAGATCGACAAGGCCGATATCGAATTCCCCAACGACCTGCTGCTCGAGCTCGACCGCATGGAATTCCATGTCTACGAGACCGGCGAGACCATCAAGGCCAAGCAGCGCCCGATCATGATGATCACCTCCAACAACGAGAAGGAGCTGCCCGACGCCTTCCTGCGCCGCTGCTTCTTCCACTACATCAAATTCCCCGACGCCGACACGATGGGCCGCATCGTCGACGTCCACTTCCCCGGCATCAAGAAACGCCTGGTCGAAGAGGCGCTGCGCATCTTCTTCGAGGTGCGCGAGGTGCCCGGCTTGAAGAAGAAGCCATCGACGTCCGAACTGCTCGACTGGCTCAAGCTCTTGCTCAACGAGGACATGAGCGCCGAGCAGCTGCGCGAGCGCGACCCGCGCAAACTGATCCCGCCGCTGCACGGCGCGCTGCTCAAGAACGAGCAGGACGTGCACCTGTTCGAGCGGCTGGCGTTCCTGAGCCGGCGGGAAGTGTAGAGGTCTCGTGTCCCGGACGCGCCGCAACGCGCAATCGTTGCTGCGCAGAGCCGGGACCCAGAAGGCGATCCGGATTGCTCGGAGACATGGGCACCGGCTCTGCAGCGCATCGCTGAAGAAGCGCTAGCTTCGTCCGGGGCACGAGAGTACGGCATGACGCACCACTGCCTCCCCATCGTCATTGCGAGCGCAGCGAAGCAATCCAGAATCTTTCCGCTGAGGCAGTCTGGATTGCTTCGCTGCGCTCGCAATGACGGAGCAAGGGGCATCGGCGTCGTTCTCCAATTCGCATTTGCGTTGCAGACACACGTCCGCATCCTCGCGGCGCATTTCGCCCGAGCTTTGCTTCGTCGCTCCACCCTCAAAACGGCCGAGGGCGCAGGGAAGGCCGGGTGCTGACCTGGCACCCACGGTCCGCCGTGCGAAGGCACGCGCAGAAAAACTGCACAGCGGCATACAGGTGAAGCCCAACACACGGCCTTCCCTGCGCAGTGGTTGGACGGCTTATGCCGTGCTCTCCCGGGAGCCGAATTCCTTCTGGCCTCCCTCACCCCAGCGAAAGTCGCCGACACCGCGCCGGTTGACGCGCATGCCGCATTCGCCAGGGCTTGACCGTAGCAACGACGGCCAGGACCACACGGTTTTGCCGTACGCACGACCCGTTTTTCGCCGCATTATCCTCCGGCGTTGTCGACGTTGCCGGAAGAATGCTGGCGAGACGAACCTGACAGCGCCGCTCGTCCGCACGCGGCCTCGGGCTCACGGAGAGCAATCCGCCCTGCCCTTGATCTCGCGTGCCGACGCTGCCGCGTCCACCGCAACCCGGCCCGCGTTTCGAACGACAGGCGAGACGCCCCTCATCATCGGGCCGGGCTGTCTCGATCTATGCCGCAATTCCGAATTTCGGTAAAGTGGAATATTTTCGCGGGAAGGGATTGACAGCGCCCGGGTGTTTTGCCCGACGTATCGAGTTGCAACGCACACGTGTCCCGGACGCGCTGCAGCGTGCAACGCTGCTGCGCAGAGACAGGACCCAGGAGCCGCGTTGAGATCGGTGGTGAGATGGGCCCCCGGGCTCTGCAGCGCACCGCTCCCGCACGATGCTTCGCATCGCCTAGAGAGCGCTGCGTCGGGGCTCGGGACCTTCCTACGCCACCGCCGCCTCCGGTATCCGCGCGGCTTCCATCGGCTGCTTGCCGCGGATCAGGTCCGAGGCGCGGTCGGCGATCATCATGGTGGAGGCGTTGAGGTTCGCCGAGATCATGCGCGGCATGACCGAGGCATCGATGACGCGCAGGCCTTCGAGGCCGTGGACGCGGAGCTGGTCATCGACGACCGCCCAGGTGGAATCCGCCGGACCCATGCGGCAAGTGCAGCCGGGGTGGAAGGTGGTGGTGCCGCGCTGGGTGGCGGCGTGCAAAAATTCCTCATCGGTGTTGACGTTGGGGCCGGGGAAATCTTCGTAGGCGTAATAAGGCGACAGCGGTGCGGACTTGAGAAGTCTGCGTGCGAGCTTCATGCCGGCGACGATGACGCGGCGGTCGAGCTCGGCGTCAAGATAATTGGTCTGGATGATCGGCGGCGCGAACGGATCGCTGGAGCGGATGCGCACATAGCCGCGGCTTTCCGGGCGCTGCTGCCAGGAGGCGACCGTCATGCCGGGCTCGTCCTCGAGCTGGCCCTGCACGCCTTCTTTGTAGGAGGCCGGCGTGAAGGTAAGCTGGAGATCGGAGCTCTCTGCGGTCTCTCCGGAATGCCAGAAGCAATAGACCATGGTCGGCGACAGCGAGAGCAGGCCGCGGCGTGCCGTCGCCCATTTCGCTGCTTCGACCCAGAGCCGCCAACCGCGGCGAAGCTCGTTGATGGTCTTGATGTCCTTGACGCGCGCGACCGTGCGCGGGGCGTAATGGTCCTGGAGGCCCTCGCCGACGGGGAGCGCGTGGCGCACTTTGATGCCGTGGGCCTGCAACAGATCGGGCGAGCCGATGCCGGAGAGCTGCAGCAGCTGCGGCGAATTATAGGCGCCGCCCGAGAGGATCACTTCCTTGTTGGCGCGCACCTCGACAGGCGTGCCGCCACGGCCGCCCTTCATGTAGCGCACGCCGACGGCGCGCTTGCCCTCGAAGATGATCTCGGTCGCGTGCGCATGGGTGTGCACATGCACGTTGGGGCGCTTCATCGCGGGCTTGAGGAATGCGGTGGCGCCGGAGACGCGCAGGCCGTTGTTGATGGTGCGCTGGCAGTAGGAGACGCCTTCCTGAGTCTTGCCGTTGTAATCGGGGTTGCGGGGGATACCGAGCGAGACCGCGCCTTCCATGAAGGCCTCGCAGAGCGGATCGCGCCAGTTCATGGTCGTGACGATGAGGTTGCCGTCGCGGCCGCGATAGGTGTCCTCGCCCTCGCCGATCCGCTTCTCCAGCCGCCGGAAATAAGGCAGCACGTCGGCATAGCCCCAGCCGCGATTGCCCATCTGCGCCCAGGTGTCGAAATCCATGCGCTGGCCGCGATTGTAGATGTGGCCGTTGATCGAGGACGAGCCGCCGAGCGTCTTGCCGCGCGGCGCGTAGATGCTGCGCCCGCCGGTCCAAGGCCCCGGCTCCTGCTGGTAGGCCCAGTTGATGCTCTTCATGTGGAAGGTCTTGATGAAGCCCGCCGGCAAATGGATGTAGGGATGCCAGTCGGACGGACCTGCCTCCAGCACGCAGACGCTTGTGTTGGGATCCTCGCTCAACCGGCTGGTGAGCACGCAACCGGCGGAACCCGCGCCGACGATTACATAATCAAATCTGTCCATGGTGCCTCAGCCGCCTAGGGTGTCGTGAAGTTGAGTGACGTGCAGCGGCGCTCGCGATCACCTCTCCCCGGAGGGGAGAGTTGATCGAGCGCACCGCAAATCCAGTGTACATCATAACTGGCGCGGCTTGTCGTTGAGTTGAAATTCGAGATGCGCCTGTACGGTCGGCCATTCGGCCGCGGTGATGCTGTAGACCACGGTGTCGCGCAAGCTGCCGTTCGGCGCGACCTGATGGCTGCGCAGGATGCCGTCCTGCTTGGCCCCCAGGCGCTCGATGGCGCGGCGGCTCTGGTGGTTGAAGAAATGCGTGCGGAACTCGACGGCGATGCAGTTCAGGGTTTCGAAGGCGTGCCGCAGCAGCAGGAGCTTGCATTGCGTGTTGAGCGGGCCGCGCTGCGCGCTCTTGCCATACCAGGTCGAGCCGATCTCGACGCGCCGGTTGGCGGCGTCGATGTTCATGTAGGTCGTCATCCCGACGATCCTGCCGGCGGCGTCGAACACCGTGAACGGCAGCATCGAGCCCGCGGCCTGTAGCCCCAAGCGGCGGTCGATCTCCTTGCCCATGTTCTCCGGCAGCGGGATCGCGGTGTACCAGAGCTTCGACAGCTCGCCGTCCTTGACGGCCTCGGCCAGCCCCTCGAGATGCTGGTGCGACAGCGGCTCGAGACGGGCGTGCTGTCCACGCAGGGTGATGGGGTCGGGCCAGGGCATGGAAGTCTCTCCTTACGTCATTGCCAGCGAAGCGAAGCAATCCGGACTGCCAACCCCTCATCCTGAGGAGCGCGGAACGCGCGTCTCGAAGGATGAAGGCGCGGCTGGTGGCCTCGCCCTTCGAGACGCGCGCTAAGGGCGCGCTCCTCAGGGTGAGGGTCAGGCAGGTGCTTTGCCTCGCTCTCGATGACGGTAACTAGCACCGTTCATTTGTTTAGGAAATTGAGCGGCAAACCGCCGCGCGGCCAGTCCATGCCGATCAGTTCGCCCTTGCCCGATAGGGTGATGTAGGCGGTCTTCAGCTCGGGGCCGCCGAAGGCGATGTTGGTGGTGACGCGGTCGCCGGTCGGCACCTGCTCGACCAGGGTGCCGTCGGGCGCGATCACCGAGATGCAGCCGGAGACGAGGGTGGCGACGCAGATATTGCCATTGGCTTCCACCGCGAGCGAGTCGAACATCTGGTAGCCGCCGAGGCCGCAGATCGGCTTGCCCCGTTCGCCGCGATAGATCACCTCGCGCGGCTTGAGCGTGCCCGGCGCCGAGAGCTCATAGGCCCAGAGCCGGCCCGTCGGGGTCTCCGCGATGTAGACGGTGTTCTCGTCCGGCGACAGCCCGATGCCGTTCGCCGGCAACACGCCGTGCACGACTTCCACGATCTCCTTCATGCCGGGCTTGAGGTAATACATGCCGCCGACATCCATTTCGCGCGCGCGGCGCTTGCCGAGGTCGGAGAACCACAGGCCGCCCTGCTTGTCGAACACCAGATCATTGGGCCCGCGCAGATCGTGCTCGCCGCATTTGGTCACGACGGTCTCGACCTTGCCGGATTGCAGATCGACGCGCTGGATCGAGCCGCCGAGATAGTCGTCGGGCTGCGGGCCCGGCATGATCATGTTGCGGGTTGGGATCCAGGAGAAGCCGCCATTGTTGCAGATGTAGATCTTGCCGTCGGGACCCAGCGCAGCACCATTCGGGCCGCCCGGCACCTTCGCGACGATCTCCTTGCGGCCATCGGCATGAACGCGGGTCAGGCGCTGGCCGCGGATCTCCACCAGGACGACCGAACCATCCGGCATCACGACCGGCCCTTCTGGAAATTCGAGGTCGGTGGCGAGAACGCGGACGTTGGACATGTTGGGACCCTCCCGGCTGCTTGTTATGACTTGCACGGGATGTCCGGCACGGGCCCCACACGCAAGATTTGCCGGCGGTTATGACAAAGTCACCGGCGCTTGCCAAGCAAGCCGGATGGTATGCCAGCGTTGCGGAAGCCCCCTATTCCCTGACCGGGACCCAGATCTCGAAGCCGCCATTGCCGGTTGCTGGATCGAACTTTTCGTCATAGCGCTCGAAGCTCGGTGCGTCCGCGGCTTTAAGACCGGAGGCCGGCAGCCATTGATTCCAGATCGTGTTGACCGTACGCCGGATCGAGGCGACGTGATCGGTGTGGGTGAAGACCGCGTAGCGCTGCTCGGGGATGCGGATGCGGCTGAAGCGACGCGGCAGGTCCGAGAAATCGGCGACCTCGACGCCGGCGATGTAGTCGAAATTGCCGGCATCATCGCCATTGCAGCAAACGCCGTAGGCGACGTTACCGACGCGCGCGGGAATGTCGGCGACTTCCTGGTGAAAGCGGTGCCATAGACCGGGAATGATGGCGCCATTGTCGCAGGAGATGCGCTCGGCGGGACCGGCGACGAGGAAGGCCTTTGCAGTCTCGAAACGCGGCGGGGCAAGATGGTCGAGCATGGTGGAGTCCATGAGGATCGGCTCCTGAAGCGTGAGGTGGCTGACGCATGTCGCGGCCCTCACCGCTTCGGGCGTGGTGCCGAACTGGTCGCGGAACGCGCGGGTGAATGCTTCGTGCGAGCCGTAATCCGCCTCCAGCGCCAGTGACAGGATGTCCGGCGCACCGTTGGCAAGACTGCGCGCAGCTTCCGTCAGCCGTCGCGCGCGCACGTAACGCATCACCGGAAGCCCGGTGGCTGCCGCAAACGCACGCACGACGTGGAACCGCGACACGCCGGATATCTGCGCGATCTCGTCGAGCGTCATCGGCTCGGCCAGATGGCTCTCGACATACCAGAGCGCGCGCTGGGCTGGGTTCATGGCGATTCAGGCCCTCGTTCGAAACGCGGCGATGGTGCGCCGGTCACGCCCGCTTCGCTTGATCGGCGTTGCTGTCCTCGCATGAGGATAGTTCGGGAATGGCCACTGGCAACGCCCTCGCGTTCGTGGCTACACTGCCTGAAACCGCTCACCAGAAAGCACGGAGGAACCGCGTCATGGAAGTTACCGATGTGCGGGCGCACCATATCCGCATCCCCTATGACGCCGGTGTCGCGAGCTTCCGCCAGGGCGCTTCCGCAATCACAGCCCTCGACATGGTGCTGGTCGAGGTCACGACCGATGCCGGGCTGACCGGCTGGGGCGATGCCTTCGCCTATGTCTGCCCTCGTACCACGCGCAGCGCCGTCGAGGAGATGATTGCACCCCAAGCGCGCGGGCTGAAGGTGCCTGATGCGGCCGGCATCCCTGGGGTCATGGAGCAGATCCAGCGCAATCTGCATCTGTTCGGCCGCTACGGCATCACCATGTTCGCGATCTCCGGGCTCGATATCGCGCTGTGGGACCTTGCCGCCAAGATGGAGGGCGTGCCGGTCCACCGCCTGTTCGGCGAGACCAGGCGCACGGCCATCCCGGCCTATGCCAGCCTCTTGCGGATCGGCTCGCCCGAGGCCATCGCTAACGAATGCAGGAAGGCGCTGGCGCTCGGCTATGGCGCCATCAAGCTGCACGAGACCACGCTACCTGCCGTGTTCGCCGCACGCGAGGCGATCGGGCCCACCATTCCGCTGATGGTCGACATGAACTGCCCGCTGACGAGCGAGCAGGCGATTGCGTTCGCGAAGACATGTGCAGACGCAAGACCCATGTTCCTGGAGGAGCCGGTATGGCCGCCGGAGGATTTTGCTGCGCTCGCCGACGTTCGCAGCAAGGGCGGGCTGAATATCGCCGCCGGCGAGAATGCCTGCACGGAATATCAATTCCGCCAGATGATGAATGCGGGCGCGGTGAGCCACGCCCAGCCCTCGGTGATCAAGGTCGGCGGCATCACGGAATTTGTGAAGGTGGCGGCGCTGGCCGATCAGCTCGGCGTCAAGATCGTCCCGCACTCGCCCTATTTCGGTCCGGGGCTGCTCGCGACGCTGCATCTGCTGGCGACGCGCGAGGATGGGCTCGTCGAGATGTTCTATCTGAAACGCGAGGCCTGCCTCTGGGGCGGCCGCGCCGATGTCGATGCGACGGGCCATGTCGCAGTGCCGAGCGGCCCTGGACTTGGCTACGAGCCAGATCGCGGCGTGATGGAGCGTTATCGCGTCGCCTGATCGCCGCCCCTATTTCGCCGCGTCCTTCGCCGCCGGCGCATCCTGCTTCTTCTTCAGATCGTCGGCGGTCTTGGCTTGCGCAGCCTGGAGATCGGCGAGCGTCTTCTGCAAGCCGGCGAGGCTCGTCTTCAACGCGTCGATCTGGCGATTGGCCGCATCCAGCCTCTGCTGATGATCGAGGCTGAGCTTGGTGATGGTCTTCTGGAGGAAATCGACATTGCTCTGGAGGCAGCTCGTGCGCCGTTCCATGGTCTTCTCGACCGTGCAGATCTCGATGCCGGGCACGTCCTGCGCGTGCAGCGGCAGCGGCGCCAGCGTGGCGAGCAGCAACATTGCGAAACAAACGCCGGCGCTTCGGAGCAGCATGAAGGTTCCTCGTCAATTCGATCACGGCAATGTGCGCCGTTTGCGCGCAGTCGCGGGAGGCTACCACACTCGTACCGCATTCTCGCGTTGAGCTTGCGCCCGTTCCCTCGGACGGGGAACGATGATCGGCACGCGGAAAGAAGTGGGCGTTCTTTCCGCGGCTTTGTTTAGGGGAGATTTTTGGAATGGCAACGCGCGATAGACGTCTGGCGGAATTCGACGGCGCCGGAGAACCACCAGCTGGCCTGCCACTCGAGGTGCTGTGCGAGGACCACAGCGGAACGTATCAGCTGCCGTTCGCCTGCCGCTATGTGGAGGGACGCTGGCAGAATCACGAGGCCGGCATCGCGGTTGAAGCAACCGTCATCGGCTGGCGCCTGCCCCGCATGAAGCAGCGCGGGGCGGCC
Source organism: Bradyrhizobium sp. 164 (assembly GCF_023073715.1). GTDB lineage: Bacteria > Pseudomonadota > Alphaproteobacteria > Rhizobiales > Xanthobacteraceae > Bradyrhizobium. The sequence goes on from NZ_JADPKA010000083.1 coordinate 242,742, forward strand.
TGACGGCGATTCGTGTTTCAAAATGCGACGGGGCCGCGCTTCGCCTTAACCTTCGGAACGCGGCCCGAACGAATCACGTCCGAATCGGCCGTAGGGGCCCGTACGCACCTGTTCACGGCTAGATGTCGCGAGCCGCCTGGTTCGCGCGCACAAGATCTGCGCAGGGCAGGATTGGGTTTGGGCCGGGTATTGGCGGCAGAAGTTAACCGCGTCAGGGACATGGTGGGGGCAAGCCGCGTGCCTGCCGGGCGACGGTCCCCAGCCGCCGAAACAGGCAAGACAGCGCGAGACCTGCCTAATATTCGACCTCGAGCTCCTCGATCTCGGCCGGCTCTTCCCGCGCCGCCGCGATCCATTCCTGCATCTCCGGCATGGCCATGATGGTGTCGGCATAGGCCTTCAGCGGCGCCGCGAGCTTGACGTCATACGTCATGAAGCGCGTCACCACAGGGGCGTACATCGCATCGGCCATGGTGCGCCGCTCGCCGAACAGGAAGGGGCCGCCCGATGTCTCCAGGCAGTCGCGCCAGATGAAGCAGACGCGGTCGACGTCGGCCTGTGCGCGCGACCAGATCTTGAAGCCGGGAAAGTGTCCTTTCAAATTGACCGGCAGCGAGGCACGCAGCGTGGCGAACCCGGAATGGATTTCGCCTGAGATCGAGCGGCAATGCGCGCGCTGGATGCGGTCGGCCGGCAACAGCCCGGCGTCCGGCATCACCTCGTTGAGGTATTCGGCGATCGCCAGCGTATCCCAGACCACGGCGCCCTCGTGCCGCAGGCACGGCACCAGGATCGACGACGACAGCAGCAGGATTTCAGCGCGCGCGGACGGATCGTCCGGCGCGGTGACGATTTCCTCGAAATCGAGCCCGGAAAATTTCGCCAGCAGCCAGCCACGCAGCGACCAGGACGAGTAGTTCTTGCTGCTGATGGTCAGTGTCGCCTTCGCCATTGGCCTTCCCTACGCCTGATCTCGACACCCGCCCGGCCGGCGGGCGTGCCCATGAGCTGTGCTTCCTTCAAAATGAGAGCAAGCGATGTGCCAGTTTTGCGGGCGGTTCAGCTCCCGCTTGGCTTCGATATTGCATAATGGCAGGGGTCAGGTGGGCGTTTCAGTATGATGTCGATGTATTATCAGGCCTTCCAGAACCATATGGACCTGACCGCGCCATGGCGGGCGGGGGCCTCGTCCGCGCTCAAATTCCTCAACCTGGTGCCGCAGGGCGTGTCGGATCAGCTGGTCGGCCGGCTCTCGGCGGCGCTCGAGCTGATCTCGCGCTCCACCCTCACCTATGATCGGCCGGCCTACGGCATCGACAGCGTGATGGTTGGCAATCGGGAAATTCCCGTCACCGAGGAGATCGCCTGCGCGACGCCGTTCGGCTCGCTGCTGCACTTTCGCAAGGACGGCGTGAGCGAGCAGCCGCGCATGCTGCTGGTGGCGCCGATGTCGGGCCACTTCGCGACATTGCTGCGCGGCACCGTGCAGACGCTGCTCCAGGACCACGACGTCTACATCACAGACTGGCACAATCCGCGCAACATTCCGCGCAGCAAGGGCCGCTTCGGGCTCGACGACTATACCGAGCATCTCATCGAATTCCTCGGCCAGCTCGGCCCGCGCCCCCACATGGTGGCGATCTGCCAGCCATCGGTCTCGGCGCTCGCAGCCGCCGCGATCATGTGCGAGGACAACCACCCCTCGCGGCCGGCGACGCTGACGCTGATGGCCGGACCGATCGACACCCGCATCCAGCCGACTAGGGTCAACGAATTCGCCAAGAGCAAGCCGATCGAGTGGTTCGAGCGCAACCTGATCAATTACGTGCCGGTGCAGTGCCGCGGCGCCTTGCGCAAAGTCTATCCGGGATTCGTACAGCTCACCGCCTTCGTCGCGATGAATCTGGAGCGCCATATCAAGCAACATCTGGACCTCGCCAACCACATCGCCAAGGGCGAGAAGCAGAAGGCCGCCAGCATCAAGACCTTCTATGATGAATACTTCGCCGTGATGGACCTTCCTGCGGAATTCTACATCGAGACCGTGCGCGACGTGTTCCAAGAGCACCTCTTGCCGCAGGGCCGACTGATGCATCGGGGACGCCCGGTGAACACCAAGGCCATCAGCCGCATGGGGCTGATGACGGTCGAGGGCGAGAAGGACGACATCTGCTCGATCGGCCAGACGCTCGCCGCGCAGGACCTCTGCACCGGCGTACGCGCCTATCGCCGCGTCCATCACATGCAGGCCGGCGTCGGCCATTACGGCGTGTTCTCGGGCAAGCGCTGGAACAACGAGATCTATCCGCTGCTGCGGGATTTCGTGCACGTGAATTCGTGAAGGCTCAGACGGACCATTCCTCGCCCCAGACCTGAACGAAATGGCCGGGCGACACTTCGCGATATCGCCGGCGAGGCGGCTGGTAATCCGGCGCGCGCATCGGGCTTCTGATCTCGTCGTTGGAGACGTCGCGGCGCGTACCGCGGCGCGATGGATCGGGCACCGGCACGGCAGCCATCAGCTTCTTGGTGTAGGGATGTTGCGGATTGCCGAACAATGCCGCGCGCGGGCCGATCTCGACGATCTCGCCGAGATACATCACCGCGAGGCGGTGGCTCATGCGCTCGACCACGGCGATGTCGTGGGAGATGAAAAGATAGGCAAGGCCCATGTTGGCCTGGAGATCGAGCATCAGGTTCACGACTTGGGCCTTGACCGAGACGTCAAGCGCGGAGACCGCCTCGTCCGCGACGATCAGCTTCGGCCCGAGCGCAAGCGCACGCGCAATGCAGATGCGCTGGCGCTGGCCACCGGAGAATTCGTGCGGAAAGCGCGCGGCCATATCGGCAGTCAGGCCGACGCGGACGAGAAGGTCTGCGACCTTGTCGCGCGCCTGCGACGTCGACGCGAGCCCGTTGGCGAGCAACGGAGCCGCGATCGCCGTCCCCACCGACATGCGCGGATTGAGGCTCGCGAATGGATCCTGAAAGACGATCTGCATCTGCTTGCGGAAATCGCGCAAAGCTCGGCCGTTCATGGCGAGCACGTCCTGGCCGTCGATCAGGACGGTGCCGCTGTCCGGTTCGAGCAACCTGAGAATCGAGCGGCCCGTGGTCGACTTGCCGCAACCGGATTCGCCGACCAGCGCAAGCGTCTCGCCGGCGCGCAAGGTGAAGGAGACGTTCTCGACCGCGTGGACGCGCCCGGAGATCTTGCCGAACAGGCCCGAGCGGATCGGAAAGCGCGTGGTGAGGTTTGCAACTTCGAGCAGCGGACGCTCGGCGGTCGAGACCGTGTCGGGCGTTTCCACCGGCTCGTCCGAGGTGCCCGTGAGCTTGTCGATGATGGGAAAACGCATCGGCCGCGCGCGCCCATCCATCGAGCGGAGGCGCGGCACGGCGGCGAGCAGTGCGCTTGTATAGGGATGCGACGGTGCGGCGAAGATGCGCGACGTCGCGTCGGTTTCGACCGCCTGCCCGCCATACATCACTACGGTCCGATCAGCGATCTCGGCGACCACGCCCATGTCGTGGGTGATGAAGAGGATCGACATTCCCTCCTCCTGCTGGAGCTCCTTCAAGAGCTCCAGGATCTGGGCCTGGATGGTAACGTCGAGCGCAGTGGTCGGCTCGTCCGCGATCAGGAGCTTCGGCTTGCAGGCCAGCGCCATCGCGATCATCACGCGCTGGCGCATGCCGCCGGAGAAGCGATGCGGATGCTCGTGGAAGCGCGATGTCGCCGCGGGAATGCGGACGCGATCGAGCAGGCGGATGGTCTCGGCCTCCGCCGCCGCGCGCGACAGGCCGCGATGCTGAATCAGCGCCTCGGCGATCTGGAAGCCGATGGTGAGCACCGGATTGAGGCTCGTCATCGGCTCCTGGAAGATCATGGCAATGTCATTGCCGCGGATGCCCTTCATGCCCGTTTCGGGCAGCGCGAGGAGATCGCGGCCAGCGAGCGTCACGCATCCCTCGATGCGGCCACTCTCCTTCGGAATGAGCCGCATGATGGAGAGCGCGGTGACGCTCTTGCCCGAACCGGACTCCCCGACGATCGCGACGGTTTCGCGCGGCGCGACGTCGAATGAGACATTGCGGACGACCGGGATCCATCGTCGTTCGCGCATGAAGGAGGTGGTGAGGCCGGCGACCGACAGCACCGGCGCCTGCGCCTCGGCAACGCTACGATCGATTCCGCTTGCGCCCTTGCTCATGCAGTTGCCCTAATAGCCACGCGTGCGATCGACGAGGCCCGGCAATTCCTCGCCGCGGCGGTGACATGCGATGACGTCGAGCACGAAATCGACCGCCGTATCCGGCATGGTCATGCTGGCATTGTGCGGCGTCAGCAGGATGCGCGGGTGGCTCCAGAACGGATGGCCAGCGGGCAGCGGCTCGGGCTCTGTGACATCGAGAACGGCGCCCGATAGCAAGCCGGTATCGAGCGCCGCGAGGAAATCGGCTTCGACGAGCTGCGGACCACGCCCGACACTGACGAGCCCTGCGCCGCGCGGCAGGCGCGCGAACAGATCGGCATTGAGGATGCCCCGGGTCTCTTCGGTCAATGGCAGCAGGCAAATGAGGATGTCGGTCTGCGACAGGAATCTTGGCAAGGTGTCAACACCGACGTAGCAGGTCACGCCCGGGATCTCGCGCGGCGAGCGGTTCCAGCCGAACAGCGGAAAGCCGAATGCCCTGAGCCGTTCGAGCACGGCGTGGCCGAGCTGGCCGAGCCCCATCACGCCGACACCCCGCCGCTTCGCCGGCGTGATCCGGATCTCGCGCCAGACCTGCTCCCTCTGCTGGGCGATGAAGTGCAGGAGATCGCGATGCAGGCCGAGCACCGCCATTGTGACATATTCCACCATGGTCTCGGCAATGCCGGGCTCCAGCATCCGGATGAGCGGAAGGTGCGGCGGAAGCTTCGTGGCGTCGAACTGATCGACACCCGCGCCAACCGAGAAGACCAGCTCGAGATGGGGGAACGTCGTGGCGATATCCTCCGGCGGCACCCACGCCACCAGATAACGAATATCGGCGGGATTGCCGATGTCGGGCCAGAGCCGGAACGGCAGATCGGGCGCGCGCTCGGCAAAGAAGCGCGCCCACTCGGCGCCGCGAACCATGTTGGCCTTGTAGAGAACCGTCATGCCGCCTCAGAACGGGCTGACCGGCGCGAGCCGCCGGCCGTCGATCATGCGCTTGTGGCTGTAAGCCACCGGGTCGACCAGCGGCGTCGAGCCGGTCACGATGTCGGCGGCGAGCTTGCCGGCCGCGGGACCAATGCCGAAGCCGTGACCGGAGAAGCCGGTGGCGAGGAAGAAGCCGGGCAAGGCATCGACCGGCGAGATCACCGGGATTGTGTCGGGCGTGCAGTCGATGGTGCCGCCCCAGGCCTCCGCGATCTCGATGTCCTTCAATTCCGGGTTCGATCGGATCAGCGACGCCAGCGCCGCACTGACCAGCGACATGTCGGGGGCCGGATCGCGCACGCGCTCAGTCTCGAACGGCGACGGCTTGTCAAAGCTCCAGCTGCTGCCGCGCACGAGCTGATCGAAGAACGACTTGCCGAACGACAATTTCAGTCCGTTCTTACGATGCTGATACGTCGGCCAAAAGGCGCGGGCGTACCGGAATAAGTCGGGCGACAGCTCGACCGTGCCGCGGTTGCGCAGCGCCAGCGTAAAGCCGCCGTCGAGACGGCGACGGATGCAGTAGAGGTCGGTGCCGAGCGCGCCGGAGGTGATCTCAGGTCCTGGGGTGGTCCGGCAAGCCGTGGCGTTGACGAGACCGATCGGCAGCTCGATGCCGTGACGGCGGCAGAACAGCGACGACCATGCCCCGCCCGACAGCAGCACCGATTGCGTGCGAATGGTGCCCTTCTCGGTGACGACGGCGCTGACCCGTCCTCCCTGAGTCTCCAGTCCGCGCGCGGCGCAGCCTTGATGGATGGTGACGCCGTGCTTTCGCGCGGCAGTGGCCAGCGCGGGCACGGCCATCGACGGCTCGGCGCGGCCGTCGCTCGGCGTGTGCAGGCCGCCTACCCATTTGTCGGCATTGCCGGGCATGCGTTCAGCGACCTCCGCCGGCGTCAGGATGGTGGAGTGGACCTGCTGCTCGCGCGCGATCGCCGCCCAGCGCTCCCAGCCGGCGAGCTCATCCTTGCTCTTGGTCAGGAACAGCACGCCGGTGCGGCGGAAACCGGCATCGACGCCGGCATCGTTCTGCATGTCCTCCCAAAGCCGCAGCGCCTCACGTGCGAGCGGAATCTCCTCGCGCGCGCGGCCCTGCTGGCGGCACCAGCCCCAATTGCGGCTCGACTGCTCGCCGCCGACATGGCCCTTCTCGACCAGTGCGACGGAAAGGCCCTTCTTCGCCAGGTGATACGCCGCAGATACGCCGATCACGCCGCCGCCGATGACGACAACGTCTGCCTGCGCCGGCAGGCGTTCATCGCTGTTGATACGATTGAGCGGCGGGGACATGGGGCACTCCTGGTATTCAGTTCAAACGGACCTAGGCTCGTTATGGGATGTTCATTCGCGGATCGAGCGCATCGCGCAGGCCGTCGCCAAGGAAATTGAAGCTCGTCACCGCCAGCGTGATGGCGACGCCCGGTACGATCGCGAGCCACGGTGCGCTGGTGAGATAGATCTGCGCGTTGTTGAGCATGTTGCCCCAGCTCGCAGCCGGCGGCTGGATGCCGTAGCCGAGATAGCTGACATAGGATTCGAGCAGGATCGCCTTGGCGACGTTCAGCGTGGCCGCGACCACGATCGGGGCAATTGCGTTGGGCACGAGCTCGCGGAACATGATGCGCAGGTTTGACGAGCCGAAGGCGAGCGCTGCAACGGCGAACTCCCGTTCCCGCAGCGAGCGCACCTGGGCCTCGACGACGCGGGCGACGCTCATCCACGCCGTCGCCGCGATCAGCACGGTGGTGGTGACGAGGCCGGGTTCGGTGAGCGCCGCCAGCGCCAGCAGCAGGAAGATGGTCGGGAAGCACAGCACGGCGTCGACCAGCCGCATCAAGACCGCGCCGACCACGCCGCCATAGAACCCGGCGAAGGCGCCGACGACGATGCCGACCGCCATCGCGATCACCATCGCCACGATCCCGATCGAGAGCGAGACGCGGCCGCCCATCATCAAGCGCGCAAGCACGTCGCGGCCGAGCTCGTCGGTGCCGAGGATGTGCGCGCCCGACAGCGGCGGCGCGAACCGCTTCATGATGTCAATATAGGTGTCGTCGAAAGGCAGCAGATAAGGACCGAACGCGGAGCCGAGGACGAGCACCAGAATGATGACGGCGCCGGCGAGCGCCAGCCGATGGCGGCGGAACCGCCGCCACGCGGCTTGACCGGGGGCGAGCTGAACGGTGGAGAGGGTGGCCGTCGTCATCGCCTAGCCCACCCGAATGCGCGGATCGACAACGGCATAGAGGATGTCGGCAAGCAACGAGCCGATCAGCACCATCGTCGCCGAGAACATCAAGACGCCCATCACCACGGGATAGTCGCGATAGCCGATGGAATCGAGGAAGAGGCGCCCCATGCCGGGCCAGGTGAACACGGTCTCGGCCACCAGCGCGCCACCGAGCAGCGTCGGAAACTGGAGGCCGGCGACCGTGATCATCGGCAACAGCGCGTTCCGGAGCGCGTGCACGGTGAGGATGCGCCATTCCGGCATGCCCTTGGCGCGGGCAGTGCGGATGTAATCCTGGTTGATGACCTCGAGCATGGAGGAACGCATGAAGCGGCCCCACATCGCGGTCTCGACCAGCGCCAGCACCAGTGCCGGCGCGATGAGATGATGCAGCAGGTCGAGAAAGGAGCCGTCGCCGACGGTGTGCCGATTGCCGGCCGGCAGCCAGCCGAGCCTCACCGAGAACACGTAGATGGTAACGAGGCCGAACCAGAAGGTCGGGATCGACAGCGCGATCATGGCGCCGACGGTGGCGAGGGTATCGAACAGCGAGTAGCGGCGCAGCGCACCCAGCACGCCGATCCAGCAGCCGAGCAGCACCGCGATGATCGTCGCCGTCGCCATCAGCTCGAGGGTGGCGCCGAGATGCGAGGAGATCACGGACAGCACCGCCTCGCCGTCGCGGTAGGAGCGGCCCCAATCGCCCCACAGCATGCGGCTGAACCAGTCGAGATATTGGATCGGCAGCGGGCGATCGAGACCGAGCTGCTTGCTGACGCGGTCGAGATCCTCCTGCGTCATCTGCGCAGAGGCCGCGAATTGCGAGAGCGGGCCGCCGGGCGCCAGGTGCAGAATGGCAAAGCCGATCGCCGAGACGATCACCAGCAGCATGATCGACTGTGCCAGGCGGTTGACGACGTAACGGGCCACGTCAGGCTGCCCTGCGCACCTGATCCATCAGGCCCAGTACCATTCGCGGATGTTCCAGCAATTGATCGAGGTGTTGACGTTGGGACGGAAGCCTTGCAGCCCCTCCTTCACGCCTTCTGCGATAAAGCCTTGGAACAGCGGCAGGATGGCGAGATCGTCGCGGATCAGCTTTTGCAGGTCGCCATAGGTCGTCTTGCGCTGTGCGATCTCAAACTGCTTGGCGCCGTCGGCGAGGAGTCGATCGGCCTCCGGGCTCTTGTATTGATAGGTGTTGTAGCCTCGCCCGCCCTTGGCGGGAATGGCGCCGGAGCCGAAGCGCGGCGTCACGTCGGGGTCGCTGCCGAGCATGAAGTTTACGGACACCAGCACCGAATTGAATTTCGACTGCTGCCAGAAATCGCCCCAGATCACCGCGGCCGGCATGTTGTTGACGCGCATCGCGGCGCCGATCGCACGCCAGTCCTGGATCAGGAGCTGCTGGGTCTGCTCGCGCACCGCGTTGCCGGATGTCGTCGAATTGGTGAACTCGAGCTTGACGCCGCCCTTCTCGCGCACGCCACTGGTGCCGCGAACCCATCCCGCCGCATCGAGCAGCGCGTTGGACTTGGCGGGATCGTATTTGTGTTGCGGCAGCCCCTGTTGGAATGACCAGGCTTGCTGCGGCACGAAGCTCTCGGTCTGCGTCGGCAGGCCATAATAGAGCGCATCGATGATCGCCTGCTTGTTGATGGCGAGATAGAGCGCCTCGCGCACGGCGCGATCGGCAAAGGGACCGAACTCCAGATTCGGTGCGATATGCTCCACGGAGGACGTCGAGGAGACCACGATCCTGCGGCCCTTCAGCGTCTTCGCCTCCTGCACGAAGTTCGGCAAGATGCCTTGCAGGCCGGTGTAGTCGACTTGGCCGGTGCGGAACTGGGTATAGAGAACGGTGAGATCGGGGATGTATTTGAAGACCACGCGTTCGACGTACGGCCCCTTGCCGTGATAGCCGGTGTGGGCATTGAGCAGGATGTGGTCGCCGGGCACGCGCTCGCCCCAGCGGAACGGCCCGGTGCCGACAGGCGCATTGTGGAACGCCGAGGCGTTCGGATCGGACACCTTCTCCAGGATGTGCTTGGGCACGATGAAGGTCAGCGATCCCAGGATTGACATGTAGGGCGAGTAAGGCGCTTCCATTCGCCAGTGGATCTCGTCGGGCGCGACGACCTTGATGTCCTTGACCAGGCTATGGCCGACGCGGCTGCGGGCGCGAAAATCGGGACTGTTGATCAGTTCGAGCGAGAACTTGACGTCGTCGGCCGTGAACGGCGTGCCGTCATGCCACTTCACGTCGCTGCGCAGCTTGATTTTCCAAGTCAGGCCGTCGGGCGACAGGCCGCCATTCTCGATGGTCGGAACTTCGCGTGCGAGGTCAGGAACGAAATTGCCGGCGGGATCGATGAACCAGAGCAGCGAGAACACCTGCCACCAGATGCCCTGATCGACCTCGATGCCAGGCATCAGCGGATGAAAGACGGTCGGCTCCTGCGACAGCGCTGCGATCACCTGCCCGCGCGGTTTGTCCGGCGGATTGGTCGGGCGCTCAACTTGCGCAAAAGCGTTGCCCGCAAGAGTCCATCCTGCCGCGGCGCCGGCCCCAAGCTGGAAGAGCTGGCGGCGATTCGGAATGCCGAGATGCACTGCTCCAACGCCGAACTTGGCGGTGCCGTCTGCCATGGCCACTCTCCATTGCCGCGCACGCGGCACCGTCTCCCGCGCCCCTAGACCCCGGCGGAGGGACAGGAGTGGGCTTTAGTGCTTCTAAATTTTTCAGCCAAAATTTCATCATGACTAAATACAGCTGTCAATCGCATTGCTAGTATGCGCGACCTTTTCACTCCGACTAAAGCTCGATCCGATGCGGTCCGGGGCTGAGATGATGCATGGGAGAGCGACATGGATGGTCGCGGCGATACGAACGGTCCGAAGGACGTCCCGACGATCCAGGTCGACGATGCGGTCGACCAGCGCCTCGGCGAGTCCGTGCGGCTGCTACGTCAGCGCGCCGGGCTTTCGATCCAGGACGTCGCCAACAAGACCGGCCTCTCCACCGGCATGATCAGCCAGCTCGAACGTGCGCGGGCCATGCCGTCGATCCGCACGCTGCGTCTGCTCAGCATCGCACTCGACGTTCCCATTTCGTATTTCTTCGAGAGCAGCGATCCGGCCGACGTACAGCGCTACATCGTGCGCAAGAATAACCGGCGGCTGCTGCGGCTCACCGCCAGCGGCGTCGTCAAGGAAGCGCTCACGCCTGACGGCAAGGGCCAGCTCGAACTCTACGAGCTCACGCTCAATCCCGGCGCCTCCTCCGGCACCGACTTCCTGCAACACAACGGCGAGAAGGCCGGCTATATCCTCTCGGGGAGCCTGCGGCTGTGGCTGGACAACCAGGCCCATCTGCTGGAGGCCGGCGACAGCTTTCGCTTTCCGAGCATCGTGCCGCACATGTTCGACAACCCGACCCAGCAGGTGGCGCGCGCGATCTGGGTCACGACGCTGCGCCAGACCGATCCGCCGGCGGGATGACACGCGGCTTCCATTGCTGGTGACACGGACCGCCGCGCCTGGCTTCGTCGCGCTCTAGCTGATCCGGCGCCGCAGCGTGGCCGACGGCGACTCGCCGAATTTTTCGCGGTAGGCGCCGGCCATGCGGCCGAGATGGGTGAAGCCGAGGTCGAAGGCGATCTCGGTGATGGAGGCATCGGGCGCGGCATGCGCGAGCCGGACGTGAAGGCTGGCGAGGCGCATGTCGAGCAGCATCTGCGAGATCGACAGGCCGAAGTGACGGCGGAAGCCGAGCTGGAGCGCGCGGATGCCGATGCCGGACGCGCAGGCGAGCTGCGCGAGGTCGAGCGGTTCGCCGGCATTATCCGCGAGATGGTCCCGCGCAACGCGCAGCGCACGCGGCAGACGCTCGGCCTGGCCCGAAAACGTCCTGATCGCATCCGACAGGCCATGCCGCTGGCCATTGAGGAGGTGATCGAGCAGAACCTCGCGCCAATCGGCCATCGCGACCGCTGACAGCCTGCCGGCGGGACCGAAACGTTCGGCGAGCGTGATCAGCTCGGCAAGGCTGGCTCGCAACGCCCGCCCGGACGGCGCGTCGAGGTCGATCACAGGATCGAACTCCATCGTGCTGGCTGCCCTGCCCGACAGTGCCGCGGCGCGCTGCTCGACCAAACGGCGGTCGAGCAACAGGATCGCTTGGGCGCAGTCGGCCCAAATCATCCGCGTCGGGATCGTCGGCGACAGCAGTGACGCGGTCCGGTCAGGCGCCGCGTCGAGCTCACAGATGCCGACCCGAATGCTGGCGCTGCCCGTGAGCGGGACCTGCACCAGGAAGAAGCGCTCGAGACAGCCCGGATCGATGCTGACCGATCCGCCATAGGCGACATAGTTGATGGAAAAGCCGTCGAACGCCGCGCAATTGTGCCGGGCGGAGAAGCCGGCGGCGCGTGCACACATCGGCTTGAGATCGTGCGGACAGAAGATGCGCCCAATCTGCTCGGCCGCTTCATCGACGTCATCTGTGGTAACGCGGGCGAAATCCGAAAGCCGTTCGGCTGCGGATGGTCTCGCGCTCATTTCCAGCACGGCTGCGGACATCGTCGACCACGCTTCGCGTCACGGAATTGCTTTAAGCCTATAATAGTTCCCCAGAGGCGAAAAGGGCCGCATCCGCAAAATCGTCGTGCTGCACGGCAATAGCCGCGTGCAGATTCGTTTGGCGGATAGACAGGCGGCCACGAGCGGCCGAAGCTCCATCCCCGCCGGAATCCATGAGGAGGCGCGCATGACTGCACTCGAAAAGGGCATTACCGCAAACGGCACGGGCTATGGCGGCAAGAGCTGGAACATCCTTGGTCAAGTCTATTTCCCCAAAGCCGTCACCGACTCCACCTTCGCATTCGAGACCAACAGCGATCCCGGCCAGTTCGTGCCGGTGCACATCCATCCGACTCAGGACGAGTTCATCCTGGTGCAGGAAGGCACGCTCGACCTCAAGCTCGACGGCCAATGGGTCAAGGCCCACGCCGGCGATCTCGTGCGCATGCCGCGCGGCATCCCGCACGGCTATTTCAACAAGTCCGACAAGCCCTGCCGCGCGTTGTTCTGGGTCTCGCCGATGCAGAAGCTGGAGGCGCTCTTCAACCGGTTGCACAATCTGACCGACCCTGCCGAAGTGGTGCGTATCTCGGCGCTGCACGAGGTGGACTTCCTGCCGCCCGAGGCCAACGACTAGGCGTCCGCGTCCCATCCACGTTCATCAGCTTGCAGCTCCGACGGCCGCGCCTTGCGGCCGATCGTTGCCGCTTGCGCGCGAAACACATTGGTTGCGAGCAATCCCATGGTCAGCCCCAAGCATGTCTGCGTGATCGGCGCCGGTGTCTCCGGCCTGGCCGCCGCAAAGGCGTTCTCCATCCGCGGTCACCGCGTCACCATCATCGAACGCAGCGGCGATCTCGGCGGCGTCTGGGAGCCGGCGCGCTCCTATCCCGAAGTGCAGACGCAGAGCCCGAAGGAGCTCTACCGCTACACCGACCGCGCCATGCCGGACGCCTATCCGGAATGGCCGACCGGGCCACAGGTCCACGCCTATCTCGTCGATTACGCGAGGAGCTTTGGCCTCGACCGCATGCTGCGCCTCAACACGGCGGTCGCCGGCATGGCGCGCCGTGCCGACGGCAAGCCCGGCTGGACACTCGCGCTCAGCGGCAAGAATGGCATGACAACGAACGAGGACTTCTATTTCGTCGCTGTCTGCACCGGCCAGTTCAACGAGCCGCGCGAGCTGCATTGCCCCGGCGAGGACGGCTTTCTGGCCCAGGGCGGCCAGATCCTGCATTCGTCGAAATACAACGATGCCGCCCTGGCAAAGGGGCGCCGCGTCGTCGTGCTCGGCGGCTCGAAGTCGGCGACCGACATCGCCGTGAACGCGGTAAACGCAGGCGCGCGCGAGGTGACGATCGTGATGCGCGAGCCGGTCTGGCGCATTCCCTATTTCATCGGCGGTCTCGTCAACTTCAAGCGCATCCTCTACATCCGCGTGCAGGAGGAGATGTTTCCCGGCTGGGGCATCAGCACGATGGCCCGGCTCGCCCACCGACTCGCCGCGCCGCTGGTGTGGGCGAACTGGCGCGGGCTGGAGAGCCTGTTGAAGGCGCAGCTCAAGCTCAGTCGGTGCAACATGGTGCCGAAGGAGCGGATCGAGGACGGCGTCAACTGCTCGGTGCCGATCGCAACGCCAGGCTTCTATCCGATGGTCGCCGACGGCCGCATCAAGGAGGTGTTCGGCACGTTCGATCATTTTGACGGCGACAGCATCGTAATGAGCGGTGGCGAGCGCGTTCCAGCCGATATCACCGTGCTCGCGATCGGCTACAAGCTCGGCGTGCCGTTCCTGCCCGCGGCCTATCAGCAGAAACTGGTCGATGCCGACGGGCAGTACCGGCTCTATCGCCTGATCGCCAACCCCGACCTGCCCGAGCTCGGCTTCGTTGGCTTCAACTCGTCGTTCTGCACGGTACTCTGCGCCGATCTCGCCGCCAACTGGCTGGTGCGCTATGCCGACGGCCAGCTCGCCAACCAGCCGACGGCGCAAGCCATGCATGCCAACATCGAGATGATGCTGCACTTCAAGCGTGTCGAACGGCCGGCCGCGGGCGTCTATGGCGGCCTCTGCGTCGCACCCTATCACTACCGTCATTTCGACGAGCTGATGGCCGACATCGGCGCGAAGAACCAGAAGTGCGGCGGGCTCAAAGGGCGTTTCCTGCCGCCGGACGCCGATGCCTATGCCAAGTTCCTGGCCACGGCGCCGGATTATCGCGTGGCGTAAGAGGACGGATCGGGGCTGAGCGAGATTTGCTCGCCAGCCCGCGCGTCCGATGCTTACGATCTTCCTGGCCAACGAATCGACAGGAACCGGCCATGGAGTTCAGACGTCTTGCCGCCGGAGCGCTTGCGGCGCTCGCCTTCCTTGTCACGGCACCCGCCAGCGGACAGCAGGGCACGCTCACGTCCCGGCAATCCGAGGCGCTCGCCGCCTACCAGCGGGCGCTGGCCGACTTCAAATCGATCCTGGCCGAGCGGCGGCGCCAGATCGAGGCGAAGCAGCCGCTGCCGAGCCTGCCGGGCCAGCCGCTGTACCTGGCGCGCATCGCCGTCATCAGCACCTACAAGGATCTCACCGACGCCATTCCGTCCAGAATCGGAAAGCCCAACAAGTTCGAAATTCCCCCGGCCTATTTCGATGCAGATATCGAGCCGCTGATCGACGAATATTCGAGGCTATTCGACATCATGGAGGCACCGCCCGCCGGAGCGCAAAACTCGCCGACGCCGTTCAAGGACGTCGCCGATCTCGCCTTCGCGATCGCGCGCGCCAAGGGGCTTGCACCTGAACACGCGGAAGTCGCGGGGCGCATCAGCCTCGGCCTGTTCTTCGCCGAGACCAACGGCAAGCAGAATGTCCGCAATGCGCGCTCGAACACCTATATGGGCAGCTTCCAGACCGGCCCCTCCGAGGACCGCAACGGCCGCAGGAAATGGGAAGCCCTCAAGGGGGCGATCGATCCCGAACTGAGCGCGCGCCACGACAAGGAGGAGGCGCGCACCCGCGGCACCGATCAGCGCTTCAATCACTGGACCAATGTGCGCAACGGCGTGATGAACGCGCATGCCGATCTGTTCCGGGATATCCCCGGGATCGTGAAGACGCTGCCCGACCCGATCGACCAGATGAAGCTGTTCGAGCTGATCCAGATCGTGCCCACCCCGACCAGATCCGCGCTCAAGTCGGGGGATCTCCTGAATTACCGGGTGTCCAGTCCAACGGTCATGAAGCACCTGCGCAACAACAGCATCTTCGCGTTCGGACAGGCCGATCGATCGCGAAGCTCGGCCAGCTTCCGGGAGATTCTCGCTGCGATGTGGCTGTTCAACCGCAAGTTCGAGCGGGCCATGGGGAAATATGCCGAGATCAGGGTGCGCTGAGGGTTCGGCGCACTACAACGTGGAGAACCATCATATTCCGTCCGGATCGGCGCATCCTTCAGGCCGTTGTTGTCATAGGGCTTGCGCAGCGTGCCGTTCGTCGCGGCCTCATGACAAACCTGTCAAAGGGCATGCCACCGTTTGCAGCGCAAGGCCTTTGACTGCCATGGCTATGGTGTTCCACGGCGGGGCATTTGTTGGTAGCCTGCCGCACCGACAGACAGCAATCGGGGGGCCACCGAATGACGCGCGCGAATCCCGCATCTCCCGCACGACGTAACGAAGGGTGGAGACATGTCGCGCGGGCCTTGGCAACGGCAAGCGCCGTTGTGCTGCTCGCCGGCTGCGAGGACAAGAACACGTTCGTGGCCCCACCGCCGCCCAAGGTGGACGTGGCAACGCCCGTGCAGCGCGCCGTAACGCGCTATATCGAGGCGACCGGCAACACCGCCCCGATCAAGAGCGTCGATCTCGTCGCGCGCGTGCAAGGTTTTCTGCAATCGATCGACTATCAAGACGGCACCTTCGTCAAGCAGGGCACCCAGCTCTTCACCATCGAGCCGGAGACCTACAAGCTCAAGCTCGAGCAGGCGCAGGCGGCCGAAGCCGGCGCGCAGGCCTCGCTCCGGCAGGCGGAAGCCGACTACAAGCGGCAAGCCGAGCTGGTGCAGCGCCAGGCGGTGTCACAGGCGACACTCGACACCTCAACGTCCAACCGCGACAACGCGCAGGCCAGTCTCCAGCAGGCGCAGGCCAACACCCGAATTGCCGAGGTCAATTACGGCTACACCAAGGTGACCGCGCCGTTCGACGGCGTCGTCAGCGCCCACATGGTCTCGATCGGCGAGCTCGTCGGCGTGTCCTCCCCGACCCAGCTCGCCACCATCGTCGCGATGGACCCGATCTACGTGAACTTCACCGTCAACGAGCAGGACGTACTGCGCATCCGCGCCGAGGCGGCTCGCCGGGGACTGACGCCGGCCGACCTCAAGCAATTTCCGATCCAGCTCGGCCTCCAGACCGAGACCGGCTATCCGCATGAAGGCCATCTCGACTACGTCTCGCCGACCCTCAACCAATCGACGGGCACGCTGGCGGTGCGCGGCCTCGTCCCCAATGACAAGCGGGTGCTATTGCCCGGCTATTTCGTCCGCGTTCGCGTGCCCTTCGATCAGGAGAAGACCGCGCTGCTCGTTCCCGACACCGCGCTCGGGAGCGACCAGGGTGGCCGCTATCTGCTGGTGGTCAACAGCGACAACGTCGTCGAGCATCGCAAGGTGCAGATCGGTCCCGTCGACAATGGCCTACGCGTGATCGAGAGCGGCCTGAAGCCGGAGGACCGCGTGGTCATCGCAGGGTTGCTGCGGGTGATTCCGGGTCAGAAGATCGACCCGCAAACAACGAAGATCGAGCAGCCGCAGGCGTCTGCCAAGTAATATCTGCCAAGTAAGTTCTGCAAGTGAGGGGTCGCCAGCCATGATCTCAAAGTTCTTCATCGAGCGGCCGGTCCTCTCGAACGTAATCGCGCTTCTGATGATCCTGATCGGCGGCGTCGCGCTGTTCAACCTCGCGATTGCGCAATATCCCGACGTGGTGCCGCCGACGGTGCAGGTCACCACCCGCTATCCCGGCGCCAGCGCCAAGACCGTGATCGACACCGTGGCGCTGCCGATCGAGCAGCAGGTCAACGGCGTCGAGGACATGCTCTACATGCAGTCCTACAGCGGCTCCGACGGCACTTATACGCTGACTGTCACATTCAAGATCGGCACTGACCTCAATTTCGCGCAGGTGCTGGTGCAGAACCGCGTCTCCAGCGCGCTGTCGCAACTGCCGCAGGCGGTGCAGAACCAGGGCGTCACCGTGCAGAAGCGGTCGACCTCGATCCTGCTGTTCGTGACCCTGACCTCGCCCGACGCGAAGTACGACAGCCTGTATTTGAGCAACTACGCCACCATCAACATTCGCGACGAGCTCTCGCGCCTGCCCGGCGTCGGCAACGTCACGGTGTTTGGCGCAGGCCAATATTCGATGCGAGTCTGGCTCGATCCGAACAAGCTGCAGGTCCGTGGCCTCGTGCCGCAGGACGTCATCCAGGCGATCCAGCAGCAGAGCCAGCAGGTCTCCGCCGGCCAGGTCGGCGCGCCGCCGACGCCGCCGGGCCAAGCGTTCCAATACACACTCAACGTCAATGGCCGGCTCGACGACACCAGCCAGTTCGAGAATATCATCGTCAAGACGGGCAGCAGCGGCGACGTCACGCGCGTGCGCGACGTCGGCTGGGTCGAATTGGGCGCGCAGACCTATAGCCAGATCTTCTCGCTCAACAAGCAGCCGGCAGTCGGCATCGGCGTATTCCAGTCGCCCGGCGCCAACGCGCTCCAGGTCGAGCAGGCGGTCGAGAAGAAGATGGCGGAACTCGCCAAGCGCTTCCCGGAAGGCATCAAGTACGACACGCCGTTCGACACCACCAAGTTCGTGGAGGCCTCGGTGCACGAGGTCTATATGACGCTGATCGAGGCCGGCTTGCTCGTGCTGGTCGTGATCCTGGTTTTCTTGCAGGATTGGCGCGCGATGCTGGTTCCGGCGACCACCGTGCCGGTGACCATCATCGGCGCATTCGCTGCGATGGCGGCGCTCGGCTTCACCATCAACATGTCGACGCTGTTTGCGATCGTGCTCGCGATCGGCATCGTCGTCGACGACGCCATCGTCGTGGTCGAAGGCGCCGCCCACAACATCGAGCAGGGCATGAACGGCCACGACGCCGCGATCAAGGCGATGGATCAACTGTTCGCGCCGATCGTCGGCATCACCCTGGTGCTGATCTCGGTGTTTCTGCCGGCCTCGTTCCTCGCGGGGCTGACCGGGCGCATCTATTCGCAATTCGCGCTGGTGATCGCCGCGACCGCTCTTCTATCCGCCATCAACGCGGCGACGCTGAAGCCGACGCAGTGTGCGCTCTGGCTGCGGCCGGCGGTGCCGCCGGAACAGCGCAATTTCTTCTACCGCGGCTTCAATGCCGTCTATAACAGGCTCGAACGCGGCTACACCCGCTTGATCGGCTTCCTGGTCAGACACGCCACTGTCTCGGTCGCGGTAGCGCTGGTCCTGATCGGGATCGGCGGCTATGGCCTGTCGCGGGTGCCGACCGGCTTCCTGCCGATCGAGGACCAGGGCTATCTGATCGCGGCCGTGCAGCTGCCCGACGGCGCCGCCCTGGAGCGGACCCAAGCCGTGCTCGACAGAGCCAGCGAGCTGATCAAGGACACGCCCGGCGTCCAGCAGGTCATCACCATCGCCGGCATCTCCGCGCTCGACAACAGCGCCAGCCTCGCCAATACCGGCGTCGCCTACATCATCCTGAAGGATTGGGAGGCGCGCAAAGGACCCGGAGAGGATTTGCGCTCGCTGGTGTACGGGCTCAACGACAAGCTCGCGACTATCATGGAGGCGCGCACCATCGTCTTGCCGCCGCCGCCGATCCAGGGCATCGGCAATGCCGCCGGCTTCTCGATGCAGGTCGAGCTGCGCGACGGCAATAGCGATTTCGCCAAGCTGCAAGCGATCACCGGAGCGATGGTCAGTAACGGCCAGAGTCAGAGCGCGCTGCAGCGCGTGCAGTCCTCTTTCCGCTCCTCGGTGCCGCAATTCAACGTCGAGATCGACCGCGTCAAGACCCAGACGCTGCATGTGACCACCGATCAGGTGTTCTCGGCGCTATCGACCTATCTGGGGTCGTCCTACGTCAACCAGTTCAACAAGTTCGGCCGCGTGTTCCAGGTCTACACCCAGGCCGATCCGGCCTTCCGTGTCACCGAGCGCGACATCGCCAACATGCAGGTCCGCAACTCGAACGGCGACATGATCCCGATCGGCACCGTCGCCAAGATCACGGCGGCCACCGGTCCGTCGCTGATCAGCCTCTACAATCTCTATCCGTCCTCGACCGTGATCGGCCTGCCGGCGCAGGGCTATTCCTCCGGGCAGTCGCTGAAGCTGATGGAGGAGATCGCGGATAAGACGCTGCCGCCGGGCACCGGCTATGAATGGACCGCGATGTCCTACCAGGAGAAGGCGGTCTCTAACCAGATCTACTGGGTGTTCGGCCTCGCCATGCTGCTGGTCTATCTCGTGCTCGCCGGGCAGTATGAGAGCTGGTACGCGCCGATCTCCGTGATCCTCGCCGTGCCGCTGTCGCTGCTCGGGCCGATGCTGATCCTCAGCGGGCTCAAGATCGACAACAACCTCTATTGCCAAATCGGGCTGATCCTGCTGATCGCGCTCTCGGCCAAGAACGCGATCCTGATCGTCGAGGTCGGGCTCGAGCTGCACGGCCGCGACGGCAAGCCGATCCTGGACTCCGCGATCGAGGCCGCGCGCGCCCGCTTCCGTCCGATCCTGATGACGTCGTTCGCCTTCATCCTTGGGGTGGTGCCGCTAGTGCTGGCCACCGGTGCCGGCGCCAGCGCGCGCAAGTCCATCGGCATCACCGTGTTCTCGGGCATGCTGGCCTCGACCTGCCTCGCGGTGTTGTTCGTGCCGGCCTTCTTCGTGGTGGTGCAGCGCTTCGAGAACTGGCGGGCGTCGAAGAAGGTGGTGAAGGTGAAAGCGGCGGCGGAGGTGAAGCCTTAAGCGCCGTTGGGTGCACCGGCGAGGCTCCGGGCTCGCTGCGACCTCTCCCGCTTGCGGGAGAGGTCGACGCGCGGAGCGCGGCGGGTGAGCGCTCTCTCCTCTTGGGGAGTGTCCCGATGAGGAGACACCCTCTCCCCGACCCTCTCCCGCAAGCGGGAGAGGGAGCGCACCGTCGGCGCGGCTCCAGTCCACCCCACTAAGCCTTCTCCGCCGGCGGCCGCTGCGCCTCGCCGCTCGACACCAGCAGCACCGAGGCCTTCGACTGCCTCAGCACGGCGGCGGCGACGCCGCCGAAGGAGAGATGATTGGCCTCGATCCGGTCGACGCCCATGACCACGAGGTCGACGTCGGTGGTGTCGATCTCGCGCAGGATCGCCGCCTCCGGCGCCCGGTTCACGCGCAGCGTCGTGGTGATGTCGACCTCGTAGCGGGCGGCGAGATCGCTGGTGTCCTTGAGGATGCCGGTCTCCTGGCTCAATCCGCGGGAGGTGCCCCGCTGCGCGCCCTTGTCGCGCGTCGTCGCCACATAGATCACGCGGAGCGAGCCTGAGCCGGCCTGCGCCAGCGCCACCGCGACCTCGGCGCCGCGCTTGGAGATGCCGCTGCCGGAAACCGGAACGAGGATGTTGAGGGCGTCGGGTATCGGCTGCTTCAGGTGCTTGCCCTTGGCCGCCACGATCGCGAGCGGCCCCTCGAACTCGGCGGCGATGTCCTCGATCTTCCGATTGAAGCGATCCTTGGCGGCAGCGACCTTGTCGATGCCGACGACGAGGAGATCAAAGCCCTTGCGTGCTTCGTCGGCAATGGTTTCGGCCAGCTCTGCGCGCCTGGCCCGGGTAACGACATCGACGCTGCCGGCATTCCCGTCACCACTGGCGGAGACGGTTTCGGCGGCCTTCTTCACCACGGCTTCGTGGCTCTCGTCCTCGCCCTTGTCCTTTTCCTTGGCGCGCTCGCCGATGTGCAGAACGGTGATCGGCAGGCCGCGCATGCCGGCGATCAGGCCCGCGACGTGGGCGGCGAAGGTGGCGTTGACGCTGTCGTCGACAGCGAGCAAAGGACGTTCGAGATTGGCGATGAAGCCGCGTCTCTCGAATTCTTCCCGCTCCAGCCGCTCCCTCTCCTCTTGGTTCATCGGCAGCTTTGCCAGCGCCGCGCGCAGCATCGGCGGCATCGCCATCGTGGTCAAGATCGCCATGGTCACGATCATCGTGAACAGGTTCTGGCTGAGCACGCCGATGGAGAGGCCGATGGTCGCGATGATGACCTCGGTCGAGCCGCGCGCGTTCATGCCGCTGGCGAGCGCCAGCGATTCCCTCGCATTCAACCCGCCCACGGTGCCGCCGACGAACGCGCCGCCGAACTTGCCGACGCTGGCGATCACGACCAGCAGGCCGGTGAGCATCAGCAGATTGGGGTCGCGAAGCACCGAGAGATCGGCGCTGAGCCCGGCGAGGCCGAAGAACACCGGCATGAAGAAGCTCGAGATCAGGCCGCGCAGGCGCTCGTCGATCTGCCGGGTCAGGATCGGGGACTCCCCGACCAGGATGCCGGCGACGAAGGCACCCAACACGGTGTGCACCCCGATCAGATGCGTGATCATTGCCATGACGCTCATCAACAGCAGGATCACCGTGATGACCGCGGCTGCGCTGACGAGATTGTCGTTGGCCCAACGGATCAGTTGGAACACCAGGCGGCGGCCGATGGTGAAGCTGACGGCCAGGAAGGCGAGCGTCCCCAGCACGGCTTTCGCCACGGAGCCGAAGTCAAGCGTGCCGTGCGAGGCCAGGCTGAAGATGACGGCGATAATGATCCAGCCGATGGTGTCGTCGATGACGGCGGTCGCGACGATGATCTGCCCGACATTGCGGCGCATGAAATTCATCTCGCGCACGACCACGGCGACGATCTTCACAGACGAGATCGACAGCGCCGTGCCCATGAACAGCGAGGCCACGAGGCGCGCTTGCGGATCGGGCAGCAGCGCATCGGGGAGGAATTCGCCGAGCGCAAAGCCGCAGGCGAAGGGCACGAGGATGCCGGCAATCGAGATCGCGATCGCCGCCCTGCCGACCTTCCGGACCAGCTTGAGGTCGGTCTCCATGCCGGTCAGCAGCAGCAGCAGCAGAATGCCGAACTGGGCGATGCCGTCGATCATCGCCTTCTGTTCGGGCGTCTTGGGAAAGATCGCGTGCTGGGCCTCGGGCCAGATCCAGCCGAACAGCGACGGCCCCAGGATGATGCCGGCGAGCAGTTCGCCGATCACCGAGGGCTGGCCGATGCGCTGCATGAGCTCGCCGAGACCGCGGCCGACCGCGATCAGCAACACGATCTGCGCCACCAGGAGGAATTCGGACGGGCCGGCCGATTTGCCGCCCTCGGCACTCGCCGCAATGGTGGTGAGGACAAGCGCCGCGGGGACAAGGCCGACCGGTCGGAGCAGGCTCCACTGCATGCAGGTGTCATTCCCCCTTCATCTGTCCGGCGCAGCGCCGGGGCGAGAGGGGTAGAACCCGCAGGAGGCGGAGCGGGTTCCGCGCGCGCGGCGGAGTCAAAAAACGAAAAGTGCGAAAACAACCCCATGCACAGTAGAGATGGAGTTGAGAAACCTCACGAAATCTCGATTTTACCGAAACGGCTTGCTACGTCGGGCAAAACACTGGCAGAATGGCATCGTAGCTGGCATGGGCCGGGTGCCTCCTCATCTTCCGTCATTGCGAGGAGCTCTTGCGACGGAGCAATCCAGAGTCCCTCTGCGGCAAGATTCTGGATTGCTTCGCTTCGCTCGCAAAATGACGATGTGGAGAGAGTCCCCGCCTTAGGCCCGTTCGTGCCGCGGACGCAGCGCGTAGCCGGGATGAAGCGCAGCGAAATCCGGGTTCTAGCCGCGCGGTGAAACGCCTCGGATTGCGCTTCGCTCGATCCGGGCTACGGGACGGAGCCACGCGGCGCGAGTCGGCTACCTCACGCCGCCTGCGATGTCCGGATCTCGCGCGGCAGGATTAGCGCGGCGGCGATCGCCAGCAGGCAGAGGGCGGCGAAGGCGTGCAGCATGGTGACGAAGCCGCCCTGCTCGTAGAGCCAGGCGACCAAGCCGACCGAGGCGCCGGCCGCGGTGAAGCCGACGAAATAGCGCACCGCATAGGCGCGCGAGCGCCACTCCTCCGTCGTGTATTTGCCGACCATGGCATCGTTCACCGTGACCTGCCCGAACGCGCCCATGACGATGCCGATCGAGACCACGATCAGCGGCAGATTGGACATGCTGGCGGCCAGATACAGGAATGGCGCCAGCATGAAGGACAGCGGCAGCGCCACCGTCTTCAGCGAATAGCGGTCGAGCAGCCGCCCGATCGTATACTGCGTCATCGCGCCGAACACGTAGACGCCGGCCGCGATGACACCGAGCAGCGCCGGGCTCTTGGTCAGGTCCGAGAGCCGCTCGGCAAACAGCTTTGGCAGCGCCACCGTAACGGCGTTGAAGGTCGTCGAGATCGCGATCACCACGATCAGCAGCGCCAGGATCACGCGCCACATGTCCTGCTTGGCGACGCGCGCCTGCGCCGCCGCCTGCTTGGCACCCTTGCGGTCCTCATGCACGACCGTCAGCGCAAAGGCGATGCCGATCAGGATGGTGACGACGCCGGGAACGATGAAGGCGAAGCGCCAGCCGAGATATTGGCCGATCACGCCGGTGACCAGCGCTGAGGAGGCAACGCCGAGATTGCCCCAGACGCCGTTGAGCCCCATCTCGCGGCCGAGCTTATCGGCATAGGACACGATCATCGCGGTGCCGACAGGATGATAGATCGAGGCAAAAATGCCGATCGCGAGCAGTGCCGCGCCGAGCTGCGCCGGGCTCGTCGCGAAGCCGACCGCGATCATGGACGCGCCGATGCCGACGAAGAAGATCAGCATCATGTGGCGGCGGCTCCAGCGGTCGCCAAGCCAGCCGGTGAGCAGCGAGCCTGCACCGAAGGCGACGAAGCCCGGCGTCGCATAGGGCAGAAGTTCCGAATAGGCCATGCCGAGCGCCGGCCCCATGATGATCACGGCGGCGGCAAAGATCAGCATCGCATAATGGTCGATGAAATGGCCGGCATTGACGAAACTGATGACCCGGCTGGGGTTGTTCATACGAATCCTCTCCTGCACCGAAATCAGTTATATGTCGGGCGAATGATGGGATGCCGCCAATGAGTGTCGTCGAAACGCCAATCCTCCGGGAGGTCCGGGGCAACCGCCGCTCGACCGCGGGCGTGCACCTGGTCGCGCGCGACTATCCCAAAGGCTTGCGGCTCGATCCGCATCTGCACCGCGAGGCGCAGCTGGTCTATGCCGCCAAGGGCACCATGCAGGTGACGACGCCCGGCGGGCGCTGGCTGGTGCCGCCGGACCGCGCGGTCTGGGTCCCGGCCGGGCTCGAGCATGCCATCGACCTGCTCGCCGACATCGAGATGCGCACGCTGTATTTCGACCTGCCCTGGCTCAAGCGCGAGCAGCGTTACGAGGGACTGACCAAGGAGTTCGTGGTGCGGGTGTCGCCGCTGCTGCACCAGGCGATCCTGGCGCTGTTCGACGCCCGCAACACCGAGGCGCGAACCGAACTGCTGGTTCGCCTCGTGATGCTGGAATTGCACCAGGCCGAGGATTCCGCGACCTTCGTGCCGTTGCCGCGCGAAGTGCGATGCCGCCGCGCCGCGATGATCGTGCTCGACGATCCCACCGGCCTGCACGACATCGACACGCTGGCGCGCGAGGTCGGAACCTCCGCGCGCACGCTGTCGCGGCTGTTCTCGACGGAAACGCAGCTCAGCTTCAAGAGCTGGTGCCAGCGTGCCCGCATCGCCGCGGCGATCCAGCTTCTGTCGACCGATGCCACCGTATCGGTGAAGCAGCTCGCCACATCGCTCGGTTATGCCAGCGTGCCGGCGTTCTCGGCCGCGTTCCGGCAGGTGACGGGGCGCACACCGACGGAATTTGCGGGGAAGGGGTAAGGCGGCCGTACCCTCCGAACCCGTCATTGCGAGGAGCCCTTGCGACGAAGCAATCCAGACTTTCTCGGCGGAGGGACTCTGGATTGCTTCGCTGCGCTCGCAATGACGGTGTTTGAGGGAGCTTCGTTCTTCTCCAAATGTCACCGGATGCCCGCTCCCACCGGGCATGCCGCCATTCTCCCAACGCAGTGCCCGACGAAAGATGCCGCATTCCCCTGCTTGATTGTGATCGGCTTCGGCCTAAATCCGATGTAAGCTCCCGCATCGCACAAACCTGACACGAAAGCCCAGATGGCCAACGCCTTCTTCTCCGACCTGCTCGCCACCATCTCCGAGCGCGGCCGCACGCTGCTTCGCCGCAGCGACGGCTTGAACACCAGACGCGATGCCGCCGGGCTGATCGCGCTTTGCGACGCGCTGCTCTCGGGCCGCGGCGAAGCCTCGGGCACCGCGATGGCGCGCGAGGTGCTCGACCTCTACCGGGAATTGGATGCGGCCGGACGCCGTGCCTTCTTCGAGGCGCTGGTGCGCGATTTCGGCCCGGATCGGGAACGGCTGTCCAGGGCGATCGAGAAATGGCGTGCCCAGCCCACCGATGAGGACGCGAGCTCGCTGCATTTCGCTTCCGAGCCGCGGCGGCAGGAGCTGATCCGCCGCCTCAACCGCGCGCCGGGCGGCACCGGCGATCTCGTCAGCATGCGGGCCGACCTGCTCGGCATGATGAACGGGCACACCGATCTCGCCGCGCTCGACCGCGACGTCTCGCATCTTCTCTCTTCGTGGTTCAACAGGGGGTTTCTCGTGCTGCGCAGGATCGACTGGTCGACCCCGGCCAACATCCTCGAAAAGATCATCCGTTACGAAGCCGTGCATGAGATCTCCGATTGGGACGATCTGCGCCGCCGCATCGATCCGGTCGACCGCCGCTGCTACGCCTTCTTTCACCCCGCGATGGTCGACGAACCCCTGATCTTCGTCGAGGTGGCGCTGACCGAGACCATTCCGGGGGCAATCGCGCCATTGCTTGCGGTCGATCGCCAGCACCTGCCGATCGAGCGCGCGCGCACCGCGGTGTTCTATTCGATCTCCAACACCCAGCGCGGCCTGGGCGGCATTTCCTTCGGCAGCTTCCTGATCAAGCAGGTGGTGGAGGAGCTGCGCCGCGAGCTGCCGAAGCTCGACACTTTCGTGACGCTGTCGCCGGTGCCGGGCTTCATGCCATGGGTGAAGCAGGACAAGGAGCTGCCGCTATCGGACGAGGACCGTGAGATGTTGAAGCGTCTCGACGATCCCAAATGGTTCGAGAACCCTGAGACGACCACGCTGCTCCGCAGCGTTCTGGAACCGCTCGCGGCGCACTATTTCCTGAAGGCGCGCACGCCGAAGGGCAAGCTGATCGATTCCGTCGCCCGCTTCCATCTCGGCAATGGCGCCAGGCTCGAGCGCATCAACTGGTTAGGGGACCTCTCGCCCAAGGGCGTGCGCGAGTCCGCCGGCGTCATGGTCAACTATCTCTACCGCCTCGACGACATCGAGAAGAACCACGAAGCCTACGCCAACGACGGCGAGGTCGTGGCGTCGAGCGCGGTGAAGAAGCTGCTGAAGGGCGAAGGACGAAGGCTGCTGGATATGCGGTTGTCGTAGGGGGGCGCTTGCTCGCGCCACACCGTCATTGCGAGGAGCTCTTGCGACGAAGCAATCCAGACTGCCTCCGCAGAGAGACTCTGGATTGCTTCGTTTCGCTCGCAATGACGGAGTGCGTTGCAGCAACTCGCCTATCCCGACCTGCCATTCGCGGAGGACCAAGGCGTCCGCGTGGCTCTCGCTCTCTCCACCGTCATTGCGAGGAGCCCTTGCGACGAAGCAATCCAGACTTCCTCCGCAGAGAGACTCTGGATTGCTTCGCTTCGCTCGCAATGACGGAGTGCGTTGCAGCAACTCGCCTATCCCGACCTGCCGTTCGCGGAGGACCAAGGCGTCCGCGTGGCTTTCGCTCTCTCCACTGTCATTGCGAGGAGCCCTTGCGACGAAGCAATCCAGACCGCTGCCGCGGAACGATTCTGGATTGCTTCGCTGGCGCTCGCAATGACAGGGTGCGTGGCGACTGTCTCGCCCAGCCGCCCCCCTGCAGTCAGATCAGCGTCTCGTACAAATCCATCCAGTCTGGATTAGCGCTCTCGATCAGCGCGAGCTTCTTGGCCCGGCTACCGCCCTTGATCTGCTTCTCGCGTGCTATCGCGTCGGTCATGGTCGCGTGCAGCTCGTACCAGACGAGGAGCTTGCAACCGTACTTAGACGAGAACCCCTTCACCAGACCCTCGCGATGCTCGAACGCACGACGCGGCGGATTCGAGGTGACGCCCGTGTAGATCGTCCCGTTGCGCCGACTGGCGAACATGTAGACGCAGGGCTGCTTCATGACCACCCTCTTTTGCGAGAGAAGGCTATCACAACCAAGAGGCGATTGCGAGCACAGGCTGCGAGTGGCGCGACAAAGCGCACGCTGTCACCACCTCGTCATTGCAAGGAGCGAACCGACGAAGCAATTCAGACTGCTTCCGCCGAAGGATTCTGGATTGCTTCGCTGCGCTCGCAACGACGGAGATTGTAGCGCGGCCGTCGCGCCTCAACCCAACACTACTCCGCCAGCGCCTTCATCTCCTTGTAGAGGTCCGACTTGCCTTCGAAGCCGATGCCGGGGAGGTCGGGCATGGTGATGTGGCCGTTCTCGACGCGGACGCCGGCCGGGAAACCGCCGTAAGGCTGGAACAGGTCGGGGTAGCTTTCGTTGCCGCCGAGGCCCAAGCCGGCCGCGATGTTGAGCGACATCTGGTGGCCGCCATGCGGGATGCAGCGGCTGGGGGACCAGCCGTAGGTCTTCAGCACCTCCAACGTGCGCTGGTATTCGCACAGGCCATAGGACAGCGCGCAGTCGAATTGCAGCCAATCGCGGTCGGGGCGCATGCCGCCGTAACGGATCAGGTTGCGGGCGTCCTGATGGCTGAACAGGTTTTCGCCGGTCGCCATCGGGCCCGGGTAGAACTCGGCGAGCGCGGCTTGCAGCGCGTAGTCGAGGGGATCGCCGACCTCCTCGTACCAGAACAAGGGATAATCGCGCAGCATTTTTGCGTAGGCGATGCCGGTCTCGAGGTTGAAGCGGCCGTTGGCGTCGACGGCGAGCTGCGCGTCCCTGCCGATCTCCTTCAGCACCGCCTCGATGCGGCTGCGGTCCTCCTCGATCGCCGCGCCGCCGATCTTCATCTTCACGACGTTGTAGCCGCGATCGAGATAGCCGCGCATCTCGCCACGGAGCATCGACAGATCCTTGCCGGGATAATAATAGCCGCCGGCGGCATAGACGAAGACGCGCGGATTGGCGGTCACGCCGTGACGCTCGGCAAGCAGGCGAAACAGCGGCTTGTCGGCGATCTTCGCCACCGCGTCCCACACCGCCATGTCGATGGTGCCGACCGCGACCGAGCGCTCGCCATGGCCGCCCGGCTTCTCGTTGGTCATCATCGCGGCCCAGACCTTATCGGGGTCGAGATTGTCGCCCGCGGCATCGAGCAGCGACTTCGGATCGGCTTCGAGAATGCGCGAGGCAAAGCGCTCGCGGATCAGGCCGCCCTGCCCGTAGCGGCCGTTGGAGTTGAAGCCGTAGCCGACGACGCGTTTTCCCTCGCGCACGACGTCGGTGACGACGGCAACCAAGCTCGTCGTCATCTTGGTAAAGTCGATATAGGCGTTGCGGATCGGCGAGGAGATCGGTTTTGTGATCTCGCGGACGTCGACGATGCGGACGGACATGGGGGTCTTCCTGGCTGGATCTCTCCGCTCGTCATGGTCGGGCTTGACCCGGCCAGCCACGTCTTTGCCACGGAGCAAGTTCGAAAATGTGGATGCCCGGGTCAAGCCCGGGCATGACGACAGAGTGTGGGGCGAACGGCGTGCTTACTTCTTATCCCGGAAGTACGGCTCGACCGGCCCGTGCACCTTGATGGTCAGCGGGTTGCCATAGCGATCCTTGGCGTTGCCGGCGGCGACGCGGACCCAGCCTTCACTGATGCAGTATTCCTCGACATTGGTTTTCTCGATGCCCTTGAAGCGGATGCCGACATCGCGCGCCAGGATGTCCGCGTTGTAATAGGGGCTGTTCGGATCGACCGACAGGCGGTCTGGAAATTCGTCGCTCATGATTGTCTCGCTCACAACAGTGTTTCGATTTGATTCCGCAATCCTTCGGGCCGCGCGGTCGGCGCGTAGCGCGCGACCACCTTGCCGGCACGATCCACCAGGAATTTGGTGAAATTCCATTTGATGGAGGCGCCGAGAAGTCCGGATTGCTGCCGTTTCAGGTACTCATACAGAGGGTGCGCATTGGCGCCGTTGACGTCGATCTTCTCGAATAGCGGGAAGGTGACATCGTAGTGGGTCGAACAGAATTCCTGGATCTCGCTCGCCTGTCCCGGCTCCTGCGCGCCGAACTGGTTACAGGGAAAGCCGAGCACCGAAAAGCCGCGCGGCGACAGATCGCGATAGAGATCCTCCAGACCGCGATATTGCGGCGTGAAGCCGCATTTGCTCGCGGTGTTGACGATCAAGAGCACCTGCCCCTCGAAGCGGCGCATCGGCACCTCCTCGCCGGCAAGCGAGTTGGCCTTGAAGTCATAGATGGCAGTCATCGCTAGCCCACGGGATCGATCGGCGACGGCGGCACGCCGCCGGCCTCGATCGCCTCGCCCGCGAGCAGGCACAGATCCTCGCGATAGCGGCCGGAGACGATGTGTACGCCGACCGGCGCCTTGCCGACGAGACCGGTGGAGACCACGAGGCCTGGCAGGCCCATGAAGGGAATCGCGATCTGTGGCAGCTGCGCTTCCCAGACGCGCTTGAAGGATTCATCGCCCTTGCGGTCGAGATGATCGGGGAACGGCAGCTCGCCAGAGACCGGCGTCAGCAGCACCGCATATTGTTCGAAGAACAGCATCCATTCGCGGGTCAACGTGGCTCTTCGGGTCAGCGCCTTCGCGTAATTCGCCTGGTCCATTGGTGTTACCCTGCTGCGGTTGCCGCGCAGGCACGCCAGCGCGCCGGGATCGCCCTCGCGCTCGGCCATCTCAAGCTGCGCCTCATAGCCATCGCCGAGCCAGAGCTTGATCTGCCACTCGACCGCTTCGCGCATCGGCGGCGTGTCCTCGATGATGTCGACGGTCCAGCCCGCGCGCTCCAGTCGCTTGCCGGCATCGCTCACCGCGGCCTTCACCTCCGGCGCGGTAGCAAGGCCGCCCGGATTGAGGCAGAGCGCGGCGCGCTTCGGCCTGGCCGGGCCTTCCAGCGGCACCGGCACGAACCAGGGATCACGGACGTCGCGGGCCGACATCGCGGCGAGTGAAATTCGCAAGTCGTTGACGGTGCGCGCCAGGGGGCCGGACACGGCCATGATCTGCGGCCCGATCGGGCGCTCCGGCAGCGCCGGATTGAAAGCGGGAATGCGGCCGAGCGTCGGCCGCAGGCCGTGCACGCCGCAGGCATAGGCGGGATAGCGGATCGAGCCGGCAATGTCGGTGCCGTGGGCGATGTGGCCGATGCCGGCTGCAACCGCCGAGCCGGCGCCGCCGGAGGATCCGCCTGGAGTCAGCGAGGCATCGCGGGGGTTCTTGGTGTCGCCATGGATCAGATTGGTGGTGAACCAGCGATAGGAGAAGGCGGGGCAATTGGTGCGGCCGAGCAGGATGGCGCCCGATTTCCGGAAATTGGCGACCACCGGATTGTCCTCGCGCGCGATCACGTCGCGCTGGAGCTTTAAGCCGTTGGTGGTGGCAAAGCCCTCCTGGTCGACATTGGCCTTGATGGTGACGGGCACACCGGCGAGAACACCGGGGTCCTCGCCCCGCGCAATGGCGGCATCGACGGCGTCAGCCTGCTTGATCACGTCGTCCGGGCGGTGGTCGATCACCGCATTGAGCGCGGGATTGACGGCGTCCAGGCGGGCGAGACCAGCTTGAGCTGCCTCCCTGGCGGACACCTTTTTGGACTTGACGAGAGTGGCGAGGTCGGCGGCCGACAGGCGCCAGAGATCTTGCATGACATGCTCCGTATGACCGGGGTCTTTTAGCGCCGGGAAGGCGGCAAAGCCATGCGGATTTCGCAGGGATGAAGGCCGGGTGCTAGTGCGGATTGGATTGGCCGACCGGGCTGCTCGCGAGCGTCTAATGCCGCGTCGCGGACTGGTCGGGTATGTCCAGCAGCGCCTCGGTGAAGGGAAACTCCAGCACGATTTCCCCGTCGTCGTCGGTCACCTCGATGACGGCCTCGAGCAGGGCCGGCTGGGCGCCCTCCGACTTCACCACCTCCAGGATCATCTGGCGCGCGACCTCCCAGGCGCGATCGGGATTGCGCAGATCCTCGCCGTCGGGATCCACGATCAACTCGTCGCCGATACGGGTGTTGAAGAAATATCTGGGCATCACCGAGTTCCAGTTTGGGTCGCCGGTACCGGATTGAAAGCTGCACTGCACTCACAACCGCTTTATCAGGACAGGGTTCGCGACCGAATGCGCCATGCGCAAGGCAGGGTCATCAGAAGTGACGTTCCCCGACATTTTTCGCGATGCAACATGGGCTTCTCGGGAAAATTTCACTGGCGAACTTTTGCGCCCGCATTACTTTACCAGCGGGCGGATACGTCCGATTTCGCGAAAATGGAGAGCCAAAATGGCCTGGAAAGCCCCGAAAATCGTCGAAGTGCCCTGTGGCATGGAAATCAACATGTATGTGAGCGCCACCCGCAAGTAAGCGGTAGGCGATTGCGTTCAGCGCAGGTGGATCTTTCGGTCACAATAGGTTGCCGGAAGACACGATGTGTGTCGGCGTTCGGTGTCGACCCGAGATCCACCTCGCAGCGTTCCCTCCAGGAGACGGATCATGCTTCGCGTCGTCGTCCTGGGCGCCGCAGCCGGCGGCGGAGTGCCGCAATGGAATT
Source organism: Bradyrhizobium sp. 164 (assembly GCF_023073715.1). Lineage (GTDB taxonomy): Bacteria > Pseudomonadota > Alphaproteobacteria > Rhizobiales > Xanthobacteraceae > Bradyrhizobium. The sequence goes on from NZ_JADPKA010000083.1 coordinate 274,755, forward strand.
GCGGCTGCGAGGGCTGCCGAGCAGCCCGTGCCAGCGGCCATGAGCTTCAGCGAACCCAGGCGTCGGTCGCCTTCAGCGGCGACGGCGAGCACTGGTTCCTGATCAACGCCTCCCCCGACCTCCGCCAGCAATTGAACGCCACGCCGCAGCTGCACCCGAGGGCGGGCGCGCTGCGCCATACGCCGATTGCGGGCGTGATCCTCACCAACGGCGAAGTGGACGCGGTCGCAGGCCTGCTGTCGATGCGCGAGGGCTCGCCTTTCACGGTCTATGCGCATGAGAAGGTGTTGGCGATCCTGAAAGCCAACAGCATCTTCAACGTGCTGAACGAGAAGAACGTGCGGCGCCAATCGATCGGAATCGGCGAGCCGTTCGAGCCGCGGCTGCCTGACGGCGCGCGCTCGGGGATCGAGGTGCTGCCGTTTGCGGTATCAGGCAAATCGGCCTGGTATCTGGAAGGCAAGGCGCATCCCGGCGGGGCGACCGGCGACGGCGACACGCTGGGCCTCAAGGTCACGGACAAGACAACCGGCAAGTGCTTCTATTTCATCGCCGCCTGCGCCGAGGTGACCGACGCGCTCAAGGGCGAGATCGACGGCGCAGCGCTGGTGTTCTTCGACGGCACGGTATGGCGCGACGACGAGATGATCAGGGCCGGGCTCGGCCACAAGACCGGCAAGAGCATGGGCCATGTCGCGATGTCCGGCGACGACGGCGCGATCGCGCGGCTTGCCGATCTCGCTATCGACAGGAAGATATTTCTGCATATCAATAACTCGAACCCGGCACTGCTGCCCGCTTCACCCGAGCGGAAAGCCACTGAACAAGCGGGCTGGCAAATACCCGCTGACGGAACGGAGATCGTGCTGTGAATGCCGCGTCACTGACAGGAATGACCGCGCTCTCGATCGGCAAGGACATCAAGCTCAACTCGGCCGAGGAGCTCGAGGCGACGTTGCGCCATATCGGGGCGACGCGCTATCACAGCCTGCATCCGTTCCATAAGCTCTTGCACGGCGGCAAGCTGAACAAGGGCCAGGTGCAGGCCTGGGCGCTCAACCGCTACTATTACCAGAGCACGATCCCGATCAAGGACGCGGTGGTGATCTCGCGCTTCCGCGACCGCGCCACACGGCTGGAATGGCGCCACCGCATCGAGGACCATGACGGCGATCTCGGTAGCGAGGGCGGCATCGAGCGCTGGCTGAAGCTGACCGAAGGCCTCGGGCTCGACACGACTTACGTGGAATCGACGGAAGGCATCTTGCCGGCGACGCGCTTTGCGGTCGAGGCCTATGTCCATTATTGCCGCGAGAAGAGCCCGCTGGAGGCGATCGCCTCCTCGCTCACCGAGCTGTTCGCGCCCAACCTGCACGAAGAGCGCATCTCCGGAATGCTGGAGCACTACGACTTCGTCAATCCCGATATCATGAGCTACTTCGAGCGGCGCCTGGCGCAGGCGCCGCGCGACGCCGGCTTTGCGCTCGACTACGTCAAGGCGCACGCCAAGACGCCGGAGCAGCGCGCGCAGGTCTGCAATGCGCTGATCTTCAAAACCAATGTGCTGTGGGTGCAGCTCGATGCACTCTATCATGCCTATGTCGAGGGCCACATTCCACCGGGCGCCTTCGTGCCCAAAGCGAGCTGAAGAGGAACTGTAATGGCCGGGCCGCGGAACATCAGCGTCAGCGAGGCAAGCCGCCCCGTGCTGCCGCGGCACGCCAAGCTCAAATATGACGAGACCCGAAAGGTCTGGGTGATCCTAGCACCGGAACGGGTGCTGGCGCCGGACGAGATCGCAGTCGAGGTCTTGCAGCTTTGCGACGGCCAGCGCAATGTCGGCGAGATCGCCGATCGGCTGGCGGCGAAATACGCCGCGCCGCGCGAGGCGATCCTCGCCGACGTCATCGTCATGCTCCAGGATCTCGCCGAGAAGGGCTTTCTCACTGAGGCCCGGGAGAAGACGCCATGAGCGATGTGCTCGGCATTCCTACCATCCCGCCAGACGCCAGCGACAGCCTCGCGGTGCTGGAGAAGCAGCGCTCGACGGCGGAGACGTTTGGCATTCCGCTCGCGGTGCTGCTCGAGATCACCCATCGCTGTCCGCTGCAATGCCCCTATTGTTCCAATCCGGTCGAGCTCGACCGCGCGGGCAAGGAGCTGACCACGGATGAGTGGAAGAAGGTGTTGAGCGAGCTCGCCGAGATCGGCGTGCTCCAGGTCCACTTCTCTGGCGGCGAGCCGACGGCGCGGAAGGACCTGGTCGAACTGGTCAAGCACGCGAGCGATGTCGGGCTCTACACCAACCTGATCACCTCGGCCGTGCTGTTGACGCGCGAGCGGCTGAGCGATCTCGCGGATGCCGGGCTCTGCCATGTACAGATCAGTTTTCAGGGCGTGGAGGAAGGCCTCGCGGATCGAGTCGCCGGCTACAGGAATGGCCACCGCAAGAAGCTGGAAGTGGCGAAGTGGACGCGTGAGCTCGATTTGCCGCTCACCGTGAACGCGGTCATGCACCGGCAGAACCTGCATCAGCTCCCCGACATCATTCAGATGGCGGTCGATCTCGATGCCGACCGGCTCGAGGTCGCCAACGTGCAATATTACGGCTGGGCGCTGAAGAATCGCGCCGCCTTGATGCCGACGGTGGCGCAGCTCGACGAGTGCACTGAAATCGTCGAGGAGGCGCGCGAGCGGCTCAAGGGCCGGCTTACGATCGACTACGTCGTTCCCGACTATTACGCGCTGCGGCCGAAGAAGTGCATGGGCGGCTGGGGCCGGCAGTTCTTCAACATCTCGCCCGCCGGCAAGGTGCTGCCGTGCCACGCCGCCGAGAGCATCACCGGGCTCGAGTTCGAATCCGTGCGTTCCAATCACTCGATCGCCTGGATCTGGCAGAACTCCGACGCCTTCAACCGCTATCGCGGCACCGGCTGGATGAAGGAGCCGTGCAAGAGTTGCGAATTCCGCGAGATCGATTTCGGCGGCTGCCGCTGCCAGGCCTTCGCGCTGACTGGCGACGCCGCCAACACCGACCCGGCCTGCGCGCTGTCGCCGCTGCACGAAACCATCTTCAAGCAGGCCGAGCGCGAGGCCGAGGGCGAGACCAACCGCTTCCTCTATCGCAACTTCGCCGGCGGCACTCTGGAATCCGAGAATGGGACCTGACGCCGACGCGGCCGCATCCGCCAGACGCGCCGATCCCTTTGCGCCGCTGACGTCCGACATGCTCGATGTCGGCGAGGGTCACGAGCTCTATGTCGAGAGCGTCGGTCGCGCGGACGGCATTCCCGCGGTCTATCTGCATGGCGGACCCGGCAGCGGCTGCCAGCCCGATCATCGCCGCCTGTTCGATCCCGACCGCTTCTGCGCGGTATTGCACGACCAGCGCGGCTGCGGCCGCAGCCGGCCGAAGGGATCGCGCGAGCACAACACGACGGCGCACCTCATCGCCGACATCGAGAAAATCCGAGAGAAGTTCGGCTTCGACCGCTGGATCGTGGTCGGCGGCTCCTGGGGCGCGACGCTGGCGCTGGCGTATGCAGAGGCGCATCCCGAGCGCGTCTCTGGCATCGCGCTGCGCGCGACGTTCCTCGGCACGCGGGCAGAGGTCGAAGCGGCGTTCACGTCGCGCCTGTCGCAGTTCCATCCTGCGCTCTACGAGGATTTTCTTGGCGTGCTGCCGCTCGAAGAGCGCGCGCGGCCGGTGGAGGCCTATTGGCGCCGCATCCTTGATGCTGATCCCGCCGTGCACGGTCCGGCCGCGCGGGCTTGGCACGACACCGAGCGCACCTTGTCCGAGCACAAGCCCGCAAAGACGCGGCTCGATCTCGCATCGCTGAACGTGTGGCGCACGCTGCCCGCGACCCCATTCATGGAGGCGCATTATTTCGTCAGCGACAGCTTCATGACCGAGAGCCAGCTGTTGCGCAATGCGGGGCGGCTCAAAGGCATCCTTGGCATCATCGTCCAGGGCCGCTACGATCTGTTGTGCCCGCCCGAGACGTCGCAGGCGCTCGCGAAAGTTTGGCCGGGTTCCGAGCTTCGCATCGTGGAAGAAGCCGGCCATTCGCTCTATGATGCCGGCGTGAGAGACGCGGTCATGAAGTCGATCGCAGACCTCGCCTCGAAGACCGCGCGATAACAGGATAAGAAAAATGCCGCTCGCCGGGAAAGGCATGCTGCTGACCTCGATGAACATCGAGGCGGCCGACGAGGCCGATTTCAACCGCTGGTACGATCGCGAGCATCTGGAAGAGCGCGTCGCGATCGACGGCTTCCTGGAGGCGCGGCGCTATGTCGCGCATGCCGCCAATCCCAAATATCTCTGCCTGTATTCGACCGCCACGCTCGACGTGCTCGACAGCCCGGCTTACCGCGCGCGGCTTGCGAGCCCGACCGACTGGTCGCGGCAGAGCATGGCGCGTTTCAAGGACATGCTCCGCGTCGTCGCGCGCATCACCATCAGCAACGGCACCGGACGCGGCGCCGCGCTCGGCGTGGTGCGGCTGCGGCCAAGGCCCGACAACGCAGCGCCATGGCGTGATGCACTGCAAGACAAGCTGGCGCCGGACACGTGCGACGGCATCGTCTCCATGCACCTCCTGGAGAGCGAGCCCGAATTGTCGGGTGCAACGGCGGAAATTCCAGCGGTACGCCATGAAGGCGCGCGCGACTGGTTCGTGCTGATCGACGGCACCCATGTCGGCGCGGTCTCGGCCGTGATCGCCGAGCGCTTCACCGGTCCCGCCGCGGCGCCCTTTCCGCTTCCGATCTCCGTCGGCACCTATTGCCTGATGTGGGACCTCGCGAAGAGTGACCTTACGCGCAGCTAGCGCGCACACGCATCGCAACATGTTGCACCGCACGCACCTCGCGCGCCGCGTTGATGCTGTGCGCGCGTGGCTCCTATGAAAGGCGGTGATCGCGTAAATTTGCCGTTGTACTTCGGAGCCGTTCTAATAAGCTAACCCAATGATGCCATTCAGAAACCAGATCGAGACGCAATAAGCGTCCGCCAAGCTCAAGAAAAGGCCGCGGGGTCTTTGAGCCTGCGCGGACAGGGTAGGAATGAAACCGACCGATATCGCGGCCCCCGACTACTTTCACAAAGTGGTCGATTGCCAATGGGCCTGTCCTGCGCACACCCCGGTTCCCGAATACATCCGACTGATCGCACAAGGCCGCTACAGCGACGCCTACATGATCAATTGGAAATCGAACGTGTTTCCCGGAATTCTGGGACGCACCTGCGACCGTCCATGCGAGCCGGCGTGCCGCCGCGGACGCGTCGAGGAAACTCCGGTCGCGATCTGCCGCCTCAAGCGCGTCGCCGCCGACTTCAAGGACGATATCAAGCAGCGCCTGCCGCGACCCGCGCCGAAGAACGGCAAGCGCGTTGCGCTGGTCGGCGGCGGTCCCGCCTCGCTGACCGTGGCGCGCGATCTTGCCCCGCTCGGCTATCACTGCACCGTGTTCGATGCCGATCCGGAAGCGGGCGGCATGATGCGCACGCAGATCCCGAAATTCCGCCTGCCCAATTCCGTGATCGACGAGGAGACCGGCTACATCCTGGCTCTCGGCATCGAGTTTAGAGGCGGCCATCGCATCGATAGCATGCAGGCGCTGCTTGGGGAGAATTATGACGCGATCTTCGTCGGCTCCGGCGCGCCGCGCGGCCGCGAGCTCGACATTCCCGGCCGGAAAGAGGCAGCCGCCAACATCCATATCGGCATCGAGTGGCTGGCCTCGGTGTCGTTCGGTCATACCGACAAGGTCGGCAAGCGCGTGATCGTGCTCGGCGGCGGCAACACCGCGATGGATTGCTGTCGCACAGCGCGCCGCCTCGGCGGCGAAGACGTCAAGGTCGTCGTGCGCTCCGGCTTCGAGGAAATGAAGGCCTCGCCCTGGGAAAAGGAGGACGCGCTCCACGAGGACATCCCAATCCTCAACTTCCTCGTTCCCGTCGCCTTCATCCACGACAATGGCAAGCTCACTGGCATCACCTTTCAGAAAGTGAAGGCCGAATACGACGCCAAAGGCCGCCGCAACCTCGTTCCATCAGGTGAGCCCGACCAGACCTTCGAATGCGACGACGTCCTGGTCGCGGTCGGCCAGGAGAACGCCTTTCCGTGGATCGAGCAGGATTGCGGCATCGAGTTCGACAAATGGCACATGCCCAAGGTCGATCCGAAGACCTTCGTCTCGACCAATCCAAAAGTCTTCTTCGGCGGCGATGCGGCGTTCGGCCCGAAGAACATCATCTGGGCGGTCGCGCACGGCCATGATGCCGCGCTGTCGATCCACAAGATGCTCTCGGGCGAGGCTATCGAAGATCGCCCGCTGCCGGAGGTGCACGTCTCCTCGCAGAAGATGGGCATCCACGAATGGAGCTATGACAACGACATCTCCATCGACAAGCGCTTCAAGGTGCCGCATCGCGACAAGGTCGTCGCGTTGAAGGACATCCGCGCCGAGGTCGAGCTCGGCTACGACGTCAAACTCGCGCTCGGCGAGGCGCATCGCTGCCTGAACTGTGACGTGCAGACCGTGTTCTCGACATCGCTCTGCATCGAGTGCGATGCCTGCGCCGACATCTGCCCGATGGATTGCATCACCTTCACTGACAACGGCGAGGAAAGCGACCTGCGCCAGCGCCTGAAGGCCCCCGCGCCGCATCCCGACCAGGACCTCTACGTCTCCTCGGATCTCAAGACCGGGCGCGTGATGGTGAAGGACGAGGATGTCTGCCTGCATTGCGGGCTGTGCGCGGAGCGTTGTCCCACCGGCGCCTGGGACATGCAGAAATATTTCATCGAGATGACCCACGCAGGTTCAGCATGCCCGACAAAAAGCCGATCAGCAGCGTAAACGACTTCGTCGTCCGCTTTGCCAACGTCAACGGCTCGGGCTCGGCCAGCGCCAACGAGATGTTCGCGCGCGCGATCCTGCGCCACGGCGTTCCGGTCTCCCCACGCAACATCTTCCCCTCCAACATCCAGGGCTTGCCGACCTGGTACGAGGTGCGGGTGACGGAAGACGGCCATCTCGGCGCCCGCGGCGGCGTCGACATGATGGTGGCGATGAACCCGCAGACCTGGGACAAGGACGTCGCGGGCATCGAGCCCGGCGGCTATCTGTTCTACGATTCCACCAAGCCGATGCCGTCGAGCAAATTCCGCGACGACATCACCGTGATCGGCGTGCCGCTCACCGCGATCACCAACTCGACCTACACCGATCCGCGCCAGCGCCAGCTGTTCAAGAACATCATCTATCTCGGCGCACTCAGCGCGCTGCTCGACATGGATCCGAAGCTGATCGAGCAGCTGATCGGCGAGCAGTACAAGGGCAAGGAGAAGCTCTTGTCCTCCAACGTCCACGCGCTGCATCTCGGCCGCGACTGGGCACTCCAGAACCTGAAATGCCCGATCGGGCTGCGCGTGAAGAAATCGGACAAGGTCGGCGACCGCATCTTCATAGAAGGCAACAGCGCCGCCGCGCTCGGCGCCGTCTATGGTGGCGCCACGGTGTGCGCCTGGTATCCGATCACGCCGTCGTCGTCGGTGGCGGAGGCCTTCACCGCCCATTGCAAGAAGTACCGGCATGATCCTGAGACCGGCAAGGCGAAATACGCGATCGTGCAGGGCGAAGACGAACTGGCTTCGATCGGTATCGTCATTGGCGCCTCCTGGAACGGCGCGCGCGCCTTCACCGCGACCTCCGGCCCCGGCATCTCCTTGATGACCGAGTTCATCGGCCTCTCATATTTCGCCGAGATTCCGGCCGTGATCATGAACATCCAGCGCGCCGGCCCTTCCACGGGCATGCCGACCCGGACCCAGCAATGCGACATCATCGCCTGTGCCTATGCTTCGCATGGCGACACCAAGCATGTGCTGCTATTCCCGGAAGATCCGGCGGAAGCGTTCGAGTTCGCGGCTGCCGCGTTCGACCTCGCCGAGCGGCTCCAGACCACGATCTTCCTGATGCTCGATCTCGACATCGGCATGAACCACCGCCTCTGCCGTCCGCTGAAGTGGGACGATTCAAGGCAATACGACCGCGGCAAGGTGATGACCGCGGAAATGCTGGAGGAAGGCCGCGATTTCGGCCGCTATCTCGACGTCGACGGCGACGGCATCCCCTACCGCACCTATCCCGGCACACATCCTACCAAGGGCTCCTACTTCACCCGCGGCACCTCGCGTGACCGTTACGCGCGCTATTCCGAGGAAGGCACGGTTTATGCCGACAACATGCAGCGCCTGGTCCGCAAGTTCGAGACCGCCCAAGACCTGGTCCCGCGGCCGCTGCAGGCCAATGCGGAACGGCCGACCAAATACGGCGTGATCTATTTCGGCTCGACCTCGCCGGCGATGGACGAAGCCATCGGGCTGTTGGAAGCGCGCGGGCATCAGCTCGACCGCCTGCGCATCCGCGCCTTCCCGTTCCACTCCAGCGTCGCCAGCTTCCTCGCCGAGCACGACTTCGTCTACGTGGTCGAGCAGAACCGCGACAGCCAGCTGCGCCAGCTCATCGTCAACGAGAACGGCATCGACCCGGTCCGGCTCGTGCCGATCGTGCATTACGACGGCACCCCGATCACCGCCCGCTTCATCGCAAAAGCCATTGGCGACCATCAGGATCACCTCAAGGTGACCCCGCTCCGCAAGGCCGTGTCATGACCTACATTGCTAAGCCGAAATTCCATCATCCCGGACTGAAGCAGAACGAGCTCGGCTACACCCGCCGCGATTACGAAGGCAAGATTTCGACACTGTGCGCCGGCTGCGGCCACGATTCGATCACCGCCTCGATCATCGAGGCCTGCTATGAGCTCTCGATCGGGCCGCACCGGGTCGCAAAAATCTCCGGCATCGGCTGCTCATCGAAGACGCCGGACTATTTCCTCGGCAACTCACACGGCTTCAACTCCGTGCACGGCCGCATGCCCAGCGTGCTGACCGGCGCCAACCTCGCCAACCGCGATTTGATCTATCTCGGCGTCTCCGGCGACGGCGATTCCGCCTCGATCGGCTTCGGCCAGTTCGCGCATTCGATCCGGCGCGGCGTCAACATGACCTATATCGTCGAGAACAACGGCGTCTATGGCCTGACCAAGGGCCAGTTCTCGGCGACGGCAGACCGTGGCTCGAAATCCAAGAAGGGCGTCACCAACACCGACAACGCCATCGACCTCGTCGCGATCGCGCTGCAACTCGGAGCCACCTTCGTCGCGCGCTCGTTCTCCGGCGACAAGAGCCAGCTCGTGCCGCTGATCGCGGCCGCAATCCGGCACAAGGGCGCGTCCTTCATCGACGTCATCAGCCCCTGCATCGCCTTCAACAATCACGCCGGCTCGACCAAGAGCTTCGACTATGTCCGGGAGCACAACGACGCGGTGAACCGGCTCGACGTGCTGGTCGGCCGCGATCCGATCGCGGTGGACTATGCGCCGGGCACGGTGCAGCTGGTCGAGCAGCATGACGGCAACAAGATCGCCCTGCGCAAGATCGATGCCGATTACGACCCGCACGACCGTCTCGGCGCGATGACATTCCTGCAGAAGCACGCCGCCAAGGGCCAGATCGTCACCGGCCTGCTCTATGTCGACCCCGACGCGGACGATCTGCACGAGCACCTCAACACCGTCGAGACGCCGCTCAACTCGCTGGAGGCGGATACGCTCTGCCCAGGCTCGGCAGTGCTGGACAAGATCAATGCCAGCCTGCGGTGATCATTTGCTCCGCGCCGAGACCGTCGGCCGGATGCGTATCGTGATCTTCTCCGACGCGACGGGGGGCTCGAACGGATAGTGCTTGGCGTCGCCGAGCACCAATTGGAGCGTGTGAGTCCCCGGTGGAAGGTCGAGCATGGTTTCGGTCTGCCCTGCACCGAAATGCAAGTGCGACTTATCCTGCGGGATCGGCTCCTTGGGATCGATGGGATCGTTGACGTCGACCAGCAGATGGTGATGACCGGCGTTCTGGTAGTCGTCGCCGGCATGCGTCACGCCCATGTTGCGCAAGCCGAACCGGACCCAGAATGCACCGCGAATCTTTTGTCCGTCGCGCGGCGTGATGAAGTACAGCTTTGCATCCTTCGGCGCGGTCTTGCCCTGCGCACAGGCTGCGCCCGGGAGCAATGCGATGGCCGCCGCCAGTGCGACACAAGAAATGATCTTCATCAAATTGACTCCTGCACTTACGGACTGAGTGCGACACGGAATCCATGCGTGGGGTAACGGACATTGGTGTCGTAACCATCGCGGTTTGACGGCCGCACATATCTTGAGTCGTTCTTCCAAGAGCCCGACCTCAGGACATGAGAGCTGCAATCTCCGCTGCTCCACGCCGAGCCGTCGCTCGGCGCGCCCTGATAGGTCCTGTGCCAGCAGTCCTCGACCCACTGATCGATGCCGCCGCCCATGTCATAGAGCCCGAATGGATTCGGCTTGAAGCTGCCGACCTTGGCCGGCTGCTCGGTCGCAAGATCACCGCAATCCTTGCACCCGGCCATGCCCGGCTGAAGCTTGTCGCCCCACCAATATTTCGTCTGCGTTCCGCCGCGCGCCGCATATTCCCATTCGGCTTCGCTCGGAAGCCGGTAGGGCTTCTTCGTCGCCTGCGCAAGCCACGTGACATATTGCTGCGCATCGGTCCAGCTCACATTGCTGACCGGGGCATCGTCCTTGCCGGTGGCCGTGAATCCGCACGCCTTGGCGGCGGCGCATTCGTTCCACTCCTGCACCGTCACCGGATATTTGCCGATCGAGAACGGCTTGACCGTGACCTGGTGGACAGGCCGTTCGGTCGGATCGTCATTGCTTCCCATCGCGAAGCTGCCGCCGCGAATGGCGATCATCCCGGGTTCGCGGGGCGGCGCCGCCGATGGGCTGGGTGCCGGTGACGGCGACGCAGCCAATGACGGAGATGGTTGCGGCGTCTGGGTCGCCGCCTCGCGCGGCAGCGGCTGGGGGATCGGTGATGCGGCCGGAGAAGCGGTTGGCGTGGCGGCGTGCTCGTCGATCCTGCCGGGCTGCGCCAAGAAATACCAGAGCACGCCTGTGGCGATCACCATGACGGTAATGCTCAGGAGGAAGATCAGGACATTCTCGCGCCGGCCTCGCGTCCTGCCGACAGCATCTGCGTCCGGCAGCACGCGATAGACGCGCACCGGATCGGTGATGTTCTTGACCTTGCGGTCCCCAAGCGACTCATAGCCGCACACCACCTTGTGCTTGATCTGCTCGTAGATCGCGCCCGAAATATAGACCTGACCGGGCTCGGCAATGCCCTCAATGCGTGTGGCAATGTTGACGCCATCGCCGTAGACATCGTCCGGCTCTACGATCACGTCGCCGAGATTGACGCCAATTCGGTATTCGAGCCGCGAATGCTTCGGAAGCGAGGCGTTGCGGCCGAGGAGATTTTGTTGAATGACAATGCTGCATCGAACGGCCTCAACAGGACTGTCGAAAATGGCGATGAAACCATCGCCCGTCGTCTTCACCAGACTTCCGTGGTGCTCGACGATGCTGGGCTGGATGATATCCCGCTCGATCCGCTTGACCCGGGCATGCGTTCCCTCCTCGTCAGCCTGCATCATGCGGCTGTAGGAGGCGATGTCGCCGACGATGATCGCCGCGAGACGACGAGGCATGGGGCCGTGCGGGGGCGGCCCATCCTGATTTCCGGATCTGAAGTTGCGAATTTCGCCCATTGCGGGGGGACTCCACAAACTTACAAGGCAGCCCCAGCTTACGACAGCCAAGGCCGTCGTTCTGTGAAGGCTACCACATTGACGAACCGAGACAATGTCGCAGCAATCGCCAGCATCGAGTTCCGAAGGATCGAAGCGCAACACCGCTTGAACCTTCTTGATCCCGCCGATGACTAAGGCCCGGCGCGAAAGCACAGGGCCGAGGCCGCGCCGCCGATGGTCGCACGAGCGACTTGCTCAGCTTGAACGCGGTGCGCCTCGCCTGCGTCTAACAGACAGCAGTTCTGTCCGGGTGCGGTCGAGTTGTCACGCGCTCGAGGGCATCATGAAGCTCTCGATCGTTGCTGCCCTGACTTTGGCTGCGCTGAGCAGCGTCGCCCGTGCCGACAAGGCCGACGAATATCCGTGAGGCCAGCAAGGCCGAAGCCGAAACCTTCAATGCGCGCATGTATGCCGGCGCGCCCGGCAACAAGGCCTATGCCTGCTTCGTGCGGCGCTACGATACCGAGCACCTGGCGCGGCACCCGAAGCAGAAGGTCGCCGCGATGAAGCTGCTGATCTCCGCAGAGATCGAGGAGGACCAGGAGCTCCACAACTCCTTCCGCCTCGGCTTCAGGTACCGTCACCGCCCCGGCGATTTCGATTCCAGCGGTTCGTGTAGCCACGCCGTGTTCACCAAGAGCGGCAACGAGGTGCGTCGACTGCGAGGGCGGCGGCATCGGTGTTGCGCTATCGAAGGACGACAAGTCGGCAATCGTGCGGCTCGAACGGGTGCGGGTCTAGCAGAACAACAAGCCGGACCACGAGGCCGAACAATCGCTGGTGGCCGGCGCGGACGACAGGATTTTCCGCCTCGACCGTACCGACACGAGCGAGTGCGCCTCTCTCGTGACCGACCGCAAGGAACTCGCCGCATTGCGTCACGACTGATATGTCTCCGGCGAATTCGGTCAGTCGAGCGAGATCGCCGTGAACCGCCGCAACCTCTTGTGGAGCGCCGTCTCGGCGCTGGGCGCGGCGCTTGAGCCCTCGCCTGCACAAGCCGCCACCGAAGCCAGCGCGGGCAGCAGGTTGAGGACCTCACCCGACGCTTCGCGTCGACCTCTCCTGCAAGCAAGCGGGAGAGGTTAGAGGGAGCCCCCGGTGCCGACTTCTCACTCATTCGCATCGCACTTGACGCATCCATAACTCTATGGTTATGAGTTCATCATAACTTATGAGTTATGGATCCTCCATGTCCGCCGCTCACGACCTCCTATTCAGGACGCTCGCCGATCCGACGCGGCGGGCGATCTTCGAGCGGCTGTGCCGCGAGGGCGAGCAGACGGTCGGAGCACTGACCGCGCGATCCGGCGTGTCACAGCCGGCGGTCTCGAAACATCTCGGCGTCTTGAAACAGGCCGGGCTGGTGCGCGACCGCCACGAGGGACGCCAGACCCATTACAGCGCGCAGCCCGGCGCGCTCAATCCGCTGATCGACTGGACCAGCCAGATGGCCGGCTTCTGGCAGAGGCGGCTCGACGCCCTCGACGATCTCCTGAAGAGGATGGACCAATGAACGAAGCCTCAAGCGAAACGCGCTCCGTGGTGATCGAGCGCGAATTTGCCGCCCCGGCGGAGCGAATCTGGCGCGCGCTGACGCAGCCGCATCTGATCGAGGAATGGCTGATGAAGAACGACTTCAAGCCCGTCGTCGGCCACCGCTTCAATCTTCGCGGCGAATGGGGCGGCGTGCTGGATTGCGAGGTGCTCACTATCGAGCCGGAAAAGACGCTCGCCTATACCTGGAATTTCTCGCATCAGGATGCGGCGTTCGACCTGAAAAGCGTCGTGACCTTCACGCTGACACCGACGGGCGCAGGCACTCATTTGCGTGTCGAGCAGGCGGGCTTCAGCCCGACGCAGAAGCAGGCTTATGGCGGCGCGCATGCCGGCTGGAAGCAGTTCTTTGCCAAGCTGGACGAGCTGCTGGCGCGGGCAGGCTAGCTCCGTCGGCGTCCATCCGATCCATTTCAAAAGGAGGTCCCAATGAGCACGCATATCTGGATTCGACAGATTCATCGCTGGCTGTCGATGGCTTTCACGCTCGCCGTCATCGCGAACATCGTCGCCATGGCCATGCAGGTCCAGGCGCTCTGGATCGGCTTCCTGGCGCTCGTCCCGCTCATTCCGTTGCTTGCGACCGGGCTATATTTGTTCGCGCTGCCCTATGTCAGCCGCAGCAACGCGTGAACGAGGCGAGATGATGAAAAACGTTGGCAGCGCGAAGAAGCACAGCACGACAGACTCGACTGAAGCTTCACCCTCCAAGCTGATCGATGGCAGGATCAAGGAGCTTGGCGACTGGCGCGGCGAGATGCTGGGGCGAATTCGCGAGCTGATCAAGGAGGCCGATCCTGATGTCGTCGAGGAGTGGAAGTGGCGCGGCGTTCCCGTGTGGGAGCACGACGGCATCATCTGCACCGGCGAGACCTACAAGGCTGTGGTCAAGATGACGTTCGCCAGGGGCGCGGCGCTGGAGGATCCGGCGGGCCTGTTCAATTCCAGCCTCGACGGAAACGTGCGGCGCGCGATCGATATTCGCGAGGGCGAGAAGCTCAACGAGAAAGCGTTGAAGGCACTGATCCGCGCGGCGGTAGAGCTGAATGCGAGCAAGGTGAAGAAGAGACCGGTGAAGCGGCCGGCTTAGAATACAACGGCCATGTTGGTCACTTGAGCAGCCGCGGGCTCGCTTCAACCTCTTCCGCTTGCGGGAGAGGTTGGCGCGTAGCGCCGGGTGAGGGCTCTCTCGTCTGGGGGAGTCCCACTGCGGAGACACCCTCTCCCCAATCCTCCCCCGCAAGCGGGGAGCAAGCGCACCTTCGCCGGCGTCTAGCTGAGTCTCAGCCAATCAGGCGTCGCGCGTACCAAACCGCCTCAGGCCGCCGCGGTGATCGGGCGCGGGCTCACGACATATTCGCGCAGGACCTTGTCGTTCGCGTCGACCTCGATCAGTGCGACGTCATACGTCCAGAGATCGGCCAGGTGCTGGAGCACGCGCTTGGCGTCGGTCTCGTTGAGCTGCGAGCCTTTGATGACGTGGTGATGCAGGATCAGCCGGCGGTCGCCGGAGAGATCGACGTCGACGACCTCGATATTGGCGTCGATGTAGCCGACATCGTGCTGCCGTGCCAGCTCGCGGCGGACGCGGCGGAAGCCGCGCTCATCGTGGATGGCGTCGACCCGGATCCCCGCGCGCTCCTCGGGATCGTCATGCAGGTGGAACATGCGGAAGTGCCGCATCAGCTTCGGGCTCAGGAACTGGCCGACGAAGCTCTCGTCGCGGTAATTGGCCCAGACGTCGCGCAGCACGCCCATCACGTCGTTCTTGCCGGCGATATCGGGGAACCATTCGCGGTCCTCATCTTCCGGCCTGGTGACGATGCGCTCGATGTCCTGCATCATGGCGAAGCCGAGCGCATAGGGATTGAAGCCGGAGAAGCGCGGATCGTCGAATTCTGGCTGGAACACCACGTTGGTGTGCGACCCCAGGAACTCGAGGAAGTTGCCGTCGGTGATGCGGCCCTGCTCGTGCAGCTTGGTCATGATGCGGTAGTGGACGTAGGTCGCCGTCCCCTCGTTCATGACCTTGGTCTGGCTCTGTGGATAGAAATACTGCGCGATGTGGCGGACGATGCGCAGCAATTCGCGCTGCCACGGGGCCAGCCGCGGTGCGCTCTTCTCCAGGAAGTACAGCAAATTCTCCTGCGGCAAGCCGAGCAGCTTGCGGCGGCGTTCGACGCTGAGTGCGGACCGGCTCTTGGCAACCCCCTTCGGGACCGTGCGCCAGAGATCGTTGAAGACCTCCTCCTCATGCTGACGGCGGCGCCCTGCCCGCTTCTCTTCAGCGCGCAAATCGAGCTTCTTCTTGCCGGGATAGCGGTCGATACCGTGCGACATCAGCGCGTGCGCAGCGTCGAGCGTGCGCTCGACCTCGATGCGGCCGTAGCGCTCCTCGCAGCTCGCGACATAATTCTTGGCGAAGTCGAGATAATCCAGGATGCCGTCGGCGTCGGTCCACTGCTTGAACAGATAATTGTTCTTGAAGAAGTGGTTGTGGCCGAAGGCCGCGTGCGCGATCACCAGCGTCTGCATCGTCGCCGTGTTCTCCTCCATCAGGTAGGAGATGCAGGGCGAGGAGTTGATCACGATCTCGTAGGCGAGTCCCATCAGGCCCTTGCGATAGGAGGCCTCATGGAACGCAAAATGCTTGCCGAACGACCAGTGCTTGTAGAACAGGGGCATGCCGACCGACGAGTACGCGTCCAGCATCTGCTCGGCGGTGATGACCTCGATCTGGTTCGGATAGACGTCGAGCCCGAGATCCTGCAACGCCACCTCCTCGCAGGCATCGGTGATACGCTGCAAGGTGTGGAAATCCCAATCCGCGCCTTCGAACAAGCGTTCCGTCATGGAGCGGCCTTCTCCTGGCTGGTTTCGCGGCGTTGGAACAGGTCGTGGAACACCGGAAAGATCTCGCTGCGCTCCGAGACCTTGCGCATCGAGAGCGGTGCGCCGCTGCTGCGCAGGCGCTCGTAAAGGGTCCAGAGCGAGGAGTCGGAGAGATCGAAGGCACTACCGCCGGACTCGCCGACCTCGAGATAGGCAAAAAACTGACAGACCGGCAGGATCTTATCGGTCAGCAGCAGGCCCGTGAGCTCGCCGTCGGAATAGGAATTGTCGCCGTCGGAGGCTTGCGCGGCATAGATGTTCCAGTCCGCCGGATTGAAGCGCTCGCGCACGATCTCGTGCATCGCCTGGAGCGCGCTGGAGACCAGCGTGCCGCCCGAGGCCGGGCCGTAGAAAAAGGTCTGCTCGTCGACCTCTTCGGCGCGGTCAGTGTGCCGGATGAAGACGATCTCGACATGCTTGTAGCGGCGCTTCAGAAATACGTAGAGCAGCATGTAGAAGCGCTTGGCGAGATCCTTCATGTGCTCGGACATCGAGCCCGAGACGTCCATCAGGCAGAACATCACCGCCTGCGCCACCGGCCGCGGCACCGTCTCGAAGCGGCGGTAACGGATGTCGAGCGGGTCGATGAAAGGGATGCGCTTGGATTTCGCCTTGAGTTTTGCGAGCTTGTCGAGCAACTCGACGCGAACCTCCTCGTCGGTGCAGGCGGCGATCTCGGCCTCCAGCTCCTCGATCTCGCTCTTGCGGGGACGCCGGAGCGCGATGCGGCGGGCGAGTGCGAGCTGAACCGTCCGGCTCACTGAGATGTTGGCCGGCGAGCCCGAGGTGGTGTAGCCGGCGCGCTGGATGCCCTCGCTCTCGGTCTGCGCGATCTTGCGCTTGGCAAGATCGGGCAGTTCGAGGTCGTCGAGGAAAAGGTCGACGAACTCGTCGCGGCTCAGCACGAACCGGAAGGCATCCTCGCTGTCGCCCTCGCCCGGACCGGAATCCTTGGCGCTGCCCTGGCCCGAGCGCTGGAGATAGTCGCCCTCGACGAACTTCTTGTTTCCGGGCAGCACCATGTCGCGCGTGCCGCCCTCCCGGCGGAAGCGCGGCTCGTGCATTCCGTCGAGCGGGATCGTGACCTCACCACCCTCCAGGACGTCCTTGATGTCGCGTTCCTGCGAGGTCTTCTTGACGGCGCCCTGCACCAGGGATTTGGCCCGACGCAAGAACCGCTGCCGGTTCTCAAGACTCTTGCCGCCTGGATTCAGGCGCCTGTCAATAATGTGAATGGCCACTTTCCCATCCGCCTCAACCGGCCTGCTTCACGCGCATGTACCATTCGACGAGCCGGCGAACCTGACGCTCGGTGTAGCCGCGCTCCACCATGCGTGCGACGAACTCGCCGTGCTTCTTCTCCGTCTCGCCGTCCTTCTTGGACCCGAAGGAGATGACCGGAAGCAGATCCTCGACCTGGGAGAATATCCGCTTTTCGATCACATCGCGAATCTTCTCGTAGGAGGTCCAGGTCGGGTTCTTGCCGCCGTTCTGGGCCCGCGAGCGTAACGAGAATTTGACGACCTCGTTGCGGAAGTCCTTCGGGTTGGCAATGCCCGCCGGCTTCTCGATTTTGGTCAGTTCCTGGTTCAAAAGCTCGCGATCGAGCAGCTGGCCGGTGTCGGGATCCTTGAAGTCCTGATCCTCGATCCAGGCGTCGGCGTAATCGACGTAGCGGTCGAACAGGTTCTGGCCGTAATCGGAGTAGGATTCGAGATAGGCCTTCTGGATCTCGTTGCCGATGAACTCGGCATAGCGCGGCGCGAGCTCCGCCTTGATGAACTCGAGATAACGTTTCTCGGTTTCCTCCGGAAGCTGCTCGCGGCGGATCGCCTGCTCCAGCGCGTACATCAGGTGCACGGCGTCGGCGGCGACCTCCTGCGGGTCGTGATTGAAGGTCGCAGCCAGGACCTTGAAGGCGAAGCGGGTGGAGACACCGTCCATGCCCTCGTCGACACCGGCGGCGTCGCGATATTCCTGGACGCTGCGCGCCTTCGGATCGGACTCTTTCAGGCTCTCACCGTCATACACCCGCATCTTGCCGAACAGCGTGGAGTTCTCGTGCTTGCGCAAGCGCGACATCACCGAGAACCGCGCCAGCGTCTCCAGTGTCGACGGCGCGCAAGGAGCCGATGCGAGCTCGGAACCCTGGATCAGCTTCTCGTAGATCTTCTGCTCTTCGGTGACCCTGAGGCAGTACGGCACCTTGATGACGCAGATCCGGTCGATGAAGGCCTCGTTGTTCTTGTTGGCCTTGAAGCTCGCCCACTCGGCTTCGTTGGAATGTGCGAGGATGATGCCGGTGAAGGGGATCGCGCCGATGTTCTCGGTGCCGATATAGTTGCCTTCCTGCGTCGCGGTCAGCAGCGGATGCAGCATCTTGATCGGCGCCTTGAACATCTCGACGAACTCGAGCACGCCCTGGTTGGCGCGATTGAGGCCGCCGGAATAGCTGTAGGCGTCCGGATCGTTCTGCGCATAGGTCTCGAGCTTGCGGATGTCGACCTTGCCGACCAGCGAGGAGATATCCTGGTTGTTCTCGTCACCGGGCTCGGTCTTGGCGATCGCGATCTGCCGAAGCCGCGACGGCTGGATCTTGGCGACGCGGAATTGCGAGATATCGCCGCCGAAGGCTTCCAGCCGCTTGTAGCACCACGGGCTCATCAGTCCGGTGAGGCGCCGGCGCGGAATTCCGTACTTCTCTTCCAGCATCGGCCCGAGCTGATCGGGATCGAACAGGCTGAGTGGGCTCTCGAACACGGGCGAAAGTTCATCGCCGGCCTTCAGCACGTAGATGGGGTGCACTTCCATCAGCGACTTCAACCGCTCGGCGAGCGAGGATTTGCCGCCGCCGACCGGGCCGAGCAAATAAAGGATCTGCTTGCGCTCCTCCAAACCTTGCGCGGCGTGGCGGAAGAAACCGACGATGCGCTCGATGGTTTCTTCCATTCCGTAGAAGCCGGCGAAGGCCGGATAGGTGCGGATCGTGCGGTTCAAAAAAATACGGCCAAGGCGTGGGTCCTTGGCCGTGTCAATCGTCTGGGGTTCGCCGATGGCAGCTAGCAGGCGTTCGGCCGCGTTCGCGTATTTCATGGGATCGCTTCGACACGATTCCAGATATTCCGCCATCGATAAGTCGTGCTGGCTTCTCGCCTCGAACGACCGAGCGAAAGCGTTGAATAGAGAATCGTTGTACATGATCCCTCTCCGCGTGAGTTCCGCTACAAGCTGAAACGAATGCAGTTACCGGACCGTTCCTCAGGCCGTTTCGAATCAGCGTGAGCACATCACGATCATTGGACACCCGGGTGCCGGCTCGACGCAACGCACAACGTAGGCACTCGTTGAGTTACGAACAGGCACATGCCTGTAATTTGAGCGAATCTACATCCATATTGGCTCATTTCCAGAAAATGTCACTTGCTCGCAACATCCGGGCATTACCGGGGAGAAAGCTCATCCGGCGCTGCAGCATAGCGGTCTGCCAGCGGCGATCTTATGACGCTTGTACGGCGAAGCCTTGAGCGCCGCGTTCATCTTCCTGCTGCAATGCGGTGCGTGGACCGGCGGCAGCAATCGGGACAAGCGTGCAGCGACGTATCCAAATCGGTCGAACGGCTCTCCGATCGAAGACGATGCGATTGCCACGCGCAGATTTCTGCGCGCCGCGATCAACAGCCGCAGTGCGTCACGGGTTACGTCACTTCAGGATCGCAGCAGCCTCGATGCTCGTGGCCGGCGCAACGGATTGCGGAGCTTGGCAACGACGAGCATGAGAACGTCAGGATGTGCTGCATGCTTCTCAGCACAGCCATTTCGCCGCCGCGCGACAGACGGATCGGAGGCCGCCGGTGGCACTCCATGTCGCTGCCGGCTGCTGCCGCCTGGATCGCCATGATCGCGGCCCAGTTACACCTGAGGGTATGACTCCCGTCCCCTTGATTGGTTCCCTCGCGGGGGCATGTAAGCTAGAGCATAGCGCGTCAGGACCGGCGCGGAAACCCCTCGCCCGCAGGCTTGGAGATAGATAAACATCATGAATCCCGTCAAAGAACTGGAAAAGCACGGACAAGCCGTCTGGCTCGACTTCCTGGCCCGCGGCTTCATCGCCAAGGGCGACCTGAAGCGACTGATCGATACCGACGGCGTCAAAGGGGTCACCTCCAATCCCTCGATCTTCGAGAAGGCAATCGGCAGCTCGGACGAATACGATGCGCCGATCGGCAAGGCGCTGAAGCGTGGCGACCGCGCCGTGGCCGACCTGTTCGAAGCCGTTGCGGTCGAGGACATCCAGAACGCCGCCGACGTGCTGCGCCCGGTCTACGACCGCCTCAAGGGAGGCGACGGCTATGTCAGCCTGGAGGTCTCGCCCTATCTGGCGATGGACACCGCCGGCACGGTCACCGAGGCGCGGCGGCTCTGGAAGGACGTCAACCGCAAGAATTTGATGGTGAAGGTACCGGCGACGCCGGAGGGCCTGCCGGCGATCGAACAGCTCATCGGCGACGGCATCAGCATCAACATCACGCTGCTGTTCTCCAGGGACGTCTACCTGAAGGTCGCCGAGGCCTATCTCGCCGGTCTGGAGACATACGTCGCCGGCGGCGGCGACCCGTCGCATGTTGCGAGCGTCGCGAGCTTCTTCGTCAGCCGGATCGACTCGGTGGTCGACAAGCAGCTCGACGAGAAGATCGCCCGCGCCAACGATCCCTCCGAAAAGGAACGGCTCGCCGCGCTCAAGGGCAAGGTCGCGATCGCCAATGCCAAGATCGCCTATCAGGATTTCAAGCGCCTGTTCTCGGGGCCACGCTGGGACAAGCTCGCCACCAAGGGCGCCAAGCCGCAGCGCATGCTGTGGGCGTCCACCGGCACCAAGAACAAGGATTACAGCGATGTCCTCTATGTCGAGGAACTGATCGGCCCCGACACCATCAACACGGTGCCGCCGGCGACGCTGGACGCGTTCCGCGATCACGGCAAGCCGCGCGACAGCCTGGAAGAGAATGTCGACGACGCCCGCCGCGTGCTCGAGGAGCTGGAGCGCTCCGGCATTTCGCTCGATGCGATCACCGAGGAGCTGGTCAAGGACGGGGTCAAGCAGTTTGCCGATGCCGCCGACAAGCTCTATGGCACCGTCGCGCACAAGCGGGCCGTGGTGCTCGGCCCGGCGCTCGACGGCCAGCTGCTCTCGCTCGGCGACGGGCTCGGCAAGAGCCTGGCCAAGAGCACCGAGGAATGGCGCGCATCTGCCAAGATCCGCAGGCTGTGGGCGCGCGACAAGTCGGTCTGGACCGGCACCGACGAGGACAAATGGCTGGGCTGGCTCGACAGCGCGGCAAGGGCCGACATCGCCGACTACGAGGACTATGCGGGCCGCGTGAAGGGGCAGAAATTCTCCGACGCCGTCGTGCTCGGCATGGGCGGTTCGAGCCTCGGGCCGGAGGTGCTGGCCGAAACCTTCGGGAAAAAGCCCGGCTTCCCAAAACTGCATGTGCTGGATTCCACCGACCCGGCCGAAGTGCGGGCAGTGGAGGCCAGGATTGACATCGCCAACACCGTCTTCATCGTCTCCAGCAAGTCCGGCGGCACCACCGAGCCGAACGCGATGAAGGACTATTTCCATGAGCGGGTTGCCAAGGCGGTTGGGCCGAAGGTGAAGACCGGCCACCGCTTCATCGCGGTGACCGATCCGGGCTCGTCGCTGGAGAAAGCCGCGAAGAAGCTGAAATACGCCCGCATCTTCCACGGCGAACCCACGATCGGCGGCCGCTATTCGGTGCTCTCGCCGTTCGGCCTGGTGCCGGCGGCAACCGCAGGCATAGACGTCAAGACCTTCATCAAGCATGCGCTGGCGATGGCCCGCTCCTGCGGACCGGACGTGCCGCCATCCGAGAACCCGGGCGTGCAGCTCGGCCTCGCCATGGGCCTCGCCGGCCTTGAAGGCCGCGACAAGGTGACGATCCTGGCATCGAAGAAGATCGCCGATTTCGGCGCCTGGGCCGAGCAGCTGATCGCGGAATCGACCGGCAAGGAGGGCAAGGGCCTGATCCCGATCGAGGGCGAGCCGCTGGGCGAACCCGCGATTTACGGCGACGACCGCTTCTTCATCGACATCCGCATCGAAGGCGAGGCGGACGCGGCCCATGATTCCAAGCTTGCCGCGATCGAAGCCGCCGGGCATCCCGTGGTGCGGATCGTCATGAAGTCGATCGACCATCTCGGCCAGGAGTTCTTCCGCTTCGAGATGGCGACGGCCGTGGCCGGCAGCATTCTCGGTATCAACCCGTTCGACCAGCCGGACGTGGAAGCGGCCAAGATCAAGACCCGCGAGCTCACTTCAGAGTTCGAGAAGACCGGCGCGCTGCCGGCCGAGCAGCCGGTGGTCAGCACCGATGAAGCTGACCTCTACACCGATGAAGCCAACGCCACGGCGCTGCGCGCCGCCGGCGCCAATGGCGACCTTACCTCATGGCTGAAGGCGCATCTGTCGCGCTCGGGCCACGGCGACTATGTCGCCCTGCTCGGCTACATCGCGCGCGACAAGACCACCATCGACGCACTTCAGGCCATGCGGCTCGAAGTGCGCGAGAAGCGGCATGTCGCGACCTGCGCCGAATTCGGACCGCGCTTTCTGCACTCCACCGGGCAGGCCTACAAGGGCGGGCCAGATAGCGGCGTGTTCCTCCAGATCACCGCCGACGACGCCAAGGATCTGCCGGTGCCGGGCCAGAAGGCGAGCTTTGGGGTGATCAAAGCGGCGCAGGCGCGCGGCGATTTCGACGTGCTCACCGAGCGGGGCCGGCGCGCGCTGCGCGTCCACCTGAAGGGCGGGCTCAAGAAAGGTCTCGCGGCGCTCAACACGGCGCTTAACGACGCATTGGACTAAAGGAAGCTCTCACATGCAACTCGGCATGATCGGCCTCGGCCGGATGGGCGGCAACATCGTTCGCCGCCTGATGCGTCACGGTCATTCGACCGTGGTCTACGACAAGGACGCCAAGGCCGTCGCCGGCCTTGCCGCAGATGGCGCGATCGGCTCCGCGACGCTCGAGGAATTCATCTCGAAACTCGAGCGGCCGCGCACCGCCTGGGTGATGCTGCCTGCGGGGCGTATCACCGAGACCACGATCGAGACGATCGCGGGCGTGATGCAGGCGGGCGACGTCATCATCGACGGCGGCAACACCTTCTGGCAGGACGACGTCCGCCGCGGCAAGGTGCTGAAGGAGCGCGGCATCCACTATGTCGACGTCGGCACGTCCGGGGGAGTGTGGGGGCTCGACCGCGGCTATTGCATGATGATCGGCGGCGAGAAGCAGGTGGTGGACCGGCTCGATCCGATCTTCGCCGCGCTCGCGCCCGGCGCCGGCGACATTGCGCGCACGCCGGGGCGCGAGGGCCGCGATCCCCGCATCGAGCAGGGCTACATCCATGCCGGCCCTGTCGGTGCCGGCCATTTCGTCAAGATGATCCATAACGGCATCGAATACGGTCTGATGCAGGCCTATGCCGAAGGTTTTGATATCCTCAAGAATGCCAATATCGAGGCGCTGCCGGCGGACCACCGTTACGATTTCGATCTCGCCGACATTGCCGAGGTGTGGCGGCGCGGCAGCGTGATCCCATCCTGGCTGCTCGACCTCACCTCGACGGCGCTCGCCGACAGCCCGGCATTGGCGGAATATTCCGGCTTCGTCGAGGATTCCGGCGAAGGACGCTGGACCGTGAATGCGGCGATCGACGAGGCGGTGCCTGCCGAAGTGTTGACCGCGGCCCTCTACACACGTTTCCGCTCCCGCAAGGAACACACCTTCGCCGAGAAAATTCTCTCCGCAATGCGCGCCGGGTTCGGCGGCCACAAGGAGCCGAAGCAGCCCGGCGTGCCGAAGTCCAAATAGTTCGAAGCTGCAGTGAAACGTACTCAAGCGAAGGCCAACAATTCGTGACAAAAGACCCGCAGCCAAAGCGCAAGCCGGAAAATTGCGCCTTCGTCATCTTTGGCGTGACCGGAGATTTGACCCATCGGCTGGTGATGCCATCGCTCTACAATCTCGCCGCCGAAGACCTTTTGCCGGAGAAATTCTGCGTCGTCGGCGTGGGCCGCAAGGCACAATCGGATGACGAGCTGCGCGACAGCCTGATGAAGGGCCTGCGCGAGTTTGCAACGCGCCCGGTTGACGACGTCGTCGCAAAACAGCTGCTGCAATGCGTGACCTTCGTCGAGGCGGATGCGAAGGATCCGCCGTCGTTCGACCGCTTGGGCGAGCATCTCGACACGCTGGAATGCTCAGAAGGCACCGGCGGCAACCGGCTGTTCTATCTCGCCACCCCGCCAGCGGCTTTCGCGCCGACCGCGCGCGAGCTCGGCCGCACCGGCCTGATGAAGCAGAACGGCACCTGGAGGCGCCTCGTGATCGAGAAGCCGTTCGGCACCGACCTCGCCTCGGCGCGCGCGCTGAACGCCGAACTTTTGAAGATCATGGATGAGCACCAGATCTACCGGATCGATCATTACCTCGGCAAGGAGACGGTGCAGAACATTCTGGTGCTGCGCTTTGCCAACGGCATGTTCGAGCCGATCTGGAATCGCAACCATATCGACCACGTTCAGATCACGGTAGAGGAGAAGCTCGGCGTCGGCCATCGCGGCGGCTTCTACGATGCCACCGGTGCGCTCCGCGACATGGTACCGAACCATCTGTTCCAGTTGATGTCGCTGGTGGCGATGGAGCCGCCGAGTCGTTTCGACGCCCATTCCGTCCGCTCGGAGAAGGCCGAGGTTCTCACCGCGATCCAGCGGCCGAGCCAGCAGGAAGCGTTGAGGAGCTCGGTGCGCGCGCAATATCTCGCCGGCCGCATCGGCGACGAGGAGATTCCGGACTATCGCAAGACGGCGGACGTCAAGCCCGGCAGCACCACCGAGACCTATGTCGCGCTCAAACTGATGATCGACAATTGGCGCTGGGCCGGCGTCCCCTTCTATTTGCGCACCGGCAAGGCGCTGAGCCACAAGCGCACGGAGGTCGCGATCAAGTTCAAGCAGGCGCCGCTGTCGATGTTCTCAGGCACGACGGTCGACCGCCTGTCGCAAAACTTTCTCACCATTGGCATTGCACCGACCGAGACCATCGAGCTCCAGTTCAACGCCAAGATCCCGGGACCGAGCGTCACCGTCGACGGCGTCGAGATGAAGTTCCGCTATGGCGATTATTTCCACGCCGATCCCTCGACCGGCTACGAGACACTGATCTACGATTGCATGATCGGCGATAACATCCTGTTCCAGCGCGCCGACGGCATCGAGGCCGGGTGGGATGCGGTGCAGCCGTTCCTGGACGCCTGGCAAAGCGCGGGCACCAACGGCATCGAGACCTACAAAGCCGGCAGCGACGGCCCGGCCTGCGCGGACGAGCTGCTCCGGCGCGACGGACGAAGCTGGCGGAAGTACTCGTGATGGAAGCAGCCGAGCAGCCGAAGCTGATCGTCGCGGCCGACGCCGAGGCGTTGGCGCTTACCGCGGCCGAACGGGTTATGGCGCGGATCGCCGCCAATCCCTCGCGCATCGCAATCTGCCTCACCGGCGGCTCCAGCCCGAGGAAGCTCTATCAATTGCTCGGCAGCGATGCCTGGCGCGAAAGAATTCCGTGGGAGCGCGTGCACTGGTTCATCGGCGACGAGCGTTTCGTGTCGGAAAGCGATCCCCTCAACAACATGGCGGCCGCCCGCGCGACCTTCCTCGATCGCAGTGCGCCCTCAGGCCATATCCATCCGATCCCAACCACGGCCGAAAATCCTGATCGCGCCGCCGAGGCCTATGCTCGCGAGCTGCAAGCCTTCTATGGCGCTGACCGGCTCGATGCGGCACGGCCGCTGTTCGACATGGTCCTGATGGGCGTAGGCCCGGACGGCCACACCGCTTCGCTGTTTCCCGGCTATTCCGAAGTTGAGGAGACCGAACGCTGGGTCGTCGGGGTGCCCAAGGCCAGTGTCGCGCCGTTCGTCCCGCGGGTCTCGCTCACCCTGCCCGTTCTGGCATCCTGCCGCGAAATGCTGTTCGGGATCGCCGGGCACGACAAGCGGCCGATCTTGACGCGCCTCCTCAATGGCGAGACTCTGCCGGCGTTGCGCGCGCGTTCGAATGGTGAGACCGTTTGGCTGGTGGACCAGGCCGCGCTTCCGGAGGGAATTCGTGGCGGGCGTTGAAGCACCTTGTGCATTGATCGTGATGGGCGTGTCTGGCTCGGGCAAGAGCACGATTGCGGCGGCGCTCGGCGAGCGCCTCGGCTGGCGCTTCAAGGACGGCGACAGCTTTCATCCCGCCAGCAATGTCGAGAAAATGAAGGCGGGCCATCCGCTCACCGACGAAGACCGCTGGCCTTGGCTCAATGCCATCGCCGACGAGATCGCGCGGGTCTGCGGACGCGGCGAGCACGTCATCATCGCCTGCTCGGCGCTCAAACACGCCTATCGTGACGTGCTGCTGCGCGGACGCGACGACGTCCGCTTCGTCTTCCTGAAAGGCACGAAGGAGCTGATTGCCGAGCGGCTCGCCCACCGCAAGGGTCATTTTATGCCGCCCGAGCTGTTGACCAGCCAGTTCAACACGCTGGAGCCGCCGGAGGCGGGCGAGCACGTCATCACCGTCTCGATCGACGAATCCGTCGAGGCGATCGTGGACGGCGTGGTGCGGCAATTGAGGTTGGGCGGGGCGAAGCGCTAAGGCCAAGATATCTGAATAAGAAAACCTGAATTAAGGTCCTGCCATGACGAAGATCTCACTGGTCGTCTCCGACGTCGACGGCACGCTGCTGACCAAGGACAAGACGCTGACGGAGCGCGCGAGGTCTGTCGTGCAGCGGCTGCACCAGGCAGGCATCGGCTTCACCATCACCTCCAGCCGCCCCGCGATCGGCATGCGCTTCCTGATCGAGCCGCTGGCGCTCTGGCTTCCGGTCGGGCCGTTCAACGGCTCCTCGATCGTCGATCCCGAGATGAGACCGGTCGAGCAGCACCTTATCCCGGCGGGCGCGGCCGAGAGATCGCTGCGGATCCTCCGCGAATACGGCGCCGACGTCTGGCTCTTCACCACCGACAAATGGCTGATCGACAATCCCGAGGGCAGCTACGTCGCGCATGAGCAGCGCACGATCCGCGCCGATCCGACCATCGTGACGGATTTTTCGCCGTACCTTGCGAGCGCCTGCAAGATCGTCGGCGCCAGTGCCGATGCCGCCGGCCTCGAGCGGTGCGAGAAGGCGATGCAGGAGGCGCTCGGCAACGAGGCCACAGCAGTACGTTCGCAAACCTACTATCTCGACATCACCCCGCCCGACTTCAACAAGGGCACCTTCGTGCAGGCGATGGCCAATCGCCTCGGCATTTCCACCGACGCGGTCGCCACCATCGGCGATATGCAAAACGACCTCGCGATGTTCCGCGTCAGCGGCGTCTCGATTGCCATGGGTAATGCCGCTGACAACGTCAAGGACCACGCCACTCACGTCACCGCGACCAACGAGCAGGACGGTTTTGCGGAGGCGATAGAGATGATCTTGAAGCGGAATGGGGTGGGCTGAGTTTGCCGCCAGCTGGTTTCAACCTCTCCGCTTGCGGGAGAGGTCGCCGCGTAGCGGCGGGTGAGGGTTCTCTCCTCTTAACTGTTTTCGCCCAGCGGAGACACCCCCCGCAAGCGGGAGAGGGAGCGCACCTCCGTAGCGGAAGCAATTAACCTACTCTCGGCAGGCGCCCGCTGCGTCACTACTACTGCGAGCGCTGCACGGCCGGCTTCTCGCTCTCCTGCCTGGCCGCCGACAGATTATGCGCAGTGTTGATCAGCGCGATGTGGGTCAGCGCCTGCGGGAAGTTGCCGGTCTGGCGCCGTGCCACGGAATCATATTCCTCCGCCAGCAGCCCGACATCGTTCGCAATGCCCACCACGCGATCGAACAACACTTGTGCTTTGTCGAGATCGCCCGACAGCACATGAGCATCGGCCAGCCACAGCGTGCAAGCCAGGAACGCGCCTTCGAGCGGCGGCTGCCCCGCCGGCAGCTCGCGCGGGTCATGCCGCAGCACGAAGCCGTCGCGCATCAGCCATTTCTCGACAGCGGCGATGGTGCCGCGGATCCGTGGATCCAATGGCGACAGGAACCCGACGGCAGGCAACAGCAGCACGCTGGCATCGAGCAGCTTCGAGCCGTAGGACTCGACGAACGTGTTTTCGCCCGCATCGAAGCCGTGGTTGCAGACGTCACGATGAATGGCCTCGCGCAAGGCCTGCCAGTGCAACAGCGGCGCCTTGAAGCCGAAGGTCTCGGCACTCTTGATGCCGCGATCGAAGGCGACCCAGGTCATGACCTTGGAGAAGACGTAGTGCTTGGGCTGCCCGCGGCGCTCCCAGATGCCGTGATCGGGCCGGTCCCAGACCTCGGCGAGATGATTGAGCACCGCGCATTCCAGCGCCCAGGTCTCCTCGTCGAGCTTGAGCTTGGCCATGCGCGACTGGTGGAAAGCGTCAATCAACTCGCCATAGACGTCGAGCTGAAGCTGCGCATGCGCGGCATTGCCGATGCGCACCGGCTTGGCGCCCTCATAGCCGTCGAGCCAGCCCGCCTCCCATTCCAACAGCCGGCGCTGGCCCCAGATGCCGTACATGATCTGCATGTTCGACGGCGAGCCGGCGGCGGCGCGCAGGAGCCAATTGTGCCACGCCAAGGCCTCCTCGGTGTAGCCCGAGTTCATCAGCGCCAGCAGCGTGAAGGTGGCATCGCGCAGCCAGCAGAAGCGGTAGTCCCAGTTCCTGCTGCCCCCGAGCTTCTCCGGCAATGACGTGGTCGGTGCCGCGACGATGCCGCCGGTCGGGGCGAAGGTCAGCGCCTTCAGCGTGATCAGCGAGCGCATGATGAGATCGTGATAGTTGCCATCGCGGGTGCAGTGGCTGCACCAGTCCTGCCAGAACCTTTCGGTCTCCTCGAGCGCGATCTCTGGATCGATCGACTCGGCCGGCGGCAGATGCGAGGGGCCGTAGGTCAGCACGAACGGTACGGTCTCGCCGGCCGTCACCTTGAAGTCGGAAACCGTGGTCAGATTCTCCCCGCGGGTCTCAACAGGCGTGCGCAGCACAGTCATGTCCTGGCCGGCAATTGCCATCAGGGAATGGTCGATCCGTCGCACCCACGGAATGTCGGCCCCGAAGCCGAAGCGGATCACGAGCTCCATCCGCATCTTCACCGCACCCTTGATGCCGCGGACCAGCCGCACGATATCAGACGCCTTGCCGCGCGGCGGCATGAAGTCGATCAGCGCGACCGTGCCACTGTCCGTTTCGAAGCGGGTTTCGAGGATGAGTGAATCGCCAAGATAACGGCGCGACGTAGCCGTGACATCCTCGCTGGGTGCAATCAGCCAGCGGCCGTTCCTGTGGGTGCCGAGGATCGCGACAAAGCAGGCGTCGGAATCGAAGGCCGGCCAGCACAGCCAGTCGATCGAGCCGTTGCGCCCGACAAGCGCGGCCGTCTCGCAATCGCCAATCAGCGCATAGTCCTCGATCTTCTGAGACAAAGTCGTCGAGCCTAGATTTCAGCTTCCGCCATTCAATGAACGTTCCCGCGTCGCGGCCTTCAAAGCCGCGAGATCGATCTTGGACGCGATCTTGTCGAGCGTAACAGGGAGCCGCTGGCGCCAGTTCGGATGCTCGTCGATCGTGCCGGGAATGTTGGGCTGGTCGATCACGCCGAGCAGATCCTCCAGCGACACCGCGAGCAGCCGCGACGGCGTGCGCGACAGGAAGGCGAGCACCGAATAGAGGTCGTTCGCATTGATGCCGTTCTGGCGCAAAATCTCGTCGAGCCTGCCGAGCGCATCCCAGCGCGCCTGATCGTTCTCGCCGGGATCGATACCGAGCGAGCGCTTCATCCTGAGATCGCCGAACGAGCGCCAACCGGCATAGGTCGACAGGTCATGGGTGTTCAGCGTGACCAGTGCGTTGGGCCGGTAGTGGTCGACGTTGCGGAAATGGCCGGTATCGTCGCGCTCGAACATCATGACGAGGTAGGACCAGATGCCGAAATCCTGCATCATCTCGCGGAAGCCTTCCGGCACGGTGCCGAGGTCCTCGCCGATCACGATGCATTTATGGGCCGCGCTCTCGCACGCCACCGCCGCCAGCAGCGCCTCGAACGGCATCTGCACATAGGCGCCGTTGTCGGGCTTGAAGCCGCGCGGCACCAGATAAAGCCGCTTCAAGCCGAGCACGTGATCGAGCCTGATGGCCCCAGCATGGCGCATCGAAGCGGCGAGCATGTCGGCGAACGGCACGAAGGATTGAGCTTCCAGGCCGCCTGCGTTGAAGCCGGCAAGACCCCAGTCCTGGCCGACGGTATTGAGCACGTCGGGCGGCGCACCGACGGCGAGATGGCGGGAAATCGCCATCTGCTCGTTCCAGGCATCGAAGCCGTTGGATTGCACGCCGACGGCAACGTCGAGATAGAGTCCGACGCGCATGCCGAGCTGGCTCGCCAGCTCCTTGGCCGCGTGCAACTGGCTGTCAGCCGTCCATTGCACGAATTCGACGAACTCGACGTCGCGCTTGTCGGCCCCATTGCGCAGCTCGGCGCATTGCGCATCGTCAGGCTTTTGCCATTCCACCGGCCATTCCCACCATGGCGCGGTGAAGCGATGACGCAGCACCTCGAAGCAGGCAAAGCGGGACAACAGCGGCGCGCGGGCGGCGCGGAAAGCGTCGAACTCCTTGCGGCGCGCTTCGCTCGCGCTCGTCACGAAACTGTTGTAGGCAGCGCGCAGGCCCAGCCATTTCAACGCCGCCATGTCCGTATAGGGCACACGGTCGCCTTCGCGCAGCCGCGCTGCAGTCGCGGCGGCATCCGGCACGAGGTCGGCCGAGAATTCCGGGATCGCCTCGACGTCGATATAGAGCGGATTGAGAAACAGGCGGCTGTTCGGCGAATAGGGACTGCAATCGGCCGGGTGGTCGTCGAACAGCACATGCAGCGGATTGAGCCCGACACCGTCGGCTCCCAATTGCTTGGCGAGCCGGACGAGATCGGCCAGGTCGGTAAAATCGCCGATGCCCCAATTGCGGCTGGAGCGGACGCTATAGAGCTGCACGGCAAGCAGCCAGCCGCGGTCGAAATCGCCGCCGAACGCGCGCTCGGGCGCCACGATCATCGGCACCTCTTCCGTCACGCCTTCCGCGTCGGTCAGAGTCAAACGATGATAGCCGAGCGGCAGGCCGGCAGGCCAGGCGATCACGGGCTCGCGCGTCTCGCCTTGCGCGATCATTTTGCCGTTTGCCGTCAACTTCCATTGCAGGGGTGGCGCACCGATGGCCGCCAATTCCGTTCGCGGATGCCCTAAGGCGCGCACCACGACCGGCCCGCCGACAAAGCGGTAAACCCGCTTTTCCGGCAGGGCGTCGAGGATCGATTTGAGGGCCACGGGGTCGGTGACCCGCAGCTTTCCCAAGGCATCAACGAATTCAGATTGAACGCCCTTGATCCGGGCTTGAGCTAAAAGATCCATTCGGCACGCAGCTTGCAAGCCACCCACTCGCCGGGGGCATCGATTTTAACGAGGCAGCGGAAGACGTTAGTCGGGCTTAACTCACAAACTGCGCCTGCCGTTCCCAGGGGGAACTAATGACACACAAGCGGCTTTCTATATAGGTCTCAAGCGTAGGTTCCCGACAAGGGAAACGGGCCCCTGCTTTCTTGTCAATGGCATCACCGTGAACAAGACAATTCAAACTGTCGAAAGTGCCGCAGCCGGCAGCGCTTTCCTCATCGAAGACGTCTATCCCTCGATTGAGGGCGGCCGCTTTGCAGTGAAGCGGATCGCGGGCGACCGGGTCGATGTCTGGGCCGACATCTATCGTGACGGTGATGCCGTGATCGGCGCCGCGCTGCTATGGCGCCGTGAGCAGGACCGCGAATGGCAGCGTGAGCCGATGACCCATCACGGTAATGACCGCTGGTCGGGCGCCTTCGTCCCGACCGAGGCCGGGCAATACATCTACGCTATCGAAGCCTGGACCGACGAGTTCGCCACCTGGTCCCACGGCATCGCGCGCAAGCAACGCTCCGGTGCGGACGTCACCCTCGACGCCATCGAGGGCGCCGGCCTGTTGACCAAGGCGCATGGCGCGCAACAAGACGCAGCACTGGTTATCCTCAGGCAGTGCGAGGATTTTCTTCAGAGCGGCGACGTCGGCCCGCTGCTCGCAACCGAGCTCGGCGAAGCCATGGCCGAGAGCCAGTCGCGGCCCGACCTCACCCGCTCAGCTTCTTTTCCGCTGATCATCGACCGCGATAGGGCACGCTTTGGCGCCTGGTACCAGATGATGCCGCGCAGCCAGAGCCGGATCCCCGGCCGGCATGGCACGCTGAGAGACTGCATCGCCCGCGTGCCCGACATCGCCGCGATGGGGTTCGACGTGCTCTACTTCACGCCGATCCACCCGATCGGCCACACCCGCCGCAAGGGCCGCAACAATGCGCCGGTGGCGGGTGAAGGCGATCCCGGCTCGCCCTATGCGATCGGCACCACGGAAGGCGGACACGATGCGCTGCATCCCGAGCTCGGCACGATCGAGGATTTCCGCGCACTGGTTGCGACCTGCCTGGAGTACGGTCTCGAGCTCGCGCTCGACTTCGCCGTGCAATGCTCCCCGGACCATCCCTGGCTGACGCAGCATCCGGAATGGTTCAGGTGGCGGCCGGATCGCTCCGTGCGGACGGTGGATGGCGCCTATTCGGATATCGTCATCCCCGATTTCAACTCCGTCGACAGGGCTGGGCTGTGGAACGCGTTTCGCGATGCCATGCTGTTCTGGATCGATCATGGTGTGACCATTTTCGCCATCGACAATCACGACACCGCGCCATTTCCGTTCTGGGAGTGGCTGATCCGCGACATCCGCCGCCGACATCCCGAAGTGATCCTGTTCTCCAAGACCTTCGCCCGACCGAAGCTGATGAAGGGGCTCGCCAAGCTCGGCTTCGCGCAGTCCTTCACCTATTTCCCCTGGCGCACCTCGCGGTGGGAGCTGGAGCAATATCTCGGCGAACTGACCCGTTATCCCGAACGCGACTTCTATCGCCCGAACCTGTTCGTCAACACAGCCGACCTGCTGCCCTTTCACCTCCAGAGCGGCGAAGCCTGGGCATTCAAGTCGCGCCTTGCGCTGGCCGCGACGCTGTCGGGCAGTTACGGCATCTACAGTGGCTTCGAGCTGCTTGAGCACACGGCGATCCCCGGCCGTGAAGAATATCTGGATTCCGAGAAATACCAGATCAAGCAGCGCGACTGGGACACGCCCGGCAACATCAAGCCCTACATCACCGCGCTCAATCGCGTCCGCAACGAGAATGCGGCGCTCCAGCAAACGGCCAATTTGCGCTTCCTCGGTATCGAGGACGGCGAAACCATTGCCTTCGTGAAGGAGGCCGCCGAGCCTGCCCACACCGTCGTCGTCGTAATCGCGCTGTCGCGCCATGCGCGCGAATTCTGGCTGCCGCTCGGTGACGTCACTGTTGACGCCAGCGGGCAGCGACATCATGTTGCGGCACTCGAAAACCTCCTCACCGGCGAACGGTCCTGCATCGAATGGGGCGGGGTCAGGTTGCGTATCGATCCCGATCGCGATCCGGCGCTCCTGTTCCGCGGCCTGGCGTAAGGGTTCACGCCATGAATGTTCTGTCTTCCGTCGACACCAGGAAAGCCGAGGCTGCCGAGATCGTGGATGAGCTCTGGTACAAGGACGCCATCATCTACCAGCTCCACGTCAAGGCCTTTGCCGACAGCAACAATGACGGTATCGGCGACTTCGCCGGGCTGACCGAGAAGCTGCCCTATCTCCAGGAGCTCGGCGTCACCGCGCTGTGGCTGCTGCCGTTCTACCCCTCGCCCGGCCGCGACGACGGCTATGACATCGCCGATTACGGCGCGGTCAACCCCGATTTCGGGACGATGAAGGATTTCAAGCGCTTCATCCAGGAGGCGCAGAAGCGGGGCCTGCGCGTCATCACCGAGCTCGTCGTCAACCACACCTCGGACCAGCACAAATGGTTCAAGCGCGCGCGCCGCAGCCATCCGGGCTCGAGCGCACGCAACTGGTACGTCTGGAGCGACACCGATCAGAAATACCAGGGCACGCGCATCATCTTCACCGACACGGAGAAGTCGAACTGGACGTGGGATCCCGAGGCTGGCGCCTTCTACTGGCACCGCTTCTTCTCGCACCAGCCGGACCTCAATTTCGACAATCCGCGCGTGGTGAGCGCCATCATCCAGGTGATGAAGCGCTGGTTGGATGCCGGTGTCGACGGCTTCCGATTGGACGCCATTCCCTATCTGTGCGAGCGCGAGGGCACCTCGAACGAGAACCTGCCCGAGACGCATGCGATCATCAAGCGCCTGCGCCAGGAGCTCGACGCCTACTCCAAGGGCAAGCTGCTGCTGGCCGAGGCCAATCAATGGCCGGAGGACGTGCAGGAATATTTCGGCCGTGGCGACGAGTGCCACATGGCCTACCACTTCCCGCTGATGCCGCGCATCTACATGGCGATCGCGCAGGAGGACCGTTTCCCGATCACAGACATCCTGCGCCAGACTCCGGACATCCCGGCGAGCTGCCAATGGGCGCTGTTCCTGCGCAATCATGACGAACTTACGCTGGAGATGGTCACCGACGTCGAGCGCGACTATCTCTGGACCACCTACGCCAACGACCCACGCGCGCGGATCAATGTCGGCATTCGCCGACGTCTTGCGCCGCTGATGGACAATGACCGCCGCAAGATCGAGCTGATGAACTCGCTGCTGCTGTCCTTCCCCGGCACGCCGATCATCTATTACGGCGACGAAATCGGGATGGGCGACAACATCTATCTCGGCGACCGCAACGGCGTCCGCACGCCGATGCAGTGGAGCCCGGACCGGAACGGCGGCTTCTCGCGCTGCGATCCGGCCCGCCTCTATGCGCCGCTGATCATGGACCCGGTCTACGGCTATGAGGCGGTGAATGTGGAGGCGCAGTCGCGCAGCCTGTCTTCACTGCTCAGCGCCACCAAGCGGCTGATCTCGGTGCGCAAGTCGACGCTCGCCTTCGGCCGCGGCACCATGACCTTCATCCGCCCCGCCAACCGCGCCGTGCTGGCCTATGTCCGGCAATATCGCGACGAGGTGATCCTCTGCGTCGCCAATTTGTCGCGCGCCGCGCAGGCAACCGAGCTCGATCTGTCGCCCTGGAAGGACCGCATCCCACAGGAAATGCTCGGCCGCACGCGCTTTCCTCCGATCGGTGAACTGCCCTACATGATCACGCTGGGGCCCTACGGCTTCTACTGGTTCCAGCTTCAGGAGCGCGACAAGTCCGAGCCGGTGACGCCGCGCGCGGTGCCGGAGTTCGAGACCTTGGTGGTGCCGGTGAACTCGAATTGGGTGTCGCTCGCCCGCGAGCGTGGCGTGTTCGAGCGCGATGTGCTGCCGGGGTTCCTCTCGCGGACGCGGTGGTATCCCGAGCACAATGCCAAGCACATCAAGACCGCGTTGACATCGGCGGTGCCGTTCTGCGACATCGGCGACAACCGGCCCTGGATCGCGTTCTTCGAGACCAACCAAGGAGACGTGGCGACACGCTACGTGCTGCCGTTGCAGATCGAGTGGGTGCGTTTCGACCGCGAGCGCTTCAATCCGAAGGCGCTCGCCGCCGTGCGACAGGGCGCGCGCGAAGGCACGCTGCTCGATGTCGCGACCGACCAGATCTTCATCGGCCTGTTCCTGCGCAATTTGTCGCAGAACCTAGTGGTGGAGGAGAACAATCTGCGGCTGGAGTTCAAGGCAACCAGCCGGTTTGCCGATTACATCATCAAGGAGCCCGAACGCATCCGCGCGATCGAACAGTCGAACAGCACGGCGCTGGTCGACAACCAATACGTCGCCAAGATCTATCGGCGGCTCGAAAGCGGCGTCAGTCCCGAGATCGAGATCGGCCATTACCTCACGGAGGTCGCACGCTTTGCCAATACGCCGCCGCTGCTGGGCAGCGTCGAGCTGGTCGAGGGCGAGCAGCGCAGCACGCTCGGCGTGCTGCATGCCTATGTCGAGAACCAGGGCGACGGCTGGACGATGACAACGGGCTATCTCGATCGCTATATCGACGAGCAGCGCGTATTGCCAGCGGGCGAAACGCTGCGCGAGACCCAGGAGCAGGCACCTTATCTGCACTTCGTGGCGCAGATCGGCCGGCGGCTCGGCGAACTGCACGTCGCTCTGGCCGCGGCAACGCCGGACGATCTCGCTCCGGAGCCGATCGGCTCCGCGTACGTCAAGCACCTCGTATCCGACCTCAAGGCGCGCGCCGAGCAGGTTTTCGAACGGCTGGCCGAGAGCCGCGACGGCCTGCGGGAGGCGGACCGGCCGCTGATCGATCAGCTCACGGAGGCGCGCGCGACCCTGCCCGACCGACTGAATGCGCTATTGCCTTCCGGGATCGGCGGGTTGAACATCCGTCATCATGGCGACTTCCGCCTCGGGCAAACTCTGATCGTGAAGGACGATATCTTCATCATCGACTTCGACGGCGATCCGCGTGTTCCATTGGCCGACAAGCGGCGCAAGGCGCCGGCCGCGCGCGACGTCGCGGGCCTGATCCACTCGATTGATGTTTCGGTTAACACGGCTCTCGGTCGCGCGCTCACAGGCGCCTCCGACGAGCAGGGCCGGCTCACGGCCGCGCTCGACGAATGGCGCGAGCGCGCCACCGCAACCTTCCTGTCCGCCTATCGCGAAGCCATGACCGATCGGCGGCTGTGGCCGGACAATCCGCAATCCGCGCAAGGCCTGTTAAGGTTCTTCCTGCTTGATCAAGCGTTCGACGAAGTAGAGTACGAGCTGTCCCACCGGCCTGAGGGGCTCCATGCGCCGCTGACCGGACTGCTTCGCATTCTGTCCAGTGCCGAGGGCGAAGCCCATGCCTAAACTGCCTGCCGAGGCCTACGCGATCATCGAGGGCCGCCACTCCGATCCGTTCCACTATCTCGGGCTGCACCCCGAGGGCGGTAGAAGCGTGGTGCGCGCCTTTCTGCCCGAAGCCTCCAATGTCGAGGTGGTCGGCGAGCATGGCGAAGTCGCCCCGCTCGACCGCGTGCACGATTCCGGCCTGTTCATCGGGGCGCTGCCTAACGCCTCGAAACGTTATCAGCTGCGCGCAAAATTCGGAGGCAACGTCGTCGAGTTCGAGGATGCCTACCGCTTTCCGCCGATCCTGACCGATTTCGACCTTTATCTGCTCGGCGAAGGCACTCACCAGCGCCTTTACGACAAGCTCGGCGCCCATCCGATGCGGCACGAAGGTGTCGATGGCATCGGCTTCGTGGTGCTGGCGCCGAATGCGCGGCGCGTCTCCGTGGTCGGCGATTTCAATTTCTGGGATGGCCGGCGCCATCCCATGCGCGTACGCGGTAGCGGCTATTGGGAACTATTCATCCCGCATGCGAAGGTTGGTGATCACTACAAGTTCGAAATCATCGGCCCGCACGGCCATCTGCTTCCGCTGAAGTCCGATCCGCTGGCGTTCGCGAGCGAGGTGCGGCCGAAGACCGCCTCCATCGTGTTCGACGAGGCGCATCTGCCGCGGCCACGGCCGGCGCCCGACGGCATCAACGCGCTGTCGGCGCCGATGTCGATCTACGAGGTCCATCTCGGCTCGTGGCGGCGCAAGAACGGCAATGAATGGCTCACCTATCGCGAGTTGGCCGAGCAGCTACCGGCCTACGCGCGCGACATGGGTTTCACCCATCTCGAATTCCTGCCTGTCAGCGAGCATCCCTTCGACGGCTCGTGGGGCTACCAACCGACCGGCCTTTATGCGCCGACCAGCCGCTTCGGCACGCCGGAGGATTTTGCCGCGCTGGTCGATGCCTGCCATCGCGAGGGCGTCGGCGTGCTGCTCGACTGGGTGCCCGGCCATTTCCCGGACGATCCGCATGGCCTCGGCAGCTTCGACGGCACCGCGCTCTACGAGCACGCCAACCCGCTCCAGGGTCGCCATCTGGATTGGGGCACGCTGATCTACAATTACGGCCGCACCGAAGTGACGAACTTCCTGGTGTCGAACGCTCTGTTCTGGCTGGAGCGCTACGCGATCGACGGGCTGCGCGTCGATGCGGTGGCATCCATGCTCTATCTCGATTACAGCCGGCCGCCCGGAGCGTGGATTCCGAACCAGTACGGCGGGCGGGAGAACATCGAGGCGATCAACTTCTTGCGCCGCTTCAACACGGAAGTCTTCGCCCGCTTCGCGCAGGCGACCACGGCGGCTGAGGAGTCCACCGCCTGGCCTCAGGTCTCGCGCCCGGTCGAATTCGGCGGGCTCGGCTTCGGCTACAAATGGAACATGGGCTGGATGCACGACACGCTGAGCTACATCAGCAAGGATCCGATCTACCGCAAGCACCATCACGGCGAGATCCTGTTCGGCCTTCATTATGCGTTCTCGGAAAACTTCATCCTGCCGCTGTCTCATGACGAGGTCGTGCACGGCAAACGCTCGATTCTCGGCCGCATGCCAGGCGACGAGTGGCAGCGCTTTGCGAACTTGCGCGCCTATTACAGCTTCATGTTCGGCCATCCCGGCAAGAAGCTGTTGTTCATGGGCGCGGAGATCGCGCAGAGCCGCGAATGGAACCACGACCAGTCGCTCGACTGGCACCTGCTCGAATACAAGTACCATTCCGGCATCCAGGCGCTGATCCGCGATCTCAACCGGCTCTATCGCGCGGTGCCGGCGCTGCATCAGATGGATTGCGACCAGGCCGGCTTCGAATGGTTGATCACCGACGATGCCAACCGCAACGTCTTCGCCTGGCTGCGCAAGGGTTTCGACGAGCAGGCGCGATGCCTGGTGATCGTCAACTTCTCGCCGAACGTCTATCAGAATTACCGCGTACGCGTGCCCTTTGGCGGCAAGTGGAAGGAAGTGCTCAACTCGGATTCCGCCCATTATGGCGGCAGCAATGTCGGCAACATCGGCGAAGTTCACGCCGAGGGCGGCGAGCTCCGCCTCACGATTCCGCCGCTTGCCGCAATCTTCCTCGTTCCGGAAAGCTGACACATGCGCCTGACTGCTGGATCGCCCGCACGCCTCGGCGCAAGCTGGGACGGACGCGGCACCAATTTCGCGCTGTTCTCCGCCAACGCGCAGAAGGTCGAGCTCTGCCTGTTCGACACACAGGGCCGCCGCGAGCTCGAACGCATCGAATTGCCTGAGAGGACCGAAGACGTCTGGCACTGCTATCTCAACGACGTCTCGCCCGGCCAGCTCTACGGTTACCGCGTGCACGGCCCCTACGAGCCCGAGCACGGCCACCGCTTCAACGCCAACAAGCTGCTGCTCGACCCCTATGCCAAGCGGCTTGCAGGACGGTTGGTCTGGAGCGATGCGCATTTCGCCTACCGCACCGGGTCACCACGCGAGGACCTGTCGTTCGACCGGCGCGACAATGCGCGCGGCATGCCAAAGGCCGTCGTCGTCGACGAGACCTTCAACTGGGGCCGGCGTGAGATCAGGCCCAACATCCCCTGGGAAGACACCATCATCTACGAGGCCCACGTCAAGGGCCTGACGCAGAAGCGCGATGACGTGCCGCCGAACCTGCGCGGCACCTATGGCGGTCTGTCATCGCCGGCGATGATCGAGCATCTGAAGAGGCTCGACGTCACCACGATCGAGCTCCTGCCGGTGCACAGCTTCGTCGACGACCGCATCCTGGTGGAGAAGAAGCTTGCCAATTACTGGGGCTACAATACGCTGTCCTTCTTCGCGCCCGAGCCGCGCTACGCGCAGGACAACGCGCTCGATTCCTTCCGCACAACGGTCGCGCGGCTGCACGACGCCGGCATCGAGGTTATGCTGGACGTCGTCTACAACCACACCGCCGAGGGCAATCACCTCGGGCCGACACTGTGCTACCGCGGCATCGACAACGCCTCCTATTACTGGCTGAACCGCGAGAACCCGCGCTATTACGACGACTTCACCGGCTGCGGCTCGTCGGTGAACCTCACCCATCCGCGCGTGCTCCAGATGGTGATGGATTCGCTTCGCTACTGGGTCGAGGTCTGCCATGTCGACGGCTTCCGTTTCGACCTCGCCACCACGTTGGCGCGCGGCCCGAACGGTTTTGATCGCGGTAGCTCGTTCCTGACCGCGGTCCGGCAGGATCCCGTGCTGGCGACCGTCAAGCTCGTCGCCGAACCGTGGGATCTCGGGCTCGGCGGCTACCAGGTCGGCGCCTTCCCCTCGCAATGGTCGGAATGGAACGATCGCTACCGCAGCGCCATGCGCCGCTACTGGAGCGGCGAAGGCAGCCTGATTGGCGACATCTCCAGCCGTATGACGGCGTCATCCGACCTCTTCAACCATGACGGAAGACGGCCGCGCGCCAGCATCAACCACATCACCGTGCATGACGGCTTCACGCTCGCCGACCTCTTCAGCTACAACGAGAAGCACAACGAGGCTAACGGCGAGGACAATCGCGACGGCTCCAATGACAACCACAGCAACAATTGCGGCGTCGAGGGCCCGACTGACGACCTCCAGATCCTCGGTCTGCGCCGGCAGCTTCGCAAGAACGTGCTGGCCTGCCTGATGCTGGCGCAAGGCGTTCCGCTGATCCTCGCCGGCGACGAGGTCGGCAATTCGCAAACCGGCAACAACAATGCCTATTGCCAGGACAACGAGGTCGGCTGGATCAATTGGGACAATCTCGGCAAAGAGGACGACGACATGGTCGATTTCGTCGCCCATCTCGCCGACATCCGCCGCCGGTTCTCGCAACTGCGCAGCCATCGCTGGCTCGATGGCCGCCCGAAAGACGGCATCTCCTACGGTGCGCTGTGGCTGACGCCGGCCGGCGACGAGATGACGGAGAACGATTGGAAATTCCCGGAAGGGCGGTTTCTCTCCTATGTGATGGGACCGATGGAACCGGGCAGCGCCGCGATCTTTATCGTTCTGAACGCCGCTCCTGAAGAGATCGCATTCAAATTGCCCAAAATGACCGAATACAAGAGCTGGCAGCAGATCCTCAACACGACCGAGGCCAGGCTGAACTCGATCGACTTCCTGCCCGGAAGCGACAGCAAAGCGCCGCCGCGATCCGTGCTCGCCTTCGCGGGGGCGCTATGAGGCCATCCTTCGGGGCGAGGCCGACCAAGGACGGCGTGTCGTTCCGGCTGTGGGCGCCCGGCGCGCGCCGTGTCGACCTCCTGCTCGACAGAAGGCACGCGATGCAGCGCCGGCAGGATGGCTGGTACGTGGCCGATATTGCCGGGCTGCGCGCCGGTAGCGATTACAAATTCCGGATCGACGACGAGATCGAGGTGCCCGATCCGGCCTCGGCATTCCAGCCGGCGGATGTGTTTGGCCCGAGCGAGGTGATCGATCACGACGTCTTCGCCTGGCGCGCGCGCGATTGGCGCGGCTGCCCTTGGGAAGAGACGGTGCTGATCGAGACCCATGTCGGCACCTTCACGCCGGAGGGCACGTACCGCGCCATGATCGACAAGCTCGATCATCTCACAACGACCGGCATCACTGCACTGGAATTAATGCCGCTGGCCGATTTCGCCGGCCGCCGCGGCTGGGGCTATGACGGGGTGCTGTGGTATGCGCCCGACAGCACCTATGGCCGGCCCGAAGACCTGAAGACGCTGATCGACGAGGCACATCTGCGCGGGCTCATGGTGTTCCTCGACGTCGTCTACAATCATTTCGGTCCCGAGGGGAATTACCTGGGCCGCTATGCGCCGACCTTCTTTACCGAGGCACACACGCCCTGGGGCAGCGCGATCGATTATCGCGTGCCCCAGGTGCGCGCATTCGCGGTCGAGAACGCGCTGTCCTGGCTCAGCGACTACCGCTTCGATGGCCTGCGGCTGGATGCCGCCAACCACATCATGGCAGTGCCCGGCGAGCAGTCGATGCTGCAAGACCTCAGCGTCGCCGCCGGCGAGCTCGCCAAGGCCACGGGACGGCACATCCATCTCGTGTTGGAGAACGGCGACAACCGTGCGAGCCTGCTCGATGCCGCCCAGGAGCCGCCGAACGGCAAATATCGCGGTCAGTGGAACGACGACTATCACCACGTCTGGCACGTGATGCTGACCGGCGAGCTCGCCGGTTACTATGCCGACTACCAGACCCCGCGCATGGATCTTGCGCGCGCGCTCGCATCGGGCTTCGTCTACCAGGGCGAGATCTCGGAATTCTGGGGCAAGAAGCCGCGCGGCGAGCCGAGCGGCGAGCTGCCGCCGGCGACCTTCGTCAATTTTCTCCAGAACCACGACCAGATCGGCAACCGCCCACTCGGCGACCGGCTCGAGAGCCTGGCAGGATCAAAGCAGATCGAAGCCGCGCTCGCGGTGACGCTTCTCGCACCGATGATCCCGATGCTGTTCATGGGCGAGGAATGGGGCTCGACAGCGCCCTTCCCGTTCTTCTGCGATTTTCAGGGCGGCCTTGCCGATGCCGTCCGCAAGGGGCGCAAGCAGGAATATGCCTGGGCTTACGAGAAATATGGCGACGAGGTACCGGATCCGCTCGATCCGGCCACGCTGCAATCGGCCGTGCTCGACTGGACCGGCCGCACCTCCGAACAGAAGGCACGACTCGCGCTGGTGCGCGAGCTGCTCGCCGTCCGCCGCCAGGAGGTCATGCCCCGCCTGAAAGGAGCGAGTTTCGGCGATGCCGAGGCAGCGGATACGGGCTTGCTCACCGCGCATTGGCGAATGGGCGACGGCACGACTCTGCGCTTGGCCGCCAATCTCTCGGACAAGGATATCGCGTATTCCAACCTCAATTCGGGCACGCCGATCTGGGGCGGCGAGGCCGGCGAGCGGCTTCCGCCCTGGTCGGTGGTCTGGCGTCTCGGAGGCTAGCATGCCTCCGGCCATTCCGCTCGCGACTTACCGGCTCCAGCTCACCGCGGATTTCGGCTTCGACAAGGCCGCCGCGGTTGTGCCCTATCTGAAGGCGCTCGGGATCACGCATCTCTACGCCTCCCCGGTGATGAAGGCTCGCAAGGGCTCGACCCACGGCTATGACACGGTCGATCACAGCCAGCTCAGCCCCGAACTCGGCGGCGAGACCGGTTTCGCGCGGCTGAGCGAAACATTGATCCATCACGACCTCGGACTCATCATCGACTTCGTGCCCAATCACGTCGGCGTGCATTTTGCCGACAATCCCTGGTGGCTCGACGTGCTGGAGTGGGGCCAGGCTTCACCGCATGCGGTCTCATTCGACATCGACTGGGATCAACTGGCCTTCCGCGCCCGCGGCGGCGTGCTGCTGCCGATTCTCGGCGCGCCCTATGGCGATGCGCTCGAGCGCGGCGAGATCGAGCTGCGTTATGATCCGGACCAGGGCAGTCTTTCCGCCTGGTATTTCGAGCACCGCTTACCCGTCGCGCCGGAGCGCTATGGCGAAGTGCTGCGGATGATCGTCAAGGAGGCGGATGCGGGGGAAACGGAGCCCGGCAAGCGCCTGCTTGCGCTCGCGGCGCGCTACACCGGACTGCGCCGTCCCAACCGCAAGGAAGCTCCCGCGTTCAAGGCAGAACTCAAGGACATTGCGGGCGCTGCCGACATCATCGCGCGCGGACTTGCCGCCTATCGCGCTGCCAAGGACCGTCCCGCCCAGACGCTGGCGCTGCATCATCTGCTCGAGCGCCAGCACTACAAGCTCGGGCATTGGCGCCTCGCCTCCA
Organism: Bradyrhizobium sp. 164; assembly: GCF_023073715.1. Classification (GTDB taxonomy): domain Bacteria; phylum Pseudomonadota; class Alphaproteobacteria; order Rhizobiales; family Xanthobacteraceae; genus Bradyrhizobium. The sequence goes on from NZ_JADPKA010000083.1 coordinate 318,761, forward strand.
GCGACATCAACTATCGCCGCTTCTTCGACGTCAACGGCCTCGCCGGCTTGCGCGTCGAGGATCCCGGCACGTTTGCCGCCACGCACCGGCTGGTCAAGCAGCTCATCGCCGACGGCAGACTGCAAGGCATCCGTCTCGATCACATCGACGGCCTGCGCGATCCCGCACAATATTGCCAGCGGCTGCGCCGGCTGGTCCGCGACGCCCAAGGCAACACAAAGCCATTCTATACAGTGGTCGAGAAGATCCTGTGCGAGCACGAGCGCCTGCCGCATTTCGCCGGGGTCCAGGGCACCACCGGCTATGAATGGATGAACGTCATCACCCAGGTGCTGGTCGACGCCAAGGGGCTGACGGCGTTGGACGAGACCTGGCGGCAGATCAGCAACCGGCCGCCCCGGCTTGCGCCTTACGTCAAGGACGCCAAGCGGCGGGTGCTGGAGACGCTGCTCACCAGCGAGTTCACCGTGCTGACGCGCCTTTTGGCGCGCATCGCCAACGGGCATTACTCGACGCGCGACTTCTCGGCCGACAGCTTGCGCCAGGCCCTCGAGCTCTATGTGCTGCATTTCCCGGTCTACCGCACTTACCTCACGACGAGCGCGCCGACCGCACACGATCGCAAGCTGATCGATGAGACCATCGAACGCGCCCGCGGAGAATGGTTCGCCGCGGATGATGGCATTTTCGACTTCCTCCGCGACGCTCTGACCATGGACCTGCTCAAACCTGGGCGTCCCCCACACAGCGCGCCGCGCGTACGCCGCTTCGCGCTGAAGGTGCAGCAATTCACCGGACCGATGATGGCGAAGTCGCTGGAGGACACCGCGTTCTACCAGTTCCACCGGCTGCTCGCGCTGAACGAGGTCGGCGGTGATCCCGCGAGCATCGGCCTCACTATTCCCGCTTTCCATCAGGCCATGCAGGCCCGTGCCAGGGAATGGCCGCACGGCATGACCGCCACGGCCACCCACGACACCAAGCGCGGCGAGGACGCCCGCGCGCGGATCGCGGCGCTCAGCGAGATTCCCGGCGAATGGACCAGCGCGGTGGCGCGCTGGAAGGTGTTGAACGCGCCACATCTCACCCACCGAGATAGTTTCCGCGCGCCGTCGGCGACATTCGAGTACATGCTCTACCAGACCCTGCTCGGAGCCTGGCCGCTCCAGGGGCCGGTCGGTCCTGATTTTGTCGAGCGCATCCAGGCCTATGCCCTCAAGGCCGCGCGTGAAGGCAAGGAGGAGACGAGCTGGCTCAATCCGCATGAAGCATATGAAAACGGGGTCAAGAGCTTCATCGACAAGATCCTCGACCCCGCCCAGTCCGCAGAATTCCTGGAGGCTCTGCAGACCCTGGCCCGCCGCGTCGCACTGCTCGGCATGTTGAACTCGCTGAGCCAGCTCACGCTCAAGGCGACGCTGCCAGGCGTGCCAGACTTCTACCAAGGCACCGAATTCTGGGACCTCTCGCTGGTCGACCCCGACAACCGGCGGCCGGTGGACTTTGCCGCGCGCCGCAGGGCGCTGACGTCCTTGGAAGCTCCGGACTGGAGCGACCTGATCAAGGCCTGGCCGGACGGCCGGCTCAAGCTGGCCTGGACGCGTCACCTCCTTAAGCTCCGCAATCGGCTCCCCGACATCTTCGTCCAGGGTGACTATCAGCCACTCGAGGTTCACGGCGGGCATGCTGAGCACGTCATCGCGTTCGCCCGCCGCCATGGCCGGGCGGCCGCGATCGTCGCGGTCGGGCGTCACTTTGCGCCGTTCACGCAAGGAGGTCGGGAATGGCCGGCGCTGGAAGGCTTCGATGCAACCGTCGATATCACCGGCTACACCGCGGCAGGCTTTGCAGGCGATGAACTGCCGCTCGCGCGGGCCCTGCGCGATCTTCCCGGGACCGTCATCGAGGCGCGCACCGCCAGTGCAGCAAAGCCGATGCGGCAGCGCGTGCGCGCCTGAGGCTACTTTCCGTCCTTGGTCAGCAGCAACTGTCCGCGCTTCCTGATCGCGCCCTGGGCCATCTCGGCAAAGCGTTGCAACAGCCGGGGCAGCACCACCTCGACCCGGACGTGATCTTCGGCAACGTCGACCTTGCCGGTCGCGATCTGCCCGAGCGCGCGGATGCGAAAATTCATGCAGTCGCCGCTCCAACGCTCCTCTTCGACCTGCATCACGGGAATGCTTGCTGCGGCGCGGCCAAGCCCCGTCTTGAGCCGGCGTACCGCCTCGTCGCGGCCGAGACGATGCGGAATTGAGACGACGAGCGGTTCTGCCATGGCCGTGACCCTGCTGCTGATCCTCACCTCATCATGCCGCATGGAAAGGCAAAAGTTCCAAACTGCTGAAGCAGGAACCCGCATTGCGAAGCCGGAACTTTAAAACCTGCGGCAAGTTGCCCCCGGATAACGGGACAGGTCAGACGACCCTTTCAAGAAAGGGCTGGAGGAGACTCGCATGTCTATCGGCACGATCATTCTGATCATCTTGGTCATCGCCCTGCTCGGCGGCTTCAGCGGCATCGGCGGCGGGCCGTTCTACGGCACCGGTTATTACGGCGGCGGCGGCCTCGGTCTCGTCATCGTCATCCTGCTGATCCTGCTCCTGATGGGACGCATATAGCCGAGGCGGATCGCGTAGGGTGGGCAAGGCGAAAGCGTGCCCACCACCGTTCCGCGACGAGAAAGAAAATGGTGGGCACGCGCCGCTTTGCCCACCCTACGCGCGACGCGCGGTAGCACAAACCTACTTCACCTTTCCCGCCAGCTTCTTGATCGCCGCCTTGATCGATGCGGCGGCATCCTCATAGCCCTCCCACGCTTTCGATCGCGCCAGCAGGCCCGGCACCGTGCGCATCGTATATCGCTTCGGATCGAGGTCGCTCTTCACCTGCGCCCAAGTCACGGGCATCGACACCGTGGCACCGGTGCGCGCGCGCGGCGACAGTGGGGCAACCGCGGTCGACATGCGGTCGTTGCGCAAATAGTCCAGGAAGATCTTTCCCTTGCGCAGCTTCTTCGACATGTTGAGCAGATAGCGTTCGGGATCGTCATCGGCCATCCACTGGCAGACGCCTTGCGCAAACGCCTTGGCCTCCTTCCAGCTCACCTTGTCGCGCGCGCCGTGGAGCAGCGGCACCACCACGTGGAGGCCCTTGCCGCCTGTGGTCTTGCAGAAGCTGTCCATGCCGATATCGCTCAGCCGCTGCCGCATCTCCTTGGCCGCCTCGACGACGTCGGCGAATTCGACGTCGGGCGCCGGATCGAGATCGAATACCAGCCGGCCCGGCGTGTCATAGGCATAGGGCGCGCAATTCCAGGGATGCAGCTCGACGCCGCCGATCTGCGCCACCGCCGCGAGCCCTTCGATCCGATCGATCTGCAAATACGGCTTGCGGTCGCCGGAGACTCTTGCGAGCTCCAGGAGGTTCGACGTCCCCTGCATGGCATGGCGCTGGAAGAAGCACTCGCCCTTGATGCCGTCAGGGGCGCGGATCAGCGAGCACGGCCGGCCCTTGAGGTGCACGATCATCCATTCGCCGACGGCTTCGAGATAGCGCGCGAGGTCCAACTTGGTCACGGCATCGCCATGTCCGTCATCGGGCCACAGCTCCTTGTCCGGCTTGGAGATGACGACGCCCATGACCTCGGCGTTGCTGCCGCCCAGGGCCGACTGCGCACCTGGCCGCGCTTTTGCGCGCTTCGCTCCTTTGGCCGAGGGTTCGGCGAGCTCGGTATCGACCGGCGTCTCCGCCTCAACCTCCTTGGCCGGCTTGTCCTGCCGCAGTCCCTTGAACGCGGCCTGACGGATATTGCCGTCGGCGGTGAAGCCGGCGAACTCGATCTCGGCGACGAGCTCCGGCTTCAGCCAGTGCACCTCGCGGGTCTTCTTCGGCGCGTTCTTGCCGCCGAAGGGGCTTTGCTTGGCCTCCATGGCCTTCAGTGAAGGCATGAGGCGCTTGACCTTGTCGGCGCCAAAGCCTGTGCCGACCATGCCGACGAAGGCGAGATGATCGCCGCGCTGCACGCCCGCCATCAGCGAGCGGAACTTGCCGTTCGTGGTCTTGTAGCCGCCGATCACCACCTCATGGCCGGCGCGACATTTCGACTTGACCCAGCTCTCGGTGCGGCCGGAGCGATACGGCGCATCCAGCTTCTTCGACACCACACCCTCGAGCTCGAGCTTGCAGGCCGATTGCAGCACGGCATCGCCCCCGCTCTCGAAATGCTCGACATACCGAATCTGGCTCGTTTTCCGCTTGCGTGATTCCAGAAGCTCCTTCAGCCGCGCCTTGCGCTCGCCAAGCGGCAGCCGACGGTAATCCTCGCCCTCGGCGAAGAGGAGGTCGAAGGCAAAGAAGATGAGCTCGTCGGTCTTGCCGTCCGACAACGCAGCCTGAAGCGAGGAGAAGTTCGGCGCGCCGTTGTGGTCGAGCGCGACGATCTCGCCGTCGATCAGCACATCCGGCAGCGCCCCCGCTTCCTTGGCAATGGAGACGAATTTGCCGGTCCAGTCGAGACCCTTCCGCGTCTTGAGCGTCGCCTCGCCGTCCTCGACCCGGAGCTGGACGCGATAGCCGTCGAACTTGATCTCATGGCACCAGCCACCATCGGCCGGCGGCCGCTCGACCAGCGTGCAGAGCTGCGGCGCCACGAAGTCCGGCATCTCCGAGACCTTCTTGGCGCTCGCTGCTGTCGTGGCTGTCTTCTTCGCCGTCGGTCTAGCCTTCAACGCCGTGCGCGGCGCGGGAGTCACTGTGCGCCCTTTCGTCTCCTCGGCGCGGTTGGATTGCCAGACTGCGTCGGCCTTGCCCTTCGGCCCCTTGGCCAGCATGAAGGGCTTGGGCGCGCGGCCCTTTCCTTCAGCGATTTGCTCCATCGCGCGACCAGAAGCAACGGACTTGTCTTGCTCGAGGATGTCGTTGTCGTTGCCCTCGCGCGCATATTCGTCACGATGCTTGATGAGCAGCCAGTTTGTCCGCTTACCGCCGGTGCGGTCGTTGCGCATGCGCACCAGCACCCAGCTTCCCTGTAGCTTCTCGCCATGGAGGGTGAACTTGAGATCGCCCTTCTTGAAGCCGGCTTCCGGATCTTCCGATTCCCAATAGCCTCGATCCCACAGCATCACGGTGCCGCCACCATACTGGCCTTCGGGGATCGTGCCTTCGAAATCACCATAGTCGAGCGGATGGTCCTCGACCTCGACCGCCAGCCGCTTGTCATGCGGATCGAGCGAGGGCCCCTTCGTCACGGCCCAGGATTTGAAGACACCGTCGAACTCGAGTCGGAGGTCGTAGTGCAGCCGGCTCGCATCGTGCTTCTGGATCACGAAGCGCCGCTGCTTCGACGGCGCCACGGCGGTCTTGCCCGATGGCTCGGGCGTTTTCTCGAAATCACGCTTCTGTCGGTAAGTGGAGAGTTTTTGCAGCACGACCGGTCCCGCTCTCTTTCGGCATTCAAGCCTATCACGGCCAAAGTCCCACCCGGAACCAAAACCCCATGGCCGGGTTGGGGTTCCAAAACGCCTTGAAAACGCTGGAGAATGGAATGGCCCCGCGTGCCTATTGGAAGGGAACGTTGAAGCTCTCGCTGGTCAGCTGCCCCGTCGTGCTCTACCCCGCTGCAACCGCCGCCGAGAAGACGCGGTTTCATCTCATCAACCGCGAGACCGGGAACCGGCTCAAGCAGCAGATGATCGATTCCGAGACCGGCGACGTCGTCGAGAGCGACCAGAAGGGCCGCGGCTACGAGCTGCGCAAGGGCAAGTATGTCGAGATCGAGCCGGAGGAGCTCGAAGCGGTGCAGATCGAGAGCAACCACACCATCGACATCGAGAGCTTCGTGCCGCGCGAGGAGATCGACAAGCGTTACCTTAACCACCCCTATTACATCGCGCCCGACGGCAAGGCCGCGGCCGACGCCTTTGCCGTGATCCGCGATGCGATGAAGGATCAGGACCGCGTGGCCCTCGCGAAAATCGTGCTCACCAATCGCGAGCACGTGATGGCGATCGAGCCTCTCGGCAAGGGCCTGCTCGGCACCACGCTGCGCTATCCGTACGAGCTGCGCGACGAGGACCAGTTCTTCGATGACATCAAGAGCCCGAAGATCACCAAGGACATGGTCGAGCTCGCCGGTCACATCCTGCACAGCAAGGCCGCGCATTTCGACCCTAGCGAATTCAAGGACGAGTACGAGAACGCGCTGAAGGCGCTGGTGAAGCGCAAGGCCAGCGGCAAGAAGATCGAGCTGCCGCAGCCCGAGGAGCGGCCGAGCAACGTCGTCAGCCTCATGGACGCGCTGAAGCAGAGCCTGAAGGGGCGCGGAGGCGGGAAGACATCGGCGAAGCCCCACGCGCGCCGGTCGACCGGGCGGCATCGCAGCGCGAAGAAGGCGCACCGGTCGACGGCAAGGCATCGCAAGGCAGGCTGACTGTCATTCCGGCGCGACGCAAGGCATCGCCCCCGGAATGACGGCTGGTCTAATCACCCGCCTTCAGCCTGTATCCGATTCCCGTCTCGGTCAGCACATAGTGCGGCCGTTCCGGGTCGGCTTCGATCTTCTGGCGGAGCTGGCGGACATAGACGCGCAGATATTGCGCGTCGGTCAGCTCGTCCCAGAGCTCCTTGAGCAGGAAGCGATGGGTGAGCACCTTGCCGGCGTGCTGCACCAGGACGCGAAGGAGATCGTATTCCTTCGGTGACAGCTTCACCTCGCGCTCGCCGACCTTGACGATGCGGCGGACGAGATCGACGGAGAGATCGCCGGTGCGAAACACAGGGCGCTCGCCTTTGACTTGAAGCTGGTGGCGCAGCGCGGCACGCAAGCGGGCCAGAAGCTCTTCCATGCCGAACGGCTTGGTCAGGTAATCGTCGGCGCCGAGATCGAGCGCCTGCACTTTGCCGGCCTCGTCGCCGCGGCTCGACAGCACCACGATCGGCACCTCCTCGTTGCGGGCGCGGATGGTGCGCAGCAGCTCGTGTCCCTGCACGTCGGGCAGGCCGAGATCGAGGATGATCAGCGCCGGCTCCTCGGCAAGCCTGTCCAGCGCGGTCTTGCCGTTCGACGCCTCCAGAATCTCATAGCCCTGCGTCGTCAGCCCCATCCGCAGCAGTTTACGGATCGGCGGCTCGTCATCGATGACCAGGACCTTGATCGGGGCAGCACTCACGCGGCGGTATCCAATGCGTGGGTCTGCACTGGGACGGGCAGACGGATGGTGAGGATCGCGCCGCTCCGGTCGCTGCGGTTGGCGGCCGAGATCGTGCCCCGCATCGCCTCGACGAAACCACGGGAGATAGCGAGGCCGAGGCCGGTACCGGGCCGGATATGATCACCCTTCTGCACGCGATAGAACTTGTCGAACACGCTCTCGAGCTCGTCGGGTGGGATGCCGCCGCCCTCATCGGCGATCTGGAGAACGATCTCATCCCGCTCGCGCTGACTGCGGATCGCGATCGTGGTGTCGGGCGCCGAGTATTTCGCGGCGTTGTCGAGCAGGTTGAACAGCACTTGCTCGAACAGCACGGCATCGAGCTCGAGCATCGGCACATCGGCCGCCAGCGCAAGCTCGACCTTGTGAGCAGCGAGGATCTTGGCCGCTCGCCGCAGCGCGCTACCGACGATCTCGCCGAGATCGTGCAGCGCCGTATTGGGCACGATGGCGCCGGATTCGAGCTTGGTCATGTCGAGCAGATTGGCAATGAAGCGGTTGAGCCGTTCGGACTCGTCGATCACGGTCGCGAGCAGGTCGCGCTTCTCGGTGTCAGAGAGCGCGCCGTCGAGGTCGCGCATGGTGGAGGCCGCCCCAAGGACCGAGGCGAGCGGCGTCTTCAAATCGTGCGAGATCGAGGTCAGGAGCGCCGAACGCAGCCGTTCGGATTCGACAGTGCGCTTGACGCGATCCATGTCCTCGACCAGCAGCACGCGTTCGATTGCGAGCGCGCCCTGGTCGACCAGCGCATCGAGCAGCCGGCGCTGGTCCGGGGTCAATAGCGGGCCGGTGCGGTCGTTGTCGATGCCGATGACGCCGATCGGACCACGGCCGGTGCGCATCGGCAGGAACAGCCGTTTCGCACCCGGCAGGGTGTCCGAGCCGCGGCCTGCGGTGCGGTCGTTGCTCCAGGCCCAATTGGCGGCGGCGAGGTCGGCCTGATCGAGCTCATCCTCCGGCGGATAGCCGGATTTCACCGTGAGCAGGCCCTCTTCCGGCAGCAGCAACACGACGCGGACCTTCAGCATCAGCGCGATCTGATAGGCGGTTGCCCACAACACATCGTCGAGCGTGCCGGTGCCGGCGAGCTTGCGGCTGAAGGCATGGAGCTGCTCGGTCATCCGGATCCGGCCGATCGCGGTGTCGGCCTGGATGCGCACACGTGCCGCGACATTGGAGACGATCATCGCCACCACCACGAACAGCACGAAGGCGGCAACGTTGGTCGGGTCGGTGATCGTGAAGGTATAGATCGGCGGCAGGAAGAAGAAATTGTAGCACAGCGAGGCCGCGACGGTCGCGAGCAGCGACGGCCACAGGCCGTAGCGGACCGCAACCGCGACCACCGCCGTCAGCAGCACGAGGTCGACGTTCTCGATGCCGAACCGGGGCTGGACCAGCTCCGCGGCGCCGAGCCCGATCAGCACGATCCCGAGCGCCTTCAGATAGGGCAGCGGGTTGAACGGCTCCGCGCGCGCAGCGGTCTGTACCGCGGTCTTGGGCACGGCCTCGCCGGGCAGCTCGTCACCGGCGATGACGTGGACGGTGATGTTGCCGGCGCGGCGCACCAGGTCATGCACGACTGAGCCGCGCGCTATCTCGAACCAGCGCGAGCGGGTCGACTTGCCGATCACGATCTGGGTGACGTTGTTGCCTTGTGCGAAGTTCACGACGTCGTCGGCGATGCGGCGGCCCACAGCGGGAATCGTCAGCGCCTCGCCGCCGAGCGATTCGGCAAGCCGCAGCGTATCGGCCAGCCGGTCGCGCTCCTCGTCGGAAAGCTGGAGCGAGCGGCGCGTCTCGATCGAGAGCGCGGTGAACGGGGCATGCAGCCGATCGGCCAGCCGCTTGGTATAGCGCACCAGCCCGGCCGCGCGCGGATCCTCGCTGACGCAGACGAGGATACGTTCGCCCGCAGCCCAGGGACCGGCGATGGCGTTCGCCTGCATGTGGGTGAGGAGCTGCTCGTCGACCCGCTCGGCCGTGCGCCGCAAGGCGAGCTCGCGCAACGCGGTCAGATTGCCCGGCGAGAAATAATGCTCCAGCGCCCGCTCGGCTTGCCTCGGCACATAGACCTTGCCCTCCTTCAGCCGCTGAATCAGGTCGTCGGGCGTGAGGTCGATCAGCTCGATCGCATCGGCGCGATCGAACACCGAATCCGGCACCGTCTCGCGCACCCGCACATGGGTAATCTGGGCGACGACGTCGTTCAGGCTCTCGATGTGCTGGATGTTGACGGCGGTATAGACGTCGATGCCGCGGGAGAGCAGTTCCTCGACATCGAGATAGCGCTTGGGGTGGCGGCTGCCGACCGCGTTGGTGTGGGCGAGTTCGTCGACCAGCGCAATTTGCGGCCGCCGCGCGATCACGGCATCGAGGTCCATCTCCTCGACGATCTGGCCGCGGTAGTCGATCCTCTTGCGGGGGACCATTTCGAGCCCGCGCACCAGCGCCTCGGTCTCAGCCCGGCCGTGGGTCTCGACGAAGCCGACCACGACGTCGATGCCGGCTTTGCGCTTGGCGTGGGCGCTTTGCAGCATCTCGTAGGTCTTGCCGACGCCCGGGGCGGCGCCCACGAAGATCTTCAGCTTGCCGCTCGCGCTTTCTGCCCGACGCGCGGTTTCCAGCAACGCATCGGGCGACGGACGTTGTTCGGGATCGCGGCGCGGTTGAACCATCAGGCCAATATAATCATCCCGGCGTGCTGAGCCTAGACTACTTCGCGGCGCGGTCGAGCGCGAGATTCAGCGCCAGCACGTTGACGCGGGGCTCGCCGATCAGGCCCAGCAAACGGCCTTCGGTATTGGCAGTCACGAGCTGCCTGACCTGGTCCTCCGGCACATTCCGTGCCTTCGCCACGCGCGGCACCTGGAATTGCGCCGCTTCCGGCGAGATGTCGGGATCAAGACCGCTAGCTGACGTCGTCACCAGATCGACCGGTATCGGCGCGGATGGATTTTCTACCTTCAGCTTGTCCACATCTTCCTTCAGCCGGTCGGCCAGCGCCTTGCTGGTGGGGCCGAGATTGGAGCCGCCCGAATTGGCAGCGTTGTAGGGCGCCGGCACAGTTTTGGTCGAATCATTGGGATCGGGCGCCAGCGTCGCCGAGGGACGACCGCGGAAATATTTGTCGTCCTTGAACTCCTGCCCGATCAGAGCGGATCCGACCACCCTGCCGTCCCTTTCGATTAGGCTGCCCTGCGCCTGCACCGGAAACAACGTGCCGGCGATGGCAGTCATTGCGAGCGGATAGGCAAGGCCCGTAATGGCGGTGAGCACCAGCAAGAGCACGATGCCGGGGCGAATTTCTCTGAGCATGATGGGTCTCCAGTTATTTCATCATTACAAGCGAAGCGAAGCAATCCAGAGTTTCTCCGCGGCGGCAGCCAGGATTGCATCGTCGCTTCGCTCCTCGCAATGAGGGGACTAAGCCAAATGCAAGGCGGTGACGACGAGGTCGATCGCCTTGATGCCGATGAAGGGAATAACGATGCCGCCGAGGCCGTAGATCAAGAGGTTGCGGCGGAGCAGCGCGCCGGCACCGACAGCGCGGTAGGCGACGCCCTTCAGCGCCAGTGGAATCAACGCCACGATGATGAGGGCATTGAAGATGATCGCCGACAGGATGGCGCTCTGCGGGCTCGACAGGCTCATGACGTTGAGCACGTTGAGTTGGGGGTAAAACGCCAGGAACATCGCCGGGATGATCGCAAAATACTTGGCGACATCGTTGGCGATGGAGAACGTGGTCAGCGCACCGCGCGTCATCAAGAGCTGCTTGCCGATCTCGACCACCTCGATCAGCTTGGTCGGGTTGGAGTCGAGATCGACCATGTTGCCGGCCTCACGGGCGGCCTGGGTGCCGGTGTTCATGGCGACACCGACATCGGCCTGCGCGAGCGCCGGCGCATCGTTGGTACCGTCGCCGCACATGGCGACCAGCTTGCCCTTGGCCTGCTCATCGCGAATCAGCCGGAGCTTGTCCTCGGGGGTGGCCTGCGCCAGGAAGTCGTCGACGCCCGCTTCCGCCGCGATCGCGGCCGCCGTCATCGGGTTGTCGCCTGTAATCATGATGGTGCGGATACCCATGCGGCGCAGCTCGGCGAAGCGTTCGCGGATGCCGCCCTTGACGATGTCCTTGAGCTGGATGACGCCGAGCAGCTTGCCGTCCCTGGCGACCGCGAGCGGCGTGCCGCCGGCCTTCGAGATATCATCGGCAATAGTCTGGATCTCGCGACCGAGATCCGACAGGGCGGCCGGCTGGGTCGCCCGCGGCACGTTGCCGGAGGCAATCGCCAGCGGCGCGCCGCCGTCAACATAGTTCAGCATGGCGTCGACAGCGCCCTTGCGCACCGACGCGCCACCGGCATCAACGCCGCTCATGCGGGTCTGCGCCGTGAATGGGATGAAGGTCGCGCCAAGCTCGGCCATGTCCCGGCCGCGAATGCCGTATTTCTCCTTCGCCAGCACCACGATGGAACGGCCTTCCGGAGTCTCGTCCGCGAGCGAGGCCAACTGAGCTGCATCCGCCAGCTCCTGCTCGGTCACTCCGCGCACGGGACGGAAGGCGGTCGCCTGCCGGTTGCCGAGCGTGATGGTGCCGGTCTTGTCCAGCAGCAGTGTGTCGACGTCGCCGGCCGCCTCGACCGCGCGGCCGGACATCGCCAGCACGTTGAAGCGTACCAGACGGTCCATGCCGGCGATGCCGATCGCCGACAACAGCGCGCCGATGGTGGTCGGGATCAGCGTCACGAACAGCGCGACCAGCACGATCACCGAGATCGAGCCGCCGGCATAGGCCGCATAGCTGGGGATGGTGACGGTGGCGAACACGAAGATGACAGTGAGACCGGCGAGCAAGATGTTGAGCGCGATCTCGTTCGGGGTCTTCTGCCGCTCGGCGCCCTCGACCAGCTTGATCATGCGATCGATGAAGGTCGAGCCCTGGGCTGCCGTGATACGGACGCGGATCCAGTCCGACAGCACCTGCGTGCCACCCGTGACCGCAGAGCGGTCACCGCCGGATTCGCGGATCACGGGCGCGGACTCGCCGGTGATGGCGGCCTCGTTGACGGAGGCGACGCCCTCGATCACCTCGCCGTCGGAAGGGATGGTGTCGCCGGCCTCGACCAGCACGATGTCGCCTACTTTCAGGCTCGTGCCCGGCACGAGCTTGAAATTCTCGCCAGCACCAGTGAGGAGCTTGGCCTGGCTTTCCGTGCGGGTCTTGCGCAGCGATTCGGCCTGCGCCTTGCCGCGGCCTTCGGCCACGGCTTCGGCGAAATTGGCGAACAGCACCGTGAACCAGAGCCAGACGATGATCTGGAAGGTGAAGCCGAGGTTCGCGCCGCCAATGACGAGGTCGCGCAGGGAGATCACAGTCGTGAGCACTGCAACGACCTCGACAACGAACATGACGGGATTCTTCACCATCAGACGCGGATCGAGCTTGGCGAAGGAGGCGCGGATCGCGGGCATCACGATTCTGGGATCGAGCATTGCCGACATCGGCGCACGTTTTTGCAGTTTCATCGTATCCATGGAGGTCACTCCAACAATCAGAACAGGTTGCCGGCGTTCATCGCCAGATGTTCGACGATCGGGCCGAGCGCGAGCGCCGGGAAGAAGGTCAGGCCGCCCATAATCAGGATGACGCCGACCACGAGGCCGACGAACAGGCCTCCGGTGGTCGGGAACGTGCCCACGGACGCCGGGATCGATTTCTTCTCCGCAAGCGAGCCCGCGATCGCCATGGCCGGGACGATCATGAAGAAGCGGCCGACGAACATCGCGCTTGCCAGCGTCAGGTTGTAGAAGAAGGTGTTGCCGGTGAGCCCGGCGAAGGCCGAGCCGTTGTTGCCGGCCGCCGATGTGAAGGCGTAGAGCACTTCGGTGAAGCCGTGCGGGCCGGCATTCGCCATGGAGGCGACTGCCGTCGGATAGACCACGCCGACGGCGGTCCAGCCGAGGATCATCAGCGGCAGCACCAGGATCGCCAGCATAGCCATCTTGACCTCACGCGCCTCGATTTTCTTGCCGACATATTCCGGGGTGCGGCCAACCATAAGGCCCGCGACGAAGATCGCGAGGATGACGAACAGCAGCATGCCGTACATGCCGGCGCCAACGCCGCCGACGATGATTTCGCCGAGCTCCATGTTGATCAGCGGGATCATGCCGCCGAGTGCGGTAAAACTGTCATGCATCGCGTTGACAGCGCCGCACGAGGCGGCGGTGGTGACGACGGCAAACAGCGAGGATGCGATGATGCCGAACCGGACCTCCTTGCCTTCCATGTTGCCGCCGGTCAGGCCCAGCGCATGGAGCGTCGCGGTGCCGTTTGCTTCCGCCCAACAGGTGATGGCGACGCCAGCCAGGAACAGCACGCCCATCACGGAGAGGATTGCCCAGCCCTGGCGCTGGTTGCCGACCATGCGGCCGAATACGTTGGTGAGTGCGGCGCCGAGTGCAAAGATCGAGAGCATCTGCACGAAATTCGACAGCGCGGTCGGGTTCTCGAAGGGATGAGCGGCGTTGGCGTTGAAGAAGCCGCCACCGTTGGTGCCGAGCATCTTGATCGCGACCTGGGAAGCGACCGGCCCGACCGCGATGGTTTGCTTGGCGCCTTCGAGCGTCGTCGCCTCGATATACGGCCCGAGCGTCTGCGGCATGCCCTGCCAGACCAGGAACAGCGCATAGACGACGCAGATCGGCAGCAGCACGTAGAGCGTACACCGGGTGACGTCGATCCAGAAATTGCCGACCGTGCGCATCGAGGCGCGCGAGAAGCCGCGGATCAAGGCCATCGCCAGCGCGATGCCGGTCGCGGCCGACAGGAAGTTCTGGTGCGTCAGGCCGAGCATCTGCACGAGATAGGACAGCGTGCTCTCGCCGCCGTAGTTCTGCCAGTTGGTGTTGGTGATAAAGGAGACCGCGGTGTTGAAGGAGAGATCCTCGGCGACCGCGCCCTGCCCGGCCGGATTGAACGGCAGCACGGCCTGAAGGCGCATCACGCCGTAGATGATGAGGAAGCCGCCGACATGGAACAGCAACATGGCGACCGTGTAGGTCAGCCAATGCTGCTCGCGCTTCTCGTCGACGCCGGAAATCCTGTAAATGCCGGCCTCGATCGGACGCAGTACCGGCGAGAGGAAGGTGCGCTCGCCGTTGAACACGCGCGTCATGTACCCGCCGAGCGGTTTTGCGAGCGCAACGATAATGGCGCAAAACAGAATGATCTGGAGCCAACCGATCATAGTCATGGAATCAACCCTTCAGGCATGGTTCCGGCGTAGCAGAGGCAGAAGCACCGTCAGCAGGCCGGCGACGAGCATGGCGTCCGCCAGCAACAATTCGAGAATCAGCAGCACGGCTCAGAACCGCTCGGGCCGCAGCAGCGCGTAGGTGAGATAGGCCAGGAGGCCGAACGAAACGGCACCGGCGAGGGCATAATCGAAGATCATGATCCGCTCCGTCACAGCCGTTCGCAGGTATAGGTGTAGCCGATCGCGAGCGCGAACAGGCCGAAGGCCAGGGCCAGCATCACAATGTCCATCATGGAGATACTCCTCGTTGCGCCCTGATGTCAGGCGCAACCGCTTCTCGGGGATCCGACGAGCTCGAAGGAAACGCAGGCGCATTTCCGCGGGGCTCCGGCCGGGACTTTTGACCGCGCTGAAGTGACACCACGGGCATAGGTTTTCGAGATGAGGCCCATGGCGACGTTATAGGAATCTCATAAAGGCCGTAGCCGCCACACCGACATATCATTCCGGGCGATCGTTCCGGACAGGCACGCGGCGATGCAATCCGATCATCGCTTGCGCTGCCGATCGTTACGTCAGGCGGACTCCGGGGTTTCCAAAAAGCCCTGCTTCTATAAGTCTCCACCTGCGGCGCAGCCGACAGTCGCATCTGTCGCTCCTACCCGGAAGACTCCATGCACTTATGAAATCCATATATCTCTCGCCCGATCCTCATCTCGCTTTCAAATACCCTCCCGGCCATCTTGGCAATGCCGGCCGACTGACCGACGCAAATTCCAGGAGGCCTGATATGACCGCCTCACTCCGACGCCTTGACCCGCCTTCCCTGAGCGAGCGGCTTCGCGCGGCACCGGCGATGACACGGGCGCTGATGCTCGACATCATCGAGCACGCCTGCCGGCGCGTTCCCTCGCTCGGGCAAAGCGAACGCACCACACGGATCGTGCGCCTGATCGACGTCGAGGCCTGGGCCGATGCGGCGCTGGCGCTGGTGGAGCTCGAGCTGCCGAGGTGGCAGGTCCGCCGTATCGCCTATGACGAGGGCGAGTGGCATTGCGCGCTGTCGCGCGAACGCGAGTTGCCGGACTGGCTCGACACCGCGGTCGAGGCGCGCCATGTCGACCTTTCGCTTGCCCTGCTGTCGGCCTTCGCTGAAGTCCGGACCGAGCGTGCGGAGACACCGCGACCGAGCGTTTCTTCTGTCCGTCCGCTGCGAGAGCCACTCTACCAGCCGATCACGTGCGACAATTTCGGCTAGACGCTCCTAATGGAAGGACACCAGAAATGTCGACGCTGCGCAGAGCCCGGCTCAAACGTATCGTCCGGCATGGGCTCGCCGTCCTCTCGATGGGCAGCGTGCTCACAGCGCTGATCGCGCTGAGGACAGCAATTCTGTGCCTCGCGAGATAACGCATGATCGGACTCAAGATCATCATCCTGGCATTGATGGCTGCACTGCTGCTCGGCATGCGCATCGGCGCGGCGCCCGCCCCGGACAAGTAGCATGCATCCCTTCAAGGGACACCTGGAGCACGTGATCACCACGACCGTCCTGACCAAAGCGTTGAGCCTGATCTGGGGCGCGATCCTGACGCTCGTGATCACGCTTCTGGCACGCAGGCTCGGCGCCTAGCTGCTCACGGGCCATGCGCATGGCGATCGACCGCGAATAGACCACGTCTGCCTATGAGGCGAGCAACCGGGCACGCAGCGCAGTACGCGATGCCCAGTTGAGGCGGCATATCCCGCGGAAAAGACTCGGCCGATCTGGCGCAATTTCACGGAACCGTGTAGAGCGGTTTTATGAGCACAAGCAGCGTCAACGTGGTCGCCCACCCCCTGGTCCAGCACAAGCTCTCCTTGATGCGCGAGAAGGACCGCTCGACCAAGAGCTTTCGCGAGATCCTGAACGAGATCGGGATGCTGCTCGGCTACGAGGTGACGCGCGACCTGCCGCTGGAGCTGGTGGACATCGAGACGCCGATCGCCCCGATGCAGGCGCCGAAGATCGCCGGCAAGAAGCTCACCCTGGCGCCGATCCTGCGCGCGGGCGTCGGCTTCCTCGACGGCATGCTGGCGCTGATGCCCTCGGCGCGCATCGCTCATATCGGGCTCTACCGCGACCCCGAGACGTTGCAAGCCGTGGAATATTACTTCAAGGCACCGCAGGACCTGTCCGATCGCACCGTGATCCTGATGGATCCGATGCTGGCCACCGGCAATTCGGCCTGCGCCGGCGCGTCCCTGCTCAAGGCGCGCGGTGCCCGCGACATCCGCTTCGTCTGCCTCTTGGCCGCGCCCGAGGGCATCGCGCAGTTCCAGAGCGAGCATCCCGACGTGCCGGTCTGGACCGCCGCCATCGACGAGCGGCTCAACGACCACGGCTATATCGTGCCGGGCCTGGGCGATGCCGGCGATCGGATGTTCGGCACCAAGTAGACAGCTTTGCACGATCGGGTTACTCCGATTGCATGCTGATCGACAGATGTTCGCTGCAATCGCTGCTCCCGACCGAGACCGCCAGTCGCGTCCTCATGTTCGATGGCACGCCGATCTCGCGTGCGGAGCTCTCAGGAAGGATCGAGCAGACCGCCGCCTGGCTGGCCGCGCAGGGCATCGGGAGGGGCGACGTCGTCGCCGTCTGGCTGGTCAACCGGATCGAATGGCTCGCACTGCTGTTCGCCGCCGGCCGCCTGGGCGCGGTCGTCGCCGCCGTCAATACGCGCTATCGCAGTGCGGAGGTCGCGCATCTGCTCCGCCTGTCCGGTGCCAAGCTGATGGTGGTCGAGGCCGCGTTCCGCTCGATCGATTTTGCCGCCATTCTCGCCGGTGTCGCCAAGGACGAGGTGCCCGCGCTGCAACAGCTTGCCGTGGTGGGCAAGACCGCGATCCCCGCGCAATGGCCGAGTGTGCGGTTCGATGCCTTCGACAGGTCTTATCCGCCTGCCCCGCCGGCTCAGGAGGACGTCGATCTGCCCGTCCTGCTGTACACGACATCGGGCACGACGAAGGGCCCGAAGCTCGTCGCCCATTCGCAGCGGACGCTGGCGACGCATGCCGCGTCCGTCGCCAAGGCGCTGCAGCTTGATCCGCAGCGCCATTCGCTGCTGGCGATGCTGCCGTTATGCGGCACTTTTGGCATGACAAGCATGCTCGGTTTCATCGCAGCGGGCGCGACCATCCATGTACTCGATGCTTTCGAGGCGGCGCCGGCCGTGAGGATCCTCGGCGAGTGCAGGATCACGCATTCGTTCGGCTCGGACGAGATGTTCCGCCGCATCCTCGCGCTCACCGATGCACCACGACCGTTTCCGCATCTCGAAATCTGCGGCTTCGCCGCATTCCAGCCCGGCTGGCGCGAGTTGGCCGCGGAGGCCGAAGTGCGCGGTATGCCGCTGTTCGGCTTGTACGGTTCGAGCGAGGTGCAGGCGCTGTTCTCGATCGGCCGCGGCAGCGATGCCTTCGCCGATCGCATCGAAGGCGGCGGCTGGCCGATGTCGCCGGACGCGAAAATCCGCATCCGCGATGTCGAGACCGGCGAGCTTGCGGCCCGGGGCGGCTCCGGCGAGATCGAGATCAGCGCGCCGTCATGCTTCCTCGGCTACTTCAACAATCCCGAGGCGACGCGGGAAGCGATCACCGCCGATGGCTTCTTCCGCACCGGCGACATCGGCCGGCTGCGCGGGGATGGTTCGTTCGTCTACGAGACCCGTGCCGGCGATGCGATGCGGCTCGGCGGCTTCCTGGTCGCGCCCGGCGAGATCGAAGACGAGCTCAAATCGTGCGCGGGTGTCGCCGACGCCCAGGTGGTCGCGATCGACCTGAAGGGACAGGCCCGCTGCGTCGCCTTCGTAATTCCAGCTGGAGAGCCACCACGACAGGAAGCGCTAATCGCCCATGTGCGCGAGCGGCTCGCCGGCTACAAGGTGCCGGCGCGGGTCTATGTCGTGGATGCCTTCCCCGTCACCGACAGCGCCAATGGCGTCAAGATTCAGCGCGCCCGGCTTCGTGCCATGGCCATGGACCGGATCGCCGCTGAATAGGAACAGCCTTTTGAGCTTGCGCCCGAAGGTCGCTCAGTAAGACTTGGCGAGGCCAAGCACCTTTTCCGCGATGAAGCTGAGCGCGAGCTGCGGACTGACCGGCGCGATGCGCGGAATCAGGATCTCGCGCAAATAGCGCTCGACATGGAATTCCTTGGCATAGCCGAAGCCGCCATGGGTCATCACCGCCTGCTCGCAAGCCGAGAAGCCTGCCTCGCCAGCGAGATACTTTGCCGCATTGGCGGCGGCGCCGCAGGGCATGCGCTTGTCGTATTGCCAGGCCGCCGACATCACCATCAGCCAGGCCGCCTCGAGCTCGACCCAGTTCACCGCCAGCGGATGCTGGATGCCCTGATTCTTGCCGATGGGCCGGTTGAACACCACACGCGTCTTGGCGTATTCGGTCGCACGCGATAGCGCGAGCTTGCCGAGACCGACCGCTTCCGCCGCGATCAGGATACGCTCCGGGTTCATGCCTTCGAGGATGTACTCGAAGCCTTTGCCTTCCTCGCCGATCCGATCCTCCATCGGGATTTCAAAATCCTCGAAGAACAGCTCGTTGGAATCGACGATCTTGCGGCCCATCTTCTCGATCTCGTGGACCTTAATCTTGTTGCGGTCGAAATCGGTGTAGAACAGGCTGAGGCCGTGGGTCGGCGAGCGCACCTGTTCCAGCGGGGTGGTGCGCGCCAGCAGCAGGATCTTGTGCGCGACCTGCGCGGTCGATATCCACACCTTCTGGCCGTTGACGATGTAGCGATCGTTCTTGGCGACCGCGCGGGTCTTGAGCTGGGTGGTGTTGAGACCGGTGTTGGGCTCGGTAACCGCGAAACAGGCTTTCTCGCGACCCTCGACCATCGGCGGCAGCATGCGCTTGCGCTGCTCCTCGGTGCCGAACACGACGACGGGGTTGAGTCCGAACACGTTGATATGCACCGCGGACGCGCCGGACATGCCGGCACCTGATTCCGCGATGGTGCGCATCATGATCGCGGCTTCGGTAATGCCTAGCCCGGAGCCGCCATACTCCTCCGGCACGCAGATGCCGAGCCAGCCGGCATCTGCCAGCGCCTTGTGAAAGTCGTGCGGGAAGCCGCCGTCGTGATCCTTCTTCAGCCAATAGGCATCGGGAAAGCCTTCGCAGATCTTGGCGATGGCGTCGCGAATGGCTTCCTGCTGATCGGTGAGCGCGAAATCCATGTTCTTGATCTCCGTGCTAGGAGCCGCGGCGACTCACGTGCCCGATCTTTGAGCCCACCCAACCGGCGATGGAAGATTGCCGCGCCGGACCTTCCCTCGCTTGCGTTCTTTAGCTCGAAAAACTCAGTACAGATACGTGAATTTGCCTGCCAAGTGCGTGTACCATGCATAGGGTCATGCGGCGCGACGGTGCGAGCGCGTCGTTATTTCGCAAGGAGGGAAACCGCGATGGCCGGACTTTATTTCGAGGACTTCTCCGTAGGCCAGGAGTTCAGGCATCCGCTGACCCGGACCGTCACGGAGATGGACAACACCATGTTCAGCCTGCTGACGCTCAATCCGCAGCCGCTGCACATCGATGCGCATTTCGCCGAGAAGACCGAGTTCGGCCAGCGCATTTTCAACAGTCTTTACACCCTCGGTATCATGATCGGCATGACGGTCTATGATACGACCCTCGGGACCACTGTTGCCAATCTCGGCATGACCGACGTCACTTTTCCAAAGCCGGTCTTCCACGGCGACACGTTGCGGGCGACGACGAAGGTGCTTTCGTTGCGGGAATCGAAATCGCGCCCGAGGGCAGGCATCGTCGAGTTCGAGCACCACGCCCTCAACCAGAACGACGAGATCGTCGGCAAATGCCGGCGCATGGCGATGATGCACAAGAGGCCGGTCTGATGCGTTCGATGCTGTTCGTGCCGGGTGATTCCCCGCGCAAATTCGAGAAAGCGAGCGAAGGCAAGGCCGACGCGCTGATCATAGACCTCGAGGATTCCGTCGTCGCCGAGAAGAAGGAGCAGGCGCGCGGGTTGACGCTGGCGATGCTGAAGGGCTCTCGCGGCCCGCACCAGCTCTATGTCCGTGTCAACGCGCTCGACACCGGCATGACGCTTGTCGATCTCGCCACGGTGATGCCGGGCAAGCCCGACGGCATCGTGCTGCCGAAATCGCAAGGCGGCGACGATGTGCGGCAGGTGGCGACCTGGCTCGAAGCGTTCGAGGCGGCGGCCGGCATCGCGGTCGGCGCGACGCGCATCGTCTGCGTCGCGACGGAGACCGCCGGCTCCATCTTCGGGCTTGGCAGCTACAAAGGCTGCTCCCCTCGCCTCGCTGGACTGATGTGGGGTGCCGAAGATCTCTCGGCTTCGCTCGGCGCCACCGAGAAAGCCTCGGGCGGCGTGTTCCACAGCCCCTATCGGCTCGCGCGCGATCTCTGCCTGATGGCGGCGGCCGCGGCCGAGGTTGCGCCGATCGACACCGTCTATACCGACATTGACAATCTCGCCGGCCTCGACGCCGAGACGCGCGCGGCACGGCGCGACGGTTTTGCAGCCAAGGCGCTGATCCATCCCAAGCATGTCGATGTCGTCAACGCGGCCTTCGAGCCGACGGAGGCCGAACGCACATGGGCGGAGAAGGTAATCGCGGCATTCGCGAGCAATCCGAATGCCGGCACGCTGCGGCTCGACGGCCAGATGATCGACAAGCCGCATCTTCGCGCCGCGAAGAAGATCCTGGGCCAACCCTAGATCGCCGTCACTTCGGCTGACCGCGCGGGCGACCTTCAACCTGCCGAAGGTGTGTCGGTTGAAGCCGCGCCGTCAGTCGAACCCCTGAACGGGCGGAGCCGAGGTCTGCGCCGGCACGGCAGGCTCGGCTTGAACCGGCGGGGTCGGGTTGCCGGCAGCGCTCGTCTGGCCATTGGCAGCCATCGCCTCGCGCGTGCGCGGTGGGACGCGGGTCGCGGCAGCGCGACGTGGCGGCTGCGGGTGTCTTGCCGACTGCGAACCACTCAGGCCCCAGGACCGGGCGATCGAAGGTCCGGCGGTGTAACCAACCAACGCTCCGGCGACGGCTCCGACCGGGCCAAGTACGACCGCACCGGATAAGGCGCCGAGCGCTGCATCGCCCGCGCGCTCCTGCGCAACTGCGCTCGCCGGCACACAAGCCAGCATTGCAATAGCGGTGATCACAGCCTTGTTCATCGGAGCGCCTCCCTCGCGGCAGATCACTCCTGCTCAAATATGGCCGTACCAAGTTCGCTTGCCGGCCAACCAAGGGCAATCGATGGAACTCGGCGTTCGCAGCTCTTGCGCCCTCAACCGGGGCTCCACGCGGGCCACTCAGAGCAACTGCTAGACGATCCTGATCGACACGTCCGGCAGGCCCTCGAGCTTGCACAACAGCACGTCGCCCTTCACCACCGGGCCGACATTCTCCGGCGTGCCGGAATAGATGATGTCGCCCGCCTTCAGCTCGAACGCTTCCGACAGCTTTGCGATCTGCTCGGCGACGCTCCAGATCATCTTGCTGAGATCGGAGTTCTGCCGGACGGCGCCGTTGACTGCCAGCGAAATCGCACCCTTCTCGAAATGGCCGGTCTTGCTTGCCGGGCGAATCGGACCGAGCACGGCCGCATGATCAAAGCTCTTGCCGATCTCCCAGGGCTTCTTCTCCGCGGCCATGCCGTTCTGAAGATCGCGCCGGGTCATGTCGAGCCCGAGCGCATAGCCATAGACATGGTCGAGCGCCTTCTCGACCGGAATGTTGGTGCCGCCCGATTTCAGCGCCGCAACCAGCTCGACCTCGTGATGATAGTTCTTGGTCAGCGACGGATAGGGATGATCGGCGACCTCGCCGATCGCGACGTTCTGAATCGCGTCGGTCGGCTTCTGGAAGAAGAACGGCGGCTCGCGGTTCGGATCCGAGCCGCGCTCGATCGCGTGCGCCGCGTAATTGCGCCCGATGCAGTAGATGCGGCGCACCTGAAACACCTGGGTCTCACCGACGATCGGGATCGTCACCATCGGCACCGGAAAGATCGGCTTGGGTCCGGCCTGCGCGGCGGCCGGTGCGACCCCGGTCATCGAAACGGCGGTAGCCGCCGCAGCGGTTGCGAGCAAATCACGTCGCGTGGGTGAGGTCATCTCGGATGCTCCCTTTGCCTTTGCTTGGGCAGCGTCATGCGCGCCGATCCGGCTGATAGTCGATATTTGGTGTGCCAGCAACATGGATCGGCGCGGCTTGCTGGATACCGCGCGGTGCGAACCCGCTAACGGACGAAACGGTTGCCAGCGGCGGCACTGCTTGGTTCGGGCGCGGGAGCGACTCTCACGACCGCCGTTAGCGGGGCGCCATTGCGCAGCAGGACGAGTTTGACTTCCTCGCCGATGCGCGCAAGGCCGATCGTGTTGCGGAGCTGGGCGGCGGTGCGGATCGGGCGGTCGTCGGCCCTGATGATGATATCGCCCTTGCGCAGGCCTGCCTGTTGCGCCGGCGAATCCGCCGCAATGTCCGCGATGACGGCACCTTCGTTGAATCCCTTGTTGACTGATGGATGCAAGTCCTTCAGCGAAATGCCGATCCGGCCGCGCTCGACGCGGCCCTTGGCGACGATCTGCTCCATCACCTTCCGCGCCATGTTGACGGGAATTGCAAATCCGATGCCGACATTGCCGCCGGCAGGCGAGATGATGGCCGAGTTGATGCCCACCAGTTCTCCGCGCAAGCTGACCAGCGCCCCGCCGGAATTGCCGGGATTGATCGCAGCATCGGTCTGGATGAAGTCCTCATAACCCTGCTTGCCGAGTCCGGTCCGGCCCAGCGCGCTGACGAGGCCGGACGTCACGGTCTGGCCGAGGCCGAATGGGTTGCCGATCGCAAGCACGAAATCGCCGACTTCGAGCGCGTCGCTGTCGCCGAAGGAAAGCGCCTTGAGCCCGGCCGGGCTCTGGATCTGGAGCACCGCAACGTCCGTCGGCGGATCGCGGCCGATGACCTTCGCCGAGAACTGCCGGCCGTCCTTGGTGGTGATCTGAACGGCGGAGGTGCCATCGACCACGTGATTGTTGGTGAGTACGTAGCCGCGCTGTGCATCGACGATGACCCCCGAGCCGGTCGCGTTGACCTCCTTCTCGATCTGCCGGGGGACGTCGAAGAACTCGCGGAAGAGCGGGTCGCGATAGAGCGGATTGTCCTCGCGCACACGGCCATGCACGGAGATGTTGACCACGGCCGGCGTCACCTGACGCACCAGCGGCGCCAGGGTCGGCACAGAGCCGCCCGTCTTCAGGTCCGGAATTTGGCCAGCGGCGGGCTGCGATGCCGTGAGCGTCAGCAACAGCAACGCCAGCGAAAGCAAACGCACAGCATTCATCTTCGTCACCTGCCGCCTAGCCCAGAATAGAAGAACTTTGTGGCCTCAGTCACGCGGCGCGGCGGTGAGACCGTGCATGGCCAGATAAGGAACGGCGAAGGCCGCCGAGGCCTGACCGATCAGCACGAGCGTCAGAACAGTGTGCGTGAGCATCATGCGGCTCGCCTCTCGGCGGCGGCCCAGGGCCGCCGCAACCGCATCGGGACGCCGCCCCCGCGCGGCGGGTCGTCATTGTCATTGTCGCCGTCGAGCCGGCGCAACGCCGTCAGAATATCGGCGAGCCGCACGGTGTGGCTCATGCCTGGTATCTCGCGCAGCGCGGGACAGGATTCGACCGCGTACATGTCCGAGGCCCAGGATGACAGGATGATCCGCTTCTCCGGCGTGGAGAGCTCCTCTGCATTCAGGACGTCGGCAGGCGAGTCGTAATGGGCAGCGGGATGAAACAGCGGGCTGAGAGTGCCGGCATTGGTGTTCACGTTGGTCATCGGTCCTCCCCTCATGCTCCTTTCCAAGGGACGGGTTTGTTGACGATGGACGGCGGCGCCGACCGCCGCCGTCCGCGATTGATGCTAATGAGTGTTGATCGCGATGCGCTTGACGCCTTCGCGTGCTTTTTCCGACTTCGGCAGCGACACGGTCAGGACGCCATTCTTGAACGACGCCTCGGCCTTGTCCTCCTCGACGCCCTCCAGCGGGATCTGCCGCTCGAAAGCACCATAATAGCGCTCGGTAAAGTACCTGCCTTCGCCGTTGCGCTCGGCTTTTTTCTCGCCGCGGAGCGTCAGGACGCCATTGGCGATCTCGACCTGGACGTCCTTCTCCTCCAGTCCGGGAAGTTCGGCCGAAACGGTCAGCGTCTTGTCGGTCTCGCTGAGCTCGACCTTTGGCCAGCCGAAACGGCCCTCCATCAGCGGCGACAGGCTGGTCCCGCCGAAGCCGCGGAAGACATCGTCGAACAGACGGTTCATCTCGCGATGAAGCGTCAGGAACGGATCGAAGTTATCGCGCGCAGGCGCGAGCTCCTGGTTCCTCGACCAGGGAATGAGATCACGAAAAGCCATGGTTCTCTCCTCCATGCATCGGGGAACGCGGCGCGCATCCTAGCGCCGCGTTCCGCCGTTCGCCCGATCGAATGCTTAGGCTGCTTTCTTCTGCTCGATCTGCGATGCCGCAGGTGTGCCGCCGTTGATCGCGATCCGGCGCGGCTTCATGGCTTCCGGAACCTCGCGGACGAGGTCGATGATCAGGAGCCCGTCCTGGAAGGAGGCCTGCTTCACCTGGACATAATCGGCGAGGTTGAACACGCGCCGGAAAGGACGCGCGGCGAT
Source organism: Bradyrhizobium sp. 164 (assembly GCF_023073715.1). GTDB lineage: Bacteria > Pseudomonadota > Alphaproteobacteria > Rhizobiales > Xanthobacteraceae > Bradyrhizobium. The sequence continues at coordinate 343,967 of NZ_JADPKA010000083.1, forward strand.
GCCCTGATAGAGGTACTCGCGCGGGGCGCCCTCGGGCTTTCTGCCTTCGATCGTGAGCGCGTTCTGTTCGGCCGTCACCGTGATGTCGTTGGCGCCGAAGCCCGCCACGGCAAGGCTGATCCGGTAATGATCTTCGCCGGAACGCTCGATGTTGTAGGGGGGATAATTGTCCTCGGTCGCCTGGCGCAGCGTGCTGTCGACGAGGTCGGCCAGGTGGTCGAAGCCGATGGTGGAGCGCCACAGGGGCGCGAAGTCGAAACTGGTCCTCATAACCAAGTCCTCCAAAGAGCAAGATGGATACGAAGGAGCGCAAGGCGGGGATTTCAGACGGGTCCGAAAAGACCAGCCCGGCGCCCGTGCCGGACCCGATTCTGGCATCCGGCACACCGCTCTCGCGGCGAAAAACGACTTAGAAAAAGCGATATCAGTTTCAAGGGGGCTGCCACAAATTTTTTGTGCCCCACCCTGGTTGATGCTCGGCTGACGGCCCGCCCCCTCCCTGCCCGCGACCACCGGCGGCGGGTGGCCCGGAAGCCCCCGGGATCGATCGCGGGGTAAAATAGAGATAAATTGGCGAGCTTGGCAAAGACCAGGGTTGCCTCTTATGCATCCGGACCGGCAACGCATGACGAAGCACCGGGCCGCATACGACAGCGGGGGATACGGAACGCACCCAACCGGTCGCGCAGCGGCATGCGCGCTGACGATTGCGCTGCTCGCAGCCGCAACGATGTGCGCGGCGCGCGCCGGCGACGGGCCCGTCGTGGCGGCGGAATTGAAGGCGATCGGAACGGTCGATACGCGCTTTCAGTCCTACAACATCGAAATGGTGGAGGTGACCGGCGGACGGTTCTGGAAGCCCTATCCGCGAACGGCACGGACCTTCGACCAGCGGGATCGTTACAGCGCAAGACCGCCGATCGATCTGTCCAATGCACGCCTGCGCCTGCTCGCCGCCGCCTTGTCGCCGGCCTATCTGCGCGTGAGCGGCACCTGGGCCAATGCGACGTTCTTGGCCGACCCGCCGGGAAAGCCGCCGCCGGGGTTCAACTCCGTCCTCAGCCACGACCAGTGGCGCGGCGTCGTCGAGTTCGCGCGCGCGGTCGATGCCGAGATCGTCACCTCGTTTGCGATCAGTCCTGGCAGCCGCGATGCCGATGGCGTGTGGAAACCGGATCAGGCGCAGCAGCTCATCGACACCACGCGCGCGCTGGGCGGCCGCATCGCCGCCGCCGAATTCATGAACGAGCCGACGCTCGCAGCGACCAACGGCGCACCCGCCGGCTATGACGCGACCGCCTATGGCCGCGACTTCAAGATCTTCCGCGACTGGGTGCGGCGCGAGGCGCCTGAGACCTTGATCCTCGGTCCAGGCTCCGTTGGCGACGCGCCATCGCCATCCGGGGCGGGCATCACCACGCGCGATCTGCTCGCTGCATCCGGTTCGGGGGTCGACCGCTTCTCCTATCACCACTACAACACGATCTCGCCGCGCTGCGGCGGGCACGATGATCCGGCGCAGGCGCTCTCGGAAGGATGGCTGGCACGCACGGATGCGACACGCGCGACCTACCAGGCGCTGCGCGACACATTCGAGCCGGGCAAGCCGATCTGGCTGACTGAGACGGCTGATGCGGCCTGCGGCGGCAACCGATGGGACGGGACGTTTCTCGACACGTTCCGCTATCTCGACCAGCTCGGACGCCTGGCGAAGGCCGGCGTCCAGGTAGTGATGCACAACACCCTCGCTGCCAGCGACTACGGTCTGCTCGACGAAGCCACGTTCCGGCCGCGGCCGAGTTACTGGGCTGCGCTGCTCTGGCGGAGGCTGATGGGACCGACCGTGCTCGATGCAGACAGGGCCGCTTCGCCAGATCTTCATCTCTACGCCCATTGCCATCCGACCATGGCAGGTGCGGTGTCGCTGCTCGCGATCAACACGTCGCGCCGCGCCTCGCGCCCGCTGACGCTCTCGGACTCAGCCGAGCGGTACGCACTGCATGCGGCGCGTTTGCAAGGCACGGTTGTGCAGCTGAACGACAAGACGCTCGCGCTGACTGCCGATGGCAGATTGCCCCGGCTTGACGCGCACGCAGCACCGGCAGGAGCAATCCGGCTCGCGCCCGCGACCATCACCTTCCTGTGTTTCCGAACGCGGCAAATCCCGCCTGCTTGCCGCGACGATGAGGCGGCCGAGCCGGCCGCCATAGTGCCCGATGATCGCGCCGCCGATCAGCCGCGCCGTGAAGCCGACCGCATAGCTCGAGAACGCCGCGAGCGTGCCAACATGCGCGGTCGTCGAGTTCTCCGCTGGCGCAGAGACCCTGTCGCTGCCGTGCCCTGCCGTCGATTCCGGTGCGCATCATGGCCAAATCGCGCTGGAATGAGCACCGATGCTCCAAACTCATGTCCTGCACGGACCCTGACTGCCGAATCCGACCTCTCATTCGCCATTGACAAACTCATTTGCTATTATCTAACCTGCAGCCACAACGACCAGCCGTGCCAAGCGGCCAATAAGCGAGGGAACGACGATGAGAGGGCTTTTGGCCTGCGCCATGCTCGCGGCCATGACGTCTGCTGCTACTGCACAAGTCTCGGACGACGCGGTCCGGATCGGCGTGCTGACGGACCTGTCGAGCTGGGGCCGCGACAACAGCGGGCCTGGCTCGGTCGAAGCCGCCAAGATGGCGGTGGAGGAATTCGGGCCGACCGTGCTCGGCAAGCCGATCGAGATCATCAGCGCCGACCACCAGATGAAGACCGACGTCGGCGTGCAGATCGTGCGCGGCTGGTTCGACAACGGCAAGGTCGACGCTGTCGTCGACATCCCCAATTCCGGCATCGCCATCGCCGTTCACAACATGGTGCGCGAACGCAACAAGATCGCTCTGCTCTCCGGCCCCGGCGCGAGCTCGCTGACCGACGAGCTGTGCAGCCCCAACACCGTGCATTTCACCTACGACACCTACGCGCTGTCGAAGGTGACGGCCTCCGCCGTGATCAAGGAAGGCGGCAAGTCCTGGTATTTCATCACCGCCGACTACGCCTTCGGCCAGCAGCTCGAGAAGGACGCAACCCGCTTCATCAACGAGATGGGCGGCAAGGTGCTCGGCGGCGTCAAGCACCCGACCAATACCGCCGATTTCTCCTCCTTCGCGCTCCAGGCGCAGAGCTCGAAGTCCGACGTGGTCGCGTTCGCCAATGCCGGCCAGGACACCGATAACGCCATCAAGCAGTCGGGCGAATTCGGCCTGGTGCAGGGCGGCCAGAAGCTGGTCGGCCTGTTGATGTTCGACACCGACGTGCACGCGATCGGCCTCAAGGCCGCGCAGGGCACCTATATGACCACGGCCTCATACTGGGCCATGGACGAGGCGACCCGGGCCTGGTCGAAGAAGTTCTACGAGCGCACCAAGGTGATGCCGACCATGATCCAGACCGGCGTCTACGGCTCGGTGCTGCATTATCTCAAGGCCATCAAGGCCGCCGGAACCGACGATTCGGCCAAGGTCATGGCCAAGATGCGCGAGCTGCCGGTCGAGGATACATTCGTCCATGGCGGACGCTTGCGCGAGGACGGTCGCGTCATCCGCGACATGTATCTCGCCAAGGTGAAGTCGCCCGAGCAGTCCAAGGAGCCGTGGGACTATCTGGACATCGTCAAGACCGTGAAGGGCGAGGACGCCTTCCGCCCGGTCTCCGAGTCCAAATGTCCGCTCTTGAAGAAGTGAGATCCAGATGACCGGCAGCGACCAAAGCACAATTGAGACTTACGAGTGCGATGTGCTCGTGGCCGGATCGGGCGCCTCCGGCATGTCGGCGGCAATCACCGCGCGTTATCGCGGCCTCGACGTACTCATTGTCGAGAAGGAGCCGCGCTTCGGCGGCACCACCGCCCGCTCCGGCGGCTGGCTCTGGATTCCCGGCACCTCGCTTGCCAGGGCTTACGGCATCGAGGAGACGCCGGAGCAGGCCCGCACCTATCTCCGCCACGAAGCCGGCAACAATTACGACGCCGCGCGGGTCGATGCATTCCTCAGCGCCGGCCCCGAAGCGGTCGATTTCTTCACTACCAAGACCGCGCTGCGCTTCGACATGCCGCTAGTGTTTCCCGACTACCATGCCGAGGCGCCCGGCGGTGTGCAGGGCGGCCGCTCCATGGTCACGCGCCCATTCGACGGCCGCGAGCTCGGCGACCTCATCAAGACCCTCGGCATGCCCCTGCCCGAACTGACCGTGTTCGGGATGATGCTCGGCTCCGGCAAAGAGATCATCCACTTCATGCGCGTGACGAAGTCGCTGACCTCCGCGGCCTATGTCGCCAAGCGCCTGTCACGTCATCTCATGGACGTGCTGCGCTACGGCCGCGGCATGACGCTCACCAACGGCAATGCGCTCGCAGGACGGCTGGCGAAATCCGCGCTCGACCTGAAGATTCCGATGTGGCTGTCCTCGCCGGTGCGCGAGCTCTCGGTCGAGAACGGTACCGTGACCGGCGCAATCGTTGCGCGCGAGGGACGCGATGTGCGCGTCCGCGCGCGCCAGGGCGTCGTGCTTGCCTGCGGTGGCTTTCCGCACGATGTCGAGCGGCGCAGAAAGATGTTTCCACATGCGCCGACGGGCAAGGAGCACTATTCGCCGGGCCCGACCGGCAACATTGGTGACGGCCTGCGCCTTGCGGAAAGTGCCGGCGGCCATGTCGAGGATCGCCTGCCGAACGCTGCCGCCTGGGTGCCGGTGTCGCTGACCACGCGCAAGGACGGCTCGAAGGGCGTGATGCCGCATTTCATCGACCGCGCCAAGCCCGGCGTGATCGCGGTGATGCGCGACGGCAAGCGCTTTACCAATGAGGGCAATTCCTATCACGACTTCGTCCAGGCCATGGTGAAGGCGGCCAAGCCCGGAGAAGAGATCGCGGCGTTTCTGGTCTGCGATCACAAGACGCTGCGCAAATACGGTCTCGGCTGCGTGCCGCCCTTCCCGATGCCGCTCGGGCATCACCTCAAGACCGGCTACCTCATGCGTGGCGACACGCTGGAAGCGCTCGCGGCGAAGGCCGGGATCGATGCCAAGGCGTTCACCGAGACCGTCAAGCAATTCAATGCGACCGCACCACAGGGCCAGGATGCCGCCTTCGGCAAGGGCTCGAAGGCCTATAATCGCTACCAGGGCGATGCGCTGCACGGCCCGAATCCCTGCGTCGCGCCGATCGAGAACGGCCCGTTTTACGCCATCAAGATGGTGATCGGCGATCTCGGCACTTATGCCGGCGTCGTCACCGACGAGAACGCGCGCGCGCTCGACGCCGAAGGCCGGGTGATTCCGGGGCTCTATGCCGCCGGCAACGACATGGCGAGCATCATGGGCGGCAACTATCCCGGCGCCGGCATCACGCTTGGGCCGGCGCTGACCTTCGGCTACATTGCCGGACGACACCTTGCCGACAGCGCCGCCAAGTGCGAGGCGGCGTAAGCGGACGCACGTCAGGAGGCGCATGAAGAGAGCAAGCCGCGGCATCCAGTCGATCGAGGTCGGCGGAGAACTGCTCCGCGCGCTCGCAAGGAGCGGCGAGCCGATGATGCTGCGCGATCTCGCCCGCGAAGCCGGCATGACGCCGGCCAAGGCGCATCCCTATCTCGCCAGCTTCTCACGCATCGGATTGATCGAGCAGGACGAGACCACCGGCCGCTACGAGATCGGCGCGCTGGCGCTGGAGCTCGGCCTGATCAGCCTGCGCCGCCTCTCCGGTGTGCGCATCGCACGTCCCAGGATCGCTAGCCTCGCAAGCCAGATCGGCCACGCGGTCTCGCTCGCGGTCTGGGGCACGCACGGTCCCACCGTGGTGCAACTGGAAGAGCCGGCCCAGCCCGTCCACATCGTGATGCGGGCCGGCTCGGTGATGGCGTTGCTGGAGACCGCGACCGGCCGGGCCTTCGCGGCATTCCTGCCGGAGAAGACGATCAGTGCCGCGCTGGAGAGCGGCCTCGATCGCCACGGCGTCGGCTACAATCCCAAGCGCGCGGTGAAAGGCGCGAAGATCGCCGAGATGCTCACGGAGGTCCGCAAGCATGGCCTCGCCCGCGCGCTCGGCGATCCTCTGCCCGGCGTCAATGCGTTCGCAGCACCGGTCTTCGATCATTCCGGCCATGTCGCGCTCGTCATCACCGCGATGGGCCCGGAAGGCACGTTCGACGCGCGCTGGGACAGCCCGATCGCGCATGCGCTGCGCGACTGCGCCGGCGCCATCTCGAAGCGGCTGGGTTACGGGATGACGGTTGCGGCGGAGTAAGAGGCAAACCGCCGCCTGACAACTGCTGTCATGCCCCGCGAACCGAAGAGGCATCCAGTACGCTGCGGCCTCTCGGTTCAATCGCAGGAGTCACGGAGTACTGGATCGCCCGGCCCCGTCTCCGCCAAGGGCTTCGCCGGGCACCTCAGTATTGGGCCGGCGAAGCGTCAGCGAAGACGGCAAGCCCAGCGATACAGCGCGTGTGGGACGACCTTTCCAGCCCTACTTCTCCTTCACCGGCACCGTGTAATTCAGGATCAGCCGGCCGCCATCCGGATAGATCGTCTGCCCGGTGATGTAGGAGGCATCGTCACTGGCCAGGAACGCCACGACCGAGGCGACCTCGCTCGGCTCGCCGCCGCGCCCGGCCGGCGTGCGCGATAGCACGGTCTTGCGCGCATCCTCGGACGTATAAATCGCCGAAGCCACCATGTCGGTCAGGATCGTGCCGGGCCCGACCGCGACGACGCGGATGTTGTGCGGGGCGAGCGCGACGGCGGCGACCGAGGTCAGCTGCTTCATGCCGCCCTTGGAGATGGCGTAGGTCGCGAGCGTCGGAATCGCCAGCAGCGCGTTCACCGAGGACATGTTGATGATGACCCCGCCGCCGCCCTGCGCGATCATCTGCTTCGCCGCCGCCTGCACGCCGAAGAACGCGCCTTTCAGATTGATGGCGATGACGTCGTCGAAATCCTGCTCGGAGATATCGAGAATGTCCTGATTGCGGGCCACGCCGGCATTGTTGACCATGATGTCGAGCCGGCCGAATTCCTTGGCAGCAATTGCGACAAGATGATTCACGTCCGCGCGCGCGGCGACATTGGCGGCCACGGTGCGCAAGGCATCCGGCCGTCCGAGCTCGGCCGCCGTGGCGGCCAAGGCCTCGGCATCGACATCCGAGATGACGACCTTGACGCCGTCGTCCAGGAATCTCTTCGCGCAAGCCTTGCCGATGCCGCGCGCCGCGCCGGTGATGGCGGCGACCTTGCCGGATAGCTTCATGGGTTCACTCCAGGACTTGTGACGATCTCACGGACGCGTTCACGCAAAGATGCGCGGGCGCAGTCCGGCATGAAACCAGGTGATCATGGAATAGATGTCATAGACCGGCAACCCGACCTCGGCCTGGAGCGCTGCGGCGTAAGGCGGCATGTTGGTGCATTCGAGCACGATGGCGCCGACGTCCGGATTCTCCGCGATGAGCTGCTTGCCAGCTTCGACCACGTCGCGCTCGGCTTGCGCCACGTCCATGTCGTCCTTCTCGGCCTTGATCAGGACGCGAAAAAACTCCTTGCCGTTTTCGGTGCCGACCAGCGGCGTATCGAGCGGCACGCCGGCACCTTCGAGATGGGCGGGCGAGAGCGTCGAGCCCGACACCGTGACGAGGCCGACGCGCTTGCCGGGCGGCAAGGTCGCCTGCACCCACGGCACCTGCATCAGCGACGAGGTCGCAACCGGCACGCCGACGGCGGCCGCGATTTCCTTCTGGAACAACGAGAGGAAGCCGCAATTGGTGGTGATGGCTTCGGCCCCGAGCCGCACCAGGTCTTTCGCGGCATCGATGAAATCGGGCAGCAGGCCGGCTGCGCCCTTCAGCACCACCTTCTCCGGCGAAGCGCCACTCACCACGCGATAAAGCACGGGGAACGGCCAGGTCGTGCCGTTGCCCATGTCGCCGGGGATGCGCGGAAAGCGCGCTTCCAGCATCAAAATACCGAGCGGCGCGCCATAGATGGCCTTGCCGCCACGGGCAATGCGGGAGGACGAATTGGCTGGAGGAGTCATGGTGCGATCTCAGAGGAAACGATCGGGTGCGAACGGCGCCAGCGGAATCTCAGGCTGCTTGCCGCTGAGGAGCTGCGCGACCAGACGGCCGGTACGCGCCGAGCCGACCAGGCCGATGTGGCCATGGCCGAAGGCATAGACGATATCGCGTGAGGCCCGCGCATGGCCGATGCAGGGCCGTCCATCCGGCATGCTCGGACGATGACCGAGCCAGGTCTTGATGCGCGAGGCTGGCATGTCCTTCGGCAGCTTGGGGAACATGCTGATGAGGTGGTTGCGCAGGATTTCGGCTCGCTTCCAGTTTGGCGCGGCTTCGAGGCCGGCGATCTCGACCGTGCCGGCAGCGCGCAGGCCCCTGTCGGTCCAGTTCACCACCATCTTGGCATCGGACGCCATCATCGAGCTGCGCGGCCCCGATTCCGGGTTCTCGATCATGACGTGATAGCCGCGTTCGGTCTCGAGCGGCAGCGGATCGCCGAGGGACGCAGTAAGTTGCTTCGAGCGGGCGCCCGCCGCCACCACTGCGGCATCGCACGCGATCTCGCCGGTCTCGGTGACGACGGCGACGAGCTTGTCGCCGGAGAGTTTTAGCCCTGTCGCCTTGGCGCGCACGTGCTTCGCACCGCTGGCGAGCGCGTGATTGGCGAGCGCTGCGACATAGGCGCCGGGATTGCGGCAGCGGCCGGCCTCCTCCACCACCACGCCAAAGGTATAGCGCGGATGCAGGTCCGGCTCGCGCTGGCGCATCTCGTCCGCGTTAAGCTCGAGCCATTCGACACCGACGCGCTTGCGCAGGCGCCAGCCGAGATCGCTATCGAAGTTGCCGCGCGACGGGAACACGTGCATCACGCCGTTGCGCTCGATCAGTTCAGGCACGCCCGCCTCCTCCGCGAGCTTTTTGTGCAGCAGCGGTGCGTCCTTCAGCAGGTCGCGCAGCGCAAAGGCGGTCTTCTCGACCCGCGTCTCGGTCCAGCCCGAGAGCAGATACTTGATCAGCCAGGGCAGCGCTTTCGGCAGATAAGACCAGCGGATCGCGAGCGGGCCGAGCGGATCCATCAGATAACCCGGTACCTTCTTCCAGACGCCCGGCTCGGCCGGCGGGATCACCGAATGCGAGGACAGCCAGCCGGCATTGCCATAGCTTGCCGCCTGCTCGCCACCGGGCTGGCCCGGATCGATCAGCGTGACGCGATGGCCCTCGCGCAGCGCCTCGATGGCGCTGATCACGCCGATCGCGCCGGCACCGATGATGGCGACGTGGCGGCCGGTCGCCATCGCCTAAGCCTTCGCCGCCGGCACAAAGTCCTTGCCGACCGAGATCGCGCGCGGATCGATGATGCAGTGGAGGATCGACGGCTTGCCCGAGGCGAGCGCGCGCTCGAACGCCGGTGCGAACTGCTCCGTGCGCTCGACGCGCTCGCCATGGCCGCCGAACGCTTTCGCGTACATCGCGAAATCAGGGTTCTTGAGCTGGGTGCCGACGACGCGGCCGGGATAATCCCGCTCCTGGTGCATGCGGATGGTGCCGTATTGCGAATTGTCGACGATGATGACGATCAGCGGTGCGTCATACTGCACGGCGGTGGCGAACTCCTGGCCGTTCATCAGGAAGCAGCCGTCGCCGGCAAAGGCGACGACGACGCGGTCGGGATATTGCCGTTTTGCCAGCACGCCCGCCGGCACACCATAGCCCATCGAGCCCGAGGTCGGCGCGAGCTGCGCGGCAAAGCTGTGGAAGCGGTGATGGCGATGAATCCAGCCGGCATAATTGCCGGCGCCGTTGCAGATGATCGCGTCCTTGGGCAGGCGGTCGCGCAGCCAGGTCATGATCTGGCCGTACTGGAACGTGCCCGGCAGCTCGCGCGCCTCCTCGGTCCAGGCGAGATAATCGGCATGCGCCTTCGCCGCTTCGCCCTTCCAGGCCAACGTCCCGGCGGGCTTCAGCGTCTCGACGGCCGCCGCGAACGCAGCGGGTGTCGCCTGGATCGCCAGCGCCGGCTGATAGACGCGGCCGAGCTCTTCGGAGCCCGGATGCACGTGGATCAGCTTCTGCTGCGGGGTCGGAATGCCGAGCAGCGTGTAGGACGAGGACGGCATCTCCGACATGCGGCCGCCGATGAGCAGAATGACGTCGGCCCCCTCGATGCGCGCCTTCAGGCCCGGGCTCGGCCCGATGCCGAGATCGCCGGCGTAATGCGAATGGTCGGCATCGATCAGCGAAGCCCGGCGGAACGAGGTCGCCACCGGCAGGTCGAAGCGCTCGGCAAAGCGGGCGACGCTCTTGGTCGCCTCATCCGTCCAGCGCGAGCCGCCGAGAATGACCATCGGCGCCTTGGCGCCGGCGAGCATGTCGCCGAGCTTCTCGATATCGGCAGGGGCCGGCCAGCTCACCGCCGGCTCGATGCGCATGGCGTCGGCAACCGCCGCGGTCTCGGTCAGCATGTTCTCCGGGAGCGCGATCACGACGGGACCAGGGCGGCCCTGCATGGCGACACGGAAGGCGCGCGCGACCAGCTCCGGAATGCGGTCGGGGCGATCGATCTCGACGGCCCATTTCGCTATGGTGCCGAACACGGCCTTGTAGTCCAGCTCCTGGAACGCCTCGCGCTCGCGCATGCCGGTATCGACCTGGCCGACGAACAGGATCATCGGCGTCGAATCCTGCATCGCGATGTGGACGCCGTGGCTGGCATTGGTCGCGCCGGGCCCGCGCGTGACGAAGCAGATTCCGGGGCGGCCGGTGAGCTTACCGTAGGCCTCCGCCATCATCGCAGCGCCGCCTTCGGCGCGGCAGATCACGACATCGATCGGGCTGTCGTGCAGCGCATCGAGGGCCGCCAGATAGCTCTCACCCGGCACGCAGGTGACGCGCTCGACGCCCTGGGCGACGAGCTGATCGATCAGGATCTGGCCCCCGGTGCGGGTGTTGCGAATGGTCATGACGGCTCCCTCAAGGCTTCGGCGATGCACTCTATTCGGGAACTGGGGTAGGACAGGCCGCGAAAGCGCGCAAGATCGAAAGGCTTCTCGCCGCCTGCGCAGCCGTCATGCCGGTCCCTGCCGTTTGCACTTCAGCCCCGTGCGACGGCCACCCCTGGAGTGGACCCGCAGATGATCAAGGGCTTCGCGATCGTCGTGATGGCGAGCTTAGAGGTCTTCCACTACGATCCGGTCAAATTGACTCGCCTGGAGCACCGGAATGCAAACCATCGGCCTGATCGGGGGCATGAGCTGGGAGAGCACTGCGTTCTATTACAGGCTCATCAACGAGCGGGTCCGCGACCGCGTGGGCAAGCTGCATTCGGCGCCGCTGCTGCTGTATTCCTACGATTTTCAGGAGATCAAGGAGATGCAGTATGCCGGCCGCTGGCGGGAGGCGGCGACGAGCCTGTCCGAGATCGCGCGGCGCCTCGAAAGCGCCGGCGCCCGGGCGATCGTGCTGTGCACGAACACGATGCACAAACTGGCGCCCGAGATCATGGCGAGCGTCACCGTGCCGTTCATTCACATCGGCGATGCGACGGCGGAGCGGATCCGGGCGAAGGGATACCGGCGGGTCGGACTGCTCGGCACCAGGTTCACGATGGAGGAAGACTTCTACATCGACCGATTGCGCGCGCACGATCTCGATGCCATGATTCCTCCCGCGGACGAGCGCGCCGAGGTGAACCGCATCATCTACGACGAGCTGTGCCTCGGGACTGTCGCTGCACCCTCGCGCCGTTGCTATCAAGGGGCAATGGCGGCGCTCGTCGAGCGCGGCGCGGAGTGCATCATCCTCGGCTGCACCGAGATCACGATGCTGGTCGGCCCTGACGATACCTCGGTCGAGACGTTCGACACGACCGCCATTCACGCCGAGACGGCCGCCGACTTCGCGATCGGGTGAATCTGTATCAAGTCCCGGCGACGGCAGCACGCCACCAGGCAGGCGGTGCTGGGGTGAAGCCCCTCTCTCCACGTCATTGCGAGCCATCGGGCCGCGCTTCGCGCGGACCCGTTGGCTCGCAATGACGGTGTGGATAAACGCCTCGCTAACGGATGAGAAGCGAGCCTCTACCGATGCTGGATCGCCCTGATCGCGCCACGGAGCTCGGCGAGGCCGCGCAGGCGGCCGATGGCGGTGTAGCCGGGATTGGTGCGCTTGGTGGCGGCGAGATCGTCGAGCATGCGGTGGCCATGGTCGGGACGGAAAACAATCCTCTTGTCCGGCGAGCGCCGCGCATTCTCCTTGAGCAGCGCCTTGAGCACTGCGATCATGTCGACGTCGCCGTCGAGGTGATCGGATTCGTAGAAGGAGAGACCATCAGCCTCGCGCTTTGTTGCGCGCAGATGGGCAAAGGCGATGCGAGGGCCAAAGCGCTCCGCCATCGCAGGCAGATCGTTCTCGGCGCGCACGCCGAGCGATCCAGTGCACAGGCAGATGCCGTTGGCCTTGGACGGCACGGCGTCGAACAGCGCCTGGTAGTCCTCGGCCGTCGAGGCAACGCGCGGCAGGCCGAACAGCGGGCGCGGCGGATCATCCGGATGCAGCGTCAGCGATACACCGAGTTGCTCGGCGACCGGCGCGACACGGCCCAGGAATTCGGCAAGATGCCGCCGCAGGATCTTCGGCGTGATGTCGCGATACGTCTCGAGCCGATCGCGGAATTGCGGGATGGTCATCGGCTCGGTGGTCGAGCCCGGCAGCGCGCTGGCAATGACCATCACGAGATAGTCGATGTCGGCCTGGCTCATCTTGTCCAACAGCTGTTTCGCGCGGGCCTGCTGCTCCGGCGAATACTCCTGAAGCGCAGCAGGACGCTTGAGGATATGCAGCTCGAAGGCGGCAAAGCGGTCCTGGTCGAAGCGCATGGCGCGGGCGCCGTTCGGCAGCTCCCATTCCAGATCGGTGCGGCACCAGTCGACGACAGGCATGAAATTGTAGCAGATGATCTTGATGCCCGAAGCGGCCACCGCTTCGAGACTCGCGATCCACGCCTCGATCGACTTCGTCGCCTTAGCCCCGAGTCGCTTGACGTCGTCGGGGATCGGAATTGATTCCACCACTGACCAGGTCAGTTGCGAGCGGCCGGGCTGCCCGTTCTCAACGAAATTCTTGCGCTCCTCGACCGCCTTGCGCGTCCAGGCCTCGCCGATCGGCACCTGATGCAGCGCCGAGACAATGTCCGTCGCGCCGGCCTGCCTGACATCGTCGAGCGAGACTGGATCGTCCGGCCCGTACCAGCGCCATCCTTCCAGCATCATGCGTTGTCTCCGATCAATTCGCGGTCAGCACGACCTTGACGCTCTGCGAGCGGTCGAGCGCCAGCCTGAGCGCATCGGGCGCGGTCGACAGCGGCCGCTCCGCGGTGACCAGCGACAGCACGTCGACGCTGCCGTCCGCGATCAGTTCCACCGCCGTCATGAACTCCAAGCCAAAGCGGAACGAGCCGCGCAGGTCGATCTCCTTCGCCATCACTGCGTTCGACGGCGTCAGGATCTGCCCGCCCGGCAGATTACCGATCTGCACCACGACACCGCCGCGCCTGACGATGCCGATCGCGCTGGAAAGGCCGGCGGCCGTGCCCGAGACCTCGAAGGCGACATCATAGGGACGCGATGCGGCGTGCGCCTTCAGACCCTCTTCGCCGCCCGAAACGTTCTCGACATGCGAGGCGCCGAGCCGGGTCGCGAAGGCCAGCGGCGCCGGCGCAATGTCGGCCACCGTGACATCAGTCATACCGGCGCGACGCGCGGCCAGCATGGTCAGCAGCCCGATCGGGCCGGCGCCGAAGATGATGCCGCGCTTGCCCTCGATGTTGCCAGCGCGCGCGACCGCGTGCAGGCAGACCGCGAGCGGTTCGGCCAGCGCCGCGGCCTGATAGGAGACGTGGTCCGGTATCTTCACGCACTGCGCGGGAATCGCGTCGAAATAATTGGCGAAGCCGCCCTGCATGTGCGGCGTCTTCGAGGCCGAGCCCATGAAGTAGATGTTCTCGCAGAGATTCGGCCGCCCCTCGCGGCAGGCGACGCAATGGCCGCACCAGCGCGACGGGTTGACGGCGATGCGGTCGCCGATCTTCAGGTTCGCCGCGGCGCCGGCGATCTCCACGACCTCGCCGGAGATCTCGTGACCGAGCACCAGCGGCGACTTCACGACGAAATCGCCGGTGCGTGCGTGGCGGAAATAGTGCATGTCCGAGCCGCAGATGCCGCCGGCGCCGAACCGGACGCGCACCATGCCGTCGCTGAGCTTGTCGAGCGGATGCTCGATCATGCGCAGGTCTTCGGGCCCGAATAGGGTTGCGGCAAGAGCAGTGGAAGTCATTTGGAAAGTCCCATGTATTTTGGCAGCCAGAGGGTCAGTTCGGGAATGTAGGTGATCGCGATCAGCGCGAGCATCAGCGGCACCAGCCACGGCAGGATCGCCACCGTCGTACGCTCGACCGAGAGTTTTGCCACGCGGGCGAGCACGAACAGCACCATGCCGAGCGGCGGGTGCAGCAGTCCGATCATCAGGTTCAGCGTCATGATCAAGCCGAAATGGATGGGATCGATGCCGAGCTTGAGCACGATCGGCAGCAGGATCGGCACCAAAATGGTGATCGCCGCCGTGGTGTCGATGAAGCAACCGACGAACAGGATCAGGACGTTGGCGAGCGCCAGGAACACCCATTTGTTGTGGGTGATGCTGAGCATCCAGTCCGACAACATCTGCGCCGCCTGCGACACCGTCAGCAGCCAGGCGAAGATCGAGGCTGCCGTGACGATGAACAGCACCGAGGCCGTGGTCTCGATAGTGTCGAAGGTCGCCTTGGCGACGGTCTGGAACGTCATCGTGCGATAGCGCACGAGGCCGAGGAACAGCGACCAGATCACCGCGGCGACGGCGGCTTCCGTGGGCGTGAACCAGCCGAGGGTCATGCCGCCGATCAGGATCACCGGCGCCATCAGCGCCATCACCGCGGAGAAGTCGAAATACCAGTCGATCACCAGCAGCGTGCCGAGACCGATCACTACCGCCATGTTGGTCGACATGCCGGCGAGCGTCATCAGCCAGATCGCAAGCGGGAACGACAGCACGATGACGATCTCAAGCCCGGCCGAGCCGAGCTGCGGCCAGGAGAACGGCGTATCGCTGCCCCATTTGTTCTTGTGCGCGAAGTAGGTGACGGTGGCCATCATGAACAGGGTCAGGACGACGCCGGGAATGACGCCGCCGAGGAACAGCGCGCCGATCGAGACGTTCGCCATCATGCCGTAGATCACGAAGGGCAGCGACGGCGGGATGATGGGTCCGAGCGTCGCCGAGGCCGCGGTGACGCCGACCGAAAACTCGGTGGAGTAGCCGTGGTCCTTCATCGCCTTGATCTCGATGGTGCCGAGACCGGCGGCATCGGCTATCGCGGTGCCTGACATCCCGGAGAAGATCACCGAGCCGATGATGTTGACGTGGCCGAGGCCGCCGCGCATCCAGCCAACGAGCGCAACGGCGAATTTGTAGATGCGCCCCGTAACGCCGGCGATGTTCATGAGGTTGCCGGCCAGAATGAAGAACGGCACGGCGAGCAGCGGAAAGCTCTCGACGCCGGCGATCATGCGCTGCGCCAGCGTGACGTCGGGCGTCACGCCGCTGACCAGGATGTAGAGCAGCGACGACGCGGCCATGGCAATCGCCACGGGAACGCCGAGCAGCATCAGGATGAGAAAGCCTCCGAGCAACAGCAGCATGGTCCTATCCTTCCGATCCGTCGTAGGCACCGGGACGTTCGAGGACCGAGTAGCCTTGCCGCCAGTTCTGCATTGCCACCTGCACCGAGCGTGCGAACATCAGCACGAAGCCGAGCAGCACGGCATAATATACGTAGTCCTTGGGAAGATTGATCGTGGTCATCTGCTCGTCGCCGATGATCTGGATATAGACCCAGACCAGCTTGATGGCGTAGCCGAAGAAGACGATCCGGATCAGGTCGATCACCGTCGACAGCGCGCGCGCCACGGGTTGCGGCAGATAGCGGTAGACGAGATCGACCTGGATGTGGCGCGACAGCCGCACGCACATCGAGGAGCCGATGAAGACCACGCCGATCAGGCAGTAGGTCGCGATCTCTTCGGTCCAGGCGTAGCTGTCGTTGAGCACGTAACGGGTGAAGAACTGGAGGAAGACGGCAAGCGCCATCACCCAGAAGATCGCGAGCGCCAGCCAGTCCTCGAGCGCGTAGATGCCGAGATCGACCTTCGGCGTCGCCTCTTCCTCGAAGGTATGGGCGATCTCGTCCGCGGTGATCTGCCGGTGGATTTCGGCGGTCGACATGGGTTGCTCCTCAATGGACCTCAACGTCGTTCCGGGGCGACGCGTCAGCGTCGAACCCGGAACCTCGAGATTCCGGGTTCTCGCTTCGCGAGCCCCGGAATGACAGCCACTGCTATTTGACTTGCTGGATCTTTTCCCAGTCGGCCTTGCGGTAACCAAAAGTCTCGAACGCAACGTTCTTCAGCACGGTGTCGCGGAACTCGTTCTTGTCGACTTCGGTCACGCTCAAGCCTTTCTCCTTGAAGAAGGCGACCAGCTTGGCCTCGTTCTGCTTGATCTCCTCGGTGGCCCTGGCGGCCGCTTCCTGCGCGACATCGGTGAAGATCTTCTTGTCGTCGTCGCTGAGCTTCTTCCACAGCGCGCCCGCAATCACGGTGTTGAGGTGGTCGACGATGTGGCCGGTCAGCACGATGTGCTTCTGCACCTCGTAGAACTTCTTGGCCTCGATTGTGGTCAGCGGATTCTCCTGCGCCTCGACGGTGCCGTTCTGGAGCGCGAGATAGACTTCTGCGAACGCGATCGGCGCGGTGTTGGCGCCGCAGGCGCGCGGCATTGCGAGATAGGCCGGCACGTCGGGCACGCGCATCTTCAGGCCTTTCATGTCGGCGCAGGTCCTGATCGGCTTGTTCGACGAGGTCTGGCGCACGCCGTAATAGGTCACCGCGACGATGTGGTGGCCGCTCTTGTCCTCGTAGCCCTTGGCGAGCTCCTTGAAGATGTCGCTCTTGGTATAGGCGAGAAGATGGTCGGCGTTGCGGAAAGTATAGGGATAGTAGGTCACGCCGATCGGCGGGAAGCTCTTGGCCGCGAAGCTGGAGCCGGAGATGATGATGTCGACCGAACCGAGCGCGAGCCCCTGGTTGATGTCGGCTTCCTTGCCGAGCTGGGAGGCCGGATAGACCTCGATCTGATAGCGGCCATTGGTGCGCTTGCCGATCTCCTGCGCGGCCCAGACCGATGCGGTGTGGAACGGCTCCGAGGTCTCGTAGACATGGGCCCATTTGAGCTTGGTCTGCGCCATGCCTGCATTGGTCGCAGCCAGCAGCGCGGCGGCGGAGAGCGCCGCGGCAATCGTCATCTTCTTCAACATCGACTTTTCCTCCATCGTTCAAGTCTGCTTCTTGTTCGCCCGCCCCAAAGCGGAAGCGAGCCGCCCAATCTCATCGCCGCCGTGCGCTGCTGCTCGCAGCCCGCTTCTTCGGCGCATGTTTCGGTTTTGACGGTTTTGCCCCGGCTCGCTCCGTGCGGCTGGGTCCGGACGAGGATCCCACCGCGTTCTCGGCACCAAAATTCTGCGCGAAGCGTTCCTGGGAGCGCGCCAGATGATTGCGCATGGCATCGCGCGCGGCCTGCGGATCATGCGCCGCGATTGCATCGCGCACCGCGCGATGTTCGTCGAGCGCCGTGCGCCACGTGCCCGGACTCTCGAAATAATGCGCAAGCTGAGCGAAATAGGGATTGAGGCGCTGGTCGAACAGCTCGCCGACCACGCGCACCAGAACGGCATTGCCGAGGCTCCCGGCGATCGCGATGTGAAACGCGCGATCATGGACCATCGAGGCTTCGCCGGGATGCTCGACATTCTCCATCGCGACAAGGGACGCATCGATGCGGGCGATGTCGTCCTTGGTCGCCACGCGCGCGGCCTCTTCGGCGACGGCGCTTTCCAGGAATTCGCGGGCGCGCAGCAGCTCAAACGGGCCCTCGATGACGGATGCGGGTGCTGGTGCCGCAACGGCGGCGGGCTCGATCACGTAGATGCCGGACCCGACCCGGATGCGGAGGCGGCCTTCGACCTCGAGCGCGATCAAAGCTTCGCGCACCGTCGGCCGCGATACCTTGAGCTGCTCGGCGAGCTCGCGCTCGGTCGGCAAGCGGCTACCGACGGCGTACTCGCCGCTGTCGATCAGGCTTCGCAATTGATCGGCGACCTGGCGATAGAGTCGTCTCGCCTCCACAGCTTCCAGCGGCACGCTGGTCCTCCCGAACGGGTCGCGAGGCACCTCGTGCACCCGCGACCGGCCAATTTTGGAAAATTGGTCTTACCAATTGACCGGAGCATTGACCGAAGACAGGCGCCATGTCAAGCAGCGGCAAAGCAAAGGGGAGACGTCCATGCGCCTTCGTTCAACGCGCCTTGGCCGCACCAATCTCGAGCGGCTGTCTCCCGGCATCCGCCGCCCGGCCTATGACCGTTCGCGCGTCACGCCGGGCGTCGTGCATCTGGGCTTGGGAGCGTTTCACCGTGCACACCAGGCCGTCGTCATCGACGACTGCCTTGCCGCCGGCAGCGCGTCCTGGGGGATCGTCGGCGCGAGCCTGCGCAGCCCGGACACGCGCGACGCCCTCGCCCCACAGGACCACCTGTACACCGTTGCCATACGATCGGCCGAAGGCACCGAGCACCGCGTCATCGGCGCGCTGCTCGACAGCGTCGTCGCTCGCGAGGATCCGGCACGGCTGGTCGGGCGGATGGTCGATCCCGCCATTCGCATCGTGTCCCTGACCGTCACCGAGAAGGGCTATTGCCACACGCCGCAAACCGGCGATCTCGACGAGCGGCATCCCGACATCGTGCACGATCTCAACAATGTCGACGCACCGCGCTCGGCTCCGGGCTTCATTGCGGCCGCGCTGGCGCGCCGGCGGGCGCAGGGTCTTCCACCGTTCACCGTGCTGTGCTGCGACAACCTCGCCGCCAACGGCCACACCGTGCAGCGGATCGTGACGCAGTTCGCCGCGCTGCGGTCGAATGAGCTCGGCAAGTGGATCGCGGATGCAGTCGCTTTCCCCTGCACGATGGTCGACCGCATCGTGCCGGAAACCACGGACGCCGACCGGGACTCGGTTTCATCCGCGCTGGGCCTTCACGACGCATGGCCCGTGATGACCGAGCCGTTCACGCAATGGGTGGTCGAGGACCGCTTCCCCGCGGGCCAGCCCGATCTCGCCGCCGCAGGGGTCGAGCTCGTCAGCGACGTCAAGCCGTTCGAGCTGATGAAGCTGCGGCTGCTCAACGCCAGCCATTCGGCGCTGGCCTATCTCGGCTATCTCTCAGGCTACGAGACCATCGCCGACACCATGCAGGACCCGCATTTCGCCCGTCTCGCCGCGCAGGTGATGGAAGAGGCCGCGGTGACGCTGACAATGCCTTCAGGCACGGACCTCGCCGCCTATCGCGCCTCGCTGCTCAAGCGCTTCGCAAATCCTGCACTTCACCACCGCACCTGGCAGATCGCGATGGACGGCTCGCAAAAGCTCCCACAGCGCCTGCTCGGCGCGATGCAGGATCGCCTGCGCAAGGATTTGCCGATCGCAACCCATGCGCTCGCGGTGGCCGGCTGGATGCGCTACGTCACCGGGCTCGACGAGCAGGGCCGCGCGATTGACGTGCGCGATCCGCTCGCCGGCGAATTCGCCGCACTGGCGCGCGAGGCAGGTCCCATCGCCGAGCGGCTCGCGCCCGCAATGCTCGGGGTCGCAAAGGTGTTCGGACCTCTTGGCGCAGAGCCGCGCCTGCGCGAGGCCGTGACTGCGGCGCTCGGCCGTCTCTATCAGGATGGCGCACGGCGAGCGGTGGCGGCGCACGTTTCGGCGTGACCACAAAGCGCAGCATCTTGAATGCTGCATCGCGGTCAAAGCCGACGGAAGTCGCGCTTGATTTTTGCTTGCCATTGCCGCACCCGGGAGGCATGGCAAAGGACAGCAAGGTCATCGCCGCGAACGCGGCCTTCTACGCCGCCTTTTCGACCGGCAATTTCAACGAAATGGAGCGAATGTGGGCGGATGATGACGCCATTTCCTGCATCCATCCCGGCTGGCCGGCCATTATCGGGCGGGCCACCGTGATCGGAAGCTGGCGCGACATCCTGCAGAACCCGGAGCGGCCGCAGATCGTGTGCGCCGAACCGCAGGCCATCGTCGACGGCGACAGCGCGCGCGTGCTCTGCATCGAGATCGTCGACGGCACCGCTTTGGCGGCAGCGAACCATTTCCGCCGCGTCGGCGACGGCTGGCGCCTGGTGCATCACCAATCGAGCCCGATCGCGCAGATTGTCGAGCAGGCCGAAGAGGATAGCCCGAGCCACCGCGTCCACTGAAGATGGCGATCACACCGGCGTGATCTACTGTGCATGGGGTTGTTTTGCGAGTTTTTTGTTTAGCACCTCATCCAAGCCTCGACAGATCGTCCAGCACGACCCGCGCAGCACTGAAATCATCGTCCCGGAAGAACATGCTGCGCGTGATCAGAACCGGTATGCCGGCTCGTGAGGCCGCGATCATGCCGTTAGCGGAGTCTTCGATCGCCACACAATCGTGCGCCGTCAGCCTCAGCCGTGCCAGGACCTCGAGATAGACGTCCGGTGCAGGCTTCTTGTGCCGCACGTCGTCGCCGGCAACGATCGCGTCGAAAACCCTGGCCCAGCCCGGCCCCAGCGCCTGCGAGAGCAGTGCGTCGATATTGCCGTGAGAAGTGGTGGTCGCGATCGCGAGCCGCTGGCCGCGCGCCCTTGCCGCGGCGAGCAGCTCCGCCACGCCTGGCCGCAACGGACAGCAGCCGGTCTCGACCAGCTCGGCATAATGGGCGGTCTTGATGCGATGAAGCTCGGCGATGTCCTCGCCCGTCAATGGTTGGGCGATCCGCAGCCTTGCGTGGTAGGCGCGCATGCGTTCCTTGCCCCCGGTCACCCGCAACAGGTCCTTGTAGACGGCGCGATCCCATTCCCAGCCAAGCCCGTGGCGCGAGAAGGCATGATTGAATGCCTGCCGATGCAGCTCCTCCGTTTCGGCAAGCGTGCCGTCGACATCGAAGATGAGCGCGGCGGCGCGCCGGATCAGGTCGGCAGCATTGCATGCTACCGGCGTGGCGGATGCTTCTGCCTGCATGATCGATGATCTCTCCTAATGCCCGGGTGACCATCGCCCGCGGCCGCAGGTGAGACAAATTGCAATATCTTTTGCCGGCCCCAAAAATCTCTTATGAGCGGAGAGGCGCGCAGGTAGCGCGACGGGAACCCCGACCAGCACGGCAGAGGCATGCGGCTCTTCATCCTTGGTATCGGCTATAGCGCCAGGCACTTCGTCCGCAGGTTCGGCGGCGCCTTCTCGCACGTCGCCGGTACCGTGCGCGATCCCGGCCAGCGGGATGATCTCACCGGCATCGAGGTGCAAGCCTTTTCCGGGAGTGATCTGGATCGCACCACGGTCGAACGCATCAGCGACGCCGACGTCCTTCTCATATCGATCCCGCCCGGCAGCTCCGGCGATCCCGCAGTCACCGGCCTTGCGGACGTAGTGGCGGCAGGTCGCCGCAAGGTCGTCTATCTCTCGACCATCGGCGTGTATGGCGATCACGGCGGCGGATGGCTCGACGAGAGCACGCCGCCACAGGCGATGTTCGAACGCACGCGGATGCGGCTCGCGGCGGAGCAAGCCTGGACGGATGCAACAGGCGGCGCTGCCGCGATCCTCAGGCTTGCGGGCATCTATGGCCCCGGCCGCAATGCGCTCGTGACCTTGCGTGCGGGGAAGGCCCGGCGCATCATCAAGCCGGGACAGGTCTTCAACCGCATCCACGTCGACGACATCGCGAGCGCGATCATGGCCGCTGTCCGTCACCCGAACGGCGGCACCTGGAACGTGTGCGACGACGAGCCCGCGCCGCCGCAGGACGTGATCGCCTACGCCGCGCAGCTGATGGGCGTTGCACCGCCGCCCGAAGAAGCGTTCGCGACAGCCGAGATGTCGGCGATGGCCCGCAGCTTCTATGCCAGCAGCGCCCGGGTCTCCAACGCGAAACTTAAGCGCGAGCTCGGCGTCACGCTTGGTTACCCGACCTATCGGCACGGCCTCGATGCGCTGTGGCGCGCCGGCGAAGGACGATAGGTTCCGGCATCTCCGGCGCGTCCCAGACATGTTCTGCCCGCGCTTGACTCCGCTCAGTCGCAGACGTGTGATCTCGGCATTCGCGAGCCACTGCATAACGAGCTCGCGCCTTTGGGAGGACGCAATGAACAAGACGATCACCATGATCGCGGCGGCGGCTACCGCCATCGCGTTCGGTACGGCCAATGCCGCGCCGCTACCCGAAGCCAATCCCGACGATGTCGGCTTCTCCAAACAGGGCCTTGCACGCCTCGACAGTTTCTTCGCGCGCGAGATCGCCGCCAAGCGCGTACCCGGCGCGGTCGTCGCGGTGGCGCGGGACGGCAAGCTCGTGCACTACAAAGCTTACGGCATGCTTGATCCAGACAAGAGCACGCCGATGCCTGTCGACGCGATCTTCGCGCTGGCCTCGATGACCAAGCCGATGGCAGCGGTCGCGGGCCTGACGCTGATGGAAAAAGGCCAGTTGCCGCTTCAGGCCAAGCTGTCCGACTACTATCCGGCCTTTGCCGACATGAAGGTCGGCGTGCATCAGGCAGACGGATCGCTCAAGCTCGAGCCGCAGGCCTCGCCGATCTTCATCCATGATCTCTACCGGCATACGTCCGGGCTGATGTATGGCGGCCGCCCCGACAGCTCCAGTCCGGTGGCGCGGCAATATCCCGATGGCATAGCGCCTGCGATCGAAGGCGACACCCAGGCCTTCATCGATCGCATCACAAAACTGCCGCTGGCGCATCAGCCCTCGACTGAGTTCGAATACGGTTTTTCGATCGATGTGCTTGGTGCTGTGGTCGAGAAGGTGAGCGAGCAGAAGCTCGGCGACTATCTCGCTGCCAACGTCTGGCAGCCGCTCGCAATGAAGGACGCGACCTTCCACCCGACGGACGCACAGCGCGCTCGCCTCGCCCGCCCGTTCGCCAATGATCCGCTGACCGGCAAGCCCCAGGCGATCAAGCTATTGGACACGCCGACTAAATTCGACTGTGGCGGTGCCTGCGCGTTCGCAACGATCGGTGACTATGCCCGTTTCGGGCAGATGCTGCTCAATGGTGGCGAGCTCGACGGCCAGCGCATTCTCTCCCCCAAGACCATGCATCACATGACGGCCAACCATCTCGGTCCCGAGATCAAGAACAACGTGGCGAACATCGAGCCGCATCGCGGCGGCTTCGGCTTTGGCCTTTCGGTTGCGGTCCGCACCAGCGAAGGCCTGTCGTCGGTCCCCGGCAATCCCGGCGAGTTCACCTGGAATGGCGCCTTCGGGACGCAGTTCTTCTGCGATCCCAAGGAGCGTCTCGTCGTCGTCGTGGGAACGGCGGCGCCGGGCGAACTCAGGAAATATTATCGCGAACAGGTCCAGGACATCGTTTACGGCGCGATGGTGAAGTGAGATCGGCGCGCCGAAATCTAAATGGCGGCCGAACGGGCCGCCCTTTAGCATCTAACGTCAGCACGGGACGCCGTACTTCTTGCGCTCATCGCGACACATGATCGACCCTCTCGGTTGAGCCGGGATATGGGGCGATAGAAGGTGCCCGCCCGGGCGAGCGCCTCCGGATTCGCTTTCGCGCCATCCGGTCTATCGGTGCCTTCTTGTATGCATTATCCCAGTTGCCATCCCCACGCACTTCGCTTTACATGCCCGCAATTCGCCCTCCGGACGGCGGAGGGGACAAAACTGCACGATTGCCAAGGGACGAAATATGGCGCGTAACATCCTGATTCTCGGAGCTTCTTACGGCTCCCTGCTGGGCACGAAGCTCTTGATGGCTGGGCATAACGTGACCCTGGTGTGTCGCGCCAAGACCGCGGAGCTGATCAACCGGGACGGTACCGAGGTGCGCATCAAGTTGCGCGACGAGGCGGTGCACCGGGCGATCTTCTCGCGTGACTTGCCCGGCAAGCTCGACGCGGTGACGCCGGCCAATGTCGACCTCTCCCGCTACGACCTGGTCGGCCTCGCGATGCAGGAGCCGCAATACACCAACCACACGGTGCGCGTTCTCATGGTCAAGATCGCCGCGGCGAAGCTGCCGTGCCTGTCGATCATGAACATGCCGCCGCTGCCCTATCTGAAGCGGATTCCGGCGCTCGCAGACATGGATCTCGAGGAGGCCTACACCAATGCGCAGGTGTGGGAGCGCTTCGAGCCGGGGCTGGTGACGCTGTGCTCGCCCGACCCGCAGGCGTTCCGTCCGCCGGAAGAGGCGGCGAACGTGCTCCATGTCGGCCTGCCCACGAATTTCAAGGCATCGGTATTCGCAGACGAGAAGCACAACAAGCTGCTGCGCGAGCTCGAAGGCGACATCGACGCGGTGACCCTCGAGGGCCACGACGTGCCGGTGAAGCTGAAGGTGTTCGACTCGTTGTTCGTGCCGCTGGCGAAATGGTCGATGCTGCTGACTGGCAATTACCGCTGCATCACGCCGAATGAGCCGCAGTCGATCCGCGACGCAGTGCATGGCGATCTCGCGCGGGCGCAGACGATCTACGATCATGTCGATGCCATCGCCCGCCGCCTCGGCGCCGACCCGCAGGACCAGGTGCCGTTCGCGAAATATGCCAAGGCCGCCGAAAGCCTGCTCAAGCCATCGTCGGCCGCCCGCGCGGTCGCGAGCGGCGCGCCGTTCATCGAGCGCGTCGACTTGCTGGTGAAGCTGATCTCGCATCAGCTCGGTGTGCCCAATGCCGAGATCGACCGCACGGTCGACACCGTGGACCAGAAGCTCAACGAGAAGATCGTGCAGGGCGGATCCGGCGCGCAGTAGGAGCGCCGCTTCCAGCGACACCGGCCCTCACGCGCTGCGAGCGAATCGAATCCAGATCAGGCCGGTCACCGCGACCAGCGTGATCGCGCCGGTGCGCGTGACCAGGTCGGGATGCCCAAGACGACGGGCGCCACGGCCGAGCGTTGCACCAAACGTCACCCACGCCGCGCCCGCCGTGGAATCTGAACCAGCATCACTACAGGTTCGGCGTACGGCACTGTTCCGGTGTGGCGCAAACTCAACGACAGTCGTCGCATCTCGATTGTCACGCGATCCGGTCGCCTTCACATCGCGCCGACGCGCAGGCCGCTGACATCACGACTGCGTGAGACGACAGCATGCCGCCCGTCATATCCCGGCACTTCGCGAGCAAAGCGAGCCGATTCGACGCGAATGAGCTCTCCTTTACGTGCTGGCCCGTCATTCGCGCAGACGTTGCATGCACGCGGGACAGGCTCGGCTTATTGCCCAGCCGACAGAGAGATGAGCAACATATCTTTTTAGGTCAAGTGTTGACCTGTTTGCCGGTCTGTTGTCCGGCGCAATCGCAAGCGCGGCTGAGAGAACCAGAACAAGAACAACAATGGATCAGGCGATGCTGAGCGTCGTCCGCGCGGTCGAGGCAGGCGCGACGACGATGAAGGGCGTGATCGACGCAACCGGACTGTCCCGTCTCAAGATCGAGCGGGCGTTGACCGCACTGGAGAAGCAGAAGCTGCTGGTGCGCGACGGCCAGGGCTTTCGCGCGACCGGCCTACCGAGGGCGGCGCGCCCTGCCCGGCAATGCGGATCGTGCAACGCCTGCTGCGATATCCTCGAAGTCGCCGGCGTCGACAAGCCGGTGAACCAGCTCTGCAAACATTGGCAGGCCGGCACCGGATGCACCATCTACGATCGCCGCCCGCAAATGTGCCGGTCGTTCGTCTGTGCCTGGCTGCAGGGCCATCTCGACGACGACTGGTTTCCGGCGAAGTCGGGCATCGTGGTGCATTTCAGCCAGGACGCCGTCAACGTCACGGTGGACGACGATTGTCCCGACCGCTGGCGCGAGGAGCCGTATTTCAGCAAGCTTGCCGAATGGTCGCTGAACGGCGTCAGGCGGATCGGAAACCGCGGCTATGCGACCCTCGTCGTGTCCGGCACCGAGCGGTTCCTGCTGCTCGGACGCACCATTGTTCCGGATCCGACGCTGTTCGGCACCGCGTTCCTTCCGCTCACCGCCGACACCTTCCGATTCTGGCGGGCGACGTCGCCCGAGCATTTGCAGCGGCTGCATGAGCGCATCGCCGAGATCGACCGGATCAGGCAGGAATTCGGCTCCTGCGCCATTCCCGAGAACGAGGACGACGATCCGCATCCGCCCTATCGGCCCGCACTTTTACGGTTGTCGCATCACGCCTGAACTCCGCCGTGGGCAACGCGGCCTGATTCGCGCGGTAGCGCTCGACGCGCCCCGGCGGGGTTGATAAGCCCCTGTCCGCGAATGAGGGGACTTGAGTCGGGGACATGACGGTTGCGATCGAGATGGGGCAGACCACGGCAGGCGCCGCGGCGGCCATGGACCTCGAGGAGCTGCTGGCGACCCGCCTCCTGGTTCAAGGCAATTCGGGCTCCGGCAAATCACATCTGTTGCGGCGGCTCTTGGAACAGAGCGCGCCCTGGGTGCAGCAGGCCATTATCGATCCCGAGGGCGACTTCGTCACGCTGGCCGATCGCTTCGGCCATCTGGTGATCGAGGCCGAAGATCACACCGAGCGCGGCCTTCAGGTCGCCGGCGAGCGCGCGCGGTTGCATCGTGTCTCCACCGTGCTCAATCTCGAGGGGCTCGATGCCGAGAACCAGATGCGGCGCGCCGCGGCGTTCCTCGGCGGGCTGTTCGACGTCAATCGTGACCATTGGTACCCGATGCTGGTGGTTGTCGACGAGGCACAGCTGTTTGCGCCGGCGGTTGCGGGCGAGGTCTCGGACGAAGCGCGCAAACTGTCGCTCGGCGCGATGACCAATCTGATGTGCCGCGGCCGCAAGCGCGGGCTCGCCGGCATCATCGCGACCCAGCGGCTGGCGAAGCTTGCCAAGAACGTCGCGGCGGAAGCCTCCAACTTCCTGATGGGCCGGACCTTCCTCGACATCGACATGGCGCGCGCCGCCGACCTGCTCGGCATGGAGCGGCGGCAGGCCGAAGCTTTTCGCGATCTCGAGCGTGGCCAGTTCATGGCGCTGGGACCTGCGCTATCGCGCCGTCCCCTGCGTTTGAACATCGGCCCGACCGCTACCTGCCCGCGCAATTCCACGCCGCGGCTGATGCCGCTGCCGGAAGCGATGCTGGAAGACGCGCGCGCCGTGATCCTGGCCGCGCCGCCGCCCGACGCCAGCCGGCCGCAGCGCCGGCCGGCGCCGGATCTGCTCGAGCAGCTCCGCGCCGCGAAAGCGGCAGCTACGCCGGAATCGCGCACGGAGCCGATCGAGCTGCCGGTCAGCGCTGAAGAGCTCGCTGAACGGCGCGAGCGCGTGGATCGTACCCTTCGTGCCGTGCTCGCCGGGCCCGATGCCGGCTTCCGCGCCATCGGCGTGCTCTATCAGGAATTCGTGGTCCGCTGCCGCATCGAGGGGCTCGGCGCGGCGGTGCCTGATCTCAACGAATTCCGCCGCATGCTGACGCACGCGCGCGCCGGGCTCGGCACCGATTTGGCTGAGGACGACGCCTGGCAGGACGTGTCGCTGCGCGCCTCGATCCTGCCCGACGACATGCAGGGCGTGTTCATGATGATCGCGAGGGCGGCGAAGGAAGGCTGGCCGTGTCCCGGCGATGCCGCGATCGCGCGCGCCTATGGCTCGCATTCACTGCGCCGCGCGCAGCGCCTGCTCAGCTATATGGAGGAACAAGGCCTGATCGTCTGCCAGCTCGACGGCGCCGGACGCCGGATCGTGACGCTGGTGGAGCTCGCCTGGGCGACGGCGCCGGGCAATCCCAACGGCGATGATTTGCCGGCGGCGCCGGCGCAAACCGCGGCCGCGCTCTAAGCCCGGATTAGCGTCTCATCACCGACGCTGCCTCGGCCGCATCGAAGCCGCGCGCCGCATTGCGCCCGTCCTCCGCGAACATGCGGCGATAGAGCAAAGCGGAGACGAGCCAGGCGACCGCGAACAGCGCGATCACGACGAAGCCGACATTCGCCAGCGACTCGTTGAGACCATCGACCACCGCCCACACGCGGCCGGACAAGCCGAGACGATCGCTGATCAGGCCAAGCGCTTCGATGCCGCCGATCAACAGTGCGATCGCGACCGAAGCCCCCGTGATCGTGAGATTGTACCAGAGCTTGCGCAAGGGATCGACGAAGGCCCAGCGATAGGCACTCACCATCAGCGTGGAGTCGGCAGTGTCGACCAACGCCATGCCGGCGGCGAACAGCGCCGGGAAGACCAGGACATCGGCGAGCGAGGTACCACGCGCGGCTTCGCTGGCGGAAATGCTGAGCAGGCCGATCTCGGTCGCGGTATCGAAGCCGAGGCCGAACAGAAAGCCGAGCGGATACATGTGCCAGGGTTTCGTCACCAGGCGGAACATCGGGCCAAGCAGCCGCGCCAGGATGCCGCGATTGGCGAGCAGCGCATCGAGGCCCGCGGCGTCGTGAACGCCCTGCTCGCGCGCCATGCGAAACGTCCGCCACAAGCCTGCGAAGATCGCGAGATTGATGGCCGCGATCACGAGCAGGAACAGCGCCGAGATCGACGTGCCGATCAGGCCGCCGATTTCCTTGAGCAGGCTGTCGCCGCCAAGGCTCACCACGCCGAGCGCGAGCAGCATGGTCGCGACCACCACGACGGTGGAATGGCCCAGCGCGAAATAGAGGCCGACGCTACGCGGCGCGCCGCCCGCCTGCATCAGCTTGCGCACGACGTTATCAATGGCGGCGATGTGGTCGGCATCGACGGCGTGGCGGAGCCCGAAGACCCAGGCCAGCAGCGCGGTCGCCATCACCGTTGGTCGGTCGCCGAACCGCGCGAAGGCCCAGGTCCACGCGGCGATGTTGGCGGCGATGAGCCCGCCGAACAGCAGCGCAGCTCCGGGCTCGACCGCCCGCAAAGACCATTTCGTCACGACAACCATTCCGTCCGTTGCACGCCCCGTCGCGCCACCGGTATGATATTTTCACAAGATGATCACACTGACCAGTGCAATCCCCGAGGGGCGACACGGTTCTGCAGCAGTGCTTGCAGCCATCCTCCGAGACGCCCGCTCGCGCGGCCCTCAGGATGAGGTCCTTGTTTTGCGACCAAGCCCTGGGTCCTCATGGTGAGGAGCCCGCCATAGCGGCCGTCTCGAACCATGAGATCGGCTCGCTCTACGCCGCCTCGGAACCGCCCAGATAGGCGTCGCGGATGCGAGCATCGTCTTTCAGTGTCCGCGCCGGGCCGGAGAGCACGATCTTGCCGGTCTGGAGCACGTAGGCTTCATGTGCGATCTCGAGCGCAAGGCTGGCATTCTGTTCGACCATGAACACTGAGACGCCGTCCTGGTTGATGGTACGGATCAGCTCGAGCACGCGATCGACATAGAGCGGCGACAGACCCATGGTCGGCTCGTCCATCACGATCATGCGGGGACGGCTCATCAGCGCCCGCGCCATCGCCACCATCTGCTGCTCGCCGCCGGAGAGCGAGCCGGCGCGCTGCGACAGCCGCTGGCCGAGCTTCGGGAACAGCGTGAGCATCCTGTCGAGATCCTGGGCCACGACATCGCGGTCGTTGCGCACGAAGGCGCCCATCAGGATGTTCTCGCGCACGCTCATGTCCGCGAACAGCCGCCGCGCCTCCGGCACCGAGGCGATGCCGCGACGGACGATCTGCGGCGTGGTCAGCCCGATGAGCGAGGCACCGTCGAACGTCACATCACCGGAGCGCGGCTTCACCAAGCCCAGAATGATCTTCATCGTCGTGGACTTGCCGCTGGCATTGCCGCCGAGCAGGCAGACGATGTGACCGCGCGGGACCGATATCGAGAGGTCGAAATGCACCTGGGCCTGGCCGTAGAAGGTGTTGACATCGGACAATGCCAGCAACGGTTCCATCGAGGAGTTCGTCATGCCGCGCTCTCCTGCTCCGCCTTTCCGGAGAGACCATGGCCGAGATAGGCCTCGATCACCTTGGGATCGCTCCGCACCTGTTCGCCCGGACCTTCCGCGATCTTCTTGCCCTCGTCCATGACAATGACGCGGTCCGACAGGCGCATCACCATTTCCAGCTTGTGCTCGATCAGGAGGATGGTCAGCCCCTCCGCCTTGAGCTCGGCGACGAGGGCCTGCATCTCCGCAGTTTCAGTTGGGTTCATGCCGGCGGTCGGCTCGTCCAGCAGCAGCAGCCGCGGCTTCAGCGCCAGCGCACGCGCGATCTCGATGCGGCGGCGGTTGGCGTAAGAGAGGCTATAGGCCGGCTGTTCGATCCGCGGCAGCAGCCGTTCGCCGAAGCGGGCGAGAATGGTCTTCACCTCTTCGCGCAGCCGCTCCTCCTCCGCTTTGACGCTGGCGGGCCGCAGCAGCGCAAGGCCCAGCTCCAGCAGCGGGCCGATCGCCGGCACGGCCGGCTTCACCGCCCGCAGCCGCGTATGCGCGCCGATCAGGACGTTGTCCATCACGCTGAGATTGCCGAAGACGCGACCGAGCTGGAACGTGCGCGCGATGCCGTGGCCTGCGAGCCGCTCCGGCGACAGGCCGGTGATGTCCTGCCCTGCGAAGCTGACAGTACCGGCGTCGGGCCGATCGAGACCGGTCACGAGATTGAACAGCGTCGTCTTGCCGGCGCCGTTCGGGCCGATGATGCTGATCAGCTCGCCTCTGGCGAGATCGAGATCGATGGCATCGACTGCGGTGAGACCTCCGAAGCGACGCGTCAGCCCGCGCAGGGACAACATGGGCAGGTGCTGCTCCGCCATCAGATCGTCCCCAGCAGGCCCTGCGGCCTGAACCGCACGAGCAGCAGCAGCACGATGCCGTAGATCAGGATTCGATACTCCGCCGCGATCCGGAAGACCTCGGGCAGCCCGACCAGCGCCACCGATCCGAGAACTGCGCCGACGACATTGCCGAGGCCGCCGAGGATCACGACGGTCAGCGCCAGAATGGATTGCTGCGTGTTGAAGGTCTCGTGGTTGATGTAGGAATAGAGATGCGCGGCGATGCCGCCGCTGACACCGGCAGCGAAGCCGCCAAAGATGAAGGCGAGCGATTTGTAGCGGTTGAGGCTGAGGCCATAGGCGCGCGCGGCGATGTCGTCGTCGCGGATGGCACGAAAACTGCGGCCGAGATGCGAGGTCAGCAGACGACCCTGCAGCAGCGCCAGCACGACCATCACCGCAAGGCTGAACCAATAGACCGACGATGGGCTGATCAGGTCGTAGCCGAACAGCGATAGCGGCGGAATGCCGGAGATGCCGATCGGGCCCCGCGTGACGCTCTCCCAGTTCAGGATCACCAGCGACACGATCTCGCCGATGGCGAGCGTTGCGATCGACACGTAGTGCCCGCGCAGGCGGAACGACGGCGAGATCAGGAGCGTACCGAGCGCAGCGCTCATCAGGCCACCCCCGATGATGGCGAGGCCGACCGGCACAGAGAAGGTCAGCGACAGCAGCGCGGCGGTGTAGGCGCCGATCGCCAGCAGCGCGGCATGGCCGAGCGAGACCTGACCCACCGTTCCCGCGACCAGCGTCAGGCTGAGCGCGAGCATGCCGAGCAGCCAGGCATTGATCAGCGTCTGGAGCACGTAGAACGACACCGGCAACAGCGGCAGGATCGCGAACCCACCGACTGCAAGCACCGAGGCCCAGCGCGGAATGCGCACAGGACGGCTCGGCGCGATGAAGGTGCCGGTGAGCGGCTCCGGCGGCGCCTGCCGCGCACTCGCGAACAGCCCGTTCGGCCGCAGCACGAGCACGACGACCAACAACAGGAACGCGAACAGATTGCGATAGCTGGTACCGAACACGGCGACGCCGTAGCTCTCGACCAGTCCCAGCAGCAGGCTACCGACCACCGCGCCTGGCACGTTGCCGGCGCCGCCGACGACTTCCGCGACCACGCCCTTGAGCGTGGCCTGAAGGCTCATCGCGGTGTCGATCTGATTGTAGTACATGCCGACCAGCATGCCGGAGACCCCGCCGAGCGCCGCTGCAATGCCGAATACGGCCTGATTGACGCGGTTGACGTCGACGCCCATCTGCATGGCGGCGTCACGGTCCTGCGCGGTGGCGCGCACCGCCCAGCCGAGCTTGGTGTAGCGCAGGAAGACGAACAGCAGCAGCGCGCTGGTGATGCCAACTCCGGCGATGAGTAAGTCCAGCGGTCCGATCGTGCCGTTGCCGACCTGGAAGCGGACGTCCGGCAGCTGGCTCGGGAGCGCACGCGGATTGGGCGAGAAGGTCAGCATCACCAGCTGGTCGAGCACGAAGCTGATGCCGATCGTCGCCAACAGCGGCGCGATACGCACCGAGTTCTGCAGCGGACGGAGGCCGAACCGCTCGATGATCAACCCGACGATCGCGGCCGCGACCGCGACCACGATGATGGTGAGCGGCAGCGGAGTATGCAGCTGCACCACCGCGACCCAGCCGATATAGGCGCCGACGAGATAGATCGAGCCTTGCGCAAAGTTGATCAGCCGGCTGACGCCGAAGATCAGCGCGAGCCCGACCGCAACGAGGGCGTAGACATTGCCGACGATCAGGCCGTTGATCGTGTAGTCGAGCCAGGAAGCCACGCAGCATTTCCAATCAGAGGAAGGGGGCCGGAGCGATCGCTCCGGCCATCATTATCAGGTTGGCTTGCCGTCCCAGAGTGCGAACTTGCCGTTGCGCACGACGAGCTCGGCATTCATGGCGCCCTTGACGCGGCGGCTCTCGACGTCGAACGTCGCCGAGCCGAAGATGACGCTGGAGACGTCTCTCACCTTGGCGAAAGCGTCGCGGATGGCGCGGCGATCGGTGCCGCCGATCCTGAGGACGGCAGCGGCCATGTTCATCGCGTCATAGGAATAGGCGTTGAAGGCGTCGGGCTCCTGCCCGTTGTACTTGGCCTTGAAGCCCGCGATGAATTTCTTCACCTCGGGCCGCGGGTCTTCCGGGAAATAGCGTGTGCCGAGATGGACGTCCTCGACCGCCTCGCCGCCGAGCTCCAGGAATTTCGGCGAGTAGACCGAGCTCGCCGCGCAGATGGTCTGCTTCAGGCCGACCTGGCGCGCCTGGCGCGCGATCAGCGCGCCGTCGGAATAATAGGAGATCAGGATCAGCCCGTCGGGATTGGCGTCGCGCACGCGCACCAGGGTGGAGCGAAAATCGCGCTCCTCCGCGATATAGCCTTCGGTGACCGCGATTTCGGCGCCGTATTCCTTGGCCGCCTTGACGAAATGATCGCGGCTGGTGCGGCCCCAATCGGTGTTGAGGTGCAGCACCGCCAGCTTCTTCAAGCCGAGCCGCTTCACGGCATAGGATGCCAGCAGCGGCTGCTCGTCGGCCTGGCTTACGGACGTGCTCCACATGAAGTCGCCGCCCTTGGTGAAATCGGGATGCGAGTTGGTGAAGCCGAACTGCACCAGGCCGCCGCGCTGATAGATCGGCGAGGCCGCCATCGAGGCCGGGCTCGAGAAATCGCCGAGCTCCATGACGATGCGGGGATCGGAGACGAACTTCTGCGCGATCGCCACCGACTGGCGCGGATCGCTCTGGCTGTCCTCGAACTGGTAGGCGAGCTTACGGCCGTTGATGCCGCCGGCGGCGTGGATCTCGTCGAGCGCGAGATCAAAGCCCTGCCTCCACTGCGCGCCGTATTGGGCGTTAGGCCCAGTCAGGGGACCGCTGACGCCGAGCAGGATCGGCTCGGACGACTGGGCGAATGCGCTGCGCGAGATGGCGGCTCCCGCCATCATGACGGCAAGCGAGCCCTTGACCAGGGACCGACGATCGATGTTGCTCATGCACGGCTCCATCCATTCAGGTGTTACGAATAAGCGGCAATTTATGTGCCAGTGACACTGCTTATTTAGTGGGCTCGCCGAGCGACAGCATCAGCCGGTTCGCCCAGTTGAAGAACGACGCGCCGTTGATGACATCGACGATCTCGGCATCGTCGAGACCGGCGCGGCGCAGCTCCTCAACGTTGTCGGGGCCGAACGCGATCGGCGTTGCGCTCAGCGCCACCGACGCCTTGACCACGGCATTCCAGCGCTCGCCGAGGTCGGCCTTAACCCCTTCCTCAAGCAGGCGCTGCACGTCGTCGCGGCGCTTGGAATAGGTGCTGGCAAACCGCGCATGCACGGAGGCGCAATAGATGCAGCCGTTGTAGCGCGACGTCGCGGCCGCCGCGAGCTCGCGCTCGGCGCGCGGCAGGCCGTCGGCGACGTTGTAGAAAATGTCCTTGTCGGTCTTGGTGCGGGCTTCGAGCACCTCAGGGTCGCGCACCAGCAGGCGAAAATATTCCGACTTGGCGCGGGCGCGATCGACGAGGCCAGCGAAATGCCGCTCGGTCAGCTCGCCCTCGGGCAGCGGATCGATCCACGACACCCAGCCGAGCTCGTCCTGGGTGAAGACGACGGGCGGATTGACGTTGTTTGCAGCGCTCATATGCAGTCTCCTTACGCTCCGGCCGCGGTAGGCCCGAGCGAAGCGCCGAGCACGCGCAGGCCGGTGACGACGCGCACCTGGAACGACAGGAACGCAACAAGCTGAGAGAAGGTGACGATGCCGGTGTTCGACCAGCCGGCGACGAGCAGCGCCTTCATGTCGGCCGAGGCGGCATCGCGCGGACGGAACACCAACAGATGCGCATGCTCGAGCGCCGCAACGAGCCGGGCGCCAAGGACGGGCTTGCCCTCGGCGCTCACGCGGTAGATCAACCCGGCCGTGTTCTCGACTGACAATGGTCCGGCTGGATACGCCCCATACGGGCCTGAGGTCTTGCCGCGTTCGATCTCGGCCTTGATCGCGTCGAGCAAAGGCGCGCCATCCGCATTCGCCGCAAGCTTCTCGCGATAGAACGCTGCGACGGGGGACTCGCCATGAAGTCCGGTCACGAAGGCCGCGACCGCGGCACGCTCGGCAAGCGAGAACGCGCTCGCATCGATCGGCTCGAACAGGGCGAGATAGCTCTTCTGCGCGTTCTCGCGGGCCTGAAGGCGGCGTGCGCGGATGGCATCCAGAGCTGATTCCGGTTCGATGCCGGCGAGCGTGTCGATGATATCTTGCGTTCCCATCATTCAGCCTTGCGACGTGATTTCCGTTGATTCCGATCAGCCCGCCATGGCCACAGCGGGCGCCGCCCGGGTCCAGCCCAGTGCCGGCGCGACCTTTTCCGCGACCAGCTCGATCGAGCGCAGGATATAGGGATGCGGCGCATCGACCGAATGCGCCTGGAACACCAGATCGGTCACTCGTTCCAGCGTGGCATCGCTGCGCAGCGAGGCGATGACGTCGTCGGCTGCGCCGATATGAGTGTCGAACGCGGTGATCATCTCCTCCAGAGTTTCGCCGGGCCTGGCGTGGCCGCCCTTGAGAAATTGCGGCAGCGCGCGCCGCAGCCCGATATCGGCAAGGCGCATCGCCTCAGCCCGGTCGTCGGCGACGAAGACGCTGCGCGAGGCCATGATGCGCGGCTCGCATCCTGGCGGCAGCGCTTCGAGATAGGCATCAATGATCGGATTCTGGATCTCGGCCAGCGTGGCCTTCGGCGCCTCCTTGGTCCGCGGCTGGGTGCGCGACAGCAATAGGCCATCGCCCGCCTTGCCTGCCCGGGCGCCGCCCGCGACCGAGAATGTGGCCTGCCAGATGCGCTTGTCCAATTCCGGCCGTTGCGGATAGAGCGTGTCCCCGCCATCAAGAGGTTTGCCGACCAACGCCGCGCGGACGACCTCCAGATTGCGGGCAAAGATCTCGTTGCGCTGCGCACTGTCGAGACCGAAGGCGGCGAAGGCCGACGGGTTGCCGCCGGTGCCGACGCCGAGCTCGAAACGGCCATTGCAGAGGAGATCGAGCACCGCGGCATCCTCCGCCACCCGCACCGCATTCTCCAGCGGCAGCGTCACGATCCCGGTGCCGAGACGGATGCGCGAGGTCTGCGCGGCGACGTAGCCGAGGAAGGCGAAGGGCGACGGCAGGCCGCCTTCGCGCTCGTGAAAATGATGCTGGGCAATCCAGGCGGAATCGAGCCCCGCCTTTTCCGCGCGCACGATCTGCTCGGCCGCATGGCGATATCGCTCGGCCGGCGGAGCCTCATCGAGCAGCCGCGTGAAAAATCCCAGTCGTTTCAGGTTTGCAAAGCGTTTCATACGACCCCTGTCGGGCGAGGATGGCCACGAGCCGATGATGTCGGTTGCCGCAGCTCCAGACAAGCGGGCATTGCGCAGGGCTGCCCGCCGGGATCACCGCTGCGCCGGACTATGGCTGAGCAGGTTGCCTACCAACTCGGCAGCACCGCGCCCTTGAACTTGGTCAGGACGAACTCCTTGACCTCCGGCGTGTGGTAGCTGTCGACGAGGGTCTTGACCCAAGGCTTGGCCTTGTCCGCGCTGCGGACGGCGATCAGGTTGACATAGGGCCCCTTCGGGTCCTCGCGCAGGATCGGATCCTTGACGGGATCGAGGCCCGCCTGAGTTGCATAATTGGTGTTGATCGCGGCAGCGTCGACGTCGTCGAGTGCGCGCGGCGCCTGCGCTGCATCGACCTCGATGAATTTCAGCTTCTTGGGATTCTCGGTGATATCGAGCACGGTCGGCTTGAAGCCGGTGCCCTCTTTCAGCTTGATGACGCCCTTGTCGCGCAGCAGCAGCAGCACGCGACCACCATTGGTTGGATCGTTCGGAATCGAGATCTTGCCGCTGTCGGGAATATCGGAGAAGGCCTTGTGCTTCTTCGAGTACACGCCGATCGGGAAGTTCACGGTGAGCGCGACGGCCTCGATCTTGTAGCCGCGGTCGGCCTTCTGGTTGTCGAGGTAAGGCTGGTTCTGGAATGAATTGGCCTGGATCTCGCCGGCATCGAGCGCCGCGTTCGGCACGACATAGTCGGAGAACTCGATCAATTGGATGTCGAGGCCCTGCTTGGCGGCGATCGGCTTTACCGCTTCCAAGATCTGCGCGTGCGGTCCCGGCGTCACGCCGATCTTGATGGTCTCGGCGGCAGCCGCCGCCGACCAGGCGGCGAGCACGGTCGAGAGAATCAGGGGCAGGCGAAACGACATCTTGGTCTCCATGGTCTTGCGGCAACGATTGGAACCGTATTCGCTTCTCCGCCGCGCGAAATCAATGAAATTGAAATCCTTTTTGGCCGGCTGATGCGGAGAAGGTTTCTCCTTTCGATCCGATGTGGGGAACGAATGCGCCCGCGCTCTTTCGCCGCTCATCCCGACTCTCGTCTTGGTGAGCCAGGCGGGAACAGCCGGCCCGCTGCGGCGTTCCCCTGCCATCATTGGGAAAGAGGAGTCTTTTATGGGTTTCTTCACCAAGGACATCAAATCGATGGAGGACCTGCTGATCCATGGTCTCCAGGATATCTATTATGCCGAGCAGCAGATCCTGAAATCGCTGCCGACGATGATCGAGAAGGCCACCAACAGGGACCTCGTCGCCGGCCTGAAGGCCCATCTGGAAGAGACGCGCAAGCAGGTCGAGCGGCTCGACAAGGTCTTCGCGAAGCTCGGCAAGGAGCCGAGCGGAACCCACTGCCCGGGGATCGACGGTCTCATCAAGGAGGCCGACGAGACCGCCGGGGAGATCGAGGACAAGGCCGTGCTGGACGCCGCCATCGTCGCGAACGCGCAAGCTGTCGAGCACTACGAGATGTGCCGCTACGGCACGTTGATCGCATGGGCCGAAGAGCTCGGCCACGACGAGATCGTGCGCTTCCTCACCACCAATCTGAACGAGGAAAAGGCCGCGAACACCAAGCTCAACACGGTGGCGCTGCGCAAGGGCGTCAATGCCAAGGCCTC
This sequence comes from Bradyrhizobium sp. 164, assembly GCF_023073715.1. Classification (GTDB taxonomy): domain Bacteria; phylum Pseudomonadota; class Alphaproteobacteria; order Rhizobiales; family Xanthobacteraceae; genus Bradyrhizobium. The sequence continues at coordinate 381,971 of NZ_JADPKA010000083.1, forward strand.
CAACGCCGCTTGACGACGCGTTGGCGGCTCCGCCTCGGAGCCGCCAAGGTCGCGTTGCTCGGACCAAACCAATGCGACATCTTCGACTCCCGCACGCTCACCTCCTGAGCTAGACTGCGTCACTTCTGGTGACGACTTTTTTCTTGGGACGAGTGGGGAGCATCCGATGAACGAGAATGAAATCCGCAATCTGATCGCGGAGGTGAAGCAAGGCACGCTGTCGCGACGCTCGTTCATCCAAAGGGTAGCCGCGATCGGAATCACAGCGCCGATCGCGAGCCAAATCCTGGTCTGGCACGATGTGGCGATGGCGGATGCCACGCTGCCGTACAAGCCAACGAAGGCGGGCGGCGGCGGCCCGCTCAAGCTCCTGCTCTGGCAGGCTCCCACTTTGCTCAATCCGCATTTCGCGAGCGGCACCAAGGACCAGATCGCCTCACGCGTCTTCTTTGAGCCGCTCGCCGGCTGGGACAAGGACGGCAATCTCATCCCCTGCCTTGCCGCCGAGGTTCCGACCAAGGCGAACGGCGGCCTCGCGGCGGATGGCATGAGCGTGATTTGGAAGCTCAAGCAGGGCGTCAAATGGCATGACGGCAAGCCCTTCACCGCCGACGACGTCGTCTTCACCTGGCAGTACGCCGCGGATCTCGCAACCGCCGCCTACACCACGGGCTCCTACAAGGACATCAAGGTCGAGAAGATCGACGACCATGCGGTCAAGGTGACCTTCAAGGCGCCGACGCCGTTCTGGGCCGACCCGTTCGTCGGCTCGGTCGGTCAGATCCTGCCAAAGCATCACTTCGGCGACTATGCCGGCGCCAAGTCGCGCGAAGCGCCCGGCAATCTGAAGCCGGTCGGCACCGGCCCCTACAAATTCGTGGAGTTCAAGCCGGGCGACATGATCCGCGCCGAACGCAATCCCGACTATCACGTCAAGAACCAGCCGCATTTCGACACGCTCGAGGTCAAGGGCGGCGGCGACGCGGTGTCCGCGGCACGCGCGGTGCTGCAGACCGGCGAATACGACTATGCCTGGAACATGCAGGTGGAGGAGGAGGTGCTCAAGCGCATGGAGGCGAGCGGCAAAGGCAAGGTCGACGTCACCGTGTCGGGCAATGTCGAGTTCATCATCCTCAACACGACCGACCCGTGGACCGAGGTCGACGGCGAGCGCTCCAGCGTCAAGACCAAGCACCCGACGCTGTCCGATCCGGCCGTGCGCCGCGCGATCAACTTGCTGATTGACCGCGAGTCGATCCAGAAATTCATCTACGGCCGCGGCGGCATCGCGACCGCGAGCTTCGTCAACCAGCCTCCGCAGTTCAAGTCCAGCAAGCTCAAATACGAGTTCGATGTCGACAAGGCGAACAAGATCTTGGACGAGGCCGGCTGGAAGAAGGGCGCGGACGGCATCCGCGAGAAGGACGGCAAGAAGCTCAAATACGTCTTCCAGACCTCGACCAACGCCCCGCGCCAGAAGACCCAGGCCATCATCAAGCAGGCCTGCCAGAAGGCCGGCATCGAGATCGAGCTCAAATCGGTCACCGCATCGGTGTTCTTTTCCTCCGACGTCGGCAACCCCGACACCTACTCGAAATTCTATGCCGACATGGAGATGTACAACACGACGCAGCCGCAGCCCGATCCGGAGCGGTTCTTGAACCAGTGCGTCTCCTGGGAGATCGCCAGCAAGGACAACAAATGGCTCGGCCGCAACAACTCGCGCTACTCCGATCCCGAGGCCGACAAGGCCTATAAGGCCGCGCAGAACGAGCTCGATCCGGTCAAGCGCGCCGCACTGCTGATCAAGGTCGACGAGATCTTCTGTGAAGCCAACGTGTTCCTGCCGCTGCTCTCGCGCAACATCGTCAACGCCGGCGTCAACAACCTCATGGTCGACATCTCGGGGTGGGACACCATAACGTGGAATCTGGGGGCGTGGTATCGCAGCTAACGGGGGCACGGGTGAGCGCGAAAGCAACATCGTCGCCGCTCACTCGCGTGTCCCGGACAAGCTGCAACGCTTTGAGCGTTGTAGCGCAGAGCCGGGACCCAGAAGGCGGACAATACGATGCGGCAAGATGGCCCCGGCTCTGCAGCGCATCGCTGAAATGGGGCTGCGTCCGGGGCACGAGAGGAGAGCAGCCATGCTCTCTCAACCTCGTCATTGCGATCATTGACGTCGCCGGTCAGATAAACGGCTTGCCGCCCGTGACGGCCAGGGTCGCCCCTGATGTGTAGCTCGAGAGCGGATCGGCGAGCATGACGTAGGCGGTGGCGAGCTCGGCCGGCTGGCCGGCGCGCTGCATCGGAACCTGCTTGCCGAAGTTCTTGACCCTATCCTCCGGCATCGTCGAGGGAATGAGCGGCGTCCAGATCGGACCCGGGGCGACGGCGTTGACCCGAATGCCCTTCTCCGCCAGCATCTGGGCAAGTCCGCCGGTGAAATTCTGGATGGCTCCCTTGGTGGTGGCATAGGCGAGCAGGCTGGGGTTCGGCATGTCGGAGTTCACCGAGGCCGTGTTCACGATCGCGGCGCCCGGGCGCATATGCGGGACAGCGGCCTTGGTCAGATAGAACATCGCGTGGATGTTGGTCTCGAAGGTCCGCTGCCATTCCTCGTCGCTGATGTCGGCGATGTCCTTGAACGTGGCCTGATGAGCGGCATTGTTGACGAGGATGTCCAGGCCGCCGAGTTCCTCGACGGTCCGCCGAACGATCGTGCGACAATGCTCGGGATTGCGGATGTCACCAGGGATCAGAACGGCTTTGCGTCCCTCCCGCTCCACCAGCGCCTTGACCTCGGCGGCATCCTCGTCCTCATTCAGATAGGAGATGACGATGTCGGCGCCTTCCCTCGCATAGGCGATCGCGACCGCGCGGCCGATGCCGCTGTCACCCCCGGTGATGATCGCCTTCTTTCCAGCCAGGCGCCCGGCGCCCCTGTAACTCTCCTCGCCGTGATCCGGCCTGGGATTCATCGCTCGGGTCGAACCGGGCATGGGTTGCTGCTGCGCAGGAAAAGGCGGCTTTGGATAATCGGTCATGCGACGGCTCCGGAAGTTTGCTCCGCTAACGGAGAGCGGTGGGAAGCGTTCCTCGCCGCTCGGGGATCTCGTCTCCCGGTTCGCCGACACGTTTTTGCCGATCTCGCGGCGCCTTTCAGGCCGAGCTTTTGCTTCGTCGCTCCACGCTCTCAAAGCCAAGAGGGCCCAAGGCGGGGCGACACATACGCCGATCCCGAATTTCGATAAAGCGAAGTATCTATGTAGGAAGGGGTTCGACGGGTGGGCGGGTGTTTTGCCCGACGGCAGAGAAGCAGCCCCCCAGCAATTCGGCTTCACGATCATCGTTGCCGCCTTGCATTGGATACGAGCCGTGATGGATTTGTAAGGGCTCCACCCCATCCGACCCGCCCCGAGCTCTCGCGCATCTTCGCGAAACCCCGACATCGTCCTTCCACTGTGTGCTTCAAGTCACAGCAGAATCACCCGCGTCCGCCTACAAAGACCAGGCATGGCCGCAAACAAGGTAACGGCGGTACGCACGAGCTGGGAGGCGATCAACAGCTGCGGACTTCTGAAGCCGCCAGGGTGAAGAACCCGGCGGCTTTTTTCTGTCGCAAGGAGACGAGCGGCCGGAGCCAAGCGCCTTGCTGGCAATATCGGCATCCAGCGCCAGCGGCGATCGTCGCTATGACGGTCCCGAGCCCTTCCTCTGTTCGCGTTCTTCTTCGATCTGCCGCTCCGCTTCGAGCCAGAAGTCCAGTTCGCGGTTGGCCGGACGGCCGGCCTGCTCCCAGAGCTCGTAGGCGCGTGCCCGGACCTTGCCGCGCCGCATCATGCGCAGGAGCTTTTGCGTCAGCTCGTCGGCAAAGCTCCGGAATCGCCCGACAGTGGTTTCGTCTTTGGCAAGCGCCGCGGCTCGCGTTGCGAGCTCAATCTGGTGCTCTATCTTTTGCTGCTCGTCCACGGTGGCCACCACGCCCTGCGAACCGGTCTGCGGCGCAGCCCGTGCTGCTCAGAGCCTCAATTCATTTTTGAGAGCTCCGTTCCGCGCAGCTCAGACGCAGCTAGGACCAGCACTTCGAGCTGAGGAGACTGTCGCTGTTTTAGTGCCACGTCGTGTCCGCTTCCACGATCACCACTCTTATCTCGGGATCTTCGGCCGTGTTGCAGGTGCACGGCATCCCCTCACCGCACCGGCAGCCGCCCAGCTTGTCACTCCAGGCCCGGAGCGGATGGTTTGTGCAAACCCACCCCAGACCGAAGCAGAATGGGCATTTCTTGCGGGTCACAGCGTATCCGGCGTCCGCGTGGTGTTCGACTTGTCCTCGTTGCGCAGCTCCTGCTCGGCCGCGTGCCAAAACTCGTCCTCACGGCCTTCGGGCTTGCCAGCTTGCTCCCAGAGTCGGTGCGCGCGCTCTCTGATCTCCTGCTCGGTCGGCTCAGGCATGGGATCTCCTGCTATGAAGCACGGCCCCATCCTTGGGGGGTATGGGGGCTTGGAGGCGGGGCCGTGCAGACCAGCAATCGGCGGCGACGCTGGTCCGCGGATTCAAGCCGCGATCATGCGCAAGAGTTCCTTTCCTCGCGCGAGCTTCGCTGCGCGATGCGGCCGCTGCCGGAGATCGATGCGCTTTGAAGGTCATTGGTCGCGGCAGCGGGATCCGCTGCCCCATTCCAAAACCGGAAAATCAGCAGTAATTCGAGAAACTTGCCTGAATTGCGTCAGCATTACGCGGGGCGACCCAAATTCGAGTGCATCTTTGGGGAAGATGCCCAAAGCCTTGGCCGCGACGCATGCGAGGACAAGGACATCATTGCTCCCCTGAACCTTCCGGAGTTTGCGCGTTGTTGCGTCAGCCGGCTCAATGTCGGACGTCCCGAGGCCAGCAAACACCCACGGCGTCTGATTGCAGGCAGGCTCCGCGGCAAGCAAACCAAAAAAAACCGGCGGTTTCCCGCCGGGGCTCTCTGTCAGGTCGTTAGACCGAACTTACCAGTTGCGCTGAGCGCGGAGCAGCAGGGTCAGCGAGTCCTGATCCTTCAGCTCGTACACAGCGGCCGGCTTCGCGATTGCACCAGCGCCCCCGTAAGCGAACGTACCCGCCATCTTCTGGTCCAAGTGGGTCCAGTTGAAGTCAGCCGAGAACGTCAGGTTCTTAACCGGGGTCCAGCGGGTGATCAAGCCGACCTGGCCGATGGCGAAGTGTCGATATCGTTCCGAGCGGTCCGCAGAGCGCGGTCGGCCCGCGAGCCGTACTGCCCCCGCGGTAGGCATCGTAGGCGCGCCCGGTCCTCTGCTCTTCTAGTCTAGGTGGTTGCCCACATAGATGGTCCGCCTTCCAGAATATAGAAGCCAAATGGAAAGATAACCATGTGCCCTTCCCTCATTCGGAGCGGTCCCTACTCTTCAAGCTGCAGCCTCAACCGGCAGCGCAAAATGCAGTTGTCGAGGTCCTTGAGTAATTCGATGGTTCGCAACGTGCCGATCTCACCGAATGCTCGTTTGATGGAGGCGTCAAATGCGTTCCTCGTCTCCGTCAGGTCATCGAGCTGCTTCCGGGCCTTGGGTGTAAGTGAGAGATAGATCATCCGCTTGTCAGTGCGGGAGCTTCGCTTCTCTAGCAATCCTCGCGCGACCAAGGTTTTCGATTGGGCGGTGACAAACGTGCTTTCGACCCCAAGCAACTCCGCGACCGTTTTGACGGACATCCCAGCTTTGTCATCCGCGTCGGAGATGATGAGGAGCATGTTCAATTGCGGGACGCTCAGTTGGAGCTTGCCAGCCCACGTGGCCTGAACCTCGCCAAGTGAAGCGCTGATAGACCTGACCAATCTGCTTATCTGTTCGGAAGCAGCGGGTCTTAGTGCCTCGCTCGTCAGTACGCGCGCCATTGGCTTCTTTGCCGTGTCACCATCAACGAAAGAACCCCCGGCAGTTTCCCGCCGAGGGCCTTTGGAGGTCGGTCGATAGATCGAACTTACCAGTTGCGCTGAGCGCGGAGCAGCAGCGTGAAGCTGTCCTGATCCTTCAGCTCGTAGGTAGCCAAGGGCTTGCCAAAGGTAGCGGTCGGCGTAACAGGACCAACCACACCGGCATACTTCTGATCCACACGCGTCCAGTTGAAGTCGGCTGAGAACGTCAGGTTCTTCACCGGGGTCCAGCGAGTGATCACACCCACCTGGCCAACGTTGAAGTCAGGGTTACACGAGGTAACGCCTGGCACCGCGAAGAAGCCGGCAAAGCCGCCACCACCGCAGAGGAAGTTCTTGGCAAGCGATCCAAACGATGCATGTGCATAGGCACCGTAGATTGCGGTGTTCCAGTACGGGTCCCAGTTATGGGTGTACGCACCACGGAAGCCCCAAGTCTTGACGCTCTCCTGGCTCGAACCGGGGACGAACACCGTGTCAGGCGCATTGGCAAAGCCGATGCTCTGGTACGCAACGCCCGAACCGCCGAACATGGAGTACGAGCTACCCGCGAGGTTCTGGAAGTTGTAGCGGGTTGCGCCGTCGGTGTAGACGCCCGAAACGTTGATCACGTCACCCGCACCGGTCGGGATGTTCTTGATCGACAGAGCGAGCTGAACCGCCCAACCCCACTTATCGTCGGGATGGCCAGTCGCTTCGTCCGCGCCGTAGTAAGCAACGTGGTTGTCATGCGCAGCGACCGACGCCTGGAAGAGACCCCAAGCCTGGTCGACACGGACCATAGCAACGAGGTTCGGCGAACGCGAGCCGCCAATGGCGTTAGCGCCATAGGAACCACCGAGGACGCCGGCAGAAGTGATGCCAAACAGATTAAGGTTGCCGGCCTGATAGTACGCAGTCGCGTCTTCCGCCGAGAACGATGCCGTGATGCCCTGACCGAAGTCAGCGGTGTAGGTGAACTGGTTGACACCAGTAACCGTTCCGCTGCCGCCGACGAGGCTGTCGATGTTGTTACCCGGGTAGTTGGTCCAGGGCGCGTCGAACTGCGACACGGCCTTACCCATGGTGAAGCCGGCGAACTGGATGAAGGCGTAGTACACGCCGAGCGAACCGCCCGAGGTGCCGCCATCGGTCGGGTTGATCGTGGTCGTACCCGCGGTGGTGGCGGTGTAGCCCGTCGTGCCGAAGGCCGAGCCGGTGCCGACATAACCACCCGTCGTCCACGAGAAGACGCCATCGAAGAAGGTGCGGACGACGCCGTACTCGGTCGCGGTGCGCGTGTCGATGTTGAGGTCCTCACGAGCACGCATCGTGTAGTAGTTGCTCAGGCGATTGTGCGCACCACCGGGAGCGCCGTTCGCAATCCCGAAGACGCTATTGGTGCCCAGCGCGACTTCAGCGCGCAGATAACCACCCAGCTTGATGCAGGTGTCAGTGCCGGGGATGTAGTAGAAACCCGCACCGTAGAGCGAGCAGATCTTCACGTATTCGACCGCTTTGGCCTTTACGGGAAGATCAGCCGCTTGTGCTCCCCCAACGGCGAGCAGAGCTGCCGCGGAACCGAGCAAAAGGCCCTTGAACTTCATGTTAACCCTCCAAGTTGAAGCCCCGTACAAATCTTCGTACAAAGCCATTTGAGCTACCCGCGAAAAGACGTTGAAAATCAACGCATCCTCGTAACGATGGTCTACTTAAGCGAACCACCTAAAACGGGACGACCTCGGGATGCCCCCCTCCGTCGCGGGTTGGATAAGAGCCTAAGAGGCTTGATCAATCAACGGAAGACGTCACCGTTTTGCCCTCAAGTGGAGCGTTTTCGCGCCGATGTTGCACAAATATCACGCGACCGTGAGGCGATGGTATCTAAGCAACTTATTGATTTTGATTATAAATTCCGACTTTGGCTGAGCACGTTTGCGCGGCAGCTCCAAGGGGCTGTTGTGACGCCACAACGGGTCGATTGAGGCGGTGCGTCGGCATCTGTGCACAGGCCCTCGCTTCAAACGACGTGGGTATTACGGAGATTCTCGTTCGTTGTTCATGCATTGCGCCGCCCCGATTCTCGTTTGAGCAGGCCGTCCGCGGCGCCCCCTTTGGACGGAACCGCTGCGTCCCTCAGCTCGGTCGCACAATGAAGGCGCCGAGCGGATCGAGATGCGGCTCGCTCACTTGCCTCAAGGCAGGTCGAAGAGGGGCTACGCCGATGTTTCGGCACAGTTTGCGCCAGGATGCGCTGGCGACACCGGTGATATTGCTTAGATCGCTGAATCGCCACGCACCGTCTGCCAACACCAAAGGATCAGCAAGCTCCGACGATCCCCATTTGCCAGATGTAGTGCCTCGCAGCGACAAACCGGGCGTGTGCGACCCGGATCTGAGCGCTAGGTTTGCGCTAAAGCGTGATGGCATTAAGTTCGATAGCCTGAATTTTTGAGGTAATTGGCGCATTCGTCGGCGGTGAAGGCATCGAGTGCGTGGCCGATTGCGGCGCAGACCGCATCGACGGTTCGGGCGGCAGCTTTGCGGAG
>NZ_JADPKA010000073.1 GCF_023073715.1 Bradyrhizobium sp. 164
CATCGGCCGCTCCTTCCAACTCAGGAGCCACCTTCAGAATCGATTTCTGCCCAATTCGCAATGCCTTACAGAGAACGCTCACATGCGATTCCCCTGCCCCTGAGGGGGAGGGTGAAACGTCAGTTCAGCCCGCCAACCTGAATCGCAGCGTGAACTCCGCGCCGCCGCCGGGGAGATTCTCCACCGCGACCGTCGCGGCGTGATCGTCCGCGACGCCGCGCACGATCGAGAGGCCCAGGCCTGCACCGTCGCTGCGCTGGCGGTCACGGCGCCAGAAGCGCTGGAAGATCAGCTCGCGCTCGGCCTCCGCGATGCCGGGACCGCGATCGCGCACCCGCACTGAGCCGTCCTCGCCCACCTCGACCTCGACGGCGGTGTCCCTCGCCGTGAACTTGATCGCGTTTTCGGCGAGGTTGAAGACTGCACGCTGAAGCATCTCCGAATTGCCGTGGATCATGACGGGCGCGTCGCTGCCCCGCAGGGCGATGTCCTTATGCTGCGCGATCGCAAACGGGGCGATCGAACCGACCACCTCGGCACAGACGGCGCGCAAGTCAGCGGTCTCGCCGGGGTCGAGCACCAGCGTGTCGAGCTCGGCGATCTCCAGCAGCTGGGCGACGATCCGGCTCATGGCTTCGATGTCGGCATGCAGCGCCTGACGCGCCGCGCCGTCGCCAAGCGTCTCGATCCGCGTGCGCAGGATCGTGAGCGGCGTACGCAGTTGATGAGCCGCGTCGGCCGTGAACTGCCGCTGCACCCGAAAGCCGTCCTCGAGGCGGTCGAGCGCCTGGTTCACTGCCGTGACGAGCGGCATGATCTCGCGCGGGATCTGCTTCGTCGGCAGGCGGATGTCGGTGCGCGCCGGGCCGATATTGCTGGCCTCCTCCGAGGCCTTCCACAATGGCGCGATCGCGCGGCGGAAGATGATGATGTCGGTTGCGAGCAGGACCAGAAGGATGGGGATGGTGATCCACCCGACCCGTCGGAAGAAGTTCGAGACGATGTCGTCGATGATGACGTCGCGATGCGCGAGATCCTCGGCGACCTGGATGCGCACCGTCTTGCCGTCGATGACCCGGGTGACGCCAGCGCCGGAAATCGTCTCGGGCGGCCGAAGAGCCGCGGCTGCGGCCCGCCGATGCGAGGAAAACAGCAGCCGGCCTTCGCCATCGCGAATGTCGTATTGATAGCGGCCGTAGGCGTCCGAATAGAGCCCGCGCAGACTGTCGGGCAGGTTGAACGTCAGCGAGCCGTCCGGCTGGGTGACGATGCGCTCCGCCAGCACCTCGGCCTGGGCGCGCATGCCGTCGTGGTGCAACTGGTCGATCTCGGAATTGAGCAGCCAGAACAGCACGAGCGGCAGGACGATCGCGACCATCGCGACCGCCACGATGTGCAGGAAGACGATCCGCCAGATCAGCGATTTGAACGTGAGCGATCTGACATGGCCTCCGGCAGCCACGCTATTTTTCCTCGGCCATGAGATAGCCGACGCCGCGGATGGTGTGGATCACCACCTTGGCGCCGTGTTCGGTGAGCTGCTTGCGCAGCCTGGAGACATAGACCTCGACCGCGTTGGAGGCGACCTCGCCTTCGAGCCCGAAGATGTGATCCTCGACGTTCTTCTTCGGCACCACCCGGCCCTGCCGGCGCAACAGGATCTCCAGCACCGACGTCTCGCGCGCGGAGATGATCCGCGGCTGGTCGTCGACGAAGATCTGGCGGCTCTCGGTGTCGTAGACGAGATTGGCAAGGCGGAGCGAGCGGCCGAGCAGCTGGCCCGGCCGGCGCAGGATTGCCTCCAGCCGCGCCACCAGCTCCTCCATCGCGAACGGCTTTGTGAGATAGTCGTCGGCGCCGCTGCGCAGTCCGGTGACGCGGTCTTGCACGCCCCCGCGCGCGGTCAACACCAGGACCGGCAGCGGCTCCATCTTGAGGCGCAGCTCGCGCAGCACTGCCAGGCCGTCGCCGTCGGGCAGGCCGAGATCGAGGATCATCGCGGCATAGCTGACGCTGCTCACAGCTTCGCGCGCCTCGGCTGCGCTGCCGACGATGTCGCTCTCATACCCGGCAGCCGCCAGCCCGCCGGCCACGAGCCGCGACAGCTCGGCATTGTCCTCGACGATCAGAAGGCGCATCAAATTCCCGCCGATTGTTCCGGTATCACCGCACGGCTCGCGCCGCATCTGCGTTCTTTTCCAGCATTCGCGGCGCCGCGGCCAGCGAAAAAGCACCGGGGCGGCGGGTCGGCCTTCTGTCAGGTTCGCGTAAGCTTCAATGACCGGTCCTTGCATCAAGGAGAAGGCTGTTTGCTAATTTGACAGATACCAGCAAGTTTCTCTCAGACTAAAGGATGAACTTAATGAGCAATCCTGTGAAAACCGAAAGCGAACTCATCGCCATGGCGAAGGCCGAGTTGAAGGTTCATGCCGACTGTCCCGATGGAATGACCATTTCGATCCTCCGCGATGGCAAGTCCTGGGAGTTTCGAGCCAGTGCGGACCGAGCCACCTCAGATCGGCCCGGCTACCCCGAATGCGTTGCCATGCTTGTCCAGATCGGCGATCACCTCAGCAAGCAGTACGACGTCCAGCGCTAGACGGACCTCGACGTTTCGAACACACGCGCAGGGGAATCTCAGAACACCTGTTCGATCGCCATCACCAGACCGGCCGCGAACTTTTTTAGTGGCCGCTGCGGCAAATTGTCTATTTTTCTGTTGACCGGAAAACTGCCGACGATAAAGGTGCCCTGCTTCACGCGCGCCCGCGACCTGCACAGGTCTCGCTGGAAATCGAACAACAAGAACGAGCGGAAGCATCAGGAGGGTGAACTAGCTCCGGCGCAGATGTGGAAGGCTGCTGATGCAGCACCATGATCCTGCTCGTTTGGGGTCAGCACTCAGCGAGCGGGGAAAAGATATTGATGCGCCCATTGTTGGCGATAAGTGCAGCTATCGACTGGCTGAACGAGAAGATCGGTAACGTCTGCAACGTTCTGGTGCTCGCGGCCTGTCTCGTCAGCGCTGCAAATGCGATGATCCGGTACGCCTTCAGCTACAGCTCCAACAGCTGGCTCGAAACGCAGTGGTATATGTTCGCTGTCGTCGTGATGTTCGGCGCGTCCTATACCTTCAAACGTAACGAGCATGTGCGTGTCGAAATCATGTACCTCATGCTTTCCGAGCGCGGCCAGTTATGGCTCGACCTGATCGGGACATTGGTTTTCCTCGTCCCGGCATGCCTGCTCCTCAGTTACCTGTCATGGTCGATGTTCTACAACTCGCTCGTCATCGGCGAAATGTCCAATAATGCTGGCGGCCTCCTCCGATGGCCAATCAAGCTTGCGCTGCCGGCAGGATTCTTCATGTTGGCTCTGCAAGGTGTCTCAGAAGTCATCAAACGAGCAGCGGCTCTGCGCGGCGAAGTCACCATCGATGCGAAATACGAGCGGCCGACCCAATGATCACAATTGAGATGATGCCGCCGCTGATGTTCGGCGGGCTGGTCTTGGCGATGCTGATCGGCTTCCCTGTCGCCTTCACGTTGGCCGCTCTCGGGCTTTCGTTTGGATTTCTCGCGATCCACGAAGGATTCTTCGGATTCAGCTTCCTCCAGGCAATCCCGGAGCGCATCTACGGCAGCGTGCTGGCCAACGAGCTGCTGCTGGCAATTCCATTCTTCACGTTCATGGGCGCGATCCTCGAACGATGCGGCCTCGCAGAAGATATGCTGGATTCGATGGGGCAGTTGTTCGGCCCCATTCGCGGCGGTCTCGGCTATTCCGTGATCATCGTCGGCTTCATCCTCGGTGCCATCACCGGCACGGTGGCCGCGCAGGTGATCGCAATGGCGCTGATCTCGATGCCGGTCATGATCCGCTACGGCTACAACATGCGCTACATCACCGGCGTGCTTGCAGCGTCCGGCACCATTACCCAGCTGGTGCCTCCCTCGCTGGTTCTGATCGTGCTCGCCGACCAACTCGGGAAGTCGGTCGGCGATATGTATCTGGGCGCCTGGGGGCCTTCGATCCTCCAGATCGCCCTCTTCGCGGGCTACACGTTTGCTCTGAGCCTGATCAAGCCAGGCCATGTCCCGGCCGTGCCTAAGGAAGCGAGGACGCTCAAAGGTTGGGCGCTCTGGCGCAAATGCCTGCTGGGCATCATCCCATCCGCTGTTCTGATCTTCGTGGTGCTCGGCACCATGATGCTCGGCCTCGCCACCCCGACCGAGGCGGGCGCGATGGGCGCCGTCGGCGCGATCGTCCTTGCCGTTATCCATCACAAGGATTTCAGCTCGGCCGGTCACAGGGTTTTGCTCGTCGGCGTCGCCGCTGCTGGTGTCGGCACCATCATCGGCATCTACTTCACGCCTAACCTGCCGTTCAAGATTGCCTTCGCAATTGCCTATCTGGCAGTGGCCTGGGTCTGCATCGAGGCGATCAGGATTCCCGACCTGCGCACCCTGGTTAAGCAGGGTTATGAGACCACCATGCGCATCACCTGCATGGTGACCTTCATCCTGATCGGATCGACTTGCTTCTCGATCGTTTTCTTGGGTTGCAACGGTGGTGTCTGGCTGGAGCACATGCTGACATCACTGCCGGGCGGCGTGTGGGGCTTCCTGATCTTCATCAATTTGTTCATCTTCTTTATCGCCTTCTTCCTCGATTTCTTCGAGATCGCCTTCATCATCATCCCGATGATTGCGCCGATCGCACACAAGCTGCTGACTCCCATCGTCGGTGCCGATGCTGCCTTGATCTGGTTCGGCGTCATGCTCTGCGTCAACATGCAGACCTCCTTCCTGCATCCCCCCTTCGGCTTCGCTTTGTTCTACCTCCGGGGCGTGGCGCCAAAAGAAGTCAAGAGCTCAGACATTTATTGGGGTGCAATGCCTTGGATCGGCCTGCAGGCGATCATGGTTGCCGTTGTCATCGCCTTTCCAATAACGGTGACTGGGCTGCTGGACGCGCCGACGAAGGTGGATTTGGACAAGATCAAGATCGAGATCCCGGAAATCGAACTGCCACCGCCACTCGATTTCGGCCAGCCGAAGAACTGACCGGCCTCGCGCTTTGGCTAGTCTAAGGCGTCGACCTGCATCAGTCCGGCATAACCAGCCAGATGCTGCTCCGGACGCGCACGGCGACGTCGGGCGAGTAGAAGAACACTGCCGCCGGTGCACGCAGGTCCAGAGCCGATCGGTCCAGATCTTGCCACTTTTCACTCCTCAGCGTTTCAATCGGCCACCAGGAGCCGAGCGCCTCGAATACCGTCGAAAATGAATTGGACCGCAAGAGCCGCCAGGACAACGCCGGCAAGTCTCGCCAGCACATGTTCAACGACGAAGTTCAGATCCGCAATTGGGCCTGCGGCCGGTATATTTATTGAGCGGTCCTTTGCGCGGCCTTCTCAATCCTTCTGGAAGAGAATAATCATCCTGGGGACCGTCGTGTCCCGAGGCCCCGGGCGGCGCCTTCTGCGCGACGATCGGCGGACGTGGTTGCCGCAGCGCATCCTCGTTCGCTGTGCTGAGTGAACGGCTTTTCTCGCGCAAGCCGCCGGCGAACAGGCTCCTTGCCCAAGAGACCATTCCTGCGAAGGACGCGTATTTTGGCCAACCCTCCATGATCAGCACGCGCAATCGTCTTCAGGCAGCGGTCTGCTTCCGCGCGGCCTCCATTCTTCGGAACAGCTCCAGCCACCGCTGCTCTTTCGGAGAGAGCGGTAGCTCGGAATGTCGCCAAGTCGGCTTGCCATCTAGCGGAAGCTGAGCATCCAAAAGTTCGAATTCGGTCGTCTCCTCAGGGGTAAGGCCTGCAAGGACCCGGCGACGCTTCTTGTCGAGCGTGTACAAACGCGAGGTCAGCACGATCTCTCCGCTTGGCCCAACGGTCGACGGAGACAGTATTGGCGTGTTCCCTTTCACTTCAGCACCATCATGGTTCATCTCGCGGCAACGAGCTTGGCCAGCAAAATGGCGCACTCGCGCAGGTCAGTTGCGAAGGGAGGCTGCCGCAGCCTCCCCTCGCCGAGCATTCACGCTGTCACACGTGGATGGCCCTGATGCAGTTGCCAAACTCGCAGAGCCGCAACAGCGGCGACGAGGATTCCGGCGATGACGTGGAGCGGTGTCACCGTTGCCTTGGCCGAGAAGTGCAGCACCCAGGGTGATACGGCGACCCAAACGCCGGCGGCCAGAGCTATCCACTCCTGCCATTCGGCGAATATCGCCAGCGCCGCAACGGCCAGCGCAGCGATCAGGATGCCGCTCAACCAGGCATTCCAGTTGGTGGGACTTTCAGCGGCGAACCCGAAGGCCCACGGCGAGATGAACAAGCCGAGGCCGATCACTAGGTTGACCCCATCGGCGATCATGTCCTTTTTCCAGATGGTGTTCATGTTGCAACTCCTTACATTCGCTCCTTTCCCTCACTCTCTTTGCACAGGCCAGTCCGGTGACGGGCGAAAGCGAACTCCCGCCCGTCCCGCGGTTACTTGCCGTTGATGGCGATCCGTTTCACCTTGTGCTGCGTGGTCGGTAACTTCGGCAGCGTCACGGTGAGCACGCCATTCTTGAAAGACGCCTCGACCTTGTCCTGATCGACATCGTCGACCGGGACGGAGCGCTCGAAGCGTCCGTAGTAGCGCTCGCTGAAGCGGCGCTCCTTGTCTTCGGTCTCGCTCCTTTTTTCGCCGCTGATGGTCAACAGGCCGCCCCTCAGTTCGACGTTGACGTCCTTCTCCTCGAGACCGGGGACCTCGGCGGTGACGTTGACTTCCTTCTCCGTCTCTTTGACTTCGATGTTCGGCCATCCGGTCGCCTGGGAGCCAAACGGAGTGACGTCGAACGTGCGGAACGCATCATCGAACAGCCGATTCATCTCGCGATGAAGCGCGAGGAACGGATTGGCTTCGCTGCGGTGCGGACTCAGATCGCGGGAGCCGTTATTCCGGGGAACGAGATCGCGTAGGGGCATAGCTTTCCTCCTTCCTGTTTCTTCATGCTCATTTGACAAAATTCAGCCGCGCGCGGCCACGCCGCGCAGGCGGTTCGACGGCCCCGAACGGAACTCCGTCAGGCGGTCTGCTTCCCTTCGATTTGCTGGTTGTCGTTGCCGGCGACTTCGATCGCGATACGGCGTGGCTTCATCGCCTCCGGGATTTCCCGAACCAGAGCGATCCTCAGCATGCCGTTTTCGAACGTCGCATCCTTGACCTGAACATAGTCCGCCAGGTTGAAAACGCGGCGGAACGGCCGCAGGGAGATTCCCTGGTACAGGTAGTCTTGATCACCTTTGCTGGGCTTGCGCCCCTCAACCGTAAGCATTGATTGCTCGGCGGTGATGGTGATCTCCTCCGGGCTGAAGCCCGCCAGTGCCAGCGTGATCCGGTACTGGTTCTCACCGGTACGCGCGATGTCGTACGGCGGATAATCGTCGTCCGCATTCGCCGCGTCGTTGACGAGGTCGAACAGACGATCGAAGCCGACGCTCGAGCGCCAGAACGGGGGCATTTCGTAAGTTCTCATAACCACATCCTCCTTGGAGCAACATGGATAGGAGCAACGCCGGTTTTCCGACGGCCTTGACCGGACCCTGACGGCGTCCGGCGCCACACATGTGGCACCCAAGAGCTAGAACGGTGCGGGTCGTTTTCAAGGGCGCCATGCGCGCTCGAATTGTATTTTTGCCGTCCCGACCCCGGCTTCGGTAGATTGTGTGCTTCGCATCAACCGCCGCTGCGGACGGCCACCTTCGCCCTGCGCAATCAGCCCCATGCTCGGCCGGCCCACACCTTTTGAGCCGCCACGGGAGCTCCCTAAATCGAGGCCGTCAAGGCCATTGTCGGATTCACCGCCTGCACTTCGCTGCTCACATGGGCCCGGCCGCAGCTCTTATTTCTCGAAGGAACAATTCGGAAGATACGACATTTTGTGAGCGCCGCCGGCATGACGCGCTTGGGCGCCGCTTCTGGGCCCAGGCGCATGCTGGGGGAGCTCACCCACTTTGCTCTGAGGAGGAATTGGAAAATGAGCATCCTGTCCGTCCGATCGAATCTGCCCGCGACCTGTCGCCGGAGCAGGCCGAATATATCACCGACAAACTGAAAGTAGCCTCGCCTGAGGTCGTCGAGATGAACGGCTGGATACGGGGTGATACTTCGCTCAACCTGCCCACGAGGCGGGAGGACGGGGCCGAGGAAATCGAGGACCGGCTGATCGATCCGGCGCCCGACCCGGAGACGCTGCTGTCGGAGGCGGAGGATCGTAACCGGGTAAGAAGCGCAGTGGGGGACGCGCTCGCTCTCCTTGACCTCCGTGAGCGCCATATCGTCGGGGCGCGATTCCTGGCCGAACAGCCGAAGACCCTGGAGGAGCTTGCCGGCACTTCCGGCGTATCGCGCGAGCGCGCACTGCAAAAGATCCGGAGCGCGATGCGCTCCCGTTTGCATGGAGCTGCGCGCCGTCCCGATCGTCCCGATCGGGGCTGGCTCAGCGGTTAATCGCGGAGGGAAGAAGATGAAGATTGCGCAGATTGCCCCGCTGTTCGAGAGCGTCCCGCCCCGGCTTTATGGGGGAACGGAGCGGGTGGTTTCGTGGCTGACCGAGGAGCTGGTGCGACAGGGTCACCAAGTGACGCTGTTCGCCAGCCAGGACTCCATTACCTCGGCCGAGCTCGTTCCCTGCACCACTCGTGCGCTGCGCCTCGATCACGACGTGCAAGATGCTATTCCCCATCCGATGGTCATGCTCGACAAGGTGCGCGAGCGCGCGGATGAGTTCGACATCCTGCACTTCCACACCGACTATCTGCATTTTCCGCTGTTCCGGTCCGAGCGCGGCCGGACGCTGACAACGTTGCACGGCCGGCAGGATCTGCTGGACCATATGCCGTTCTACCGCCGATTTTCCGACATGCCGCTGGTTTCGATTTCGAACGCGCAACGGGCGCCGCTCTCAGGCGCGAACTTCGTGGCGACGGTGTACCACGGCCTTCCGCTCGATCTGCACACCCCAAGCTTCAGCCCGACAGGCGGCTATCTAGCGTTTCTCGGCCGCATCTCACCGGAGAAACGTCCCGACCGCGCCATTGCAATTGCGCGGGCGGCGGGGCTTCCGCTCAAGATAGCTGCCAAGGTCGACAAGGCCGATGAAGCCTATTTTCGCGGTGTTATCGCGCCGATGCTGAACGAGCCGGGAATCGAGTTCATCGGCGAGATCAATGAGAGCGCCAAAAGCGAATTTCTCGGCAATGCGGCAGCGCTGCTCTTCCCGATCGACTGGCCGGAGCCTTTCGGCCTGGTCATGATCGAAGCCATGGCCTGCGCCACGCCGGTGCTCGCCTTCCGTTGCGGATCGGTCCCGGAAATCGTCGACGACGGACTAACCGGCCGTATCGTGTCCGACGTCGATGAGGCGGCGCGGGCCATTCCCGGATTGCTGGCGCTCGACCGCAAAGCCATCCGCGCCCGGTTCGAGGGACGTTTCTCGTCCGCGCGCATGGCGACGGAGTATACCCGGATCTACCAGAGGATGCTTCGCAGCCTTACCGCCAGCTCCGGCTATCGGCACTCGCTGCGCGTCCGGCCGACCTCCACGGACACCGCTCCGGGAGCGCCGCCCACGGCCGCGTAAAAAGATATTTGAAGGGACGGACCTGCGGCACTGCGGAAAGCCGGCAAGGGCGCCGCTCCGTCCCGCCGTGTCACGACACGTCGTCGCGGAAACTTCTGCCGGCGGTGTCGAAAAATTTTTCATAGCCCCTCTTGACCTCATCTTTGCCGCGCCTAGGTCGATTTTGCCGGACGGCCGGTTGCGGCCCCGATTTTTATGACATCGCTGAATTGTAGGGGAGGATGTGCATGCATTTCCGTCCATTGCATGATCGCGTGCTGGTGCGACGCATCGATGCCGAGGAGAGGACTGCCGGCGGCATCATCATTCCGGACACGGCGAAGGAAAAGCCGCAGGAAGGCGAGGTGATC
Source organism: Bradyrhizobium sp. 164 (assembly GCF_023073715.1). Classification (GTDB taxonomy): domain Bacteria; phylum Pseudomonadota; class Alphaproteobacteria; order Rhizobiales; family Xanthobacteraceae; genus Bradyrhizobium. The sequence goes on from NZ_JADPKA010000073.1 coordinate 9,992, forward strand.
GCCGCCGGGCCGGGTGGCCGCAACGAACAGGGCCAGCTGGTGCCGCTCGACGTGAAGGTCGGCGACCGGGTGCTGTTCGGCAAATGGTCCGGCACGGAGGTGAAGATCGACGGCAAAGAGCTTCTCATCATGAAGGAGAGCGATCTGCTGGGCGTGGTCGAGAAGGCCGCCGCGACGAAGAAGGCCGCGTGAAGCGCTGACACTCATTGAACGGCAAAGGAGAGAACGTCATGGCTGCCAAGGACGTCAAATTCTCGACGGAAGCCCGCGACCGCATGCTGCGCGGCGTCGATACGCTGGCAAACGCCGTCAAGGTGACGCTCGGACCGAAAGGCCGCAACGTGGTGCTGGAGAAATCGTTCGGGGCGCCGCGCATCACCAAGGACGGTGTCACCGTGGCCAAGGAGATCGAGCTCGAAGACAAGTTCGAGAACATGGGCGCGCAGATGGTGCGCGAGGTGGCGTCGAAGACCAGCGATGTCGCTGGCGACGGAACGACGACTGCGACCGTGCTGGCGCAATCGATCGTCAAGGAAGGCGCTAAGTCGGTTGCAGCGGGCATGAACCCGATGGACCTCAAGCGCGGCATCGACCTCGCAGTCGAGGCGATCGTCAAGGACCTCAAATCGCACGCCAAGAAGGTCACGGCGAACGACGAGATCGCCCAGGTCGCGACGATCTCCGCGAATGGCGACACTGAGATCGGTCGCTTCCTCGCCGAGGCCATGAAGAAGGTCGGCAACGAAGGCGTCATCACCGTGGAGGAGGCTAAGAGCCTCAACACGGAGTTGGAGGTGGTAGAGGGCATGCAGTTCGATCGCGGCTATGTGTCGCCCTATTTCGTCACCAATGCCGAAAAGATGCGGGCGGAGCTCGAAGACCCGTACATCCTGATCCACGAGAAGAAGCTGTCCGCACTGCAATCGATGCTGCCGCTGCTCGAGTCGGTGGCGCAGTCGAGCAAGCCCCTGCTGATCATCGCCGAAGACATCGAAGGCGAAGCGCTGGCGACGCTGGTCGTCAACAGGCTGCGCGGCGGGCTGAAGATCGCAGCCGTCAAGGCGCCGGGCTTCGGCGATCGCCGCAAGGCGATGCTCGAGGACATCGCGATCCTCACCGGCGGCACGATGATCGCCGAAGATCTCGGCATCAAGCTCGAGAACGTCACGCTCAACATGCTCGGCCGGGCCAAGAAGGTGGTAATTGACAAGGAGAACACGACCATCGTCAATGGCGCCGGCGCCAAGAAGGACATCGAGGCGCGCGTGGCCCAGATCAAGCTGCAGATCGAGCAGACCACCTCGGACTACGATCGCGAGAAGTTGCAGGAGCGGCTTGCCAAGCTCGCGGGCGGCGTGGCCGTAATCCGGGTCGGCGGTGCCACTGAAGTCGAGGTCAAGGAGCGCAAGGATCGCGTCGACGACGCGATGCATGCGACCCGCGCCGCGGTGGAAGAAGGCATCCTGCCGGGCGGCGGAGTGGCGCTGTTGCGGGCGCTCAAGGCGCTTGAACGCATCAAGACCGCCAACGCCGACCAAAAGGCCGGCGTCGACATCGTGCGCCGGGCAATCCAGATGCCAGCCCGCCAGATTGTCGAGAATGCCGGCGAGGACGGTTCGCTGGTGGTCGGCAGGCTGATCGAGAACGGCGACTACAATTGGGGCTTCAACGCCGCGACTGGCGAGTACCAGGATCTGGTGCGGGCCGGCGTGATCGACCCGGCCAAGGTGGTTCGCACAGCCTTGCAGGATGCTGCGTCTATCGCCGCCCTTCTGATCACCACCGAAGCGCTCGTCGCCGAGAAACCGAAGAAGGCGGAAGCCCCAGCCGCGCCGCAGATGGACTTCTAACTTAGCAGTAACGGACCCACGTCTCGATCAGGAAAGGAGACATCGACGTACGAGGAGCGGTCAGATGAGCAGAGATCGTCAGCAAAGGCTGCGTAGAAACGGAGCGGCGGCCGTGCACTGGCTGATGTTCACCCTCAGCTGCGCCACGATCGCCTGGATCAGTCTTTTTCGAACGATAGGAGGATGACATGGTCAGCGATCACATCATTATATCTCCGCTCGGGCGGAGAAACCCCGGGTAGTGCTCGCGCAACCCCTAGCCCGCCGGATACTCGCGGCGTCGATCGCTGCGATCCTCCTGCTGCCGTCGCTGGCGGCTTGGGGAATGGATCGTATGCCGGGCAAACCCGTTCCAGCCGACGCGTTCGAAAAGAAGATCGCGCTCCCACCGATTCCTCATCTTGAGTCGATGCCATGGATGAAGTGGAACGCTGGCGTGAATACCAAGGTCGATAGCTTGATGCCGGCGGATACGCCTTCATCCTTCATGCTGGCGCCGCGCGAGCGCCCGGCGCCATCGTTCGGCTCTTGAACCCGAACATCCCCGGCGTCGGTGAACTCCGCGCCTGAGTTTGCTTGCAGCCTCGATGCTAAGATCACTGGCTGCAGCGGCCCTGAAATTCCCCCTGCGGGACGGGAGCCTCGTGCTTGCCTTCCCCCCGAGAATCCTCGGGGTATTGTCGCCTTATCCTCGAAGCCGGCCTTCTCGGGCTCGATTGGCTCATGCCGAGCGCAGAGGACGCGGCAGGCGTTGTTCACTAAGGCATTGAACCCTTGCCTCGCTTGGCGTGATGTTCCTGAAATGCTGTTCTGAGTTCCGCTAGTTCGTCGTTTGTTGCACCAAGCTCCGCTTCCGCACGACTTGCCAGCAAATCCAGGTAAACGATCGGCCGATCGAACTGGCTCGCCGTGAAGTCGTACCTCACGCCTTCGATCCGGTTGTAAAAATGGTCCGCGGCAGGCAGCGGTGTCTTCAGCAACTGGCCGCCGAACAGTTCATGAATGAGCAGCGCAGTGACATTGCATTGCCCGGCCGCCGGATTGTCCGCGCTCCATTGGCTGGCCGTCGACGACGACCATGCTTTTCGCAGTGCGTCTTGAATTTCATCGGGATCAAAGCTCATGGGTCATTTCCGCAGATCGGCGCGACCCCAAATTTCGGATTATACGATTGTCGCTTTTTGCCACTGTTTTGCCCGACGAGTCAAACGGGCTCCGTAATCCACAGAATCGGAACAGCGAAGCCGGATCCGTCGCTCGGCGTCCCTAACGCTAGTTTCGCTCCCAAAATCGCGGCGCGGACCCAGCTGCCCGCCGATCGTCTCATCCCGCTAATTAGCTCGACATATCAGCGTATTGGCAGCACCGACAGGCAATCCCGCTATCACCCCTCGTCTACTGTGCATGGGGTTGTTTTCGCTGTTTTTGTTTGGACGTGCTTCGGAACGCCGCAACGACAACGCCCCGGAGCCTTCGCTCCGAGGCGTTGCAGGCAACACGCAGCGTGATCAGCTCTGGGAGCGCCGGGCCATGAAGATGTCGTAGCCGACCTCGGCGACCTGGAACCAGGCGTAGCCGTCGCTTGTGAACTTGGCGAGGGAATCGTGGACCTTCTTGAAGTTGGCGTTGGTCGCGCCGACCTCGGCGTGCAGCTCCTTGGCCGCCTTGTAGCAGGCATCCATGATCGACGGCGAGAAGGCGTGCAGCTTGGTGCCGCCTGCGAGCAGCTTCTTCAGCGCCAGCGGATTGGCGTTGTCGTAGCGCGCCATCATGTAATTGTTGGCGTAGTGGCCGGCCTGCTCCAACACGCTCTGGTAATATTTCGGCAGCGCGTTCCACTTGTCGAGGTTGACGAAGGCCAGCAGCATCGGCCCGCCTTCCCACCAACCGGGATAGTAGTAGTGCGGCGCGATCTTGTAGAAGCCGAGCTTCTCGTCGTCATAGGGACCGACCCATTCGGCGGCGTCGATGGTGCCCTTCTCCAGCGCCGGATAGATGTCGCCGCCGGCGAGTTGCTGCGGCACGACGCCGAGCTTCTGGAGCACACGGCCGGCGAAGCCGCCAACGCGGAATTTCATGCCCTTGAGATCGTCGGGCGTGTTGACCTCTTTCCTGAACCAGCCGCCCATCTGGCAGCCGGTGTTGCCCGCGAGCAGCGAGACGACGTTGTAGCCCTTGTAGAACTCGTTGAGCACGTCGCGCCCGCCGCCCAGCATGTACCAGGCCTGGTTGATGCGCATGTTGGGACCGAACGGCACGGCTGAGCCGAAGGTGAAGGTCGGGTCCTTGCCGAAATAGTAGTAGGACGCGGTGTGGCCGATCTCGCAGGTGCCATTCTGCACGGCATCGAGCACCTGGAGACCCGGCACGATCTCGCCGGCGGCGAAGATCTGGATCTGGAATTTGTTGTCGGTCGCTTCAGCGACCATCTTGCACATCATCTCGGCGCCGCCAAACAGCGTGTCGAGCGATTTCGGCCAGCTCGTCGGCATGCGCCATTTGATTTCCGGCATGGACTGCGCGATCGCAGGCGCGGCGAGCGTGGCGGCACCGGCCGCACCAAGTCCCGTGACCTTGATGAAGTCTCTTCTCTTCATGATTTCCTACCCTGATGGATCTGATTGTGGGCCTTCTTGTCGAGGCTTGGGGACAGCATGGAACATCGCCGGGCCGAATGCCATCCCGATCGCACTGCGGCAAAGAAAAAGCCCGGCCTCGCGAGCGAGGCCGGGCGATCCGTCTTACGACTTAAGCCGTAGATCAGCCGCGGGTGCGGGAGCGGATCATGAAGCTGTCGTAGGTATATTCGGCGACCTGCCACCACAGATATTCGTCGGAGCGATAGGCCTGCATGGCGTCGATCGACTTCTTGAAGTCGGGGTTCTTGGCCGAGACTTCCGCCCAAAGCTCGTTGGTCGCCTTGAGGCAGGCTTCCAGCACCTCGTTGGTGAAGGGACGAAGCTGGGTGCCGCCGGCGACGAGACGCTTCAGCGCCGCCGGGTTCTGCATGTCGTAACGCGCGGCCATCCAGGTGTTGGCGTTGGCCGTCGCGTTGGTGAGGATCGCCTGATAGTTTTTCGGCAGCGCATTCCACTTTTCCAGATTGGCGAAGGCGTGGACGGTCGGACCGCCTTCCCAGAAGCCTGGATAATAGTAGTACTTGGCGACCTTGGCGAAGCCGAGCTTCTCGTCATCGTAGGGACCGACCCACTCGGCCGCGTCGATGGTGCCCTTCTCCAATGCCGGGTAGATGTCGCCGCCAGCGAGCTGCTGCGGCACCACGCCCACCTTCTGGAGCACCTGCCCGGCAATGCCGCCGATGCGCATCTTCAGGCCGGAGAGGTCGGCAACGGTCTTGATCTCCTTGCGGAACCAGCCGCCCATCTGGGTGCCGGTGTTGCCGCAGGGGAAGCCGACCACGTTCGACTTCTTGAAGAACTCGTTGGCGAGTTCGTTGCCGCCGCCCTGATAGAGCCACGAATTCTGCTGGCGCGCATTGAGGCCGAACGGCACCGAGGCGAAAATCGCGAAGGTCGGATCCTTGCCGACATAGTAGTAGGACACCGTATGGCACATCTCCACCGTGCCGCTGGAGGTCGCATCGAGCGCCTGCAGGCCGGGGACGAGTTCGCCGGCCGCAAACACCTGGATCTGGAATTTGTTGTCGGTCATCTCGGCGACATACTTGGCCACCTGCTCGGCGCCGCCATAGATGGTGTCGAGCGACTTCGGGAAGCTCGAAGTCAGGCGCCACTTCACCTCAGGCGAGGATTGCGCGATCGCCGGCGAGGCCACCGCGGTTGCCGCCGCGCCCGCTGCCGACACTTTAAGAAATTCACGACGCTTCATCTTCATCTCTCTCCTTGCTGGGGCGTTTCCCCTCAACTTCTCTTTTGCCGCCGCTCATTCCGGCGACGCGTGAAGGCCGCGTCGAACCGAAGGGGCTTGACTGCCGTGGGCGTTTAACACGGAAGCCCCGCTTGCGGAACGCGACAATGGCATGACGGGACTCTACGAAAGTCGCATGTCCCAGGAGCTTGCCGACGACCGGTTCAGGCCGCGGCGATGACACCCTTGAGCTGGTCCCGGACCTGGCCTGCAATGGCGCGGTAGATCGCCGCATGAGGTCCGTCCGGCTCGCTGTCGACGACAGGATTGCCGGCATCCGAGGTGGCGCGAATCGCCATGTGCAAGGGGATCTCGCCCAGGAACGGTACTCCGAGCTTCTCCGCCTCGTGCCGCGCCCCGCCATGGCCGAATATGTCCGACTTGGTGCCGCAATGCGGGCACTGGAAGTAGCTCATGTTCTCGACGATGCCGAGCACGGGCACGTTGACCTTCTTGAACATGGCAAGCCCCCGCCGTGCATCGATCAGAGACAGGTCCTGCGGGGTCGAGACGATCACGGCGCCCTTAAGCGGCACGTTCTGAGCCAGCGTGAGCTGGGCATCGCCGGTGCCAGGCGGCATGTCGACCACCAGCACGTCGAGCTTGCCCCATTCGACGTCGCGCAGCATCTGCGTCACCGCCGACATCACCATGGGGCCGCGCCAGATCATCGCGGTCTCCTCCTCCACCAAAAAGCCGATCGACATGATGGCGAGGCCGAAGCGCCGGAGCGGAATCATCTTGCGCTCGTCGTTCAGCTCCGGCTTGTCGCGCAGGCCGGTCAGCCGCGGCACCGAGGGGCCGTAGATGTCGGCGTCGAGCAGCCCGACCTTGAGGCCGAGGTCGCGCAGGCCGAGCGCCAGATTGAGCGCGGTGGTCGATTTTCCCACCCCGCCCTTGCCGGAGGCCACCGCGATCACGGCGGCAACGCCCGGGATCTCAGACTGCCGCGCCATCGGCGATTGGCCGGCCTGCGGCGGCTTATGGGCGTGGGCCGGCTGCACGCCGGGCGTGCCGCGGCTCGGCTGCGGTGGTGGCGGCGGCGCGGAGCCCGGCTTGCGCTCCGCGGTCAGCGCCACCATCACGGTGGTGACGCCGGGAATGGCGCGCACAGCGGCTTCCGCTTCGGCCCGGATGGACTCCCAGGCGCGCGCCTCGGCGGCATCGACATTGATCGAGAAGAACACCTTGCCGTCCGAGGCGCTGATTGCGCTCAGCACATTGGCGTTGGTGAGCGCGACCCCGCGCGGCGACTTGATCCGGCCAAGGCTGTCGAGAACCTGTTGCTGCGTCACGCTCAAAGCGCATCTCCTGATTTCAAGATGCCCCATTAGAGCGGAAACGCCCAAAAGGCTACTGCCTGCCGATATCGTCAGCCATCTCCGCGGGCGCGGCTCCCTGCTCCCGGGCCGCCTCGTAGTTCAGCTCGATCATGACCCCGTTGGGATCGTGGACGAAGATCTGCCAGAGGTCGCCGCCGGGCACCTGGCGGGACTCGAACTTCATCCCCTTGGATGCGAGCCGCTGCTTCATAGCGTCGAAGCCGCGGCTGACGAAGGCGACATGGTGGACAACGCCGGAATCCGGCTTTTGTGGCTCGGCGGTCGGAGAAATATCGACGAGGTGCACCACCGGCTTGCCCTCGCTGTACATCCAGGCGCCCGGAAAGGCGAAATTCGGCCGGGCACCATTTTCCAGGCCCAGCACGTCTTCGTAGAAGCGGACCGTCTCGGCCAGTTTCCGGGTTCGGATGTTGAAATGATCGAGCACGCCCACGCTCACGCCGCCCAAACCCATGTCCATGCCTTCGCTCCCTTTTTTGAAGTCCTTGAGGTCCGCCATCCTAGCACAGGGGACCGCCAAACGAAGCCGTTGCCCTCAGGCCTCAAGGGTTTATGGTGCGCCCCAATCCGCCCTCACGGCGGAACCAGGCTCCTGCTCGCCCGGCAAGAACCGTAAAACCCAAACTACGGACAAGGTCTCATACATGGCAAAAGTCGCTTTCCTCGGTCTTGGCGTCATGGGCTTCCCCATGGCCGGACACCTCGTGAAAAAAGGGGGCCATGAGGTCACCGTCTATAACCGCACCGCGGCCAAGGCGAAGGAGTGGGCGGACAAGTTCGGCGGCAAGACCGCAGCGAGTCCGAAGGCCGCCGCTGAAGGCCAGGATTTCGTGATGTGCTGCGTCGGCAACGACAACGATCTGCGCGCGGTCACAACCGGCCCCGACGGCGCGTTTGCCGGCATCAAGAAGGGTGCGACCTTCGTCGACCACACCACCGCCTCGGCGGAAGTCGCGCGCGAACTCGATGCGGCCGCGACCAAGGCCGGTTTCAGGTTCATCGATGCACCGGTCTCCGGCGGCCAGGCGGGCGCCGAGAATGGCGTGCTGACGGTGATGTGCGGCGGCGCTCAGGACGCCTATGCCGGCGCCGAGCCGATCATCACGGGGGCCTATGCGCGGATGTGCAAACTGCTCGGGCCCGCCGGTTCCGGCCAACTGACGAAGATGGTCAACCAGATCTGCATCGCCGGCCTCGTGCAGGGTCTCTCCGAGGGTATCCACTTCGCCAAGAAGAGTGGCCTCGACGTCGCCGCAGTGATCGAGACCATCTCGAAAGGGGCCGCGCAGTCCTGGCAGATGGAAAATCGCTACAAGACCATGAACGAGGGCAAGTACGATTTCGGGTTCGCGGTGGAATGGATGCGCAAGGACCTCTCGATCTCGCTGGCTGAAGCTCGCCGCAACGGCGCCAACCTGCCTGTCACGGCGCTGGTCGACCAATTCTACTCCGAGGTGGAGAAAATGGGCGGCAAGCGCTGGGACACGTCGAGCCTGCTCGCGCGTCTGCAACGCTGAGGATCATCTTGACGGCTTGCTGCCGGGCGGCACTGCGACCGTCCCAGACCTCGACGCCGCCGGCACTGCGACGAGGTCTGGCAAGCACATTGAGCTGAAGTACAAAGTTCGGGGGGACTGACTTGCTGAGCGTGATAGCCGCCGTTTTCATCGTTGCGTATGCTGCCATCGCGCTCGAACACCCGCTCGGCATCAACAAGAGCGCTTCGGCTCTCCTGGGAGCGGGCCTGCTCTGGACCATCTATGCGCTGTCCGTCGGCGATGCATCCCTTGTCAACCGCCAGCTCGACGAATCCGTCTCCGCGACCGCCCAAATCGTCTTCTTCCTGATCGGCGCCATGACGATCGTCGAGGTGATCGACGCCCACAACGGCTTCGAGGTCATCACGTCCGTGATCCGCACCACGAAGCAGACCACGTTGATGTGGATCATCGGCTTCGTGACGTTCTTCCTGAGCGCGATCCTCGACAATCTCACGACAACCATCGTGATGATCTCGCTGATCCAGAAGCTGATCGGCCACAAGAACGACCGCCTGCTCTTCGCCTCCCTCATCGTCATCGCCGCCAATGCGGGCGGCGCCTGGACCGTCATCGGCGACGTCACGACGACGATGCTCTGGATCGGAGGGCAGATCACCCCCGTCAGCATCATGCAATCGGTGTTCCTGCCGTCCCTGCTCAATCTGCTGGTCCCGCTGCTCATCGTTGGCTACTCCGTCAAGGGGAAGGACATCATCCCGCCGCCGCAGCGGGAAGCGCAGGCTCTCAAGGTCGAGGTGTTCGAGCGCAATCTGATGTTCTATCTCGGCCTCGGTACGCTGGTCGCCGTTCCTGTGTTCAAGGCCGTGACGCACCTCGCACCCTTCATGGGGATCCTGTTCGGGCTGGGCATTCTCTGGCTGGTGGGCGAGATCGTTCACCGCCACAAGGACGAGGATGCGCGTCGCCCCCTCACCCTCGTCCATGCGCTAACGCGCATCGACATGAGCTCCATCGTGTTCTTCGTCGGCATTCTCATAGCCGTCGCGTGCCTGGAGCACGCCCACGTCCTGGAGGTGCTGGCTAAATGGCTCGACACAACAGTCGGCCGTCTCGACATCATCGTCATCCTACTCGGCCTATTGAGCGCCATCATCGACAACGTGCCGCTCGTCGCGGCGACGATGGGCATGTACAATCTGGCGCAATATCCGCCCGACAGCTTCATCTGGGAATTCATCGCCTATTGCGCCGGCACCGGCGGCTCGATCCTGATCATCGGCTCGGCCGCAGGGGTCGCGGCGATGGGGCTCGAGAAGATCGAGTTCTTCTGGTACGCCCGCCGCATCGCGGGTCCCGCGCTCGTGGGCTACCTCGCGGGTGCACTGGTCTACATCGCGCAGCACTCGCTGCTGCATTGATCTGCCCGTCATGACGCCCGTCGCCAGCGCCGGTTCCCATCACGGAAGGCGTTTCTTAATCAGGCGTTAACGTAATTCTTTAGCTCCTTAAGGCACCTCTTAAGGATTTCTTGCCAGAGATAGACAATGCAGAAGGCCCGCGTCCGGCGTGGGCAGGAATCGTGTTGCTTGATGAGTAACCCCGCTGAAAAGCCCGAGGTTGTGCAGCTTCCGGCCGAGCCGGTGAGCGCTCCATCGGCGAGCAGCCGCAGGGCTGCGGCGCAGCGGGTACGCGAGGCACGCGACAAGTTAACGTCGACCAGCGGAACCCGGCCGGCGTTCGACGCCGAGATGTTGCGTCAATATGCCCAGACGCGGCTGTCGGCTTCCTATGTCGTGATGCTGCTGGTGGTCGCCACCGGCGTGCTGTTCGGGCTCTGGATGCAGCCGATCCCGGCGGCGGCCTGGACCGCGGGCATGCTCTGCATCCACAGTGCGATGATCCGCAGTTGCCGGCGGTTCCTGACAGAGGCCACCTCTCCGGCCGCGACGCGCGCATGGCGAACGCGTTTCGTCGTGCTCGACCTGCTCTATGGCCTGTGCTGGATGGCGATCCTGATCCACCCCGTGCTCGACATGGTCACGGAAACGCTGATGATGTTCCTGATGCTGCTGGTGATCGCAGTATCGAGCATGCTGGCCGCCAATCTGCCGATCGCTGCCCTTGCCGCCACCGCGCCGGTCGCGGTCGCAATGGCGCTGAGTTTCGTGATGACCGGCTCACTGGACAATTACGTCCTGGCGGCACTCGCGCTGGCGGCCGAAGGCTATTTCGTCCTGCTGGCTCACCGCCTGCACTCCTCGACCTTCGCCACGCTCGAGGCGCGCGCCGAGAAGGACGCGCTGATCGGCGAACTCGAACAGGCCAAGGCCATCTCGGACGAAGCGCGCCACCGCGCCGAATCCGCCAACGTCGCCAAGTCGCGCTTCCTTGCGCAGATGAGCCACGAACTGCGCACGCCCCTGAACGCCATCCTCGGCTTCTCCGAGGTGATGAAGAGTGAGATTTTTGGCGCACACGCGGTGCCCGTCTACAAGGAGTACTCGGCGGACATCCATAATTCCGGCGTGCACCTGCTCAACCTTATCAACGAGATCCTCGATCTATCGCGGATCGAAGCCGGCCGCTACGAGCTGAACGAGGAAGCAGTGTCGTTGGTCGGCATCGTCGCCGACTGCCATCATTTGATGAAGCTGCGCGCCTCGAGCCGTGGCATCACGATCCACGAAGTGTTCGAGCAGGCCATGCCGCGGCTCTGGGCCGACGAGCGCGCGATCCGCCAAGTCGTGCTCAACCTGCTCTCTAACTCGATCAAGTTTACGCCGCAGGGTGGCGAGATCTGGCTCAAGGCGGGATGGACCGCTTCGGGCGGACAATATCTCTCGGTGAGGGATTCCGGCTCCGGAATTCCCGAGGACGAGATCCCGGTCGTGCTCGCCTCGTTCGGCCAGGGCTCCAACTCGATCAAGTCGGCCGAACAGGGCGCAGGCCTCGGCCTGCCCATCGCCAAGAATCTGATTGACCTGCATGGCGGCACGTTCACTCTGAAATCGAAGCTGCGCATCGGCACCGAGGTGATCGTCACCTTCCCGCCGGAGCGCGTGATGAGCGCGCTGGCGCCGCTGTCGGATGATTCTCCGCCGCTTCAGCCCGAGAATTCGCTCGTTCCCGACGAGAAGCGCCGGCCGCGCCACAAGCCGATCATGAGCGCAGGCACGGGCTCTTAACGAGATGCTTGCAGAAATGCCCGACGATCCCTCACAATATCCGCATGAGCAAAGAAACGCCGTGCGTCGCCGTCTGCATGATCGATCCCAAGACCAAGCTTTGCTTCGGCTGCGGCCGGACCTTGCCGGAGATCGCGCGCTGGCACGCCATGCACAGCGCGGAACGGCTGGCGATCATGGCGCTGTTGCCCGCGCGCATGAATCAGGCAGGACTCGCGCCGATCGCAGTATTGCCGAAGCGTACCTGATCGGCACGAACGCCTCTGGAGGCGCGCCATGATCCGCTTCCTGCTCGTTCTCCTCATGCTCGCCGGCACCGCAGGCGCCGTCGTCGCCTATGGCGATCCCGATCAGATCGTGCGTGCCAGTCACAAGGTTTCCCACATCTTCCGGGCGCAGACCGCCGCCCCGGCCCCCGCCGTGCATATCCCGCGCGGCCAGGGTGGCGAATTTGCGCTGCGAGCGAAGATCAACGGCGTCACTGCGCCGATGGTAATCGATACAGGTGCAACCTCCGTGGTGCTGACCTGGGAAACCGCGAAAGCGATCGGACTGCCGCTCGAGATGCTCGAATACGACGTCGACCTGGAGACCGCGGGCGGCCACACCAAGGCGGCACGGCTCACGCTAGACCGTCTCGCCGTCGGCAAGCTGGTCGAGAAGTCGGTGCCGGCCCTGGTCGTGCAACGCGGCCAGATGAAGACCAATCTGCTCGGCATGAGCTTCCTCGACCGCCTGGAAAGCTGGGGCGTGCGCGCGGACACGCTGATGCTGACAGGTTTTCCGGAGCTCCAGAGCAGCCCCCGACGCTCCCGGATCGCGGCCGACTAGACAATTCTACGCCGCCTCCGCTGGCGCGCGTGCACCGACATGAGCGATCGCCTCGCGCAGCACGTCGAGACCGGCGCCCGGCTTCACCCCCTGCTCGGCAAGATGGCGGCGGAAGGCGCGCGCGCCGGGCACGGCGTGGAACGCGCCGACGAAATGCCGCGTAATTGCGTGCAGCCGGGTGCCGCGCGCGAGCTGCTCTTCGATATAGGGCATCATCGCCTCGAGCGCGTCCTGCATGGACGCGTGCGGCGCCGCCTCGCCGAAGATGTCGGTATCGACGCTGAGCAACCGCCACGGCTCCTGATAGGCGGCGCGGCCGAGCATCGCACCGTTGACGTGGGCAAGATGCGCCTTGGCCTCGTCGATCCCAGAGATGCCGCCATTGATGATGACGGGCACAGCAGGCATCGTGCGCTTGAGCCGATAGACGCGATCATAATCGAGCGGCGGGATGTCGCGGTTCTCCTTTGGCGACAGGCCAGTGAGCCAGGCTTTGCGGGCATGCACGATCAGCGCATCGCAGCCGGACGCCACCACCGCACGCGCGATCGTATCGAGCGCCACTTCAGGGTCCTGGTCGTCGATCCCGATACGGCACTTCACCGTGACGGGAACGGCGACCGCGCGCTTCATGGCCTGAACGCACCGGGCCACTAGTTCCGGCTCCGCCATGAGGCAGGCGCCGAACCGGCCGTCCTTGACGCGATCGGACGGGCAGCCGACATTGAGATTGATCTCGTCATAACCAAATCCTTCGCCGATCCGCGCGGCCAGCGCGAGGTCGTGCGGATCCGACCCGCCAAGCTGAAGCGCCACCGGATGCTCGCACGCGTCGTACCCAAGCAGCCGCTCCCGGTTGCCATGGATAATGGCGCCGGTGGTCAGCATCTCCGTATAAAGCAGCGCCCGCCGCGTCAGATGACGGTGGAACACCCGGCAATGCCGGTCAGTCCAATCCATCATGGGTGCCACGGAAAAGCGATAGTCTTGCGAATTCAAATGCTATTCTTTCATCGAACCGACAGCATGGAGGTGCCCTCGCACCCGAACCAGCATTTTGTGTGGCGTGGCGCGTATCCTTCGCCTGAATGGGCGTCTGATGCAACCGCAACAGTAACGTGGGGCCGACAAGAGAAGGCAACAATGATCCCGCATGGCATAGTCCGAGGCAGCCTCGTCCAATCTGAACACGGCTGGTCCAACACCTCAATTGTCGGTGAATAGCCGGCCCAAATTGGACAAGGGTGCCATCCAGGGCCGTATCGGAGTGATTATGATTGAGAATGCTCATTCGACAGGTCGACCGCTCGATCCCCGTTCCGCATGGTCCGGGCTGTCCCAGGCAGAACGCGACGCCGCCTACGACAACAACGCCGCCGTCAAGAACAGCACGGCCCTGATCGCCGAACGGAACGAAACCTCCAGCCGGCTGCGAAGCACGCTGAAATCCCATCTCGATCTGGCTTACGGTCAGCGGGCGAACAACAAGATCGATCTCTACCCGGCCGCCGGGCCTGAGGCGCCCTGCCTGGTGTTCCTGCATGGCGGCTATTGGCAGCGCAATTCGCGCGAATTGTTCGCCATGCTCGTCGAAGGCATCGCCGCCCATGGCTGGTCGGTCGCCATTCCCGGCTATTCGCTGGCGCCCGAGGTGTCCCTCACCGACATCGTCGCCGAGATCCCGCGGACGCTCGACTGGATCGCGGCGCACGGTGCCTCCTACGGCATTGCCGGACCGGTCGTGCTGTCGGGCTGGTCGGCAGGCGCGCAGCTCGTTGCGATGGCGCTGGATCATCCGCGCGTCCATGCAGGGCTGGCGCTATCGGGCGTCTACGATCTCGCGCCGATCCGCGACACCTGGCTCAACGACGCACTGAAGCTGACGGACGAGGAAATCGCCAGGCTCTCGCCGCTTCGCCTGCCCGTAACAAACAAGCGGCTCGATATCGCCTATGGCAGCAGCGAGCTACCGGCACTGGTGCTGGATTCGATCAACTTCCATGAGAAGCGCGCGGCCGCGAAAGCGCCGGGACAACTCATCCAGGTCGCAGGCGCCGATCACTTCACTATTCTGGAGGCGCTGCGGCGGCCTGACGGCATTCTGGTGGAGGCCGCGCAGGCGCTGCTGAACTAAAACTGCGAAAACAACCCCATGCACAGTAGAATGCCGTTGTTTTCTCAGGACTAATTTGCACCACCCATGGATTTGACACGTCGGGCAAAACACCGGCACAATGCCATCATCGCTCTGACTGTCGCATCCCCGTATCAACCCAGACCTGCTCACCCGTGATCCGCACCGGGTAGAGCCGCAATGGCGGGCTCGGCCAGCCCGCAGTGATGGCCCCATCACGCAAATCGAATGACGCGGCATGGCGCGGGCAGAACAGCCGCCCCGCCTCCACGCGCCCCCGACCAAGGTCTGCCTGTTCGTGCGGGCACACGCGGTCGCACGCGACGACATCGCCCTCGTTCCAGATCACAAGCATGTCCCGCCCGGCGACGCGGACGATGGTCACGGCCTTGAGCCGGTCGAGATCACACACCGCAATGCACCCCCGCTGATCCGGAGAGACAGCCGGATCATCCACCGAGATAGGCCTTCCGCACATGCTCGTTCGCGATCAGCTCGGAACCTGCGCCTGACAGCACGATGCGGCCATTCTCGAGCAGATAGGCGTGGTCGCACATCTCGAGCGCGGCGAACGCATTCTGCTCGACCAGCAGCACCGTGGTGCCGGCATCACGGATACCGCGGATGATTGCGAAGGTGCGCTCGACGATGTTCGGCGCGAGCCCGAGCGAGGGCTCGTCGAACATGATCAGCCGCGGCCGTGACATCAGCGCGCGCCCGATCGCCAGCATCTGCTGCTCGCCGCCCGACAGCGTGCCCGCCGCCTGCCGGCGCCGCTCGGCGAGCCGCGGAAATTCCGCGTAGATGCGGTCGCGGTCGGCCGCGATCTCGCCCGAACCACGACGGAGGTAAGCCCCCATGTCGAGATTTTCCTCGACACTCATGTGCGGAAATACGCGCCGGCCTTCCGGACAATGTGCGATCCCGCTGGCAAGAACGCGCGGCGGTCTCGCCCCGGTGATGTCGATGCCCTCGAACCGCATTTGCCCTGCGCGCGGCGGCACGAGGCCGGAAATCGCGCGCAGCGTCGTGCTCTTGCCGGCACCGTTGGCGCCGATCAGGGCGACGAGCTGGCCAGCCCTCACGTCGAGCGAGATGCCGCGCAGCGCAGTGACGCCGCCATAGCCGCACACCACGTCGCGGATCTCAAGCACGCCCCGCTCCATGTCCGAGATAGGCCTCGATCACGGCCGGATCGTTGCGAATCATATCCGGGGTTCCCTCGGCGATGATACGGCCATAGTTCAGCACCACGATGCGGTCCGAGACTGTCATCACCATCGGCATGTCGTGCTCGACCAGCAGGATGGTGATGCCACGGTCGCGGACGCTGCGGATCAGCTCGACGAAACGGTGGGTTTCCGAGGCGTTCATGCCCGAGACGGGCTCGTCGAGCAGCAGCATCGAGGGCTCCGCCGCCAACGCCAGCGCGACACCGACAAGGCGCTGCTCACCGTAGGACAGCGAGCCAGCCGCATCATGGGCGCGGCGTTCGAGGCCGACCCATTCGATCAACTCGCTCGCGCGCTGCCGCAGCCTGCGTTCCGAGGCGCGCGCGCCCGGCAGCCCGAGGATGGCATCGAGCAGCCGGACCCGGCCCTGACGATGCAGACCGATCAGGAGATTGTCGTAGACGGTGTCGTTGGGAAACACGCTGGTGCGCTGAAAGGTGCGTATCAGGCCGAGATCGGCGATCTCGTGCGGCTTCAACCCGGTCAGCGTCGCCCCCTGATAGGTAACCTGGCCTGCGCTCGGCCTCAGGAAACCAGTCATGACGTTGAAGGCGGTGGTCTTGCCGGCGCCATTCGGTCCAATCAGACTGACGATCTCGCCCTCACCGACCGTAAAACTCATGTCGGAGATCGCGACCAGCCCGCCGAAGCGGACGGCGACCTGCTCGATGGTCAAGGCAATGCTGCGCGCGGTCATCACGCCGGCTCCTTGGCACCGGTTTCGGTGAGCGCGACTGATGCCAGCGCCGGCGCGCCGCTGCGCCGTCGGATGAAGCGCTGTGCGAGCGAGGGCACGATGCCACGGGGCAACACGAACAGGATGGCGATCAGCACGCCGCCATAGGCGATCCACTGCGCCTCCGGCGCCATCACCGGCCGCAGTGCGACCGGCAGCAACCCGAAGATCAGACCACCGACGACGGGCCCGGCCAGCGAGCCCTTGCCGCCGCTGATGACCATGATCACCATGGTGACGGTGTTGATGAAGGCGAATACTTCAGGATCGATGATCCGGATGTAGTGCGCATAGAGGCTGCCGGCCGCGCCCGCGATTGCGGCCGAGATCACGGCTGCCAGGGTCAGCGTCCTGGTGACGTCGATGCCGACAGAGACCGCCAGCGTCTCGTTCTCCATCAGCCCCCGCATCGCACGGCCGAAATGGGAATGAACGAGGCGGGCGATCAGGAGATAGGCGACGAGGGCCACGACCAGCACAAGATAGTAGTTCTGCATCTTGGTGCGCAGCGTCAGCTCACCAATCCCGGGCAAGGACAGCGCGATGGATGGAATGTTGGTCAGCGCCAGCGGTCCCTGCGTCAGCTCGACCCAGTTCAGCGCGACCAGCCGGACGACCTCGGCAAAGGAGATGGTCACGATGACGAAATAGGCGCCGCGGACGCGGAAGGAGAGCAACCCGACGAAATAGCCGCACATTCCGGCGACCAGGATGGCCAGCAAGGAGCCTGCAATCGGCGGCCAGGGTGCGTGAACCAGGCGGACGTCTCCGGGCAGACCGACGTCGAAGCCGAGCGACGTCAGCGCGCTGACATAGGCACCGATGCCGAAGAAAGCGATGTGGCCGAGGCTGAGCTGGCCGGTGAAGCCTAGCAGCAGATTGAGGCTCATCGCGCCGATGACGAAGATTCCGGTCGTGATCAGCGCGTTCAGGAGATAGGGATCGCGCAGCCAGAGCGGCACCGAGGCCAGGGCCGCGACGGCGAGAATGGTGACGGCGGCTCTCATCCAACCCGCTCCGCGCGCGCAAACAGGCCGGTCGGCCGGAAGATCAGGACCGCGATGATGATCACGAAACCCATGGCGTCGCGGTAACCCGACGAGACGTAGCCTGCCCCCAATTCCTCGGCCAGCGCCAGGATGAAGCCACCGATCACCGCGCCCGTGATATTGCCGAGGCCGCCAAGGATGACGATGGCGAAGGCCTTGACGGCGGCCAAATCGCCCATTTGCGGGAAGATCACGTAGACAGGCCCGAGCAGAGCGCCGGCGGCGGCGGCAAGGCTGGAGCCGATCGCGAAGGTCGAGGTGTAGATCATGTCCACGTTGACACCCATCAGCGAGGCCGTGTCGTGGTCCTGGAACGTCGCCCGCATTGCACGTCCCAGGCTGGTCTTGTTGATCAGGAGGTACGTCACCAGGATCAACATTGCCGCCGCGGCGAGCACAAACAGGCGAAGCCAGGATACTGACACCGGTCCGAGCACCAGCGGCGCTTCGGGAAACGGCGTGGCCACCGATTTGGCGACACCGCCCCAGATCCACAGCGTGCCGGACTGCATCGCGATCCAGGCGCCGATCATGACCAGCATCGTGGTGTCGATGTCGGAGCCGCGCAGCGGTCGCAGCAATGTCAGCTCGATGGTTGCCCCGAGCAGCCACCCGGCAAGCACCGCGACCGGCAATGCCAGGAAGAAATTCAGCCCGAGCTGCTGCACCACGATGAACATGATGTAGGCGCCGAACGTGTAGAGCACGCCGTGCGTGAAGTTCACGACGTTCATGATGCCGAAAATCAAGGTTAGTCCGATGCCCAGCAGCGCATAGGTGCCGCCGAGCACGAGCATGTTGACCAGATGCTGAAGGAATTCGCTCAAAGCCGTTCCCGAATAAATCGCACATGACGGGGGCAGTGATGTACCGCCCTCGCCGTCGACGAAGCGCGTTATTGTTTGAGCATGATCTTGCCGGAAAATGGCTTCACACTTTTCCGGATCATGCTCTAGAGCGTCTTCAGCTCGACCTTGCCGTCGTTGATCTCGATGAGATAGACGTTCGGCTGGCTCTGCCCGCTCTCCTTGCCCTCCGGACCAGACTTGCGGAACACGATGTCGCCGTTCAGCCCCTTGATATTGATGTCCCAGAGCGCCGCCTTGATCGCAGCCGGCTCGGCCTTGCCGGCCTTCTCGACCGCCGCCGCCGCAGTGCGGATGCCGTCATAGCCGCGAAAACTCTCGGTGCAGCCGGCGAACTCGAAACCGCGCTTCTTCCATTCCGTGATGAAATAGTTGGTGGCTTCCGGATTCGGCGTCTTGTCCGGGAACCACGGCAGGAAGGTGGTCAGATGCATGGTGCCATTGGCGGCGGCACCGGCCTGGGCGATGATCTGGTCCGGGTTCTGCGAGCCGCCGGTGGTGATGATGCGCTTCTTCAGGCCGAGCGCGGCCGCTTGCTTGAAGATCAGGGTCAGCTGATCGACCGCCGTCGTGACGATCACCGTCTCGGAATCCGAGCTCTTGATCTTGGAGAGCTGCGCGCTCATGTCCTGCGCGCCCTGGTCCATGGTCTCGACGAGGCCGATGCTGATGCCCTTGTCCTTCATCATCTTGCTGAAATCCTCGGCAGTGCCCCGGCCCCAGTCGTTGTTGATGATGAGGAAATCGACCTTCTTGAGCGCGAGCTTGTCGACGATGCCCTTGAACGCGGCGGCCTCAACCGCCGAGGGCGGCGAGATCCGGAAGACGAAGGGATTGCCCGTCGTCGTGATCTTGCCGGAGGACGAGGTTTCCACCACCATCGGGGTCTCGTATTCCATCAGCTTGGGCATCACCGCGAGCGTCAGGCTCGAGCCCCAGGCGCCCATCAGCACCGGCACCTTGTCGCTGGTGATGAGTTTTTCGGCGACGGCGGCAGCTTCCGTCGGGTTGCTCTTGTTGTCCTCGATGACGAGCTCGATCTTCTTGCCCAGGATGCCGCCCTTGGCGTTGATCTCGTCGGCGGCGATCTTCGCGCCGTTGACGACGTAGGTCCCGGAGGCCGCGAACGCGCCGGTAAGCGGCTCATTGACGCCGATCTTGATGGTCTGCGCCCCTGCCGTGCCGCCGAACAAGGCCGTCGCAAGCGCGAAGACCGGAACCAGTCCGAGTGCTCGTGTCATGTTGTCTCTCCAAATCGCACGATGTTGATGTCCAGGGTCGTCCAAGACTTCGTCACTCCACAGCGCCGGCACGCCGATCATTCCGCGCCACCTTTTCCAGTGAAGGCGCGGCCAAACATGCGCGCCAGCCCGGCGCGCGAAACGTCCGAGACAATCGACCAGCCACTGAGCTCTGCCGCGGCCACCTGCCCCGACGGCGCGCCGGCCATGTGGCGGTCGAGATTGCCCGCGAACTCCGCAACGAGCCGCTTGGCGAGATCCCGCACCAAGCCGGATCGGCCGACCTGCGCCAGCATTCCCGTGAGCGTGTACCCGATCGAGAGCTCAACCGCGGTCGCCGCGCCGCCTTCGAGCGGAAGCAGGCGATAGCGGATCTCTCCTTGCGTCGCCGAACGGCTGCGCTGGTCGGTGCCTACGCCGACGATGCGTCCCGATAGTGTTGCGGGATCGCGTTCGACGCGCGCGACGCCCTCGAAGGACGCCGCGATCGGCCCGAGCTTGACGCTGATCATGCCCTCCACGCGCTCCGGCGTTGGCGGCGCCGTGAGCGAGACGCCAGGCAGGCAGGATGCAATATCGGCGATGTCATCGAACATCGCGAGCACCTTTGTGGGTGCGTGCGGCAGCGTGAAGCTCTGATCGAGAACGGTCGCCGGAACGAAATCGGAAATTCTGACCGGTGCGGCGCCGTCTGATGCCGGCACTGAGACCCGCGGCGCAGGCTCCGGCTCGTCGCCGCCGAACATGGCTCGTCCCGATCCGGCAGGGCCGAGACTGGTCCGGCCGCCATCGGCAAGCGGCGCGATGTTGCGTGCACGCCTCGCCTCGATGACGGACTGGACGGCCCGCACAATCCCGACGTAGCCGGTACAGCGGCAGAGATTGCCGCTGAGACCGACACGGATGCGCCGCTCATCGGCATCGGGCAGACGCAGCACCAGGTCGCGCGCCGAGACCAGCATCCCAGGGGTGCAATAGCCGCACTGGAGGGCATGCTCGCGGGTGAAGGCTGCGCGCAACTCGGTCGTGACCTCGTCCTCATCGAGCCCTTCGATGGTGGTGATGTCGGCGCCCGCGCAGGTCACCGCATAGGTGATACAGGAGCGCGCCGGCACGCCGTCGAGCAACACGGTACAGGCGCCGCAGACGCCGTGCTCACAACCGAGATGGGTGCCGGTCAAGTCCAGCTTATCGCGGACGAAATCGGCCAAGCTGGTCCGCGGCTCAGCCGAGACTTCGACCGCACGGCGATTGACCTGAAGCGCGACCGTCGTCATGCCGTCGCCTCCAGGACGGCGCGCTTCAACACTCTGACATGGATGTGACGCTGCGCGGCGTCGTCGATGCCGGCTTTGGTCAGAAGGTCATCCGCGACGCGAGCGTCGAAGCGCTGCTTGTAGTCGGCCACGATCCGTCCGCCGAACAGCTCGGCGGCATCGGTGACGACGATCGGCGTCGTATCAATCGCACCGATCACGACGCGCGCCGAGGCAGCAACTGGATCGATCAGTACCGCGCCGATGGCGTGGGCGAACTCGCCGGTCTTGCGGCAGCTCTTAGCATAGCCCCAATGGGCCGAAGCCGCGCGTGACGGGACGTGAATCGCCTCGACGATTTCCCCCGCATGCAGCGCCGATTCCAGGGCGCCGACGACGAAGGCCTCGATCGCCATCGTGCGAGCGCCGGCAAGGCTGCGCAGCGTCACACGCGCACCCAGGGCCGCGAGCGACGAGATCCAGTCGGCGGCGGGATCGGCATGACTGAGCGAGCCGCCGATCGTGCCGCGGTTGCGTACCGCGCGGTATGCGATGTTGGCGGCGACGCCGCGCATGGCGCCGCGGGTCACGTCGGCCGTGCGCCCGTCCTCGATGTCGGCATGGGTGATCAAGGCGCCGAGCACGAGTTCGCCGCGAGAAACCTCGGCCCGCTTGAGCTCAGCCAGGCCGGAAATGTCCACGATCAGCTCCGGCTGCACCAGCCGCAGATTGAGCATCGGTCCGAGCGACTGGCCGCCGGCGATGATCTTTGCCGAACCGCGGCTTGCGGCCAGCATCGACAGCGCGGCGTCGAGATCGCGCGGACGCTCATAACTGAAGGGTGCCGGTTTCATGCCGCGCTCCTTTCGGCCGCGCGTGCAGCCAGCACGGCTTCGACAAGGCGATGCGGCGTGATCGGCGACTGCATCAGCTCGACGCCGAGCGGACGCAGCGCGTCGTTGACCGCGTTGGCGATGGCGGCCGGCGGCGCAATCGCGCCGCCCTCGCCGATGCCCTTCACGCCGAACTGCGTGTAAGGCGACGGCGTCTCCATGTGGTCCAGGCGCGCCGCCGGAACCTCGGTCGGGCCCGGCAGCAGATAGTCGGCGAGCGTCGTCGCCAGCGGCTGGCCGGAGGCATCAAATGGCATCTCCTCGTAGAGCGCGGTGCCGATGCCCTGCGCCAGACCGCCATAGATCTGGCCGTCAACGACGAGCGGATTGACCAGCACGCCGCCGTCTTCGACGATCACATAATCCAGAATTTCGACTACGCCGAGATCAGGATCGACTGCGACGACGGCCGCATGCGCGGCATAGCTGAAGGTGCCGCTGTCGCGCACCGGCTTGTAGCCTTGCGTCACCTCCAGCCCGCCGGCATCGACGTCGGCCGGCAAGTCTTGCGGACGGCGATACCAGGCGTGGGCGATCGCCCTCAGGCTGACACTGCCGTTGACGCCACGTACCTCGCCGTTCTGCAACACCACCGAGGCGGGGTCATGCTGCAACAGCTTGGCGCCGATGCGCCTTGCGCGTTCGCCGAGCTCGCGGCAAGCCGTCGCCACCGCGCCGCCGGCCATCACCATAGAGCGTGAGCCCCAGGTTCCGGTCGAATAGGGCGTCATCGCGGTGTCGCCGAGGACGATGCGGATCTTTGCAACGTCGACGCCGAGGATCTCGTGCGCGACCTGGGCAAGCGTCGTTTCCATGCCCTGCCCATGCGAATGCACACCGACGCGCAATTCGAGGCCGCCGTCCGGCGTCAAGCGTGCCGAGGCCTGCTCGTGACCTGGCACCATGGGGATGCCCCAGCCGGAATAGACCGACGTGCCGTGCGCCGCCTGCTCGCAATAGATGGAGACGCCGACGCCGATGCGGCGTCCGTCAACCTCGCCCAGCCTCTGTTTGGCACGAATGGAGTCGATGTCGATGGCGGCGAGCGCGCGCCGCATCGCTTCGGGGTAATCGCCGCTGTCAAAGTGCTTCCTGGTGATGTTGTCGAACGGCATCTGTTCCGGCAGCACCAGGTTGCGCAGCCGCACCTCGCCTGGCTCGAGCCCGGCTTCGGCCGCCACGAGATCAAGCATCAGCTCCAGCGCGAAGCAGACGCCGGTGCGCGCGACGCCGCGATACGGCAGGATCGGGCATTTGTTGGTAGCAACCGAGAAGGTGCGGCAGCGATAGGCCGGCATCTTGTAAGGGCCGGGCAAAATGCTCGCGACCTGCGCGGCCTCGAGACAGGCCGAGAACGGATAGGACGAGTAGGCCCCGGAATCCACGGTCGCCTCGCAATCGATGCCGCGCAGCGTGCCGTCACGGTCCGCATAGACCGTGATCCTGTAATGATGCTCGCGGCAATTGGAGCTGGCGACGAGATGCTCGCGGCGATCTTCCAGCCAGCGCACGGGATGGCCGTTACGCATGGTCAGCCAGGACAGGCAGACCTCTTCCGGCAGCAGAATGCCCTTGTGGCCAAAGCCGCCACCAACATCGGGCGAGATGACGCGGATCTGGCCCTCCTCCATGCCGAGGGATTCGGCAAGGCCGCTGCGGGTGATGTGTGGCATCTGTGCCGCGGAATGCAGCGTGAGCTGATCGAGCCGTCGGTCGAAGGTCGCAACCACGCCGCGGCCCTCCAGTGGCGACATGCATTGCCGCGCCGTCGAGATCTCGCGTGTCACCTTGATCGGCGCATCGAGCGCGGCGGAGATGTCGACCTCGTAATTAGTCTCGAGGAAGACGTTGTCGCCCCAATGCTCATGCACCAGCGCCGAGCCGGGCTCGCGCGCCTTCAGCATGTCGGTGACCGCGGACAGCTCCTCCAGATCGAGCGTCACGGAGGCCGCGATATCCTCGGCCTCGGCGCGCGTTGGCGCAAGGCACATCGCAACGAGCTCGCCGACCTGGCGCACCTTGCCGGTGGCGAGCACCGGTTGTTCGGATATCTTGAAGCCCGGCAGCCCCGATACCGCGCGGATCGGCTTGATCCCGACGAGATCGGCCGCCGTGAACACGCTGCCGCGATAACGCTCGGGCACGTGGATGCCGCAGATGCGCGCATGCGCCATCGGGCTGCGCACGAAGGCGACGTCCTGAAGGCCCGCGAGCCTGATGTCGGCGACGTATTGGCCGCGGCCGCGCATCAGGCGGTCATCCTCCTTCCGCGGCAACCGTGCGCCAACGCCCTGCCCGGACTTGCAAGGAAACTCTCGCTCGTTGCGCACGCCGGCGTTCTCCCTCACCAACGGCCTTATGCCGCGACGGCCTGCGGCAGGATCGGTGCGACCGCGTCGAAGCGCGTGCCGGCGCGCAGGCAGAAGGCCGGCTGCAGCAGGCGGTCGGCGATGATCTCGTTCTTCTCGTTGTCCTTCAGGACGAACCGGCCGTTCTTCTCCGTGAGCACGGAGATGTCGGCACCCATGCCGACCTTGAGCGCGCCGATCTCCTCGCTGCGGCCAAGCATCTTTGCGGGATTGGAGGTGACCATCGGCACTACCTGCTCCAGCGACAGACCGAGCGCCATCATCGAGCTCATTGCCTGCACCAGACTGAACTTGGCCTGTCCTGCGAACGGATGGTTCTCCTCGTGCTCGTGCTGGTCGGGCGTTCCGGCCGGCGCGGGCACATGCGTGTTGTAGCCGTGAATATCGGCGCCGAGCGTGGTCGGAATGATGCCGGCGGCAATCGCCTTCTTGGCGAGCCGGTAAGAGAAGTGGCTACCGTGACCGACATCGACCTTCAGGCCGCGGTCGAGCGCGGCCTGAATCACCGGATGCACCTCACCCTCGCGGTTGACGAAGCCGCCGGGATGACGCGTGAACGGATGAGCGAGAACATCGCCTTCACGCAAGAGCGGGATCACGCGCGTAAGAATCGTGTCGGCATCCTCGCCATTGGCGCCGCTTTCGGGCAGGCCCCAGAGCTGGCCGAAATGCACGTAGACCGGAAGATCCGCGCGCCTGCCGATCTCCGCCGCCATCTCGATGACGCGAATGCCCCAGCGCGCGAAACCGCCGATCTCGGCATGCGCCTTAATGCCGCGTACAATGTCGAGATTGGCCGTCGCCGCCTTGACCGCGGCGTCAATGTCGACGCCATCGGGACTGTAGAGCTGCGGATAGAAGTGCCCTTCGAGGCCGCCGACGAGGTAGGCGGACAGAAAGGCATAAACTCGTGAGGCCGCGGGCTCCGCGATGAAGTGACGAAAACCGGGCAGCGTCATGCAGGACGGGCCGCCCTGGTCGACCAGCGTCGTCACGCCCGACTGCACGCCGACCATGTCGGGATTCATGCCGAAGCGGCCGGAGACATATTGATAGACATGGGCGTGGGTGTCGATCAGCCCGGGTAGCACCAGCTTGCCGCCGACGTCGACGACCTCCTTGGCGCTGGTCGGCAGAATGTCGGACGCGACGGCTGCAATCCTGCCGTTGCGGATAGCGAGGTCCTTGATGCCATCAACGCCGGAAGCCGGACAGATCACGCGACCGCCTCGCAGCAGAAGGTCGAAGCTGGCAGTAACGGACATGGGCGCTCTCCTCTCCTTGAACGAGCGACAGCATCGCCCAATTACGAAGCATGCTTCGCATTTTGGATGAAGCAAACTCCGTGCCATGATCCGGAGGTGGCGAGCGGGTTCGAATCGAGCTAAGCGCGGCAGGGATTTGGATTGGGAGAGCGTGCATTGCGGCAGGCGAAGACACGTCGCGGCGGGAGCAGGCACCGCCCTTGGCCCTTGTCGCAACGACCCGGATATCTGATCCGCCGGCTGCACCAGATTCACGTAGCACTGTTTCAGGAGGCCTGCGGCGCGTTCGAGGTCACGCCGCTGCAATACAGCCTTCTCACGGCATTGGCGGTGCGTGAAATCGCCGATCAGACCACTTTGGCGGCCGATATAGCCCTCGACCGCACCACCACGACCGGCGCATTGAAACGTCTCGCGGCACGAAACCTGATCGAGCGCGCGGTCAACAAGGACGATCGACGGGCGCGCCTGTGCCGATTGACGCCGGCCGGCGCAGCCTTACTGGTCAAGATCGAGGGCGCGGCGCGACGAGCGCATCGGGCAACGCTGGGGGATCTCAGCGATCGGGAACAGGCGCAGTTCATCGAAATGATGCAGCGCATCGTGGCCGGCCACCCCAGTCGCGACAGTGCCACTGCCTTATTCGATTAGACGCAGTTGCTGCGCTTTTGAGTTGGGCTGCTCAATTTATCATCGTACCCGCTGCTCAGCCATGCAACGTCCCTTGCCTCTCGCCCACTGGCTCGCGCAGAGGATCGCCACCTCGTAGTTCCGGCGGCCAACTTACACGTGAGGTCGAGGCGCGCTTGAGAATCCAACAGCAATCCGACGCAAGCGAGGCTCCATCCGGCATCGATGCAGGCCCTGCTCCGGCCGGCCACAACCGATGGCACGATTTATGCTGCGAGGATGCGAAGCGTGCTTCGTATTGGGGGATGTCATGACGGATTCCGAACTTCGCGCTGATCTTCACAGCATCGAGCCAATTCCCGATGCGGACCGGGACTCAACCGGGCCGCAGCAGATGTGGATCTGGGCCGGCGCCAACATCGCGCCGGTGAACTGGGCGCTCGGCGCGCTCGGCATCATCCTCAAGCTTGGCCTGATGGAGACGATCGCGGTCATCGTGCTCGGCAACATCGTCGGCTGCGCGATCTTCGCGACCTTCACGGTGATGGGGCACAAGACCGGCGTCAATCAGATGGTGCTGAGCCGGTCCGCGTTCGGGGTCCGCGCCGCCTATCTGCCGAGCATCCTGATGTTCCTGATGACGCTGGGCTGGATCGGGGTAAACACCTATTTCCCGGTGAAGGTGTCGATGGGCATCCTCGGGCAGTTCGGCATTCCCGACACCTGGGCGGTCGAGATCGTCGTCATCACGCTGGTCATGGCCGCGCAGGTCCTGATCGGAATCTACGGCTTCTACGCGATACGCACCTTCGAAAAGTACACGGTACCGCCGACCATCGCCATCATGGTGCTGATGAGCGTGTTGGCATGGACGCGCCCGGGTGTCGTCAACTGGAACTTGACGACCTCGCTGCCTCCGGGTGCACATCTGGCGATGCTGACGCTGCTGACGACCGCGATCGGGGTCGGCTGGGGCATTTCCTGGGTGACCTGGGCCTCCGACTATTCGCGCTTCGTGCCGCGCAGCACGTCGTCGAAGGCCGTGTTCTGGTACAGCTATGTCGGCATGTTCGTGCCGACGGTCTGGCTCGGCATCCTCGGCGCGACCATCGCCTCGACGACGCTGGACACCGATCCTGCAAAAATGGTCAGCGCGGTGTTCGGCGGGCCCGTCAGCATCCTCGTCCTGCTGATGGTGCTGCACGGCCCGATCGCCACCAATATCCTCAACGTCTATTCGGCGACATTGGCAGCGCTGAGCGCGGGGCTGAAGTTCTCGCGCTTCTGGCTTACCGTCATCGTCGGCATCGCCGGCTATCTGGTTACGCTGTATTTCATCTTCGCGCCGTCTTTCGCAAAAGCGTTCGACAACTGGATGATCAGCCTGCTCTTATGGATGAGCCCGTGGGCCGGGGTGGTGCTGGCCGACTTCTTCATCAAGCGGAAGGGCAAGATCGACATCGCCGAGCTCTATCGCTCGCCGGAGACCAGCGCCTATGGCGACATCAACTGGGCCGGCATGATCGCCTTCCTTGCGGGCCTCGTTGCCGGATGGCTGGTTGAAGACGGCCTCGTCGGCGCGCTGCAGGGGCCAATCTCGATCAACCTGCTCGGCGGTGCCGACCTGAGCTGGCTATTCGGCATCGGGGTCTCGGGCTTCGTCTATCTCGGGCTCGGCAAGCTCTCGACCTCACCCTCCTCCATCGTTGCGAGCGGCGCAGGCAGATAGCAGCGGCAGTGACGGTCGATTCATGGACTACGTTCTGCGATCCATTCCCGGAAACATCCAGTGGGGGCTCTGGGACGGACGACCGCGCGCGTAACCCTGGGGAGAGGAGCTGCCGCTATCCACGGCAATTTCGGCGTCGCCTCGCCGCCGGGCTGAGGCCGGATGTCCTCGAAGGAGCCGCGGGCATTCGGCGGCAACATGGACAACAAGGAGCTCGGCGCTGGCAGCACGCTTTACTTTCCCGTCTTCGTGCTGGGCGCGCTGTTCTCCGCCAGCGACGGCCATGCGCTCCAGGGCGATTGCGAGGTCTGCCTGACGGCGATCAAGGCCGCGCTCACCGGCACCGTCGAATTCCACGTCCGGCGCGATCTTCGCCTCGCCTCCCCGCGCGCGGAAACCGCAGTCGACTGGATCGCGATGGGGTTCAATGAAGACCTCGAGGATGCGGCCAAGGCGGCGCTGCGCGACATGATCGCGCTGATCCGCGAGAGGAGCGGCCTCAGCGCGCAGGACGCCTATACGCTGTGTTCGATCGCCGCCGATCTCAGAGTTACGCAGATGGTCGACGGCAACAAGGGCGGCCACTGCGTCCTGGCAAAATCCCGCATGCCCTGACCGCGTCCTTCGCTCGACCAGGCGCCGCGAGAGCGCGCCTGGTCAGATCAGGCTCGACTTGCCGCGGCTCAGCACCTCACCCGAGCCTTTGTCGCCGACGATCTCGCCCTGGTCGTACACGATCCGGCCGCGGGCAATGGTGGTGACGGGCCAACCGGTGACATCAAAGCCTTCCCAGGGCGTATAGTCCGAGCCGTGGTGAAGATCGGCCTGCTGAATCTTCTTCTTGAGCTTGGGGTCCCACAGCACGATATCGGCATCGAAGCCGACGCCGATCGAGCCTTTGCGCGGATAGAGGCCGTAGATGCGGGCGTGGTTGGTTGCGGTCAGCTCGACGAATTTTTGCAAGGTGATGCGGCCCTTCGAAACACCTTCCGAGAACAGGATCGGCAGCCGGGTCTCGACGCCGGGAATGCCGTTCGGGACCCAGCGGAACGAGGTACGAGCGTTCGGCGTCAGCTTGCCCTTGGGATCGTCGTAGCGGAACGGGCAATGATCGGACGAGAAGGTCTGGAACACGCCTGATGTGATGCCCTCCCAGATCGCCTGCTGGCTTTCGACATCGCGTGGCGGCGGCGAGCAGACATATTTCGCGCCCGTAATGTCCATGTTGAGGCCCTTCATGTCATCAGCCGTCAGCGTGATGTATTGCGGGCAGGTCTCCGCATGCACCGGCAATCCGCGCTGCTGTGCCCAGCGCACCTGCTCCATCGCCTCGCGGCCGGAGACGTGCACGATCATGATGGGAACGCCGATCACCTCGGCATGGCTGATGGCGCGATGCGTCGCCTCGCGCTCGACGGCCTGAGGCCGCGAGGCGCCGTGATAGTAAGGGGCAATGTGGCCCTCGCGCTCGAGCTTATTGGTGAGGAAACGGATGGCGTCATAGCCCTCGCAATGGACCATCACTAGCGCCTGCTCGCGGCGGGCGACCTCGAAGACCTCGAGCAGCTGCTTGTCGCTGAGTACGAGGTCGTCATAGGTCATGAACACCTTGAAGGAGGTGTAGCCGTCCTTGACCAGGGCCGGCAGCTCCTGCCCGAGCACCACCGCGGTCGGATCGGAGATGATGAGATGGAACGCGGTGTCGATATAGCATTCGCCTTCGGCGAGCTTGCGGTAGTTCTCGACGCAGGTGCGCAGCGAGGTGCCCTTCTCCTGTAGCGCGAAGGGCAGCACCATGGTGTTGCCGCCGGCAGCCGCCGCGCGCGTCGCTGAGGCGAAGTCGTCGGCCATCACCACGTCCGGGCCAGAGGCTTGCGAGATGTGGACGTGGCTGTCGATGCCGCCCGGCAGTGCCAACAGGCCCGTCGCGTCGATCTCGCGCGCGGCACCCTCGATGCGATCGGCAATGCTGACGATGCGGCCGTCGCGAATGCCGATATCGGCGCGAAACTCGTCGCTGGCGGTCACGATGGTGCCGCCGCGAATGGCGAGATCGAACTGCATCACTTGCGCCTCCGTCACTTGATGACCGCTGATGTCTGGAATATGCGGCCCCACCCCGCAAGGGCCCTGATGTCGCCGCCGGCGAGGCCGAGAGTCCGCCACAACGTGACCGCGACCGAGTCGAGAACAGCGACATCCAATTCCCGTTCGAGCGAGGCCGCAAGCGCCGCACCATCGAGATTGGTGCAGAGGATGACGATCGCATCTGCCCCCTCCGCCGCCACGGCGCGAATCACGTCCGCAATGGTCGCCGGCGCGACCTCGCCAAAGGAGAAATTGTCGCGCAGGCCGAGGTGCCGCTCGGCGTGCGGGATGATCCCCTCCTCGGCCCAGACGTCGGCGATGCGCCGCTGCACATCGTCCGTATATGGCGAGACCAGGCCGACGCGCTTGGCGCCGAGCGCGCGGGCGGCATCGATGCAGGCGAGCGTCGACGTCGTCGCCGGCTTGCCTGTGCGAGCCGTAATCGCCTCGCACAGGCTCCGGTCGCGGCCGACGCCGAGCCAGCTTGCGGAAGTGCCATTCCAGGCAATCGCGTCGACCTTGGCATCGGCCAGCAGGTCCGCGGCCGGCAGCATCACCGAGGCATCGAACTGGCTCAGCGCAGCGGCGTCGAGCGCAATCTCGGTGACGCGAAAGCGCGAGAAATGTGCGGTGACATCAGCCACGCCATGCAGCATGGCGCTGGTGACGGGCTCGAGCACCGAGTTGGAGGACGGCGTGATCATGCCGAGACGCTTGCGCATGGCGATACCTTACGACGCCTGCGCAAGCCGCGTCGACTCCTCCCGGATCAAAGCCAGGATGTGGCGCTTGGCGTCGTTGAATTCGGGGCTGGTGATGTCACGCGGTCGCGGCAGATCGAAATTGACGGCCTCGCGGATCCGGCCCGGCCGCCTGGTCATCACCACGATCTTGTTGCCGAGCACCAGGGCCTCGTCGACGCTGTGGGTGACGAACACGATGGTGCAGCGGCGCTTCTGCCAGATCGCGACCAGCTCCTCCTGCATTTCGAGCTTGGTCTGGGCATCCAGCGCAGCGAACGGCTCGTCCATCAGGATCACGCTCGGGTTCATCAGCAGCGCGCGGGCGATGCCGACCCGCTGGTTCATGCCGCCCGACATTTCGGAGGGATGATGATGCTCGAAGCCGCGCAGGCCGACGAGATCGATGAACTCCATGGCGTGGTCGTGGCGCTCGGTCTTGGCGACGCCCTTCAGCTTGAGGTGGAAGGCGACGTTGTCGATCGCCGTCAGCCACGGCATCAGCGTCGGCTGCTGGAACACGACACCGCGGTCCGAGCCCGGGCGCTCCACCTGCTTGCCGTCGACCAGCGTGCGGCCGGAGGTCGCCTGCTCGAATCCGGCGATGATGTTGAGGAGGGTCGACTTGCCGCAGCCGGAAGGGCCGAGCAAGCAGACGAAGTCGTTGGCCTCGATGTCGAGATTGATGTTGTCCAGCGTCAGCAGGTCGCGACCGCGCCGCTTGTCCGAGAACACCTTGACGATGTTGCGAAGCTCGATTGCCGCCATCAGCGCGCCCTGCCCTGCACGGTGGTCGTCTGCTGCCAGCGCAGCGTGCGCGCCATGATCGCCTTGAGCCCGAGGTCGGAGAGATAGCCGAGCAGCCCGATCGAGATCATCGCAGCCAGCACGATGTCGTAGCGCAGGAAGTAGTAGGAATCCCAGAGCACGTAGCCGAGGCCGCTCTTGACCGCGACCATCTCGGCCGTGACCGTCAGCATCCAGGCCGAGCCGACCGCGATACGTAGCCCTGCGAAGATCGAGGGCAGCGCCGCCGGCAGCACGATGTCGGTCAGCATCTGCCGGCCATTGGCGCCCATCATCGCACCGGCGCGGACCAGATTGTGATCCACGGTCTTCACGCCATGGATGCTGTTCATCAGCACCGGGAAGAAGGCGCCGAGGAAGACCAGGAAGATCGCGGGCTTGTCGGCGATGCCGAACCAGATGATGGCCAGCGGGATCCAGGACACCGGCGGGATCGGGCGGAGCATCTGCAGCGTCGGCTCCAGCGTCTTCTCGAACAAGCGCGACCAGCCGATCGCGACGCCCGCGAGGATGCCGAGGAGGCTCGCCAGCGCAAAGCCGCCGAACACGCGAAGCGCGCTGGCAAGCGCGTCGCGCAGCCAGTGCCCGGAATAGGTCTGCGTGGTCTCGTCGAAGCCGAACACCCAATCGCCGAGCGCATGCAGCACCGCGCTGGGCGCCGGCAGCAGCGCGGGCGGAAGCATGCCGCTGCGGGCAAAGGCCTCCCAGCCCGCGATCAGCAGCGCAGGCACAACGAGGCGTTCGAGCCCCTGGAATGCCCGCGTCAGCCGAAACGCCGGCCTGACCGGCGAGACGTCAGTAACCGAGGTCATTCTTGGCTTTTCCGGTGGCCTGCTCCAGGAACGAATAGTCGATGTTCTTCTCCGCGTCCGCGGAAACGTCCTTCGAAATGTATTTGAGGTCACGCATCATCGCGGCAATCGCCAGCGTTTGCGAGCGATGGATCGCGGGATCGGGCGAGGCATTCTTCAGCGCCTCAGTCGCGACAGTCTTGTCGAGGCCGGTGAGCTTGTTGATGGCCTCGACCCATGGCGCCTTGTCGGCGATCAGCTTGTTGTCGAGCTCGACCACGGCGCCGACGACGCCCTGGACGCCGGCGCGCTGACTCGCGATCACATCCGAACGCGTGACGATCAGATTCGTGAGATTTCCCGCAGCCTGCTCATACGGCAGCACAAAATGCTTGCCGGCGCCGGCGAGCCGGATCTGTGAGGCGAACGGCTCGACCGAGCAGATCATGTCGACCTCGCCGCGCTGGAGCGCGGCGAGATGATCTGACGGATTGGGGATGTTGATGAACTGGATGTCCTTGTTGGGATCGACGCCCTGCTTGAGGAATGCGCCGCGCATGTGGATGTCCTGGGCATTACCGCGGGACGCCGCGATCTTGAGCGGCTGACCGTCGCCCTTCGCCTTCGCAACGGTCGTCTTGAACGTCGCCCAGTCCTCAGGGGGAAGGTTCAGTTTCACGGAGGAGAGGCATTCCGAGCCGCCATTGATCTGGCCTGAGACGGCGACGACGTCGAAACCTTTGTCGAGCGCTGTGATGTAATGGAGATAGGTCACCTGCGCGACGTCGATGCTCTTCGAGACCAGGGCGGTGAGCACGTCATTGCCGGAGTTGAAGCCGGTGGCCTCGACCTCGACGCCCTTCGCCATCCCCGGGATCAGCGACATCGGCAGGCAGTGCGCGCATTTGGCGTAGCCGAGCTTGATCTTCGCGGCTTGCGCGGAGGCGAGATCGCTTCCGCCAAGCATTGCCGCCATCACCACGAGGCCCAGTCGCAAACTCGTCCGCATCACCTGCTCCGTTTCGAATGCGCGGGATCTCGCGCGTCAGAAACGATCATCCGCCGCCCTTAGCCACAACGCAATCCAGTTTCTGCATGCTGCATACAATTTGCGCGCTATGCCATTGTTTTCAGCGAGATGCGTCGATATTTTGAGCAGGCCAAAGGGCCGGAAACGGCTAAGATCAACGTGAGAAGTGAGGCACGCGTGCAGCCAAAATCGGAAGCGCCAAAGGGACGAAAGTCGCCCAAACTCAAGCGGACGGGCCTGCACGAGCGTGCCGCGGCGCGGATGCGGGCGATGATCATTCGCGGCGAGCTGCCACCGGGTTCGCAAACCCAGGAGACGAAGCTGTCGAAGGAGCTCGGCGTGTCGCGCACCCCCTTGCGCGAGGCGATGAAGGTGCTGGCGGCTGAAGGCTTGATCGAGCTTCGTCCCAATCGCAGCCCGCGCATTGCCGATATCGCGGTGGACGGCATCTCGGAATTGTTCGAGGCCCTCGCCGGCATCGAGCGGCTCGCCGCCGAGCTCGCCGCGGAGCGCGCCACCGAGCGCGACCTCGCCCGCCTGCGCACGCTTCAGACCCGCATGGAGGGTCATCACCGCAACGGCAAGCTCGACGATTATTTCACCATCAACGGCGAGATTCACAACACCATCGTCCGCATGGCCCGCAACACACCGCTGCGCGAAGCCCACGAGACGCTGATCTCCCGCGCCGAGCGCGCGCGCTATCTCGCGCTCGGCGCGAACAGGCGCTGGAGCAATTCGGTCGACGAGCACGCGGACATCCTGGCCGCGCTGGAGGCACGCGACAGCGAAGCGGCCGGCCGCCTGCTCGGCGCCCACGTCGCGCGCACCGGCACGGCGCTGCTCGAAGTCCTCGCCGCCTCTCAGGCCAAACGGACGGCGGCATAATCATGAAGCTGCTGCTGCTCAACCCGAACACCAGCACCGAGGTCACTCAGTTGATGTTGGGAGTCGGGCAGCGCGCCGCTTCCTCCGGCACCGAGCTGATCCCCTGCACCGCGACCCGCGGGGTGCCCTATATCGCCACGCGTACCGAAGCGCAGATCGGCGGCGCCATTGCGCTGGAGATGCTGGCAGAGCAGCACATGAAGGCGGATGCCGCAATCATCGCGGCATTCGGCGATCCCGGCCTGTTCGCGGCGCGCGAGACCTTCGACATCCCCGTGATCGGCATGGCGGAAGCCGCCATGCTGACCGCCTGTATGGCCGGACGCCGCTTTGCCATCGTCACCTTCGCCCAGGCCCTGGGCCCTTGGTACGAGGAATGCGTCCGCGCCCACGGGCTGTGGCAGCGGTGCGCCGGCATCCGCATGCTCGATGCGCCGTTTCAGGCGATCTGCGAGGTCGGCACCGAGAAGGAAGACGTGCTGGTCGAGCTCGCCCAGCGCGCCATCATCGAGGACGAGGCCGATGTGCTGATCTTCGCCGGCGCCCCGCTCTCGGGCCTTGCCGAGCGCGTCGCCGAGCGGATTCCGGTCCCGGTGGTCGATCAGGTCATCGCCTCCGTGAAACAAGCCGAGGCGCTGCATGCGCTGCGCCTGCGCAAGGCAACGGCGGGAACGTATCGCCGCCCCGCCGCCAAGCCGACCATCGGCCTTGCCGACGCGCTCGCCGCCCGGCTCGAGCATCGCGACCGCTAGGGGAGCTTCGGCCGGCGATACGAAAACCCCAATTCGTTCTCGAGGATACGGCCGAAGGCAAACAAGCGGGATTCGCAGCCCGGCGGCGCGATGTTCAATCCTTCCTTGCCGAGCAGCGGAATCCAGGAAATCATCCTGATGATGTTCGAGGTCCAGAACGGCACGGTGCAGAGCAGGAACAGGCCTAATGGCTCAGCTCTCTGCACTTCATGGCGGCACGCGGCTCAGGAAGGCGGCAGGACTTATGAACCGATCGCAATGAAGAGAAGATTCTCCGGACTTTCGTTTTTGCGAATTATTCTAGTCTGAGCCCGCCTTTCGAAAAAGTTCCTCGCTCCTACACCATCAAGCATCCGCTGCCTGGCTCTTGTCGGGCGATATAGCCATGAATTGGAAGTGGAAATCAGGCGGGCAGAAGCGAAGCAGGCGACCCAATGTGTGGGATAGCTTCGACCAGCTCGCGCGTGTAATCCGTCTGCGGATTGGCAAACAGAGCGAGGCTCTCGCCCTGCTCGACGATGCCACCGGCGCGCAGCACGATGGTCCGGCTGCACATCATGCGTACCACGTTGAGGTCGTGACTGACGAACAGGAAGGCGAGATTGTCCTCGCGCCGAAGCCGGTCGAGCAGCTGCAGCACTACGGCCTGCACCGAGACATCGAGCGCCGCAGTGGGCTCGTCGAGCACCAGCAAACGCGGCCGACACGCAATGGCGCGGGCGATGCCGATGCGCGCCTTCTGGCCACCCGACAATTGATGCGGGAAGCGGGACAACAACTCACGCGGCAGGCCGACGCGGTCGGCGCACTCCTCGACCCGGGACCGCAGCGCGTCGCCGGGGCGCAGGCCGGTGAGCCTCAGCAGCGGATGAGCAATGCAGTCGAACGCGGTAAAGCGCGGATTGAGGCTCTCGTGCGGATCCTGAAAGACGATCTGGATTTCCTTGCGTAGCGGCGAGCGATGAAAATCACGCGCCGGCAGCTTTGCGATCGAATAGCCGTCGAACAGGATATCGCCTGCGCTCGGATCGATCAGCCGGCAGATCATGCGGGCGGTGGTGCTCTTGCCGGAGCCGGACTCCCCGACCAGGCCGACGCTCTCGCCCGCCGCCACGGTCATCGAGAAATCCGCTACCGCAGCGGCGCCATCGTCAAAACGCTTGACGACGTGCTGGACGTCGAGCAGCGGCGGCGTGCCCGGCGCGGGCGTCGGCCGGTCCTTCACCTCGACAACCGGCAGAGCTTCGTCGGCCGGCACGAGGTCGCCGACACGCGATGTCGCGGTCGGCGACGATGCCACCAGTCGCTTGGTATAGGCGTGCTGCGGCGCCCGAAACAATGTCTGCGGCGCGCCTTCTTCCACGAGCCGCCCCTGCTCCATCACCACCACGCGCCGACAATAATGTGCCGCAAGACCAAGGTCGTGGGTGATGAGGATTGTCGTCATGCCCCGTTCGGCGACGATGCGCGCCAGGAGGTCCATCACCACCTTTTGTGTCGTCACATCGAGGCCGGTGGTCGGCTCGTCGGCAATCAGAAGTGATGGGTTGCAGGAGATCGCGATCGCGATCATCACGCGCTGGCACATACCGCCGGAGAGCTCGTGCGGATAGGCATCCAGCCGCCGGTCGGGATCGCGGATCTGCACCGCGCGCAGCAACTTCAGCGCCTCGGCCCGCGCCTCCTGCTTCGAGAGCCGCCGATGCGAAAGGACGGCGTCGGCGATCTGGGCACCGACGGTGCGGATCGGATTGAGCGCGGCGCGCGGATTCTGGAAGATCATCGCCATGTTGGCGCCGTGCAGGTTGCGCAGCTCCGCCCCCGATGCGCGCGTAATGTCCTGGCCCCTGAACTTGACACGACCGGCGGTGATGCGACCCGCTTTGTCGAGCAGGCCCGTGACCGCGAAGCCGGTGACTGATTTGCCGGACCCGCTCTCGCCGACGAGGCCCAGCATTTCACCCGGCTGGAGCGACAGCGAGACTCCCCGCAGCGCCTCGACGAGCCCGCGCCGCGTCGAGAACGTCACGCCGAGATTGTCGATTTCGAGCAGTGGCGACATCATGTGCGCATGCGCGGATCGAGGATATCGCGCAACCCGTCGCCGAGCAGGTTGAAGCAGAGCACGGCCAGCATCAGGGCCAGCCCCGGAAACGACACCAACCACCACCTGCCCGTCGAGATGAAGCGCGCGCCCTCGGCGACCATGATGCCCCATTCCGGCGTCGGCGGCTTGACGCCCAGGCCGATGAAGGAGAGGCCCGCGGCATTCAGGATCGCCCAGCCGAGATTGAGCGACATCTGCACCGCCATCGCCGGCAGCACGTTGGGTAGCAGGAAGCGCAGCACGACGGAGACATGCCCATCGCCGCAGGCGCGCGCCGCCTCCACCCAACCGAGATTGCGGCGGATGTTGACCTCCGCGCGCGCGAAGCGGATGTAGAACGGCAGATTGATGATCGCGGTCGCGATGACGATATTCTCGACCCGGTTGCCGAGCGCTGCGACCATGGCCATGGCGAGCACGAAGAGCGGAAAGGCCATCAGCACGTCGACGAACCGGCCGACCGCGCGATCGAGCTTGCCGCCGACATAGCCGCAGAGCGAGCCGATCACCGTGCCGATCACGAAGGACACGCTGACGGCCGTCACGGCGATGGCGAGATCGAGCCGCGTGGCGACGATCAATCGGCTGAAGACATCGCGGCCGAGCTGGTCGGTGCCGGCCCAGTGGAGTGCGCTCGGCGGCTGCAGCGCACGCGGCACGTCCGAAGCGACGGGATCATAAGGCACCAGCATGGGGCCGAAGATTGCGACCAGCGCCAGCAATATCGCCGCCGCGGCGGCAATCGCGGTAACGAGGTTACCGCGCAGCACCCACACGGTGTGACGCAGCCCCGACCATGTTGCTGTCAGGCTCATACGACCGTCGCCCTGGGATCGGCGATGCCGTAGAGCACATCGACCAGGAGATTGACCGCGACGAAGATGCTGGCCATCAGCAGCACGAAGCCCTGCACCGGCGCATAGTCGGAGACCAGCAGCGCATCGAGCGCGTAGGACGCAACGCCCGGCCAGGAGAACACTTTCTCGACCAGCACGTTGGCACCGAGCATGGTCGAGAACACGATGCCGGCGATGGTGATCACGGGCAGGATTGCATTCCGCAGCGCATAGGTCACCACGATCTGCCAGCGCGACAGGCCGATCGAGCGCGCGGTACGCACGAAATCGCTTCCGAGCGACACCAGCATCGAGGCACGGGTGATGCGGGCGAGCGGCGCGATCACGAACAGCGCCATCGTGAAGGCAGGCAGCATCAACTGACGCGCCGCGGCCCACCACCCCTCGACGTCACCCGCGAGCAGGAAATCCACCATCAGGAAGCCGGTGCGCGCCGGCGGCACCGAGGCGAAGACGTCGATCCGTCCGGTCGGATCGGGGGCAAGACCCAGCAGATAGTAGAACACGTAGATCAGCAGCAGTCCGGAGACGAAGGTCGGCACGCAGACGCCGAGCGAGCAGAACAGCCGTACGCCGTGATCGATCAGCGAGTTCGGCCGCAGCGCGGCCAGCACGCCGAGCGGCACCGCCGCGATCAGCGCGATCACGAGCGCGGTTAGCGTCAGCTCGAGCGAGGCCGGCAGCCGCTGCCGCAGGTCCTTGGCAACCGGCTGCCCCGTCATCATGGAACGGCCAAGATTGCCGCGGCCGACATCGTAGAGATAGATGCCGAGTTGCTCCGGCAGCGACCTGTCGAGCCCGAGCTGCCTGCGGACGACTTCGATCTCCTCGTTGCCGGCACTGGGACCGGAGGCAAAGAACACGGCGGGATCGCCTGGCAGCACCCGCATCAAGAGGAAAGTGAAGACCAGCACGCCGAACAGCGCCGGCAGCGACGAGAGAAACCGCCGCCCGGTCCGGATCAAAGTCGCACCGATGGTGCCCATGCTCTTCGCCGCGCTCCCGGCTCCGCTGCTATTTGCGGCTCAGGTTACGATAATCCACCTGGCGGGTGAATTGATAGACATAGCCGTCGAGATTGGCGGCCATGACCGCGTCCTGCGCCGGTTGCCAGAGCGGGACCTGGAACATCTGCTCGAAATGGATGGCGTTGAGCTCCTTGCCCTCCGCCTCGTACTTCGCCTTGTCCGGCTCGAAGCGCGCTGCCTGCGCGATCTCCTCCAACTCGGCATTGTCAGTGGACGAATAGTTCCAGCGCTGATTGCCGGTGTAGAAGTTGCGGTAGAAATAATCGGTCGACGGCAGCCAGGCGACGATGCCCTCGGTGAAGAAGGGCAGCTTCTTCTCGTTGATCGAGGTCGACATCTGCGCATCCGGCAGCTTCTGGATGTCGACCTTGATGCCGATCTTCTCCAGCGATTCCTTGACCAGGGCGGCCATCGGTTCGGCAGTCGCGGCCTGACCGACGTTGAAGCTGAAGGTCGTGGCGAAACCTTCGGGCACGCCAGCCTCCTTCAGATAGGCCCGCGCCTTCTCCAGATCGAGCTTGACCGGTTGCGGGATCGGATAGCCGCCGCTCGGCGGCCTCCCGTCGGCCCAGCTGGCACCGAACAGCGGCGCGCCGCGGCCGAACAGCGCCGCCTTGAACATGTCATCATAGGGTAGCGCCGCGGCGACAGCCCGGCGGACGTTGACGTTGTCGAACGGCGGGATCTTGTTGTTCATCGAGATGAAGGTCACCGCATTGTATTGCGGCGTCGAAATCACCTTCAGCTTGCCTTTGGCCTCCAGCGCCTGGACGTCGCTGGCCTGCAGATCGATCACGAGGTCCGCGTCGCCGCGCTCGACCAGATTGGCGCGCGTCGCCGGCTCCGGTACCGACTGGATGATCAGCCGCTTGAAGAACGCCGGCTTGTCCGGCGAGCCGCGATTCCAGGCCTCGTTGCGCTTGGCGATCGCCTGCTCGCCCGGCTTGAAGGTTTCGACGATATAGGCGCCGCTGCCCGCCTCGTTCTCCTTCAGCCAGCTCAGCGCCCAAGGATCCTCAGGCGTCGCATGCGATTTGGCAAGCTTGGAATTGATGATGATGGGATAGACGGTCGCAAGGTTCGGCAGCGCCAGCTTGTCGGGCCGCGGCAATGTCACTTCAAGGGTCAGTGGATCGATCACCTTGAACTGGTCGGCGCTGGTCAACGATCCTGTCAGCAATTGCGCCTTGCCGAGTACCGGCGCGGTGACGCAGCGGTCGAGCGACCACTTCACGTCTTCTGCAGTAACCGGCGAGCCATCGTGGAACTTGGCGTCGGGACGAAGCTTGAAGGTGAGCTTCAGGCCATCGGGGCTGACGCTGAAGGACTCCGCGAGCTCGCCATTGATGGTATCGAGATCGAACACCCATTTGCCGTTGAGCTGTTTGCGGCCGAACGACACCAGCCGGTCATAGCTGCTCATGCTGAGCGCGAAGGCTTCGCGGGTCGAGCCGGGAATGTTGGGATCGAGCGTGTTGACCGTTGCCGCCGTCACGTAGCGCAAGGTCTCAGCGCGGCTCTGCGCACGGGCCGCGGGCGCAATCAATGTCGCCGAAAGAAGAACGGCGGACGCCGAAATCAGATGCCTGGAAATCACGGGGTACATCGCCTCTGTCCTTTGTTAGGCCGCGCACGCCCGAAATGGCAGCAAATCATGTGCCAGAAACCGGCAGTTCGGCATGCTTCTTCGTCGCAGTGGAATGCATACACGCTCGCCGGCATCACGCGCTCCCCTCCGCCGCCGCGGGGGTGCGCCGGATCATAGCTTGAGGGACATCATAGGCCTGGAATGCCGCCCAGTGCTTGTCGATATCGGCGCGGAACAGGTCGCGCGTGAGGCCGTGGACCAGCTTCGGCACCGCCGTCGTCATCGCATTGATCGAAGAGCCGGACGGACCAAAGCTCATGGTCGAGGCGATGGCGAACAGGTGAATGCCGGAGATCCACGGTGTTCGTCCAACCGCGCGCTCGCAGAAGGCATAGTCGTCCGACAAATAAGAAAAGGCGCCAAGGCGCGGGCTCTGTTCCTGCGCCGGCGGCGTGTAGCAGTCGGCCCAGCGCGCGATGTTATCGGCGCATCGCTTCAGCTCGGGGCGACCGGCAAAGTCCATCATGACGCCGGTGGCGCAGATGATGAAATCGACCGCGATCTCGCCACGTGGCGTGCGCAGCAGCACGCTGTCAACAGTCTCCCGCGCTCCCTCGACAGGTGCGCCCTCGTGCAGATGGAACGTCGCGTGCCGGGCGCAGCGATCATAGGTGGCTTGCGGAAATCCCTCGCGCAGCTCGAGCACCGCGCGCATGAAGCGCCAGCGCCAGGAATCGTCGAGCTCGGAGAAATGCCTGAGGAAGCCGCGGAAGGTCAGCCATCGATAGGGCTGCACCAGCTGGATCGCAGCGCGCCGGCACAGCAAATGCACGGCGCCCGCACCTGCCTCCAGTGCCATCGCTGCGTTATCGAAGGCCGAGGCGCCCGCGCCAATCACCGCGACGCGCTTGTCGCGTAGCGCGGTAAAATCTGTCGGCGCCGCGCAAGTAACGCATCGCGACGCCGGCAGATGGCGCAATGGTTCGGGAATGCTCCAATCGCCCATACCTTCCTGTCCCGTCGCGAGCACGATCTTGCGGGCGTAAAGCACCTCCTCGCTATGAGCAGTCCTCACTGTTACCCTCAGTAGGCCGTTAGCATCGGGTGCGATATCGGTCACCTCGCAGCCATTGTGCACCGGTAAACCGAGCACCTTCCGATACCACGACAGATAGGCCGCCCAATATTCGCGCGGGATCAGACCAAGATCGCGCCAGCTCTCCATTCCGAATTTGGCCTCGTGCCAGGCCTGATAGGTCAGGCTCGGCAGGTCGAGATCAGGGCCGGTGTAGTCCTTCGGACTGCGCAGGGTCGGCATCCGCGCATAGGTCAGCCATGGGCCTTCGCAACCCTCATCCGCCTTGTCGAGCACGAGGATGTTGGTGACCTGCGAGCGCTGCAGGCCGAAAGCCGTCGCAAGTCCGGATTGACCAGCCCCAACAATGAGCACGTCCAGAGCGCGGCTGCCATCGGGAGCCGTCATCGGCGTCAGCCAGGGCATGCCCGGATGCGCCGTCTTGGCAAGATCGGCGCGGACCTGAACTGCAAGTGCTGCAAGGCCATCACTCATGCCGCAAGCCACCCGCCATCGACTGGAAGCACCGTGCCGGTGACGAAGGAGGAATCGTCACTGGCGAGATAGAGCGCCGCCGCCGCCACCTCCTCGGCGCGGCCGAATCGCTTCATGGCATGACGCTGCCGCGAGGCCTCGCGCACCGACTCGGGATCGACATGGCGCGCAAAACTGCGGCGCAGCAGCGGCGTGTCGATCGCACCGGGCGCCAACGCGTTGACACGGATGCCATCGGTCGCGAAATCGATGGCCATGGTGCGGGTCAGGCTGACGATGGCGCCCTTGGCCGCAATATAGGCGCTGTTGCCCTTGCCGCCAGCGATTGCCAGCTGCGACGCCAGCGTGATGATGGCGCCCTTGCCTTGCCGCTGCATGATCGGCACCACCGCGCGCGCCCACAACCAGGTGCCGCCGACATTGGCACGGAATACCGCGTCCCAATCCGCCGGTGCGGTCGTGATCACGGTACCACCGCAGGAGAAGCCGGCAGACGTCATCAGCACGTCCAGCCTACCGCCGCCTGTTGCGACACTTTCGACGGTGGCCCTTGCAAAATCGGCGTCGCCGACATCGCCAACATGGACGCTGCCGCTGCCACCCTGTTCGCGAAGCATCGCCAGTGTTTCGGCTGCGCTGTCAGCATCGCGATCGACCAGCGCGACGAAGGCGCCTTCGCGGGCGAACAGAACGGCGCTGGCCCGGCCGATCCCGGAGCCGCCGCCTGTGATGATCGCCATCCTGCCCGCCAGCTTCATCTCAGGCGCCGCCTCGATCATGATCATGCAACCAGCGCCGCATATGCTCCGCTGACTCCTCACAGCCAAATTTGGCGCGCCATCCGAATTCGTCGGCCATGCGCTGTACCGACAGCGGCGCCCGGGTCGGGCCGTGCACCGTCACGGTTGGTGTCTCGCCGGAGACAGCCACGCGGCAAACGAAACCGCTGTCCGGGTCGGCAAGAGCTTTATCAGCAAAAGCCTTGCCCCAGGCCTCGGCGGTGAACGTCACACCGCTCGAGATATTGTAAAGCATGTGGCGGGGCCGGGCGGCATCGAGCAGCACGGCGACAGCGGCGGCGACGTCGGCGGCATAGACCCAGTCCCGTGCACCGGGTTCGCTGAGCAACGCCGGCGCGCCCCGCCGCACGCAATCCACAATCAGCGCCTGCGGCGAC
This sequence comes from Bradyrhizobium sp. 164, assembly GCF_023073715.1. Classification (GTDB taxonomy): domain Bacteria; phylum Pseudomonadota; class Alphaproteobacteria; order Rhizobiales; family Xanthobacteraceae; genus Bradyrhizobium. The sequence continues at coordinate 53,414 of NZ_JADPKA010000073.1, forward strand.
GGCGTGTCGCGGACACCGCCTGCACGCTCGTACGGGCCAAAAACGCCCGAGAGCCGGACGCTGATCACATCGGCCTGCCAGAGGTCGGAGAGCCGCGCCACCACACGCTCAGAGCCGAATTTCGTGATCGCATACAGCGATTGCGGATCGCAGGGCGTCGTCTCTTCGAGCAGGGGATAATGCCGGCCGCTCGCGCCATAGCTTGCAGCGGACGACAGGTTGATCACACGCTGCACCTTTGCCTTGCGCGCAGCGGTCAGGATCGACACCTGCGCCAGCAGATTGACCGCCAGGATGCGCTCCGGCTCGGCGGCATCGCGCGCCGCGCCTGCCGTGATCGCGGCGCCAAGCACCACGGCATTGCATCCCGGTCCGACTGCGGCCTCAACCGCGCTGCGTTCGGTCACGTCCCCTCGCAGCACCCGCAAGCGTTCACCGTAGGGCGCAAAGGCGCAGCGCGCCTCCACCGGCAACTCGGCCTGATCGAACAGTGTGACCGCATGGCCGCGGGCAAGCAGCAGCTCCGCGATATTGAGCCCGACAAAGCCTGCGCCACCGAAGATCACGACGCTCATCTCGCGGTCCGCTCACAATAGCTTGGCGCCAAAATTCTGCTCCGGGTTCATGTCCGAGACCAATCGACCAGTCGGTTTCGCGGCCTCGCCGCCGCTGCGGGCCAGGAAGCGGCCGGAGCCCGGCGAGGCGTTCAGCCTTCCGCTTTCGACAATGACGCGGCCGCGGGAGAGCACCGTCACCGGCCAGCCCTGCAGCGAACGGCCGGCGAACGGGGTGTAGCCGGCCAGATCGTGCATCATCGTGTCGGTGACGGTCACGCGGCGATCGGGATCCCAGATCGCGATATCGGCGTCAGCGCCGACGGCGATCGAGCCCTTGCGCGGATGCAGATTGTAGATCTTGGCCGGCGCGGTCGCAGTCAGCTCGACGAATTTCTCGAGGCCAAGCCGTCCCTTGGAGACCATCGCATCGAACAGCAGCGGCAGCCGCATCTCGAGGCCCGGCAGGCCGTTGGCCACCTGCTTGAAGTTCGGGTTCGGCCCGGCGCGAAGCTTGCCGGTCTCGTCGAACCGATACGGCGCATGATCGGAGGAGATGGTCTGCAGATCGCCGAGCGATAACGCCTTCCACAGCGCCTCCTGGTCGTCCTTGCGGCGCGGTGGCGGGCTGCACATCCATTTGGCGCCTTCCGCGCCCGGCTTGTCGAGATCGTCGGCGGTGAGGAACAGATATTGCGGGCAGGTCTCGGCAAACACTTTCAACCCCTGTCCGCGGGCATCGCGGATCGTCTGCGCGCCCTCGGCGGTCGAGACGTGGAAGATCATGATCGGCTGGTCGACCAGGGCCGCCATGCCGATCAGGCGGTTGAACGCCTCTGCTTCCGAAAAGCGCGCATGGCTGATCGCGTGATATTTCGGATGAGTGTAGCCGCGCGCGAGCAGCCGCTTCACCATCCAGGAGATGATGCCGTGATTTTCCGCGTGCGCACACAGCATCGCGCCGCCCTCGCGCGCTGCAACGAGAATGTCGAGCAGCGGCTCGTCGTCGATCTTCAGCCGGTCATAGGTCATGAAAATCTTGATCGAGCCGTGACCCTGACGAATCAGCGTCGGCAGATCGCGCTCCAGCGTCTCTTTCGTCGGGTCGGCGATAATCATATGGAAGGCGTAGTCGATTACCGCGCCCTTGCGCGCCAGCGCATGATAATCCTCCAGCACCTGCGGCAGCTGCATGCCGACATGCTGCGCGGCAAAGGAAATGACCGAGGTGGTGCCGCCGAAGGCCGCCGACGTCGTGGCACTCTCGAAGGTGTCGGCATTCATGATGCCGGCGGCAGACAATTGCTCGATGTGACAATGGCTGTCGACACCGCCCGGCAGCACCAGCCTGCCGCGCGCGTCGATCTCGCGCTTGGCCGGGCCGAGCCCGCGCCCGATCGCAGCAATGGCTTCACCTGTGATTGCCACGTCGGCCTCGAACACGTCGGTGGTCGTGGCGACGCGCCCGCCGCGGATGATCAGGTCATAGGCGGGTTCGGTCATAACGGTGTCTCCTTGCGTAACTCTCGAAGTCCATTGGCGTTGCGCAGCTTTGCGGCGCGCCCTTGCGCCCTGCGCATGACCGCTTCATGCTGTCCATGGCATAGTGATTGCCTTTGTTTCGCATCGTCAAGCTTCGCACCGTCAACACTGCCCAAGCAGGAACCTCCCATGCCCCGACCGCGCATCATGGTCATCAACCCGAATTCCAACCGCGTGGTCACGGCCGGCCTTGCCGAAGCGCTGAAGCCGCTGGCCTTTGCCGACGGTCCGGAGATCGTGTGCGAGACCTTGGTCGAAGGACCCTACGGCATCGAGAGCCAGGCCGACGCCGAAAGCGTGGTGATGCCGCTGCGGCGGACCCTCGCCGGCGACAAGGAGTCGGCGGCCTTCGTGATCGCCTGCTACAGCGACCCCGGCCTGCATGTCTGCCGCGAGGCCACCACGCGGCCGGTGCTGGGCATTGCCGAATGCGGCGTGCTGACCGCGCTGACCCGCGCCGAGACCTTTGGCGTGATCGCGATCGCGCAGCGCTCGATCCGCCGGCATATGCGTTATCTGCGTCAGATGGGCCTGTTGGAGCGGCTGGCCGGCGAGCGCCCGCTCGACATGAGCGTGGCGGAAACCGCATCGGGCGAAGGCACGCTCGCCAAGATGATCGCGGTCGGCCGCGCCCTGAAAGAGGAGGACGGCGCCGGCGCCATCGTGATGGGCTGTGCCGGCATGGCGCGCCACCGGAAGCCGCTTGAGGAGGCGCTCGGCATTCCCGTGATCGATCCGACCCAGGCCGCCGTCACCATGGCGCTCGGCGCCGTGCAATTCGGCGCGCACTGAGGCACTGATTGACGGGCTAGCGTGCCTCACGCGCCCGCCTCGCCTGCCAATCGTCATAGCTCTCGCGGTCCATCGCGAACATGTCGCGCTGGGTCGAATAGAGATTGCCGAACAGGCGGCCGATCGGCTGATAGGTTGCCATGTCGACATACATCCGCGCCGGATCGAGCAGCCCTTCGCGCGCATGCAGATGCAAGACCTCGCCAACCAGCAGCTCGCGCCCCGGGCCAAACGCGAGCGAGACCTGCCGCCGGCATTCCAGCGCGAAGGGCGCCGCAGCCAGCCGCGGGACCTTGACCTCGGCACTCGCCTCCGTCGCCAGGCCCACGGCGGCGACCTCGCTCTCGCCGGAGGGAAAATCCACCGCGCAGTCGTTCATCGCTTTCGCCAGCGTCTCGTCCACCATATGCACGACGAATTCGCCGGTACGGTGGATGTTGCGGGTGGTGTCCTTGAACCGGCCATCGGGATGATGCTGCAGGCCGAGCACGATCAGCGGCGGGTTCTCGGAGAACACGTTGAAGAAGCTGAACGGCGCCGCATTCAGCGCGCCGTTGTCGTCTACCGTGGTGACAAAAGCGATCGGACGCGGCACCACCACACCGCACAAGAGCTTGTAGCGGTCGCGGGGCGCAAGGTCGCGAAACGACAGGCCGATCATCGGGCGCGTCCTCCGCAGTTCATGGCGGCGGCACCGCGCCGGTGCGGCCAGTGATCAGGCCGTAATGCTCGGTGCGGCGGTGCGCGGCGAAATTGAAGATCGTTTGCTTGCCGAATGCGGTGGCATCGAGATCGCAGGGATGAATCAGAAGCTCGTCGTCCTCCGTCCCGGCCTCGGCGACAATCTCGCCGTCGGGATTAACGATGATGCTGCCGCCGATCAGGGGATGGCCGTCCTCATTGCCGGCCTTGGCGACCGCGATCACCCAGCAGGAGTTCTGATAGGCGCCGGCCTGCACCGACAGGCGGTTATGGAACAACCGCTTCTCTGGCCCTTCGTCGCCCTTCTGCGCGTTGACCGACGGCGTGTTGTACCCGATCAGCACCATCTCGACGCCCTGCAAGCCCATCACGCGATAGGTTTCCGGCCAACGGCGGTCGTTACAGACCGCCATGCCCATGATGCCGCCGAGATTGCGCCAGACCGGGAAGCCGAGATCGCCCGGCTCGAAATAGCGCTTCTCAAGATGCTGATGCGTGCGCTCCGGATCGAACTCGGCATGCCCGGGCAAATGGATCTTGCGGTATTTTCCGACGATGTTGCCGCTGCGGTCGGTCAGGATGGCAGTGTTGAAGTGATGTCCGTCAGGCGTCAGCTCGGCATAGCCAAAGCTCATCGCCATCTCGTGGCGAGCCGCGCGCTCGAACAGCGGCCGCACAGCGTCATTGGGCATCTCTTGCTCGAACCAACCATTGGCATCGGCGCGGTTTTCCAGGTACCAGCGCGGGAAGAACGTGGTCAGCGCGAGTTCGGGATAGACGATCAGATCAGCACCCTTTGACTTGGCCTCATCCATCAGCGCGATCATTCGCTTGACGACGACATCGCGCCCGTCAGCGCGCTGGATCGGACCCATCTGAGCTGCGGCGACGTTGATCATGCGCATGGTTGTTGTTCTCCTTGCAAACTCAGCCGGCGAACGCGGCCTGCGCTTCCGGCAAATCCCAGATCTTGCCAATTGCAACAGCCCCTGCCGCGGTGATTGCAGCCTCGTCGCCGTGAACATAGCGGCCGGCGTCAATCAGCACACGGCCATCGACGATGACCTGATCGATATTGGCGCGGTTACCGAGCGCGATCAGCGCACGACGCGGATCGAACAGCGGCTGCAGATGCGGATGGGTCATGTCGATCACGGTCAGGTCGGCCGTCGCGCCGGGCGCGATCGTGCCGAGATCAGGGCGCTTCACCAGCGCAGCTGCGGTCACCGTCACCGATTCGATCAGGTCGGGCGCGCTCGCGACCTCGGCGCGCTGCAGCGCGAGCTTCGAGATCATCGACGCCGCATTCAGCTCGCCGAGCAGGTCCATGTTGTAGCCGTCGGTGCCGACTACCGTCCGCACGCCATGCTCGGCAAACCGGCCGAATGCGGCGGTCACGCCGGATCGGGCGAACACCCGCGGGCAGTTCAGCACCGCCGCGCCGCGCGCCGCCATCAGCTTCAGATCCCTGTCGGAGCTTGCGATGCAGTGCGCTGCGAGCAGATCGGGCGCCAGCAGGCCGAGCCAGTCGAGATATTCGGCCGGCGTGCGGCCGTCGTAGCGCTTGCCGATGGTTTCGACCTCGGCCCGGCTTTGCGCCAGATGGGTCGTGATGGGCACACCGAGCTCGCGGGCGCGCTCCGCGCACACCTTGAGCAGATCCGGGCCGCAGGTATCGGTCGCATGCGGACTCATCGCGAGGCCAATCCGGCCCCCGCCACAACCGTTCCAACGCTGATAGAGCGCGTTCCAAGTGGCGAGATCGGCCGCACCATCGTCGCCGGCGTACCTGACAACACCGTCCGGGCCAGCCTTGGCGTCTGACGTCGAGAACAGATAGGGCGCGCCGTAGAAGCGGATGCCCATCTCCTCGGCGGCGTCGAACATCTCGGGAATCGTGTTGCGGAACGGCTCCATCACCGTGGTCGCGCCGCCCTTCAGCAGTTGCAGGATGCCGAGCCGGGCCACCGCAAGGCGCTCTTCAGGCGAGAGCAGGTCGGCTCCGCGCTTGGTCAGCGGCAGCAGCACCGTATAGACGATGCTCTGATTGTTGCGCCGGCCGTTGCCGTCCTCGGTGTGGCTGCGCGCTACCGCCTCGCTGAAGCAATGATTATGCAGGTTCATCAAGCCCGGCAGGATGAAACGTCCAGGACGGTCACGGACCTCGGCGGCGGATGGCCGGTCCTTGCTGATCGCGGCGATCGTCTTGCCTTCGATCAGCACCCAGTGATCGCGCAGCACATCCTGCGCGCCGTCGCGGCGAGAGAGAACGTAGCTGCCGAAGATCGCGATGCTGCTCATGATGGACGCACGTTCCAGAAGACCGCAGTGCCGTCGAGGATGCCGGTGATGCTCTTGCGGTAGGCGGTCGGTTGCTTGTACAGGCCGATCGGAAAATACGGGATCTCCTCGAACGCCAGCGCCTGGATATCGTGGCAGATCCGCTGCTGCTCCTCCAGCGAGGACGCGGCCAACCACTGGCTGCGCAGGCCGCCCATCTCCTCGCTGCTATACCATCCGGCGACCTTGCCTTCGCCGCGCAGATTGGTGTTGCCGGCCGGATTGAGCCAGTCTATCCCCTGCCAGTTGCCGACCGCAGCACTCCAGCCGCCCTTGTCGATCGGGTCCTTTTTCAACTGGCGCTGCAGCACGACGGCAAAGTCGAGCGCGTGGTGTTCGACGTTCATCCCGGCTCTCCGCAGCATGTCGGCGGCGACCTGGCCAAGCGGCTTTTGCGCGGCCGAATTGCTCGGCGACAGCAGCACAACCTTTTCGCCATTGTAGCCGGCGGCAGCCAGTTCGGCCTTCACCTTAGCCATGTCGCGCGGACCGCGGAAGACGTCGAGGCCGACGTCATTGGCCATCGGCGTTCCCGGGGCGAAATAGCCAATCGGCGAAAGCTGGTAGGCCGGATCGACGCCTGCGACGGCGGTCATGAAGTCGGCCTGGTCGATCGCGCCCAGCAGCGCACGGCGGATCGCCGGATTGTCGAACGGCGGCTGCAGATGATTGACGCGAAGCATGCAGGCATAGCCGCGGGGATCGAGCACACGCGTCTCGACCTCGTCGGACTGCTTCAGCACCGGCAGCAGATCGTGCGGCGTGGTTTCCTGCCAATCCTGCTCGCCGGTCTGCAGTGCTGCGACGGCAGTCCCCGGATCCGGCGTCGTCGTCCACACCACGCGATCGTAATGCACGATCTTGGGACCGGCGGTCCAGTCGGGCTTGCCGTCCTGGCGCGGTTGATAGCGCTCGAATCTTGCATAGGCATTGCGCACGCCCGGCACGCGCTCATCCGCGATGAAACGAAACGGTCCGCTGCCGATCACTTCGGTGATCGGCTTGAGCGGATCCTGGTTCGCAAACCGCTCGGGCATCATGAACGCGGCATGCACCGCGGCCTTGCCGAGTGCCTGTGGCAGCAGCGGAAACGGCCGACGCAAACGAAAACGGATGGTGCGGTCATCGGGCGCGGACAGTTCCTCTGTCGCCGCCATCACTTCGCCGCCGAACCCGTCGCGCGAGGCCCAGCGGCGAATGCTGGCGACGCAGTCACGCGCCAGCACCCGCTCGCCGTCATGCCAGAAAAGCCCGTCGCGCAGCGTCAGGTCCCACTGCTTGGCGTCACTGGAGACGACATGGCCCGACACCATCTGCGGCGAGACTTCCAGCGCCGCATTCATGCCATAGAGCGTGTCGTAGACCATGAAGCCGTGGTTGCGCGACACCTGCGCGGTGGGAAAGCCAGATCGATCACCGGGATGAAGCGCAGCGTGGTTTGCGATTGCGCGCGCACGATGCCCGGCAAGGAAAAGGCAGGCGCCATCGCGGCCGCGCGAAGCAGCGAGCGGCGGGAGAACTGCATCGAAGACGCGCCCATGCTCATCAGCGCGACTGACCCGCGGCTTCATGCTTCTGGAAGTTGCCTGCGATCGCCTCCCCGGTCGTGATCCACACGTCCGCGCAGGATTTGGCGTAGGTGAGAAACTCGCGCAGCAGGCGCAGCCGCATCGGACGGCCGCTGCACTGCGGATGCAGCACGGTCGTCACCATCGCGCCCCAATCGCGGACCTCGTCGAGTTCGTCCTTCCAGATCGAGAGCACATGCTCCTTCGGAAAGATCGAGCGCGGGCTGAAGCGTGCCGAGAGGCCGTGCATCCAGTCATCATAGCTCGCCGTGACCGGAAGCTCGATCGTGCCCGGGTTGCCGTCGGCGAGGCGGTGGCGATAGGGCCGGACGTCATCGCGGAACGAGGACGTATAGACGATGCCATGGCGTACCAGCGCCGTGCGCAGCTCCTCGGTGAACTCACCATAGGGCGCGCGGTAGCCGATCGGCTTGACGCCGAGCCGCCGCTTCAGCGCTTCAAAGCCCCGCTCCAGCTCGTCCTCGATCCAGGGATCTCCGGGGTCGGGCAGCAGATGGTGATAGCCGTGGTGGCCGATCTCATGACCGGCCTTGAGGATGGATTCGGCCATTGCCGGATGCGCATCGACCGACCAGCCGGTGACGAAGAACGTCGCCTTCAGGTCGAGTTGATCGAGCAGCTCCAGCAACTTCGGTGTGCCGACCCGCGCCTCATAGCCGCCATAGCTCATGGTGATCAGGCGCTGGGCGTGCACGGCGTCCTTGCTGGTCCAGGCGCTCTCAGCGTCGACATCGAACGACAGGAACATCGCCGACCCCCAAGGCTTCGGCCAGGGATAATTCGGTGCCGGGTCCGCGGTGTTCGCCGGGACGAGCGGGATGCTCTGGAGTGCCTTACTGTCCAGCATTGATGGTCGCCTTCTCTACGCCGTTGTCGTTCAGTTTCCACTTCACAAGCAGGCTGCGGTAGGTGCCGTCGGCGATCAGCGCGTCCAGCGCTTCCACAAAGGCCTGCTGCAACGCCTTCTCCTTGACCGGCAAGGCGATCCCGGTGAACTGCGCCGCGATCGCCTGCCCGACGGGCGCATAGGCGCCGGGCTCCTGGTCCATGATGTAGAGCAGCGTCTCGCTGCCCTGGACGGCCGCGTCGATCCGACCCTGCTTCAACTGCGTGCGCGCGTCAGCGGAGCCTTCGGTGCCGACGACCACGATCGCATTGCCGCCGCAATGCGCCGTGCTCCACGCCGCGATCTGGTCCGGGAACATGGTGCGGCGGCTGGCGCCGACCTTCTTGCCACACAGCGCCGCCATGTCCTTGAACTCGGCTGCACGGGATTGCTGCACAAAGAACTGCGGGCCGCTGCGCAGATAATCGACGAAGCTTGCCGCCTCATGACGCGTGGCATAATCGGTGAAGCCGGACAGGATCGCGTCCACCCGCCCCGACGAGATCGACGGCATGAACTGCGCAAAACTGGTCTCCTCCCACTCCAGCTTGATGCCGAGCTTGCGGCCAAGCGCCTCGCCCAGGTCGATGTCGAACCCGGCCAGCGCGTTGGTGACGGGATCGCGGAACTCCATCGGCGGATAGTTCGGCACGATTGCGACCTTGATAGTGCCCCGTTTCGTGATCTCCGCAGGCAGCTCGATCGCAAAGACCGGTCCGGCCATGATCAATCCAACTAAGCCCGCAACAACCAGCCTGATCATCAAAAGTGCCCCCATCAAATCACTGCCGCCAGAAATGCCCGCGTACGTGCCTCGCGCGGCGCCCCGAGAACGTCGGCGGCGCGCCCGGATTCCACAATCGCGCCATGATCCATGTAGACGACGCGATCAGCGACCTCGCGGGCAAAGCCAAGCTCGTGCGTCACCACCATCATGGTCATGCCGCTCTGCGCGAGCTCCTTCATGACAGCCAGCACCTCGCCCACAAGCTCGGGATCGAGCGCGCTGGTCGGCTCGTCGAACAGCATTAGCATCGGCTTCATCGCCAGCGCCCGGGCGATCGCCACGCGCTGCTGCTGGCCGCCCGAAAGCTGCGACGGATAGGAGTCCGCTTTCGTCGCAAGCCCGACGCGCCGCAGGAGCTCGATTGCCTCGGCGCGCACCTCGCCCGGGTTGCGGCCCTGCACCTGCACCGGTCCTTCCGTGATGTTCTCCAGCGCAGTCTTGTGCGGAAACAGGTTGAAGCGCTGGAACACCATGCCGGTTTTCAGCCGCTGCCGCGCGATCTGCCGGTCGGTGAGGCGGCGCAGCTTGCCGCCCTCCTCGCGGACGCCCAGCATCTCGCCATCCAGCCAGATACCACCGCTGTCGATCACGGTAAGCTGGTTGATGCAGCGAAGCAGCGTTGTCTTGCCAGAACCTGACGCACCGATCAGACACAGAACCTCGCCGGGCCACACGTCGAGCGAGACATTCCTGAGAGCCTGGAACTCTCCAAAGGCCTTGCTGACGGAGCGGATCGCGACGAGCGGTTTCGTCATCGGTTGATCCGTGCCGTTCCACGCGCAAAATGGCGCTCGAGCAGCATCTGCAGAGGCGTCAGGATCGATACCACCAGCAGATACCAGCAGCCGGCGACGATCAGAAGCTCGATGACGCGCGAATTCGCATAGTAGATATTCTCGGCGTTGTGCAGCACCTCGGGATACTGGATCACGCTGGCGAGCGAGGTCGCCTTCACCATGCCGATGAACTCGTTGCCGAGCGGTGGAATCACCACCCGCATCGCCTGAGGCAGGATAATCCGCCGCAGCGCCCGCAGCCGCCCCAGGCCGATCGCCTGCGCCGCCTCATACTGCCCGGCGTCGACCGACAGCATGCCGGCGCGCATCACTTCCGACGTATAGGCACCCTGGTTGATGCCGAGCCCGAGCAGCGCTGCGAGGAACGGCGTCATGACGTCAACGGCCCGCGCCGTCCACAGGCCGGGAATACCGATGGTCGGAAACACCAGCGCGAGGTTGAACCACAGGAGGAGTTGCAGGATCAGCGGCGTGCCGCGGAACAGCCAAGTGTAACCTGCAGCAACCGACTTCAGCACCGGATTGGGTGACAGCCGCATGATCGCCGCGACCGCGCCGAGGACGATGCCGAGTGCCATCGCGAGTACCGCCATCACCATGGTGTTGACGATGCCCTGGAGGATCACCTTCGCGGTCAGGAAGCGGCTGACATAGGACCATTCGATCTGGCCATTGGCAAAGGCGCGAGCGATCGCCGCAAGCACAACGACGATCGCGGCCGCAGCCAGCCACCGCCGCCAGTGGATCTCCCGCGCGATCTGCATCTGCGAGAGATCAGGAAAGCCTTCCGCCAGCGTCGGCGCCGCCCTCATTGCGGCGCCGCATTCATCAAGGGCTTGGAAACCGCGTTCGCGCCCAAACCGAATTTCTCGAGGATCTTCTTGTAGGAGCCGTCGGCGATCATCGCCGCCAGATGCTCCGTCACCACTTCGCGCAGTGCGACATCGTCCTTGCGGAACATGATGCCCTGATAGCCGATTGCAAAGGGCTCGCCGACGACACGGTATTTGCCAGCCTCCTGCGCCTGCGCAAAGGGCAGCGTCTCGCCGCCCTGAACTGCAGCGTCGATGCGGCCCTGCTTGAGCTGGTTGCGCACGTCGATCGAGTTCTCGCCCGGAACATACTGAATGGCCGGCTTGCCGGCGGTCTCGCAATTCTGCTTGCTCCATTTCTCGATCTCGATCGGGAAGCTGGTGCTGCGGGTGGTGCCGACCTTCTTGCCGCAGAGGTCGGTGGCGGCGGTCGCCTCATGGTCGGCCAGCACGAAGAACTGCGGTCCGGTGGTCAGATAGTCGATGAAGTCGGCGGTCTCGCGCCGTGAGGCGCGGTCGGAAATGCCGCTGATGATGAAATCGGCGCGCTTGGTCTGCAGCGACGGAATGAGCTCGGCGAACGGCGTCTCGCTCCAGACGATCTTCACGCCAAGCCGCCTGGCAAGCTCGTTGGCGAGATCGATATCGAGCCCGACCAGCTCGTTGGTTGCGGGATCGCGATACTCCATCGGCGCGTAGGTCGAATTAACAGTCAGTTTCAGCGTACCGGCCTGCTTGATCTCTGCTGGCAGTTCGGCTGCCGAGGCGACGGCCGCAGCAGCGAATGCGGCGAGCCCGAGGAAAAGCGAGAGGCGTATCATGTCAGCTCCTTTGCCAACGCTGCAACCGGCCGCGTATCAGTCCATGTCGAGAAGCGCCGGCTCGATGACGCCGGCGCGTTCGGTGATCGCCCGGTATTGCTCGGGCCGCCGGTGGGCCGCAAAATTGAACATCTTGTCCTTGCCCTGACGGCAGAGATCGAGATCGATGTCGGCGACGATGACTTCGTCGGCGAGGGTCTTCGCCTGTGCAACGATCCTGCCATTCGGATCGACGATGCAGGAGCCGCCGATCAGGCCGGAGCCATCCTCGTCGCCCGCCTTCGCCACCGCAATCGCCCAGGTCGCGTTCATGTAGGCGTTGGCCTGTGCGACGAGCGTCGAATGGAAGGTGCGCAGCGCGGCATCCTCGCTGGTCCCGCCGTTCGGATCGTAGGCCGCGGAGTTGTAGCCGATGCACACGAGCTCAACGCCCTGCAGGCCGAGCATCCGCCAGGATTCCGGCCAGCGGCGATCATTGCAGATCATCATGCCCATGATCGCGTGTCCCCACGCCGAACCCGTGCGGAAGGCCGGAAAGCCGAGATCGCCATACTCGAAATAGCGTTTCTCGAGTTGCTGATAGCGCGCGCCCGCCCGCGGCTCGACCGAGCCCGGCAGATGCACCTTGCGATAGCGGCCGATGATCTCGCCGACGTCGTCGACCAGGATCGCGCAATTGTAGCGCCGGCCATCTGCTGTCAGCTCGGCATAGCCGACATAGAAGCCGACGCCGAGCGCGCGGGCGCGGTCGAACAGCGCTTGGACAGCCGGGTTCGGCATGCCGCGCTCGAAATACTGATCGAGCCCATCGCCTTCGAGCAGCCAGCGCGGAAAGAACGTCGTGAAGGCCAGTTCGGGAAACACCACGAGGCGCGCGCCTTGTTCAGCCGCCGCATCCAACAGTTTCAACATGCGATCGAGCGTATGCGCGCGGGTGTCTGCTCTTTGCGTCGGCCCCATCTGGGCGGCGGCAGCACGAAGGACGCGGGTCAAACATTGCCTCCAAATCTAGCGGACTGCTGCCTCGTTAGGCGAACCGATTTTACGTTCGGCAGCACACTTTCCGCAGTGCATTACAAGAAAGCTGGACAGCATTGGCAATCACTCGTGCTATGATATTTTCGGCCAGACTATAACGGGCACGAATAGATGAACCTGCGTCAACTCGAAATTATGCGTGCGGTCGTTCGACACCGGACAACGGTCGCAGCAGCCGAGGAGCTGTCGCTCTCACAGCCAGCGATCAGCAACGCGCTGAAGGCAATGGAGACGCAGGCGGGCTTCGCCTTGTTCGAGCGCGTCAACAACCGCCTGTTTCCGACCGCGGAGGCGATGGCGCTCTACAAGGAAAGCGAGACGATTTTTGCGCTGCATGCCAAGCTGGAAAACCGCGTCCGTGACCTCAGGGAATGTCGCACTGGGCATCTGTCGATCGTCGCAACGCCGCCGCTGGCCTACAGCATCATCCCGCCCGCATTGTCGGTCTTCCTGCGTCGGCGACCGCAGACGCGGATGTTCTTCGACGTACGCCGCTATGAGGGCATCATCGACGGACTGCTGAGCCGGGTCGCCGAGCTCGGCTTCGTGCTCGGCTTCTCGCATCATCCAGGCATCGCGCATGAAGTGGTCCGCGCCGGCGAGATGGTCTGCGTCATGCCGCCGCAGCATCCGCTGGCGGACCGCGCGGTGATCACCGCGTCCGATCTCGTCGATCTACCCTTCATCGGGCTCGAGCGTGGAACACAGTTGGGTGAGGCCGTGCGCGCGAGTTTTGCTTCGGCCGGCGCTTCATTCCAGCCGACCGTCGAGGTGCGATACTGCAACACCGCCTGCGTGCTCGCCGCGGCAGGCATCGGCGCGGCGGTGGTGGATCCATTCTCGCCGCACCAGGCTGGAAATCAAGAGCTGGTCATACGCCCCTTCCTTCCCAAGACACCTGCGCTGGCATACATGCTGTGGTCGGAAGCGGAGCCGATCTCGCGTCTTGCAAGAGTGTTCCTCGATGAAGTCCGCCGAGCAAGCCGGCAGCTTGAATGATGAGGGCATCTTACTGCTGACTGCACAAGCCGACGTCGCACCTGGTCAGGCCGCCCGACTACGCGCGAAATCGTTCTGACGTACCGCCATCATCCGTGTCCGGCGATCCGCAAGGCAAGGTCGAGTGCCCGCAACTCATCCGGCGTCGCCGGCGGCTGCGGCGGCCGCACCGCGTCGCATGACAGACGTCCGAGCAGCTTCAGGCAGGCTTTGAGCCGCACCGTTGCCCGTCCTCCGGGCGGATCGCGGTAGATCGCACCTGCCAGGGGATACAGCTTCTCGTGCACTGCGCGAGCCCGCGGCCAATCGCCAGCCTCCGCCGCGATCCAGAGGCTGACCACTAGTTCCGGAACGACACAGGCGAGACTGACTTGGCTGCCGGCCGAGCCGACGAGATAACTCGTCAGCAGGTGCTCATCTCCCGAGCCGAGCACGACGAAGTCCGACCGCAGCTTGCGGATCAGCCTCAGATTCTGTTCGTAGGCAGCGACCTCCCAGCTGCCCTCCTTGATCGCGACGAAGCGAGGATCGGCGACGAGCTGCTCGAGCAGCGGCGATGCATAGGTCATCGCACCCGCACCGACCGGCGCGGCGTAGAGCATCAGCGGCACGGTCGTGGCATCGCGGATATGGCGGTGATGTTCGATAACACAGCCGTCGGCGTGACCGAGCGCCCAGCTATTGGGCGGAAAAACCAGCAGACCGTCCGCACCCGCCTGCTCCAGCGTGGCTGCCTCTCGCGCAGCCTCCGGGCTGGATTCATGATTGACGCCAGAGACGATCAGGCAGTCCTTCGGAGCGTGCTCGCTCGCCAGCTCCACCACGCGCTGCTTTTCAGCGAGGGACAGCACGAAATTCTCGCCGGCGTGGCCGTTGACCAGGAGTCCATTGATGCCGGGCGTGGACGCGACCGAGGCGAGATGCGCGGCGAGCTTTGCCTCATCGATCTCGAAATCGGGCGTCATCGGCACGATCGTCGCAGCATGAATGCCGCGCAGCCGATCTGCGAACGACCGCGAAATTGTCATCCCGCCGGACATCGCCGTCTAGTGAATGATCTGGTCGAGGAACGTCTTCGCCCGCTCGGATTTCGGATGGTTGAAGAAGTCCACCGGCGCAGCCTGCTCCACGACCTTGCCCTCGTTCATGAACACGATGCGGTCGGCGACCTCGCGGGCAAAGCCCATCTCGTGCGTCACGCACAGCATGGTCATGCCCTCCTCCGCGAGCTTTTTCATGGTCTCCAGGACTTCCTTGACCATCTCAGGGTCGAGCGCCGAGGTCGGCTCGTCGAACAGCATGATCTTGGGACGCATGCACAGCGCGCGTGCGATGGCGACACGCTGCTGCTGGCCGCCCGACAGCTGGCCGGGGAATTTCTCGGCCTGGTCCGGAATCCGGACCTTGGTGAGGAAATGCATGGCAAGGTTCTTTGCCTCCGCTTCCGACATGCCATTCACGGTCATCGGCGCCAGGATGCAATTCTCCAGCACCGTCATGTGCGGGAACAGGTTGAAGCTCTGGAACACCATGCCGGTGTCGCGCCTGACCACATCGATGTTTTTGCGCTGGCGATCGAGCTCGACGCCGTTGACGTAGATCAGGCCCTCGTCGTGCTTCTCGATGTGATTGATGCAGCGGATGAGCGTCGACTTGCCCGAGCCGGACGGACCGCAGATCACGATCTTCTCGCCTTTGGCGACCTTGAGATCGACCTCATTCAACGCGGTGAAGTCGCCATAGTGCTTGTAGACGGCCTCCATCCGGACCGCAGGCACCTCACGGAGCTGCGGTTGCGCTGTTGCACCTTCGACGCCGCTCCCCATAGCGGTATTCATCGATGTCTCGCTCATGCGCGAGCCTCCACGCTCGCCTGCACAACCGGCCCCCTCGCGTCGAGGCGCCTCGACTTCGCAGCACTCGACCGACCAAAGTGCTTCTCCAGCCGGCGTTGAATCGCATCCCAGACCGAGGTGAGGATCAGGTAATAGGCGGTTGCCGCCGCATAGACTTCGAGGATTTGGAAATGCTCCTGCATCAGCATGTCGCTGCGGCGCATGAGCTCTTCCACCGAGATCACGGAGGCGAGCGAGGTCGCCTTCAGTAGCGAGTTGATGGAGTTGCCGAGCGGCGGGATCATCAACCGGAACGCCTGCGGCAAGGTCACGCGGCGGAACGTGACCCAGGGCGACAGGCTGAGCGCCCAGGCGGCCTCGCGCTGTCCTGCCGACACCGCCATGAAGCCGCTGCGCACGATCTCGGCGAGATAGGCCGCCTCATTGAGGATCAGGCCGACGAGTGCGCAGGTGATCACGCTGAACTTGATGCCCAGCTGCGGCAAGCCGCTGTAGATCACCACCAGCTGGATCAGCAGCGGCGTGCCGCGGAAGAACCAGATGTAGAAGCGCGCAGCGCCCGCGAGCGCCGGATTGGACGACATGCGCAGCAACGCGACGCCCATGCCGAGGATCAAGCCGCCGACGACCGCCGCCACCGTCAAGCCGATGGTAACGAGCACTCCCTTCATCAGGAAGTAATTGAAGAAGTAGCTGACGGCGGCCGTCGGACTGAAATGGCTCATCGGCTCGTCTCCGTAGATCTCAGGCCGGACCCGGGCCGGCGATCGCAAGCGGCTGGTCGGCCGGCATGCTGGTCAGGCCGAACTTGTCGAACAGCGCCTGGTAGCTGCCATCGGCCCGCATAGCGTTCAGCGCCTTGACGACGGCATCGACCACCATCTTGTTACGGAAGCCGAGCGTCGTGCGCGCGGTGCCGAGCCCGCTCAGCACTTCCTTGACGCGGCCCCGGCTGGTGAGATCGCGCGCCACGCTATCCACGAGCAAGGCGTGTCGACCTGTCCCGCCAGCAGCGCGCTGACGACGTTGGTGGCAGTGGGAAACGTCCGCATCTCGACGGCGGCTCCGCCTTTCGCCACGCTGGCATCGCTGAGCTTCTTGAGCCAGTTCATCTGGTAACTGCTGACCTCGACGGCGGATGATTTTCCGATCAGATCATTTTCGGTAGCAATTTTTGTGCCGCTGTCGGGGGCCACCACGACAGAGATCGCCTGGATCGCGTAAGGCACCATGTACATCAGCTTGGAACGCTCCTCGGTCCAGAACATCCCGGTATCGATGCCGTCGATGCGGGTCGCGTTGAGGGCGGGAATCATTGCCGGAAAATCCATCCGGACGAGTTCGACCGGAAGACACAACCGCTTGCCGAGCTCGGCGGCGAGCTCGACGTTGAGGCCCTGCAGCTGGCCGTCCTTGTCGACGAATTGCTGCGGCGGATTGGTCGGGTTGATGGAGAGCTGCAACTTGCCGGGCGCGATCAGATTGTCGTCGGTGATTGTGGGCGTACAGGCGGCATGCACCGCCGTGGATGCGAGAACGAGTGCGGCAACAGCACCCAAGCGAAGCAGTGTCGAGACCATGGATACCTCCAGTAACACGCCAATAACTGATGCAGTTCCTCGCCCGGAATTCCCCTCGACGTTTCTTGGATGCGGCCGGCCGGATCTCGCGACACGGCAGGCAGCGTCGTCTTCGATCTGCTCAAGCCGGTCCCGACATCGGCCTGAGCTGGATGCGCATGAAGTTCTTCACCAGGGATTCGAACGGACCGAAGCCCTTTACCCTCAGGAATTCCGGCGTCTCGAATGCCCATCGCCCCGCGACTTCGTACATCGCGGCGTATTTCGGCCCGTCGCCGATGGAGACGAAGCGCTTTGCCGAGAGCCAGCCGGGACAGGCGAGCAGATCGGGGAAATGCCTCTGCTCGTACCAGGCGTTGAACGCAGCCTCGTGCTCGGGGTCGATGTCGACCCGCACGATATGGATGAAGGCTTCGTCCAGCATCGTCTCGTTCCTCATGCCGGACGGATGTCGCCGGCTGCGCGCGCCACACCGACCGTCGTTACAATGGCATCGCACAGCGCAGGTAGAACCGGCAGCAGCGGCGGCCGCGGATCGGCATTGCGGATCAGGCCGAGCGCCTTGAGCCCGACCTTCATGCGCGTGTGCATGTCCATGATCGGCGCAGGCCCGTAAATGGCGCGGACGATCGGATAGAGCCGCTCGTTGACGGCGCGCATCGCCTTGAGGTCGTCGGCGAGCGAGGCCTGCCAGAGCGCTGCGAACAGATGCGGCGCGAGGCTGACGAGGCCGGAGAGAATGCCGTCGCCGCCGACGGCGAGCTGCGGCAGGAACCAGTTGAAGTTCGACGGCAGGATCGCCACGGATGGATCGGCCAGCTTCACCGCCCGCCGGTTCTCGTCATAGGCCAGCATGGTGTCGCTGCCCTCCTTAATGGCGATGACCCTGTCGAGCGCGGCGATCTTGGCCAAGGTCTCCGGCGAGTAGCCAAATCCCGATGCGAGCGGATACTGGAAGATCGACACGGGAATTCCGATCGCGGAGGCGACCGCCTGCACGAAAGCCATTGGCGCGCGCGAGGTCGCCGACGCTCCGCCGCCGAGCGGTGCGGGCGGGAACAACACCGCGCAGTCGGCACCGGCAGCCTCCGCGAGCTGTGCCTGATGGATCACTTCCGCGGTGGAATGCGCGATGATGCCGGCCAATAGCGGCTTGCCGCCGATCTGCCGGCGCGTCCGCTCGATCACCGCCTGACGCTCGTCATCCGAGAGCGATCCACCCTCGCCGGCATGTCCATTGACGAACACCGCCGCGATGCTGTCAGGGCAGGCGCAATAGTCCAGCACGCGGGCATAGCCGTCCCAGTCGATCGAGCTGTCGTCCCTGAAGGGCAGCACGGTCGCGACCGTGACGCCACGCAAATCCGGTTTCTTCATCGCCTTGCTCATGACGGTTTCCGCCGCGGAAATTTCAGGCTCGCGCGCGCCTTCAGCACTTCGAGGCCACCTTCGTTGCGCGCGCTCGCTTCCCAGATGATGGTGCGGGTCTCGTCGTGCTGCTCGGCGATCCAGACGTCGAAGGTGAGCGTATCGCCGTAGAACACGGGACCGGTGAACCAGAACCGGTCCTCCACCGACACGCCGATAGTGCCGACCAGCTCGCTGGTGAGGATGCTAGTGCAGAGTCCCGCAACCATGATCCCCGGCGCCAGCCTGCGGCCAAAGCGCGTCGCGCCGGCATAGACCTCATCGACATGAACGGGACCGAAATCGCCGGTCGCGGCGATATAGAGCGCGCCATCGGCCTCGGTGATGGTCTTGCTCAGGCTGACCCTGTCATTCACCTTGAGATCGTCGAAGGATTTCGGCTCGTACATGGCTTAGGCCCTGGCAAAGGGAACCAGCGTCGCGGTGCCGTCCACCACGGTGGCACCTGAGGGCGACAGCGTGCAGGTGACGCGACAGACCGCGTCGTCGCCGTCAACCGAAACGATCTCGGCCCTGGCCTCGACGGAGTCGCCGACGATCACGGGCGCGGCAAAATTCAGCGCGATGCTGCCGATCCGCCGCGTGGGACCACCGAGCTGGCTGAGGCACGTCGTAGCGAGACCTCCGACCGCGAGTTCGAAGGCGATCATATTCGACGCGCCAGCTTTCTTGGCGCGGACGGCATCGACATAGAGAGCGCCGAGATTGCCGCTAATGCCGGTGAACATCGCCTGCTCGGCCACGGTCATGGTCTTGCGGCAACGCGGTGCTGACTGACGGTCTGTCCGCGGTGGAAGCGGCCTGTGCCGAAGCGCTCAGTCACAGCGTCCATTCCGCCGATGTCGTTCTCAATATCCT
>NZ_JADPKA010000055.1 GCF_023073715.1 Bradyrhizobium sp. 164
CGAGCCGCAGATCGCGACCGATACCCGCAACATCCGCGTGCAGGCGACCATCGCCAATCCGGAGAAGATCCTGAAGCCCGGCATGTTCGTCACCACCACGGTGGTGCTGCCGGAGAAGCCGGCCGTGATCACCGTTCCGGAGACAGCGGTCGACTACACGCTGTACGGCGACTCGGTGTTCGTGATCACCGAGAAGAAGGAAGAAGACGGTAAGACCAGTCTCTCTGCGGTACGCACCTTCGTGCAGACCGGCAATCGGGTCGAAGGTCGCGTCGAGATCGTCAAGGGTCTGAAGCCGGGCGACAAAGTCGTCGCCGTCGGCCAGCTCAAGCTGCAATCGGGCGCCCCGGTGTCGATCTCGACCGACCCGGCCCCGGCAATCCCGGCGCAGCCGCCGCGCTACTGACCCATTACAACATTCGCGTGATCCGGCTCGGCCGGATCACGCTTCTTGAGACATAGAAATCGAGATCGCCGCGATGGCCTTTACCGACATTTTCATCAAGCGACCGGTCCTGTCGGTCGTCGTCAGCCTGCTGATCCTGCTGATAGGCCTGCGCGCGGCGATGGTGCTGCCGATCCGGCAGTATCCGAAGCTGTCGAACACCGTCATCAACATCACGACCGTGTATCCCGGCGCATCCGCGGACCTGATCCAG
>NZ_JADPKA010000108.1 GCF_023073715.1 Bradyrhizobium sp. 164
CATCGGCCGCTCCTTCCAACTCAGGAGCCACCTTCAGAATCGATTTCTGCCCAATTCGCAATGCCTTACAGAGAACGCTCACATGCGATTCCCCTGCCCTGGAGGGGGAGGGTCGATCACGCGCAGCGCGAGCGGGGTAGGGTGATCTCTCCACACGGGCGCCGCTTCTGTGGAGAGACTGTCACCCCACCCCCGCGACGCATTTCGTTTCGCTGCATGCGTAGCGACCCTCCCCTCCCAGGGGGAGCGTAAGAAAGAAGCTACGTCTTCACCACCAGCGCCGCCATGCTCACCGCCAGCCAGCCCAACATCATCACCGTTCCACCCGTCGGCGCTGCATACGGAAATAGCCCAGGTCCCGCATATTGCCGCCAGGTGAGATCGCCCGCGAACAGCGCGGCGCCCGCTGCAAGGCCGAACGCGGCAACGAGGCCAATTCCGCCATGCAGAAGGCCGCGCGCGAGCAAGGCGACGGTTGCAAGTATGGCAGTTGCATGAAACAGCAGCATGGCGCTGGCAGATGCCAGCCGGCTCGCATCGCCGCCATGCGCGGAGGCGGCCGCCAGCGCAACGCCGGCGGCGCCCATCAAGCCGGCCAGCCCAATCAGCAGGCGTTGTGCCGTCATCAGGCGGTCCGCTCTTCCAAGAGCTTCGCCATGGCGGCGCGCAGCTCGGCCATGCCGGTCGAACTCCGCGACGAGGTCGCGAGCACGTTCGGGAATGCAGCCGGATGCTTGGCCAGCGCGGCCTCGGTCTCGGCGATGCGCGATTGCAGCTCGGACGCCTTCACCTGGTCGGCCTTGGTCAGCACGATCTGGTAGCTGACGGCGGAGCGGTCGAGTGTCTTCAGAACCTCGAGATCGACGTCCTTGAGACCATGTCGCGCGTCGATGAGCACGTAGACGCGCGCGAGTGAGGCACGTCCCAGCAGAAATTTGTGGATCAACTCGGTCCAGGACGCGACCTGGCTCTTGGGCGCCTTGGCGTAGCCGTAGCCGGGCATGTCGACGAGGCGCAGGTCACTCTTTCCCGGGACCTCGAAAAAGATCAGCTCCTGGGTGCGGCCCGGCGTATGCGAGGTGCGCGCCAGCGCGTTGCGCCCCGTGAGCGCGTTGATCAGGCTGGACTTGCCGACGTTCGAGCGGCCGGCAAAGGCGATCTCCAGCCCCGCCATCGGCGGCAACGTGGCAATCGAGGGCGAAGCCCAGATGAACTGCCAGTCGCGCGCGAACAGCTTGCGCCCGGCCTCGATCAGCTTCGCATCTTTGTCGTCGGTCATGCTCAAGGCCCAGTGCTAGTTCCTCATGGTGAGGAGGCGCGCAAGCGCCGTCTCGAACCATGCAGGCCCGGGAGCCCGTCGCCATCCTTCGAGACGCGGCCTTGCGGCCGCTCCTCAGGATGAGGTTCGAAGTCCTCGGCTTACGTCGCTTTCCTCGCGAACGTCGCCTTGAGATTATCGAACAGCTCCACCTTCACGCCGTTGCGGCGCATGATGTAGCTCTGCTGGACCACCGAGAGCAGGTTGTTCCAGGCCCAGTAGATCACGAGGCCCGCCGGGAAGCCGGCCAGCATGAAGGTGAAGATCAGCGGCATCCAGTTGAAGATGATCTGTTGCGTCGGATCCGGCGGCGTCGGATTCAGCTTCATCTGGAACCACATCGTGATGCCCATGATGATCGGCCAGATGCCGAGCGCGAGATAGTGGCCGAACACGGGAATCGTGGTCGGGTCGAACGGGATCAGTCCGAACAGGTTGAACAGGTTGGTCGGATCGGGCGCCGAGAGGTCCTTGATCCAGCCATAGAAGGGTGCGTGCCGCATCTCGATGGTGACGAACAGCACCTTGTAGAGCGAGAAGAACACCGGGATCTGGATCACCACGGGAAGACAGCCGGCGACCGGGTTGATCTTCTCCTTGCGGTAGATCTCCATCATCTCCTGCTGCTGCTTCACCTTGTCGTCGGGATAGCGCTCCTTCAGCGCCTGAAGCTGCGGCTGGATCGACTTCATCTTCGCCATGGAGGCGTATGACTTGTTCGCCAGCGGGAAGAACAACAGCTTCACGATCACGGTCACGAGCAGGATCGAGATGCCGAAATTGCCGAAGAAGCGATAGAAGAAGTCGAGGCCGAGAAACATCGGCTTGGTGATGAAGTAGAACCAGCCCCAGTCGATCAAGAGATCGAAATGGTTGAGGCCGAGCTCCTTGTTGTAGCCGCCGAGGCCTGCGAGCGGGAAGTTGATGCCGACCACGCCGGCTTCCTTGGCGCCCGCGAACAGCCGCGTGTTGGCTGTCGTCGTGCCGCCGATTGCGACGGTCTGCGCATCTTGCAGATAGTCGGTCTGGTACCGGATCTGGGTACCTGGTTCGGCGACGAAACGTGCCTTGAGCGTTGCGGACGTGTCGGGAAGGAGCGCGGATGCCCAGTATTTGTCCGTAATGCCGAGCCAGGCATTGGTGACCTTGTTGAATTCGAATCCGTGTCCGCCGTTGCCGATCGCAGGGGCCTCGCTGACGGCCTTGTAAGCCTTCTCCTGCAAGCCCTGGTCGCCGAGATAGCCGATGAGGCCTTCATGCAGGATGTAGTAGCCTGAGACTTGCGGCGTGCCGTGGCGCGAGATCAATGCGAACGGAAAGAGCTTGACCGGCGCGTTCCCGACATTGGTCACCTCGTCCTTGATGCTGAACAGGTAGCGGTCGTCGATCGTGATGGTGCGGCGGAAGGTGAGGCCCTGACCGTTATCAAATTTCAGCACCAGCGGCGTGGACGGCGTCAGGCTGTTGGAGCCCTCCTGCTGCCAATCGGTGGTCCGGTCAGGCACCTTCGTGTCGCTTGTCGCGGCCACCCAACCAAATTCGGCGTAATACGGCTCCGCCGTGCCCGAGGGCGAATAGAGGATGATCGGCGGCGACTTCGGGTCGACCGTTTCTCGATACTGCACGAGCGCAAGGTCGTCGATGCGCGCGCCTTTCAAGGAAATGCTGCCGGTCAAACGAGGCGTTTCGATCTTGACGCGAGGGGAGGCGGCAATCGCGGCCTCGCGGCTGACGATCGGCTGGGCCGGCTGGTTCGCGACAGGGGGAGCCGAGGGAGTGCCGCCCGCCTGCGGCGCGGCACCCGGCGTCGCCGACGCCGTCGGCTGCGGTGTGCCTTTCTGGAGCTCGGCCTGCGTCTGCTGCTGGGCGCGCTGCTTCTCCATCTGCGGCACGTTGTAGAAATACTGCCAGGCGATCAGCACCAGGCCGGACAGAATGACGGCGAGGATGGTGTTGCGATTGTCGGTCATCATTCTCTCGTCATCAATCCGGTTTGCGGCTTATCGCGGGGCACGGCCTTCGCCGGTCCCTTGGGCGTATGCCGCGCGGGCTTCGCGAATGCTATGCGCAGATCGTCGAGCATGGTCGCGAAGTCGCGCGAGAGCGCGTCCCTTCGGCCGACCAGCACATAATCATGATGGGGTTGCATCGACACCGGATCTAGCCGCTTCACCAGTTCGCGAAGCCGGCGCCGGATACGATTGCGCTCGGGGGCGTTGCCGTTCTTTTTGGTAACGGTAAAGCCGATCCGGATCGGGCCGCCGTCGTCCCGGCGGCGGCTTTGCAGGACGAACGCGGGACTATTCACCCGCGCGCCATTGGCAACGGCGAGGAAATCCGCCCGCTGCCTCAGCCGATCCATGATGAATCCCGGAAAAAGGGGGTCCGGCTCAGGCGCTCAGACGCTTGCGGCCGCGGGAGCGGCGGGCGGCGAGAACCTTGCGGCCGCCGGCCGTGGCGAGACGGGCACGGAAGCCGTGACGGCGCTTGCGCACCAGTTTGCTGGGTTGATAAGTCCGCTTCACGGGTTTTTCTCCGCTGACCGGGCAATTTGCCTGTAGAATTGATGGTAAAGTCCGGAAGATGCGGCCCAAAACGGGCCCTTTTCCGGCCCCAAGAGAGCCGCTCCCGGTGTCGCACCGGGTCATCGCGGACAATTCGCGCGGCTTATAAGCGAGCGCCTTGTTTTCGTCAACGCCGCACAAGCGCGCGTTTCCAGTGAATATCGCTGTTTGTGCGGGGTTTTTAACTCTTGAGGTAGCGACTCGCTTTATCAGCGCTTACATCTCACCTCGGCAGATTAGCGATCCGTAATTTGACCGGGCCCGGGGCCGGTCGCATCTTGCATCAGCCAAGGCCAACAGGGGCGAATTTCGTGGCAGCCACAGATCGCCAGCCGATCCAGGATCTGGATCAGCCGGACCAGCCGGCGATGCGGCCGCGCGGGTCGCGCGGGCTCGGGCTGTCAGGCAAGCTGCTGCTGCTTACCGTCCCGCTGGTGATGATCGCGGCCAGCCTGCTTTACGTGCCCGCCATTGCCAACTTCTGGGTCAACCGGCTCAACGACCGGGTGGCGGCGGCCAACACCGCGGCGCTGGTGCTGGACGCCGCGCCGCTCGGCATGGTTCCCGATTCGCTGTCGCGGCAGATTTTGAAGAGCATCAATGCCCGCGCCGTCGCCATCAAGATGGGCCAGCAGCGCCGGCTGCTCGCCAGCGACAACCTTCCTACGGCCATCGAGCATGACATCGACCTGCGCGACATGACAGCGTGGGAGGCGATCACCGGCTCGTTCCGGATGATGCTGGAGACCGGCAACCAGGCCATCCGCATCGTTGGGCCGGGCGTCGGCAACGCCCAGTTCATTGAGATCGTGACCGACGAGCTGCCGCTGCGGCAGCAGATGTACCGGTTCTCCCGTAATGTCGTGGTGGTTGCGCTGATCATCGCGGCCCTGACCGCCGGCCTCGTCTATCTCGCTCTGCATTATCTCTTCGTGCGCCCGATGCGGCGGCTCACCGCGAGCCTGGTCGGCTTCCACGAGAATCCCGAGAGCTCGGCGCGGATCATCGTGCCGAGCCAGCGCAGCGACGAGATCGGGGTGGCCGAGCGCGAATTGTCCGACATGCAGCGCGACCTGATGTCGATGCTGAATCAGAAGAGCCGGCTCGCCGCCCTCGGCCTCGCCGTCTCCAAGATCAACCACGATCTGCGCAACCTGCTGGCCTCGGCGCAGCTTTTGTCGGACCAACTCGCCAGCGTGCCGGATCCGCGGGTGCAACGCTTCGCGCCGAAACTGGTGCGCTCGCTCGAGCGCGCCATCGCCTTCTGCCAATCCACGTTGTCCTATGGCCGCGCTCAGGAGGCCGCACCAGACCGCCGCATGATCCTGATCGAGCCGGTGGTGCTGGAGGTGCGCGAGACCGCTGGGCTCGCCAACGACGCCTCGATCGCCTGGGTTTCCGCAATCGAGCGCGGGCTTGCCGTCGATGCGGATCCCGACCAGCTGTTCCGCGTGCTGCTCAACCTCGTCCGTAACGCCGCCCAGGCGCTGGAAAGCCATGCCTCGTCCGGCGAGGGCGGCGTGCAGCAGATCCGGATCACCGGAAAACGCGAGGGCGCGGTCGCCATCTTGGAGGTTTCCGACACCGGCCCGGGCGTGCCCCAGAAAACCCGGGAGCACCTGTTCGAGGCGTTTCAGACCTCCGGCCGCCCCGGCGGCAGCGGCCTTGGCCTTGCCATCGCCGCCGAGCTCGTCCGCGCCCATGGCGGCGACATCCACCTCGTCGAAGGCACCATCGGCGCCACCTTCCGTATCGTCATCCCCGACCGCCCCGTGGAACTGCTCTCCATCCGCAACGAGCGGGCGCGGGCGTAGCCGGCCAGCCGGCAGTCTCCCGTCATTCCGGGACGGCCCAAAGGGAGGGCCACGGAATCTAGAGGTTTCGGCGCGAGATTCCGCACTTCTCGCTTCGCGAGCCCAGGAATGACCATGCTGGCGGTCATCTCCTTGCAAAATCTCCCCATCCCGGATCTTGCCAACAGGGACAAGAGCGGCTAGTCAGAGCGCTCTTTCGCACCCCTCCCGGCCTTCCGGGAGATGCGTCGCGGGTCATGCCCGCCATCGCTGCTTGCGAAAAACGCGCCCGTAGCTCAGCTGGATAGAGCATCAGACTACGAATCTGAGGGTCGGACGTTCGAATCGTTCCGGGCGCGCCATTCCTTGACGCCGGGCAGGCAACCGGCATCCGAGATCGCGGATTGGCCGCGCCCTGTCGGGAACCAAATGAAGATATCGCAGGCATTCAAATTCGAGGCGGCGCATCGGCTGCCGAAGGTGCCCGAGACGCACCGATGCAGCCGGCTGCATGGTCATTCCTACCGAGTAGAGGTTCAGCTCGAAGGATCGGTCGACCCGCGCACGGGCTTCGTCGTGGACTTTTTTGATCTCGAGAAGTGCTTCGCCGACATCGTGGGCGCGTTGGACCACAGGTGCCTGAACGACGTCGAGGGGCTCGAGAACCCGACGGCCGAAAACATTGCGATCTGGATATGGGACCGGCTGGAGCCGAGCGTGTGGCAAATCTCGGCTGTCCGCGTTTACGAAACGGCGGACTGCTGGGCCGAATATCAGGGGCGGTGACGCGCGACGGCGCCGTGGTCAAAATGCGCTCGACATCGCATCCCGAACCGCAGCCTCGCTCGGCTGGGATACGCGTGGCGGCATTCACCGCAGCCCCTGTTCGTCGATCAGGATGCGGTGGATCTCGATGCGTTCCGGCAATTCGATCAGGAATTCCGGATCGCGCGCGAGATGATGCACCTTGGTCGGCTCGCCCTTGGTGAAAGCCGTCATGGCCTCGACGTCCGCCCAGTAGGAGATGGTCGTGAACCACGTCTCCTCATCGCGGTCCTCGCGCAGCTGCTGCACGCCGAGCGCCGTCTTCAACAGCGGCGGAATGCCCTCCGCCTGCAGATAGGTCTGGTAGGCGTCAGCGATGTCGCGGCGGGTACGGCCGCGCCAGATGCGGGCGATGGTCGGCTTGGTCGGCATGGTGGACTCCTTCAGGCGAACGCCGTGCTTCGCATTCTCGTTCCAGCGTCTCCATGTCACGGCCCTCGACAGCCGCCCTGGAACTTGGTGCCACATCATTGATCTGAAGCAATGATGGTCTTCGGCACAAGTGCTCTTCTGAACATCAGCTGACCGCCGCCTGTAATCTGTTTCACACGCAAACGCGCTCAATGACGCTACACGAACCAGACCGCGCTCCGCGCGGCCTGGTCCGGAGCTGGCGATGATGGCTGCACTGGCAAAAGCACTCTCCCGTGCAATGAGAACCACCATCGACGTCGAGACCCTGAAAATCCTCATGATCTTCGCGGGAGCGTGGGCGCTACTCTTCCTCGTTGCCGCCATGATCTACGGACAGGCGCTGAAGGCCGCATTATTCTGAGGTCGCGCGAGTAAATCGCCCTTCGCCGCGAGACGAGCCCTCGTCCTGAGGGCCCGCCACAGGCGGGCGTCTCGCGCGCGCCAGCGCCGGCCCTTCCGGAAACCTATTGATGATCGATTGCAGCCTGCCTCAGCGCCGGCGCGACGTGGGTGAGCCGCCGCGTCGTCGGTCAGCGCGTCGCGCTCTCGGATTGATGCCGGGCTTGCCGCCCCGCAGGAACTTCCACTTTTTCCCGACGTTGAGCAGGCGGCTCCCACGGTCCACCGATGAAGAACTTTGCCAATACCGAGTTTTCCCCTGAGGTGATCGAGCTGATGACCACCGCGCTGGAAGCTGCGATTGCGACCCTGCCGGAGCCCGTGCATTCCTCGCACGTCAATGCACTCGCCGAATCCATCCTGCGCACGGCCGGTGCGGGTGAGCGCAACCCCGCCGCCTTGCAGAGGATCGCTTTGATGGAATTGCAACTGGCGCCGCGTCATTGATGAGGCCGACATGAGGACAGCAGCTGCTGTGGTCATCGCGCTCTGTGCGACATCGTCTGTTGCCGGGGCAGACAGCTGGACGACCTACCGGATTCCGGAATCCGGGACGTCGGCCGACATTCCCGCCTCGCTTTTCACCGAGCCCGCCGGAAAACCCGACGGATACGGCCAGCAATTTCGCACGGCCGATGGCCGCGCCGATCTCACCGTGCAAGCTGTTCCCAATCAAGGTCTCTCGCCCGCCGAATTTCTCGCCAGGAAAAATCCGCCGTCCGGGATCATCTACAAACGGATCACACCGAGATTTTTCGTAGTCTCCAGCATCAAGCGCGGCAAGATCTGGTACGACCGATGCAATTTCTCGCGGCGCTACGTGCATTGCGTGCTGATCAATTATCCGGCGGCCGAGAAGCGGCAATGGGACGGCATCGTGACGCGCATCAGCCACAGCCTGAGTGCCGGTTGACCTGGGCCAACACAACAAAAAGGCTGCCCGAGCGACTCGGGCAGCAGGTCGTGAGGATGGCGCGTTTTCTAGCGAGGTGGATACCGGTCCGCGCGACGAAAACGCGTCAAGCCAAGGAGCTTCAAGACAAGGAGCTTCGGTTCTGATTCCACCAGAACCGATATGCTCTAGCGAGCCGTCGTCGATGTCGTCGACATGGTCGGCTTCGAGCCCGGTACATGCGACATCGTCTTGGTGGTCGAGCCGACCTCTTCGCCGGCCTTGACCTTGGTGCGCGTATGCGAGCGGCTGAACGTGCCGCCTTCATGGGCCTGCGCCCGCGCGTTGGAATTCAGCACGGGCCCGTTGCCCTTGTTCGTGCTGACGCCGGTCTGGGTCTTGCCGTCGACGGAAGCGGCGCTTCCACCGGCCGCAATCGAGGAGCCGGTGCTGCCGGTCGGCGACGTTGACGTGCCGCCGGTGCCGACGGTGGAGGCGGATGTGCCGCCCGCGGCGGCCGAGCCGCCGCTTCCGCCCGTGATGCTCTTCTGTGCAAGAACCGGCGAAGCGGCAGCGAGCAGGGCCGCGACCGCCGCGGTCGTGAGTAAGTTTCTCATGTTTCAATCCTCTATCAATCAGGGTGACGATGTCGAGATTGTGCAGCCGTTGACGGTGATGGTGCTAGCACTGGTGGAGCCAGGACCGCCCGCCGTCGACGACGAGCTCGAGACGTTGCCGCCGCCGGCCTGCACATGCACCGATGATCCGCCGGCCGAGCTTGAGCTCGACAGCGAACTGCTCGATGAGGTCGACCCGGTCGTGCCCGAGCTCGATGAGCCGACCGCGGTGATGCTTCCGTCTGCATGCTTCTCGACCTTGACCTTGCAGGTCTCGCCTGATGCCGTCTTGCCGGTTTTTTCCATGGTCTCTGCCGATGCAGCGCTGCCCATCAGAGCCAGCGCCATGATCGCAACGATTGACTTGTTCATTGCGGCTCCTCCTCAACATGGACGAAGGGAGCGGCACGTGGCCGCTCCCGGGATGGGACTAATTCTTGTCCTTCTTCCACTCGTCCTTGTTATGGCCCTTGCCCTTCTCGAGGCCCATGTCGCTGGCGTGGCTACCGGACTTGCCGTCGCCCATGCCGGGCGACTTCGACGCGCCGGACTGACCAACGGTCGAGCCGCTGCCGGCCGCCGAGCCGCCGGTGCCGACGCTGGACGAGCTCTTGCCGCTGCCCGCCGACGAACCGCCGGTGCCGAGCGTCGAGGCCGAGCCGCTTCCCGAGCCGCTGCCGGCCGCCGAGCCACCGGTACCCACAGTCGAGCTGCTGGTGCCGCCGCCCGCAGACGAGCCGCCAGTGCCCAGCGTCGACGCAGAACCTGATCCGCTGCCCGAGCCGGCCGATGAGCCGCCGGTGCCGACCGTCGAGCTGCTCGTGCCGCCGCCCGCCGAAGAGCCGCCGGTGCCGACCGTCGAACTCGATTGCGCAACAGCGAGTGCCGTGCCGGCCAACAGCGCGGCCGCAGCCGCAGAAAGCTTCAGGATCCTCATGTCCATTCCTCCAGGGTTTCCAAAAACAAATCGCCAAATCAGGCACGGGATAAATTGGCAAACGCGCAAACGTTCCTTGCGTCGGACACGTTGACGCTTTTGCGCAACCTGAAGTGAAGTTCCGCGCTGCGCGAACACGGCCACGCATCCTTTTATTCATCTGGCGTTCATCTGGAGCGAGTGCGAACGGCTGCGCGCCTCATGCGCCGCGATCACGCTGCATCAGCACATCTCAGAACGCCCCGACCATCACCTGGCGATCGTAGAGTCGACGTGGGGACGCCGAGCGAGCCGCGCGATTTGAACGGAGACCGGCTGCTCGCGTCGCGCCGCGCTGAGGTGCGGGCGTGTTCGTCTCTGGCTTCCGCGGTTCGGCCATCGCCAATGCGTTGCTCGCAACGTGGACCGGCGGCTCGGCGGCGAGCAGAGGCGAAGAGACACTGGCGGCGATCTGAGTGGACGTGTCGAAGACGATTTTTTCAGGCAAGGCTCGTGCGGAGTGGATGCGAATGATGCTTCGGTCGACCTCCGGGCCGACAGAGCGCTCGCCAAGTGGCGGCAGATTGCGATCGAGTGCGAAGAGCAGCGCCACGACCAATGCGCCTGCAAACAGGAAATATCGAATGATGGGCATCGGGCCCCCTACCGCAAAATGAAAGCAGGATGCACGGCGAGCCGCTCCTCCACGGCCCGCCGCGCGGCGGAGTTAATCCACCTCCTGGACCACCATGCGGGTCTCGGGGTCCACCAGCATGACCCGGTTGCCCGAATAGACGTAGCGATACTTCGTCAGCGACGGGCCCCAATCGCTCGGCACGCTCGCGAGCTCGACATCGCGCGGGACCGGCGAGCCGACCACGATCTTTTCGCGCGTCTCGACCGGACGGATCTTGTGCTCGGTGACGTAAGATCGAATCTTGGTGCGGTATTCCGGCTCGATCTGCACGGTCGCGCCGTGTCCGGCGCCGGTCGTCGTGGTGACGGTGGTTTGCGCCATCGCGCTCGTCGACACGAGCAGAGCGGCGGCCGAAATCAGCATGAACTTCTTCATCGCATTCTCCCTCGCCGCTTCATGCGGCGCTGCGATGAACTCGCCATCAGCTCGGCCGTTCCGCAGGAACGCGGAACGTTTGCCGTTTTTTCCTGTTTCTTCCCCGGGAGCAGTTATTCGGAGGAGAGGATAATGCCTGTATTGATTCTCTGGGCCGTGCCGGCGATCCTGGTTGTCGGCGGTGGCATCTATCTCATTGGCCACATGCACTGAATGCAAAGGCCCCGGTTTCTGAATGCAAAGAACCCGGGGCTGCATATCTGCAGGAAATCCTCGCCGACCTCGTCAGCCCTACGTTTTCAAAAACTGAACGGCATCGTACGAGTGACAGCTGGCGGTCGTTTGCCTTACCGCCACCCCAGCGCCGGTGCCACCTGAGTCAGGATCGCCTCGAGCGCATGCACGCAGTAGGCGACGCCGAGCTGGTTCGGAATCGTCAGCAGCAACGTGTCCGCTTCCGCGATCGCCTCGTCCTGGCGCAGTTGCTCGATCAGCACGTCAGGCTCCGCCGCATAGGAGCGGCCGAAGATCGCGCGGGTGCGCGGGTCGATGAAGCCGATCTGATCCTCCCCTCCGCGTTCCCCGCCAAAATAAGCGCGGTCGCGATCGTCGATCAGCGCGAAGATGCTGCGGCTCACCGATACGCGCGGCTCGCGGCTGTGCCCCGCCTCTTTCCACGCCGCGCGATAGGCGCGGATCTGCGCCGCCTGCTGCACATGAAAAGCCTCGCCGGTCTCGTCGTTCTTCAGCGTCGAGCTCTGCAAGTTCATGCCGAGCTTTGCTGCCCACACCGCGGTGGCGTTCGAGCCGGCACCCCACCAGATGCGTTCGCGCAAGCCTTGCGCATGCGGCTCGAGGCGCAACAGCCCGGGCGGATTGGGAAACATTGGCTGCGGATTGGGCTCGGCAAAACCCTCGCCGCGGAGCAGGTCGAGGAAGACTTCCGCGTGGCGCCGGCCCATGTCGGCATCGCTCTGGCCCTCGGCCGGGCGATAGCCAAAATAACGCCAGCCGTCGATCACCTGCTCGGGCGAGCCGCGGCTGATGCCCAGCTGGAGCCGCCCACCGGCGATGAGGTCGGCGCTTCCTGCGTCCTCCACCATGTAGAGCGGGTTCTCGTAACGCATGTCGATCACGGCCGTGCCGATCTCGATCCTGCTGGTCTTGGCGCCGACGGCGGCGAGCAGCGGAAAGGGTGATGCGAGCTGCCGGGCGAAGTGATGTACGCGGAAATAGGCGCCGTCCAAGCCGAGCTGTTCCGCCGCAACCGCAAGCTCGATCGATTGCAGCAGCGTGTCCGCGGCCGAGCGGGTCTGCGACTGCGGCGAGGGCGTCCAGTGTCCGAAGGACAGGAATCCGATCTTTTTCATGGAGGCAAAGTAAGTATGATCGCAGGAGTTTGCGATACGCCGGCTGGAGGAAAGTTGGACAAGAGGGGAAGCCGTGTACCCGCAAGTGCCGCCCTTTGGGAGGAAGCAGACCTAAGCAGACAACGCCGTCATGTCGCTTTTTGACCCATCGCAGGCGTTCGGGCCTCTGGGGCCGGCGTCGCGTTTTGACGCTGAACAGACGACTAAATGTTGCCGACGGCGACGCATTTGGAAAACGACTGTCGCCCGACAGCGCAGAGCCGAGGCCTCGTCATCGCTCTGCATGGTCTCGCCATGCGTGCGCAGCGTCTAGCGCCGCTTCCCAATAAGACGATGCGGGCATCCGGTGCTCACGTAAAATTACCGCCAAATGCCGGATAGAAGCTAGCGCACCGGCACGGTGCGGGTCATCTTGCTGTGCTGGCCTAAGGTCTTGCAGTAGATTGTTGAGCAGTATTGCTGCTCGATCTTCGCAGGTCTCCCGCGCTTCTTGCAATATCAGCAGCGCGTAACGCGCCTCTACATACTGGCTCATTATCGTCGCCTGAATTCAACCGACGGAGACCGAAAATCTTGCCTCTGTGCTGGTAATGTCCCTTACCTGCCGCAGAAGAGGCGCAGACCGGAGCACCGGTTGTTGCTTTCCGGCAGCGGCCCTATTTCGCAGGCAATTGGCGCTTTCCATGAGCCTCCCCGCGTTCGCACTTTCCTCCAGTTCGCTCCGCCTTCTGCTCGGCTAAAAGCACTTGCGCTCGCAACTGTTCCAGCTCGGCAAGTTGAAAGGCGAGCGCTTCAAGGCGGTCGTGAAGAACTACAACTTCGTGCGCGCGGCCGTAGTGCATGCCAGCCCCTCTTCATTTAAGACTTGGCCCGTTCGCTGGACCCGGGAAAATCTGGCAACTTCGGCCATGGCGCGCATTTACATACAGCAAGGTGTATCGCACCAAAGGCCAGTTAGCCGGGGGCACCCGCCGCATCGCATGCTTCGCGTCTGATGCTGGAGGACCTGGACCAATCCTTCGCTATGCGTGTCTCGGTTCTTACGCCGGCTGGAACTGCGTTGTTCGGCTTATCGGTTGGCCAGGCCATCGAGTTCCAAACGCCAGGCCCAAACAGCTGGTCCTTGAGGGTACTCGGCGTGTTGAACTGAAGGAGGCGTCGGTATGCGCGGTGCTTTCAGCTAGAACAGGCCGCCTTAACGGTCATCGGTATCAGCGTCGTTCTGGGTGTCGTGCTCTTCCTGGCAACCTTCTTCAGGGCTTGAAGGTCCAACTGAGCTGCCCCTCGATCTATGATCGAGCTGGGGCCCCCGACCGCTGCTTACCCACGGCTCTTTCCATCCGCGCTTTTAGGAACCCCTCACCCCAGTGTAGCGAAATGGCGCAGGCCGCTGCAGACGGGAACAACCGGAACTTCAGTCGCGCGTCCTCGTTGGCAGTGACTACTTACGAGCTTGAGGAGGATACATGAAGAAGCTGATCGTATGCGGCGCTCTCGCCGCCTTTGCCCTCGGCACACAGGCCGCCAGCGCCGCCGAGTTCTACATCGTTCGCGACGCGACCACCAAGAAGTGCACCGTGGTCGACACCAAACCGACGACTACCACTACGACTATCGTAGGCGACGGCATCTACAAGACCAAGACGGAAGCCGAGTCCGCCGTGAAGACCACCAAGGTCTGCACTGAACAGTAAAACGGTTCTTGCAGGGCCTAGCCGGCCCGGTGAAAAACGTTCTGATGCAATTGGAGGAGAAGATGCCTGTGCTGATTTTATGGGCCGTTCCTGCCGTGCTCGTTGTTGGCGGCGTCGGCTATTGGTTAGTTCACATGCACTGAGCGAACACCAGCTCGCACGAAAGGCTCGCCCTCAAGCCGGGCGGGCCTTTTTTGTGGTCTGCGAAGCCTCGCTCAGCAGAAAAAAGGGCCCCGGTTGGGGCCCTAATCTTTCGCGAGCGCTCGACCTGCTAGTTGTAGTCCGAATACTTGAACTGCGGGAGCGCCTTCAGCTGCTCCTTGTTGCCGCTCATGACGGCGTGGTCGGGGACCCAATCGTTCGCGCTGCGGTTAGTCGTATTGGTCGAAGCCGCGCCGGTAGTCGTGTCGCGGGAGGTGGTCGAGGTGCTCGTCGAGCTCGTCCGGACAGGCTCTTCGACGAACTTCAGCTTGTCCATCGAGACGGCGATGTCGTGTTCGCCCATGCCGAGAAAGCCCCCGATGCCGATCACCACGGCGTTGATCTTGCCGCTCTTGTCGACGAGCAGTTCGTTGACGTCGCCGAGCTTCTCGTTGGCCTCGTTGTAGACGTTCAAGCCCATGAGCTTCGAGGCTCGCCAATTGCCCTTGAGCGCCATCTTCGCGTCCACCGGTTGGGCGGTGGCAGCCGGCGCAGCGCGATCAGCCGGTTGAGTGGATTGCGCGAACGCAGCGCCGCCGATCACGGCAGTGCCAAGCAGAGCCACGGCAAGAAAGCTTTTCATCTACTATCTCCTCCACGTGAGAACCGCACCCGTTCAGATGCCGGCCTCAACGCCCGGAACTGCCACTTGTTCCCGAACTCGATCCCACCGGAGCCAGCAACCCAGCGACGTTCGGTGGTCACGATTCGGACGGAAACGCCCCTAGCAATGTCGTCAAGATTGCAGCGCAGACCGCCACGAGGACAATTTTTAGCAGCGTTCTCATGCGCCGTACGTCCTCGTTCGAGCTCTCGATAGACGAAAGTGCACGCCAGACCAGATGCGAGCAAGGCATTGCAGTGATTCCTACTACCATAAGCCCCTCCCAAAAAGCGCATTCTTCAAAGCACGATCTATGAATGCGTGAGCAAAAATGGTGCAAGTTGCGGAAGGTGCCTGCGGCTCGGCCTCTCGCGGCGCCCAAGTGCGGAAGTTCGAGGTGGAGGCCAGCGCGCCAATCCATGATAGTGTCCATGGCGGGTAACGGGGCTCGCCCGCCGGCCTACCGTGCTCAGATGAGGGATGTCGATGGATCTCAGGCGTACGGAGCCTCATCCGAAACTGAGGAACGTCGTTCGCTCCTTCGAAGAACGCCGCGCGACGCTAGGCTCTCACGTGCTGGCATTTCCGCTGACGGCACGTCCGCATCAGATTATCGATATTTACCTGGGCGATCCATTACGTCTTCGCCTCGATGGCGGGCGCCTCGCGACCGCGCCGGAGATGGTCGTCGTCGGGCCCCAGGGCGCGCGCCGGATTCATCTCTATGCTTCGGGTCAGTTACATATCTTCAACATTCTGCTGCAGCCGGCAGCTCTGCACCGGCTGGTCGGAATCGGAATGACATACCTGATCGACGAAGGCGTCCCGGCACGCGACGTGCTCGGAAACCGCGCCGCGCTCCTCCAAGACGCCGTACGATCGGCGCAGGACTTTTCTTCGCGTGTCGCCGCGGCAGAACGATGGTTTGGCGCCATGTTGGAAGGCCGTGCCGCGGAGGATGGAATTGGCGTCACGTCCCGCCGTCTCATGTCCGCCCGGGGTAACATCCGGATCGCCGCATTGGCCTCGCAATCGGGTCTGAGCGCCCGCCAGTTTCAACGTCGCTTCACGATGCAAACGGGCCTTCCCCCAAAATTGTACGCGCGCACGGCGAGATTTGATGCCGCCTTGACGATGCATCGCAATCAGCCGGCCAAGCCGTGGACGCAAATCGTCCACGAGGCCGGCTACTTCGATCAGGCGCACTTCGTCCGGGAATGCTACGCGCTAGTCGGCCTGCCACCCCACCAATTCATCGGCGATTGGGACAACATCCTCTCGCCCGATGGCTGAAAAATACAAGCCATGAAGCCTCAGCCGTGGTTTGCTTGCCAGTAGGCAAACGCGACTCAGGGGTCCCACGATGGCAAGCAACGGCGGCAGGATGGCACGCAATTTGGTGGTTAGTGCCGCGATGATAGGCTTTGCACTGGTGGCTTGCGTTTCAGACGCGTCGGCTCAGCAGCAAGAACGTGCGGGCCGCCCCGGTGAAATCGTGGTGACGTTGCTCGGCACCGGCGGCCCCGAGCCAGGCACGGCGCGCTTTGGGCCGGCCACCTTGATACAAGCCGGTGGACTCAATCTGCTATTCGATGCGGGCCGCGGCGTGACGGTGAGGTTGTATCAGCTCGGGATACCCGCAGGGAAAGGCATCGATGCCGTCTTTCTCACCCACTATCATTCCGACCATGTCGAAGGTCTGCCGGACCTCTGGATGACCGGATACATGTTCGGACCGTTCGGCTTCCGCAGCCGACCATTGCGACTGTTTGGGCCATCGGATGGCACAGGATCGGGCGGAGCGGCGAGAATCGCCAAAGGGCTCACCGAGGCGTTTGCGGACGATGCGCGGATACGAATGGCCGACGAAAAAATCCCGGCCGTCGCCACCCAAATCGACGCGCATGACTTCCAGGCTGATCGGGTCGTGTTCGAGGAGGCCGGCGTCAAGGTGACGGCATTCGCCGTCAATCATGGTGACCTGATCAAGCCGTCAGTGGGATATCGCGTTGATTATGGCGCGAAGTCGGTCACGTTGTCAGGTGACACCAAGTTCGATGAGAATCTCATCAAGTTTGCGACGGGCACGGATCTTCTGATCCATGAGGTTTTTGCCACGTCCGCGAAACTGGCAGAGTTGCCGTACATGAAGCCAGTCGCGGACCATCACACGTCGCCCGAACAGGCCGGCGAGGTGTTTTCCCGGGTCAAACCGAAGCTCGCCGCCTACACACATGTCATACTCCTCGGTGTGAGCCAGGATGTACTCGTGTCGCGGACCAAGGGCACATATGCGGCTCCGTTTCAAGTTGGCGACGACCTTATGCGGTTCGAGATTGGCGACAGCGTCGCCGTCAAGAGATGGAATCCGGAGTTTCGCGGATATTCCGATTAGATGCGCAGGAACTAATCCTTGACGATCCGCTGCTGGCGGTCTGCCGGATGAGCCCGTCACGAGGGACACTTAACAGTAAGCTGCCCTGGCTGCGCGACTACTTTGAGCAGAACCTCAGGTTAGACGGCGCTATTCGTGGGCCAAAAGGGGAGCTGGCGAACATTTGAATTGGTCAGACTTTGGGCAATCTCGTGACTTGAAGCGAACGTGGTAGCGCGAAAAGATCCCCGCATCGTTCGTCAGCTTTTGGGCCATCTGCGAAATTGAGCATCGGCGGACCAAAGTCCGGTCATTACATTAGAGCGGGCCTGATTTGCTCAACCTGAGTTCTTCGCACTTTGACCCGAAGCGGAAGTTCCGCGTTTCGATGCGCAACGTATTACCATGGGCTCGTCGCAAGCCGGAAGGATCAACTTGGGGGGCGCCGCCGATTGCAAGGATGCATAAGTGATCAGTATGAGCAATGGCATCCCAACCGGCAAAACTTATCTCGGGTTCGCCTTGCTCTGGCAGGTCGTGTTCTTCGTCGCGTGGATCGCTTGTATCGTCTTTTTTGAGGCTGGTTACTTCGCGACCACAATGGTTGTGATCCTGCTCACCGCGTATGGGTTCTTCCGACATGCCAGATCGATTGGCCGTCGCGCAAAGCAAGGCATTCGGCGGCCAACGCCTGAGCTTCGCCGATGGCTCTCGATCACGTCAGGGCGCCGAGACGCAATCAACGGCGGTCCTCGCTATTAAACGGCTGGTTCTGGCCCTGAACGGACGTTGGGTCGCAGCGTGTGCCCTCGTCAGAGTGCGACTGTTTCCTCGACAACATGTTTCAGCGGCGTCCCCTCAGCGGACAGGGTCATTCGCAGTTTGAGCTCGCCACCTTTCACCGCCCCGCTACGCACTAGGTTCTCGATTTCACGCTGCGATGTAACTCCGACATGCTTCAGAAACTTACGGATAGCCATATTGAAGCGGTCTTCATCGAACTCGGCGGTCATGGCTTTTCTCCCTGATCGGCTGGACAAAGTCTAACACATTGGCGATCCCGTGTTTACAGCCCCCCAAGTCCCGGACTAGGGATCAATGATCGGGACGTTCATTCGCCGCTTGCTTCTGGGCATCGTGGCGAGTTCAAGGTTTGACGACACGAGTAAGCCGCCTCGCTTCGCGGCGTCGCTCGTCAGGACGTCGCCGTTGGGCCCTTAGCTGACTTGCAAAGGCGAACCGGCCAGGTCTGCTTTCGAAGGCAGAACGGAGGCGCCTGCCTGGGGGCTGATCGATAATAAATGCACGCGCTAGCGCATCCGGATTTGGTGCCGGCCGTGTTGACGAAGCCGTGACGGCTCGGGCGTGGACCACCCAGTCGCGAAGGGTGAAGCCGGTGTCACACGGTGCTACCGTCCGGTGCTAATTCCCCGGGGAAGTATAAATCCCCCTGCAACGCGTCGATCAGGCGTGTGACAGCCTGCGCGTGGGACGCGGTGTGAAGCTCGAGGATATCGATACGGGCAGAGACCGGGCTCGCTCTATTCCACGTGCCCGATGATGCCATCATGCGCCTGTGTTGCCCGACGGGGCAACGACTTTTTGCCCGACGGGTCAACATCTCTCTGCAAAGTGTCTAAGCCATTGATCCCGCTAAGGGCGCCTACTGCGCATGGGGTTGTTTTTGACATTCTTGTTGCGGGGGCACGAAAGCTCACTCGTCCCGCTACTTCACCACCCGCACGCCCTTGGTTGTAAACCGCTGCGTCCTGACGCCGGGGCGAACCGGGCGCTTCGTGCCGGCGGCCTTGCCGGTGCCGGGGGGCTGGTGCGCGGGGACGAGCTGGTGGGGCTGCGAGCCGATCAAATCGGCGCGGCCCATCTCCTTCAGCGCCTCGCGCAGCACCGGCCAATTGTCGGGGTCGTGGTAGCGCAGAAATGCCTTGTGCAGGCGGCGCTGGCGCAGGCCCTTGATCGCCTCGACCTTGTCGCTGCCGCCGTGGCGGACGCCGCGCAGGGGGTTGACGCCGGTGTGGTACATCGCGGTGGCGGTCGCCATCGGCGAGGGCAGGAAGGTCTGCACTTGATCTGCGCGATAGCGGTTCTTCTTCAGCCAGAGCGCGAGGTTCATCATGTCCTCGTCGGTCGTGCCGGGATGTGCCGCGATGAAATAGGGGATCAAATAGTATTTCTTGCCGGCCTGCTCGGCGGCTTCATCGAACATCCGCTTGAAGCGGTTGTAGGCGCCGATGCCCGGCTTCATCATCTTGTCGAGCGGGCCGCGCTCGGTATGTTCCGGCGCGATCTTCAAATAGCCGCCGACGTGATGGGTGACGAGCTCCTTGATGTATTCGGGGCTCTCCACCGCGAGGTCGTAGCGCACGCCGGAGGCGACCATCACCTTCTTGATACCACGGGTCTCGCGCACCTTGCGATAGAGCCGGATCAGATCGTCATGCGAGGTGTTGAGGTTCGGACATATCTCGGGGAAGACGCAGGACGGCCGCCGGCACGCCGCCTCGACCTTCGGATCCTTGCACGCCATCCGGTACATGTTGGCGGTAGGGCCACCGATGTCGGAGATCACGCCGGTGAAGCCCGGCGTCTTGTCGCGGATCTTCTCGATCTCGCGCAGGATCGAGCCCTCCGAACGGTTCTGGATGATGCGGCCCTCATGCTCGGTGATCGAGCAGAAGGTGCAGCCGCCAAAGCAGCCGCGCATGATCGTCACCGAGAATTTGATCATCTCCCAGGCGGGGATCTTTGCATCACCGTAGGACGGATGCGGCGCGCGCGCGTAAGGCAGGTCGTAGACCGCGTCCATCTCCTCGGTGGTGAGCGGGATCGGCGGCGGGTTCAGCCAGAGATCGCGATCGCCGTGACGCTGCACCAGCGGCCGCGCATTGCCGGGATTGCTCTCCCGATGCAGCACGCGTGAAGCGCGCGCATAGGCCTCGCGGTCCTGCTCGACCTGTTCAAGGGCCGGCAGGCGGATCACCGTGGCGCCGCGTTGGCGCGATGCGCCCTCGTCGGCGGAGTCGAGATCGTCGGCGTGCAGCTCGGTGTAATCCGCAGGGACCTTGCGGAACAGCGCGACGCCCCTGATGTCGTCGAGCTCGCGCGGCGCCTCGCCGGCGGCGAGCCGCTGCGCCACTTCGACGACGGCGCGCTCGGCATTGCCGTAGAGCAGAAGGTCCGCCTTGGCGTCGGCCAGCACCGAGCGGCGCACCTTGTCGGACCAGTAATCGTAATGTGCGATCCGGCGCAGCGAGGCCTCGATGCCGCCGAGCACGATGGGCACGTCCTTGAACGCCTCGCGGCAGCGCTGAGCGTAGACGATGGTGCAGCGGTCCGGCCGCTTGCCGCCTTCGCCGCCGGCCGTATAGGCATCGTCGTGGCGCAGGCGGCGGTCCGCGGTGTAGCGGTTCACCATGGAATCCATGTTGCCGCCGGTGACGCCGAAGAACACGCGCGGCTTGCCCAATGCCCTGAACGGCTCCGCCGAGTGCCAGTCCGGCTGCGCGATGATGCCGACGCGAAAACCTTGCGCCTCGAGCAGCCGGCCGATGATCGCCATGCCGAAGCTCGGATGATCGACATAGGCATCGCCCGTCACCAGCACGATGTCGCAAGCATCCCAGCCGAGCGCATTCATCTCGGCACGGCTCATGGGGAGGAACGGCGCCGGCTTGCGCGGGCGCGCCTGTGCCATCAGGGGCTTTTCGGCGGTGACGATCTGGGTGTCCATACGGATAGGCATAGGGGTCCGGGCGGGTGAATTCAACCAATCGATGCGTGGCCTTTGCCGATGTCTCGCCGATGCAGCTTGGCGGCATCGTCATGACGAGTCGAGCGGGGAGTTCCATCCTCGCGGCCGCGCTGATCGGGTGTCGGCCGCGGGAACCAATCGCCGCTGCGGACATTCTGGTCCAGGGTTCTAACCGGGCCCGTGTCGCGCGCGCCTCCACCATCTCGGCGTTCGTGACGTCGCCTCTGGCGATGGGGGAATTGTGAGCACCGTCATAGAGAACTTGCTGATGCGGAAGCAGAAGCTCGTGGAACAGCTCGAGACAGCGCAGTCGGTCGAAGACCGCGACAGGCTTGAGCACCAGCTCGAACAGATCAACACCGCGCTGGATTTTCTGGACAGGCCGGGACCGGAGGAGGAGCCGTGACGGCGCTCAATCCATCCTCGGCCCCTCCATCTTCATCTTCACCGCCTCTCCTTTCAGCGCCTCTAATTTCAGCGCCTTGGCATAGACCACGCCCGAATTGGTGATGTGCGTCGTCATCAGCGCTTCGAAGGAGGCTTGCTCGCCGCGTGCGAACAGATCGAGCAGTCTGCGATGCTCGTCGAAGGACGAGCGGGTGCGCACGTCGATCGGCGAGGTCAAATTGGTGCGGAGCGCGGCGACGCGGCCGGAGACGAGCTGATAGGATTCGGCGAGGTAGCGGTTGCCGCAATGGGCGAACAGCGCCTCGTGAAAAGCGGCGTCGGCGCGGCCATAGGCGATGTTGTCTCTTGCCGCGATCGCCGGCTCCATCGCGGCGATCGCTGCGCTGATCGCGGCGACAGCACCGTCGCGGTCGTGGCGGAAGGCGAACTCGGCCGCCTTCGGCTCGAGCGCGATGCGGAAGGTGCAGAGCGCATGGATGTCCTCCGCGCTCGGCGTGAACACGAAGCTGCCGACCTGCGGCCGGATCACCACAAGGCCTTGCGCCTGCAGCTGGCCCATCGCCTCGCGCACCGGCGTGCGGCTGACGCCGAAGGAATTTGCCACCATCTCCTCGGAGATGGCGGCGCCGAGCGCGAACTCACCGTCGATAATGGCCTGGCGCAGCCGCTGCATCACCCGCTGCGACAGCGATTTCGGCGTATCGAGCTTCAATGACTTCATGGGCTCGGTCAGATCACCTTGCCGGGATTGAGCAGATGCTCGGGATCGAGCGCGGCCTTCAGGGTGCGCATCAGCGCGATCTCAGGCTCGCTCCTGGCGTGATCCAGCCATTTCTTCTTCAGCGTGCCGATGCCGTGCTCGGCGGAGACGCTGCCGCCCATCTCGCGCACGAGACCATAGATGATCGCGTCCATTTCCTCCTTCGGCTGCTGCGCGACGGAGAGACCCCCGACCCAGGAGACGAGATGCAGGTTGCCGTCGCCGATATGGCCGTAATAGACGCTCTCGCAGCCCTTGATGCCATCAGCGAGTGCGGCCTTGCAGCGCGTCGCGAACTCGTCCATCCGCGCCACCGCCAGTCCGATGTCGTAGGAGATGTGCGGCCCCAGCACGCGGCCGAACTCGGCACAAATGTCGCGCACGCGCCAGAACGCTTGCGTTTGCGCCAGCGATTGCGCCACCGCCGCGTCAGTCAGCAGCCCGCGCTCCATCAGCTCTTCGAGCCAGGTCTGGAAGCGCGGCGCGTCGATACTCTCGTCGGTGCCTTGCGCCTCCACCAGCACGTAGAGGCCGTGGCCAGCTGCGACCGGAGGCTTCACGCCGGCGCGAATCGTGATCACGTCCCAATAGTCCGGCCACATCACCTCGAAGGCCGACAGCAGCGGCCCGAGCCCGCTGCGTGCGGCGCCGAGCAGCGCGATCACCGCGGCATAGTCCTTCAGCGCGCAGAGCGCAGCCATGGTCGAACGCGGTTTTGGAAACAGCCGCAGCACCACGCGGGTGATGATGCCGAGCGTGCCTTCCGAGCCGATGAAGAGATGCTTCAGATCGTACCCGGCGTTGTTCTTCATCAGCTTGTTGAGGGTGGTGATGATGGTGCCGTCGGGCAGCACCACTTCGAGCCCGAGCACCAGCTCGCGCGTCATGCCGTAACGGATCACGCGGTTGCCGCCGGCATTGGTCGAGAGATTGCCGCCGATGGCACAGGAGCCGCGCGAGCCGAGATCGAGCGGAAAGAAGAAGCCGGCCTCATCTGCGGCCTTCTGGATCGTCTCCAGCGGCGTGCCTGCCTTTACCGTCATCGTTGCCGACGCAGGATCGATCTCCTCGATGCCGGTCATGCGCTCGAGCGAGATCGCGACCCAGCCTGTTTCGGGCGATGCGCCGCGGCACAGCCCGGTCAATCCGCCCTGCGGC
Organism: Bradyrhizobium sp. 164; assembly: GCF_023073715.1. Taxonomy (GTDB): domain Bacteria; phylum Pseudomonadota; class Alphaproteobacteria; order Rhizobiales; family Xanthobacteraceae; genus Bradyrhizobium. The sequence goes on from NZ_JADPKA010000108.1 coordinate 23,149, forward strand.
ACGAAGGGAAGCCGCGCCTGCCGGCAGACCAGGATCGCATCGGCAACGCCCTGCGCATCGAGCGGACGGATCACCGCGCGCGGCGTTTGCGGCAGGCTCGCGCTCCAATCGTTGCAATTGCGCGCCGGCACGTCGCTGCCGGTCAGCACCGCGGCCGCGCCGAGCTTGTCGCGCAACGCGCCGAGCAACTGGTCCGGACGCTCAACCGGGTTCGCCATATCCATGCGAGACCTCCTTGGGGCGCCGACGGGCGCGGGTTTGCATTCGCCTTGTATGTAAGGTACAAGGCGAAAATGTAAAGCAAAACAATGCTTCGACAGGCGCTGAAGATCTGATGGATCAGAGGCTTAGTCCGAAGCCGCAGCAGAGGATGATGTTGATGATGGAGGCAATTCGCGGGTTCTGGGTGGCATCAGTGACGCCCCTGGCGACGGACGGCAGCGTGGATTCCACAAAGCTCGCGGCTCATGCCAAGCAACTCTTCAGTAGAGGGATCGACGGTGTCGTGCTGTTCGGCACCACTGGCGAGGGCACCTCGTTCACTGCCGCCGAACGTATCGCGACCATCGAAGCCGTGCTCAAGGCCGGCGTCGCGCCGGAGCGTATCGGCATCGGCGGCGGCTTCCCCGCCATCACCGACGGCATCGCATTGACGCGCGCCGTGCTCGGCCTCGGCCTGCGTCACGTCCTGTTGCTGCCGCCTTACTTCGATCGCAACGTCACCCCTGAAGGCATCGAGGATGCCTTCGCCGCGATCATCGACGGAGTCGGCGACGATCGCCTGCGCGCCTCGCTCTATCACATTCCACAGGTCTCGGGCGTCGCGATCCCGACCAGCGTCGCTGCGAATCTGCGCAAGCGCTACGGCAAGGTGGTTGCGGGCCTGAAGGACTCCAGTGGCGACTTCAAGGAATTCCAGGCGTTCCGCAACGCCGCGCCCGACCTCGCCATCACCGTCGGCAACGAAGCCGACATCGCCCGTGCGATCGCCGCCGGCGGCGCCGGCACCATCTGCGGCATGGCCAATGTCGTGCCGGAGCTGGTCAAGGCCATGGTCGACGGCAAGGATGTCGAAGCGCGCATGCAGGCCGCGATCGACGTCGTGGACAAGACGCCATCTCTGGTCGCGACGCTGAAGGCCATCCTCGCGGCGCAGACGGGCGATGCCAGCTGGCTGCGTGTGCGACCGCCGCTCCGCGCGTTGTCCGACGGCGCCGCGTTCCAGCGGAAGCTCGACGCGTTGATGGCGCCTGCCATCGCCTGAGATCCCACGTAATCGCGGTACACTGCCGCGGTTCGCGTGACGAGACGTTCGGCGAGAAGATCATCGCCGGCATCTGCGACGACCATCGCGATGCGATCCTGGGTTGGCCGGCAAGTTCGCCTCGATGAGCGTCGTGGCGCTGATGCCGTTGTTCTCGGTCACGGCATCGCAAGTTGCGGCGACCGGCGCAGCCCCCGCTCGGGCAGCTCGTTCCAGGCGAGTGACCGCGACGCGAAGGCTAGCCAAGCGCGCGACAATCGTTCAAAGCCCATGGCCTGTTCTCGTCAAGGTTCACGCCATGAAGCGCCGTACCGTCACTCCCGCCGAGATCCGCCGCGCGTTGCTGTTGCGCGAAGAAATCGCGTTGCTCGATCTCAGATACGAGGCGGCGTTCGCGACTGGTCATCCGCTGTTCGCTGCTAACATGGCTGCCGACCGGATCGCGGTCGAAGCCGAGGTCAGGCTGCCGCGCAAGGACGTGGCGATCGTGCTCTATGACGATGGGGAAGAGCTGGTTGCGACCGGCGCCGAACGTCTGGCCGCGCTCGGCTACAGCAACATCAGCGTGCTCGATGGTGGGCTGAGGGCCTGGCGCAAGGCCGGCTACGAGGTGTTCGAGGACGTCAATTCCTATTCAAAAGCATTTGGCGAGCTGGTCGAGGCGCGCCGCCACACGCCTTCGCTCAGCGCCGACGAGGTGGCAAGACTCATTGCCGAGAAGGCCAACATCGCCATTCTCGACGTTCGCCGCTTCGACGAATATGCGACCATGAACATTCCGGGCTCGGTCAGCGTGCCGGGCGCGGAGCTGGTGCTGCGCGCGGGCAGCGCCGCGCCCGATCCCGCCACCACGATCATCGTCAATTGCGCCGGCCGCACGCGCTCGATCATCGGCACCCAGTCGCTGATCAATGCCGGCGTGCCCAACCAGGTGTGCGCGCTGCGCAACGGCACCATCGGCTGGACGCTGGCGCGGCACAGGCTCGATCACGGCGCCGACAGGCGCGGCGGGCTCGGGCCGTTCGAAGGCGGCCCGGCCAATGCCCGCGACGTCGCCTATCGCGCCGGCGTTCGTCATATCGGCGCGAGCGAGGCGGCGGCGCTTGTCGCGCGGACCGACCGCACGCTCTATCGCTTCGACGTGCGCGATGCCGAGGAATATGCGGCCGGCCACCTTCCCGGCTTCCGCCACTATCCTGGCGGCCAGCTCGTTCAGGAGACCGACATGGCCGCACCGGTGCGTGGGGCGCGCATTCTCCTGACTGACGACAAGGGCGTGCGTGCCGACATGACGGCGTCCTGGCTCGCGCAGATGGGCTGGGAGGTCTATGTGCTCGAAGGCGGCTATGACGGTGCGCTCGAGATCGGCCCGCCGCGCGTATTGCCGAAGCCAGATCCGGCACATCGTTACCGCCGCCCCTATGAAGGCACCGACGTCGCCGAAGGTGCGATGCAGGCCTATCTGAACTGGGAGTATGGCCTGGTCGAGCAGCTCCGCCGGGACGGAACGCACGGGTTTTATGTGATCTGACTCTGTTACCCTTCACCCTCTCGGGATGGCGGAATTGCTGACGCAAGCATGGCGGGCTCCCGCCATCTTCTCAGGCCCTATTGTGCCGCGCACCGTCCGCGGTCTATGAGCTGCGGCAACGTTGCTACTTACGGAGATACAATGCCAGCCCCCGGCCAAAGCCCCGAGCGGAATGCGAAGGCGCTGCTGCTCGAAGGCGTCAATGATAGCGCAGTCGACCTGTTCAAAAGCGCGGGCTTCACAAATGTCGAGCGCCTGACCAAGGCGCTGGACGGCGAGGATCTGCGGCGGGCGCTCAAGGGCGTGTCGCTGCTCGGCATCCGCTCGCGCACCCAGGTCACCGATGAAGTGCTTGGGGCCGCCGACCAGCTTCTCGCGGTCGGCTGCTTCAGCGTCGGCACCAACCAGGTCGATCTGACCGCGGCGCGCAAGCGCGGCATTCCCGTGTTCAACGCGCCGTTCTCCAACACGCGCAGCGTCGCCGAGCTCGTGATCGGCGAGATCGTGATGCTGCTGCGGCGGATCTTTCCGCGCTCGGTGTCGGCGCATGGCGGCGGCTGGGACAAGTCGGCGACCGGCAGCCGCGAGGTGCGCGGCCGCACCCTTGGCATCGTCGGCTACGGCAATATCGGCTCGCAGCTCTCGACGCTCGCCGAGGCCATGGGCATGCGCGTGATCTATTTCGACCGCACCGACAAGCTCCGTCACGGCAACACCGAGCCGGTCGAGAGACTGGAGGAGCTGCTGGCGCAGAGCGACGTCGTCAGCCTGCACGTGCCCGAGACGCCGGAGACCGCCGGCATGATCGGCGAGAAGGAGCTGCGGGCGATGAAATCAGGCTCGTTCCTGATCAACAACAGCCGCGGCACCGTGGTCGATCTCGATGCGCTCGCGCGCGCCTTGCGCGACGGCCATCTCGCCGGCGCGGCCGTCGACGTGTTTCCGGTCGAGCCGTCCTCGAACGCGGATCGCTTCAACAGCCCGATGCAGGGCCTCGAGAACGTCATCCTCACGCCGCATATCGGCGGCTCGACCGAGGAGGCGCAGGAGCGGATCGGCGGTGAGGTTGCGCGCAAGCTGGTCGACTATTTCATCACCGGCTCGACCATGGGCGCGGTGAATTTCCCGGAGGTGCAGCTGCACTTGCGACCCTCTGGCGCGCGCTTCAGCCACGTCCATCGCAACGTACCCGGCATGCTGCGGCGCCTGAACGAAGTCTTTCTCCAACGCGACATCAACATCGCTGCGCAATATCTGGAGACCGCCGGCGATCTCGGCTACGTCGTGCTCGATGCCGACTTGGCCGGTCAGGATTCGGCAGCGCTGCTCCAGCAGATCCGCAGCCTCGAGGGCACGGTAGGCGCGCGGCTGGTGTTCGAGCACTAGCGCATCATTGACGGCCGGCGGTAGGTCGCCTTCAATGCGGCCTCCTGACGGATCGAACGAGAACAGAAAACAGGGGGAAACCATGGCGCAAATGCGTGCGAAGCTCCGTGCGCTGCTCGTAGGGACGGCGGCTGCATTGACTGCGGGTAGCGCCTCGGCGGCGACGCTGACAGACGACGCCGAGACGGTCTGCAACGGTCTTGTTGGCGGCACTGATGCGGTGAAGATCGATTCCGCGACATTGCTGGCGCCGTCGCAACTCGCCGTCGCCGAGCGCGGGCCGACCCCGTCGGGGCGCATCACGCCGGCCAATCCGCGCTTCTGCAAGGTGCTCGGCCACATCGATCCCGCCGACCCAAGGCGCCGCCGATCAAATTCCAGGTCAACCTTCCCGTCGAATGGAACGGGCGCTCGCTGCAATATGGCGGCGGCGGTTTCAACGGCGTGCTGATCACCGGCCTTGCGCTGCCGCCGGCCTATCCCTTCGACAAGCCGTCGCCGCTCGCGCGCGGCTTCGTCACCTATGGCACCGATTCCGGCCACGAGACCAAGCAGGGCGAGCCGCCGCAGCTGTTCGCGCTCAACGACGAAGCGTTCGAGAATTTCGCCCATCGCGCCTACAAGAAGGTGCGCGATGCTGCGGTTGCGCTGATGCAGCGCGCCTACGGCAGGAAGCTGGACAAGATGTACTTCATGGGCTCGTCCGAAGGCGGCCGCGAAGGTCTTACCATGGCGCAGCGTTATCCCGACGATTTCGACGGCATCTTCGCCCGCGTTCCCGTCATCAACTGGGTCGGCTTGCAGCATGCCGGCACCCGCTCGGGCCTCGTGACCATGGGCGAGGGCTGGATCAATCCGGCGCAGGTCAAGCTCGTCGGCGATGCCGTGCGCGCGGCCTGCGACAAGGCCGACGGCTCCGACGATGCGCTGGTGCAGGATCCCGTTTCCTGCAAGGCGGCGTTCAAGGTCGAGACGCTGCGCTGCGCGGCGGGCGAGAGCGGCGATCAGTGCCTCACTGACGCGCAGATCAAGGCCGTCAACACGCTGCACGCGCCCTACAAATTCCCGTTCGCGCTCGCCAATGGTCTCGACGATTATCCGGGCTGGGGCGTCTCCGGCGAGGACACGCCGGCAATCGGCCCGACCGGCGGCTGGGTCGCATGGTGGCTCGGCACCGCGCCGCCCGCGCAGCCGCCTGCGCCCAACAACGGCATCGCCTGGATCTACGGCGCCGGCGGCATCCAATATGTATTCGCGCGCGATCCCAAGCTCGACGTCACCACCTACAAGGTGGAGGAGCACAAGGCGCGGCTGATCGAGGTCTCCACGCTGATGGACTCGACCGATCCCGATCTCAGCCGCTTCCGGGTGCGCGGCGGCCGGCTGATCATGCTCGAGCACATGGCCGACTATGCGCAGAGCCCCTATGCCGGCATCCGCTATTTCGACAGCGTCGAGCGCAAGCTCGGCAAGGCGGAGACCGCGGAGTTCGCGCGGCTCTACACCGCGCCCGGAGTCGACCATGTCGGCTCCGGCGCGCCGGCCAATGTCGACATGCTGAGCGTGCTGGTCGACTGGGTCGAGCAGGGCAAGGCGCCCGGCGATCTCGAAGTCGCCGAGCAGAAGGTCGAAGCGCCGTCGTTCGCGACGCTGCGCGCGATGCCGCTGTGCCGCTGGCCGGCCTGGCCTCATTACAAGTCGGGCCCGGTGACGGAGGCCTCGAGCTTCACCTGCGCGCCGTAAACGCTCAGTCCAAGCCCGCCACTCCGGTGGGTAGGCGTTATCTCGTCGCCATCGCCTGTGCGCCTCCGAGCAATTGCGCATTGAGCCTGCCGCCGGAGAACAACATGTCGTCGAGCGCCTCGTCGATGTCGGCAGACACGACGGAATTGCCACCGTCTCGCGCGAGGCTCCCTTGCGCAAGCCGTCGCATCAATTCCTTGATGAAGGCACAGCTCGTGCCCTCACTGCGGCGGGCCGCTTCTGCGATGATTGCATCGTCGAGCGGCAGCCCCTTGCCGTAGAGCCGGACCAGCTTGCCGCGGCCGGTCTCGTCCGGCAGCGGGACTTCGATGGCCTGATCGATGCGGCCCGGGCGGCCGGCGAGGGCGCCTTCGAGGTCCTCAGGCCGGTTGGTGGTCAGGACGAACAGGATGTCCGCGTCCTCCTTCAGCCCGTCCATCTCGTTGAGCAACTTGTTCAGCATGGATTCTTCGCACGGCCCCATGTCGTCGCGGTCGCGGGCGATGAGATCGACATCCTCGATAACGACCATCGACGGCTGGAGCAGCCGTGCCAGACTCATATAAGCGCCGAGAAGCTCGATTTGCTCGGCGGTGATGATCAGTGTCGTGTGCCCGGGCAAATGAGTTGCCAGATAGCGGATCGTATGGGTCTTGCCGGTGCCCGGCGGTCCGTAAAGCAAGATGCCCTTACGTGTCGACTGGCCGAGCCGGCGCAATTGATCTCGGGTGTTGACGAAAGTCAGAACGTTGCGATTGAGCAGCCGCAGGGTCTGTTCGGGCAGGATCACCTCATCGCGCGCAACCGGCGGCAGCCGATGCACCGTGATGCCGCGCGAGCGGCCGCGATAGTCGGAATCGGCGTCGAGGGACAGGATCTTGCCGCGATAGCTGCGCGCAGCTTGCACGGCCTGCTCCAGCTCGCCAAAACACTGCTGCACGAGTGCCGCGCCCGCGGTGCCTGCCGGCACGAGGATCTCGATCCGAATTCCCGGTTCTCGGCTGTATTCGCGGTGGGCACACAGCAAGACCGCGTAACGAAGGCCATCCTGCTCGCACAGCCAGAGGCCGTTATCGAGACATTTGACCGGGCTCTTCTCGCCGACATCCACGTCGGAATATTGCAGCGGAGCAATCGCGAGCGCATTGCGGCCATCGCGGAGGAGCCGTGAGATCGACAGCGTTTCGTAGCGCTGTTCTTCGTTCAGCCCGAACAGCCGGATCGACTTGCCGAACAGTCCCTCGATCGCTGCCTGGACATCGACCCGCATATGGCCGGGAAACTGGCGGATGGTGGTCACGAGATTGCTACGCGAGACGTTGGCAAAATGCCAGTCAAGCACGTCGCAAGCGTATTCGAACTCCTCTTCCGACTCTTGCGGTGTGTTCACGGTGTCTGCTGCACGAATGCAGTCGCTGCACAGCCAGACCGTGCGGCTCCCGATCCGAACATCGGTCTGTCCCTCAGGCTTGCCGCAGAGTTCGCAGGGGGTCTTAATCTCTTCTAGCGTGATCCTCAGCGGATGTTGGCCGAGCCAGATATATTGCTGAGCCGACTTGAACAGCGCCTCGGCGACCGATTGCGGGTACGGACCGCAAGTGGCCTTCTCCTCCCGCTCGACCCGCGCTATCACCGCGGCCGCTTCACGCTCCGATTTGCCAAAAACCTGGCGGAGCAACCCGATGACAAACTCGTCCGGCGTTTCGTCATCATTGTGAATCACGAGCTGAGCCGGCTCGCGCTCGCCGCGCGCATCCTTCGTCATGAAATGATCCTATTGCAACCAAAACGAGTGAAGAACAAATATGGAACATAAAGGAGGGCGGCCGTCAAGCGCCAACGGGTGCGTCAAATTCCCGATGGAATTTCAATGCGCCATCCCACTCGCCGCCTTCGTGCCGCGTCGGCTTGACGATCGGCACGACCGCGATCGCCATGGCCATGCCGCATCGGCAACCCCTCTTTGACAACGCGGTTGGCCTCGCATTATATATTTCGTATGCGAAATAAGGAAGCCACAGCGAGCCACCATCGCCTGATCTACCTGCTGAGCGTCGCGCAACGCCGGTTGCAGCGCTGGATGGCGGCTCGGCCCGAGAGCGAGGTAACGCCGGCGCAGGCCGGGCTGCTGTTCATTCTCGGCAAGCAGGATGGTGTGCTGATCGGTGAGGCGGGTGCGGCGCTCGATCTTGGCCCGGCCGGCATTTCCGGCCTAGTCGATCGCACGGCAGCCGCCAAACTGATCGAGCGGCGGGCCGATCGCGAGGACGGACGCGCCTGGCGGATCTGGCTGACGCCGAAGGGGCGCAGCGCGCTGGCGCAGGCGAAGGCCAGCGCGGCGGAGGTCAATGCGGCGCTGACGGAAGGATTTACGGCTGCGGAGATCGACATCGTCGCACGCTGGCTGATGTGCATTCAGGACAAGTTTCCAAGAGGAGCAGACGAATGACCGAGCACGTCCGGATCGAGAACAACAGCGGAATTCTTACCCTTACGCTGGCGCGCCCCGACAAGAAGAACGCGCTGACGGACACGATGTACGGCAAGCTCGCCGACAGTATCGAATCCGCCGAGTTCGATCCGTCCGCTCGCGTGATCCTGATCCGCGGCGAGGGCGACATGTTCACTGCCGGCAACGACGTCGGCGAATTTGCCGCGGTTGCAGCGGGCAAGTCGGAAGGCAGCCGCAACGTCGTGCGGTTCATCCAGTCGCTGGCGCGTTGCACCCGGCCGCTGGTTGCGGCGGTGCAGGGCCGCGCCGTCGGCGTCGGCACCACGATGCTGCTGCATTGCGATCTCGTCGTCCTCGCCGACAATGCGCAATTGTCGACGCCCTTCGTCAGCCTCGCGCTGGTGCCGGAAGCGGCCTCCAGCCTGTTGATGCCGGCGCGGATCGGCTACGCCCGAGCTTATGAGATGTTCGCACTTGGCGAGACGGTGCCGGCGCAGGCCGCGCTGGAATGGGGCCTCGCCAACCGGGTGGTGCCGCTCGACACGCTCGATGCCGAGGCGCTTGCGCTCGCGCAGCGCCTGGCCCGCCAGCCGGCCGGTGCGCTCATCGCCACCAAGAAGCTGATGCGCAATGGCGAGGCGCTGGTTGCGCAGATGAACGCGGAGGGCGAGCAGTTCACGCAGCGCCTGCGCACCGCCGAAGCGCGCGAGGCGTTCACTGCCTTTGCAGAGCGCCGACCGCCGGATTTCACCAGGGTTGCGTGAGGGAACGCGGCCTGCCGGAGGCGCAGCGAGTACAACCCAGGTATTCGATTAAAGTCTTAACCAAACCTTGGCATGTCGCGGTGCAAGGTGGCTGCTCGTCAAGACTAGGCCCCCGACCATGGCAATGTTTAAGAAATCGGTAAGCTCGCTTCTCCTGACTTTGATGGCCCTGCTGGCCGCCGGCGCGCTGGCCAGCACGGCGATCCAGATGTTCGGGGCCTTCGGCCGCTACAGCGACAGTCTGGAGACCGAACGGCTTGCGAACGCGGACAAGGCGATCTTCCAGGGCGTGCTGTCCTTGCGCAACAATCGCGGCGATGCCCAGAGCGCGCTGCTCGGCGAGGACGATCCGCGTGCCAAGCTCGGCGCCGCCGAAAAGGCAGAGCAGGCCGGCTTTGACGCCATCATCGCCGCGCTCTCCACCGTGGAATTCGCCCGGCGCGACGAGCTCGCAAACACCTTGAAGCAGCGCTGGAGCGAGGCCGCGCCGAAATTCCAGCTGTTCTACGAGGAGGCCAGGCTGCCGCGCGGCGAGCGTAAGGTGGAGCGCACCGCCGCCTGGTACGATTCCGTCACGAGAGTGATCGAGACCGCCAATCTCGCCTCCACGGCGGTGTCGAACCGAGCCTGGATGAACGATCCTTTCATCGCCCGCATGATCCAGGCTCGCCGCCTCGCCTGGCAGGTGCGCGACCGCTATGGCATCCAGTGCTCGACGCTGCGCCCGAACGTCAACAGCTCCAAGCCGCTCGACGAGACCCAGAAGCAGACCGTGGCAAGCTGGAACGGCATCATCACCGCCGGCTGGACCGGCATGGAGGAGCTGCTGGCTGCGCCCGACGTGACGGCGGACCTCGCCAATGCGGCCAAGGAGGCACGGGCCAAGACCGATGGAGTTCTCAAGCAGATCGGCGAGCTGACCAAGAACCTCGACGGCAGCGGTCGCCCCGCGATGCCCGCTTCGGAATGGAACGCGTTATGCCAGTCGCCGTTCGCGTCCATCGTCGCCGTCGCGAACAAGGCCCTCGACCAGTCGATCGCGCGCGCAGAGACGGTCCAGAATAAAGGCCTCACCAACCTCATCGTGCAGTCGTTCGCATTTCTGCTCGCGTTGGCCGTGACCCTGGCCGGCGTGTTCGTGGTGCGCAACCGCCTGATGGGCCCGGTGCGCGCCCTCCTCGACGCCATCGCCCGCATCAGCGCGCGCGACTATGCGACGCCGGTGCCGCAATCCCGGCATCCCGACGAGTTCGGCACCATGGCCGCCGCACTCGAAAGCCTGCGCGAGAGCGCGGCAACCGCGGAACGGCTGGGGCAGGAGCGTGAAGCGCAGCAGGCGTTCCAGCTCGCCCGCTCTGGCACCGTCGATTCCGCCTGCCGCAGCTTCGACGACACCGTGCAGGCTGTTATCCAGAGTGTTGCGGCCTCGACGCGGGAGCTCGATGACACCGCCAGCGGCGTGCGCTCGCTGGTCTCGCAATCGAGCAGCCAGACCGCGGCGGTCTCCTCCGCGGCCGAGCAGGCCACCAACAATCTCGAGACCATCGCAGCGGCGACCGAAGAGCTCTCCGCGTCCGTCGGCGAGATCTCCGCGCAGGTGCAGGCCAGCGCTCGCGAGGCCCGCGAAGCCGTGTCGCAGGCCGCGCAGACCAACGCGACCGTTGAGATCCTCGACCAGACCGCGAGCCGCATCGGCGAGGTCGTGAAGATGATCAACGCCATCGCCGGCCAGACCAACCTTTTGGCATTGAACGCCACGATCGAGGCCGCGCGCGCGGGCGAAGCCGGCCGCGGCTTTGCCGTGGTCGCCGGCGAGGTCAAGAGCCTCGCGGCGCAGACGGCGACCGCGACGGAAGAGATCTCGCGTCAGGTCGAGGAGATCCAGGGCGCGACGGGCCAGGCGGTTGCCGCCATCCGGTCGATCGGCGGCGCCATCAGCGGCATCGACGAGAAGATGACGGCGATTGCCGCGGCCGTCGAGCAGCAGCGCGCGGCCACCACCGAGATCTCGCGCAACTTCCAGCAGGCCGCACAAGGCACCCGCGAGGTCACCGATACCATCGGCAGCGTCGCCAGGCTCAACCGGGAGACCGGCAACGCCGGCACGGTGTTGTCTCACTCCGTCAAGAAGATGTCGGCGGACGCCGATCGTCTCCGCGTCGCGGTCGAGGGCTTTTTGGGAGCGGTGAAGACCGCCTAGTTTCGCTTCATTCCTTGATTCCAACGTCGCGCCTTCGGCATTGCCGCAGGTCGCCGCGGCGGGTACATCTGTGCCGCCTCGCAGCGTGTGCGCGGCGCCAGACGTAAGACACATCAGGGATGGAGAGTTCGATGCCGGTCACCCCACACAAGGCCCAGCGCCCCTATCGCGGCGTGTTCCCGGTCGCGCCCACTATCTTCGACGAGCGCGGCGAGCTCGACCTCGAAGGCCAGCGCCGCTGCATCGATTTCATGATTGACGCCGGCTCGCACGGCATCTGCATCCTCGCCAATTTCTCCGAACAGTTCGTGCTCACCGATGCCGAGCGCGAAACCGTGATGCATACCGTGCTGGAGCATGTCGCCGGACGGGTTCCCGTGATCGTCACCACCACGCATTTCAGCTCGGCCGTCTGCGCGGCGCGCAGCAGGCAGGCCGAGGCGGCCGGCGCCGCCATGGTGATGGTGATGCCGCCCTATCACGGCGCGACCTTCCGCGTCCCCGAGAAGGGCATCGTCGAATTCTTCAAGGTGCTCTCGGGCGCGATCACCATTCCGATCATGATTCAGGATGCGCCGGTTGCCGGCACGCCGCTTTCGGTCGAGCTGCTGGCGCGGCTGTCGCGCGAATTCTCCAACATCCGCTATTTCAAGATCGAGGTGCCCGGCGCTGCCGCAAAGCTGCGCAGCCTGATCGATGCGGGTGGCAAGAACATCGAGGGCCCCTGGGACGGCGAGGAGGCGATCACGCTGCTCGCCGATCTCGATGCCGGCGCCACCGGGGCGATGACCGGCGGCGGCTATCCCGACGGCATTCGCCAGATCATCGATCCCTATTTCGCCGGCAAGCGCGAGGAGGCCAAGGCGGCCTACGAGCGCTGGCTGCCGCTGATTAATTACGAGAACCGCCAATGCGGCCTGATCGCCTGCAAGGTCATGATGCAGGCCGGTGGCGTGATCAGGTCGGACACGGTGCGCCATCCGCTGCAGCCGTTGCATCCGGCGACGCGCGCGGGGCTGCTGGAGCTGGCCAAGGAGCGCGACGCGCTGGCGCTGCGGTGGGGGAAGTAGGGCTCTCCACCGTCGTTGCGAGAAGCGAAGCGACGAAAGTATCCAGACTGTTTCGGCGGAGAAAGTCTGGATTGCTTCGCTTCGCTCGCAACGACGGGGTCCGCCCATTTCGGCTGAAGGCGTCGAATTGGCGCGGTTCGGGTGGTTTCCCGCTGCCCGGCGATGACATATTGTACGTTTGCCAACCAGGCCTGCGGAGAATCTCAGGACATCACCTAACAGCTCTTCTTTTGCCGCTATTTCGAGCCAGGTTGGCGTGAACCGACGGAACAGGGAGGCAGTGCCATGACGATGAGGCCGGATCCCACCTTTCACGCATCGCCCAAGCTTGCGATGGAAGCACCAGCGGAGAACTTTGCCTACACGCTGCTGCTCAGTCCAGATTTCTCAAAACCTGATGCTCTCGCGGTCATCGACGTCAAGCCGGGGTCGCCGACCTACAGCCAAATCGTCCATACCGTGACGATGCCCAACAAGGGCGATGAATTTCACCACTTCGGCTGGAATGCCTGCTCCTCCGCCTTGTCGCCGCTCGCCGGACATGCCTTCATCGAGCGGCGCTATCTCATCATCCCCGGACTGCGCTCGTCGCGGATCTACATCATCGACACCAAGCCAGATCCGACCAAAGCCAAGATCCACAAGATCATCGAGCCCGAAGAAGTCTTCAAAAAGACCGGTTACTCGCGGCCGCATACCATCCATTGCGGGCCGGACGGCATCTATGTGAGCACGCTGGGCGGCGGCGGCAAGGACGGCACCAACGGTCCTCCAGGCGTTTTCATCATGGATTGCGAGACGTTCGAGGTCCTGGGACGATGGGAGATCGACCGCGGTCGGCAGACGTTGCACTATGATTTCTGGTGGAACCTGCCGCGCGACTACATGGTGACGAGTGAATGGGCGTTGCCGCCCCAGTTCGAGAACGGGATCGTCCCGGAAGATCTGCTCGCGAATAAATATGGCCATCGTCTCCACTTCTGGGATCTTCGCGCCCGTCGCAACGTCCAGACCATCGACCTCGGCGCCAATCATCAGATGGCCCTGGAGGTGCGGCCCGCGCACGATCCGGTTCGCGAATACGGCTTCGTTGGCGTCGTGGTCGACACCACCAACCTCGAAGCATCGATCTGGACCTGGTGGCGCGAAGGCGGGACATTCCACGTGGAGAAGACGGCGACGATCCAGCCGGAGCCCGCGCCAAAGGAGAAGCTCCCGCCGCTGCTCCAGGGTTTTGGTGCTGTGCCGCCTCTGGTGACCGATATCGACCTGTCGATGGATGATCGCTTTCTCTATGTCTCGTGTTGGGGCACGGGTGAAATGCGCCAGTACGACGTCAGTGATCCGCGAAAGCCGAAGCTTGCAGGCTCGGTCCACATCGGTGGCATCGCGCGCCGCACGCCTCATCCGAACGGCAAGGCCTTTGCGGCAGGTCCGCAGATGGTCGAGATCAGCCGCGATGGCAGGCGCGTGTACTGGACCAATTCGCTCTATTCCACCTGGGATGACCAATTCTACCCCGACGGAGTTCCGGGCGTGGAAGTCATGGCCAATGTCGGTCGCGACGGCGGTCTCGAGCTCGACAAGGACTATTTCGTGAGCTTCCCCGACGGATATCGTGCGCACCAGATCAGGCTGGAAGGCGGCGATTGTTCGACGGACTCCTTTTGCTACCCGTCGGCCTAGATTGGGGACACGCGAGCCCGGCGCTTGGCTGGCTCTGGCTCGCTCTCGTTGCGAGCGGCTTCTATCACGGGGTCAATCCGGGTATGGGATGGCCGCTCGCCGTGTCGGCCGGGCTCATGGACAAGAGCCCGCGCGCGCTGTTCCGTGCGTTGTGGGCTCTGGCGGCCGGGCATCTTCTGGCAACGCTTCTCGTGCTGCTGCCATTCGCGCTGCTGCTCGTGCTGGCCGAGTGGCAGCGTTCGATCCAGCTAGTCGCGAGCCTTCTCGTCATCGGTTTCGGCGTCTATCGGCTGATCGAGCGACGTCATCCGCGCACGCTGGCACGAATTCCGCCAACGCAATTGGCGCTCTGGTCGTTTGCCGTTGCCATTGCTCACGGCGCCGCCTTGATGCTCGTGCCGATCTATCTCGGTCTCTGCCAGGCCTTCGAACTCGATGCCGGCCATGCGGCCGCCGGCGCGCTGATGAAGGCAAATCTTGTGAAGGCAAGTCTCGGGATGGCGGTGCTGGTGTCTGTGGTGCACGTTGCCGCCATGATCAGCGCGGGCGGATGTCTGGCGTGGCTGGTCTACCGCTATCTGGGATTGAGGCTTGTCTCGCGAAGCTGGTTCAATCTGGATGTGATCTGGGCAACCAGCCTCATCGTGGTTGGGATCGTGGCGCTCGCCTTCAATGTCTCGAGCTGGCGGTGAAGCCTAGCGCGTCAAAGCCCACTCGCCGACGATGCGAAAGCGTGCCTTCGCGTCGTCCTGTTTGAACAGTACGATGCGGTCGATCACGAGCGTCTTGGATCCTAGCGCTGCAAACCTGCTCCGCAGCATCTCCAGAATGGGCCCGCGGCGCTCTGCGTCCAGCCGTCCTGTCAGGGTCATGTGAAAGCGAAATTCTTCCATCACGTAAGGGTAGCCCCAGCGGTCGAGGTAATCGCGCTGCCGCTCGCTCAGTTTCTCGGGCTTGCGACGCGCGCGATCTTCCGCGCTCAGAGGGGCGCGGAACGAGTCGAATTCGCTGACACAATCGGCGGCGAGCTGCTGGAGCGCATCGACCGGCTCGGCCGCGATCACGGCAATGAAGCCGCTTATGGAATCGACGACCGGTCGTATCGCCGGAATCGGTCGCTCCTTACCAGCAAATGCCGCGCAGGCCGCCGCGAGCTCGGCCTCGCTCTTGCCCGGCGCCAGCATCATCGGCGCCTTCAGTGTGGCGTGAAAACCGTATTTGCGGGGATCGGCGCTGATATCGCGCCAGTCCGGCGCGACATCCAGTGCCTCGCGCGGAAACGGCACTTCGTCGCCGGTGTAGGCATCGTAGCCGAGCAGCTCGGCGCCGAAGCGGGAGAGGGCGCTGTGGGCGTCGGCCGCAAAATAGATCGCGTAGCGGGGAAAACCTGTCATCGCCTCAGCATAACCAATTTAAGCCGCAACGACAGCCTCGCGCGGCGCCGCCGCTGCTGCTGTGAGCAGCCGCGTCGCATCGGTGAGATGCACCAGCTTGCCGCCTGATATCACGGCGATTAGCCGCGGCCGCAACTCCACGCTGTCGTCGACCAAAAGAATGTCGGCGCGGCGCCCTTCCGCGATGGCGCCGCGATCGGTAAGGCCGGTTGCACGCGCAGGTCCGGCAGAGACCAAATCCCAGGCCTGCTCCAGCGGCAGCACGCGGTCGGCGGCGAGCCGGAATGCGGCCAGCAGCTGTGCCGGATAGTAATAGTCCGAGGCCAGCACCGAGCAGAGACCCTTGGCGACCATGTCCGACGCCCTGGTCCAGCCGGTATGGCTGCCGCCGCGCACGACGTTGGGAGCGCCATAGACGATGGCGTCGCCGTGGCTTGCTGCCGCCCGCGCTGTCTCCTCGTTGATCGGAAACTCGGCGATCAACGCGCCGAGATCGCGAAACTCCTGGCGCATCGCCGGCGTCGCATCGTCATGCGAGAGCATTCGCACCCCGGCGGCGCGGGCTGCCGCCGCAAGCCGCGAGACCGACGCCGGAACGTCGGTGGCGCGCGCCACCACACGTTCGACCAGCCGGTCAAATTCCTCGCTCGATAGGCCGGTGCGCTCCACCATGCGGTTGCGCTTGCGCGGCTTGGCCATGTCCGCAACCGTGCCGTCCATGTGGTCGTTGAAGGCGAACAGGTCGACGCGGCCTTCCGCGAGCCACTGGCTGATCTCGGTCTCGGCATCGAGATTGTAGGTCTCGTGCCGCAGGTGGAAGCGGGTGTCGGCGGCGAATTGCGGACGCTGCCGCTCGATCGCCTCCATCAGGCCGCGCGCATTGTCAGCGCTGCGCAAGCCAGGCTCCCACGAACAGGTCGTGGCGTGGAACACCGTGGTGATGCCGTTGCTGATCGCCTGACGATCACTGTCGGCGAGCGCGACGTCGATCGGGAAATCGACGCCGGCGCGCGGCATCATCTGGCGCTCGAAGGCATCGCCATGCAGATCGACGATGCCTGGCAGCACCAGCAGGTCGCGGGCATCGATAGCGAGCCGCGCGCGGCCGCGAGGGACATCGACCAACGCAATGTCCGTTCCGGACACGAGAAGTGAGGTTTCGACGAGCCCGGCGCCGATCAGGACCCGGCCGCCTTCAAGGAAAATGTCTGTCACGCGACCGCGCTTGGTTTGCTGGCAGGAGAACCGGTGAAAGAGCTCGCCCGTGCTTCGTATGTCGCGAGGAAATCTTCAATCCCGAGCTTGCGGAAATCGGGCAGCACTTCACGCAATTTGTCGTGATCCCAGTCCCACCAGGCGAGCTTGGCGAGCCGGCCGGCGATCTGCTCCGAGAACCGCCGCCGCACGATGCGCGCCGGATTGCCGGCGACGATGGTGTAGGCCGGCACGTCCTTGGTGACGATAGCGCCCGCCGCGATCACCGCGCCGGTGCCGATATTGCGGCCGGGCAGCACGATCGCGCCGTGGCCGATCCAGACATCGTGACCGACATGGACGTGATGCTGGCGGCGCCAGTCGAAGAACTCGGTGTCGTCGCTTTCACCTTCGAAATAGGCGCTTGAACGGTAGGTGAAATGCGCCTGGGTCGCACGATGCATCGGATGATTGCCGGGATTGATCCGCGTCATTGCCGCGATCGAGCAGAACTTTCCGATGGTGGTGTAGGTGATCTGGGCATCGTTGACGACATAGGAGTAATCGCCCATCGCCACTTCATGCAGTACGGTGCGCGCGCCGACCTCGGTGTAGGCGCCGAGCCTGGCCTCGTGCAGCTTGGCCGAGGGATCAATGGTCGGCTGAATCGAAAGAGCTTTGGCGGCCATGTTGCATCCGAAGCGCGAGGGTGGGGCATTTTTCTTGGAGCGGCTTGATGACAATGCTTTGATGACAACGTCATGACGTGGCGATGACAGGGGATGACGTGTGTTGGATCGCCGCACCGCAACGCGGATGTCACACAAGTGTTAAGCGCCGGCGTTAGCGGTGGGTCCGATTAATCTGGAGCCCTGCATGCTGGTCGTGGAAGGTCTGACGTGTCGCTTCGGCGCAAAGGCCGCGGTGGACGACGCTTCGTTTCAAGTTGCCCCGGGCGGCTTCGTCGGTGTGATCGGACGGTCCGGCGCCGGCAAGTCGACCCTGCTGCGGACCATCAACCGCCTGGCGACGCCGACCGAGGGCCGCATCCTGTTCGACGGCATCGATGTCACCGCGCTGCGCGGCAAGGAGCTGCGGCAGTGGCGGGCGCGCTCGGCAATGATCTTCCAGCAGTTCAACCTGGTCGGCCGGCTCGATGTCCTCACCAACGTCCTGATGGGGCGCCTCGCAACGATGCCCGCCTGGCGCTCGCTGTCGCAGCTCTGGCCCGAGCAGGATAAGGCGCTGGCGATGTCCGCGCTGGAGCAGTTCGACATCGCCGCGCTCGCCGCCCAGCGCGCCGACCAGCTCTCCGGCGGACAGCAGCAGCGCGTGGCGATTGCCCGCGCCCTGGTCCAGCAGCCCGACATCATCCTCGCCGACGAACCGATTGCCTCGCTCGATCCGCGCAACACCAAAATCGTGATGGATGCGCTGCTGCGCATCAACAAGCATTTCGGCATCACCGTGCTCTGCAATCTGCATTCGCTCGATCTGGCGCGCAGCTATTGCGACCGCCTGATCGGCATGGCGCAGGGCCGCGTGGTGTTCGATGGCGCGCCGGCCGCGCTGACCGATCACGTGGCGCGCGAGCTCTACGATCTCGAAGCCGCCGACGTCATGGGCGGCATGCCCATCCCGGCGCCCGAGGGCGTTCCGGCGCTCGGGACGGCCGCGGCGGCCTGAGCCTCGCCTCTTTTACTCAAGTCTTTGCGTCAAGCGATCCCCAACCGATGAAGAGGGTACCATGATCACTCGCAGATTAATCCTTGCCGGCGTCGCCGCGCTCGCCTTTGCCACCTCCGCCTCGGCGGACGACTGGAAAGCCAAATATCCCGAGCTGACCTTCGCGGTCGTGCCGGCGGAGAACGCCTCCGGCGTCACCGAGCGCTGGGCGCCGTTCGTGAGCTATCTCTCCAAGGAACTGGGCGTGAAGGTCACGCTGCGCATCGCCAACGACTATGCAGCCGTCATTGAAGGCCAGCGTGCCGGCAACATCCAGATCGCGAGCTACGGCTCGGCCTCGTTCGCCCGCGCCCGTCTGACCGGTGTCAAGACCGACGCCTTCGCCAACGACATCAACGCGGACGGCTCGACCGGCTATTATTCGGTGTTCTTCGTCAAGGCGAGCAGCCCCTACAAGAAGGTCGATGACCTCAAGGGCAAGAATCTCGGCCTCGTCGACCCGAACTCGACCTCCGGCAACAACGTGCCGCGCTTCGAACTCGACAAGATGGGCATCCCAGATACCGACACCTATTTCGGCAAGGTCGTCTTCACCGGCAGCCACGAGAATGCGATGCTGGCGCTGGCGCAGGGCACGGTCGACGTTGCCGCCAACCAGTGGACCAGCGATGACGATTCCACGCTGGCGCAGATGCTGACCAAGGGCATGCTGAAGAACACCGACGGCTCGGCGATGAAGAAGGACGATTTCCGCATCATCCACAAGTCGGCGCCGATCATCAACGGCCCTTATGCCTACAATTCCGACCTGCCGGAGGATGCCAAGGCCGCCATCGCCAAGGCATTCTTCGATGCGCCGGCCAAGGACAAGGCCGCGTTCGACCGTCTCTCCGATGGCCAGAAGAAGGGCTTTCATCCCGCCACCACCAAGGACTGGGATGGCACGATCGAGCTGATCAAGTTCGTCGATGCGCTGCGTAAGAAGAAGGCGTCCTGAGTTTTTGGGACTATGCACTGGAGCCGGGTCGATGGACCCGGCTCTTTCTCTTTGATCGACCACTTGTTCTGACCAGATGACCGTCGCGGTTTCGATCCTCCCCGAGCAGCAGCTTGCCGTGCTCAACGCCGCCTATCGCCAGGCGGTCGCGCGCAGGCGATGGCGCCTCCTGTTGGGAGCCGGTATCTTTGCCGCTGCGCTTATTCTCGCAGCGATCGGCGCCGAAGTGAATCTGCGCACGCTGTTCACCTATTTCGGCAACTTCATCAGCTATTTCGATCGCATCTTCACGCTCGACAGCGGCCAGCGGGTCTGGACTGATCTCGGCGAGTGGCTCTGGGGCTGGCGCAAATGGTTGAAGATGCTGGGCGAGACGCTGCTGATCTCCTATGTCGGCACGCTGATCGGCGCCACCTTCGCCTTTGCCCTGAACTTCTTCGCGGCGGAGAACACTTCGCCTGCGCCCTGGCTGCGCTTTGCGGTGCGGCGCCTGCTCGAATTCGCCCGCACCGTTCCCGGCATCGTGTTCGCGCTGATCTTCGTGATCGCCTTTGGGTTAGGTCCGATGGCGGGCGTGCTCGCGATCGCGATCCACTCCACCGGCGCGCTCGGCAAGCTGTTCTCGGAGATCGTCGAGAACGCCGACATGAAGCCGGTCGAAGGCATCCGCTCGACCGGGGCGAGCTGGCTGTCTTGCATGCGCTTTGCAATCGTGCCGCAGGTCACCGCGAGTTATGCCAGCTACGCGCTGCTGCGCTTCGAGATCAACGTGCGCGAAGCCTCGGTGATGGGCTTCGTCGGCGCCGGCGGCATCGGCCAGGAGCTCGTCGTTGCCATCCGCAAGTTCTATTACTCCGACGTCAGCGCGATCCTGGTCACCATCATCGTGACCGTCTTCATCATCGACATCACCACCGGATGGCTGCGCGGCCGGCTGTTCGGCAAGGAGGCGCGGACGTGACCGGGCCGCAGCAAGTCGAGACGCGAGAGATCCGCGCCCGCTACCCCGATGTGTTCAACCGGCCGGCCTTGGCGCGGCTTGCAACGCCGGCGATGATCGTCGCGGCGTTCGCGATCCTGATCTATGGTCTGGTCGATCTCGATTTCTCGCCGTCACGGTTCCTCGCAGGCCTCAGCCAGCTCGGCTGGATCAGCCTGATGATGATCCCGCCCGATCCCGGCTCCTCGTTGCCGGTCTATCTGAAGGCGCTGGGCGAGACGCTGTCGATCGCGCTACTCGGCACGACGCTGGCGGCGCTGTTCGCGCTGCCGGTGAGCCTGCTGGCCGCGCGCAACGTGGTGCCGTCGAAGATCCTGCGCTTTCCCGTTCGTCGCTTGCTGGATTCGATCCGCGGCGTCGACACGCTGATCTGGGCGCTGGTGTGGATCAATGTGGTCGGGCTCGGCCCGTTCGCCGGCGTGCTCGCCATCGCCGTGTCGGATTTCGGCGCCTTCGGAAAGCTGTTCTCGGAGGCGATCGAGGGCGCCGACCAGAAGCAGGTCGAGGGCATCCGCGCCTCCGGCGGCAGCGCGCTGCACGAGATCCGCTTCGGGCTGCTGCCGCAGGTCCTGCCTGTCATCGCCGGCCAGGTGCTCTATTTCGTCGAATCCAACACCCGCTCGGCCACCATCATCGGCATCGTCGGCGCCGGCGGCATTGGCCTCCAGCTCGCCGAGCAGATCCGCGTCTTGGAATGGCAGAAGGTGTCGTTCCTGATCCTGATGATCTTGGTCGCGGTTGCCGCGATCGATTTCATTTCCGGCAAGCTGCGCTTTGCGATTATCGGACGAAGGGCTATCGCTTAACGGCCGCAGTCTTCTTCCCTTCTCCCCTTGTGGGAGAAGGGGGCGCGAAGCGCCGGATAATGGCCGTCTCCGCGCATTCAAATGAGAGCCGCACTCGCGGAGAGAACCCGCACCCGTCTCGCCGCTGCGCGGCAAGCCACCCTCTCCCACAAGGGGAGAGGGGAAGAGGGCGGCAGCTCACCCGTTGTCCACCAAAAACTCCACCCGCTCTGCTGCAAACCGCGAGTGCTTGGTCACCAGCGGCTTGCCGTCGAGAGCGTGGTCGGTGGCATCGACCACCAGGATCGGTCGTCCCAGTGCAAGATCGAGCCGGGCGGCGTCAGTCGCGTCGATGATGCCGGCCGTTATCCGGGTCGCGCCGCGGCGGTAGTCGCGAATGCCGTAGTGCTCCAGCAACTTCGTCATCGAGCGCGTCGCGGCGAACACGGCGCCTGCGCCCGGAAACAACTCAGCCGACAGCCAGGTGGTGGAGACGCAGATCGGCGTGCGATCGGCGAGGCGGATCGCCTCGATCCGCAGCAGCGCCGCGCCGGCCTTCAAGCCGAGCTCGCGCGCCAGCTCCCGGGTCGCGACGTCATTGGAGGTCTCGATCAACTGGCCGCGCGGCTCGCGGCCGCCGGCGCCGACGATCTCGGAGAACCGGGTGCGCGAGCGCAGCGGATAGGCCAGCCTCTGCGCCTCGACATAGGTTCCGCTGCCGCGCTCGGCCCGGACCAGGCCGCGCTCGGCCAGCGCGGCCAGCGCGCGCCGCACGGTGTGGCGGTTCACGCGGTAGGTTTCCGCGATCTCCATCTCGCCCGGTAATTTGTCGCCGGCGGCAAAGCGGCCGTCGGCGATACCGCGCTCGATGCCGTCGGCGACGAGGCGCCACAGCGCGACGCCCGACGATGCAGTGTCTTGCATGCTCATATCGCTGGTCAGCCTAGCTCAGAAATCACGCCTTTGTCACGAAACAGTCATGGCGCTCCTTTATGAAGTTGTCTATTATCATAGACAACTTAGAATCGGCAAGTTCGGTGGATTTGGTGACCCAGCAGAATAACCAGCAAGCCCAGCGCAAGGCCGCGATGGCCGTGCTGGCGCACGCGGAGGCGGGCGAGATCGCCGCCCGCCTCCGCGCACTCGCCCTGCCGGCCCATCAAAATCTGCGCGAAGGCGAAAACGGTCTCGTCATGCTGCGCGGCCGGGTCGGCGGCGACGGCGCACCGTTCAACCTCGGCGAAGCCACGGTGTCGCGTGCGGCGGTCCGGCTTGCCAGTGGCGAGGTCGGCTTCGGCTACACGCTCGGTCGCGATAGCGAGAAGGCGCGGCTGATCGCGCTGTGCGACGCGCTGGTGCAGTCCAGCGATTTTGGCGCAGCCGTCGAGCGCGAAATTATCGCGCCGTTGCGCGAGCAGCTTATGACGAGGCGCCAGCAGGCAGCGGCGAAGACTGCCGCGACGAAGGTTGATTTCTACACCATGGTGCGCGGTGAGGGGTGAGATCATGACCACGATTGCAGAACTGCCGCCGGGTTTCGCCGACAGGGTTCTGTCGGCGCAATCGACCTTTCGTTCGGTCATGGATGCGATGGCGCGGCCGGGTTCGGTCCAGCGCATCGTCCCGACAGCCGGAGCGCTTCATACGATGATGCGCGGCACCGCCGCGATCGCGCTGACGCTGTTCGATCACGACACGCCACTCTGGCTCGATGCGCGCATGGCAGAAAATTCCGACGTGATGAAATGGCTCAAGTTCCACACTGGCGCGCCGGTGGTGCAGGACACTTCGATCGCCAGCTTTGCGCTGATCAGCGACGGTGCGGCGCTGCCGCCGCTCGAATGCTTCGCGCTCGGCACCAACGAATATCCGGATCGCTCGACCACATTGATCCTTCAGGTCGATAGTCTGGGCTCGGGACGCAGCGTCGAGCTGCGCGGCCCCGGCATCGATGGCTCCACGACGCTCCAGGCGTCGATCAAGCCGTTCGATCTGTTCGAGCGCCTGCGGTTCAACGAGGCGCTGTTTCCGCGCGGCCTCGATGTGGTGCTGGTTGCCGATGATGCGGTGGTTGCGATCCCGCGCACCACCCGCGTCGCGAACAAGGAAAGCTGACCGCATGTATGTCGCAGTCAAAGGCGGCGAACGCGCCATCGAGAACGCCCATCTCCTGCTTGCAAACGCGCGGCGCGGTGACCCAAGCGTTCCGGAAGTCACGCTCGATCAGATCTCGGAGCAGCTCGGCCTCGCCGTGGACCGCGTCATGAGCGAGGGCTCGCTCTATGACCGCGAGCTCGCCGCGCTCGCGATCAAGCAGGCGCGGGGCGATCTGATCGAGGCGATCTTCCTGGTCCGTGCCTTCCGCGCCACGCTGCCGCGCTTTGGCGCGAGCGAGCCGGTCGACACCGGCGCGATGCGCGTGCAGCGGCGAGTGTCGTCGACCTTCAAGGATATTCCAGGTGGCCAGATCCTCGGGCCGACCTTCGACTATACCCACCGCCTGCTCGATCCTTCGCTCGCAAAAGGCGTTGTGCCGGAAGCGCCAGTGACGGCGGAAGCATCAACGGCACCCACGCCGCGCGTGACGGATATTCTTGGCCGCGACGGACTGATCGAGTCCTCGCCGCAGGCCGAGGACGGCGCCAGCGTCGGCGATCTCACCCGCGAGCCGCTGAATTTTCCGGCGGACCGCGACCTGCGCCTGCAAAATCTGGCGCGTGGTGACGAAGGCTTTCTGCTGGCGATGGGCTATTCCACCCAGCGCGGTTACGGCCGGAACCATCCCTTTGCCGGCGAGATCCGCTTTGGCGAGGTCGATGTCGAATTTTTCGCCGAGGACGTCGGCTTCGCCGTGCCGCTCGGCTCGATCGAGCTCACCGAGTGCCAGATGGTCAACCAGTTCAAGGGCTCGGCGACGGAAGCGCCGTGCTTCACCCGCGGCTATGGCCTCGCCTTCGGCCAGAGTGAGCGCAAGACCATGTCGATGGCGCTGGTGGATCGGGCGCTGCGCGCTCGCGAGCTCGGCGAGGAGGTGCGTGCCCCCGCGCAGGACGAGGAGTTCGTGATGTCGCATTCGGACAACGTGCAGGCGACCGGCTTCGTCGAGCATCTCAAGCTGCCGCATTATGTCGACTTCCAGTCCGAGCTCGGCCTGCTCCGCAAGCTGCGCCAGGAGTTTGCCGAGGCCAATGCGCCCGATGCCATGAAGGAGGCCGCGGAATGAACGCGCCCGCCTATAATTTCGCCTATCTCGACGAACAGACCAAGCGGATGATCCGCCGTGCGATCCTCAAGGCGATCGCGATCCCCGGCTATCAGGTGCCGTTCGCCAGCCGCGAAATGCCGATGCCCTATGGCTGGGGTACCGGTGGCGTGCAGGTGACGGCGGCGATCCTGGGACCTGAGGACGTGCTGAAGGTGATTGACCAGGGCTCCGACGACACCACCAACGCGATCTCGATCCGAAAGTTCTTCGCCAAGACGGCGGGCGTCGCCACCACGACGGCGACGGACGAGGCAACCGTGATTCAGACGCGCCACCGCATTCCTGAGACCGCGCTGCATGAAAATCAGGTGCTGGTCTACCAGGTGCCGATCCCTGAACCCCTACGTTTCCTCGAGCCGCGCGAGACCGAGACGCGGCGCATGCATGCGCTCGCCGAATATGGCCTGATGCATGTCAAACTCTATGAGGACATCGCCCGCTTCGGCCATATCGCGACTGCCTATGCCTATCCGGTCAAGGTGAACGCGCGCTACGTGATGGACCCGTCGCCGACGCCGAAATTCGACAACCCCAAGATGGACAATTGTGCCGCGCTGCAATTGTTCGGCGCCGGCCGTGAGAAGCGCATCTACGCGATCCCGCCCTACACGAAAGTCGTGTCGCTGGATTTCGAGGATCATCCGTTTGAGCCGTACCGTTTCAACGCGCCGTGCGCGCTGTGCGGCGCGGAGAACTCCTATCTCGACGAGATCGTCACCGACGACAAGGGCGGTCGGATGTTCGTCTGCTCGGACACCGATTATTGCGAGGGCCGGCAGGCCGCCGGCCATCACGGCAGCCTGAGCGCCGCACCGTACAAGGAGAAGGCGGGCTCACATGGCTGAACTCGATACGCTCGAAAGCGACCAGCCGCTACTGGTGGCGGAGTCGCTCAGCAAGTCCTTCGGCCGCATTGCCGCGTGCCGAGAGGTGTCCTTTGCGCTCTATCCCGGCGAGGTGCTGGCGATCGTCGGCGAATCCGGCTCGGGCAAGTCGACGCTGCTGCAAATGCTGTCGGGTCAACTCACGCCGAGCGCCGGCCGGGTCTCTTACCGGATGCGCGACGGCGTCGCCCGCGATCTTACGACGCTCGGCGAGGCCGAGCGGCGCTTTCTGTTCCGCACCGACTGGGGCTATGTCCATCAGGATCCTGCGCAAGGTCTGCGCATGGCGGTCTCGGCCGGCGCCAATGTCGGCGAGCGGCTGATGGCGGTGGGATGGAATCATTACGGCCGTATCCGCGACACCGCCTCCGACTGGCTGATGCGCGTCGAGATCGACGTCGCGCGCATCGACGATGCGCCGCGCACCTATTCCGGCGGCATGCGCCAGCGGCTCCAGATCGCGCGCAATCTCGTCACCGAGCCGCGGCTGGTGTTCATGGACGAGCCGACCGGCGGCCTGGACGTGTCCGTGCAGGCGCGCCTGCTCGATCTCCTGCGCAGCCTGGTCGCCGAGCTGCACCTCGCCGTCATCATCGTCACGCATGATCTCGCGGTGGCACGCCTTTTGTCGCACCGCGTGATGGTGATGAAGGGCGGCCGCGTCATCGAGACCGGCCTCACCGATCAGGTGCTCGATGATCCGCGCGAGCCCTATACGCAACTCCTCGTCTCCTCGATTCTGCCGCCATGAGCCTGCCAGCATGAGCCTTGCAATGACTGCCATGATCGACATCACCGACGCCCGGAAGACCTTTACGATGCACCTGCAAGGCGGCATCGAATTGCCGGTCGTGCGCGGCGTGACGTTCCATGTCGATCCCGGCGAATGCGTCGTGCTCTCGGGGCCATCAGGCGCCGGCAAGTCGTCGATCCTGAAGATGATCTTCGGCAATTATCGCTGCGATTCCGGCCGCATCGGCATCCGCCACCGCGGCGCGCTGATCGATCTTGCCGTCGCCGAGCCGCGGCAGGTGCTCAATGTCCGCCGCGTGACCATCGGTTATGTCAGCCAGTTCCTCCGCGCGGTGCCCCGCGTTGCGACCATCGACGTGGTCGCCGAGCCTCTGATCGTGAACGGCCTGGCGCGCCCGGAAGCGCAAGCCCGCGCGGGCGCGCTCCTGCATCGTCTCAATATTCCCGAGCGGCTGTGGCAGCTTCCGCCCGCGACCTTCTCCGGCGGCGAGCAGCAGCGCGTCAACATCGCGCGCGGCTTCATCTCGGATCTGCCGATCCTGCTGCTCGACGAGCCGACCGCTTCGCTCGATGCCGCCAACCGCACTGTGGCGGTCGAGCTGATCGCTGAGAAAAAACGCCAGGGCGTCGCCATGGTCGCCATTGTCCATGACGATGAAATCCGGCATCTGATTGCCGACCGCATCGTCGATGTCACCAGCTTCGCCGCCGCGGCCTGAAGGAAATCGACATGAACGCCAAGCCGAAGGACACCGTCATCGCCAACGCCAGGATCGTGCTGGCTGACCGGGTGATCGATCAGGGTTGGCTTGCTCTGGTCGACGGACGCATCGCCGAGATCGGCGAGGGCAGGGCGCCCGCCGACGCCGAGGATGCTGGCGGCGACCTCGTCATGCCCGGCCTGATCGAGCTTCACACCGACCATCTCGAAGCGCATTACGTGCCGCGACCGAAGGTGTTCTGGAATCCGGTCGCCGCTGTCATCTCCTATGACGGCCAGCTCGCGACCTCGGGCATCACCACCGTGTTCGATTCGCTCCGGGTCTGGCGCGAGGACGGCGCGGAGGAAGTCGATGGCCGCGCCGGCGTGCTCGCCGCCGCGATCACGACCGCGCGCGATGCCGGCCTCTTGCGCGCCGACCATTTCCTGCATCTGCGCTGTGAAATCCCGATGCCGAGCGTCGTCGAGGAGGCCAAGGAGCTGATCGACCGGCCCGACGTCAAGCTGATGTCGCTGATGGATCACACGCCGGGCCAGCGCCAGTTTCGCGACGAGGTCAAGCTGCGCGACTATTATCGCGGCAAGGGCGGCGGCAAGACCGACGCCGAGCTCGACGAACTGTTCGCGAAGCGCTTTGCCTATCAGAAGGCCTATGCCGCGACCAACATGCGCGAGATCGTGACGCTGGCGCATGCGTACAAGATCCCGCTCGCAAGCCATGACGACACCACCGAGGAGAACGTCGCCGATGCCGTGCGCGACGGTGTCGCGGTGGCGGAATTCCCCACCACGCTCGAGGCCGCGCGCGGTCTGCATCACGCCGGCATCGACATCCTGATGGGCGCTCCCAACGTCGTGCGCGGCGGCTCGCATTCCGGCAATATCGCCGCGGTCGATCTCGCCCGCGAAGGCCTGCTCGATATCCTGTCGTCGGATTACATTCCGTCGAGCCTGCTGATGGGTGCGCTGCAGCTGCCCGAGCATGTGCCGGCGATCGATCTGCCGTCGGCGATCCGCACCGTGACCAAAGCGCCTGCCGATGCGGTCGGACTCACCGATCGCGGCGAGATCGCGGTCGGCAAGCGCGCCGACCTGATCCGCGTGCATGTTGCCGGCAGCGTCCCCGTCGTGCGCAGCGTCTGGCGCGAAGGGAGTCGTGTCGCATGAGCGAGACCGCGGCCATGGCGCAGGAGGCAGCGGGCGCGATCGGACCCGGGCGGCTAGTACTTGTGGTCGGTCCCAGCGGCGCCGGCAAGGACACGCTTTTGCGACTGGCGCGGGCGGCGTGCAGTGAGGATCACGACATCGTCTTTCCACGCCGCCTTGTGACGCGGGAATCCTCCGCTGCCGAAGACAATCTCACGCTTGCCCCTGACGAATTCCGCCGCGGTCAGCAGCATGGCGATTTCGCCATGCACTGGCAGGCGCACGGGCATTCCTACGCACTGCCGCTCGAGATCAACGACGATATCCGTGCCGGACGCACGGTGGTCGTCAACGTCTCGCGCACGGTCATCGGCGCGCTGCGCCAAGCCTATGCAAATGTTGTGGTGGTCGCGATCACCGCACCGCCGGACGTGCTGGCGCAGCGGCTTGCCGCGCGGGCGCGGCACAGCGACGGCAATATCGCGGCGCGGCTGTCGCGCAGTGTCGATGACGCGCGGGCGCTTGCCGACATCACCATCCTCAACGCCGGCAGCGCGGAGTATCACAGCCGACAGCTCGTGCGCGTGATCAGGAATGAAGGCTGGCATGAGTAATGGCGGGCACGATCAGGAGAGTGGAAGAATGTCGGTGATCGAAACGGTTGAACAGCTGGAGGCCATCTACGGCGTCACCAACGATGCCTCGACCGTGAAAGTCGCCGACCATGTCACGCCACTCTACCGCATCTACATCGAGAAGGCGCCGTTCGCGGCGCTCGCCACGGTCGGGCCGGAGGGCATCGACTGCTCGCCGCGCGGCGATCTCCCTGGCTTTGTCCGCATTCATGACCCGAAGACACTGATGCTGCCCGATCGCCGCGGCAACAATCGGGTCGATTCCCTGCGCAATATCGTGCGCGATCCCCGGGTGTCGCTGATGTTCCTGATTCCCGGCTCCGGCAATGCGGTTCGTGCCAACGGCCGCGCCCATCTCTCGATTGATCCCGAACTGCTGGCCTCGTTCAAGGTCGAAGGCAAGGCGCCGCGCAGCGTCATGGTCATGAGCGTGGACGAGATCTACTTCCAATGCGCCCGCGCCATCGTCCGCGCCGACCTCTGGAATCCCGACAGGCGCGTCGACCCAAAGACCCTGCCGACGCCCGGCCAGATCCTGGCCGAGATGAGCGAGAACAAGGTCGGCGGCGCGGAGTACGACCGCGCCTGGCCCGCGCGAGCCGCAGCGACGATGTGGTGACTTTTCTTACCCTCTCCCCTTGCGGGAGAGGGTGGCTCGCCGCGATAGCGGCGAGACGGGTGAGGGGTATCTCTCCGCGAGCGACCCTCTCACAGCTGATCTCGCGGACAGATACCCCTCATCCGGCGCCATAGCCGAAGCTTCGCTTCGACGTTCTTGAGAACGGCGGCCGAAGGCCGCCTATGCCACCTTCTCCCACAAGGGGAGAAGGGAAGAACGAGTCCGCGGCGGCGGCTCACCTCAATTGAACGCCATGCCGCCGCTCAGCGCGATGGTCTGACCCGTCATGTAGGCATTGTCGACCAGCAGCATCACTGCCTTCGCCACCTCCTCCGCCGTGCCGAAGCGGCCGAGCGGGATGCGGCTGACGAGCTGTTGCTGGCCGCTCATCATGTCGGTCTCGATCAGCGACGGCGCCACCGCGTTGACGGTGATGCCCTCCTTCACCAGCCGCGCGGCATAACCTCGCGTGAGGCCTTCCATGCCGGCCTTGGACGCGTTGTAGTGCGGGCCGATCGAGCCGGCACCGCGCGCAGCCCCGGAGGAGATGTTGACGATGCGGCCCCACTTCCGGGAGCGCATCGACGGCAGCACGGCCTGCGTGCACAGGAACACGGATTTCAGATTGACCAGGATGGTCCGGTCGAAATCGTCTTCGCTGAGATCATCGAGGCCGCGCGTGATCGCGATGCCAGCATTGTTGACGAGGATGTCGATCGGTCCGAGTCCGGCCGTGACGCGCTCGACCATGCCGGTCACGGCCTCGCGCTGCGAGACGTCGGCTGCGACGACGATGGCGCGGCCGCCCTGCTTGCCGATCTCGCCTGCCAGCTGCTCGGCCCGACCGATCTGCTCGCGGCAGTTGATCGCTACGGCGGCACCGGCCTCGGCCAGGGCGCGACAGACGGCCGCGCCAATTCCGCGCGAGCCGCCGGTGACGAGCGCCGTGCGCCCCTTCAGACTGTCTGTCATGAGAAACTCCGATCCGATCACAGCGGGATCGCCGGACGTCGGCCACTGCCATTCAAGTCAAAAGGCCGCTACATGAATTTAGCGCCGCCGCCGCGCCCTGGTGCGCGCCGCCTTCTTGGCGGCGGCGGAGCGGGTCTTGGCGCCCTTGGTGCGGCTCGCTTTCCGCGCAGCGGCCGAACGTGACGCCGCGGTTCGCCGGCTCGCGGCGCTTTTGGCCTGTTTTGACAGCGCGCTGCGCGACGCCGTTGAGCGCGGCTCCTTCTTCAGGACATTTTCCACGGCGCGCGACACGCGCGGCCGGCGCTTCGGGGTGCGCTTGCCCTGGCCGACCTCATAGGCATATTTGGCGCTGCGGCGCGTCGATTTCTTGGTGCGCCCCTTGCGCGGCGGCGGCAGATCGACGCCGGCGCGGCGTGCCTCGGAAAGGCCGATGGCAATGGCTTGCTTTGTCGAGCGTGCGCCGTGCTTGCCTTTACGAATCTTGTCGATCTCGTCCTTGACGAATTCGCCGGCCTGCGTGCTCGCAGATTTGCCGGCGCGCTTGTCCTGCTTCGCTTTGCGAATGATTTCCTGTCTTGGCATGAGTCGAGTTCCCTTCGAGATGACAGGGATGTCTCACCGCAACGCATAACCCGGACGATTGATCCTTTTCAGTTCCTCAGCGCCGCCAGCAGTTCGTCGGGACGCTCGGCCATGATCATGTGCCCTGCGCCCGGCACGATGACGGTCTTCGCATGCGGGATCGCCGCCGCCAGCGCCTTGCCGGCTTTCGCGGGAGTCATCATGTCCCGCTCGCCGAGAATCAGCGTGGTCGGGACCTTCACGCTCGCAGCCGCGGCAAGTGCATTCGCATAGCCGTTGCAGGCCGACAGATCCCCGAACAGCACGCCCGGGTCGCAATGCTTCAACACGGCCTGCGCGCCGCCATGCATCCAAAGGCCCGGCGCGAGGCTGCCCCCGAGCTCGGCCTTGAAGCCGAGACCCCAGATCGAGACCATGTCGACGGCGTCCTGGTCATTGGCTTCGGCGGCTTTGAGCAGATCCGGGCCGACGGTCATGGTCGCGGCGGTGCCGATCAGGCTCAGCGCGGAAACCTTGTCCGGATGCCGCGCCGCCGTCTCCAGCGAGATCAGCGAGCCCATGGAATGGCCGATCAGTTGCGCCTTCGCGGCGCCGGCCGCATCCAGCAGCGCCGCGGTCCAGTCGGCCATCTCGGCGATGGTCGACAGCGACGGCCCGGCCGAGCGACCGTGGCCGGGCAGGTCTGGCGCCAGCACGGAAAAGCCGTGATGGGCGAACCAGCGCGTGTGCAGCGCCCAGGTCGAATGATCGAAGCCGGCGCCGTGAATGAAGGCGACCGCGGGCAGCGACTTGTCGAAGTCGCGGCCGCCGGTTGCGACAAACACGTCGGTGCCGTTGACGGAAAGCTTCATGGCGTCAGACCTTTTGCGAGATGCGCAGCGCTTGGTTGAGATCGTCGATGATGTCGCTTGCCGTCTCGATGCCGACCGAGAGCCGCACCAGCTCCTCGCCGATTCCGGCGGCCTTGAGCTGCTCGGCGTCCATCTGCTGATGCGTGGTCGAGGCGGGGTGGATCACCAAGGTCTTGGCATCGCCGACATTGGCGAGATGGCTGATCATGCGCAGTGATTCGATGAACGTGCGCCCGGCGGGCCGGCCGCCCTTGATGCCGAAGGAGACGATGGAGCCGGCACCGCGCGGCAGCAGCGCCCTTGCGAGCTGAAAGTCCGGGTGGTTCTCCAGCGAGGGATGCAGCACCCAATCGACGGCCTTGTTGGCTTTCAGCGCGTCCAGCACGAGATGCGTGTTCTGCATGTGCCGGTCCATACGCACGCCCAGGGTCTCGACGCCCTGAAGCAGCTGGAACGCGTTGGTCGGCGACAGGCATGCGCCGAAATCGCGCAGGCCCTCGGTGCGCGCGCGCATGATGAAGGCCGCGGTGCCGAACTGCTCGTCGAAGACGATGCCGTGATAGCCGCCATAGGGCTCGGTCAGCGCGCCGAACTTGCCCGAGCCGCGCCAGTCGAAGCGGCCGCCGTCGACGATGGCGCCGCCGATCGCAATGCCGTGTCCGCCGATCCATTTGGTCGCCGAATGCATGACGATGTCTGCGCCGAGCTCGATGGGGCGGCTGAGATAGGGTGTGGCGAAGGTGTTGTCGATCAGCAGCGGAATTTTTGCCTCATGCGCGATCGCCGCGACCTTGGGAATGTCGAGCACTTCCAGCCCGGGATTGCCGATGGTCTCGCCGATCACGAGCTTCGTGTTCGGCCCGATCGCGGCGCGGAACGCGTCGAGATCGCGCGGCTTGACGAAACTGGTGGTGATGCCGAAGCGCGGCAGCGTATGCGCCAGCAGGTTGATGGTGCCGCCATAGAGTGAGCTCGATGCCACGATGTGGTCGCCGGCGTTCAAAAGTGTCGCGATCGCCAGATGCAGCGCGGCCATGCCGCTGGCGGTGCAGATCGCACCGACACCGCCTTCGAGCGCCGCGAGCCGCTCCTCCAGCACACCGGTGGTCGGATTGGAGATGCGCGTATAGATGTGGCCGGCGCGCTCCAGGTTGAACAGCGCGGCGGCGTGATCGGAATCCTGGAACACGTAGGACGTGGTCTGGTAGATCGGCACGGCGCGGGCGCCGGTTACGGGATCCGGATGCTGGCCCGCATGCAGGCTCAGGGTCTCGAAGGCAGGCGGCTTTGGCGCGGGCATGCGTGGCCTCGTTGGTCGATCGGCGGAGGCCGCCCTTGTGCCACAAAAAGAAGCGCTGCGTCAGCCCATTGACAGCGCCTCTAACCCCCGGATCGCTCGATGATCCCGGCCTCGCGCAGCAAGATCTCCGCGTCTGGTAGGCTTCGAATCTCTTCTCGTTGGCCGCGACGATCTTTCGCGCGTCCTGCGCCGGCATCGCGGCGAGGATGGCGATGGGGCAGTTCGCGTTCGGCCAGCTCACGGTCAGCCTCCAGCACATCAAGGCCCAACGCGCTCACGCTCCCTTCTGCCCTGCCAGCCGTTCCCGCACCTCGGCCGCAATCTCGAACGAGCGCAGCCGGGCGGCGTGGTCGTAGATCTGGCCCGTCGTCATCAGCTCGTCCGCGCCGGTCTCGGCCATCAGCGCCTTCAGCTTCTCCTCCACGATTCTGGGCGAGCCGACCGCCGAGCAGGACAGCGCTTGGCCGACGTCGGCCTTCTCCGCCGGCGACCACAACGCGTCCATGTGGTCGACCGGCGGCGGCAGCGGGCCCGGCGTGCCCCGGCGCAGATTGATGAACTGCTGCTGCAGCGATGAGAACATGCGCTGCGCCTCGGCGTCGCTGTCGGCGGCAAACACGTTGACACCGATCATCGCGTAAGGCTTGTCGAGTTGCGCCGAGGGCTCGAAGCGCGCGCGATATTCGCGCAGCGCCGGCATCATCATCTGCGGCGCGAAATGCGAGGCGAACGCGAACGGCAAGCCCAGCATCGCCGCAAGCTGCGCGCCAAAAGTGCTCGATCCCAGGATCCACAGCGGCACCTTCGTGCCCACGCCCGGCACCGCGCGGATCGCCTGGTTCGATTGCACATCGCCGAGCAGCGCCTGCAATTCCAGCACGTCGTGCGGAAAGTTCTCCGCAGCCGTCGCAAGGTCGCGCCGCAGCGCCTTTGCTGTGAACTGGTCGGTGCCCGGCGCCCGCCCGAGGCCGAGATCGATCCGGCCGGGAAAGAGCGATTCCAGCGTGCCGAACTGCTCGGCGATGACCAGCGGCGAATGGTTCGGCAGCATGATCCCGCCGGACCCGACGCGGATGGTTTTCGTTCCCCCCGCGATATGGGCGATCACCACCGACGTCGCCGCGCTTGCGATCCCCGTCATGTTGTGATGCTCGGCCAGCCAGAACCGCTTGTAGCCCCAAGCCTCCGCATGCCGGGCGAGATCGAGCGAATTGCGAAACGCCTGCGCGGCGTCGCCACCTTGGCGGATGGGCGCGAGGTCGAGCACGGAGAAGGGGATCATGTGTGGTACCCGTGAAGGGCGCGTGTGCGCGGGGACCTCACATATAGGGGACCAGGGATAGGAATGCTGCTCGAACCTGTCGCGACTTGGATCTTGACGGAGCAGCGCATCCTTGACGCTGCAGCCCGCGCTGCCCGTTCACAACACTGTTATTGCGACCTATGGCGCCCTTCGTCGCAACTGGGCGTTCTGCGCCTGTTGTTATAGATTGCCGGAGCACTGCTCGGTTGCCAGGAGGAACTGACATGACCACGGTCGTACTCAACCGCCGCAACCTCCTCGCCGCTGGCGGCTCGGTGCTCGCAACCGGGGTTTTGGCGAGCGGAGTTTCCGGGCTGCTGTTGCCCGCCCGTGCCGAAGGCCTCGCGCCGACCGAGTCGATGTCGGGCGGGGCGAACAACTACCGCAAGGGCGCGGCGATCGTGGAGCGGATCGGAAAGGGCGGCTTCTGGATGAGCGGTACCGTGCGCCGCGCCGGCGACGGGGCTCCGCTCGCCGGGCAGCGCATCCAGATCTGGGCGCACACCGTCGAGGGGCAGGAGCACGAGCCGCAGAGTCATGGCGCCACGCTCACCGACAAGGACGGCAAGTTCCGGCTCGAGATGCCGCAGATCATTCCCATCTTCGGCCAGCCGCATGGTCACCTCGCCTATGACAGCGGCGAGTTCAAAACCGTCTTTCTGCGTCCGGTGATGCGGAGCGCAAAGGAAACCAGCCTCGAGGCGCACTTCGTCCTGCAGCCAGCTTGAGCCGCGAATTGCAAATGAAGGGATGGGAATCGGCCCGGGCGACCCTGATCTGGGTGCCCTTGCCTTGGCCATTTGCGTGCCGATCGCCGCCGCAGCAGGAAGCGACCTGCTCGCTTGGCGCGGTCCGGTCTACATCCTCGCCGGCTTCGCAGGGATCGTCGCCCTCGGTCTTGTGCTCGTTCAGCCCCTGCTGATCGGCGGATATTTGCCGGGGCTATCGGCTTATCGCGGACGGCGTGCCCATCACTGGATCGGCGGCGCGCTGGCCTTTGCGGTGGTGATCCATGTCGCCGGGCTCTGGATCACCAGTCCGCCCGACATGATCGACGCCCTTACCTTCTCATCGCCGACGCCGTTCTCTCCCTTTGGCGTGGTCGCCATGTGGGCCATCTTCGCTGTCGCGCTTCTGGCTCTCTTGCGGCGGCGGCTGGGATTGCGGCTGCGAACCTGGCGCATCGTCCATATTCCCCTCGCGATCGTCATCGTCGCAGCCAGCGTAGCCCATTGCCTGCTGATCGAGGGGACGATGGAGACGACCTCCAAGATTGTGCTTTGTGCGCTCGTTCTCGCGGCGGCCATCAAAGTGATGGCTGATCTGGTTTGGAGAAAGCGGACGTTGCGCGGAGAGGGCATTGCGCGGCAGTAGGCGTCGGATGGATAGAGCACTTGCGAAATCCATTGTGCTTCGTCATCGGCAAGCCTCGACGGGCTTCGCTGCCGCCTTGGCTCTTTGCGCTACGGCGGACTAGTCGCCCTACCCACGCCACGAGCTGGACGTGATTAGAAATCACGATTTGTCGTGCGCGTACTTCTCCAGAAGCAGCCGATTATATTCATCTCTCACGGCTCTCCGCGAAATATGCCCTTTTCGGTCTTTGGCGATCTTCAGAAGATCGGGATCAGTCGGTGCCCGTGATTTCCGCCTAAATCTCGCAAAGAGTGGGGTCGTAGGCGCCGACGTCGTTCCAAACAGCCGGTCAAACCATCCCATTGTGTCCTCCCGGACAGACGGCAGATTACGACATTATCACCATGAATTTGGGGGTCAAACGGATTGCGTCCGCGGCTAATGGCCCCGGACTACGCTTGCACTCCATCCGGGTTACGCCACCGGAAAAGCGGACGGTGCGCGGCGTGTTGCGCGGCGGCGAGCGCAGGATGAGTAGAGCACTTGCGAAATCCGCCACGTTTCGCCACTGAACGAGCTTGATGGATTTCGCCACCGCCTTCGCTCTCTGCGCTGCGGCGGACAAGTCGCGCTAGCCATCCTACGCATATTTTGTTGGCCTCTTCTTGCGAACACGTCGGGCATCGTCAGCGCCGATGTCTGCTCTGCTTGCCGCAGATGGCGACGGGGCGTATCCTTGCGCGATGGCTGTCAGCGCTCCCGATCTGAAGGCGTTCCTGCTCGCCACGCCGTTCTTCGGTGGTCTCCCGGAACCGAGTCTCGACCTCCTGATCTCGATGCTGGTCGAGCGCCGCTTTGATGCCGGAGCAACCGTCGTGGCGGAGGGCGAGCAGGGACGCTCGATGTTCATCGTCAAATCCGGTCGGCTGGCGGTGCGCAAACGGGCGAATTCGGGGAACGTCATCCCAATTTCCGCTCTGGAGCCTGGCGATTTCTTTGGTGAAATGACGCTGATTGAAATGCAGAATCGCTCCGCCACGGTGGTGGCGGAAGGGCCGACGGTGCTGTACGAGCTGACCGCCCAAAAGCTCTACGCTTGCTACAAGGCCGATATCCACGCCTACGTGATCGTCCTCCAGAACATCAATCGCGAACTGTGCCGACGGCTGCGCCGTGCCGACGATCGCTTCATGGGACAGCAAATGCGTGACGACAATTGACCGTGCGTAGGATGGGTACAGCGCTTGCGAAACCCATGGGGCGCGTGGGTTGGCTTCGGCGGCATCGTTGCAGTGCTGCTGGCTAGTCTATTCGTTGGTCGCTCGTACAAGTTCAAGGGAAAGCCGCCGTAGCCAAGCTGATATCGGGTCGCTGCAACTTTTACCCGTCGGGCAAAACACCCGCCCCATGCAAAACCTCGTCAATCTCCCGCCGCAAAAATATTCCACTTTACCGAAATTCGGAATTGCGGCATTCTTCCCCTATCCCGGCCCGGGGAGAGGGACGATCGTACGTCGTAACGAAACGTGGGCCGGGGTGCGGTGGACGCGGCAGCGTCGGGCACGCCTAGGCGAGACCAGGGCGAGATGAACCTCGTGAGGTCCTTGACTGCGTGCGGACGGACGGCGCCCTGTCCGGCGAAGCCCTTTGGGCGAAGCCGGATTGCTGCGTACGGCAAAACCGTGTGGTCCTGACCGTCGTTGCTACGGTCAAGCCTTGCGGAGATGTCTTGAGCCCAACCGGGTCGCGAGGCATCGCCAATTCGCGAGGTGACGGAGGCCAGAAGGAACTCGGCTTTGGGGAGAGCAGGCATAAGCCGTCAAACCACTGCGCAGGGAAGGCCGTGTGTTGGGCTTCACCTGTATGCCGCTGTGCAGTTTTTCTGCGTGTGCTTTCGCACAGCGGACCGTGGGTGCCAGCCGGCACTCGGCCTTCCCTGCGCCCTCTTCACCGAAGAGGGGCACGGAATAGAGCAAAACTCGGGCGCATCGAGCCGCGAGAATGCCTTGTCATGTGTGGAACACTGGTGCTGCCGGACAGGATTGAACTGTGATAACAATCCCAAGATCTATTGATTTTATTGCGCTTTTCGGTACGGCGATCTATTTTTGTGTGGCACCCTTGGGGGCACAAGCAATGTTTACCACATCCGCGGGAGGAGGAAAATCCCGTTAACGTACCAGCTGACTGACTGCCTCTTCGGTTGTTGCGCTCTTGCGGCACCGGCAAGGGTCGCACTGGCGGAGATAGTGGGACTCTCACCCCCGATGCCGCGAATCCGCGAAAACCGCCGAAAAACAAAGATTCGTTAAGCGCCCGGTCGCAATTTGTGACCACTGCTGTGTACCACCGGCTCGTCCGATTCGGCCGTCCATCTCAGGCGATTTCGAGGTCGCGAGTGCCTGACCGACCTCAACTTTTGCAAGCTTGTCGGCAAGGCGAAAGCCAAGTTCGCTCTCGATCCGGCGCCTGATGGTGCCGACGAAGCTACGTTCCGGCGTCTCGGCATCGTGATGCGCGGTTGCGATCAGGACCGGCTATCAGCTTGCCGGATTGCGCGCCGTGACGATCCACGCTGTCGAACATCACCGACCGTTCGCCAGGGCGGCCCGCGAAGGCGGCACGAACCGCGGCCGAGGCGCGGGCGCGGATGTCGTCGGGCTGATCAGCGAGCACGCGCGACAGCGGGCCGACCTCCAACGTCATCTTCACCGCGTCGTCGATCGTCGCGTCCCGCGTCGCGCCCTCGCCAAACGGGATGGAAGCATCGAAGGGCGCGGTAGCGATATCGGTGAAGCCGGCCGCCGTCAGGATGCGAGCCACCCGCCCCCGGTCGCCGAACGAGAATGGACCGGGCGCTTCGGGATCGGGCGGGCGCCGTCGCGGGGCGATGCCTTTGATCGCGCCCATCGGCAGGCGCATCCAATCGTTGTCGGCCGCGCCGCGCCAGCAGACGAAAGCGACCCGCCCGCCGGCTGGAGCGCGCGGCGCATATGGGCGAACTCCCCTGTCGGATCGTCCAAGAACATCACCCCCAAACGCGAGAACAGAATGTCGAACGCGCCCTCGGGCAGCTCGGCGCTGCTGGCGTCGGCCACCCGGAACTGGACCGGCGTATCCTGTGGCGCAAGCGAGCGCGCTCGGCCGATCAGCGGTTCGGATATGTCCACGCCCAGCACTTGGCCCCCCGGGCCGACGCAGGCGGCCAGCGCCAGACTCGACGCGCCCGCGCCGCAGCCGACGTCCAGCACGCGCTCGCCCGTCGCGCGCGGCGGCTTCGATCGCGGCTTGGCCGAGCACCGCCAGCCTAGCGTCGAGCCGGGCCTGGTGGGCGACAGAGCGCTCCCCGGTTTGGCCATTCCAGTCGGCGACCTGATAGGCTGATGGCGGCATCACACGAAAGATCAGCGTTAGCTCACGATTGCTCCAGCCGCAGCTTCATCCAAACCGGCACGAGCTTGGATAGCGAGGCTTCGTTCTGCAGCCTGCGAGTCGAAATATTCCTCAATCGAATAAACCTTGCCCCATCGCAACTT
Source organism: Bradyrhizobium sp. 164 (assembly GCF_023073715.1). GTDB lineage: Bacteria > Pseudomonadota > Alphaproteobacteria > Rhizobiales > Xanthobacteraceae > Bradyrhizobium. The sequence continues at coordinate 62,224 of NZ_JADPKA010000108.1, forward strand.
GAAGACGTGGACGCCCCTGTTCACATACGAGCTTTGGCCGTCAAGTAGCCTCGCGTTGGCCCGCCACTTGACGAACACTGTGGTATTCCATGGCCAACCCGTCACCTCGACCTGCTCAACATCTATGTGCAGCTTCGGGAAAACACGGCCCATGCGCTCGAACCACTGCTTCACCGATTGCTTTCCATGTCGCTCACCCCCCAACGCATGATCACCGGCAACCCAGTGATACGCGTTCGGTGTTAGGCCTTTTGCAGCATCATCCCAACGCTGGTTGTTGACATGATCGAAGCTCCTGCGGATCTCTTTTTTGACAATTAGACTGTAGACCATTGATGTCCCCTGTTGTCGGATAGCCGACGGCTCTGCAAGACGGGATGGATACTTTCCAGATACTGTAAGCTGCTCCAGGTAACGGCGGCGATCTGTTGGGAAGCTGGCTGACGGGCGGCCACGCAGACGGCAGCGGCGCAACAGTCAGAGCCAGCGGCGAACCTCGGCCTTGTAGCGGCGGTAGTCGTCGCCGAACTTCGCTTCGAGATAGCGCTCCTCGCGGGCGATCACCTGCGTCTGGATCGCGATCAGCACCAACGGGAGCAAGGCCAAGGCGATCGGCCCGTCGAAGCCGATCGCAACGCCGGCATAGATAAGCGCCATGCCGAGATACATGGGATTGCGGGTCCACCTATAAGGGCCGGTCGTTGCGATGAGGGTCGTTGGCTGCGACGGCGGAACGTTGGTGCCCAGCCGCCGGAACAGCCCCGCCGCCGCAAGCATCATCGCCGCGCCGGCAAAGAACAGCAGCGCGCCCATCGCGGCCAGCAACCGCCAGTCGATGCCGAAAGAGCGCAGCGTGACGAACCGCTCCGCCGCCAGCCCCAACAGCAGCGCTCCCAGATAGACGAAGGGCGGAGGGAAGCGCACACCCGCGCTGTCCGGTTCGACGGCCATGCTCATCTCCAATCTGTGCTCTCAAACCAGCATCGACTGCTGGGCGAAGATACCCGCCATCGCGCCTTGCCATGATGCCGTGGTGACGGAGGGCATGAGGGGGTTGGCGAGGTCGCCGGCAGCGTAGATGCCGGGCATGCTGGTTTGGCGGCGCTCGTCGACCTTGAGGGCGATGCCGCCGGGCGTATCCACCGTGGCTAGACCCAGCGGTTCATGCAGGCTTGCGGACGGCATGTTGCGCGGATGCGCGAACAGGATGTCGACCGCGACATCGGGGCCGGTATCGAGCTTGACGGTGGCGCTATGGCCCCTGTGATGGGCGATCCCGGTGATCCGGCCCTCGACAACAGGTATGTTGCGGCGCGCCAGATCGGCCCGGATATCGGGCGGAATGTCGTGACCATCGGCGAAGAGCGTCAACCTGTCGGTCCAATCGTGGAACAGCCTGACCTGATTGTGCGACTGCGGGCCGGACCAGACGAGGCCCCAATGCTGGCCGGCGACTTCAAAGCCGTCGCAATAGGGGCAGGGCACGATGGAGGTGCCCCAGCCTTCGGCAAAGCCCGGAACATCAGGCATCTGGTCGGCGACGCCATAGCTCAGGATGAGACGACGCGCCCCAAGGCTTTCGCCGTCGGAAGTGAGGACGGAGAAATCGTCGATAGCGCCGGAGACGCTGTCGGCCCGGGCACTGACCAGCTTGATCATGGGATAACGCGCCAGCTGCTGCCGCGCCTCGGCCAGGATGTCCAGCGGCGGCTTGTGATCGTGGCCGAGCAGGCCATGCGAGTGGCCGGCAAAGCGGTTGCGCGGCAGGCCGGTATCGAGAACGGTGACCGTGCGGCGGGCACGGCCGAGCTGCAGGGCGCCGGCGAGACCGGCAAAGCTGCCGCCGATGATGATGACGTCATCCATGGTGATGGGCTCCGTGTTGTGGATGGAGGGGTTGAACGCAGCAGACCGCTCAGCCCGATTTGCCGAGTGCTTTCAGTATGAAACGAATCTGGTCGCGCAGGCCTGCTTCCGTGTCTTCGCCGTGTACAACGCAGTGCTCGATCAGAATGGGATGGAAGAATGGCATAAACGCGGATCTGACTGCTCGCGCCGCTTCCGCGGCATCTTCGACATCGAACTGTCCCGCTTGGGCGCCCCCGCGTATGATCGCCTCGAAGATCGTCTCCATCCGCTCGATATGCGCCTTGATGATCGGCCAGTTCTCCTGCGTGGCGGCGACGATCAGATCGTGCATGGGCTTCGCCGTGACCAACGTCATCTTGCTGTGGTGGTGAACAATGCTCAGCAGTTCCTCGAGTTTCTCGGTGGCCGGCGCGTTCCTCCGTGCGATCGCAAAGGCAAGGTCGGCAAGCTCGTTCAATAGACGCCCGCAGATGGACTCGTCGATTGCATTCCTGGAGGGAAAGAACCGGTAGATGTTCGCCGGGCTCATGCCGAGCTCGGCGGCGATGTCGGCCACCGACGTCCTGTGGTGACCGACCCGCCGAAAGCGCTCTTCCGCCGCCCCCAGGATCCGGGCGCGGGCCTCGTCGGACTCTCTTCCCGTTCGGACCGGACGATCCATTGGAGCAACAGCGCCTTATTCTGCAGCCAATGCTGGCTGCAGTTCCGGCTTCTTGGGTGAAACCTCATGCATGTCATCTGCGGTCGGCTTGATCCGAAACCAGGCGGCATAGAGCGCAGGAAGGAACAGCAGAATCAGAACCGTTCCGACCGCGGTGCCGCCGATCAGCGTGTAAGCCATCGATCCCCAGAACACAGAATGCGTGAGGGGAATGAAAGCCAGCACCGCAGCCAATGCGGTCAGGATCACGGGCCTCGTACGTTGCACCGTGGCCTCGATGACGGCGTGATAGTCGTCAAGGCCGGCGGCAAGATTCTCCTTGATCTGGTCGGTCAAGATAAGTGTGTTGCGCATCAGGATACCCGCCAAGCCTATCAGGCCGAGAATGGCGTTGAATCCGAAGGGCTGGTGAAAGATCAGCAACATCGGCACGACGCCGGCGAGGCCAAGTGGTCCGGTCAGCACGACCATGGCCATCATCGAGAAGGATCGCACCTGCAGCATGATGACGATCAGCATTGCGGCAATCATGACCGGAAAGATTGTCGCCAACGCGTCGTTGGCCTTGGTTGCCTCCTCGATCGATCCGCCCAACTCGATGCGATAACCGGCCGGAAGGGATGCGATCAGCGGCTGAAGGGCCGTCTTGATATCCTTGGAGACCTCCGGAGGCTGAGTCGCCTCATTGATGTCCGACCTGATCATGACGACGGGGGTGCGGTCGCGACGCTTCATGATCGGTTCTTCAAGCTGGACTTCCGAATGGCCGACCTGGTCGAGGGGAACGGCGCGGCCGTCTCGGCTCATCAACGAGAAATCCGCCAGTCGCGTCGGATCCAGCCGCTCGCCGCCGGCGCTGCGCGCCACGATGGGGACATTGCGAATGTCCTCGCGGACCTGTGTCACGGCGATGCCAGTGAGAAGGAACTGGAGTTGCCGGCCCACCTCCGCGGGAGAAAGGCCGATGAGGTTCAACCGATCCTGATCCGGGATGAAGCGGAGCACGGGCGTGCGATCACCCCAATCGCGGTTCGCCTGGCGCACATCAGGAACGCCACGCATGATACCGAGCGCCTTTTCAGAGATCGCATATAGTTGCGCAGGGTCGGGCCCCATGATCCGAAACTCGACGGGGAATGGCGTATAGGGTCCGAACACGAGCTGCGTGACACGCACATTGGCTTCAGGCGCAAGCCCATCCGACACCGCCTGTCGGAGCCGATGCTTCAAGACCTCGCGGGCTTCCGCGTCCGGTGTCAGCACGACGATCTTGGCGAAGGCCGGATCGGGCAGCTCCGGCGCCATCGCGAAGAAGAAACGCGGCGCACCCTGACCGACATAGCTCGTCACGATCTTGGCCTCCGACTGGCCTTCCAGCCAGCGCTCAAGCTTTGCGACGGTGGCGGTCGTCGTCCCGATGCTGGTGCCTTCCGGCAGACGAACTTCCACCAGCACTTCGGGGCGGTCGGACGTCGGGAAGAACTGCTGTTTGAGGCCGCCCATGCCGGCGACGGAAAGCGCGAAAGCGACGGCGACGACGCCGCAGGTCACGAACTTGTGGCGCACGACGAAGGTAATGAGAGCGCGCAAGCGCCGATAGTTGGGCGTACCGTAAATGGCGTGGTGACCGCCTTCGATCGGTTTGATCGCGGGCAGCATCTTGACGCCGAGATACGGCGTGAAGACCACCGCGACGATCCAGGAGACGATGAGGGCGAATCCCACGACCCAGAAGATGTTGCCGGCGTATTCCCCGGCCGTCGAGCGGGCGAAGCCCACCGGCAGGAAGCCTGCGATCGTCACGAGTGTTCCGGACAGCATCGGTGCCGCAGTGTGGCTCCAGGCATAGGCTGCCGCCGAGATGCGGTCCATGCCCTCTTCCATCTTCACCACCATCACCTCGATGGCGATGATCGCGTCATCAACTAGAAGACCAAGCGCCAGGATGAGGGCGCCCAGCGTAATGCGGTCGAAGAAACGGCCGGTCTCCAGCATGATGAGGAACACGACGGCAAGCGTCAGTGGGACGGCAGCCGCGACAACGATGCCGACGCGCCAGCCGAGGCTGAGCAGGCTCACCAGCAGCACCACGCCGAGCGCCATCGCGAACTTCATCATGAATTCGTTCACCGATGAGGAGATGTTGACGGCCTGGTCGCTGACCTTGGCCAGCGTCATCCCGAGTGGCAGTGTCCGGGAGATCGCTGCAGACCTCTCCTCCAGCGCCTTGCCGAGCGCGAGACCATTCCAGCCCTCCTGCATGACCGCCGCGAGCATGATGGTGGGCTCGCCCTGGTGCCGGATGAGGTAGGTGGGAGGATCCTCGTAACCCCGGCGCACTTCGGCGATGTCGGAAAGCTTCAGCGTTCGCCCGGCTGCGACGATCGGAGTGTCGGCGATCGCCTGGACGCTGTCATAGGCGCCCTCGACCCGGATGAACACCTGCGGCCCCTTGGTGTCGATGGAGCCCGCCGGTGTGACCGTGTTCTGCCGCTGCAAGGCGGCAACGATATCCGTTGCCGATACGCCGAGAGTCGCCAGCTTGGGATAGGAGAACTCGACGAATATCTGCTCGGGGCGTTCACCGAGGATGTTGATCTTCTTGACGCCGGGCACGTGCAGAAGATCCTGGCGAATGGTCTCTGCCTGCCTGGCGAGCTCCCGCATCGGCATGCCCTTGGCCTTGAGCGCATAAAGGGCGAAGCTGACGTCCGAATATTCGTCATTGATGAAGGGGCCGAGCACACCGGGGGGCAGCTTGCGCGCTTCATCGCCCAGCTTCTTGCGGGCCTGGTAGAATTCCTCCTGCACGCTCGATGGCGGTGTGTTGTCCTTCAGGGTCACGGTCATGTAGGCATAACCCGGCCGTGTGGTCGTCTCCACCCGGTCGTACCAGGTCAGCTCCTGGATCCGCTTCTCCAGCGGTTCGGCGACCTGGTCCTGCATCTCGCGTGCGGTCGCACCCGGCCACACGGTCGTGACCGTCAGGGTCTTGATGGTGAAGGAGGGATCCTCGGCCCGTCCGAGCATGAAGAAGGCGTAGGCGCCTGCGGCTGCCAGCAAAAGCAAGAAGAACAGCGTTGCGGCCCGTTCACGGACTGCGATCGCCGAAAGATTGAAGCTCATCAGTTGCTCCTGTCTTGAGAGGCTGTCCTGACGTGAGCGTCCTCCTGCAGGAGGTGTGCGCCCAGAGAGACAACCCGATCACCGGAGCTCAGGCCGGAGATAACGGCATTTTCGCTGGTCACACGCACAAGCTTGATGGTGTGAAAGCGGACCGTCGAGGTGCCGCCGTCGAACACCCAAACGCCGGTCTTTCTGCCGTCGTCGAGCACGGCTCCCAGCGGCACCTGAACTTCCGGCTGGCTCCCCTGGCTTGCAAGCCGAATGGTGATCGTCGCGCCAAGCGGTGCCGCTGCGGCGTCACCGCCGAGCACGTAGCGCGCCTCATAGGTGCGGGTCTGAGGATCGGCGGAATCCGACAACTGCCGCAGATGCGCAGTAAAGCGCCCATCGCTCCCATACAGGCTCGCCTCAGCGAGCGAGCCGATCGCCGGCCGGATCGTTTCGGGGAGCGCCACCACAGCCTCGCGAGGACCGGACTGCGCGACCCGAACGACCGGTTGGCCGGCGGAGACAACTTGCCCCGGCTCGCCCAGCGTTTGGGTGACCGTTCCATCCGCATCGGCCACCAGGACGGAATAGGTCGCCTGGTTCTCGGCAACCCCCGCGTCGGCTTCCGCCGCTGCGAGCTGCGCTTTGGCTGTATCCGAGGCGGCCTTCGCCTGCTCGTAGCGCTGTTTGGAAGTCCACCCATCGCTCACCAGGTTGGCGTATCGCCGCTCATCGGCGTCGGTCTGAACGACAGCTGCACGCGCAGCCGCGACGGCGTTGCGCTTCGCTGCGAGCGCCAGGCGGAGGTCGGTTTCGTCGATCCGCATCAGCGGCTGCCCGGATTTGACCTGCTCACCGACACTAACGAGCCGCTCGACGATCTTACCGGCGACGCGAAAACCGAGATTGCTTTCCACCCTCGCGCCGATGGTGCCGGTGAAGCCGCGGTCGGATCCGCTGACCGGCGCGGCCATCACGAGACGGACCATTGGGGGCTCTTGCCTGGGGTCACCGACCGCGGAGGCTTCCCGGGGCGGGATCCCGAGGGCAACGAAGGTCGCCACCCCGGCCGAGATCAAAATACCAGCCAAAACCGCAAAGCCCCGCATCCTCATGTCAATCTCCCAATTTTAGATTTCGTCCGAACTCTGTATTCCGTTTAGCTTTCGAACGCAATCTAAAAAGGAAAGGAGGCGACAAAAATGTGATTCAGGCCCTCGGGGACGTAAAAGGGACGGCTGAAGCGCTCCTACCAAGAGATTCGGCCTTGGGGCCCTTGATAGATTGCGTTCGGCTTCTATATTGTGGTAATAGAGTTCAAATGCAATCTAAGTTGGAGGTGCCGATGCGAGTCAGTCGCGTTCAGGCCGCGGAGAACCGCAAAACCGTGATCAATGTGGCAAGTCGCCTGTTCAGGGAGCGCGGCTTCGATGGGATCGGGCTTAAGGATCTGATGGAGGGGGCCGGGCTAACCCAAGGTGCCTTCTACAAGCAATTCGCGTCAAAAGAGGATTTGGCGGTCGAGGCGTCCAGGCGAGCATTGGAGAGCGCGTCGGGCCGATGGTCGGATGCGGCCGCTCGGAATCCCGATGATCCGCTCGGCGCGGTGATCGGGATTTACCTCAGCGGCGACCATCGCGAAGAAAAGATGGACGGCTGCCCCATCGTGGCACTCGGCTCAGACGCCGCGCGGCAGGGCCCCGAGGTGAAGGCGGAATTCGAAGCAGGAATCAAAGCGCATCTCGACGTGCTCGACCGCTTTCTCGCCGGGGCCGGCGACGAGGCCTCCCGCGGCAAGGCCATGGCCATTCTCGCGACGATGGTCGGCGCGGTGACGCTCTCGCGCGTCGTCAACGACCCCGATCTGGCTCAGGCGCTGTTGGATGCCGCGGCCGAACAGGTTCGCGGCGCCGCCGCAGCTTGAAAGGATGGGCCGGTGTTTCTGATTGAGATCTGGCCGAGCCATTCGCCGACCAAACAGATGAGGACGAGAACGATGTCGAATGAAGCAATGAACAGCTTCGCCGGAAAATGGGCGCTGGTCACGGGAGCGTCGAGTGGCCTCGGTCTTGAATTCGCAGGTCTCCTGGCGGCGCAGAAAGTCAATCTCGTCTTGGCGGCTCGACGGCGGGAGTGGATGGAAAAGCTTGCCTCCGATCTCCGCAGCAAATACGGGGTGGATGTGCTCGTCGAGGCGATCAATCTTGCCGCGCCGAGCGCCGCCAGCCGCCTGAAAAGCAGTCTCGACGCGAGGTCGGTGACGATCGACATCTTGGTGAACAATGCCGGATTCGGCTTGCACGGCGATTTTTTGGACACGCCGATCGAGCAGACCGCGAACATGATCCAGCTCAACATCACGACGCTCACAGAGCTGACCTATCTTTTCGGCCGCGACATGTCCAAGCGGCGGTCTGGACATATCCTTCTGGTCGCCAGCCTCCTGGCTTTCCAGGCCGTTCCCAGCTACGCGGCCTATGCGGCGACCAAGGCTTATGTACTCGCCTTCGGCGAGGCCCTGCATGACGAACTCCGCCCGCACGGCGTCGTCGTTACCAGTCTCTGCCCGGGGCACACAGCGACCGGTTTCGATGCGGCGGCCGGCGCAACCACATCGGCCATGCTGCGGCTCCTCACCATGAAGCCGCGTCCGGTTGCCGCGAGCGGCGTTCGGGCGCTCTCGCAAGGAAAGGCCATGGTGATCCCGGGCCTGGCGAACAACATGGCCGCCTTTTCAAATCGCCTGACGCCGCGATCGATGCAAAGGGCCACGATGAAAAGAATCATGGGCGCTTGACGCCTGGAGCGGTCGCGGCGCTGTGGAAAAGCGAAGGCCTCTGTCGAGCACTCCGAGCTGGCTCGCCTGACATTGGCGGCAGCGCATCCATGAACAGTCGCGATCTAACCGCCCGCCGCAGGGCTCCAGCGTGCTGAGATGCCGACTCGAAGTAGAATGATGATCATAATATAACGATCGGGCATCTAATGGGAGGAAGAAATGCGCAACGCCGGTGTACATAACTTTCCGGCAATTGACCGCGTCATCTATGGCAAAGCCGTCTCCCAATCCATCCGCGCCGAGGCGGAGCGACTTGACGCAAAGCGCGTCTTCCTCATTGCCAGTCGGACCCTGAACTCCAACACCGACGAGATCGAGAAGATCAGGCACTCCGTAAGACGAAGCCGATATCGTCGATCTGCTGCTAATGGCCGCGTAGCAGCGGCGCCTCGCTCGTGGGGCCTCTCGTCGGGAAGCGCGCGCTCGTTAGTTCAGACAGGCTCTACGAGGAAAACCCGAGCATGAACGCCTCCGCTTCAACGGCCCAACAACGGCACGCCGATAGTCCAGGGCGCTCGCGGGAGAACTCTCTGGCGAGCGGCCATATCCGCAACCGCACGGTTCACGCCAACGGGCTCGATTTCCCGATTCTGGAGGCTGGACATGGTCCCCTCGTGCTCTGCCTGCACGGCTTTCCCGATCATGCGCAGAGTTGGATCCCCTTTCTCGATCGCCTCGAGCGAGAAGGATATTGGGCGGTGGCGCCGGCGCTCCGTGGATATTGGGTCGGCGGCGCCGCACCGGACGGGTCGTACCGCGCCTTGGCAACAGGTCAGGACGTACTAGCGCTCATCGAATCGCTTGGAGCTGAGCAAGCCGTTCTCGTCGGCCATGATTTGGGCGCACGTGCAGCCTACGCTGCGGCAAGCCTCGACGCGGGACGCGTCCGCAAAGCTTGTCGGGCTGGCCGTGCCCTATGGAAAGGGACTGGCGTCGGCGTTCGTTGCCGACGGTGATCAGCAGCGACGAAGCTGGTACATGTTCTTCTTCCAGACACGTCTGGCCGAGATCGCCGTTCAGCTGAACGACTTTGCATTCCTCGACCGCCTGTGGCGGGAATGGTCACCGGGCTATGTGCTGCCAGCTCCGGCTCGATCTTCACTCAACGAGGCCTTTGCCCAGCCCGGCGTCCTCACGCAGACTCTGGCCTATTATCGGCAGTTGTTCGCCCCGCCATCCGACGCGGCAGCGCAAGCTCTCGAGGCTCTCGCGACTGGCCCAATTACGGTCCCGTCGCTCTATCTTCACGGGGCAGACGACGGCTGCATCTCCGCCCAGCTTAGCGAAGGCATGGAGGCGGCGTTCACAAATTGTGTTTCGGCATGGAATAAGGACCCCGTTTTCGGGGTGATCGGCATCCAATCGGGACCCCGGGATAAGGGTCCACAGTGGCTTCCATCGAGTCATGGA
>NZ_JADPKA010000059.1 GCF_023073715.1 Bradyrhizobium sp. 164
CGAGCCGCAGATCGCGACCGATACCCGCAACATCCGCGTGCAGGCGACCATCGCCAATCCGGAGAAGATCCTGAAGCCCGGCATGTTCGTCACCACCACCGTGGTGCTGCCGGAGAAGCCGGCCGTGATCACCGTTCCGGAGACAGCGGTCGACTACACGCTGTACGGCGACTCGGTGTTCGTGATCACCGAGAAAAAGGAAGAGGACGGGAAGACCAGTCTCTCTGCGGTACGCACCTTCGTGCAGACCGGCAACAGGGTCGAAGGTCGCGTCGAGATCGTCAAGGGTCTGAAGCCGGGCGACAAGGTCGTTGCCGTCGGCCAGCTCAAGCTGCAATCGGGTGCACCGGTGTCGATCTCGACCGACCCGCCCCCGGCAATCCCGGCGCAGCCGCCGCGCTACTGACCCATTACATTCGCGTGATCCGGCTCGGCCGGATCACGCTCTTGAGAGATAGAAATCGAGACGCCGCGATGGCCTTTACCGACATTTTCATCAAGCGACCGGTCCTGTCGGTCGTCGTCAGCCTGCTGATCCTGCTGATAGGCCTGCGTGCGGCGATGGTGCTGCCGATCCGGCAGTATCCGAAGCTGTCGAACACCGTCATCAACATCACGACCGTGTATCCCGGCGCATCCGCGGACCTGATCCAG
>NZ_JADPKA010000038.1 GCF_023073715.1 Bradyrhizobium sp. 164
CTCGCTCTACGTCGCAGCGGTGATCGACCTGTTCTCACGCCGGGTGGTGGGTTGGTCGATGAGCGCCGCCATGACAGCTCAGTTGGTAACCGATGCCCTGCTGATGACCGTCTGGCGACGCGGCAAGCCGGACGCCCTGTTGCACCACTCCGACCAGGGCAGTCAGTACACCAGCGAGCAGTTCCAGCGTTTGATGGCCGACCACGGCATTCTCTGCAGCATGAGCCGTTCCGGCAACGTCTGGGACAACGCGGCGATGGAGAGCTTCTTCTCGTCGCTCAAGACCGAACGGACCGCCAACAAGATCTACCGAACCAGAGACGAGGCACGAGCCGATGTGTTCGACTATATCGAAAGATTTTATAACACGATCCGCAGGCACTCGACTCGGGTATCTCAGCCCGGTTGAGTTCGAGCGCAAGGTGGGATTAGCTTAACCTGGTGTCCATCAAACCGGCAGCAGCTCAGACTGTATAGTTCCACCCTACTTGGCTTGTAAGAGACGGCAATGAAGATGCTTAGGCGCTTCAAGCCTCAGATTATTCAGAGCGCGCTTCACCCGAGCCTGGAGCGATGAGACTGCTTAGCAATTGCTGCTAGCTCAAGCTCGTCAGCGACTAGCGTACGTTACACATTACACGAGGCGAAAAGCGTGCCCGGTGCTAATACCCCCAATTCGAAGCCTTCGATTGCCACGAAGCCGGCAGCTGGCCGGCTATTTTTTCTCGAGGTCAGCACCAACCGCATTCAGACCATGAATCCGGACGGCTCCAATCGAAAGGTTATTGTCACCGATTGTCAACTTCCGGACAGTCTCGCCGTCGATGTCCGTGCCGGTCAAGTCTATTGGACCAATATGGGTTCAGCTATCGATGTCAACGACGGGTCAATCGAGCGGGCTGACATTGATGGAAGGGCTCGGAAAGTGATTGTCCCACTTGGTGCGACGTTCGCGCCAAAGCAGATCCAACTCGATCAAAAGAACAACAAGCTCTATTGGTGCGACCGCGAAAGAATGCGCGTGACCCGCTGCAATCTCGATGGGTCAGAGATCGAGACGCTCATCGAGGCCGGTCGCGGCGAAGTCGATCGACGGGATCCAACCAAATGGTGCGTGGGCATCACGATCGATACCGAGCGTCAGCAGATGTATTGGACGCAGAAAGGTCCAGAAAATGGCCGCCCTAGAGCAGGCAACGAAGCCGCTGCGCGCCGGTCGCGGCGTCGAACACTGGCACCTTACCGCCCACGCATTCGGCGCCAGAACACACCGGCAGTATTCGGCGGAAGAGAAGATGCTATCATCTTGGAAAAGACTGCGGGGGCGAGGAGAATATCTTTAGGCGCGGGGGCATTGCCGCCTCGATCGATGTAGTATGGCGGGCCAAAGGAGTTCGTGGGGTGCGGCAACTTCTGGCGAGATGAAAGATCTGCGTCGTGAGACGACGGCGCCAAAGGAAATCGGTGGCCGACCTTAGGCTGGGGAACCGGTCGCCCAAAAAAGCATGAACGGGGATGGGGGAGGACGAGGCATGAGATATCCTGCGTCCGAGGAAAACCGATCATTTAGCTGGTGGAGCAATCGCATTTCTGGCCAGGCGGGACAGTCTTGGTATCCCACGCGCCACATTCTATCGGTGGTATGAGGGTTACCGGGAGGGCGGCAGCGACATGCTGACCGATCATCGATTTCGACCGGAGCGGGTCTCGGCGAAGACGAGAACTGGCTGTCAGACGTCGCCTTTAAACCTTAAATGGACCCCGAGGACGGCCTCATCTGATCTTCGGTCTCGGTGACCGTGGCATCATGGCGTTGCGAGAACCTTGGTGGAGCTCATCAGGATACACAAGGAAAGCCTGAACTCCTCAAGCGGTGAAATCGGCGGGTCCACTGTCCGCCCCCCGGGGAGGTTTGCGGCAGTCGCGAAATTGATGTGAGCGGCTTGGGCAGCAAGTACAATGCTCGTGCGTGAGGAGTGTCATTTCTTTCTGCTACGTGGGGGTAGGGGCTTTCGACCCTTACGCAACGGCTTGGGAGCCGTCGCCCCTTTGGGTGGCTGAAGAAAGAATTCAGACAAATGAACCCCAAGCGTTTCCGCGATACGGTCGAGAAGATCGATTGTCGGGTTCTCCGATTGCTGCTCGATACCGCCCATATAGGAGCGGTCGATCTTGGCATCGTATGCCAATCGCTCTTGCGAAACACCGCGATCTACGCGGATCCGGCGCACATTCCAGGCGACAAGCGCACGAGCTTTCATGCGCTAAAGCAGCCATTCCGACGGCCATCAAACCACTGGCTATAACCATACTATTGCGGTACGTTCGCCCAACATGCAGATGAGCAGAGTCCGCGCGTAATCCGAATAATGGAGCGGTACTGGATTCAGATGGCGCGCCGAATCAGCCTGTGCTGACGAGCTACGACGAGCTGCGTCCCATTTCGCCTCTTGATTCGAAAGGCTGGACGACAGTTCTGCTGATGGAGCGGAACGGACTGCGATCAGATGCATTCGGACGATGGTCGGAGCGAACGAATTGAAGGGAACGACGGCAGTCAGCGCTGTTAGGTATTCATTGACTTTGGCAAGAATGCTCCTGCAGGCCGCGACAATCGGCTCTCTACGAAAAGGTTCTGAATACGGCTACCGTCCCTAAAATCGAGGCTTCTCAATCTGTTAGGACTTTCAGGCCGTGCCGTCCGATCCCAAGATCGCAGATTTCGCGCCTAACGCGCCGCAGCTCACGCCCTATGACGAGCAACATGCCGTCACGTATATGCGTCTGCTGGATGCCGAGGCCGATAATGCTGATTGGCGAGAAGTTGCGCGCATTGTGCTTGGTATTGATGCCACCCTGGATCCGGATCGCGCCCGACGTATCTTTGAAAGCCATCTGGCTCGCGCCAAGTGGGCGGCACGTCATGGCTTTCGGCAGCTCCTGCAGCGCGGTTGGCCGAAGAGTGAGGAATAAGTGCGTTCGAAACGGACGTCCCTTCTGGTGATGACCGATCGCAAAATTAGATCGTCATATCGCGCAAACTGCATGAATCGCGAAGACCTGCATTGGGTCAACCAGAAATAGTCACATTCGTCGGGCTGCAATTCCCTGCATGTGTGTTATCAACATACGGGGAAAGTGGTGCGATGCCAGGTGCTGACTGGAGATCAGAGAAGGCCTATCCCGATGCCAACAAAGCAGGGGCCGCGGACATAGCTTGGGAGTGGCTACGCCGCAACGGCGAGTACCAACGAGACTATTTGGCTCTCGCCATGAGCGAACGATCCGACGCGATGCCGGACCATTTCCGGCAGCAGTGGGGACTGTCTTTTCGCAGCTGATCCGCAAAAGACGTTCGACCAACAAGCCATTTTCTGGGCGCCCGAGGTGCTCGCGACCGTGCTGCCCTTGCGCGCGGCTGTCCGCTCGGTAGCGTCGTACGATCTGGATTTCAGAAAATTGGGGGGTAGCGAGCTTCGCCATGCGCCGGATGGATGGCATGCCATCGTGGCGCTCGGAGGAGCAAAGCATCGCCTGTGGCTAACAGAACTTCCACCGAGCGGCTCCTCGCTTGCCGTCGACCTGCCGTTCGACGGCAGTTTCGAGGTTCGTTTGTGGGCAGCACATCGTTTTTGGCTGGCGCTCGAACGGCGCCCCATCGGACCACCGCCTCTGACGCTGCCAATCTTGACCCGCCGTCGGCTCATCCTCGCCTTGCGTGCGGTCGATGGGTCGTTGGAGGGACACAGCTATCGCGAAATCGCGCAAGGCTTGTTCGGCAAGCATCGCATTCCCGATCGCGGCTGGAAAACGCACGATCTGCGCAGCCGGACCATTCGCCTGGTCAAGAACGGGCTGCTTCTGGTGCGAGGCGGCTATCGCGCCTTGCTCCGTCGCAAGCGTAAAGGCGAGGGCGACCCGTCCTGAGCTTTGGCTGATCGGCTAAATTTAGCCCGTATCTTACAAAAAAACCATCGTAGTCGGCCGGTTTGAACGCGTTTTGGCAGGGCGCGGGTAACGTCTTCACTTGCAGGCTGGCCGCGGTGCTCGCAAAATGACGAGCTCGCCGGCAATCGGAACAGTCAGCATGTGCAAATGGACACGCTAAGATTCCAAAGATTGATCAAACGTCTGCCATCACGCAAATACGCGATTAGGCGGCTTCCGGAATCGCGGCCTTCTTACAGAGCCGCGCGACCCATCGGCAAAAGGCGCGAGCGACTTCGAGATTGTCACTTCGGTCCACCGCATAGGCCCGATATTGCATGCCGCTTGAAGTACGCGATCCCGGTATGACATGGAGCGCCCCTGTACGCACGAGATCGCTGACAATGATTTCCGGCGCCACCAGCAGGCATTTCCCGGTTATGACGGCGGGCAAAGCAAGGTAATTATGATCGTATCGCGCCCCCGACTTGATGTCCTTCGCGGTCAGGTTCATGGCTCTGAGCCAAGTGGGCAGTATGTCGGGCCTCGATGTGATATTCAGAATCGGCATTGAGCGGGCAGTGGAGAGCGTTTTTCCCATGACGTGATTTGGAGCGCCTACGCATACGAGCATCTCATTGTAGATCGCCCAATCGTCGGCCGGTTCAGCGACACAAAGATCGCGAGTAAGCAGGATGTCGAAATTGTCGGAGGATCTCGGTGGAGACAATGAACTGATCACGTCGACGACGACGCCGCCCATCTCGGCAGAGAACGCCTGGAGATTGGGTATCAGGAAGGAGTAGGCGAAGGTGGAAAGAGAGGTATGGACTACGATACGATTGGCGTCCGTTCGGTTCCTGCGCCGCATTCTCTTCGCGGTGAAACACACTGTATCAAGCGGTTCGGCCACGGCGTTCGCAAAGAGCCTTCCAAATTCTGTCAATTCACTGCGTCGACCCCGCCGTTGAACGAGATCCGTGCCAAAGTAGTCTTGCAACACAGCCAAATAGCGGCTGACCGAGCTCTGTGTCGTTCCCAATGTGCTCGCCGCACGCGTGACGCTTCCCTCGCGCGCAATGGTCACAAAGACCCGGATAGCATTGAGGGGCACTTCATTGTGTTCGGCAGCCATTTTCTGCTCCGGTAGCTTCTGGGCTCTCCGCTGATTGTCACGGCGGGCCATTGCCAAAAGCTCCATCACATTATTCGATGTCTATAGCCGGATTGCCGCTTATAAGTGATATCTCGCGCACAAAATCTGCCTTCTCGAGGATTCGGGCGATCTGCTCGGCGACTTCGATTGCTGTCGACGGCTTTCTAAGAGTGATCTCCAGGTGCCGGCAAGCGGGATGACTGCTGATGTCGCGATCGACATCGAGGGCCGTCGAGATGACAGGCCCGAGACTTCTTAGGTGCGTTCAGGATTGCGTGCGAATCAGAGCTCGCTGCTGACTGCCGTCTCAAAATCTCGCTGGCAGGTATCAGTTCAGCGTTCAGCGAAGGAAGCGAGCTTCAGCCGCCTTGACCTCTTCCATCTTCTGGATTCTGAAGATCTCATCCACCGGCAGAATATCCTTGTGGACATTCTGGACGCCACCATCCGCGATGATCCGGCGGAAGGTCTCCTGCATGGCGGTTGCAGCAGCACGAATGCCGTAATTGCCATAAATCATCATGCGGATGTTGCCGAGCATTTTGACCCGTTTGGCATCGAGGTCAGGGTAGGCGTTCGGCACGATGACCAGCGGCACCGTTCCGGTCCAGGCGCGCGCAAAGCTTTCGATCTCGCAAGGGGTCTTGCTTTTCGAATGGATCAGGATCATGTCCGCGCCAGCTTCCATATAAGCATGTGCCCGATGCAGGGCCTCCACTTCGCCGAGGCCGGCGATCAGGGCTTCTGTGCGGGCGATGACGAGGAAATCCGGATCCGATCTTGCCGAGATGGCAGCCTCGATCTTCCCCTGGAATTCTTCAATGCGCAACAGGTCTTGGCGGCCCTCGGCAGCAAGGCTCGTTACTTTTGGAAAGGTCTTGTCCTCGATGACAACGGCACTGGCGCCGGCCCGCTCATATTCCGTGATAGCGTGAATGACGTTAATCGCATTGCCATAGCCTGTATCAATGTCCGCGACGATCGGAAGCCTCGTGCGTCCGGCGATCGCCCGCAGCATGTCCAGATGCTGTGTCATTGAGATCAGGCTCATATCCGGCAGCCCATAAAGCGCAGACAGCTCGAAGCCGGACGCCCACACTCCGTCGAATCCGGCTTCTTCAGCGAGCATCGCTGAGAATGGGCTGTGGGCGGCCATGACGTTGACAAGGCCAGTCTCGGCCATGCGGGCACGAAGGCGTTCGGCAGTGGACATCGGAAAATCCTTTTAGGACAGGCTCGCGCAGGCGGCGATGATCCGGTCGCAGGCGCGCGTGAGGTCCTGGAGCGAGGAAGCATCGGAGATGCGAATATAGGGCGAAGCCATGAAGCCGCTGCCAGGCACGACAGTCACGGCGAAAGCGTCGAGCAGATACATGGCAAAATCACTGTCGGTCTCGATCATCTTGCCGTCGGGCGTGCGCTTGCCAATGACACCCGCGCAGGAAGGGAAAATATAAAAGGCACCGCCCGGTACACGGCAAGCAAGCCCCTTGGCCTGGTCCAGCTTGCGGATAACAAGATCGCGTCGCTGCATAAACGCGCGCGCGAACTCTGTGATATGGGCCCGTCTCCCTGACAGCGCCTCGAGCGGCATATTGAGAAACCGAGCTGGTGTGCGAAGAGGCCTGGCTCTGGATGAGGTTCATGGCCTTGATCAGCGCCAAAGGCCCGGCGCCGTAGCCGACGCGCCAGCCGGTCATCGCGTCTGCCTTGGACACCCCGTTGACCGTTAAGGTACGCTCGCAGAAGTCCGGCGCGACTGCGGCTATCGTTGCAAAGTCGGCGTCATAGGTGAGCTTTTCATAGATGTCGTCGGATAGCACATGCACATGGACATGCCGGCGCAACACCGCAGTGAGCGCGAGCAAATCACTTCTGCTGTAGACCGCACCGGTCGGATTGCATGGCGAATTCAACATCAACCATTTCGTGCGCGACGTGATCGCCTGGTCCAGTACCTCGGGGCGCAGCTTGAAGCCATCGCGTTCACTGCAGGCGACGAGCACCGGCTTGCCGCCGGCGAGGGCCACCATGTCGGGGTAGGAGACCCAGCATCGCGTCGGGATCACAACCTCGTCGCCAGCATCGAGGCGGGCAAATAGTGCGTTGAACACAACCTGCTTGGCGCCGCAGCCCACCGTGATCTTGTCGACACCGTAGTTGAGGCCATGATCGCGACGGAGGCTCTCGCCAATTGCTGCCCGCAATTGCTTGATTCCGGCGACCGCCGTGTACTTCGTCTGCCCGGCACGGATGGCCCGGATACAGATGACGGACGGCGTATCGAATCCGGCTCGCCTTGGCTAAGCGTGATCACATCGGTTCCCTGATCTCGCAGCTCGGCGGCGCGAGCCGTCATGACCTTGGTTTGAGAGGGACTGACGATCTTGAGCTGTTCTGAAACGAGAGACAAGACAGAATACCCTACGCGTTCGAATGAGCGATTGGGGATCTATCCGAACTCGAATGGCCAGACGAGCCAGGTGATCGCGGCTTTGGATATAATCATCGAAGATTACGATAATTGTATCGCTTCTTCGTGCGGCTCTGTTAGCACTCGCATGAGTCGTTTGCGTCTCAGCTCCTCCTCATCATCGGCCTGCCGATCATCGGATAATTGCAAGCACACATCGACTTATTCGATGTGTGTCATTCTGGCGTAGCAGTTCAGGCTTTTAAGCTCGCGCACAATCGCGAAATTGAGCAACACAAGCGCTCGATTTCAAGAATTGAGAGTCTGTGCCGGTCGAACAAATCGCGGGCTGGCATTCGCATCAATGAACGTGGAAGCGGAGGCGGTTATGACCCGTATCGATCTGACGCGACGGCAAGCCATCGCAGGTAGCCTTGCCGCAAGCGTGGTAGCCAGCACAGGCGCCGGCGCCGTGGAGAGCGAGCCTAAGACATTGCCGCGTCGCCGCCTCAAAGTCGGCATGTCCGGATTTCCGCGATCGTTCGACCCGGTTATCGCGACCGATACTGCCATTCGTCGGGTCGTGCCGCAGCTTTTTGATACGCTGATCAGAGTAGACCATGCTCACGACATGACGCTACGGCCGGGCTTGGCCGAGCGTTGGGAGCGGATCAACGCGCAGTCGTTGCGGCTGTTCTTGCGCAAGGAAGTCGTTTTCCACGATGGGGCGCCTTTGACGGCTGAAGATGTTGCCTTTAGCCTTGGTCCTGACCATCTGCTGGGACCTGGACGCAGCGGCATGTCCGAGGCGCTTCAGTCGCTTGATCGGCTCGAGAAGGTCGAAATCCTCGATCCTTACACCGTCATTGTGCATGCAAAGCGCGCCGACGCGCTCCTCGAGCAGCGTCTGGCTGCTTGGGCATCGGAGATCGTGAGCCAGCGCGCCTTTTTGGCGGCGGGCTCGTGGGAGCGCTGGACCACCGCCCCTGTCGGAAGCGGTCCCTATAAGCTTGTCGATCACAAGCTCGATATTCGTGTCTCATTGAGCGCCCACGATGCGTATTGGGGCGGGCGGCCGCCATTCGATGGCATCGAATACCGTATCATTCCCGAGCTTTCCGCGCGCGTGAACGGCCTGCTCGCCAGCGAGCTCGACATTGCCACTGACATTCCGCCCGACCAGTTCGCGGGCATCCAGAAGCGTGCTGATCTCGAGATCGTGGGTGGTGCCGTGCAGAATATCCGCTCGCTCGCCCTCGATCAGACTGATCCCATTCTGAAGGATGCGCGTGTTCGCCGTGCGATGAGCCTTGCGCTCGATCGCAAGCTGATCGTGCAAAGCTTGTGGGAGAACCGGGTCCCGATTCCGAACGGCTACCAGCTGCCGAGCTACGGGGAAGGCTACATCCACGAATTCCCCTCGCTTGCCTACGATCCCGGCAAGGCCAAGGAGTTGCTGGCTGATGCGGGCTACAAGGGAGAGCAGATCACCTATCGTCTGCTCAACAATTACTACCCCAATCAGGTCTCTGGCGCGCAAACGATGATCGAGATGTGGCGCGCGGTTGGCCTGAACGTCAAAGTCCAGATGATGGAAAACTTTGCGCAAGTTCAGCGCCAGCCGGTCCGTGCCATCTTCGATACGTCGAATACGGCGCTGTTCCTTGATCATCTCGGCCATCCCTGGCGTGAATTCGGGCCGAGCGGCACTCTGCCAAGGTCGATCGGAGTCTGGAGGAACGAGGAATATTTTGCGCTCGGCGCCAAGCTCCTGGACACCGTGCAGAGCGAACAGCGCCGGCCGATCATCCGTCGCATGCTCGAGATCATCAACGAGGTCGATCCCCCTTGCGTGATCCTGCACGTCTCAGGCCAGTTCTATGGCAAGCGCCGCGATGTGCCATGGCTGCCGGGATTGACGCTCGACCTCAATTTCGGCCCATTCAACAGAGCTCTGATCCGGACCTGATCGCGATGGCGCATACCTTGAATCGGCTTAAAGCCGATGCGGCCTCTATGATGAGGGACGAGCAGGGGCCTTGCATGGAGGCGATTCTTCAGATCGCAGGTTTGCGTGTCGCGTTCGACGGTGTGCCGACGCTGCGCGCAATCAATCTCACGCTCGCGCGCGGCGAGTCGCTGGGCATGGTCGGTGAAAGCGGTTGCGGCAAATCGGTGACATGGCTTGCTGCGCTTGGACTGTTGACGCGGCGCGCTAAAGTAACGGGCAGCGTACGCTTGGCCGGAGAGGAGCTGCTCCATGCACCAGCCTCTCGCCTGGACAAGATGCGGGGTGGGCAGATCGCCATGATTTTCCAAGACCCGGCGAGCGCGCTTAATCCTGTGCACAGGGTGGGCGATCAGATCATAGAATCCTTGCGGCTTCATCGTGGTATGGATCACCGCACGGCCCAGGTCGAAGCGCGACGTCTGCTCGACCAGGTCGGCATCCCCGATGCAGCGCGCCGGCTTGGCGCCTATCCGCACGAATTCTCCGGTGGGCAGAACCAGCGCGTCATGATCGCCATGGCGCTGGCAGGACAGCCCGACATCTTGATCGCTGATGAGCCTACCACCGCCCTGGATGTCACTATTCAAGCGCAAATCCTTGAGCTTCTGCGGCAAATCCAGCGCGAGACGGGCATGGCGCTGGTCTTGATCTCGCACGATCTCGGTGTCGTCAGCGAGATCTGTGAACGTGTCATGGTCCTTTACGGGGGGCACATCGTCGAAGAATTGCCCGCCGACCGTCTCTTGAACCAACCTGCTCACCCATATACGAAAGGTCTTCTTGCGGCTCTTCCAAGCCTGGATGGGCCGCGGCAACGCCTCTTCGCCATTCCCGGTGTCGTGCCAAACGCAGCCGCGTTTCCGCCAGGCTGTCCTTTCGCCCCTCGATGCGATCGGCGGATCGGACGCTGTCGTGAATGGGCGATTGAGCTCGCCTCGCTGGATGGCGACAGCAGACACAGGGCCGCCTGCTTGCATGTCACGAGCGAGCCACCCGCGGGCGAGGTCGTGGCTGCATGACCGGGGCTGCCCCGCCGATCCTCCAAGCAGACTCGCTTGTCCGAAATTATCGCTTGCCACAGGGCCTTTTCCAACGTCCAGCGATGGTCCAGGCGGTCAATGGGCTCTCCCTGCAGCTGGCTCCCGGCGAAACCCTCGGACTGGTTGGCGAATCCGGCTGCGGCAAGTCGACTGCGGGCCGGCTCCTGATCGGCCTGGACCGGCCGGATGCCGGCAAGGTGATCTTCGACGGAGAAGCTTTGTCTGCTATCGGCGATAGTCGATGGCGCCGGCTCAGGATGCGAATCCAAATGGTGTTTCAGGATCCGCTGGCTGCGCTCGATCCCCGCCTGACGATCGGCGCGCAAATGGCCGAGCCGCTCGAAATTCACGGGCTTGGCAGCAAGTCTGAACGAGAGGAGCGGGTCAATGCGCTTCTTACGGATGTGGAGCTCAGGACCGACCACCTCGGGCGCTTTCCGCACGAGCTTTCAGGCGGCCAGCGCCAGCGTGCCGTCCTGGCTCGTGCGCTGGCCACCGATCCGGATCTCCTTGTCTGCGACGAGCCAGTATCGGCACTCGACGTCTCGATCCAGGCGCAAGTGATGAATCTTCTGCGGGACCTGCAGGGGCGGCGGCGCATGGCGATGATCTTCATCAGCCATGATTTGCGAGTGGTCCGGCTGATCAGCAATCGGATTGCTGTGATGTATCTCGGCAGCATCGTCGAGGAAGGATCGTCTGAGGCGGTTCTTCTGGATCCTTTGCATCCTTATTCGCGGGCGCTCGTTTCCGCGGTGCTGAGGCCAGGAAGACATCGCTCTCGCACCATCCTTCAAGGAGATCCGCCCAATCCGGCTGCGCGACCGGGCGGCTGTGCATTTCATCCTCGCTGCCCGGTCGCTCTTCCGCTTTGCGCGCGGCTCGCTCCAGAGCTCAGATCCGCTCCTGACGGGCGGCGCGTCGCCTGCCATCTGATCGGCGATCATGGTGCCGAACTCGACAAGGAGACATGATGGCTCGTTTTATTCTGGTCCGCTTGGCGCGCGCGTTCCTGACCATCGCAATTGTGGTTACATTCGCATTCGTGGTGCTGCGTGCCTCTGGCGATCCCGCACTGGCGTTGTTGTCGCCGGAAACCCCCGCGGAAGCGGTGGAGGCCTTCCGAAAGGCCTGGGGGCTCGATGCGCCACTCTGGGTGCAATACGTCAGATACCTCTTTGCCGTCGTGCATGGAGATCTTGGCCAATCGATGCGTGACGGACGTGCCGCGATCACCGTCGTTGCCGAGCGCATTCCTATCACGCTGATGCTGACTGCGCCGGCGCTGATCCTCAACCTGATGATCGGCATTCCGGCCGGCGTCTACGCGGCCCTCAAGCGGGATAGTCTGGCAGATCGCTTGGTGATGATGGTCGCCGTTATCGGCTTCACCGTGCCATCTTTCGTGCTTGGCCTCCTGTTCATACTCGCTTTCGCAGTCGAGCTCCCCTGGTTCCCCTCGGGCGGCGCCGGCACTTGGCACCATGTGGTGCTGC
Source organism: Bradyrhizobium sp. 164 (assembly GCF_023073715.1). GTDB lineage: Bacteria > Pseudomonadota > Alphaproteobacteria > Rhizobiales > Xanthobacteraceae > Bradyrhizobium. Next base: position 12,044 of record NZ_JADPKA010000038.1, read on the forward strand.
CGGTCATCACGCTCGGTCTGGGCGGCGCGGCCGTTCTCGCCCGCTTCAGCCGCAGCGCCATGCTCGAGGTGCTTGGACAGCCCTATATTCGTGCGGCCAGCGCCAAGGGCGTGCCTTGGGCCAGGGTCGTGACCGGTCACGCTCTGCCCAACGCCGCGATAGCGGTGCTGACCATCGTCGGCTTCATGGTCGGCAATCTCATCGCGGGAACGGTGCTGGTTGAAAGCGTGTATTCGTGGCCAGGCATTGGCAGTCTGCTGGTCGTGTCAGTCGCCAGTCGCGATTTGGCTGTCGTCCAGTGCATCCTGCTCGTCGTGGCCGCCGCCATGATCACCACCAATCTTACGATCGATCTGCTCTATGGCATGCTCGATCCACGTTTGCGCCAGTTGCACTCTGGGAGGCGATAATTGAGCATTTTCGCAGACCAGGTTCTGCCGTCTTCAAAGATGCGACAGGTGTGGTGGTGGCGCGACCGCGCGATCGGAATAGCAGTCGCCTGGCTGGTTTTCATGCTTCTTGTCGCGATATCTGCAGATCACCTCGCTCCGTATGACTATGCAGCCCTTGACCTTCATCATCGCCTCGCTGCACCTCTTGGCCTTGGCGGAACTATCGCGCATCCCTTCGGTTCAGATGAACTCGGTCGGGACGTACTGGCACGCCTGGTCATATCCATTCGCATCAGCCTCCTTATTGCTTTCGGGGCGACGTTGATCGGCGCCATCCTTGGCATCACGCTCGGCTTTTTGGCCGCTCACTTCCGCGGCTGGGTAGAGCAGATCATCCTCGGCTGTGTCGATTTTCAGGCAAGCATGCCGTTTCTCGTTTTGGCGCTCGCGGTGCTTGCTTTCTTCGGCAACTCTCTGCTCCTCTTCGTTGGGCTCATCGGTCTCCACGGATGGGAACGCTACGCCCGCGTCACCCGCGCGCTTGCGATGAGTGCCAACGAGCAAGCCTATGTGATCGCCGTACGGCAGCTTGGCGCAAGTCCATGGCGTCTCTACCTGCGCCACATCATGCCGAACATCGCTTCGACGTTGATCGTCACTATGACACTTGCCTTTCCAGACATCATTCTGCTCGAGAGCGGCCTTAGCTTTCTTGGACTCGGAGTGCAGCCGCCGCTGACTTCCCTTGGCAATATGGTCAGCTATGGTCGTGACTATCTGACCCGTGCTCCCTGGATCCTTGTTCTGCCTTCGCTGGTCATCTCGCTTACGACCTTGTCGATTTCGCTGGTCGGCGACTGGCTGCGCGACCGGATCGACAAAACATTGTCGTGAGACTTTGAAACGCGAGATCAGAGATATCTCATCGCTCGCATGGGAGACGATCGTACTTTTCGGCAACATAGCAGAGAAGTTCATGCCTTCGTCGGATCTTTCACGTCTCAAGGTTGTTCTTGCAATGGCAAGGCAAGAGAAGCGCCGGGCGCCGGGTTCGGCTTGGAGTTTCCTGGCTGGCAAACCTCAAGACGCGTGTCTCACCAGCGGGGCTTGTTCGACAATGATCGTCAACAACAATACCGCTAAGGCGGGTTGGACGTGCAGCAATGCGAGTTTGCTTTGTGCCGACCTCGATCTCGATTTACATGCTGTTGTAGCCTGATAGGGGTCGCACGCCGCGGCCTCGAGCGCGCAGTTTGGCTCAAGCTGATGTTGGATGCTGTAAAGCGGCTTGCTGTGCGCGGGTGCCCGCACGAGCCGTCCAGGTACTTCGCGGGATACTTATTCCAGTCGAGCCTCTCCCACTGCATGCCGCAGGGAAGCGTAGCAAGGCGATGTTGAAGGTTATTCAGAATTCGTAAGACGTCGCAAACCTCCGAAAGGAGCGGTGGTCCCTATGAGCAGGGCATGCTTTTTGGCAACCTTCACAAGGTGCGTCGGTCCTGTTCTTTCAACAAGCTTTTCGCATTATGAGTGGGGCTCGACGCGAAAGAACCAGTAAAGCCTTGCGCAAATTGCCGGTCGAGACCTGCACAATACCAGCCTTCTTAAGGCTTGGCGCGTGCCACGCGACTCGTGGCGCTCATCGCGCTCACTCGGTATTCTGGCCGGGCGCGCCTTTGCGTTGCTTTTCATGAGGCCCTCCTCAATGGCTGAATGGGAGGTAATGGGTCAGTTCTAATATGACGCAGGGCCTTACGAGGGCATGGCGTCAATTGCTGTTTCTAGCGAGAGAAAAAACGTTCTTGATCCCATCGGACTCTCGATAAATTCGGCCTCCGTCCAAAAGGCGGGGGCCTTTTCATCGATGGCATGCACCAGAATAGCGCGGATGCCGATCGTTTCTGATGCGTGTACGATTTGATGTAGCGCGTGCTGAAGCAGGTCTTGGCCAAGACCTTCACCCTTATAGGTAAGGTCGCGAGCCAACCGTCCTATGATGGCGACTGGCACTGGATTTGGCAGGCCATGTCTTTTCATCGGAGGCTTTGGGATCGCTGCCCGTTCAACGCTGCCAGATGCTATGCAGTATAGCCAATGATTACATTGTCCTCACACACCACGTATGTGCGAGCAGTTTTGCCCTCGCTTTCGAGAGAGCGGTTTTTGAGCCAATCGTTCAGCGCTTCATTGCCACAGCCAAAACGGCTGAAGTCGTGCGTAGGCTTGAGAAGCGTGGAGGTTGTCATGCCCCCACGTTTCCCCGGATGTTGGATTACTTCTGCCAAAGCGGCTTACGCTTCATCAGTGCCTTCAGCTTGGTTCCGGCCGGAGGCGGGTTATCAAGCGCATTCAAGAAGGCGGCGTGCTTCTCTGGATCGAGAATAAACAATCTTTGAGCCAAAAGCATATCAATGGCATGTTGCCGCGCGCTATCCAGCATAAATTCGCTAAGCGTCTTACCGACTGCAACGGCGGCAGTATCGATCAGATGCTTCACCTGTGCGGTAGTGCGAATGTGGATATTGGTTTCGCTCCGGACGCGGCGCGACCTTACCCGCGCCCTAGGGCGCTCCAGTACTGCTGCTTCCATTGCGGTTACTCCTCACTGTCTCTCTGGACCTCTTATATTGCCGCCGCAGGACAAACAAAATGCACGTCTAAACGGGCGTTAATCTCCGAGGGGGAGCAATGTCCTGCACTTTGCGATGGCATCTTCCAGAACGCCATCGGGGGCCCGGCACGCGTAGTCCGACTTTCTTTCAAGCCAAGACATACTTTTGAGCTGATCGGCCACAACGCAGCCGCCGCGCTCCGTGCCGCCAGGAATTTCAAATTCCTCCGGGAAAAGCGACTCGAACGGATAGCCCTTTACCTTGCTAGTGATCGGGAAAAGAAGGCAAAGGCGGGAGAACTGATTATATTTGCGGGGCGACACCACTAACGCGGAGTGTCGTCCCGCCATTTCACGACCAGCCTGCGGATCGAAGTTGAGCCAGATAATATCACCCACGTCTGGGCAATACGGCTCTTTAGGAGCCGAACTCTTCGCCGACTGCAGCAGTCGTGTTATATTCCTCATGCAAGTTCTCGGGAGTCATGCCAGCTAGAAGCCCGTCTAACGTGTAAACGGGAGTCTTGCGCGGTTCTACGACTAATCTGCCGTTTTGAACCGTGATTTCGGCTTCCCGACCCGCGAACGCATGGATTTCCTTTGCGTAGGCGCTCGGAATGCGGAGAGCCAAGCTATTGCCCCACATTGCAAACTGAACGACCATCGCTACCTCCAAACGAGATACCCGGCAGGTATCAACAACGAAGATACACTAATAAAGTTGCTGCGCAACTAGATAGTGTAGATACATTGTATCGACAGGAGGATCAAGGTTCGATGTAATAAGACTATACCGATAATTCAACTATGGAACCGACGAATGAAGGCCCAAAAGGCGAGAAGCGCCACGCCGACACCGTACATCGGCAGGATTGCGACCGGTGAGGTCGCGGACACGCCCAGCAAGGCGCCGGGACGGGCTGCCGGCGGCCGCGCGGGAGGTCCTAAGCGCGGCTTAGTTGACTGGAAGGCTCCGGCCGCCAAAATGAGTGCTGCCGACCCGAAAACCCTCTGCGCTTAAGCTATTCGAGCGCGCTGGCCGGGTCAGGGAGATAGGTGCGAGCCAGTCCTCGGCTTTGGGGCGTCCGACATCGCCTCCTTATCCTCTTTCCAGTTCCGGCCCGATACCATTCCTTGAGCCCTGCAGACCATACTTGGCCAGAGTTTGCCTGGGCGGCGAAGCCCGCCGGCGTATGTCCCGTAGCCGACGCATAGCGCCTCTGGGCAGCGCAGATATATGGGGAATTCCAAACCTCTATTGCCTCAAATCGGGCTTACAGGGTGATCTGTTTTGGCAGATCAAATGCCAGTCGCGATCTGTTTTTACACATCCGAACGGCCCGGGAGGCCATCGGCTTGAGTCAACGCGATCTGAGTGCCCGGATCACAGTACCGCAGAGCCACATTTCCAAAATCGAGAGCGGCGGCGCCGATCTGAGGCTCTCCAGCCTCGTCGAGCTCGCGCGCGCGCTCGACCAGTGGTTCTGGTGCCGCGCAAGCTTTTGCCGGCGGTCGAGGCTATCGTCCGGAACGCTTCGTCTGCACTTTCCGATGACGCGCGCTTGCGCTCCAGCGTGCTGAGCCGCGCGCAGGCAGCCGTAACCAGGCTAAATCGACTGCATCAAAATGCGATGGGCCTAGAAGGCCTGAACCAAGCCTTACGCGAGCTCGCAAATTTGCAACTCGGAAGCTCAGAACTTGAAGCGATCCGGCGCATCACCGACCGGTTGATGAAGTTGCCGACGGGTCCGAACGCGCTACTTATGGTCCAGAGCGCCTCAAAACAACTGAGAGAGTTGCGCAACCGCATCGCCGACGCGTTGCCGGAAGCGCCGCGCCCGGCTTACGCACTCGACGAGGAGGAGGACGATGCCTGATGTTTCCGTCCTCGAGGTTCTGCTGTATGGAGAGCAAATCGGAACCCTGACACTCGTCCAAGGCACTCAAACGCTATGCCCCAATGAAGTCGATGGACATCATTGCAGCCCTAAAAGCCGACGGTTGGACGCAGGTAGCCCAGAAAGGCAGCCAGGTTCAGCTCAAGCATCCGACCAAACCGCGCGTGACGGTCCCTCGTAATTTTTTCCTGCTTATCGCGGCGGCAGAACTCGGTACCTCAGCTTCGTTTGGCTCGGGGTAAATGATCATCGCGCTCGCTTGCATAAGCTTGAGCTGATGCCATCGGGACAAAGCCGATTTGGAGGCCGAAGGCCTTACCAATTTTGGCAAGAGTCTCCGCAGTCGGCTTGGCTGTCCTTTTCCTCAAAGCCCTTCCACTTTTCGCGCTTGATCAACACCTTTAGCGCGGCGTCGACAATTGCGAAGTAAAGTGTCGCCGCTTCAGCAGGACCGTTGCCTTTGACGAAGGTCATCGGCAGGTACGCCATGGACGCTTCCTCCGAGCGATCGGTCGTGGCGGCGCAGCCGGCAACGGCAGTCTCTCATCGCCCAGCTGTCCCCTCGGCCTGTCCCTGGGGCTGTCCTTTCGTCACAGATTCATTGAGCTTCTCAGCGGCGTCAAGGACCTCAAGCCTCTCGAGGATCTTTCGTCCGTGCGCAGTGATGATCCAATATCCGCCTTTGTCCAAAGATATCGAGGTTCGGCTCGCGGCTCGCGATGCGCTTCATGCGCGCCGGCCACTCGGGCCCACTGGTGTAAAAGATCGCCAAGTGCTGTTTGACGATTTCAAGACTGGCTCGGCCGCCCGGTTGCCCGGCAAGTATCTTCAGGATGGACAGCTGAAAGCTCATGTGGGCACGTAATGATTCAACGAAAGCGAGACAATGCCGGCGTTACCAGAGGCACGTAGCGCACATCATCGGTTTTCAAACGGAAACCTTGCCGGCTAGGCCAGAGTACCGCATTTCATGTGCAGCTTTCGAGCGTTCATGTTCCCTTGCAGCTCGGAATCGTGCTGCTTGTCGGAGCCGAGTTGCGCGTCGCCTCACGAGACTGCCGATCGGAGACCTGACTCTTCGTTCATAATATGTTCTCGTGGCCTCGGCGGTCGATCCGCAAGCTGGCGCATGGCATCGCCGACGGGCGCGAGATCGTCGTGGCGCGATGGAGCATGCCGCCATTGCACCAATCGCTACTGGACGCCACTCAGAAATAGAAGATCGCGAACGGCAAGACAGTCGATCCCGAGCAACTGCTTCGCATAGGCCCGGACAGTGGCACCACCAATTTAGCGTCAATAGCGCTCATTGGAGGCGCTGACTTGGTCAGGAGCACCGGTGGCTCATGCCGTTCGCGAGCTTCAAGCCAATACGATGGGATTGACGACAGGAAGGTGCCGGTCTGATTGGCCCCAGACAAGACCCGTTCCGTGCTCGCCTTCGCCGGGCCGCCATCGAGGCCGCGCAGCTCATCGATATGACTGCATATCGATATCTGTGATCCAGTCGAGCAAGCGCGAACATTCAGAGCTCGTGATGATCATCCCGGCAGGTCTTCATAACCGGTGAAAATCGCCACTCACTGTGGTCGCATTGGCGCCCACTCGGGCTGAACGTGCGATGCCGATCGTCTTATTCGCGACATGCTGTCGATCCCCCGACAGGTCGGTTTGGGATGAATGCAAGCATCCAGCTGTCGCAGTTGGCACGAGCTTTGAAGGATTGGGATCTCATCGATCGCTCAGGAATGCAGGAATGGCTTACGGGATGATGAGCCTTCAGTTCATCGGGTTGATCAGGTCCAAGTTCGGTCCTCCAACCTTTGGCATCAACTCAGGAGCTCGCGCATGAATTCGCCTCCCTGATCGAGCTCGCTCGACTCCGATGCGCGCCGTCACCATTGCGCGAGTGGTAATCGGCCAATCAGTTTGAGACGGCATCTGCAAGCTCTCCTCTACTTATCGCATGCGACAATCGCTGGCCGCGCTGGTCGAAGCCCAGCGCGAACGTATCGTCGACTGACCCACGAGTTCACTCAGTAGGTGGATGCTTTCGAGAAAGAGGCAGTGCTTCGCTCGCCGAGCCAAGCGGCGCCATGATGACATGGACAAAATAGCCGAGACAAAGCCGACATCAAATTTGCGCCCGGAAGTGACGAGACGGGCGGCCATGCATTGTCTCGCTGTCGAGCTCGGCGAAATCGCGAAACTCGCGTGGCCAATGGTGCTGACGCAGGTTGGGCAGATCGCGATGATGTCGACTGATCTTGCCTTGATCGGTCGGATCAGCGCCGAGGCGCTTGCTGCGGCCGCGCTGGCAGGCCGGTTCTATCTCATTAGCTTCGCCTTCGGCGCGGGGCTACTAAGTGCCATCGCGCCCATGGCGGCGCGGGCGTTTGGGGCAAATAATCTAGCCGCAGTACGGGGTGCGCTGCGCATGGGGTTATGGGCCGCCATGATGCTGTCTTTCCCAATTATTGCTGTGGCGCTGCGAGCAGAGCAAATACTGCTTGCGTTGGGCCAAGCCCCAGATGTTGCGCGGCTCGCCCAGCAATACCTCTTTGGATTAGGATTCGGCGCCGCGCCGGCACTTTCGTTCTTGGCCATCCGCAGTTTCATGGGCGCGGTCAATCGGCCACAGCCGGTCTTGTGGATTACGCTATCAGCGACTCCCCTGAATGCTTTGCTGGTCTATATGCTGGCCTACGGAAAGCTTGGACTGCCTCGGCTGGAGCTGCTGGGGGCAGGTCTTGCGACCACGCTGGTGAACTGCAGCATGTTTTTAGCCGGCTTGTGGTTCGCTGCACTGCGTCGTCCGTTCCGTCACTACCATGTACTTGCACATCTCTGGCGTTTCGATTGGCGCACAATGCGACAGCTCATCGCAATCGGAGTGCCGATATCAATGGCTTCATGGATCGAGTCGGGACTATTTTGGGCCACATCGATTCTGGCGGGCTTGATCAGCACCAGTGCACTGGCCGCTCATCAGATCGCTGTACAGCTCGCCGCGATCCTGTTCATGATTTATGTGGGCGTTGGCACGGCCGCAGCCGTGCGCGTTGGCTATGCGGCCGGCCGCAACGACTTTGCAAGGGCCAAGCAGGCATATCTGGCAGCGATGCTGATCGGTATTGTCATAGCTGCATCGTTAACGCTCGCACTGATCGCTGCGCGCTTTGAGATCGTCGAGCTGTTTCTGGGCAGATCGGCCGGTTCGCCGGCAACGATTAGCCTTGCTGCAGAGCTCCTCGTCGTCGGCGCAACGCTGTTTATCACTGACGCTGTCCAGTGCATTGCGGCGGGCGGCCTGCGCGGACTAAAGGACTCGCGAATGCCGCTTCTGTTTGCGATCATTGGTTGGTGGCTGATCGGCTTTTCCCTCAGCTATTGGCTCGGCTTGAAGGTCTGTCTTGGCGCCACTGGTATATGGATCGGCTTGTCGACCGGAACGACAATCTATGCGGCGCTTCTCGTCCTGCGATTCCGCAACTTGACAAGCCGCGCTCACTGATGCGGGCGTATCGCTGATCCCAAGCGGCGACGATATGCCAGGATACTTGCACTGGCCGATACGAGCGGGCCGAAACTCGAGATTGGCTGAAAATTGGACGTTGCTCCTGATGGCGCGACTGCAAGCGTAAAGAGACGCCTAGCGCATCGCGTTATTCGATCATTCCGTTCCAAAAAGCGATACGCAAAGTGGTTAGCTCGTTCGGGAGCTAGTAGGACTCCTCAAGGCGTCCTTCGCAATTCGCGAGCTTTCCAACTTGGTACCCCCGACAGAATGGCTCAACGGGTTTTCCCTTCGAAAGCGTTGCTGTGACAGGTAGCCACATGCAAAACGCGCTGACGCGATGACTCTCAATCAGGGCATATCGACTTTCCAGACGCCGGCCGTTGACTGCGAGCTCCGCAGCCGCGGAATTCCTGCCAAGCACCAGCGATATATCGCAATCGCCGGAATCAAGCTGCCACACAATCCGCGGCAGCAGCAGTCACAACGCCGGGCTCAACCGCAATGTCGACCAGATCAGGATCGGCTACTGCGCCGAGCGAGCTTGATTCGACGAAGCATTTGTTATTTTTGTTTGCGAGGCAAGGCTGCCCTTGGCTTGTTGGATGTCTCACCTGACGTCCTCGCTCAGAAGCCGCTAGCGATGCAGTCGCTGTCCAATCTCACCCGGTGCAGTCTAAGACTGAGGAGAGCTGCTGGCGCTCGCACGCCACTGATCCCGGCACGGTGCCGGTCGGCACGCCGGCCAGGCGTTGGTCGGCATGACTGGGAGCTCCATACCGGCATCACCCTCGCGCAAGCGATCAGCGTCCATCCCGAAGACAATGGCGCTAGGCTGCGTCAGGTCAGCCAAGCCCCGGCCGATCCGCTACGTCCCAGCTAGACGAAAGCTTACGATCATGTTCAACCGACCGGACCGGTATCGGGTTCTCATCGTGCTATTTGATGGGCTTCGGCCGGATCTCACCAAACCATCGCTGACGCCGAATCTGGTCAGGCTTCAGCGCCGCGGTGCGGTGCTGGCCCGGCAGCGCACCGTTTATCCCAGCGAAACACGGATAGCGCTCACGAGCCTCATCACGGGCGCAACGCCGGATCGCCACGGCATTGTTGGCAATCAGTATCTCGACCGGCACTTTCCGGCACCGCGCTTGGTTGACACAAGTAATGCGCGTCTGATCGAGGACCTCGATGCCGCGAGCGACGGCCATCTACTCGGTGTGGCGTCACTTGGCGAGATCCTCGCGGCGAACGGCAGGACATTGTCAGTCCTGGCATCCAACTCGGCGGGGGCAACCCGTCTGCTGAACCATAAGGCCCGAAAGTTCGGCCAGGTGACGCTCTCGGGCCACTTCCCTTCTATCGCGACCTCGGCCGAGATGCTCAGACAGGTGGAGAGCCTGCTTGGGCCGACGCCTGCGACGCCACCCCCCGGCACCCCGGATCTTGCCTCTCAAGCCTTTCTGACTTCAGCGTTCCTCGACGTCATCTGGCCTCAGATTCGGCCCGACGTCGCAATCCTCTCGTTCGGCGAACCCGATGGTTCCTCCCACGATTGTGGAACCGGCGCGCCAAGAACTCTGGAAGCGATCAGCTTTGTCGATCGGCAGTTTGGCCGGGTGCTCGATTGGTGGGAAGCTGAAGGCGTGTGCCAGGGCGTGCACCTGATCGCAGCCTCCGATCACGGGCACGTGACGGTGCATGCGCGGGCCGATCTCTTGCAGACGCTTGAGGCTGCGGGGCTGCGCTGCGGCCCGGCACCGGCGGCTGGGATCGACGCCATCGTCATACCTGGGCAGGTCGGAGCAATTTACCTGGCCGAGCCCTCGCAGATCGTTATCCGCCGCGCCGTCGGGGCAATGATCGAAAGGCCCTGGTGCGGTCCGGTGTTCACCGCTGGCGGCGCGGTCGATGGCATTGCGCCCGGCAGCTTCGCCCGTCATCTCGTGTTCGCCGACCATGCCCGATCGGCAGATATCCTGTTCTCGTTTCGATCCGATGGCGGCCTTGATCGTTTTGGTCTTATCGGTCGCAGTTGGAGTGCGGATGGGCCAGTCGGCTTAGGAGTGCACGGCGGGTTGCATGCCAAGGAGATGTCGTCTGTCGGCATTTTGGCAGGACCGCTCGTCAAAGGCGGCTTCGTCTCAAAAGTCCCCTCAAGTATTTGCGATTTTGCGCCCACAGTGCTCGGTCTTCTGGGCATCTCGCGGCCAGCAACGATGACCGGCCGCGGCCTCACTGAGGTCTTCATCGACGAGGGAGGGGACGTGCCTCGGACGATCGAAAAGGTCTACGAGACCAGCAGCGGCGCATACCACCAGCACCTCCGTCATGTGCAGGTCGGTGAGGCAGTCTATCTTGATTCTGCTGACGTGGTGGGTCGTCCCAACAATCTCACATAAACTGAGCGTCGATCCGTAGGCCTCATCAGGGCGATAACACGCAGAAATCTTTCTTTTTGCTGCGTAGCGCATCGGTCGAACGTGATCGGCAGCCATGCGCAAGCGTGGCGCGCAGGTGTCGCCATGTCACAGAAGCGCAAGAAAGTGGCGTCGGGGACGGATCATGCGCTGACAGTGCACGCAAGAAGACGGGCAGGAGTGCCAGTCGCGGCCGCCGTCTAGCGTAGAAAAGCTGTATGCAGCAGCTTGGCTGCCTCGATCAAGCCGCCGGTGAAGTCATCGCTGCCTTAGGACGCGGCGGAACGACACCGGGCCGGTGGCCGCCAACGGTACGCCCGGCGCTCAGGGCGCCAAGCCAGCGCTATGCAGCAATCTTCCGCGAGCGATCCAAGTTGTGTCAGAGCGCCGCAGGGTTTTTGCCCGCCCCGTCGGCCTTCCTCTATTTCAAATCGATAAAATCAGTGGTTGTATACGGTGATTTCAGCGACCGCGCTCGCTCTATCGTTTTTTGGAGTTATCGATGAATTACACAGGCCTGAGGTGGATCAAGGACGACAAGCAGCGCCAGAGGATTGTTGCGGGGCTCAGCAAACTGCGCACCGGGCTTAAGAAGAAGGTGCCTGCCAAGAGTGACGGTACGCTGCTGCTGGCAACCTGGAATATCCGCGAGTTCGGCGGGACCAAGTATGGCGGCCGAACGACCGACGCAATGTACTACATCGCGGAGTGCATAAGCCGCTTCGACTTGATCGCGGTGCAGGAGGTACGGGCCGACCTCAAGGCGCTCAAGGAAATTCTACGCCTGCTTGGCCGGCAGTGGGACGTCATCTTCACAGACGTCAGTTTCGCCGACGGCGGCAATTTCGAGCGGCTCGCTTTTGTCTACAACACGGCCAAGGTCAGCTTCACCGGACTTGCCGGCGAACTGGTTCTGCCGAGCAAGACCGCCACCGAGCGAATGAGCCAGGTCGCCCGTACCCCCTTCGTCTGCGGTTTCCAGGTGGGCTGGGCCAAGTTCAACCTATGTACGGTCCACATCTACTACGGTACCGCCAAAGCGGAGGATCCGCGGCGTGTCGACGAGATCAACGCGCTTGCCAAGCTGCTTGCCACCAAGGCCAAGGATTACATCAACACAAGCGCCCCGGCCGACTACTCGCCCGAACACCTCGTACTGCTCGGCGACTTCAATATCTTTTCCCGCACGGATAAGACTTACGAGGCGATCACCAGAAACAGGTTCGAGGTCCCGGCCGAGCTGCAAAAGCTGCCAGGGAGTAACGTGGACCAGAACAAGTTCTACGACCAAATCGCATTTTTCAAGCAGAAGGTAGGTGTGAAAAGCACTAACGCAGGCGTTTTCAATTTCTTCGACTATGTCTTCGACGATCCGAAGGAATTCAGAGGCGGTAAAGGCGCGCCGACCGCTAACATGTTCAGGCAGTGGCGCACCTTCCAGATGTCGGACCACCTGATCATGTGGTGCGAGTTCAGCGTTGACCAAACAGATGCCTACCTGAAGGCGTTGGCCGCTTGGAACGGCAAGTAGGACGGCCGATCGCAGCTGGGTCTCTCGTTACGTTCGGCAGAAGAGGGCGTTGCGTGTCCCGCTGCAAAGACGATCGCGAAAATAGCGTCTTACCTCGGACGCTGCTGATGGACGAGGGTATTTCTAGTTTCAGATCCGCCGAGTCTGCTGTTGGAGGCTGTGAAGAGGTACCGTCCGGTTCCGTGCGCGATAGGCGTTGCAGGCGTCGGTGCCGCCGCAGCTATTGTCTATACTGCGTTAAAAGAGGACAGCAGAAGCGCCGCCAACAGCGCGGCTATCATGCTGGGCTTCATGATCGTGCTGCTTGTGTTCGCGAGCCTGATGCGAACAAAGAGCACCACATACGTTATGCGGGCTTTCCTCATGATGTGGGTGATGGTGGCATGCTTCTGCACCATCTTTGTGCAACTGAGTTCATTCATTTTTCGGTGGTCAACGGTTAAATTTGGCACCGGCGAGTCTTTGGAGTGCGAGGAAAGCAGAAGAAAAAGCTGCGGAGGGGGCTTGTCGGACAGTTCAACAGATCAATGCGTCCTCACGTATAGGAGTTCATCTTTCCTCAAAAGCGGCTCGCCTAATGACTGGCAAAGGCTGACCGAAAAGGCGAGGACCTACGCAAGATCGGTTAGCCAGCTCCCAGTCAGATGGCCAGCGAGCCGAACCTGTATGCAGCGCTGGCGGGCGCGCGTTTCACGCACTTCAATCAACTGCTGGATCGGAAGAGTGGGCTGGCCGTCGATCCACTATTGTGGAATGCGGTACCGCCGCTTGAACTCCGACGCTTAGAGAGATAGCGGATGAGCTGAGGAATAAAGCCGCTGTCATTTGACGAGACCCTCGCGCGTATCCTCGCGGCGGTAAGAGCGAGGAGGCGCTCGAGTCGACGATCCTTCGCTCAGGCATGCCGATTGAGTACGACGTCGTGTGAGAAGAAACCGCCGAGGAACACGGAGAGCCGCTCACCGCTCACCGCACATCTGACAACTCCTAAAAGGCTTGCGGGTCGAGGCCCGAACCAGCAAGGTACTCTGCGGTCTTCCTGAGCGCCCTTGCGTCGCCGTCTCCGAGCTCGTCGCCTGCGATGTGGACGTCCTCATCGGCTTCCCCGGCGTCCGGGACGGCCGAGCCGTGCGACAGCCGAGGAGTGTGGAGCAAGAGAAAGGGCTCTTCGCGGGAGCATTCACCACCTATCCGATCGGCCGGAGCCGGCGTGCAGCATGCGTTTCGTGTCCGACCTCAGACGCTCGGCCCGTTTCAAAATCCACCGATCTTGTTGCGAAGACAACATCGAGGTCGAAAACCGCAGCGAATGCGCATTGCGTCCGCTGGCCTAGATCCTGCAAACCGCAACCGCTGTGGAAGCGGCGCTAACAACGTCGGCCATTTGGCTGTCGTTGCAAGGTGGCGCGCGTCTGTGTTCGTGAGGTGAAATGCGGTCCCAACTTCTTTTTTACGCTGTCGCAACAGCTGCGCTCATTGCAGGCGGCGCTGTCAATTCGGCCGATCTCAAGCCGGCAGTAAAGGTCCCACTCGCCGTCTGGAGCTGGACCGGAGGATATATCGGCGGGCACGTCGGTGGGGGCTACGGGCGAACATCATTCAGCGACCCCTATGGCCAGTCACTCTATGGTGACGTTGTCGACACCCCTGTGTTCCTGGCCGGAGGTCAGATCGGCTACAACTGGCAGAGGGAACGCTGGGTTTTTGGCGTTGAACTGGACGCCAGTCGCGCTGTCTCAGACGGCAGAAACACCTGTCTTGCCGCCTCCAGCTCTGTCATCAGCGCAAACTGCAGCGCTGGTCCAAGCGTCTTTGCGACCGGGACGGGTCGCCTTGGGTATGCGTTCGGCCCGCATGGCCAAACACTTGTTTATCTCAAGGGGGGCGTGGCCTGGCAGCACAATAGCGGCGTTGTCGCCAACAATAACGAATTCCGTAGCAGAAGTCACCCATTTGGCTTGGCGCCACAGAATGCCACCGATTTCGATTATGGTCGAGTCGGTGGCACGATCGGCCTGGGCGTCGAGCAAGCACTCGCGAACGCATGGTCCGTGACGTTTGAGTACGATTATCTGGGATTCACCGGTCCAAGTGTCGCGACCCCTCCGACCCTACAGAGGCCGCCCTTGGCAACCATCCCCGCCAACACCACCAGCCTGTCCAGCAGCTATCACATCGTAAAGCTCGGTCTGAACTACCATTTTGACGCACACCCACGGACGCCAGGATGGTCAGATACGTCGCTATACGCAACGAAGCCGACCGTCAGCGCCTCGCCGATTGGCTTCGCTGATGGGTGGTCGCTGGAAAGCGGCACACGGCTGTGGTTAAGCCGCGGAAGCTTTCAATGGGACCACGGGAGTACTGATCTAGTATCAAAGCTCACCTACCATGGGCAGGATGGGATTTCCGGTGAGTTGTTCGAGCGGCTGGACAGCCCCTGGGGAATCTTCCTGAAGGGCAATATCGGGTTTGGGCGCTTCAGCAATGGAAAGATGAACGATGAAGATTGGGGCGTGGGCCCGCTCGCTTATCAAAACACACTATCGGGCCAGGGCAACGGAAGGTTCACGTACTTCACCGCGGATGCCGGTTACGATTTCCTGCATGGCAGCACCTACAAGGTTGGTGGGTTCATGGGCTGGAGCTACTACGGCCAGAAGTCTGACACGATCGGATGTGTGCAGACCGCCTCCCCCAACGTTGCACCTTGCCTTGTGCCGGGCGATAGAAGGATTGTCGGCAGCCAAGACACTGATTGGAATGCGCTGCGCATCGGCCTTAGCGCTGAGACCATGTTGTTCGATCTCTGGCGCGTAAGTGCCGACGTTGCTTACTTGCCGTGGACGGACTTCCGAGGGCGCGACAACCATCTGATGCGCCAATTCACGACCTTCCTTGATCAACGCGGGAGTGGTGGCGGTGGTGTGCAGGTTGAGGCAGCCCTATCCTACTTTATCACTAAGAACGTCAGCGTTGGCTTCGGTGGCCGCTATTCGGCTATGTGGACGCCAAACCAACGTAAGACGCTCGCTACCGGAGCCAACCAGGAGAACCGCCCTCCTGCTACCTCTGGGCCCCTTCCGGGGGACTATCGCATGGAACGATGGGGTACGTTCTTACAGGTCTCCTACAAGTTTAACTGAACTGCTTGCTCCTTGCTCTAAGCGTCGAACGGCATTATGGCGCGGATACTGGTTACGCCTCCGTATTCTTCGCGGATGCGGAGGGCGTGATCAGCACGAAGCCGATCTTGAATCCGAACGCGGGTCCGATTTTGTGAAGCGTCTCTGAGGTCGGATTGGCCACACGCGTTCGATCTCGGCTCGGATCCGACGCTCCAGTGTGCGACGGGTGCCGGCTCGGAGTTCGGCATGGCGCCGAAACATCTCCTCGAAGATCCCGACGGGCCGCAGCCCGGGATCGGCCTTCAGCATCGGCACCATCTCTGTCTCAAACACGCTGGCCAACGGGCTCAGCCGGCGACGGCCGCGGGGAGCCTTCTCTGCGATGGAAGCCGGGGATCCTTCTCGATCCGGTAAGCGGTCGAGGTGCTCAACGACGCCTTGCCGCGGCCGCTGGCGGGCTATCGGTCTACGGTACTTCATATAGAGCCTCAGCGCTGTCTGGCTGTTTTGAGGGGCGAGCGCCGGAAGGCCACTAGCTTCGCTCCCTCGGAGCGGAGGCTGTGCCTTTCAATGCAGAAGGATGTCTCAAGTCTCGAATGCTCGGTGACTGAAGACAAGTTGCGCTAATCAGCAACTTCTTTCAATGCTTCCACCAAGAGTTTATTGTCTTCATCAGTGCGGCATGCGATGCGCAAGAACCGCTTGCCATTTTGAAGCGTCTTTCCGCCACTGTGCCTGATCAATATGCGTCTATCTTTTAAAAGCGTTGAGGCGATCACGTCCCCATCCGGCCAGTGGGGCGGCAGTTCGCAGAACACGAAATTCGCGTCGGGCTTTAGAACTCTCATTCCGTCGATGCTGCGCAGGTCTGCGTATAGTTTGTCTCTGTCGCTGCCTACCCTCATCCAACTCTGCTGTGCCGCGTGCGCGAGGTGAGGGAGCCTGCTCAGAAAAAACTCGCCAACCGTATTGACATTCCACGTGGGGAGCGCCGCTCTAATTTCCTTCATCATCTGTTCATTTGCGGATGCCGCATACCCCATCCGCAAACCGCATGTTCCGTAAATCTTTCCGAGGCTTTTGAGAACGATCACATTGGGAAATTCGAGCAAGTGATTTTCCAGGCTAGCACTTCGTCCGAGCTCACTAAACTCTATAAATGACTCATCGATCAGTAGCAGTTGCTGTTGAGCTCGAAGCGCGGAAGCGAGATATAGTAAATCCGCATAGGGAACCATCCGCGAAGTGGGATTATTCGGCGATATCACGACTGCGCCGTTGACGCCATTTGTACGCGCAAATGCTGCGTAGCGGTGCACATCGAGTTCAAAATCTGGCGGTGACAGAAAAAAGCGTGACAACCGCCCGGGCAAGGCGGTGGTTTCATAAGGATTGAAGGTTGGGA
This sequence comes from Bradyrhizobium sp. 164, assembly GCF_023073715.1. GTDB lineage: Bacteria > Pseudomonadota > Alphaproteobacteria > Rhizobiales > Xanthobacteraceae > Bradyrhizobium. The sequence goes on from NZ_JADPKA010000038.1 coordinate 28,946, forward strand.
CCGGGACAGCAATCCTCATTCCCAGTCGACCAAGGAAGATGGGAATGAGTTCAGCCACGCCATTGCAAATGACAAGTTTATTCGCTGGCGTCTTCACCGCATCCGCAAGAAGCTGGACCATCTGCGCATTAGGAGAGGGATAGCAGGTGATAAGCCGCGGTAGCGCGTTCTTAAGTTCGTCAAGGAACGCCTGCGGCGGAAAATAAGAGTTTACCAGAAGGACGAAGTCCTTGATGTCATATTTCCAATAGCCGCCGGGGAATCGGTTGATCAGGTCAGAGACCTCGTCCGACCTAAGGGGTGGGTCCATTTGTGCTGCCCTCTTCATGCGTGCGACTAGCTCAACATTTCAGGACAAACGAAAATTGCAAGATGGTCGCCATCTCTCGACAAGCTCACGGCGAACAAGCATCGAGCAGTGCCGATTGGTGCGGAAATGCTCTCGGCAACAAGTCTGGTGCACGCCGCGGTTGGCGAGACTACACGTCATCATGTGACCTGCATGGAGGGAAGCCTGCAACACGAAGAAGGCAGTCGCTGGATCATACTTCCATCCGCAATCAAAAGGAGCGACTGACTAAAACCACCGACGACGCGACGGCGAAGATGCTTATTGCCGTATACATTGTTGCGCCGAGTGGTGGCACGCGAACAGGCGCGACATGCGCTGTAGCGAGCAGCAAGAAGCCAATGTTTACGACGTCAGTAAATGCTTCAGCAGGAATAAGAGGCTTAAAAAGAAATAGGAGCGCCAGGAGCGGCACGTCGTATGACAAGGGGACGCCCAAGAAGCGTCCATCGCGCGATCTGCCGAAGTTCGCAAAGTAGCTAAGCCTTATTGCTCCCGTCACCAGTAGAGCGGTTGCGGTCGCAAGCGCGAGTTGTGAAGCTTGGCTAACTTGTACCACAACTACCGCAGGCACAACGGCTCCATAGACGATATCTGCAAACCCATCGAGGCTCGCTCCCATTCTTGCGACATCTGGATCGCGACCTTTCGTGCGACCTGCCACAACCCCGTCGAGGTGGTCCGATAGAACGGCCCAAAGCGCTGCTGCCACGGATAGCTCAAGGCGGTCAGAGAGAGCTAAAAACAGGCTGGCGGAGGAAAAGAGAAGGCCTGTGATCGTTATGGCGTTCGCTGGATCCCAAAGGTATTTTAGCATTGCACTCTCACCTCGTTTGCAAATCACGTCTCGCCGTGTAGGCCTTCGTTCGGTCCTTGAAAATGCGCTCGGCAATCTCCAAATCGTCAGCGTTATCAATTTCGTACCAGCTGAGGCCATCGCATCGCGCCGCGGCGAGCTGGAGGCCTCGCCTCTCTATCAGATAACCCAAAAGTTCTTCGGTGTAGGTCTGCCGAGCTCCAGCGGCGACAACATCGTCCAGTGTCGGAACGATCGTTGCCTTGAGTGTCGGCGCCGAAAGCCGTAGAAGGTTCATCGTCTTGAAAAGCTGTGGGCCATCCGCAACAAGATTTGCCGCGGTTTGCTTCAATCGAAAACCTGAGATGAAGCCGTTCTGCGACAACAGAACGGCCGACCCTTCCATTGAATCATCGAAGGGAACGACTGCAGCTACGTCTGTCCCCCGGCAGACCATCAAGTGTCGCAGCGCATCCTCTTCGAAAAAGACGTCGCCCTCGAGAAGAAAGCAGTCTCCGGAGAGAAGAGCGTCGCGCGCCAGCCACAAAGAATAGGCGCTTCCGGTCCGGTCGAAGACGGTCGACTCGACATATTTGATTTTGAGTTCGCCAAAGTGGCTACCGCAGGCATATTGAATGGCATCTTTGCGGTAACCCACCACGATCGTCACCTCTTCCACGCCAACAAATTCCAGATTGCGCAGAGCGTTGTGAAGAATCGAAGTGCCGTTGACCTCGACCAGCGACTTCGGCCGCAGATCTGTCAGAGGACGCAGGCGAGAGCCGCAGCCAGCGGCGAGAATGACGGCGTTCTTGGGAGCATCGATCACCGTTTAGTTCCTTTTTCGTCGCGCCTCTAGGGTGAAACACCGACAGCTTCTTCGTCGCCAGCGTGGGCATGCTGAAGCGACATCAGGTCTGCGGGAGCCATCTGAAAATGGAGCACAAGCGTGAAGACAGGCAAATGGCCCTCGTCGGTCCTTTCTCCAGAGAGAAGGAAGGCGCTGGATCCGGTGCCTCGAGCTGCCGAGATGGCAAAGTGCGCATTTCGGTTGAGTGAGGCGTGCTACGCCATCTAAGAACATCTCAGTGCAATGGTTAGGGATTTGAGATTGCAGTCGAACCGGGCCAGCTAGGAGGAAGTCCAGGACAGTAGGTCGTCGACCATGACTATGCGCTCCTATGTCGACGAAACCCTATTTGCGCAGTTCAGCGTCGGGCCGCAAATATCGCGTTTCCGCACGGGCCAGTTCGTCGTACTTGAACAGTTCGAAGACTTCCTCGAGAGTGGCAATATGCGGCTCAATGCTCGCGGTGCTTTCCTCAGCGATGATGCGACCGCAGACTTGACGCATTGCCGCCGTTGCCGCTCGCATGGAGTGGTTGGCCCAGATCACCGTAGAGATGTTGGCTTTGCGGTATGCAGAGATCGGTGTTCGATAGTATTTCGTCGGAACGATCACGACCGGCAATCTGTTCTGCCAAGCGCGCGCGAACGAAAGGATTTCGTCCGCGGTGCTCTTTCGCGAATGAATAAGGATCGCATCGGCTCCCGCGTCGGCGTAAGCGTGAGCGCGCGAAAGTGCTTCGTCCATCTCATGCCCAGCGATCAATGCCTCGATCCTTGCCACCAAGATCAAGTCGTCCGCGACTGTATCCTTCACTGCCCGGAGGCGGCCAGAGAATTCGTCGATGTCGGCGAGGGGGTGCCGATCCCCAACAAACGAGTTCATCTTCGGAAAACAGCTGTCCTCGAGCGCGACGCCGGCTGCTCCACGCTGACGAAGCCTGCGTGTGACGAGGCGTGCATTGTTGAAATTCCCGAAGCCGCCATCTCCGTCAACGAGCACAGGCAGTTCGCTCGATTCCACGATCCGCTCGACTACGTCTACGAGTTGGCTCCACGACGCTTCGTTGGCATCGCGGTAGCCCAGGGAGCAGGCAATAGACAGGCCAGACGCCCAGAGGCCTTTGAACCCTGCGCGCTCAGCGATCGCGGCGGAGAGACCATCATGCGCTTCCATGAGGAACGATAGCTCTCTGCGGGAGCAGATTTCGGCGCGCAGGATTTCAGCACGTGAGGAACCGGCGGATTGATCAGGGCCGTTGGCGAGAACAGATGGTAATCGGTGTTGCATGCCAATTCCTTGTGATGACCGGCGTAATGTGGAGACCGGCCGATTTCATCAACCGATAGGTGACATGCTTCCGTCATCTAGATCAATTACGAGGGTTGGTAGTTGATCGGGCCCGCAAACCTGTTCCGTCTCGCAGTGCTCGAGGGATCACTGCTAAGCTCCGCCGATCATTTGAGTGATGGCACAAATTGAAAGCACAGTTGTGCCCTGGTCGAGGCGCCGACCAACGCCGTCATCGATCTTGCATTTGTCCACGCGGTATTGAGACTGCACGATCTGCGCGAAGGCTTCTGAAGTCGATAGCATTCTAGAGAGTGCGGGCTCAAGCAAGTCAGGGCGCGAATTCATTGTGGACGCGCGCGCCTTTAAGGTTTGGGGAGGGCGCAGTGCGCCAAATTCTGATCCCCGCAGCGGCGGCATACCATGGCGACCGTCGCTTTCTAGGGGCGGGAGACGCCTCGGTGGCATACTGAGAAAATTGGTGGCTCAGTGCCCCGAACTTGAAGAGAGCTCTTCGGCCAGCTTTAATTCGAGGATCGGGATGATGTTCGCGCTGAGGGTATTATGGATTCGCTTCCTTCGGGGCATGGAAGCACGGCGCGGTTTACTCAGCCGGAGATTCGGCGGTCGATCGGGCGGGCGAGGAAGGCCTTCACCTTGTCGTCGATCTCGCCACACAGCCGGCTGACCTGGCTTTGGAGATGCCAGTCATGCCCATCGCCTGCATCAGATAGCCCGCCGAACGGGTCGAGACGCCCTGCACACAAGCTTCCTGCACCACGGCGGTGAGCGCCTTCTCGGCCATGCGGCGCGGCTCCAGGAAAACCCGGGAACTAGGAGCCTTTGCGCAACTTTGGAGTGCGCAGTTCGACCGCACCGGCGCGGGTCTCCCAGATGCGCTCCCGGTAACCGTTGCGCCGGGCCAGGCGCTCGGGGCTCTTCTCGCCGTAGCTCGCCCCGGTCTGGCCCTCGACTTCCAACTCCATAGACGCTGGGCGGCAAAGCCGATCATCTCGCGCAGCAGATCGGCACCAGGATCTTCTCTCCGAGTGCGCGCAGGTTCATCATGTCGTCGGTCATCGGTGGTTACTCGGTTGCGTTGGCGTGTCGCAACCCGATCTTACCGGAGAACTGCCGGTGACCAGCGCAAGACCGCCCGCCCGCTACGGCGGTATTGGGGGCGCGTCCGGGCGGCTTTGCTCTACCGAGCTACACCACCACCGGGAACACGACCCGGTGTTGCCCTGCTGAAGGAATTAAAGTCAATACCGTGGCCGTCGTCGAGCCGCAATTCGGAAGTGCCTTTAACTGGTCTCACATTGTCCAAGATTGCCGAGTTCGAGAAGGCGCATGCGGGCGGCGATTGAGCAATGGCATTCGCATCTTTCAGCGCCCGGAGCCAATTCCCGAAGGTGTCTGTCTGGCAGACTTCGAGCATGCGTCCTAATACACAGGGGAGCCGGGAAGTTGGCGGCTACAACACACAACCGAGAGGAGGGTCCTTCCATATTCCCAAATTTCTGGATCACCTTGGCGTTCCCCAACTCGACGCTCGATGGATCGGTCGTCCTTGAGAAGGCGAGGGTGCAGGCAGACCTAGCTTGCGCGAGAGAGCTGCGGCGTGCCTGACAGTCGCTTGGCGCTGAAACATTCCGTCGCCTTCCGGGCGCGTTGCCTTCGTCAGAGGGGGCGAAGGACAAAGCAAGTAGCAAGTTACTTCAGACATCAGTCGTATCCGCGAGCTAAGCGCGCCTCTTTCAGGGTACTCACTCGATAGTCCCTCCACATGGAGTCCAGCCGATCTGATAGGATGTGTATTGAGCCAAATCGTAGATCCCCCGGTTCATCCCGCCGCGCAGTTCGCAAAGAAAGCGATGGGATACCGCAGCCTACACTGCACGTGAACTCCAAACCGTTGACGGCCCCTATGAGCTTCTGTTGATGATCGCGAGTTTCAAACCGTTTCGATGAGTTGCGTCTCGAAATTGCCCACCAAAACAAGGGGGCGACAGCATACTTGGTGTGCGGCAAGTATGCTTTGCGAGCGTCCTCTGCTAGGCCGCTTGCAGAGAAGGACAGTCGGATGATTGCGCCGATTCGACGTAACTGGAATCCAAAAGACTTTTTCGATGAGTTGACGCCGGCGATGTTCACGGCCGGACCATCGACTGTGCGCGCACGTCGGGACAAGTTGTGGCCTGAGTTGTATACTGAATACGACGCGAGGCACTTAAAACAAGAATTGTTCAACCGAAATCTGATCGCCACCAACGAAGCTGAGGCGTTCTTTAGTGCCTGGGCCGCGGATGAAGAGCGCCACACCGATGCTTTCATCCGGATCATGGAGCTTGTCGCTGGTGAATCCGAAAAAGATCTTCGAGACAGATTGGAAGCTCGATCGCATAGTTTTTCTGCAATCAATGAATACTTGAAGGACGAATTCTCTGTGATCGTTATGATCGCATTTGATGAGATGTGTACTTGCCGGGCCTATGCTGCGGATAGAGAGTTCTATGCCGGACTTGGCAGCAGCTTCCTTCGTTGCCTGAGAGAGGTGATTGCCGACGAGGCAGTTCACTCGATGAACGCTGTTAATGTTCTCCGTGCCCGTTACTGCGAGCGCATTCCCGAAATCGGCGAGATTCTCGACAGCATAATCTGCAGCGTGGGCGATGATCCGGATTATACCGGCACCTTCGTGCTGGATTACTTCGGCGGGAATTACACGAAGCAGATGTTTGTCAACTGCCGCGCCGCTGTCCTGAGAAACGTTGCTAAGCCGCTAAAAGCCGCAGTGACGGATTGAAGCGTCGGCGCGCAAGTGGACCAACGAGCGTCTGCGCCTCATCTCCTGTCGGTGCCTCAGAACTGCATGTATTGGTCGGTCAGAGCGGATCGGCTCATAGATGAGTCAGATAGCCTGCCTGCGCTGCCCTTGAACTTTTCCGCTTGTTTCAAGTTTCTTGGCAAGCGACAGGCAATAATGAGCGAGCCAGCGGTGCCTTGCACAAGCGGTACCGATCAGACGTCAAGAGAAAATTCAGTCAGGCAATCATCACGAACAACAAAGCCAAATCGCGCTTGTCGGCTTTCCTCCTGATGTCGCGAATACTTCAACGCACGCGCCCCCGGAATCTATCCCAATCCTCAAGTCATTGTCGTTAAATACGATTTTTTGGGCGGTGCAACTGGTACGACACTTGCTGTTCTCATCGCCAGGTTCTCGCCCTTCCGGAGATGCGTATGCAAAGTGCCCTCTGCACCAAGCAGAATTTTCATGCTCGCCGGCAAGCCGAACATCGGCGGTGACACCGGGCTCCTTGAGCTCGGGATCACGGAGCGGCTCGGCGACGGATTGGAACTTGCCTCCGCTCAAAACCAGCTCAATGGAGCGGCGCAATACCGACCTTTCGGGCCAGCCTGCTGAGGCGCCACAAAATGGATCTTTTCAGCTTCACCGAATGCGCGACGCGAACACAATGCCTCAGACCGCTTTTCGAGCTTCTCGTTAGCTGTGCGAGCGACGAAGGCTTCAGCGAAGTCTCTTACGGAGCGCTCAATTTCGCGGAGCCACTTCGTCTACCGGAGTATCCGCCACCGGCGGTGGCCGTAAAGTGGCCGCCCGAATGGTGTGAACGATATTTTAAGCGAAAGTACCACAAAATCGATCCAGTAGTCCGGCGGACACCGACGCTTTCGCGGCCCTTTCTGTGGGATCAACTCGCCGAGCAATATCAACTACAGCCCGACGAACGGCGCGTACTTGATGAGGCCAGAGAGGCCGGTCTCAAGCACGGCATGAGTGTACCGTTGTTTGGGCCATTGGGTCGGTTATCCGTCGTATCGTTTGCATCTCGGTTCGACGATGCCGATCCTCAACATTCCAAGGGCCATCTCAACGCACTAGCCTGGCACTTTCACACCGCTTGTGTGGAGATCACACGTCCGGCCGAAGATAACTGCAATATGAGAGTTGCGCTATCGCAGCGGGAACTAGATTGCCTACGGTGGGTGGCAGAGGGCAAATCGTCATGGGAAATCGGGAGGATATTACAAATCAGCGAGAATACGGTGAACTTTCATCTTAAGAACGCGATGCGAAAGCTGGGCGCGACCAGCCGGATCCAAGCTGCCATTGTGGCGATCCGCCTCAACCTTATCTTTGACGTCCATGTTGCGTGAGCATCTTGACGATGATTGTATCGAAGCCAGTTTGCGTATGAAAACTGCTGTGAAGACAAAAAGCGATCCTATGGGCAATCGTTCGCCAAGGCATTGAGCAAGCTCGACCTGCCATGTGAGGAAGCCACTTTGCTGCTAGCGCGCACGTTGTATACGGCAACTACGGGCTTAGTCTCGGGCATTCTTTGGAGCGGCAAGTTAGAATAGGTCTGGCTAGGGAGTCCAGCATTTGCAGGTGTTCGGAGGACGTGAGGGTTTCAATCGATCGTAGCTAGGCGCCAATGAAGATCGGTAGTTTGATTCGAGCTGATCGGTTTGCTTCAGTTGATTTTTGTCATGAGTTTAAAACTGCTACTTCCTTGACTATCTTATCAAGTATGAATCGATCAAAGGCCAGCTTCTAGACCTAGTCGACAAGCTCCTTCTGGAGGGCATTGCGCGCATCCAGTTTTTAGCCAAGCGCCGGGCAGCCGGCATCGGTGACGGCGGTACGAAATGAAGCAAGCAGCGTGCCGTTTGAAAACTGAGGGTTCTCTAGTCGCCTCATGTTGCGCGGGCGCGTCAGATTGGAAACATCGATATCTCGAACCTGACAATCGCGTCATTAGCCTTGACCGTACACACCACGCCGTCAAAGGTCGAAGGCTGGGATCTGGCGCGTACACCCAGTGTGCCGCTGCCGACGGAGCGTATGTCGCCGGCGCCAGTGCAGAAGATCATGTCCCTTGCGTAACTTGGAAAGGCGGCGCTTCGGCAAAAGCGGCCAGTTAGCGCTGCGCGAAAGAGCACTCCGAAGAAAAAGCCCCGACCGAAGGTCGGGGCTCCTCGATTCGCCGCAAACGTGCTGAGATCGCCATTTTCCAACCACCGGAAACAGCTTGTAGTAAAGCCGAAGGGTCATCATATCGACATCCTGGTGAATGCGATCCGTCCCGACAGCGGGGAAGGTCACGTTGCTCTCCGGCATGAACAGGTGGTCATACTCGACGCCAACTGACCAGCTGGGCGCGAAGTTATCTTTCCAGGCCAGCCCCTACGGCGCGCCCCCAACGGACATTATCGCTCTTAGCAAGCTCCGCCCCAGCGACCGTCGGAGTTGATCTGGTCTGTTTTGCTGGTCATCACAGCACCGCCTGACCTAAAGCAGCACGGTTTTGAATGCGTAGCCGAGCTAGCCGGTGAGCAAGCCGAACGCATCCGTCTTGGTTCGATTGATGTTCGACGGGAAAGCGGTGCTGATATTTGGAGCCGCTGAAGTTTGCCCAGTTGCCCTGGCCTTCAACGCCGTGACCACATTGAAGATCTGCCAGCGATGGCCAATCTGGCCACCGATAGTGCCGGCCGTCGTACCATGGCAGCCTTCGGGAGTAACGCCTGCGAAATCCTAGCAGTTATGGCTCGAACCCAGCCGCCGTTAATGCCTATATATAGTAACCGGTCCAGTCACAGATCGCGGGAGCGACCGACAGCTGCGGCGCGTTGGTTTGGACAGGCTGTGGAGCGAGATCCGCGCCAAGTGCGGGACCGCCGCGTTGGTTGCGACGATACTTGCAGTCAGAAGCAGAAAATTCTTCATTGGAGTGCTATTCCACACTTGAGCCCGGCTCTGCGCGTCTTGGCAACATCATCGTGAATTGCTGTAACTTCAGCACAACATTCCTCAGAGACGAAATCGCCCTAACCTCACGTTGCGTTAGGTACTGGAGCTAGAATCCAGAATTTTAGCGTTGATGCGCGTATTGGTTCAGGCACGTGGGAGTTAGCTGCCCAACTTGGGAAGGCGGCTCGCATCAAAAGAGCGCAGTTAGTGCAGATCTCGGCAAAGCGCCCGAGAACGAAATGCGCGTCCACGGTCCGTGAGCAGCGGGTTCCGATCTGGGCATCGTCGACTAACTTCGGAAAGCGTTGAAGGCATCGACCCTTCCGAAGATTGCCTGTCGGAACGACCACCGAGCTGCGCAATCATGGTCTTGACGCATCGATGATGGGCCATCAGTGATCATCGAATGCTGCCGCGCACAATGTCTGACGTCAAACAACCCTCAACTCCTTAAAGCTTTGCGGTATGTTGAGGAGATGTCTGATGCTCAGCTCCTTGAGCATCCGGCTAAACATGTCCATCGACATATTCCAAACGCCCGCTCAACAACCTCATCAGCCAGGACACGTTCGCGGTGCCATTCCGCTCCGGCGTCGTCAGAAAGTTATGCAACCGCTTTGTGGCCGGTGACGTCCTCGAGCACTTTCACTTCCGTATGTGGCTGTTGCGCCAAATCGCGGTCTCTCGTGATCGCCTGGTATTCTTCAAAGAGCTTGGAGAAAGCGGGAACGATGGCCGGCCCTGCGTGCTCAAAACAGCAGCCCGAGATCGAGCATCGCTTTGAAGTACAAAAAGCACCTAGCCGATGCTTTCGCCATCCGTGTGAAGGCGACGCTGGAGAACAGGAAGACATGGATTGTAGAGATTTGTTTTGGGTGCGTCGCTGCTAATTCTGCCGTGATTCGTCATCCCTTAACGAAAGCGCAAGATGAGGCAAGGTCAATTCACCTTTGCCTTCGGCGAGACAGGTTTGGAACTTTTGCGCGGCGGCAGTCAGAACTGGCACCTTCAACGCGGTTTCGTTCGCTAATCGCACGCTGCAGTCAATATCCTTTTTGGCGTTTCTGATCGATATTGCCAAAGCATCCGGCTTTTCGTCCAACAAAAAGGCTGCAAAGTTTTGGAATATCCCGCTGTTGGTCGCGCCGCGACTGACCAAGGAGCGTAAGATTGCAAGGTCGACGTCAATGGCATCGGCAAGCTGGCAAGCTTCCGCTACCACCGCCGCCATGCCCATCGTCATGCTATTATAGACAAGTTTGAGCTTATGGCCCTGTCCAACATCACCCACATGGACGATGTTCTCGCAAAATGCGGTAAGAACACGAGCCGCCATAGGAAACGTGTTCTGATCAGATCCAACGATGGCGTTGAGACGCCCTTGCTCTGCTTGTTCAGGGCTTCGTGTTACGGGGGCATCTATGAAGTGCAATGCATGCTTTTTGGCCTGTTCGGCTAGAGTGAGGGTTGAAGCAGGATAGGACGTGGTGCAGTCAAGTATCAAACTCTGTCGGGGCAAATGTGCAAATAGCCCATGTTGCCCAAGGCAGACTTCCTCGACCTCGCAACTTGAGGGCAGGGATAAAACGACGGCACTTACATGCCGGGCCAATTCGGAAATTGCGGTGTGCTCATGAGCACCCATGCCAGTCAAGCGCTCCGCGCCAACACGAGTTCTGTTGACTTTGATATGCAGTTCAGCGCCATGACGCAAAAGACTGAGTCCTATGCCTGTTCCCATGCGCCCTGCGCCGATTAGGCCGATTCGTTGTCCGACTTTCCCAGGCGTTTCAGTTGACGGAGTTTCAGTCATGCTCTGCGTCGTTATGAGTTCTGAAAAAGGCCACGCTCCTGCAGAATGGGCAGCAGCTTATGATGGTCCTCGATGAGATAATCCGGCTGCGCCGCTCGCAGACGCGTCTCGGAAACAAATCCGCCCGTAATGGCTACGCTGATCAAGCCAAGTTCGCGTGCAATATCCGTTTCGACCGGCATGTCCCCGACGATGAAAGTTGAGCTGGGGTCCAGATTGTATGCTCGCATATACAGACGAAGCCGCTCTCCTTTGCTTATGCCTTTATATTGAGTAGCGCGGCTTTCAAACGCCAGAACCTCCGCGACACAATCTTCGATTCCATGTCTTCGCAATTGGGTAATAAGGGGGTCGACTATATGGTTACTGACAATAATGCTGGAAACGTGTTGTTGACGTGCCGTTTCCAAAATGCAACGCGCGCCGTCGCGCAGATCGGCTTTGCTCGCCAGTGGTTCGTAGGTGTCGTGAAAAATAGCACTGTCATGGCTATCCACCGTTTCTATTTCACTCTGCGACATTCCTAGATTGCGGAAAAAAACCGAGAGTGGAACATCGAAATGATCCCGAAAGGTTTGCATATCAATGGCAGCCCGGCCTAAGCGACCCAAAATGGTGTTCGTCGTTTGCAGCAAGGCGTCGGCGTCGTCAAGGAGAGTGCCGTTCCAGTCGAATACAAGAGCAGGTTTCATCATGGCCTCATGCTGCAGACGTTTTCGTTGAGGTGAGCTCGGCGATCAATCTATTCAAATTCTCGTCTGCGCGTTTTTGCCCGCCAAGGGTTGGCATCTCGAACGTAAACGCAGAAAGATCGATTCCCTCATGTCCCCGCGGCAGCAAGGAAAGCAGATCTTCAAAGGGCAAATACGTAATGGTAGCAGCGTTGATCGATAGAGCAATTTTGCGTTCGATCACCCGAAGCGTTTGCGGCGCGATCCTATGAAAGCGCAGGCTATCCTGCCGCGTTTCGGGTGCCAGGCTTTTCCATATTTTCCAGAACGCTAGCTCATCTATGGTCTCGATACCCATGCCGTAGTAATTTGGTGCAACGATAGGCGGCGAACCGATTGCCCAATGCACAGCCTTTGCCCCAGCGGCAAGGAGCATCTCCGTCACTGCGCGGCTTGTATCGCCACGAATAAGAGCTTCATCGGCTACGACGATGATTCTATCCGTAACGTCGTTCGTTGCGACGCGGTACTTTTGCCAGATGAGCGAGTTGCGCTCGCCAAGAGACCCGATAAGTGTGCGCTGAGAGCGGTTTACTGCGATCACCTCGTGCCGTTGGACGAGCGCACTTTGCTGCTTGGCCAGCGATGCAAATAGACCGTCGGCATACGGTGTCCCGGTGCGCGGCATGGAAGAAACGATTATGGGAGCGGAGCTTGTTTCGACCGCTAATCGCGGCCAGACAATTCGGCCCAAGGTCATGCCTATATCATGACGAGTTGCTAGATGAGATTGCCCTTGCACCAACGTTCTTGCATTTCCCAGATAAAGCGTTTCGTAGGCGCAAAGCTTGGGACTGTGCCGAGCCTGGCCCACAAAGTGATCAAGGCAGTCTCCTGTTCTGCCGTTCACATGCTTGATGTGACTTGGCCGAATTTCGTCGACTCGGCCTTGTAGACCAGAGAAAGCACTGTTTTCTGAGGCAAAAAGTAGAAAACCATCTTCGGTTTGCATGAATTCCAAAGGCCGCAAACCCCTGCGATTGCGGAAGGCGGTCAGATTTCCTAGGCCATCCAACAAGAGTGCACTGACGGCTCCGTCAACACCCTTGTCAATGTCTTGGAAGACCTTCTCGTAGTTAACCGGCAGACCTTGCTGCCAATAGTCTCTTTGACAAATGTTCTCGATAAGCTTGAGCAAGAGCTCCGCATCGGTGTTGCCGCTGATGGAATGACCTTCGGCGTGCAGTTCTTTCCTAAGTTCATCAGCATTGACCAGAGCCCCGTTCAAACAAACCGTCAAACGGCGGAAGGAGGTTTTATGATTGTCAAAGGGCTGGAAGTCGGCGTCACTCTTCTCTCTGTGAGAGGGAGTGCGAACGTGTGCTATAGCTACATGCGGTCTGAAATGGGCGTCCTGCTCAGTGAAATCAACACCTGCTAGTGTGCCTGCTGGCCGGCATGACTTTGTATGTTGAAACCGTTCTTCATGCATAAACGCGGCAACGCCGAACCCCTCCTGTCCACGGTTTTCAAGCCTCGGCACCATGTGCTTGAGCTGATCGTAAACCGTCCTTTGTGAGCGGCTTGAAGGCAGCAGAAATGCGCCTGCAACACCGGACATGCTATGTCTCCTTGATCGACGATTATGGCTATCGCCCGTTGCGCGTTGTTGTTTTTCACCCTGTCCGGTTGCAGACATCCAATGTCTGAAACCGACACCGAGCGGAGGTAATCCGTCGGCTCGCGCGAAGCACATGGTTTCGCGCCTCAGCAAGCAAGGCTCGTACCAAGCCCTCTTTCGCGCGCATGAGGCTTCGCCGAAATTGGCAAACGAAGCGTGTGATTCGAAAAAGCCGCCCTGATCCGGCTGCCGGACTTCCGAGATGGCGGCCACCAAAAGTCAGCTTTGGTGGGCACGGTGCCTGATGGGGGCTATCCCGCGATGCTCCGCCTAGAAGCCGCAGCAAAGAGGGTTACGCGACTGTTGACGCGGCGGGAATGTCTTTGTCCAATCCTCAAGCGGCCAGTCCCAACCGTACGCTGAAGAACGACGACGTTCAGCGAACTGGACGCCCCACCGAGGGACCATCCGGCCCTGTGCTGTTTGAATTCGTGCGCGCTCCGATCTCCTTGATGTCACGGAGCGAACAGCGCTGTCCGCCGTTGTTGCCGCTTTGAAGGGGTAGACGCTCCGTGACGGCATCTATGCGCAAAGTGAAGGCTATTGAAGCGTCACATAAATGAGGAGGCGTTTGTGAACGAAGCTCGCACGATTGGGCTAGACTTCACAGAATGTTAGGTTCAGGCACATGGCGCAGACGCGAGCGAGGTCGGCAAGGGGACCGTATTTTGTTTTGACTCGCCTATGTTTGTTTTCAGCCGTGTCGTCTTGAAGACGTTCATGTCTGGCCGCTGACATCAGGCTAAAATGTTTCCGCGCGCGCTCGCAAAGCACATGGTGTTGTTGTCTTGCAGCAAGACTAGCATAACGGTTTTCGGCATGTTGATTGCAGCGACGGTGAAGGACGCATTTCAAGAACAGCGGTCTCTCGCCGTCACGATTCAAGAGTTCAGATGAAAGCTATCTATTCTATCGAGCAACTCCGTCATTCTTCGAACGTTGGCGGCGCTACGCAGCACAATGGATGGCATCGCGCGACCGGCCATATTGCCGACACGGTGGAAATCTCGAAATCATCCAGGATCTCAGCCCAGCGCGGCAGGTAATCGCAGATCAGGTGGCGACAAGCGGCCGTTCCGACGGCCAGGGGCATCATGTGGATTGCCGAAATGCAGAAGCGCCCGCAGATCAACTTGTTCGCGCAAGAGCGAAGCAAAGCGCCCGGCTAGGATATTTGATGAGCTCAACGCAGGCGATTCGTAAACGCCACGCCTGTATCTGGCAACCAGGCGCCCTGTGGATCTGGAAACGCGGAGCGTTCGCGGCGAGGCGAGACGACATGATTCGCAAGGCTGGAAGATCGCCGTTGCAAACCGCCGCGGTCGGAAGTCCTACGGGCTGTTCCGGCCGTGCACAAATTGCCCGTTGGCTCGATACCGGCACTGAAGCTGTCGTCGGAGTGCTCAGGCTGTTTCATTTCTATAGGAGAGATGGTCACCTTCTACACGTTGCCCTGCGAAGTCATCGCGCGTCCGGCCCCTTAATCAAACGAATCCAGATATCAAGGACGTGCCATGGCATTTGAAATTGCGACCTATCCCGATCGGATCGGCCTTGCTCAAGTCCCGACAACGCTTGATGGCCTTCTTGCGCTACAGCAGGCTCAAATGCGTGCGATCCCCTACGAGAACTTTGATGTTCTGCTAGGCGATATCGCCGATCTGACTGAAGTCGATCTGGGCCAAACTGATCCATGCCCGGTGAGGCGGCTATTGCTTCGAATTGAACAAGTTGTTTGGCTTGGCGCTCGAAGCACTCGATTTCACGGTCTGGGCCATTCTTTGCAGGGGGCGCATGGGGGCTCCGGAAGGTGGCCCACGCACACATCAGGCATTGATCGTGACCATAGAGGACTGCGACTGGCTTGCCGATGCCGGCTTTCCCGGTCCGGCACCGATTGCACCGCTACGAATCGATACGAAGGAGCAGCAAATAGTTGGCCATGACGTGTTTCGTCTGAGGGCCGACCCCCGTCAGTGGAGAGCTCGTGCTTGAACGCAAGAACGAAGATGAATGGTTCGCTCTTTTCGGTATCGATCGAGCCGTCGCCCTGCCACCAGATTTCGAGGGCGCCAACTTCATCTGCGCACGCTGGGACCGTATGCCCTTTCCATCCGTCCTCATGATGAGTGTGCTGACATCCGAGGGGCGTGCAACCTTGCTTAACAGGAAGCTCCGATTGACTCGCAGCCAATTTAAGGACCACGCGTTCGTCAAACGCCTGCACCCGCGAAGCTTGCGCAGACGCATCGCTTAATCGGCTGTGCAGCCGTCGTGCCCTACCAGTTCTTCCGAGGTCGGCAAATAGTTCGTCGAAGCCATTTATCTTCAACAGCCGGAAATTTGTGCCAAGCCTCCGTGCGAACGACTCGGCACAAGGACGCAGCGTTTCGCCATCACGTATGCCCCCTTGTATGTATGCCGTGAGGAAATTCGAGCTACCCTTCCTGTTCTGTGCAACGTTGCTCACCCATTACGGGATCGCTTGTCCCGATGTAGAGACCCGTCGGTCGCCCGGCGAGTCGATCCCTCGCTTTTGCCGCCCAACGGGTCACGATCAGGTCTACGCCAGTGTTCAAGGCGACGGAAATCGTGCCGAGCACAACGAACTGCAGCGCCACGTTCACGCTCGTGTCGACGAACTGCGGAATAAAGGCCAGGAAGAACGCGGCCGTCTTTGGATTCACGAGGATGCCTTTTGGGCAGTGCACGGCCAGCGCCGTCGTCTGGACTTCGGCCGGCGCGGGGACTCGCGCTTCCCTCCAAGTCTTGATGCCGAGCCAGATGAGAAAGAGCGCGCCGGCGATCTTCAGCGCAGTGAACGCTTCCGCGCTCGCCATCACCAGGGCCGAGATGTACGAAACCACCGAGACCCAAGCCGACGCTGGATGCTGATCCCTCGGTCCGGCCGCTGGCCAGCGTGCGGGCGACGATGTAGAAAATGCCCGGCCCCGGCGTGACCGCCACGACCGTAGCTGCGGCCAAGAACAGCGCGAACGTCTGAAGCTCGAACATCGTACCTCCGAAAGCTAGACAGGTACGGGAATTAGAGGGGCCGCGGCGCGATCCGCAGGATTCTCGCTGGCCGCCAAACCCGCCGCGACGCCGACGCGATCGGCCATTGGACGGTTCTGGCTCATCTTGCGCTTGCCTTCGAAGCGCACGACGGGGATGCGGATCCCGACGATGCCGCGCAACTGGCCGGCAATGAAATCCGCGGGAGCGTCCGAGACGGCCCATGGCTTCGCACGCGCTGCTTCGTGCTTCCGCGTCAGGCGAGTCACAACGTCGAGCAGACGCTCTGGATCCTGGAAGAACTCGACGGGCCCGTACGCGTGCACGGCGACGTAGTTCCAGGTCGGCACGACCTTGCCGGTCTCCTGCTTGGTCGCGTACCACGAAGGCGTTACATAGGCCTCTGGACCCATGAAGATCGTGACCGCGTTTCCGATCGGAGGAACCTGCCACTGCGGATTGGCCTTCGCCAGATGCCCGTAGATCACGCCGCGCTCGCCCTCGCTTTCGTCGAGAAACAATGGAAGCGGCGTCGCAAGCGGGCCCTCGGCAGTCGCCGTCACCAGATTGGCCAGGCGGGCGTCGCGGATGGTCGCGCGGATACTCTCGACGTCTTCGTCCTTGAATGCGGGAGGCGTATACATGGCTTGTCTCCGTTAATGGGTCAAAGGTGGTCCGCTCCGCGCGAGCGCTCATGGAGCAGGGCTACTTGTCCGTTGTGAATTCCGCCTTGCTCGTCGCATCCGGCGGGGCGAGATGACCGATCAGTCCGTGGATGTCGCCCAAGACCCACAGATCGCTCACCTTGTCGCCTCGAAACGTGAAGATCGGCGCACCGTACCACCACACGTGGCGTCCGGTGGGTGCATGGCCGAACATCGGCTTCCGATGGATGCCGTGGAAGCGCAGCTTTCCCGAGACCGCGTTGCCCTCCTCGAGCAGATCGAGGATATCAGACGTGTAGTTCTCCAGAGAGTCTGTCACCCATCTGACGTAGTCAGCGAACTGATCGAAGCCGACGAGGACAGGACCGAGGGAGCCCCGGAAGGTGAATCCGGGCTGAAATATTTCGGGGATTAGAGCAACGTCCGCATTGTCCCACATGTCCTTGTAGAACTTTCGGACGACTTCTTTCTGCGGGGTTAGACCAACCCGAGCAAAGTCCATGGCGGGCTCGAGTCCTGGCGGCGGGGCAATCATGTTTGGCCTCTCCTTGACGAACACTCGTTGCGGGTGAACTAAAGACGGTTTAGGGACTGCCCGAGGTCGCCGAGCAAATCTGCCTCGTCTTCCAGACCAACCGACAGGCGAATCAAGTCATCTCCGACGCCCCTTTGAAGGCGTGCTTCGGGACGAACAGCGCGCCGGGCATGAACCAGGCTCGCGGGATGCATGATGAGCGTTTCAGCGTCTCCGAGACTGACGGCAAGCGTAATTAGCTTGAGATGGTCGAGAAAACAGCGGGCAGCATCAAAACCACCACGAAGACCAAAGGACAGCATTCCGGATCCCGCTGACATTTGTCTCTTTGCGATTGCATGCCGCGGATGGGACGGCAGAAATGGATAATTCACCCACTCTACCGCCGAGTGGGCGTCGAGCATGCGCGCAATCGCGAGTGCGTTGGACCCGTGGCGGTCCATCCGGAGAGGAAGTGTCTTGATCCCGCGCAAAATCAGAGACGAAACCATCGGCGACATGACGGCACCGGTGATGTAGCGCAAGCCGCGATCACGTATTTTTTCGATCAGTTCGCTCCGTCCCAGGAGAGCCCCTCCGAGAACGTCTCCATGCCCGCTGATATATTTGGTAAGGGAGTGGAGCACGATGTCCGCCCATTGGAGAGGCCTCTGCAGCGCGGGAGATGCAAATGTACCGTCGACGATCACCAGGAGGCCGGCCCGCCGCGCACGTTTCGCAATGGCTTCGATGTCGAGGACGTCCCCTGTGGGATTGACCGGCGTCTCAAAGTAGACGACTCTACTGCGAGATGTGAGAACAGCATCCAGATTGGCGGGATCACTGAGATCGACAGGGATGGTCTTTATGCCGAAGCGAGGCAAGCCCTGTTCCGTCATGGTTGTCGTATTCGAATACAAAGTCCGATGGACGATGAGTTCGTCATCTTGGGATAAGAGCGAAAGAACCAAGGCACCGAACGCGGCCATTCCCGAGGCCAGTACGACGGCGTCTTCGGCACCCTCCAAGTTTGCCAAGCGGGATTCCAGCAATGCGGTCGTCGGATTGAACTCCCGCCCATACAGTTTGCCCCCCAATGCGGCCACCGCATCCAATTCGGCGACGCTGTCGAAGGCGAAGGTCGACGTCATATGAATGGGATGAGATACCGCGCGAGAGTGATGGGCAGGGTCATACCCATGGTGGATCGCTCGTGTCGAGAACCCGAACCCAGGTCCATCCCTTGCAATTAATTCCGAAGCAGCCATGTTTGGGGATCTCCCATCTTTGGACGAGCGGTCATTGCCTTCAGGTTTGTTTCGAGGTGCGACCGCCCCAGTCGCATCGCTCTACTTTTCGGTCGATGTCATCTATTGACGTTGACGACCGTGCGCCCGCGCACTTGGCCACTCATCAGGCCGCCAGCCGCGGCGACGACGTCGTTCAGACTGATCTCGACCGCCGTCTTCTCCAGATCGGCTTCGGTAAGCAAGGAAGCGAGACGATCCCAGGCTTCGACACGTTCTGCCTTCGGGCGGGTCACGCTGTTGATGCCGAACAGCGCCACTCCTCGCAGGATGAAGGGGGCGACGCTTGCGGGAAAATCCAATCCCTGCGCCATGCCGCACGCAGCAACCGCTCCGTCCGCTTTGATTCCGGCGCACACATTGGCGAGTGTATGGCTGCCTACCGAGTCGATCGCGGCGATCCACCGTTCCTTCTGCAGCGGCTTGCCGGGCTGCGACAATTGTGACCGGTCGATGATCTTGGCAGCGCCCAGGCTCTTAAGATAGGGCTCCTCGTCCGGTCGGCCGGTCGAAGCCACGACGCGGAAACCGAGCTTGTGGAGAAGCATGATCGCGATGCTGCCGACGCCTCCGCCGGCGCCGGTCACCAGCACGTCGCCCGCGCCGGGACGGATGCCATACTTCTCGAGGGCTACGACCGACAGCATCGCGGTATAGCCCGCGGTACCAATGATCATCGCGCGGCGGGAAGACATCGAGGGCGGCAGCTTGATCAACCAGTCGGCCTTGACCTTTGCTCGCTGCGCCAGGCCGCCCCAATGTTGTTCGCCGACACCCCAGCCGTTGAGAACTACCCGGTCCCCCGGCACGAAGGTCGGGTCGGAGCTGGACGAGACCACGCCAGCGAAGTCGATCCCGGGCACCAGCGGGAAGGATCTCACGATCGGGCCCTTGCCGGTAATCGCGAGGCCGTCCTTGTAGTTCAGCGTGCTGAACTCGACCTCGACGGTCACCTCAGCGTCGGGCAGGCGGCTGTCCGGCAATTCGGCGACGTCGGCGCGATATCCCCGCTCGTCCTTCTCGATCAACACGGCTTTGAACAACTCGAACTCCTCTTCACGATTTTCTTCTGGGCCTGGCCTTCGGCTCGTCCGGACGCGGCAGGCCGGCGACGAAGCCGGCGATGAAGGTATCGAGCGGGAGGCCATTCTTGACGAGGCGCGCCCGCATCACCGCTCCCTCCCAGCCGATCCAGAAGAACTCAGCCAAGGCATCGCAGTCCGCGCTGCCGATCTCGCCGGCCTCGTATGCGCGTTCCAGGCAATGCGCCACCTTCCGCTGCCATCCCTTGACGATCTCGTCCAACGCGGACCTGTAGTCCTCGGGCAGCGCTTCGACCTCTTGGCTGAGGTTTCCGACGAGGCAGCCGCGCGTATAACTGTATTTCGCCATGCCCGCTTTGGCGTCTTCGACGAAAGCTCGCATGCGCGCCAACGGCGCAAGCCTTTGGTCGTTCAGGGCGCGGTCCAGCTTGTGTCGGAAGAAGGAGTCGTAGGCCTTCATGATTTCGCGGCCGTAGTCGGCCTTGCTTTCGAAGTAGTGGTAGAATGAACCCTTTGGCACCGTGGCACGGCGCAGCAGCGCGTCCAGACCCGTAGCTGCGAAACCTTGCTGGGTCATCACCTCCATTCCGCAACGGATCAGAACGTCACGGGTCGGCGCATAGCCGACTTCGTTTCGGCTCGACACGTTCAGCTGGCGGTAATTATCTGCAGATTTAACCATTGCTCCTCACTAGACCGATCGTCTAGAACACAATCATTGGGCTTGGCAAGCATGTAACTCGGCTAGCGGGCGGCAAAATCGGCCCATTTCTTGCTAGCTTTCGCACATTGTATGCTTATTCGGCAGCTTTTGCCGAGTCATTGTGCGCCTCGGGTCTGGTCACGTTAGTTTCTTACTTGACACAAAGTGTCATTGGCTCGAAGGTGGATCGTCCTTCGAGGTAGGCGCTGCATGTTTCGTTCTTTCCGAAAAGCTACGTCGATTGCCACCGGCGCCGCCATTCTTTGTCTCGGCTTTCTTGCTGAGCCGGCCGATGCGGCCGATGCCTACCCCTCGACCACGATCAAGCTGGTCGTCGGATTCCCGGCTGGAGGCCCGACTGACATCATTGGCCGCGTCATCGGCCGTTTGCTCTCGAAGGAGTTGAACCAGACCGTCATTGTGGAGAACAACGGCGGCGCCGGCGGGATGATCGCCGCGTCAAACGTCTCCCGCGCGAAGCCCGACGGGTACACGCTTCTTGTCGCGGTGGAATCCTCGAATACTCGAGCCAAAGCGCTGTATTCATCCGTGCGCTACGATCAGCAGAATGGCTTCACCTACATCCGGAAGGTCGCGAAGCAGCGGAACCTACTCGTCGTGAACCCGAAATTTCCCGTATCCAGCGTTCCTGAGCTCGTCGCCTATCTGAGGGCGCACCCGGGGGAGGTGAACTTCGGCGGTACGTTCGGGGCGACATCCCACATCGGTGGCACGCTGTTCGACATGGCCTACGATACGAAAATGTCGTTCATCAACTATTCCGGCGGCAATCAACCGATCGTGGATTGCATGTCGGGGATATTGCAGGTGGGCTTCTTCACCGAAGCCACGATAGGTCAGCAGGTCAAGGCAGGATCCCTGAAGGCGCTCGCGGTGACGTCGGCCGACCGGTCGCCGGCCTTCCCGGATCTGCCGACGATCGAGCAGGCCGCTGGCAAGCGTCTCGATATCTCGCCGTGGTTCGGGGTCGCGGGTCCGCCGGGCCTTCCCGCGGACCTCGTCGCCAAGATTGGCGCCGCCCTCGACAAGGCTTCGAGCGATCCGGAGTTCCTGAAGCAGTTGGAGACGATCGGCGCAACTCCGATCGCTGGTTCGACGGTGGAGACCTTCACGGCCGACGTCGGAAAGGAAGAAGCCTACTGGAATCAGTGGGCCAAGGACATCGGAGCGCCGCTTCAGAAGTAGCTCGCCGAAGGATCTTCTATGGACTTCTATCATCAGTACGATGCTCATCTTTCCGCCGACGAGCGTGATCACGTGGCGAAGGCGCGGGCGTTCTGTGCTGGTGCCTTTTCCGCGAGCGTCTTCGCCGCGCACATGGGGGGCGAGGCGTTTCCGGAAAAGTGGATCGCCGAGTGGGCGGCGCTCGGCATGCTGGGACTTCAGGCCAAGCGTGCTCACGGTGGACTGGATGCGTCCTACCTGTGCAAGATTCGCGTGGCGCAGGAGATGGCGCGTCACGGCTTCGCAGCGGCGTTCTGCCTGAACCATCACCAAGGCGGAGCGACGCGTCTTTCCCAGACCGGTACGCCGGTCCAGATCGAGCGTCTCCTGCAGCCCGCGCTGCGCGGCGAGCTTCTTCTGACGACAGCCATGACCGAGCCGGCCGGCGGCAGCGATGTCTCCGCCCTTACCACGACGGCCGTTCCGGTCGACAGCGGCTGGGCTCTGAGCGGCACCAAAGCGTGGATGACCGACGGCCTGCTGGTGGGTGGTCTCATCGTCCTGGCCCGCGTCGGAGACGCTGCCGGGGCGGGTGACATCGCCAGCTTTTACGTGCCTTTCGGCGAGGCCGAGACGGTGAAGCGGACCGAGATCGTTGTTCCCGGAGCGCGTTCCTTCCGTCTGGCCGAAGTGGCTTTCGACGCTCACTTCATTCCCGAGTGGTGTCTGATTGCAGCGCCGGGCGCCGCGCTCAAAGCTTCGATGGCATCGGTCAACGCGGCCCGCGTTCACGTGGCCGCCATGTGCGTGGCGACTCTGCATGCGGCGCTGTGCGAGGCGGTGGACTACTGCGAAGGCCGGCAGGCCTTCGGAAAGCCGCTGACCGGACATCAGGGCCTGCGCTGGGAGCTGGCGGAGGTGTCGGTCCGGCTCGAGGCCGCCAACGCGCTCGTCTTCCGCGCCGCCGAGCAGATCCAGATCGGGGGAAATCCGGTCGCGCTGGCTGCGCAAGCCAAGAAGTTCGCTGTCGACACCGCGCTTTGGGGCATCGATCAGTGCGTCCGGATCCTGGGCGCGACGGGCGCCGGCGCGGGCCACCGCCTGAACATGCATTTCGCCGAGGTCCGGATGGCGGCCTACGCCGACGGCACCAACGAGATGCTGCTCGACCGGGTCGGCCGCGGCCTGTCCGCGACGTACCCCAAATCAATCCCGTAGCAAACACGGCGGACGAAACGATGCGCAACGTAGTGGTTGAAGACGCGGCGGCGGCCGTGGAGGGCATCAAGGACGGCGACACCGTCATGATGGGCGGGTTCGGCGGAGCGGGTCTTCCGCTCGGAGTGGTCAAGGCGGTGCTCGACCGCCGCGTCCGCGACCTGACGCTGATATCGAACAACGCCGGCTCCACGGAGGACGATCTGTCGCTGTGGTTCGAAGCCAGGATCGTTCGCAAGATCGTCTGCTCCTATCCGCGCAGCGCTAAGCAGTTCGCCGAACAATATCGTGCCGGCACGGTCGAGCTCGAACTCGTTCCGCAGGGCACGTTGGTGGAGCGCATCCGGGCGGGCGGCGCCGGTCTCGGCGGCTTCCTTTCTCCCGTCGGCGTCGGAACGGTATTCGCTGACGGCAAGGAGAAGATCGTCGTCGACGGACGCGAATTCATTCTTGAGCTACCGCTTCATGCAGATTTCGCTTTCGTCAAAGGTCATCTCGCCGACACGCTCGGCAACGTCACCTACAACAAGACGGCGCGCAACCACTGCGCGGTCATGGCGACCGCCGGCCGGACGGTCGCCGTGGAAGTCGACCGCGTGGTCAACGTCGGCGATTTGGATCCGGAAGCCATAGTCACTCCATGCATCTTCGTCGATCGCGTTTTCGCAAGGAGCTCCCGATGATACCGCTTTCACGCGATGCGCTGGCGCGCATGGTCGCACTTCATCTGCCGCAGGAAGGATTCGTCAATCTCGGTATCGGCGCCCCGACGCACGTCGCTGACTACCTACCGGAAGGGTCTGGCGTGATCCTTCACAGCGAGAACGGCGTGCTTAACGTGGGTCCGAAGCCGGCGGCGGGCGAAGAGGACTGGGATCTCATCAATGCAGGGAAGATGCCCATCTCGCTCCGGACCGGCGGTTCCTACTTCGACTCCAGCCTCTCATTCGCTATGATGCGAGGCGGTCATCTCGACGTCGCCGTGCTCGGAGCCTTTCAGGTGTCCAAGGCCGGCGATCTCGCCAACTGGACGACCGGTGACAACGGGTCTCCGCCCGGCATCGGCGGAGCCATCGATCTGGCGGTCGGCGCCAAGTCGATCTGGGTAATGATGGACCACACCACTAAGGATGGCCGCTCCCGCATCGTGGAGCGATGTGGATATCCGCTCACGGCGCGCGGAGTGGTGACCCGCATCTTCACCAACCTCTGCATTATCGAAGTAACCGAGGATGGCCTGGCCGTTCGGGCGCTACTCGACGGCCTCGCGATCGAGGCGCTGCGAGATCGGACGGAGGCGCCACTGCGCGTCATGGGCGACTCCCTGACCATCACGCAGGACGGGAGCGTCGCATGATCTATCGCGTCGCGGAACTCGTCGCGGACTGTCTCGTCGCGCACGGGGTGGACAGGGCCTTCGGCGTACCGGGAGAAAGCTTTCTGGCGCTGCTGGCCGCGCTGCGCGACCGCAACGATTTCGATCTGGTGACCTGCCGGCACGAAGGAAGCGCGAGCCTCGCGGCGGTCGCGGACGCCAAACTCACAGGGTGCGCAGGCGTCGTGATGACGAGCCGTGGTCCGGGCGCCTTCAACGCAGCGCTCGGACTGCACGTGGCCGCGCAGGAGGCAATTCCGCTGGTAATGCTGGTCGGTCAGGTCGATCGTCCGAACCTCGCAAGGGACGCGGTGCAGGAGATCGACTGTGGACGATCTTTCGATGGCGTGCTGAAGTGGTCGGTGCGTCTGAACTCGGCGGATCTCGTTCCAGAGATGATCGCCCGCGCGCTCGCGGTGGCCCATGCGGGAACGCCCGGTCCCGTCGCCATCGAACTGCCGGAAGATCTCCTTGAGGACCCGGCCGAGAGATTTGCGGCCACAGCCAACGGAGCTGTGCGTCCGGAGCCGGGCGCTGCGGCCATCGAACAGGCCAGGACGGCGTTGATGGCCGCGGAGCGACCGATCCTGCTGGTCGGCGGCGAATGTCGGACGGCATCGCTCCGCGAAGATCTGGTCGCGTTTTCCGAGAAATGGAACGTGCCGGTCGTCACTATGAACAAGATGCAGGACCAATTCCCGAACTCTCACCCGCTGTGGGCCGGTCAGTTCGGGTTCTTTACGTCTCAGCCTGATGTGAAACTGCTCGAACGCGCCGACCTCGTCGTTGCCGTCGGAACGCGTCTGGGCGATCTATCCTCGCTTGGCTTCGCATTTCCCAGACAGGCCAAACCGCGCCAGCCGTTGGTCCACGTCTATCCGGATCCCGATGCGATCGGAAAGCGCGTTCGGACCGACGTCCCGGTGGTATCCGGATCGCACGCGTTCGTGTCGGCCATGCTCGCTGCTCCCGTGACGGCGCGGGACCGCGCCGAGTGGCTTCACGCGGCTGCCGCGGCGCGGATGGCCACGCATGGTTGGCCTCGGTTCGGCGTACCACCGGCGGACGTCTTCGATCACGTGGTGACGGCCATCGCTGCGCACTTCAGGCCCGATGGCATCGTCACGACCGACTCCGGCAATTTCGCCGGATGGGTCCATCGCATCTTCAGCCTCGAGCCGACCGCGCGGCTGCTCGGCTCGGCTTGCGGAGCGATGGGCAGCGGAGACCCGTACGGGCTCGCCGCAAGCCTTCGTTTTCCGGGGCCGCAGGTGGTCGCCTTCTGCGGAGACGGCGGCTTCCTGATGACGGGCAATGAGCATGCGAGGACTGTCGCCAGAGGCGCGAACCTCAAGATCGTCGTATCCAATAACTGGTCCTACGGGACCAACCGGTCGCACCAGGAGCGGGCCTTTCCCGATCGTCCGTACGGCACGGATCTTTCGAATCCCGACTTTGCCGCTTTGGCGCGCGCCTTCGGCGCGACGGGCTTCGTCATTGAGGACGCGGAACGTGCCCCATCGACGGTCGCGGAGGCGATGACGACCAAGGGGCCGGTCGTCTCCAGGTACGCTCGGACGTGCGCCAGACGCTCGATAAATCGCTCGCCGCTTCACGATGAAGCCAATTCGGATTAAGACCCAGGGAGAAAACACGATGGACGCGATCGCAATCGATCAGCCCGAGGTCACGATGTCTTGGCAGGGCGTCGTTCGCTTCTTGCACAAGACCCCGCGCGCCTTTTTGCCGATGCGCTCGTTTCCCTCGCTCGAGCTCGTCGCTGGACGCGGTATCGAGGGCGATCGATATTTCGTCGGCCACGAAGCAGGCTTCTACTCCCACAAGCCGGAGGAGGGACGGCAGGTCACCCTGTTCGAGATGGAGACGTTCGAGGCCCTGCAACGCGACCACAAGATCGAGTTGCTGCCCGAGGAACATCGCCGGAACGTGACCGTCGAAGGCGTCCCGCTGAATCATCTCGTCGGCCGTCGCTTCCGGCTTGGAGAAGCGATTGTCGAGGCGACCCGCCTTTCAACGCCGTGCCGCCACATCGAGGAGATACTCGGCAAGTCCGTCTTCGATCCGTTGATCAACCGGTCGGGCCTGAACTGCAAGATCATCGCGGGGGGCACGCTGCGCGTCGGCGACGCCGTGAGGCCGATCTAGATGGCGAAAGCGGTAAAGACGGTCTCCACCGTTGTCTCGAAGGTCGAGGATCTCGGCAACGACACCAAGCGCTTCACGCTGGTCGACCAGGACGATTGGGAGCTGCCACCGTTTAGGCCCGGGGCGCACATCGACGTTCACCTGGGGCAGGGTCTCGTCCGGACCTATTCGCTCTGCAATGAGCCGGACGACGATCGGCGCTACGTGATCGCAGTGAAGCGCGAACGCGAAGGCCGCGGCGGCTCGAACTTCCTCCACGACCGGGTGGAGGTGGGACAGCCGATTTCCGTCTCGCTGCCGCGCGGCGGGATCGCACTGGACCAGGAGGGAACGAACATATTCCTTGCGGGAGGCATCGGCGTAACCCCGTTCATCTCCGCAATTCGGCATCTCGAGCGCCGAGGGCGCTCAAACTACGTGCTGCACTGGACCAGCCGCGGACGACCGGTCCTGACTGACATGATCGCGCCGGCCATCGAAGCAGGCCGTGTCCGCCTGTACGACACGAACGCGCAGGCCAAGCCCGTCATCGCCGCGATTTTCGAGGAATTCGCCGGATCTGGTCTGGCGGCCTGCTGCGGACCCGCAGCGATGTTGAAGACCTTCGGAGATGCCGTTTCGGCCTGGCCGGACGAGCGCAAACACATTGAGATGTTCACCCCGCCGAAGGTCATTGCCCGAAGCGACGTGCCTCCCTACGAACTCTATCTGTCGGCGAGCAACAAGCTGGCGACTGTCACGCCAGATGTTGGCCTTCTCGGAACTCTGGACGCGCTCGGCGTCGACGTACCCGTGTCCTGCGGCGGCGGCATCTGTGGTGCCTGCCGCACGCGCTGGACCGAGGGGCCGCCCATCCATCGCGATCGCGTGCTTTCGCCTGCTGAGCGGCAGAATGAGCTCATCGTCTGTGTGGGCGATTGCGCCGGACAAAGACTGGTGCTGGACCTGTGATCGGACGGGGGTCCCGTTCCACGGTTTGAATTGTCGATGGTTTGGAGCGTGATCGATGCAGGCAATAACTTCGAAAAAGAGCCGAGCGCAATGACACTCAACCTCAAATTCCTCCGCGTGCAGAGCGGCATGACGCTGGAGCAGCTTGCCGCCGATTCCGGTCTGACCCGTAGCTATCTTTCCAAGCTGGAACGCGGGCTCTCCTCTCCGTCGATAGGCTCCGCGCTCAAGATCGCCGAGGCTCTCGGAACGACCTTAGACCGCTTCTACGGCCAGCCGGACGACCACGACCCGATCACGATTGTCCGCGCGAAGAACGGGAAGGCGGGCGACGTGGACACGCACCTGTCGCTAGTCGCCGGACTGGCTCCCGAACGCACGATGCGCGCCTTTATCGTGCGGCCGACCAAGACGGCGAAACGCGGTCGCATCATGAGTCACCACGAAGGTGAGGAAATCCTGTTCATCCTTACCGGCCGGATCGAGCTCGTCATCGGAAAGCGCAAGGAGACATTGAATCCGGGCGATTGCATCCAGTTCGACTCCACGATTCCGCACAAGCTGACGCAGGTGTCTTCCGAACCGGCGTCGGCGCTCGTCGTGATAGCGACCAAAACCGCATAGAGGTGCCGAGATGCCGATCATACTGCAAAAGAAGGACTTCTACGCCGGGCTGCTCATGGTGCTGCTGGGCCTGTTCTAGGAATCGTGGGAACGGATGTCGAGACCGGCTCGGAGCGCTTCACGTTCGGCATCCCGAATCTCCTTGACGGCATCGAACTCGTCGGACTCGCTCTCGGTCTATTTGGTATCGCCGAGTTCATGAAGAGCGTGAACCAATGCTCCGAGGTGAACACGCGATATTCGAACGTCGGCCTGCGCGATCTGCGCCCATCGCGCGATGAGCTCCGCCGCTCGATCCCCGCGATGTTGCGCGGCACCATCATCGGGAGCCTTTGCTCGCTCATTCCCGGAACGGGACCAACGATCGCTTCCTTTATCTCCTACGCGCCTGAGAAAAAGGTTTCGAAAACGCCAGAGAAGTTCGGCACCGGCATGATTGAAGGCGTCGCCTGTCCGGAGGCATCGAACGCATTCGTCCGTGCAGGGTGACTTCATCCCGACTATGAGCCTCGAGCCCCGGGACGCTGTCATGGCTCTGATTCTGGGTGCGCTGATGATCCAGGGCATCGTGCCCGGTCCCCAACTGATCAAAGAGCACCCCACATCTTCTGGGGCCTGATCGCGAGCTTCTGGGTCGGCAACATCATGCTGGTCCTGCTCAATGTCCCGCTGATCGGGCTCTGGGTGAAGCTCCTGATGATTGCCTACAAATATCTCTACCCAAGTGCGGTGTTCTTCGTCGCGATCGTCGTTTACTCGACCAACAACGACATGTTCCACGTCGGCGAGACCGTCGTCGTCGGGTTGACCGGCTATCTGCTGCTGTTGCTCGATTTCCACCGGGCCTCCATCCTGCTCGGCTTCGTCCTGGGGCCACGCCTCGAAGAGAACTTCCGCCGTTCGCTGCTGGTCTAGAGCGCGGTGACGCCATGATTTTCGTCGAGCGGCCGATCAGCGCGTTCTTTCTGTTCCTTTGCTTGACGCTTTTGGCGGCACAGGTCTACGTGCGCTTGCGCAAGCCGAAGGCGCCTTGCGGCGCTCGACGTCGCGGAGGGGAACGGCGTCGCGACCGCCCGACCCGCGGAGTGAGCTTTTAGTCGTTCAAGGGCCGGTCGCTTCGGGCCCAGTAAAGACGAGAGACGGTCCCAGGCAACAAGAGCTCCAAGCCAAGAAGTATTTCGACGAACGCGCCATCCGCGAGATGGCGCAGAATCGGCACGGCAGCAAACGCACGGTGCAGGGTAGCCTCGCCCACCCCTGGCCGATACTGGCCATGCGTGCGCGTTCGGCTGGCTTTCTGGCGGAGCGACGATCTGCGGGCTTGTCGGTGACGGCGCCGTACGATCTAGTCGGTTGTCACGCCATGGGGCTCGCTCGGAGCGAATTGTCGGATTGCCCCGTAGACGAGGCCGCGGTGCTCTTTCCTCCGGGCGACGGCTTCAAACGTGCCATGGCCGGTGTCGACGTCGCCCGAACGCTCGTCGCAGCCCTGTGGAATGATGGAGGCCTTGCTCGATCGCGCGCTGGCGGCCACGAACGACCGACGACATGGGTCACCGCCTTTGGTTCGAAAACCATCGAATTTCAGGGCTGCAATGGCTGCTGGCGGACGTCGCGACGATCTTCACGTCGCGCCGGCTGTTGTTCTCTGCTGTGGTATCCAAGCTCGATCGCGGTGAGCGCGCTAGCGTTGACGCCGCCCACGCAAAAAGTTCGTCACGAGAGCCGCAATGAACGGCATCATACAGTGTATTGCAATCGATTGGCGCGAGAGCACTTTGACCCAGATGCCGATAGCGCGTCATGTGACCGCGGCGAAGACGGCCCTATATCTGGACGGAACGATCGAAATTCAGTATGTCGCGATCTCTCGCTCACTGAAGAGTCGAGTGAGGGACCAGGGGCGGACGATGTCAGAAAATAGAGAACGAGAGGTTCACGAATGATCCGCGCTCGCTTTTTCGCTCCAATCTCGATGAACTTGAACAACGGATAAAGACGGCTTGCGTGCGGGCAGGCCGTCGCCGCTCGGAAGTTCGTCTGTTGCCCGTTAGCAAGACGGTGCCAACCGCCGTCATCCGTATCGCGTCCGAACTCGGCCTCTCTAACTTCGGGGAAAACAAGGTTCAGGAAGCCGAGGGCAAGGCTCGAGATCTCGCCGATCTGTCGCTGAACTGGAGTATCATCGGCCACCTCCAGACAAACAAAGTGAATTCGATGATCAAATTCGCGAGCGAGTTTCACGCGCTGGACAGCATACGATTGGCCGATGCGCTCCAGGCCCGGCTCGGCGCCGAAGGTAGACGTCTCGACGTATTCTTCCAGGTCAACACCTCTGGTGAGGTGAGCAAATACGGTCTCTCGCCAAACGAAGTGGGCGACTTTGTGCGTCGGCTTCCCGACTATCCGGCCCTAATTCCTCGCGGCTTTATGACTCTCGCAATCTTCAGTCGTGACGCCGACAAGGTTCGCGGGTGTTTCAAGTTGCTGCGGCAGTTGCGAGACGCGCTACGCGACAGGATATCGCCGCCACTTGACCTGCTCTCTATGGGTATGACAAGCGACTTCGAGATGGCAATCGAAGAGGGGGCTGACGTCATTAGAGTTGGCCAGGCCATTTTTGGGCCGCGACCGACGAAAGACGGACACTACTGGCCCGGGCTCCTTAGAGGGAACGAAGGATCGTCTTAATGCATAGTGCTTTGCGCGGCGCTAAAACGCGAGCGCGGCCTCCCTTGAAGCGGTCCGCCGCTCCATGAGCAGAATCCGAGCCACAATGGGTGCGACGACTCAATCCGGAGATGGCAGCCCGGTAAGGGGAAGCCCGCTTGCGGGGCTTCAGCGCAGCCGTAAGCTGAGTCCCACAGGGGCGACGCCAATTCTCTCTCTTTGAGCGGCTGGAAAATAGCCCAGAAATGTCCTGAAATTCGGTGAACGCGCCGCATTCGTTTGCTCGCTGGCATGAAATTTTTGAATCGTTTCGTCCTGATCGATTCAGTAGTTTATTTGGACGGCCGTTTCGGTAGCATGCGATTCTGGCACATGTCCGAACTCACGGTGCAATACCTCGTGCTTGAACCTTGCGATCCGGCCCGGAACATGGCCCGTTTCTATGTGCTCACGATCGAGCCACCCCTGTTTGGCGACACTGCATTGTTGCGGGAATGGGGTCGTCACGCGCATTCGGAAGAGCAACATGCGAAGGTAGATCTAGTGGCGCATATATCAGGCCGGCAAGCAGGGCTGATGCGCCAAGTTCGATATCCTGAACCTGCTTGTGGAAATAACTCTGCGCAGCTTCACTGACGCCGAAGATGCCGCGTCCGATCTGCACAGGGTTTAGGTAGACCTTCAGGATTTCATCCCTTGCTGAGCCGCCATTCGAGCCAAATTGCGACAAGCGCCTCCTGAATCCTGACCTCCAAATTGCGTTCATCTGAGGGGAATAGAATCTTCGCAACCTGCTGGGTAATGGACGAGCGCACGGCCTTTGTGCCCGGGCCGGCATGCAATGAGAGCGCGATCGCGGTAAGGTCAATGCCGAAATGGCTATAGAAGCGGCGATCCCCCAGTTGCCAGCGTCGCCTTGACTAGGACGTCCGGGCTCCTTCACTGAAATCGAGCTGTACGTCGCGCAAGCGCTGGTCAGACCCGTGCGGCATTCCGGCAGGTAGAGTGTGGGATCGGCGCAGTCGCTGCATTCCTGATCACCTGCTTTTCTGAAAAAGCGGGGTTTGCCACGATCATTGATAGTATGAGGCCGATGAGCCCGAATGTTAAGGCCTCCGAGAGCGGATCGACGATCGTACAGCGCAAAGATCGGCGAACAAGCCTCGCACCGCGCATAAGCTTCGTTAGCATGCAGGCAATCGAATAGACACGCCTGGCTACAGCCATCATACGATCTTGGATTGGGGTTCTTCTTCGCGGTATAGTCTGACTCGCTTGCGTTTCAAATTATTTGAACTTAGCGCGTCGAAACGCGTGCCGCTTGCGGCACGCCGCTCCGTTCGGACGTCCCCGCCGAAGCAACGCATCTGTCGTAGTTCTGGAGCCGCGACACGCCGCAGCACAACGTAAGAACTCGCGCATCAGCTGCACCTTGCCGAGGGGGCCAGCAGCGAATTCTGCAGGTGAGAAGAGATCCCAGGCGAGTGAATTGTTTAGCTCTCGCGGGCTATTGTCGAGCGCTTCTGGTCCGCAAGATCTGGTTCTGGTTGCCAGCAGGCGGGTTGCTCGAGCGAGTTGCGCGACGGCGCGTGACTGCTGCAGCTCTCTGCGGAGCGGGCCGTAGCCATATGCAGCCGCGCGCGCTCTCGTCGGCTGCGAAAACGCCGAGTGCGGACGCCGTAGCTGGCCCCACCGGCGGCGACAATCGAAAGGACAATAAGAGCTGCCACCATCATCTCAAGCGCGCCTCGCAGATCCTCAATGTGCCGCGCCGGCACCTTGAGCCCGGAATGTGTCTCGGTTCGAAGAATCGAACCGCTAGTTAGTACAACTTGACGCTAGGTACGATTCAAGTCTGCTGAGGGCCAGCTCTCGATTCAGTCAGGTGTCGGTTCTTGTTAGTTGTGATCATTCAGCGTAGTGGGGCTGCGAAATTCTCTTGCACCACGAACTTGCATGACGGCGGCGTAACGATCGTAACCGTGACTTAAATGGCGCAAATCATGCTCCGCGCTTCGCTATAAGCAGTGCAGCAACTAGGCCTTCATTGGGAAGCTGCAAAAACAAACGCCAACGCGCGAGTTCATAGAAGTGCAATTGTCAACCCACATCAAGATCGTCCCGATTTAGCCGATTTGGCGAGGAGCCCACATGCAGCGTCTTTTGTCCGACAAGAAATCCGCCTGGTGGCCGAGGCATCCGACCAGGCCGGCTTAATCCGCCTGCAGCGCGCAGCCGGCGCGTCTGGCCCGCCCTTTGCTGTAGTGATTGACCCACTGAAGAGCTGAATGAAGCTGATCACCGATATTCGGGGAGCTCGGTCCGGCGCGGTCTCACTGTGCGGTCGACAGCGCTTTCGATCTGGGAAGAGAGCTGCTCCAAGGTTGGGATACGATACAGAGTTCTCGAGTTGTCGCGCCTGAGACGAGTTGCAGATTATAGTAGTGGGCATTCGCCGCGCATTTAAGCGCCGCGATCCCAGATAGGAGAGGTATGGATCGCATCGCTTGGGATAAACTCTTGCCAGAGCCCAACACGCAATTGTCTCATCTCGGTCGCGCGCCCGCTAAACACGCCGGGATGGTCAATGTTCCTGTCTATCGAGGTTCCACGATCGTTTCGGAAACCCTCGAAGAGTGGGATAGGCGCAAGCAGAATCCAGTGACGAACTACGGACGATTCGGCTCACCGTTGTCTCGTGCTCTCGAGGCTGCCATTTGTGAACTGGAGGGCGGGTATCGTTCGATCTTGTTCCCTTCGGGGCTCTCTGCGTGCTCCCACGCACTTCTCGGGATCCTGAAGGCCGGGGATCATGTTTTGATCTGCGATAACGTCTATGAACCCGTGAGGATGTTCGCGAACCAGGTTCTAACTAGATTTGAGGTCAAGGTGGAGTACTTCCATCCCACTCAGCCTTCGGATCTACTGGCGAAGATTGGGACAAAAACGCGAGCCGTGTACCTGGAATCCCCGGGGTCCATGACGTTTGAGGTACAGGATCTGCCCGCGCTGTGCTCGATCGCACATCAATCGGGTGCGCTCGTGCTCATGGACAATACTTGGGCGACGCCGCTCTATTTCAAACCCTTTCTCCATGGCGTCGACATCTCGATCCATGCCGCGACCAAGTATATCGTTGGTCATTCCGACGCCCTTCTGGGCATTGCTACCGCTAACAAGGAAGCGTGGCCGCTCCTGCAGCAAAGCGCTCATCATTTCGGGGAGATTGCTGGGCCAGATGACATCTATTTAGCTCTTCGTGGACTGCGCACACTAGCCGTTCGCATGAGGCAGCATTACGAAAATGGCCTCAAGCTGGCTCAAAGCCTGGAAGACCACCCGGCAGTGGGCCGGGTTCTACACCCTGCGCTCCAAAACCATCCTGGCTACAATATTTGGAAGCGGGATTTCTTGGGTGCAAGTGGCCTATTCGGCGTCGTTCTGAAGCCTATCTCCAAGGCCCAGCTTTCGGTTTTCTTCCAGAAACTGCGCCTTTTTGGAATCGGATTGTCGTGGGGTGGGTACGAAAGCCTTGTGCTGCCTGTCGATGGTCCTCAACGAACGGAAGCAACGGTTTCATTTGATGGACCATTGATTCGTATTCACGCCGGCATCGAGGGGCCGAGTGATCTCATTGCGGACATGCATCAGGCGCTGCAAGCCGCCTGCGAACACTGCGTGAGCGACGCTGCTTACCAGGATGAGAGCAGAGACGGGTGATTTCAAGGGCAGTATTGATGGCGCGGAGGAGACCGATAAAAGCGACGCTTGGGGGCGCTATGCTTACCGCACAACGAGCCACTATCGTCGCGAGATCACGCCCGAACTCGTCTCCGCCCGAAACGCGGCAACTGGAATCCGAGCAGAGGTCAGTAGTGCAGACGGTCGCGAGTTCTTGGGCATGTTGGCCGAGCGGACCGATGATCTACCATTCGTAAGGCGGATTTATGGCCGTGCATCTCCGAGATGGAGCACCAGCCCCTTGCAGGAAGACCATGCGCACGGCTTCTGTCTGTCAATCTGCGTGAGCAGAACGCCCATGATGTGCGGTCAGTTGAATGTCATTTAAGCCGCAGGTGCCATTGCCGTATTCGGATGATTCGCTCGCCCAAACATGTCCGGGTGCTTTTGAACACGAGCGCTTGGCAATACGCGATCGCGCAACCGGGGATCTCCAGGGTTGCGTTCGGTACGGCGCGACCGCCATGGCAGACCGGTATCGCAGCGGATGCATGCCATTTCTGCGTCTAATTGCCTCTGCGCCCTATGACGCGGGCGCTCGGCCTAGCTAGCTCGGCTGGCCCCCGGGGCAGAGGCGGGAGGCTGACCAACGCGTAAACGATCGTTCGCGTACTTGCCGATGCAACGTATATTCTTCAGCTAGCGCGAACAAGGTTGTCTCTCTTACGACGAATGTCCGAATTCTAACAGTGAACGTTGCGTCCCCAGTTCTCCAGCACTCGTGCTTTTGCGGCACTGCTCCTGGCGCCTCAGCTGGTACGACATTTGCTGGACGCTTCAGGTCCGCCTCCTCCCGAAGAAGCGGCGCAGGGCCCCTGCCCAAATCGATCCACTCAAAAGACGCAGCACCGGTTGCCTAAGTCGGTGGCGGAGGCACCAAATGGACCTATTTTGCTTCATCGAATGCGCAAAACAGAGTCGATCTCCCGAGGTGTTGTTCAATCTGCTTGTGAGCTGTTCGAGCGAACAGGGCTTCAGTCAAGTCGCTTACGGGGCGCTGACGGACGCGGAGCCGACCCGCCGGCCAGAGTATCTGCCAGCCGCCGTGACAGTGAACTTTCCTTCCGCGTGGTGCGAGCGCTATGCTGAACGCCGATACAATGCCATCGATCCCGTGGTTCGGCGTACGACGATGCAGTCGGCTCCGTTTCTATGGGATCAACTCGCTCACAAATATCAATTGCAACCCGGCGAAATGCGTGTGTTGAACGAGGCCAAAGAGGCCGGTCTGAAGCACGGCCTAACCGTACCACTGTTCGGACCATTTGGACAACTATCTGTCGCATCCTTTGCATCCAGGTTCGACGATGTCGACCCTGAGTATCGCCTCAGTCGTCTCAACGCATTGGCTTGCAGAAATCGCGCCGTCATCGGAGGGTAGATGCCATATGCAAGTGGCCCTATCCGAACGAGAAAAGGATTGCCTCCGCTGGGTGGAAGAGGGGAAATCATCCTGGGAAATCGGAGTCATCCTGAGAGTCAGCGAGAATACCGTGAACTTTCACCTGAAGAACGCGATGCGAAAGCTAGAGACGAACAGCCGTACCCATTGCGTTCCCAAGGCGATTCGCCTCGGTCTTATCTGACGTTTCGGCGCCGCTGCCCCGTATCGACCTATGCCGGAGCCACGAGCGAGCGATCTGACCAGCGTGACAATATGACAATAGCAGCGAGGACGTTCAGCCCAAGGTGCAGAAGATGCTGTTGCCGCGAATAGCTGACAAGCTTGTCATCTCGATCGTCTTCGGGAGCCTCGATGCGCATCCCGCCGAGGGTTGGTCGTGTCTTCGATGCGTGAGAGGTTCGCACGATTGGCTAAATCCGACGTGGACTGGCCATGACGGGAGACCATTCGC
This sequence comes from Bradyrhizobium sp. 164, assembly GCF_023073715.1. GTDB lineage: Bacteria > Pseudomonadota > Alphaproteobacteria > Rhizobiales > Xanthobacteraceae > Bradyrhizobium. Next base: position 65,208 of record NZ_JADPKA010000038.1, read on the forward strand.
CGCATCGATGACGCGCGTGCGACAGTGATCTTCGCAAGCTGGTTGGTTGTGGATGCCGCCACTCGTCCAATATGGGAGCAGTTTTTGGGCTTGAATTGCGACAACCTAGTCGCCTGGGACCCGCCCTCGCAAAAAGCAAGCCCCGGCCATGGGCCGGGGCTTTCGATCCGCCGTTCGTACTGCGGATCAATATTTCAGAAGAAACGGGCCGCCGAACTTATAGTTGAGCCGTGCAGTCAGAAGATCGAAATCCTGGCGGATGCGATCGGTTCCGCCTGCGGGCGCGGGGAAGTGCACCGCTCCGGGCTGCATGAATAGGTGGTCGTACTCGAGGCTGACCGACCAGTTCGGCGCGAAACCGTACTCAATCCCAGCTCCCAATGCACCACCCCAAAAAATGTGGTCGCTCTTCCCAAGCTGCGCGCCCGTGAGGGTCGCGCTAATCTGATAGGTATTGCTCGTCACTGCGGCACCAGCTTTGGCGTAAAATAATACGTTGTCCACGGCATAACCGATCTGCCCCGTTACCACGCCGAACGCATCAATCTTGGTCTTGTTGATATCCGCAAACGCGACGCTGTCATTCGAGCCAGTCAAATCAGCCCAGTTCCCCTGGCCTTCAACACCAAGCACGATCTGGCCCATCTGCCTTCGATAGCCGATCTGGCCACCCACAGTAGCGCCGGTCGCATCATGGCAGCCCTCAGGCGTGCCGCCATTGAAGTCCCAGCAATTCGAGCTAGAGCCCAAGCCGCCGTTCATACCGACGTAGTAGCCGCTCCAGTCGTAGATCGTAGCCGCAACAGGCTGCGGAGCTTTGGTATAGAGAGGCTGGACGGGCTGCGCAGCCAGATCCGCGCCGAATGCGGGCGCCACCGCGCCAAGCGCCACAATGCTTACAGTCGCAAGCAACAAGTTCTTCATTTCTACTCTCATGTCTTGAGTGCCCCGAGCCTCGCGCGTCTTAACAACATCCGCGCGAATAGCTGTAGCTGCATCGCAACATTTGGGCCGAAAGGAATGCTTGAACCGAACCCTGCGTCAGGTTGCGGCGTTGCGGATCATCTTCAACTGCCTCGCTATGCTCCTTCGCGTGCGAACGTAGATTGCGTAGGCGTGGGCGAAAAGCGGGTTGCTGATCTCAGCGGATGAAGCGCACCGCAAGCCACATGACGCCCAGCCACACCGCAACCGAAAAGAGCAAAGCGCTTTGCAACGCCCTTGCTCTGATCCTGTGACGCCATCGAAGGAGCTGCGATGAGCAACCGGTGAAGCGCCGACCCCGTACAACAGCTGTCACTTCATCGTAATCTGCGAACCGGAAGTGAGAGCGATGCTTGCGAATATACGCCAGCCGCTCAGTGGGTGAGAGGCACTGTGCCCACACCTCCCCTGCCTCATCATCAAAACACGCGCTATTCTCAAGGACCTCGGCTAGGCGCTCGTCAGGTTTCATGATGCATCCGCTGTACTGACTATCGCGGATCGAGTTCTAGGAGGGAAGCCTCACCTTCGAAACCTCTCAGTTTAGATAGGCGAGTTCAGGGGAATCGAACTCGGCCAGGAAGCATTTGTCACGGTCAATGCGGTGCTGATCCTGCGCGAGATGAAAGTCGAAGTCGTGCGATAACTCTGGATCTCTCTTCTCGCCCAGTGCAGATAGCCACGGGCATCGAAGCGGCGTAGATGCCGCGGGAGAGTGAAAGGTGCTCCTTGTCGATGCTGTCGCAATCGTGCTCGCCGTCGCATTCAGTTCAAGCGCTAACTCGCGTGCCAGACATGTCTTCTCCGCGGTGTGCACCAGCGCTGATGGAATTCGTTCCGGCAATGGCTTCCGCGCATGCTCAGATCACACAAATGTACCTTGCAAGGTCCAGGGCCGGTTGCGAATGCACCGCCGCCGACCCGATCATCCGTGAACGGCCGACTCGCAGTCTTCACCGTCAATGTCTCGGGTCACATCGGCCATCAGTCACACGCTACACCGCGCTCTTGGGACTGACTCCACGCGAGCACGCGCGTGCCCTCCACGCCGCCTTGCGGTTCTGTGCTCGACGAACTGACGGCGGTCGGCGTTCGCCCTCCTGTGGCAGATCGGCCATTTCCTTGCTTGAGCAAGGCCGAATGCAGCATTAGGAACCACGGCGTGCGGGAACTCGGTGCGGCGGCGGAGCAGAACTGCCGGAATGAAAGTAAGCGCCATAGAGGCGGGCGTGCTCACGTCGCTTGCGGAACGCCAGCTGCGCATAGCGTATCCTAATCCAAAGCCGCGAAAAAAGTTCATAGTGAGAAAAAGAAGAAGTGTCGTCATCTCGATGTCTAATCCGGAGGATTGCTTTGATGTGTTACGTCACACTCCCGCCATGGGTGGTTGACTAGTTGGTCGGCGCGAGGCGGCGGATGCCTGGTTCCTACGACGTGACGCTACGTACGATCAAATCCCTTCGGGTACTGTCGCGCGACAATCTAGATGGGACGCACTTCCTTCCTTATTGCCGCGCCGCAAGCTACTCCCTGCCACTTGAGATGGCCTGCAGCAGCAGTGTGCGTGGAGCCAGACATAGTATGCAGATCCGCGGAGTGGCCCACGCCGTGATTGTTTCAGGAAAACGACATTCGTGATGGCTGGGTGGTTTGGTCAGAGTGCTGCGCTTCTCTGGGCGGCATTGCCCCGCCCGCCGGGGGCAACGGAGAAGACTTTCGGTCGCAGCTGAAACGTGGACGAGACTAGCCGTCTCGCGGCGCACTCGAAGTGCCGTTAGGACCTGGACCATTTGCGCGCCGCGGCGGCCGGCAGGCGGTCGCATTGCAGTGCAAGGGTACCGTACTCATCCTCTGAGACCGAGGTCTTGAATACACGGTTCTTGCCTTGACGATGCCTGAGAGTGGTCCTGCCACCTGTCCCGCGGCCTGCCTGCTGACGAGACGAAACTGTTAGCAAGAGCAGGCTGCCTGTATACCAATCGCTGGGCGATCTCGAAAGGACCGCCGGTTTTCAAAACCAGGACGATCGGACGTTCAACTCTTACTCCTCTAATCAAATCGAGGTTCCGCCTAGCACCTGGCGGAATTCTGCATAAGGCGTAGGTTAGATCACTCGATCGGGTAATAAGAAGACATTGTTCTAGCTCAGGGAACGACACGTGAAGCCAAGTCCGACCCGACTCATGGCGCCTGCGTTCTTGGCGATTTGCTCGTACGGCGATCTGGAGGTAAAGCTGCGACTGCCTGATCGAAAATGTTAGCTAGGATGCGGAGGTCTTCTGGATAGAAGAGGTCACCGTATTGTTTCGCCGGCACTGTTCGCCTGCTGGGTCTGCTGGCGCTCGCCTCGCCTATTGCGCCGAGTTCCAGCTTGGCCGCGACTAGTGCGCTTGTGAGTTCGTCGAGCAGCTTGACCGCTCGGAGCGCGAATTTGTCTTGGCAGATCAGTTGAGCGAAGCTCGCCGGCACGAAGGGCCGCCACGCCGCATCGAATCATGGTCATCGCGACGATGGTCAGACCGGTCCACCAGGGCACGGTGCCGGTGAGCGCG
>NZ_JADPKA010000014.1 GCF_023073715.1 Bradyrhizobium sp. 164
CGTTGTTCGGCTCCTGCTCGAACTTCACCAATTGATTGTCGACGGTGTCCAGGCTCTCGCTGGTCTCCGTCAAAAACTCCCGCAACAGATCATCCATGAGGTACGCCTTACTGAGCTGGACTTCCGCGGCTGAGCCGCCCTTGGCATCGACAGAAGCCCTCTTTCGATCGTTAGACATCCCCTTTCACGGTCCCGTTAATTTCAGCCTCCGTGCTAATACGGATATTGAAGACAAGTTTGCCGTTCGGCGGCATGCCAGGGCACATTTCGGCAAAACCGGCACCGGGCCGCGACGGCGAAGGGCGTGAGGTAAAGGCGCCAATTACGGCGCACGGCGCGCGCGAGAAAGTCCTGTCCGTGAAGGCGATAGGCACGGCCTGCGTGAAATTGAATGGAGCCGGCGCGCGATCGCGCTCGCCCTCGCGAGGCTCGCTTCGTGCTTTGCCGAGATCCGCGAATTTCGCATATTCGGTAAACGAACCGTTACCCCATGGCCGGTGCGGCTCGTTCCGCGCTAACCAGCCGCGCGGACGAGTCGATCTCAGCGCCGGCGGGCGCCGCGCTGACGCACGTCTACTTTCCGCACGGCGTGTCCTCATGCCGACGCCGGACATCTTGTCCCAATTGCCAACATAGCCCGACGTGAACATGATGGAACTTACTCGCACAAGGAGCGATGGTTCAGAAGGCGAGGAGGCAGCTTTGGAAACGACGGGGCGCCCATCCAACGGTTTCCTGTCTGCGCTGTCGGCAGACGATTATGAGCTGATCCGCCCGCACCTGCGTGCGGTCGATCTGCCCCATGACGCGGTGCTGGTCGAAGCCGGCGAGACGCTCAAGCGCGCCTATTTTCCTCACCGCGGCGTCATCTCGCTGGTGGTGAAGCTCGCCAAGGGCGAGCATGTGCAGGTCGCGATGATCGGCCGCGACAGCCTGCTCGGGACACTCTCGACCATGGGCGATGCATGCGCGCTGAACACGGCCGTCGTGCTGATTCCCGGGGTCGCGTCCGTGATGGATCTCGACCGGCTGCGCGGCGCGGCCGACCAGAGCAGCAGCTTGCGGACCTTGCTCACGCGCCACGGTCTGGCGGTCTACGCGCAGGTCCAGCAGACCGCAGGCTGCAACGCCGCCCATTCGGTGGAGTCGCGGCTGTCGCGCTGCCTCCTGCACACTCACGACCTGTCGGGCGACTACCGGCTGCTGCTGACCCAGGAGGCCATGGCACAGATGATAGGGGCGCGGCGCAACAGCGTGTCGCTGGTCGCCAACACCTTGCAGCAGGCCAATTTCATCCACTACAGCCGCGGACACATCCAGATCATGAACCTGGACGGCCTGCGTCAGACCGCGTGCGAATGCTACGCCACCGTGAAGGCGCATTACGACCGGCTGCTCGGCCCGCGCTGACCCGCACGCGTGGTAAACCGACGGCTAATGCCGGCCTGCAAACAGGAGTCGTCCTGCTTCCGGAACTGAAATCTGGATGCCGTAGACATGGCGGGCCTCGCACCGATTCCGGCCCGCGCGGCATCGAATCGTGATCGAGGCAGGCCAGGCCATGTTTGAAGTGAGCGTCGCGCCGGCGCAGAATGTGCTCGATGGCGCGCCCGCGCGCGACCCGAATGCTTATGCGACGCTGGTGCGCGAAATCGGCGAGAACGGGGCCCGCGAGGTGCGTGCGGTGTTCTGGACCGAGACCTGCGCGCGCCTGCAACTGTTCCGCACGCTCTCGGGCGAGCAGCACCAGGCGAGGTTCGCGCGCGAAGCACATTCGTTGAAGAGTGCGGCCGGCACGTTCGGCTATGCCAGGCTGGCGGCGCTGGCGCTGCGGTTGGAGAAGTCAGCGCAGACGCTTCACGACACTGAACTCCGCGAGCTCCTGGACCTGATGGATGCGGCCTACGCCGCGGCGCGCGCGCAGGAACCGGAAGGCTAGAGCCATTTCCGTTCCGAGGGAATCGAAGCGGACGTTGTGTTCCTGGTTTGACGCGTTTTCTTGACGCGAACCGGCTCCACTTCGCTCGAAAACGCTGTAAACCACCCGCGCGTGTATTCCCGCCGTACTTCTACGGCTTGGAATTTTCACAGATGGCTAATCATAGCTGGCGATAGTCGCGAGAAACCAGGAGGGTTTCCATGTTCACCTACGAGACTGCGGACCAGAAGGAGGTCCGTCGCTTCCGCATCGCTCAGTTCAACGGCCGGATGGCGACCGTGAAGTCTGGCGGGTCGACGGTGACTGGCTTCGTGCGCTCGGTACTCGAGCAGGAATCGAGCATCCCTCCCCGCTGGACCATCACGATCATCCCGAACGCACCGAAGGACGAGCCCAAGCCGCTGCGGCCCGTATCGCGCACGCGCCCCTTCGCCGAAGACTATTTCTGAGCGGGATCGGCTTTCTCCCGGGCCGCGCCGCCGGCCGGGCACAAAGCGACCATCAACCTCAATCGATCGAATGCAGCAGCGCCGCACGGACGAGGTCCGCGGTGTTGCGCGCACCGAGCTTGCGCATCGCCTCGGCGCGGTGGCTTTCGAATGTACGTGGGCTGATCTGCATCCGAAGCGCGCCCTGCTTGTTCGAATAACCTTCGCTGATCAGCCTCAGCACCTCGCGCTCGCGCTTGGTCAGCCGCTTCTGGCCGGACAGGCCAATCAATTCGGCGCTAGGCACGCGTTGCGGCAGCGGCACGCGCGGGATCCGCGCTGCGGCGTCCCCGGTCCCGGATGGGGTCGGCAGGCCGCCCTTGTGAGGACCGGCAAGCTGCTTGACGAGGCCACAAACGCGCTCGGTCTGCGCCAGCGCATTCTCGACCACGCGCTGCAAATAGGCGCGATCGCCGGTGACGGGCGCGAGCTGATCGCTGTGATGCTTGATCTCGCCCATGTAGAGCAGGAGCGCAGTCAGGGGGCCGTTGAGCTCGCGGGCAATGGCGGCGGCCATTTCGTCGGCGGCCTTGGCACGGACGGCGTTCAGGCGGACGAAATCGAGCTCTTCAGCTGGAGCAGCGCTGCGTTCGTACCATTCCGACGGCCGCGAATCAGTGGCCGTATCATTCTGTGACGCCATGTCACTCGTTTAGCGGAACCGAGCCCGGTCTGTGATTAACTTTTTGCTCCGTAAGACTACGGTGATTTCGGCAGCTTTGCGCTAAATCCGCGGCATCGGCACAATTTATGCTTGCACGGCGCCGTCGCCGACCGCGCAGAGGTTGAGATTTCGCCTCAAATTCTGGAGCACGCGGGCGAAGAACCCTCAACCGGCACCTCCGCTCCTGCCAGTCCCCCGGATTTTACGGATTAATTAACGGCGACTTGCTTCTCTAAGCGAGGTTGAGAGCGCGCAAATGCCTCCACGCATTGGGCCCGCAAGCCTGCGGGAGACGCTGCGAAAGATTGCGTGCCATGAACGAGATCGATCGGCTGTCGGAATTCTTGCAGAGGCTGACGCCGATGTCGCGGAGCTGTCTGCTCAGCGAACTCGAGCGGCTTGAGCTGTGTGGCATCGACATGCCGGGCTCCGCCGACATTCAGTCCCGCTTGCGCGCCGAGTTTCGCAAGGACGGATCGGCCCATTCGCGCGCCACCAGCCCCTCGCGCTATTTCTTCGCGCCGCTCGAGCTCCTCCTGATCGATGGCGCACCCGAGCACGCCAATGCGGGGCGGATCTCACGCAACACCCTCACCCCGATCTGGGAGTGGATCTGCCGCGACCTGCTGCCGACCATGGCGCGCGACTACATCAAGGCGATCAACGACCAGATTGCCGCCAACAACCTGAAGGAAGTGCAGAAAATCGCATCGACCTTCCAGACCAAGGTCCTCAAGGTCCTCGAGAGCACCCTGGCGTCGGCGGACAGCACCCAGCTCGCACGCGCCAAGCTCGCGCAGTACACCGCATCGCGCACCGCCTTCGACGACGTGATGAAGATGCTGGACGTGCTGCGCGCCGGCGACGCGCTGCCGAAATTCAACGCGAAGCTGCCCGAACGGATCGCGAAGTTCGATGACAACCAGGTGGCCCAGATCACCTGGCAACTCGACGCCTTCGGGAAGTCCCATCCCCGCGCGCTGCCCTTCGCGCTGACACTGGTGGCAAGGCGCCTGAAGACGCCCTGGCAATTGGTACGCCTTGCCACCAAGGCCGCCGCGAGCAAGTCCGCCGCAGACGTCGCCGCCGCGCCCTATGCCTGCGTCGTCCCCATGGTGCTCGACCGCCTCGACGACAAGCGCCTCGCTCTTCGGGTCGCGCTCCGGCACAACCGCGTGCTGGTCGCCCGCGACCTGCTTGCCGAGATCTACGACACCGAATACGCGCTCAAGGTCCGCATCGACGGCATCGAACATTGCGATTGGGGCATCCGCCTCCAGCAATTGATGGACGCGATCGCGGCGCTGGTGTCCGCCGAGGTCAGCCGCTTCCCCGCCAATGTCGGCCACATTCTCGGATCGCGCCGGCTGCGCAGCCACGATACGTTGGGCGGCAAGTTGACCTATCTGGCCTGGAAGGGACGCGACGCCATGCAGGACGGCGCGGCGGCGTTTCGCAAATTGATCGGGCAGACCTGATATCGCGCAGTCATCAAAGCGCGAGAGGCTTTCGCGTTATCGGTGAGCGATCATGTCCTAATGCGCGCGCGGCAGGCAGAGGAAGCGATCGAGAAATCGCCCCGACAGCACGAATCTGAACCACCAATACATCATTCGCCGCATTGTCATTGCTGCAATCCTCGACAGCCCACCACCGGCTGGCGGAGCAATAGCGCAGGAGCAGCAATGCGCATGTGATGTGTTTCACATTTGGGTCGAACACGCGCGGACGCATCGTCGCAGAACTGTCACGAGCGAAGGTAGAACGTGCGCGCATCGCGCGAAAATGAGTTCCACGGCCACAGCTGTCGCTCCTATCCTCCGATGCAACGAAAGAACGAACCGTAAGGAGGTCGTGATGAGATCGAACCGATTGATCCTGACGATGGTGACGTTGCTCGTGAGTGCGCTCGCGCTCACATCGACGACGATGGCGCAAACGACGCCGCAAGGCGATGCTGCGCCGACCGCCGACAACGCGGTGCTGCTGACCGTCTTCTTCAAGCACGATCAATCCCGGCCGCTTCACGAGCTGAATACGCAACTCGAAAAGCAGGGCTTCTACAAGGCGTTTCCGCCGCCCGGCGTCGAGGTCTTGAGCTGGTATGTGATGATGGGCATTGGCCAGGTGATCACGCTGCGCCTGCCGGCGTCGCGGCTGCGCGAGGTCAACCGCGTGATCGAGGACACGGCATGGGGCCCTTACCGCACCGAATTCCATCCGACCTATGACTACAAGGCGGTTGGCGTGGCACAACACGAAAAAGCCGCCGGAAATTAATTCTCTAATCGCCCTGTCATTGCAGCGAACGGCTACGCAACCGCATCGCTCGATGCGTGGCATCGGCGAGCCGCGCTTCGATCGATCGCGCGGGAGAAATTCCGCATGCGCTGGCTGTCGTTGTCCGTGCGGTGCCTGAGTATGCAAATTCTTTTCGAAGATTCTGTCGACAAATTAGCTCGAATTGCAGCGCTTAACGTTACTCAGATAATTCAACAACGATGTGAAGCTCTCCTTATTTGAACCCACGCTCGCCGTTTAAGAAACTGTCACGGAACGGGAGTGGTATGAGATGAACGATGGGATTATTGAACTCGTCGGACGAAGGCCTGTGACCTTCGGACGGCGAAAGGTGACGCCGCGCGCCTGCGTGGCCGACAGCAAGCGCCACTTGCGTGCATTCCTCAGCGAGGTGCTCGAGGATCTGGGCTTCGTCACCAGCGAATGCGCCAGCGCGGACGAGCTGCAAACCATGCTCGCCACCGAATTGCCGGACCTGATCCTGCTCGGCGTCGCCACCGATGGCATCGAGCCGGGAAGATTCCTGGAGATTTTGGTGCGCGAGGCATTTGCGGGGAAGGTTCTCGCGGTCGGCGCCCGCGAATCGATCATCGTCAGGGCCGTGCGGCAGGTCGGCGAGGAATATGGCCTTGCGATGCTGCCGCCGCTGACCACCCCCTTTGCCGCGGAGACGCTGCGCGAGCGTGTCGCGATGCTGCTGCCGGAGGAGCCGGCGCCGAGCCCGGCCGTGCATGTCGGCGAGGCCTTGCATGCCGGCTGGCTGGAGCTCTGGTACCAGCCCAAGATCGACGCCCGCACGCTGATCCGCAGCGGCGCCGAGGCGCTGGTGCGAATGCGCCATCCGACCTGGGGCGTCGTGCCGCCGGCCTATTTCATTCCCGAGGAGCACGATCCGCATCTGCGTGACCTCTCGGAATTCGTGATCGAGCGCGCCATGCAGGACTGGCACTATCTGCTGGAGCAGCAGAGTCCGGTCGATCTCTCGATCAACCTGCCGGCGTCCTACCTGAAGGAGCCGCAGGCGGTGCGCGATCTCTGCCGCCGCATGCCGACGCATCCGGCCTTCGGCGGCTTGACGATCGAAATCGACAGCCAAGACGCGACCCGCGATCTCGACCACCTGACGGAGATCGCGCGCGAGGTGGGTCTGCACAATATCGGCCTCGCCGTGGACAATCTCGGCGCCGACTGGCCGGCGCTGATGGGCCTCGACAAGATTCCCTTCGTCATGCTGAAGGCGGACCGGCATTTCGTCACCGGCAGCGGCAATGACCGGCTGAAGCGCACGGTGTGCCGTCACATCGTCGAGCTCGCGCAGGGCTACGGCGCGCGCGTGGTCGCCGAGGGCGTCGAGAGCCGCACCGACCTCGTCGCCGCGAACGAGCTCGGCTTCGATCTCGTGCAGGGCTTTCTGTTCGGCAAGCCGATGCCGCTGAAGAAGTTCGCCCGCTCGACGCTGACGAAAACGGTGATGGAGTGAGCTCGTTCGCGGCTCGTATGTCGCTGGAGACGCGCGAGAATCGTCAAGCTCGCGCGTGTTCGCCGGTCTGCCTGGCCGGGCACTTACGCTATTGCGGCGCTGACATCGGTCGGCGACTGCACGGCGCCCGGCTCACCATGCGAGACGCGCGCCTCGGCTCGCTCGAGGTGAAGCGCGAAACCACTCGCCTCGGGAGGCTCGAGCCCGGCGCGCAGCTGCATGCTCGGAATCAGGTAATCGCCGCCGTTTTGGCGCCGATAGGGAATGGGCGAGGCCGTCGCAAGCGTTCTCATCCTCTCGCGCAAACGTTCGGCGATCGCTTCGAAACCGGCTTCGCCGAGCTTGTCGGCCTTGTAGACGACGAACGGCGGAAGGACGTCATAGCCGGGGTAATAGAGGATGCCGTGATTGATCGGAAACAGCAGGTCCTCGATCGGCCCGTTGATCCCCCGGGCCGAATAATGCTCCTGCCAGCCGCCGGCCGTCACGATCAGCATCGCGCGCTTGCCCGCTAGCGTGCCCTCGCCGTAGCGGTCGCCCCACCGCTTGTCGCTGTGCTCGCCGACGCCATACGCGAAGCCGTAGGCGAACACGCGGTCGACCCAGCCCTTGAGGATCGCCGGCATGCTGAACCACCACAGCGGGAATTGCAGAATCAGCACGTCTGCCCACAGCAGCTTCTCGATCTCGCGCTTGACGTCAGGAGTGAGTGTGCCGGCCTCGAAGGCCTGCTTGGATGCAGCGGCGGGCGCCAGCCGCGCGTCCGCTAGCAGTGACGGGAAGTCGGCGCGATCGACCTCCGATTTCCAGCCTTGGGCATAGAGGTCCGTCGCCCGCACCTCATGGCCCTGGGCCTCGAGCTCTCTGGCGGCAACATCCCGGAGCGAGCCATTGAGCGAACGCTGTTCGGGATGCGCAAAAACAATCAACACTTTCATGATCAGCACCATTCGTTGACGATGTCCCGCAGCTAGCGCGGCGGGCTGCAAACCGGTAGATGTCGGCAATGAATAGGATTATGCCGGAAAATGGATAAATCGGAGGTCACGCTCGAGCGCATGCGCAGTTTCGTGCGGGTCGCCGAGCGCGGAAACCTGTCGGCCGTCGCACGCGAGCTTGGGTTGGGCCAATCCACGGTGACACGGCACATCCGCGAACTGGAGCAAGCCGTCGGCGTGCCGCTGCTCACCAGGACCACGCGCAGGGTGACGATGACGGAGGAGGGGCGCCGCTACTATGCCGACTGCGTGCAGATCCTGCGCCTGGTCGAGCACGCCGGCGACGAGGCGCGCAGCACGCGCGATGCGCCCGCTGGAATGGTACGGATATCCTGCACTGCGGCCTTCGGCGTGCTCCACGTCAGCCGTTTCATCTTCGCGTTCCAGGACCGTTATCCGGACGTGTCGGTGGATCTCAGCCTGACCGACGAACGGATCGACCTTGTGAGGGAAGGTGTCGACGTCGCACTCCGTCTGGGGCCGCTTGCCGAGAGTTCGATGAAGCTCAAGTCCCTGGGACAGTCGCGGCGGGTGCTTGTCGCCGCACCGACCTATCTTGCCGAGTGTGGCAGGCCCGCGCGTCCGCAAGACCTCGCCAATCACCAGGCAATCAGGATGTCCGACATCGCCGGCAGCGATGTGCTTGTCCTGCAAGGACGTCGTGGCGGCCGCCATGCGGTCCCGTTCGCCGGACGGTTGCGCGTCGATCACGGACTTGCCGCGCGAGAGGCGCTCGCGGCGGGCCGCGGGATTGCACCCGCACATCTTTGGCTCGTCGGCGACCTTCTCGCGACCGGCCGACTCGAACACGTGCTTGCGGACTATTCGCCGCCTCCCGTTCCACTGAAGATGCTGATCGTGCCGGAGCGGTCCGGCGTCGCGCGGGTGCGGCTGCTGGTCGATTTTCTCGCCGAGCAGATCGCGCGAATCCCTGGGATCGAAAAATCGCCGGGCAGAAGGCAGAACTAGCTGGCCATCGTCACGCAAACCGCCGCGCGAAGAAGACGCAAACGACCACGAGGAGAGTCGCGGCGATCATGCTCCAGGCAACCGGCTCGTGCAGCAACAGGCCGGCAAGCGCGAGACCGAAGAATGGCTGGAGCTGCTGCAACTGGCCGACGCGGGCGATGCCGCCGAGCGCGAGCCCGCGATACCAGAAGATGAATCCGACGAACATGCTGAAGACGGAGACGTAGGCAAGCCCGACCCAGGCGGGCGCACTGACGCCGCTCCATGTCGGTGGCCAGGTCCAAATCACGACGGGCACCATCAGCGGCAGCGCGAGCAGCAGCGCCCAGGAGATCACCTGCCAGCCGCCGAGGCGGCGCGACAGCGCGGCGCCTTCGGCATAGCCGAGGCCGCACAAGATGATCGCAGCCACCATCAGAAGATCCCCGGTCAGCGAGCTTGAGCCGTCGTTCGACAGGGCAAAGCCCGCCACGGTCGCACTGCCGAGGACGGCGAACAGCCAGAACAGCGGCTGCGGCCGCTCACCGCCGCGCAATACGCCGAATATCGCGGTCGATAGCGGCAAGAGGCCGATGAAGACGATCGAATGCGCCGAGGTGATGTGCTGGAGCGCGAGCGCAGTCAGCAAGGGAAAGCCGACCACGACACCGATGGCGACGATGGCGAGCGAGGCGAGATCCTGCCTCCCCGGCCGCGCCTGACGGAGCAAGCCGAGCACGGCCAGGCCTATCAACGCCGCAATGACCGCGCGCGCGGATGTCAGGAACAGCGCGGAGAAGCCGCCGACCGCCACGCGCGTCGCCGGCAGCGAGCCGCTGAAGATGATGACGCCGAGAAGCCCGTTGCCCCAGCCGCTGCCGGAAGATTGCATTCCTGTCTCGCTTTTGGCTCGCGATCCTGGGGCATCGCAGATGACAAGGCCAGCGACAGTTCAGTACAATCTGGCGAAACTGTATGGATATGGAAGGCACTACACTTGGACAGCGACGCATCAGCGAGAGGGCGCAACGGAACGCGGACCGCAGACGTGATGAGCGCGATCCGGGCCAAGGTCGCGGGCCGCGCGCTCGGCGCCGGCGACCGCTTGCCGTCGATCCGCAGCCTTGCCGCGACGATGCGGGTTTCGCCTTCGACCGTCGTCGAAGCCTATGACCGTCTGGCTGCGGAAGGGTTGATCCGCGCCCGCCGCGGCTCGGGCTTCTACGTCTCGCCGGCGATTATGCCGCCGCTCGCATTGACCGAGGCCGAGCCGCGCCGCGACCGGGAAGTCGATCCGTTCTGGGTCTCGCGGCAGTCGCTCGACGCCGATGCAGTCGCGCCAAAGCCCGGCTGCGGCTGGCTTCCTCCGGAGTGGATGCCCGAAGCAGCGCTCCGACGCGCCACCCGCGCGCTGGCACGCACCGACGCCAGCCTATTGACCAACTACGGCAGCACGCGCGGTTTGCCGGCGCTGCGCCGGCTGTTGCTCACGCGCCTGGCCGAAGATGCGATCGAGGCATCGATCGACCAGCTCATGCTGACGGGGTCAGGCACGCAGGCGACCGACTTGATCTGCCGCTTCCTGCTCCGTCCCGGCGACACCGTGCTGGTGGACGATCCCTGCTACTTCAATTTTCGCGCCTTGCTGCGGGCGCATCAGGCAAGAATCGTCGGCGTGCCCTACACGTCATCGGGTCCTGATGTCGCAAGCTTCGAGCAGATCCTCGCCAGCGAGCGGCCGCGGCTGTACATCACCAATTCAGCGCTCCACAATCCGACCGGCGCGACGCTGTCGCTTCCGACCGCGCATCGGCTTTTGACCGCGGCCACCGCGCACGACCTCACTATCATCGAGGACGACATTTTCGGCGACTTCGAGCCGGAGCGGTCGCCGCGCTTGGCAGCGCTCGACGGGCTCAACCGCGTGATCCGCGTCGGCAGCTTTTCCAAGACGCTCTCCGCCTCGCTTCGCTGCGGCTATATCGCCGCGCGTGCCGACTGGATCGAGCATCTGGTCGATCTTCAAGTCGCAACCAGCTTTGACGGCCCGAGCCCGGTCGCGACGGAGGTCATCGCAACGGTGCTGGCCGGCGGCAGCTATCGCAAGCACATGGACGAGCTCAGGCAAAAGCTCATGCGCGCCCGGCGCGACGTCGCGCGTAAGCTTCAGGCGCTCAGCATCGAGCCATGGCTGATGCCGCGCGGCGGCTTCTTCCTGTGGTGCCGTCTCCGGGACAGCCAGGATGCTACGGCCGTTGCACGCGCGGCTCTCGAGGTGGATGTGGTGCTGGCACCCGGCAACGTGTTCAGCGTGTCGCAGACGGCGTCGCACTTCATGCGGTTCAACGTAGCGCAGATGAGCGATCCGCGAGTTTGGGACGTGATGCGGCGGGCGTTAAAGGCGGGTGGCGCGGCGTGACTTGGGCAGCCCCGTGTCAGTCAGGATCAGTTCGCCCGTCCAGCGATCCCTGCCCCTCCAACATTGACAGCGCGGACCGGACTCTCTCTCGGAATCAATACACCTTCTTCGTGCGGGCAACCGATAATTCCGTCGACCACCGCTATCGATGCGCACCGAATGCCGCTTAAGAAAACCGACAATTTCCGCAAGCGTGGTCTTATCCGACCGCACATCTGCGGATTCGAAAGCAAACGGCGCAACTCAGGCTCGGCTCCTTCAGCCCGGATGCAGGAGAGACAGCAACCTTGGAAGCGAACGTGTTGTCAGGACCGTAGAAGGCGATCGTCCGGACGGCAAAACCGCGCATGCGCTGGTTCGCTTTTCTTTCGCAGCCATTTGTCAGGACGCGGCCCGATCTTCATTGGCGTGACCAAATCCGCTCGCGGAATTCCTTGACCGGTACGCTCCGACGTCGCTGGATGAAATGGCGGAGAGGGAGGGATTCGAACCCCCGATAGGCTTGCACCTATGCCGCATTTCGAGTGCGGTGCATTCAACCACTCTGCCACCTCTCCTGAAGGTGCCGATAAGAGGTAGGAACCCCCTGTGGTCGGGGCGTGTAATAGGCGAGGATGGCCGGCCAGACAAGGCGCGAAAGGCGAAAATCCGCCGCCTGTTTCATCTCTTGGCCTGGAGCTCCGCTCCGGTGAATCGGAACGGAGCTTTAGATTTTAGTTTTGACGCGTTTTCTTGACGCCAACTGGTGTCACTTCGCTCGAAAACGCTGCTGCATTCCGAAAGGAACCGCCGTGGAGCATCTGACCGTCCCCGCCAATGGCGCCAATTTCCACCTGGTCCGCGCCGGGCGGGGCCAACCGCTGCTTTTGCTGCACGGTTGGCCGGAATTCTGGCTGACCTGGGAGCCGGTGATGATGCGGCTTTCGGACCGCTTCATGCTGATCGCGCCCGATTTGCGCGGCTTCGGTGACAGCGACAAGCCTGACGGCCCTTACGGGCCGGATGGCCACGCGGCGGACATGCTGGCGCTGATGGACCGGCTCGGCATCGAGCGATTCGGCGTCGTGGGTCATGACGTCGGTGGCGCCGTGATGCAGCCCCTGGCCCGGCGGGCACCGACGCGGCTCGCCGGGCTGCTCTTCTTCGATTTCGTCTATCCCGGCATCGGGCCGCGCATGGTGGCGCCCGACCGGCTCAACCACATCTGGTACCAGTCCTTTCACCAGATGGAGATGGCAGCCAGCCTCGTCGGCGCCAGCCGCGAGACCTGCCGGCTCTACATCGGCCACTTCCTGAAAGGCTGGGCGCACCGGAAGAGTGCTTTCGACGACGTGCTCGACGCCTTCGCCGACAACTTCCTCAAGGACGGCAATCTCGCCGGCGGCTTTGCGCATTATCGCGCCTCGCATGCCGGGCGCGTCGCGATGATGAAGGGTGAGGCGCCGCGCCTGCCGCCGATCAATGTGCCGACCTGCGTGCGCTGGGCCGAGCACGACCCGCTGTTTCCCTATGCCTGGACCGATCGGCTCGGGGAAACCTTCAGCGAGCTCGATCTGGCGATGTTTCCGGACGTGGGGCACTTCCCACATCGGGAAGATCCGGAGCGCGCGGCTGCGGAGATCGCGGCGTTCTTTCAGCGCATCGGCTGGAGCTGAATCAAGGGGAGCTCGTGCGATGATGGAGGTGCACTCCCTCTCCCGCTTGCGGAAGAGGGTCGGGGAGAGGGTGTTTCCGCAATGGGATTGTTGGATTGCTGAGGACGTCCCGACGCGGCGAGAACCCTCACCCGCCGCGCTCTGCGAGCGCGTCGGCCTCTCCCGCTTGCGGGAGAAGCGGGGGCAAGCCCGAGCTACGTCTGATCGCATATACTTCCAAAAACGGGGTGGGACCGCCAGACGCGGTAAACACTGGCGGTCCCGATGCCGCTCATTGAAATACTGGCCAGGAAGGGCGGCTTCGCCGGCCGAGTGAAGCGACGGTTCGACGGTAGCGCGCAGCCGGCATGGCGCAACGCAATCCGCCCCTTAACCTTGCCAGTCAAGGTTACTCCTTGTTGTCCTTGCCCTTTTTCTTCCCGTTCTCCGTGGAATCACGGTCTTTGCCGTTGCCGTTGTCCTTGCGGCGGTTGGTGAAGCGCGCATTGCCGAGCCCGGTGCCGATGGTGAGGACGCCCCAGCGGTCGACATCCTGCATGAACGGTACTTCCGAAAGGCCCTGAACCACGCCGTCATTGTGCATCAGGATCGCGGTGTCGTGCTCGCCGATCTGCGGGATGGCTTCGGTGAGGCTCGCCGGCAGGTTGAACTTGCTGCTCTCCCAATTGCCCGGGAGATTCTGCGCGCCCTTCTCGATGGAGCCGTCCGCGTTGATCACTCCGGGACAGGCGATGCCGATGAACGGCGCGAGCTTGAAGCCTTCGGCTTCGGCATCCTCGATGAGGCCTTCGAGCATCTTGACGAGCCGCTTCACCGCGGCCTCGCGGCTCGGCTCATCATCGGCATGGCGCCACAGATCGGATTTGAAGACGACGGCCTTGGACAGATCGGGCGCCTTCTTCCAGCGCGTCTCAACGATCCCGCAGCGGATGTTGGTGCCGCCGATATCGACCGCGAGGATGCTGTCATAGGCCTCGAAAATCCAGGACGGCGCAAGGTGCAGGGCTCCAATCAAGCCGGCGTCGTCAGGATCGAAGCGGATCGGCACCAGATCGACCTTGAAGCCTTCCGACTTGAGGATGATCTCGGCCCGGGCAATGGCGATTTCGCCGAGCCGGCTCGCACGAAAGCCGCCGCCGACCACGATGCACTCGGTCTTGGCCCAGGCCTTGGTCTTGAGGAACCGCCGCGTCACGTAGGCGAGCTCCTGCGCGAAATCCTCGATCGCGCTGTGCACGACGGCCGTGGCCTCGGTATCGTCGCCGACCAGAACGGCATCGAGGACCTTCTTGCTGATCTTGTCGGACGGTTCGTCGCCGAAGGGATCCTCGCCGCTCTTGCGAAGCGGTTTGCGCCACTCTTCAAGGATCTCGCGAAATGCGCCCTTGCTGGCGCGATCGCCCAGAAAGCCCTCGTCGTCCTTGATCTCGATGTTGAAGCTGTCGACGTCGACCGACGGCAGGCGGCTCGCCCCGTGCTGGGCGATGCCCGTCGTCTTGACCAGCTCGTCTGTTGCCATGATAGCCCTTGCCCGCGTGTTCGATTTGCGAGGACACAACGGGGAGGGAACTCGTTGGTTGCAAGCCGGCCGCAGATTCAGCCCAAGCACCGCAACGGGCCCAAAATCCTTCAAATCCTGGCCGTTTTCGGCGGTTTTCCTTGACTTGCGGCGTCCGGCGGCTATAAGTCCCACAACCGGCGCGGGGCGTTTCTCGCGCCGCTCGTTTTTGCGTGGGTTTTCAATGGGATAAGTCCCGCCCGCACAAAACTCGCATAAACCCGTAGCGACTGACAAAAAGCCGGCCCCGACGCTTCTCGTCGCGAGGCCGGGATTGAACACGAAGGAAAAAACGATGTTCGCAGTCATCAAAACCGGCGGCAAGCAATACCGCGTCGTGCCGGATGATGTTCTCGAAGTAGGCAAGATCGAAGGCGAAGTCGGCTCGATCGTGCAGCTGAATGACGTTCTGGTGGTCGGCGGCGACACGCCGGTCCTGGGCGTCCCGACGGTCGCAGGCGCGTCCGTTGCGGTCGAGGTGCTCGACCACAAGCGCGGACCGAAGGTCATCGCGTTCAAGAAGCGCCGCCGCAAGAACTCGCGCCGCAAGCGCGGCTACCGCGACGAGATCACGGTGCTGCGCGTCAGCGAGATCCTGACGGACGGCGCCAAGCCCACCAAGGGCCCGCGTCCGAAGAAGGAGAAGGTGGCCAAGGAGTCCGCACAGGAAGCCGCCGAATAAAAGATTTGATCACGCCAATTCACGAATTGATGCGTGAGAAATCGTGAAATGATTCCGTCAAGGAATTGATCTAGACATACGTAGGATTTCGGAGACGAGCCATGGCTCACAAAAAAGCAGGCGGTTCATCGCGTAACGGACGCGATTCGAAGGGCAAGCGCCTCGGCATCAAGGCGTTCGGCGGGGAGATCGTCACCCCCGGCAACATCATTGCGCGTCAGCGCGGCACCACCTGGCACCCCGGCCTTAATGTCGGCATGGGCACGGACCACACTTTGTTCGCCAAGGTCGAGGGTCGTGTTGCGTTCCAGGCCAAAGCCAACGGCCGCACCTTCGTATCGGTGCTCCCGATCGCTGAGGCGGCTGAATAGACGGTGGACCAAATTGGAGTCCGCCGGGTCCTGACCAAACCGGCGGAGTCCTAGAGATCAAGTGATCGAAGGCTCCAGGGGAGGCGGGAAACCGGCCTCCCCTTTTCTTTGACTTACTCACTTTGGAATTAGTGACTTTCCAGGAGCCGGACATGTTGCAGGATTTCTCGAGCGTGACCTTGCAGGAGGCGAGACCGAGCGTCGTCGCCACCGAGCGGCTGACGTTGCGGCGGCCGACACTGGCCGACGTCAGGACCATCGCGCGGCTCGCCAACGACCGCCGCATCGCAGAAAACACCCGCCGCCTCCCGCATCCCTATTCGCAGGATGACGCTGTTGAATTCATCCGCGCCACCGCCGCGCTCGGCAGCGAGACCGTATTCCTGATCGAGCACGATTCTGGGCCGATCGGCATGGTCGGCATCGACTGCTCCACACCGGACAATGCCGAGCTCGGCTACTGGCTCGGCGTCGAGCATTGGGGCCAGGGCTTTGCCACCGAGGCCGCGCGCGGCGCGATCGACTTCTTCTTCGAGGAGTTCGAGGACGACCAGCTCTATGCCGGCGCGCGCGTCACCAACCCGGCCTCGCGCAAGGTACTGGAGAAGTGCGGCTTCCAGTGGAGCGGCGTCCAGCTGCACCGCTTCCTGGCGCTTGGATCGTCCACGCCCGTCGATTGCTTCCGCCTGTCGCGCGGCGTGTGGGCGTCGCTCAAAAGCTGGAGCAGTGCAAGGCGGGTGAGGTAGTGGGCGAATCACCCTCCCCTGGAGGGGGAGGGTCGATCGCGCGAAGCGCGAGCGGGGGGTGATCTCCCCACTCGGGTAGCGTTCAATGCGGAGAGAGCGTCACCCCACCCCGCTACGCATTGCGCTTCGCTGCATGCGTAGCGACCCTCCCCCTCCAGGGGAGGGTGGGGATCAAGCCGGCGGATTCACTTCTGCGCTTTCACGCCCGAGATCGCGCTCCCGCAAGTAGATATAGAACCCGGCACCGATGATGATGGCTGCGCCGACGAGCGTTGCGACCTCAGGCACGTCGCCGAACACGACGAAGCCGAAGATCACGGCCCAGACGATCATCGAATATTGGTAGGGCACCACGACGCTGGCCGGCGCGAGCTTGAGCGAGCGGTTGACGCAGAACAGCGCGGTGACCGAGACGCATCCCGCCAGTGCGAAGATCAGGAGGCTGCCCGATGTCGGCGGCACCCAGTGAAATGCAGAGAGCACGGCCCCCAGCGAAAACGTGCCGATGAATTGCGAGGACGCCATCACGATGTCAGGCGTCTTGCGCAGGCTGCGCGTGATCAGCATCAGCGTCGCAAACGACAGGCTGCCGCCGAGCGCGATCAGCGCCGGCAGGCTTACGGTCTGCGCGGATGGCCGCAGCGCGATCAAGACGCCGCAGAAACCGATCAGGATCGCGGTCCAGCGCCGCCAGCCGACCCGCTCGCCCAGAAAGATCGCCGACATCGCGGTGACGAAGATGGGGCCGGCCAGATAATAAGTGATGACGTCGGCGAGCGGCAGATAGACGGTCGCGAGGAAGAAGGCGGCCACCTCCAGCGTCGACAGCACGACGCGAAACAGCTGCAGCCGCGGCCGCTCCAGCTCCAGGAATTGGCGACGCTGCCGCCAGATCAGCGGCGACAGCAAGAGCAGCGCCGCGCAGGCGCGCAGGAACAAGAGCTGCCCCACCGAATAGGTGCCGACCAGGAACTTGCCCATGGCGTCGCCGAACGAGAACAGGAAGATCGACAGCACCATCAAGGCGATGCCGGCGAGCCGTGCCGAGCGGTCGTCATAGGCGGAGAGAGACTTGAAGAAGGGCATTTGCGTCGTTTTAATCGCGTGGGCGCGCCGGACAAGTCCACCTCTGGTGAATTGAACGCATTGTCGCACTGCGCGGAGCGCGATAGGGATCATGCACCGGGTCCGTTCCGAATGGTGTAGCGCATGACCGACTTCGATCCCTCCCAGCACCGCATGATCCCCACGCAACGCTGGTTTGAGGATTTCGTCCTCGGCGAGCGCTTCGTGCTGCCCAGCCGCACCCAGACGTCCGCCGTGTTCGCGGCGTTCCAGACCGCGAGCGGCGACACTCATCCGGTGCACTACGACGTGGAATATTGCCGCAGCCGCGGCATGCCGCATCTGCTCGCCCACGGCTTTCAGACCTTGATTCACACCGCGCCAGGGGCCGGCCTGTTTCCGTTCATGGTCGAGGAGTCGCTGGTCGGCTTCCTCGAGCAATCAAGCCGGTTCCTCAAGCCCGTGTTCGCCGACGATACCATCTATCCCACGCTTGAAATCACCGAGCTGGTGCCGGGGCGCACGACCGGCGCCGTGACGCTCAGAAGCACCGTGTTCAACCAGCGCAAGGAGCTAGTGCTGGAGGGCACGCAGAAATTCCTGATCCGGCGGCGACCAGCGGGTTAAGCACGGGGCAAAATCGCCGAAATTCGGCCGATTGACGGAGAAGTTCGGGTTGCCGCGCGGGATCGGCTGGCCTACCTATGGCCCATGAAATTCCTCGACGAAGCAAAGGTCTATATCCGCTCCGGTGACGGCGGGAACGGCTGCGTGGCGTTCCGCCGCGAGAAGTTCATCGAATTCGGCGGCCCCTCCGGAGGCAATGGCGGCCGCGGCGGCAATGTCATTATCGAGGTCGCCGATGGCCTCAACACGCTGATCGACTATCGCTATCAGCAGCATTTTAAAGCCCAGAAGGGTGAGAATGGCTCGGGCTCGGACCGCCATGGCGCCAATGGCAAGAACATCGTGCTGAAAGTGCCGATGGGCACGCAGATCTTCGACGAAGACCGCGAGACGCTGATCCACGACTTCACCAAGGTCGGCGAAAGATTCGTCCTTGCCGAGGGCGGCAATGGCGGCTTCGGCAACGCGCATTTCAAGACCTCGACCAACCGCGCCCCACGCAACGCCAATCCCGGCCAGCCCGGCGAGGAGCGCTGGATCTGGCTGCGGCTGAAACTGATCGCGGATGCCGGACTCGTCGGCCTGCCCAATGCCGGCAAGTCGACCTTCCTCAGCAAGGTCAGCGCAGCAAAGCCGAAGATCGCCGACTATCCCTTCACCACGCTGCATCCGCAGCTCGGTGTCGTGAATGCCGACGGCCGCGAATTCGTGCTGGCGGACATTCCGGGTCTGATCGAAGGCGCGCATGAAGGCGCCGGTCTCGGCGACCGCTTCCTCGGCCATGTCGAACGCTGCCGCGTGCTGCTGCATCTTGTCGACGCGACCTGCGAACATGCCGGCAAGGCCTACAAGACGGTGCGGACCGAGCTCGATGCCTATGGCGGCCAGCTCACGGACAAGATCGAGATCGTCGCGCTCAACAAGATCGATGCGGTCGAGCCGGACGAATTGAAAAAGCAGAAGGACCGCTTGAAGCGCGCCGCCAAGAAGACGCCGCTGCTGCTGTCCGCCGTGACCGGCCAGGGCGTCAAGGAAGCGCTGCGCGCGCTGGCCGACGTGATCGGCGAGAACCCGGTCTCCGCCAAGGCCAAGAGCGCCGCCGAAGCGGAGCCGTGGTCGGCTTGAGGAGAGCGACGCGCTCCCTCCACACCTCTGCGCAGCGGGCCAACGTCCGACAAGAGAGCGGACCCCTCACCCGGCGCCGTAGCCGAAGCTTGCTTCGGCGTTCTGCTAAGTACGGCCGCCAAGGTCGGCCGATGCCGACCTCTCCCTTCGGGAGAGGTTTTCTTCGCGGCATCGATAGCGCAATATCCAGCAAACGAAGTCAGGAGCGAGACGCATGGCGGGCGCGAAGAACGTTCTCTGGATCATGTGCGACCAGCTTCGCTATGACTATCTCGGCTGCACCGGCCATCCCACGCTGAAGACGCCCAACATCGACGCCATGGCCAAGCGCGGCGTGCTCTTCACCAAGGCCTACGTGCAGTCGCCGATCTGCGGTCCGTCGCGGATGTCGTTCTACACCGGACGCTACATGCGCTCGCACGGCTCGCACTGGAATGGCTGGCCCTTGCGCGTCGGCGAGCCCACGCTCGGCGATCACCTCAACAAGATCGGCGTGCGCAACGTGCTGGTTGGCAAGACCCACATGGCGCCCGATCTGGAAGGCATGAAGGCGCTCGGCATCCCGCCGAAATCAGTCATCGGCGTGCATGTCTCCGAATGCGGCTTTGAACCTTACGAGCGTGATGACGGCCTGCACCCGACCGGTCGGCCGCGCCCGAAATACGATGAATATCTGCGCCAGCAGGGCTTTGAGGCTACTAATCCTTGGGAGCATTGGGCCAATTCCGGCGCGGCCGACGACGGCTCGTTGCAGAACGGCTGGCTGCTGGTGCATGCCGACAAGGCCGCGCGCGTGCCGGACGAGCACTCCGAGACGCCCTACATGACGCGGCGTGCGATGGACTTCATCACCGAGGCCGAGACCGATGGCAGCCCGTGGTGCCTGCATCTGTCCTACATCAAGCCGCACTGGCCCTATATCGCGCCAGAGCCCTACGCCAGCATGTATTCGACGTCAGACATGATTCCGGTGATCCGCTCCGAGCGCGAGCGCCAGAATCCGCATCCGGTGTTCGGCGCCTACATGGACATGCGCTACTCCCGCAACATGGCGCGCGACGATGCCCGCGAGAAAGTGATCCCGACCTATATGGGCCTGATCACCCAGATCGACGACCAGATGGGCGTGCTGATGAAGTTCCTGGAGGCGCGCGGCCTGTTGGAGACAACCATGATCGTGTTCACCTCCGATCACGGCGATTATCTCGGTGATCACTGGATGGGCGAGAAGGACCTGTTCCACGAGCAATCAGCGAAGATTCCGCTGATCGTGATCGATCCGTCGCAAGAGGCCGACGCCACGCGCGGCACACGTAGCGATGCACTGGTCGAGGCGATCGACCTCGCGCCGACCTTCCTCGACTATTTCGGTGGCAAGGTGCCGGGACACATTCTCGAAGGGCGTTCGCTGCTGCCGCTGCTGCGCGGCCGCACGCCATCAGATTGGCGCAGTGTGGCGTTCTCCGAATATGACTACGCCATGCAGGATGTGCGGCTGAAGTTGAACCAGCCCATCGAGCGCTGCCGCCTGTTCATGGTGTTCGACGGCCGCTGGAAATATATCCACGCCTCCGGCTTCCGCCCCATGCTGTATGACCTCGAAACCGATCCGGACGAATTTGTGGACCGCGGCGATGACCCCGGTTGCGCCGGCATCATCGCGCGGTTGCAGGCCGAGCTGTTCGACTGGGCGCTGCATCCGAACGACCACATCACGACGCCGCGCGAGAAGATCGCGGCCTATGCGGACAACCAGCTCCAGGTGAAGGGCGGCATTCTGATCGGCGTCTGGGACGAAGCCGAACTGGCGACGATCAAGGACGGCATTGCGCAGCGAGGGAAGCTCTAAGCCCCTCATGGTGAGGAGGCGCGAAGCGCCGTCTCGAACCATGCAGGCCTCGCTGCGACAGCGCGGGCCTTTCATCCTTCGAGACGCCGCTTTGCGGCGCCTCAGGATGAGGGATAGAGAGCGCGCTGCTCGCTCAGCTCGTCATGCCCGGGCTTGTGCCGGGCATCCACGTCTTGCGTCGAGCGCGGAAGCGCATGGATGGCCGAATCAATCCCGGCCATGACGGCGGGGTGCGTTGTGCGAGCAACGCCTTAATTCTCGATCCTGTATCCCGTCGCCTTCACGATCGGTTGCCATAACGCGATGCTTGCTGCGAGCTCTTTCGTCAAGCCTTCCGGTGTCGACCCGACCGGAATGAGCCCGATCGCCGTCAGCTTCTCCTTCACCTCGGGCTTGGCGAGCGCGGCGCGCGCGGCGGCGCCGAGCTTGCTCGCGAACTCCTGCGGGCTGCCCGCCGGAAGCCACATGCCGTACCAGGCGTCGGCGACAAGATCGATGCCGCTCTCCCTCAGCGTCGGAACGTCTGGTGCAAACGGCGATCGTTCCGCGCTCGCGACCGCGATGATCTTCACGCCCTTGGCACGATGTTGCGGCAGAGCATCGGCCAACGTGGTGATGCCGAACGAGATGTGGTCGCCGACGATGTCGTTGAGGATGGGTGCGCTGCCGCGATAGGGCACGCGGGTCAGGGGAATGCCGAGGTCCTTCTCGAGCTTGGAGCCCATGAAATGTGGGATGGTGCCATTGTTGGGCACCCCGAACGAGGTCTTGTCCGGATGCGCCTTCAGCCATGTCACAAAGCTCTTGAAATCAGTGGCGTCGACCGCCGGGTTGATCACCAGCGCAAATTCGAACCGCGCCAAGAGCGACACCGGCAAGAAGTCCTTCGCCGTGTCGAAGCTCGGCGTCGTCTCCACCATCGGCAGCAGATACATGGTCGGCCCCGTCGTCACCAGCACCATGCTGCCGTCGGGACTGCCGCCTTTGACCGCCTTGATGCCGATCAGCCCGTCGCCGCCGGTGCGGTTCTCGACCACGATGGTCCGTTGCAGCACCGGCGCCATCTCCAGCGCGATCAGCCGGCACAGCGTGTCGCCGCCTGCTCCCGCTGCGAACGGGAAGATGATCTTTGTGAGCCCGGCCTGCGCTTGCGCCCCACCCGCCTGCGCCAGCAGCGGCAGCCCGAGACATCCGGCCATGAATTTGCGGCGATCCATTCGTTTCCTCTTCGGCCCTTTATCGTTGACCGCAATTAGAGCCGGGCGGACGCCCGACACAAGGCCGACATTCGCCGTTTACCATGGCGGCTGCCTTGCGCCCGTCACCGTCCTGCTGCAAAAGCAGGGCTCATCGGCGCCGTCTGCTCCGCCGTTTTCCGAACAATCGCATCCAGCGCCAACACATCTACCCACATGGCCAGCCCCGAACTCAGTCAATTCCGCCGTATCGTCGTCAAGGTCGGCTCCGCGCTGCTGGTCGATTCCGACAGGGGTGAGGTGCGCGCGTCCTGGCTCGCGGCGCTGGCGGACGACATGGCCAAGCTGCACCGCGAGGGCCGCGATGTGCTGGTGGTCTCCTCCGGTTCGATCGCGCTCGGCCGCAGCCGCCTCAAATTGCCGCGCGGCCCGCTGAAGCTCGAGGAGAGCCAGGCCGCCGCCGCCGTCGGCCAGATTGCGCTGGCGCGAATCTGGTCGGAAGTGCTCGGCGCGCACGGCATCGAAGCCGGCCAGATCCTGGTGACGCTTCAGGACACTGAGGAGCGCCGCCGCTATCTCAATGCGCGCTCCACCATCGGCAAGCTGCTGGAATGGCGCGCCATCCCCGTGATCAACGAGAATGACACGGTGGCCACCAACGAGATCCGCTACGGCGACAATGACCGCCTTGCCGCGCGCGTCGCCACCATGGCGAGCGCCGACCTGCTGGTGCTGCTGTCCGACATTGATGGCCTCTACGATGCTCCGCCCAAGAACAACCCGAACGCAACACTCATTCCTGTGGTCGAGAGCATCTCCTCAGAGATCGAGGCGGTGGCCGGGGACGCCGAGTCCGAGCTATCGCGCGGCGGCATGCGCACCAAGGTCGAGGCGGCCAAGATCGCCACCACGGGCGGCACGCACATGCTGATCGCCTCCGGCAAGATCGAGCACCCCCTCCAGGCCATCGCCGATGGCGGCCGCTGCACCTGGTTTCTGACGCCGGCCAATCCCATCACCTCGCGAAAGCGCTGGATCGCGGGCACGCTGGAGCCGAAGGGCACGCTGACCATCGATGCGGGCGCGGTGACGGCGCTGCGCGCCGGCGCCAGCCTGTTGCCGGCCGGCGTGATCAAGGTCGAGGGCCAGTTCGCCCGCGGCGACGCCGTGATCGTGCGCGGTCCCGATGCCAGCGAGGTCGGCCGCGGCCTGATCGCCTATGACGCCGAAGTCGCCGAGCGGATCAAGGGCCGCTCGTCCCCGGACGTGATGGCGATCCTCGGCATCAGCGGGCGGTCGGAGATGATCCACCGCGACGACCTGGTGGTGGGCGGTTAAGGCCTTTGCCGTCAGGCCGGGCTTGTCCCGGGCATCGACGTTCTTCGAGCCGCAAAAGGCGTGGATGGCCGGGTCAAGCCCGGCCATGACATCGCGGTTGGGCCAATGGCCTTGTTGCACCAGTTCGCCGGGAGACCAGCCATACCGTCCCCGCCCTTCGCAGACGCAGGATTTCCGTGCTAGGACACCGCCTTAGCAGAAGGTTGACTCCCATGGCCGCCCCCCTCAAAGCCGTTGACGGCAATGCCGATCTCCAGGCGCTGATGTCCGATCTCGGTACCCGTGCCCGCGCAGCCGCGCGCGTGCTCGCGCTGGCGCTGCCGGAGCAGAAGAACCGGGCGCTGGAAGCCATGGAGCGGGCGATCCGCGGCAACGCTGCGGCGATCCTCGCCGCCAATGCCGAGGACGTCGCTGAAGCCCGCGCCTCCGGCAACGCGACCGCCTCCTTCATCGACCGCCTGACGCTGACGCCGGCGCGCGTCGCAGGGATGGCGGAGGGCATCAGCACCGTGCGCGGCATTGCCGATCCGATCGGTGTCGTTACTGAAAGCTGGCAGCGGCCGAACGGCATGACCATCGAGCGCGTGCGCGTGCCGCTCGGCGTCGTCGGTGTGATCTTCGAGAGCAGGCCGAATGTTGCGGCCGATGCCGGCGTGCTGTGCCTGAAGTCCGGCAATGCCGTGATCCTGCGCGGCGGCTCCGACAGTTTCCGCTCCTGCCGCGCCATCCATGAATGCCTGGTGCAAGGCCTGCGCGAAGCCGGCCTGCCCGAAGCCGCGATCACGCTGGTGCCGACGCGCGACCGCGCGGCGGTCGGCATGATGCTGTCAGGATTGAATGGCGCGATCGACGTGATCGTGCCGCGCGGGGGCAAGAGCCTCGTCGCGCGCGTCGAGCAGGAAGCGCGCGTGCCGGTGTTCGCGCATCTCGAAGGGGTCAATCACGTCTACATCGATGCCAGCGCCGACCTCGCCATGGCAAAATCGATCGTGCTCAACGCAAAAATGCGCCGCACCGGTGTCTGCGGCGCCGCCGAGACGCTGCTGGTCGATCGTGCGGGAGCCGCAAGGAGCCTGAAGCCGCTGGTCGAGATGCTGTTGGATGCCGGGTGCGAAGTGCGCGGCGACGATGCGGTGCAGAAGACCGACGCACGCGTAAAGCCTGCCAGCGAAGACGATTGGAATACTGAATATCTCGATGCGATCATCGCAGCGAAAGTGGTCGACGGCGTCGACGGCGCGATCGCGCACATCCGGAACCACGGCTCGCATCACACCGACGCCATCGTGAGCGCGGACGAGGTCGCCGCGAAGAAATTCCTGAGCGAGGTCGATTCCGCGATCGTGCTGCACAACGCTTCGACGCAGTTTGCCGATGGCGGCGAGTTCGGCTTCGGTGCGGAGATCGGCATCGCCACCGGCCGCTTCCATGCCCGCGGACCTGTTGGCGCCGAGCAGCTGACGAGCTTCAAATACCGGGTCCTCGGCACCGGGCAGACGCGGCCGTAGCCGCTCGGGGCGGGCATTGAGCAACAATTTCGTCGTGCCGCGCTTCGTGGCGCAAGCGATCCCGCCCTACACCCAGGGCATGCGCGTCGGCCTGCTCGGCGGCTCGTTCAATCCGCCGCACCAGGCCCATCGCGCAATCAGCCAATTCGCGCTGAAGCGATTACAGCTCGATCGCGTCTGGTGGCTGGTGACGCCAGGCAATCCGCTCAAGGAGAACGGCACGCTGCATGAGGTCGGCGCGCGCATGCAGGCGGCGCGTGACGTCGCGGCCGATCCCAGGATCGAGGTGAGCTGTCTCGAATCCGTCATTCGCACGCGCTACACTATCGACACGATCAACATCTTGCGCCGCCGTTTACCCGGCTTGCGCTTTGTCTGGATCATGGGCGCCGACAACCTCGCTCAATTCCACCGTTGGCAGGACTGGCGGCGGATCGCCGCCCAGGTGCCGATTGCGGTCATCGATCGCCCGCCGCAAAGTTTTCGTGCCCTCGCCTCTCCTGCCGCCAAGGCACTGGCGCGCTACCGCTTGCCCGAGAATAAGGCGGCACTGCTTGCGGATCGGCCGGCGCCGGCCTGGGTGTTCCTGACCGGATTGAAGCTGAATCTCTCGTCGACGGGCCTGCGGAACCCGGACGGGAGCTGGAAAGGTACGAAGTGAGAAAAGGTACGAAGTGAGACGGAGTGTGTGGATTTGAGGCTCTCTGGCATATTGAAACCCTTAACCCCACATGATGTAGTGTAACCGGTGAGCGCCGGATTCGGCGTTCGCGATACAGTGAAAGGAATGGTCCCTGGCCACATCTGTATTGTCCAAGTCTGTTTTACCCAAGGTTGCTAAGCCTACGCGTAAAACATCGTCCAAAGCTGCCTTGAAGGCGCAACCCGACGCCGACAAGACGCTGAGCCTGATCCTCTCCCGCCTCGAGGACATGAAGGCGGAAGAGACGGTCACAATCGACCTTCGCGGCAAATCGGCGTACTCCGACTACATGATCGTTACCACCGGCCGGGTTAACCGGCACGTTGGCGCGATCGCGGAAAACGTCACCAAAAGCCTCAAGGAAAACGGCATCAAGAACATCCATGTCGAGGGCTTGCCCAATTGCGACTGGGTGCTGATCGATTCCGGCGACGTGATCGTGCACGTGTTCAGACCCGAGGTCCGCGAGTTCTACAATCTCGAGCGATTGTACACGCAGGGCCCAGGGGCGGCGAAGGCGATCTAGAGGCCTGACGAGCCGATTTCGAATCGGCTGACGCGCATGCTAGCGTCGTGCGCGCGTCTGATGCGCGCGACCTTGAAAACACGACGCTGAAGCCATCATGCGTGTTGCTGTCATTGCGGTGGGCCGGCTGAAGCAGGGCCCCGAACGGGAGCTTGCCGATCGCTATTTCGAGCGGTTCGCCGAGGCCGGCCGCAAGCTCGGATTTCGCGACCTCTCGATTTACGAACTTGCGGAGAGCCGGGCGCGCGACGCAGCAACGCGGATGGCTGAAGAGGCCGCGGCGATCTCGGCCCATATTCCGGAGAAGGCGGTCCTGGTGGCGCTGGACGAGCGCGGTCAGAATCTGGACTCCACCGTATTCGCACGGCATCTGGCGCGCTGGCGGGACGAAGGCGCCGGACATACTATCTTCGTGATCGGAGGGGCGGACGGACTTTCGCCCGAATTGCGCCGTAAGGCCAAGCTCGCGATCGCGTTCGGCTCTGCGACCTGGCCGCACCAAATGGTCCGCGTCATGCTTCTGGAACAGCTTTATCGGGCCGCCACCATTCTGGCCGGCCACCCCTATCACCGCGCGTGATGCGCGCCACAACGAGCACCTTTGCCGACGAGATGCGTGCGCCGATTCTCAACCTGCTGCTGATCACTGGCCTCGCAGGCACAAGCCTCGCGCACGCTCAGACGGCGACGCCGCCGCAGACCGCGGCTGTCTCGCCCGATGTAATCAAGCAGCGCGAGCAGGAGCTCGAGGCCGCGCGCGCCAGGCAGAAGAGCGCGGAGGAAGCGCAGGCCAAGCTCAAGGCCGAGATCACCGCGCTCGGCCAGGACCGCACTCAACTCAATCAGCAGCTGATCGACACCGCCGCCAATGTGCGCACCGTCGAGACCAAGATCGACGAAGCCGAAGCCCGGCTGCGGACGCTGAACGGCCGCGAGCAACAGATGCGCGCCTCGCTCGATTCGCGCCGCGCCGACATCGTCGAAGTGCTGGCCGCCTTGCAGCGCGCCGGAAGGCGCACGCCACCCGCGCTGCTGGTGCGCCCCGAAGATGCGCTGCAGTCGCTGCGCACCGCGATGCTGCTGGGCGCCGTCGTGCCGGAGTTGCGCGGCCGCGCCGAGAAGATCGCCGGCGACCTCGGCGAGCTCGTCGCCCTGCGCAAGAACATCGCCACCGAACGCGACCAGCTCGCCCTCGACCGCGACCGGGTTCGCAACGACCAGAGCCGGCTCACTGCTTTGGTCGACGAGCGGCAGCGCCAGCAGGCGGCGCGGGAAAAGGACCTCGACGCCGAGAATTCGCGCGCGATCATGCTGTCAAAGCAGGTCGGCGATCTCCAGGGCCTGATCACCAAGATGGAGCAGGATCTGCAAAGCGCCGCCAAGGCCGCTGAGAAGGCGGCCGAAGCGGCAAAGCAGGCCGAGGCGAAGGCGGCCGCCAGCGCCAAGTCCGGCCCGGGCGCTTTCAAGGACCGGTCCCGGACCACGCCCGCGATTGCCTTCGCGTCGGCAAAGGGGCTCCTGCCTCTTCCGGTGAATGGTAACAAGATCAGGGACTTTGGTGGTTCCGACGGGATCGGCGGGGTCCAGAAGGGCATTTCACTGGCCACCAAGCCCGGCTCTCAGGTCACAACGCCGTGTGACGGCTGGGTGGTCTATGCCGGCCCCTTCCGCAGCTATGGACAACTCTTGATCCTCAATGCCGGGGGCGGGTATCATGTCCTGATCGCCGGGATGGAGCGCATTTCGGTCAACATCGGACAGTTTGTGCTCACGGGGGAGCCGGTCGCGACCATGGGGTCGACCTCTCAGGTCGCCTCCATTCTCGCCACTAACGCGAGTCAACCTGTGCTGTATGTCGAGTTCCGCAAAGACGGCACTCCAATCGATCCAGGCCCATGGTGGGCCGCAAATGAAGGCGAGAAGGTTCGCGGATGATGCGCAAGACTTCAGTAATCCTCCTCAGCGCGGCCACCGGCGCGGCGCTGACGCTGTTCGTGACCCAACCGCGCGCCGTGTTCATGGGCTCCAGCGCGCGAGCCGCCACCGCGGACACCTATCGCCAGCTCAATCTGTTCGGCGACGTCTTCGAGCGCGTGCGCTCCGACTATGTCGAGAAGCCCGACGACACCAAGCTGATCGAATCCGCGATCAGCGGCATGCTGACCGGCCTTGATCCGCATTCGAGCTACATGGACGCCAAGAGCTTCCGTGACATGCAGGTGCAGACCCGCGGCGAGTTCGGCGGCCTCGGCATCGAGGTCACGATGGAAGACGGCCTGATCAAGGTGGTCTCGCCGATCGACGACACACCGGCCTCGCGCGCCGGCATCATGGCCAACGATATCATCACCAATCTCGACGACGAGGCGGTGCAGGGCCTGACCCTGAACCAGGCGGTCGAGAAGATGCGCGGTCCGGTCAACACCAAGATCAAGCTCAAGATCATCCGCAAGGGCCAGGACAATCCGCTCGACGTCACCTTGGTGCGCGACAACATCCGCGTGCGCTCGGTGCGCGCGCGCGTCGAAGCCGACGACATCGCCTATATCCGCATCACCACCTTCAACGAGCAGACCACCGAAGGCCTGAAGCGCGAGATCGGCAATCTCTCGAACCAGATCGGCGACAAGCTGAAGGGCTACATCATCGATCTCCGTAACAATCCGGGCGGCCTGCTGGAGGAAGCGGTCACCGTCTCCGACTCCTTCCTGGAGAAGGGCGAGATCGTGTCGACCCGCGGCCGCAATGCCGAGGAGACCCAGCGCCGTACCGCGCATGCGGGCGACCTCACCAAGGGCAAGCCGGTCATCGTGCTGGTCAATGGCGGCTCGGCCTCGGCCTCCGAGATCGTCGCCGGCGCGCTGCAGGACCACAAGCGGGCGACCATCGTCGGCACGCGCTCGTTCGGCAAGGGCTCGGTGCAGACCATCATTCCGCTCGGAAGCGGCAACGGCGCACTGCGGCTGACCACCGCGCGCTACTACACGCCGTCGGGCAAGTCGATCCAGGCCAAGGGCATCGTGCCGGACATCGAAGTGCTTCAGGACGTGCCGGACGAGCTGAAGTCCCGCACCGACACCAAGGGCGAGGCGTCGCTGCGCGGCCACCTCAAGAACGATGGCGACGAGAAGACCGGCTCGCAGTCCTACGTCCCGCCGGACGCCAAGGACGACAAGGCGCTCAAGCTTGCCGACGATTTGCTCCACGGCATCAAGAACAGCGCCTCGGCCGCACCGACGCCGGGCGGCGACAAGGCCGCCGCCGACAAGCCCAAAGCGGCGAACTAGAATCGGCTCACACGAACTTCTTGCAAAGGGCGGCTGCAAAAGCCGCCCTTTTTGCTTGGAACTCCTGATGCCCCCGGCCGATCCCGGCCTGCCGCCGCTTGACCTCGGCGTGGTATCGTCGTTGCGAGTGATTCGGGATCGCGCATGACTGAAACGGCCGATGATCTGAGCGCCCCGCTCGGACAGGACAAGCCGCGCCGGAAACGCCGGCTGCGGCTGCCGTTTACGGCCATGCAGCTGCTTGCCGTCCTGCTTCTCCTGTTCCTGGTCACCTTTGCCGGCTTCGCCATCTTCAACAAGGATCCGCTCGGCGGCGAGCCGATGATGCGGATCGCGATCCGCGAGCCCAAGACAACGGACACAACAACGGACAAGACAGCGGACAAGGCTACCGAAGAGAAGCCGGCCGCCGCCGGCCACGGTCAGGACAGCAGGACCAAGGAGACGCCGAAGCAGGCCGCTCCCAGTGAGCAGAAGACCGTCACCATGATCGACGGCTCCACCGGCGCACGCCATGACGTCGTGATCGGCGCTGGCGAGGCCACCGACAAGGGCGGGGCGGCTTCGGCACCGCCGCCTGTTATGGCCGGGATCGAACCAAAACTGCTGGAGAAGTCGCGCTACGGCATGATCCCGGTGGTCGCCGGGGACTTGAAGCCGTTCAACGTCTACGCGGCCGATGCCGACCGCGCCAAGGCCGCAAAGATGCCGGTGGTCGCCATCGTGATCGGCGGCCTGGGGGTCGGCGCCGCCAAGACCACCGATGCGATCATGAAGCTGCCGCCTGCGGTGACGCTGGCCTTCACACCCTATGGGTCCGACCCTGGCAAGCTTGCCGAGCGGGCCCGCGCCCAGCGCCACGAGGTCTTCCTCCAGATCCCGATGGAGCCCTATGACTTCCCCGACAACGATCCCGGGCCGCAAACATTGCTGACCTCGCTCAGCACCGATCAGAACATGGACCGCCTGTACTGGCACCTGAGCCGGATGCAAGGCTATGCCGGCCTCACCAATTTCATGGGCGCTCGCTTCATCGCGACCGAGCCGGCGATGCAGCCGATCATCCGCGAAGCGGCCAAGCGCGGGCTCGGCTTCTTCGACGACGGCTCCTCACCCCGCAGTATCGCGTCCCAGGCCGCGGCCAACCAAGCGATGCCGTTCGGGAAGGGCGACATCGCGATCGACGTGGTGCCGACGCCGACCGAGATCGACCGCGCCCTGAACAAGCTCGAAGCGACGGCGCGCGAGCGCGGCGCCGCTGTCGGCACTGCCTCGGCCCTGCCCGTCTCGATCGAGCGCATCGGCGTCTGGACCAAGACATTGGGCGACCGGGGTATCCTTTTGGTGCCATTGACAACCGCGATGCTGAAATCAAAATCCAGCTAAATCAACGAATTGGTACGGCACGGGTGCCCGGCGGGCCGCATCAGGTCCTACCGACAACAGCATGCGAGGGGTCTGGCGGAATGGCGCGTTACGAGGATCTGCCCTACCGGACCTGCGTCGGTGTGATGCTGATCAACACGAAGGGGCTGGTGTTCATCGGCCGCCGCGCCGGCGGCATCGAGCATGTCGACGACGCCCATGTCTGGCAGATGCCGCAGGGCGGCGTCGATCCCGGCGAGGACACCTGGGAAGCCGCCAAGCGCGAGCTCTATGAAGAGACCAGCGTGCGCTCGGTCGAGCGGCTCGGTGAGGTGCCGGACTGGCTCACCTACGACATTCCGCGCACGGTGGCCGGGCGCACCTGGAAGGGCCGCTACCGCGGCCAGCGCCAAAAATGGTTCGCGGTGCGCTTCACCGGCAAGGATAGCGAGATCAATGTCGAAAAGCCCGGCGGTGGCGGCCACAAGGCCGAGTTCGTGAGCTGGCGCTGGGAGCCGATGAAGAACCTCCCGGGCTTGATCATCCCGTTCAAGCGTCCGGTCTATGAACGCGTGGTGATGGAATTTTCCGCGCTGGCGGATCAATAATTCGAGTTGCCGTTCCAGGTTCGGTGCTAATCCATCGCGCGGAGTGACAGCGAAAGATGCACGCGTGACGGAAAAGCCCTACCGCCCCAATGTGGGCATCGCCCTGTTCAACGCCAATGGCCGCGTGCTGATCGGCCACCGCTTCAAGGGCGACGGGCCCGAGATCATCCTGCCGGGACTCGACTGGCAGATGCCGCAGGGCGGCGTCGATGAGGGCGAGAATCTGCGCGATGCGGCGATGCGCGAGCTCTGGGAGGAGACCAACGTCGTCAGCGCCGACTATCTCGGCGAGACCGACTGGTTCACCTACGAATTCCCACCTTACGACGGACCGCAGACGCACCGGCTGGCGAAATTCCGTGGCCAGCGCCAAAAATGGTTCGCGCTGCGCTTCACCGGGCGTGACGACGAGATCGATCCGCTGACGCCGCGGAACGGCCAGCCGGCGGAATTCGACGCCTGGCGCTGGGAGCGCCTCGACCGCGTCGCCGACCTCGTGGTCCCGTTCCGCCGCGACGTCTACCGCGCCGTGGCACGGCAGTTTGCGGGGTTCGGAAACTAAAACTGCGAAAACAACCCCATGCACAGTAGCCGAGCACCTTCGGCGCGATGCACTGTGGTTAGTGTGAAGCCTTTGAAGTGTCGGGTAGAATCGGCAGCAAAGCGCAATCGAATGGTGAAGGTGCCGACATCGGCGCCATCGCCGCGTGGCACTCGGCGGCGTCATCGGTGCCTTCGCGATTTGCGTCGGCATTGGGCCAGCTAAACTAGGCGCGCACGGCGCGGTGCAGCAAAGCTTCAGCGCCCGCCACGGTGTGACGAGCGCTGAATCTGTTCACGAATTCTAGGCTTGAGCCCCGGAGCAGTGCCCCGGGGCTTAGTGCATAGCCGTGGAGTTGAGCTGGTGCTGGATGCTCTTGAAGTGGTCCAGCCGCTCGATGGCGTGATCGAGCTCGCTGCCTTCGTGCTCCTTCAGATTCTCTTCCATCTCCGCGATCGTCTCGGCGAACTGCGCACGATCGAGCTCGGCCAGCGACGTCGCGACGTCGGCGAGCACAGTCAGGCCCCTTTCAGAGACTTCGGCAAGGCCGCCGAGCACGATGACCTTCTCGTGCCTGCCGCCCGTGGTCACGGTGAGAATGCCGGGGCGGATCGCAGCGACGACCGGCGCATGTCCCGCCAGCACGCCGAAGTCACCCTCGACGCCGGGGATGTCGACCTGGTCGACCTCGCCCGAGAAGGCGAGCTTTTCCGGAGAGACGAGATCGAAGTGAAAGGTGGCCATGAGCTATCCGTTTTTTCCGCTTGTCACCCGCGGGCTTGGCCCGCGGGTCCATCCATCAAAACGCTCTCGATGGATCGCCGGGTCAAGCCCGGCGATGACGAGATGAGAATGCTTAAGCCGCTTCAGCGGCGAGCTTCTTGCCCTTCTCGACGGCTTCTTCGATGGTGCCGACCATGTAGAAGGCAGCTTCCGGCAGGTGGTCGTACTTGCCTTCCACCAGGCCCTTGAAGCCCTTGATGGTGTCGGCGAGGTCGACGAACTTGCCCGGCGAACCCGTGAAGATTTCGGCGACGTGGAACGGCTGCGACAGGAAGCGCTCGATCTTGCGGGCACGGGCCACCGTCAGCTTGTCCTCTTCCGAGAGCTCGTCCATGCCGAGAATGGCGATGATGTCCTGCAGCGACTTGTAGCGCTGGAGCACCTGCTGGACCTGGCGCGCGGTGTCGTAGTGCTCCTGACCGACGACGAGCGGCGAGAGCATGCGCGAGGTCGAGTCGAGCGGGTCGACCGCGGGGTAGATGCCCTTTTCCGAGATCGCGCGCGACAGCACGGTGGTGGCGTCCAAATGCGCGAACGAGGTCGCCGGCGCCGGGTCGGTCAAGTCATCGGCCGGCACGTAGATGGCCTGCACCGAGGTGATCGAGCCCTTCTGCGTGGTGGTGATGCGCTCCTGCAGCGCGCCCATATCGGTGGCGAGCGTCGGCTGATAACCCACCGCCGAAGGAATACGGCCGAGCAGCGCCGACACTTCCGAGCCGGCTTGCGTGAAGCGGAAGATGTTGTCGACGAAGAACAGCACGTCCTGGCCCTGGTCGCGGAAGTGCTCGGCGACAGTCAGACCGGTGAGGCCGACGCGGGCGCGGGCGCCCGGCGGCTCGTTCATCTGGCCGAACACCAGCGCGCATTTCGACTTCACGCTCGGATCCGGATTGTGCGGATCGGCGTTGACCTTGGATTCGATGAACTCGTGATAGAGGTCGTTGCCCTCGCGGGTCCGCTCGCCGACGCCGGCGAACACGGAGTAACCGCCGTGCGCCTTGGCGACGTTGTTGATCAGCTCTTGAATCAGCACGGTCTTGCCGACGCCGGCGCCGCCGAACAGGCCGATCTTGCCGCCCTTCGCATACGGGGCCAAGAGATCGACGACCTTGATGCCGGTGACGAGAATTTCAGCTTCGGTCGACTGATCGGTGTAGGTTGGCGCTTCCTGGTGGATGGCGCGCTTGCCTTCCGACTGGATCGGGCCGGCTTCGTCGATCGGCTCGCCGATCACGTTCATGATGCGCCCGAGCGTGCCGGCGCCCACCGGAACCGCGATCGGCTGGCCGGTGTCGGTCACTTCCTGGCCGCGCACCAGACCTTCGGTCACGTCCATCGCGATCGTGCGCACGGTGGACTCGCCGAGATGCTGCGCAACTTCGAGTACCAGACGGATATTGCCGTTCTTGGTTTCCAGCGAATTGAGAATGGCCGGGAGGTGGCCTTCGAACTGAACGTCGACGACGGCGCCCATGACCTGGGTGACGCGACCGACCGGGTTAGCTGCTGTAGCCATGAAGCTCTCCTTCGAAATTCTGTACTTGAACGACCGTCGTTTAATTGGTGCGTCAGAGCGCCTCGGCGCCGGAGATGATCTCGATCAGCTCCTTGGTGATCTGGGCTTGACGGGTTCGGTTGTAGATCTGGGTTTGCTTGCGGATCATTTCACCGGCGTTGCGGGTGGCGTTGTCCATCGAACTCATCTGCGCGCCGTAGAACGAGGCATTGTTTTCGAGCAGCGCGCGGAAGATCTGCACCGCGATATTGCGCGGCAATAGGCGGGAGAGGAGTTCGTCCTCCTCCGGCTCGTATTCATAGGATGTCGCCGGCGCGTTCGCCGCCTTTTCTTCCACGGTCAGCGGAATGATCTGCTGGGCGGTCGGGATCTGCGCGATCACCGAACGGAAGCGCGCGTAGAACAGCGTGCAGACGTCGAACTCGCCGTTGTCGAAACGCGCCAGAACCTTCTTGGCGATGTCCTCGGCATTGATGAAGCCGAGCTGGCGGACGCTGCGCAGATCCATGTGCTCGACGATCTGCTTGTCGAACAGGCGGCGGAGCTGCTCATAGCCCTTGCGGCCGACGCAGAAGAATTTCACTTCCTTGCCTTGCGCGATCAACGCCTGCGCGCGCTCGCGCGCCAGGCGCACGATCGAGGAGTTGAAGGCGCCGGACAGGCCGCGCTCGCCGGTGCAGACGAGCAGCAGGTGAACCTGGTCCTTGCCGGTGCCGGCCAGCAATGCCGGCGCGCCGGGCGAGCCCGCGGCGGCGCTGGCGATATTGGCGATCACTGCGCTCATCTTGTCGGCATAGGGCCGCGCCGCTTCGGCCGCTTGCTGGGCGCGGCGCAATCTCGACGCCGCGACCATCTGCATGGCCTTGGTGATCTTTTGCGTCGCCTTGGTGGAGGCGATGCGGACGCGCATGTCTTTAAGTGACGCCATTCTTCGTTCACCCCGGCGGTTCGACCCTTACGATCAAGCCGCTAGCCTATCCCAATCGTCATGCCCGGGCTTGTCCCGGGGCATCCACGTCTTCATAACCCACGCGAAGGCGTGGATTGGCCGGGACTTTAGATGCGAAGACGCGCTTCGCGCCTTAGCCCGGCCCTGACGGCCTTCTTATGCGAAAGACTTCGCGTAGCCCTCGACCACCGACTTCAGCTTGGCAGCGGTGTCGTCGGAGAGATCGCGGCTGTCGCGGATCACGTTGAGGATGTCGATGTGCTTGCCGCGCAGCAGCGAGAGCAGGCCGTCCTCGAACGCGCGCACCTTGTTGAGCGGCAGCGGATCGAGGTAACCGTTGGTGCCGGCCCAGATCACGCAGACCTGCTCTTCCATCTTCAGCGGCGAGAACTGCGGCTGCTTCAGGAGCTCGGTGAGACGCGAGCCGCGGTTGAGCAGGCGCTGGGTCGAGGCGTCGAGGTCGGAGCCGAACTGCGCGAACGCCGCCATTTCGCGGTACTGCGCGAGCTCGCCCTTGATCTTGCCGGCGACCTTCTTGGTGGCCTTGGTCT
Source organism: Bradyrhizobium sp. 164 (assembly GCF_023073715.1). Classification (GTDB taxonomy): domain Bacteria; phylum Pseudomonadota; class Alphaproteobacteria; order Rhizobiales; family Xanthobacteraceae; genus Bradyrhizobium. Next base: position 35,787 of record NZ_JADPKA010000014.1, read on the forward strand.
GAGCCGAGGAGCCGACGCGCGACACCGACAGACCGACGTTCACCGCAGGACGGATGCCCTGGAAGAACAGATCGGTTTCCAGGAAGATCTGGCCGTCAGTGATTGAGATGACGTTGGTGGGAATGTAGGCCGACACGTCGTTGGCCTGGGTTTCGATGACCGGCAGCGCGGTCAGCGAGCCCGAGCCCTGGTCCTTGTTCAGCTTCGCCGCGCGCTCGAGCAGGCGGGAGTGCAGATAGAACACGTCACCCGGATAGGCTTCGCGGCCCGGCGGGCGGCGCAGCAGCAGCGACATCTGGCGGTAGGCGACGGCCTGCTTGGACAGATCGTCATAGATGATGACCGCGTGCATGCCGTTGTCGCGGAAGTACTCGCCCATGGTGCAGCCGGTGAACGGCGCGATGTACTGCATCGGTGCCGGATCCGAGGCGGTGGCGGCGACGACGATCGAGTATTCGAGCGCGCCCTGCTCTTCCAGCACCTTCACGAACTGGGCAACGGTCGAACGCTTCTGGCCGACCGCGACGTAGACGCAGTACAGCTTGATGTTCTCGTCCGGCTGCGCATTGAGCGGCTTCTGGTTCAGGATGGTGTCGAGCGCGATCGCGGTCTTGCCGGTCTGGCGGTCGCCGATGATCAGCTCGCGCTGGCCGCGGCCGATCGGGATCAGCGCGTCGATCGCCTTGAGGCCGGTCGCCATCGGTTCGTTCACCGACTTGCGCGGAATGATGCCGGGCGCCTTGACGTCGACACGCATGCGCTTGTCGGCCTGGATCGGGCCCTTGCCGTCGATGGGATTGCCGAGCGCGTCGACGACGCGACCGAGCAGGCCCTTGCCGACCGGCGCGTCCACGATGGCGCGGGTGCGCTTGACGGTCTGGCCTTCCTTGATCTCGCGGTCGGCACCGAAAATAACGACACCAACGTTGTCGGTCTCCAGATTCAGCGCCATGCCGCGGGTGCCGTTCTCGAACTCGACCATTTCACCGGCCTGGACGTTGTCCAGACCGTAGACGCGGGCGATACCGTCGCCGACGGACAGCACCTGTCCGACTTCGGAGACTTCAGCTTCCTGGCCGAAATTCTTGATCTGGTCCTTGAGGATCGCGGAAATTTCCGCGGCGCGGATGTCCATCAGCCTGCCTCTTTCATCGCGTGCTTGATCGAATTGAGTTTGGTGCGAAGCGAACTATCAACCATGCGGCTGCCCAGCTTGACGACAAGGCCACCGATGATCGAGGGATCGACTTTCACGTTCAGCGCGACGTCCTTGCCGGTCACCGACTTCAGGGCAACCTTGAGGGCGTCGAGATTCTTGCCCGAGAGCGTTTCCGCGACGGTGACATCGGCCGTCGTCTCGCCCTTGAACTTGGCGACGAGGGCGCGGTAGGCGCGGATGACGTCCGACACCGTGAACAGGCGGCGGTTGGCGGTCAGCACCTTCAGGAAATTGGCGGAGATGCCGGCGATGCCGGCCTTGGTCAGGACGGCCGACAAGGCCCTGGACTGGGTGTCAGCCGCGAACACCGGGCTGCGGACGAGGCGATTGAGATCGGCGCTCTCGGTCAGCAGGGCCTCGAATTTCTCAAGATCGGCTTTGACTTCGTCGACCACTTTCTGGTCGCGGGCCAGTTCGAACAAGGCCGTTGCATAACGGCCGGACACACCGGAAACGGACGTATCTTCTGCAGCCACAGACGCGCTCTTTTTGCTGTCAAACTCGCAAGGGAAAAACCGTCGCCACGAAGCGGCGCCTAGCGATCCAAGCCCTTGGAATTCAAGCGGGACTTCGATTTTTCGAACAGCACGGGAGGTGCCGGGCTCGTTAAAATCGCGGCTTTGCTAACATAGCAGGCGCGCAGGTGCAACATGACGCCAAATTAAAGGCATGAGGATCTGTCGCCAGTTCGTCGCACGCCACGATGGCGTGACGATGAGCTCCCGCATCACGGAATTGCCGTGAGCCTCGCGGCGGCTCGGCACCCATTCGTTCCTGCCCTTAGCGCATACCGGCCATGAACACGGATCGCTAAGGCGTGAATCCCGCCGCGTCAGTTCCATGAGCCGAATACTTACCCAATTCTAAACGCTGGCGGAAATGACTTCATTTTACAGTATTCCCAAGTAATCGATTAGTTAATGAATTGATAAACAAAGGATTGCGGAACATCGACCGAATATCGGCACAGGTAACAAGATGTTTCATGACGACACAGAGCGGATTTACTGCCCAATTCACGCCGCATTGCGAAAGGAAACGCCATACCGCTCACAAACTGATGGGGGCTCCACTAGCCACATATGTGGCAATACTAGCTTAGGGACCACTAAATGCTGTCTTTGAAGACGCTGGGCTTTGCGACCCGGCCGCGCACGGCGATCGCTTTTGTTGCCGCAACTCTCTTCATCGGTGGAACTGCCACCGAGGCTTCCGCCAAATCCAGACATCACCGGCATCACCATCATCATCACCGCCACCACGCCCAGAACGATACCAACGCGAGCTCCGATTGGCGCAACGCCAATGCGTCGATGACGCCGTCGTCGGGCACGGGCCGCAGCTTCTCCGGCATCGCCTCCTATTATGGCAACGAATCCGGCAGCAAGACTGCTTCGGGCCAGCGCTTCAACCAGAACGCCATGACCGCCGCGCACCGTTCGCTGCCGTTCGGCACCAAGCTGCGCGTCACCCATGGCGGGCAGAGCGTCATCGTCACCATCAATGACCGCGGCCCGTTCATTCGCGGCCGCGTGCTCGACCTCTCCACCGGCGCTGCCCGCGCCATCGGCCTGACCGGCGCCGGCGTCGGCCGCGTCACCGCGGAAGTCGTCTCCTAACGCGCGAACCAGCGCCTCATCTCAGCCGCGCAGTTTTCATCAGTTTGATGCGCGCGTGAAGCAAGCCCGCGGTCTTGGGGGACCGCGGGCTTTTTTGTTGGCGTCGCCGTCATTCTGGGGCGCGCAACGAGGGTGGAGGCGCGCACCCCTCCCGCGCCGTCATTGCGAGCGCAGCGAAGCAATCCAGAAAATTTTCTGCGGGAAGACTCTGGATTGCTTCGTCGCTTCGCTCCTCGCAACGACGTGGAAAGAGTGCGCACAGCGCCTACAAAAAGCTCTGCGGATCGACGTCGACCTCGAGCTTGAGATTGCCCGTCGGCTTCGGGCACACGGCGAGCCAGTTCCGCAGATAATCCGACAGATCGAAGCCGCGCGCCGATTTCACCAGGATGCGGAAGCGGTAGCGGCCCTTGATGACCGCGAGCGGTGCTTCCGCCGGCCCCAGCACCACCACGCGCTCGTCTCGTGGCGCCAGCGCCACCAGGCAGCGGCCAAAGCCTTCCGCGCTCGGCCGGTCGCCTGCCGAGATGATCAGGCTGGCGAGCCGGCCGAACGGCGGATAGAGCGTCTTCTCGCGCAGGTCGATCTCGCTGTCGTAAAAGGCCTCGCGGTCGCAGGCGATCAGCGCCTTCATCACGGGATGATCGGGCTGGTGGGTCTGGAGATAGCCGACGCCGCGGCCCTGCTCGCGTCCGGCGCGGCCTATCACCTGGTTGAGCAATTGCCAGGTGCGCTCTGCCGCGCGCGGGTCGCCGTTGGAGAGGCCGAGATCCGCATCGACCACGCCGACCAGATTGAGCCGCGGGAAATTGTGCCCCTTCGCGACGAGCTGCGTGCCGATGATGATGTCGACACGACCCTCCGCGATCTCGGCAAGCTCGCTGCGCATCGTCTCGATCGAGGTGATGAGATCGCTCGACAGCACCATGGTGCGCGCGTCCGGGAACAGCGCGGCCGCCTCCTCCTGCAAGCGCTCGACACCTGGGCCGACGGCGACCAGCGATTCCTCCGCAGAGCAGTTCGGGCAGACGTGCGGGCGCGGCATCGAGAAACCGCAGTGATGACAGACGAGGCGCTGACGAAAGCGGTGATCGACCAGCCAGGCATCGCAGATGGTGCAGGCGAAGCGATGGCCGCAGGCACGGCACAGCGTCAGCGGCGCATAGCCGCGGCGATTGAGGAACAAGAGAGCCTGCTCGCGCCGCTCGATCGCGATCTTGATCTCGCCCGCAAGCCGGGGCGAGATGAAGCGGCCGCGCGCCGGCGGCTCGCGGCGGAGATCGATCGCCTCGATATGCGGCATGTGCTGGCCGCCGAAGCGCGAGGGCAGCGCGATGCGCTGATAGCGGTTCTTGCGCGCATTGACCTCGGACTCGACCGAGGGCGTCGCGGAGGCCAGCACGACCGGTATTTTGGCGATATGCGCGCGCACCACCGCCATGTCGCGGGCGTGGTAATGCACGCCATCGTCCTGCTTGTAGGCCTGGTCGTGCTCTTCGTCGACGACGATGAGGCCGAGATTGGCATAAGGCAGGAACAGCGCCGAGCGCGCGCCGACCACGACCGGCGCGCTGCCCGCGGAGATCGCCGCCCAATTGCGCGCACGGGTGCGCGGCGTCAGCTCCGAATGCCACTCCAGCGGCCGAACGCCGAAGCGCTGCGCGAAGCGGTCGAGGAATTGGCCGGTGAGCGCAATCTCCGGCATCAGGATCAGCGACTGTTTTCCGCGACGAATGGCTTCCGCCACGGCTTCGAAATAAACCTCGGTCTTGCCCGAGCCGGTGACGCCGTCGAGCAGCGCGACGTGGAAGGTGCCGTTGGCCGCGAGCGCGCGCATCGTATCGACCGCCGCGCGTTGGAGCGGTGTGAAATCCGGCCGGCCAAAATCCGGATCGGGTGCCGGCGGCGGCGGAGGCGGCGGCATCGGTTCGACCGTGAGCGTGCCTTCGTCGACGAGGCCGTCGATCACGCCGGCCGAGACGCCCGCTTCCTTGGCGGCCTCGGACTTGCCGTGCAGCAGCCGGTCCGACAGCACCGCAATCAGGCGCTGCCGCGCCGGCGTCAGGCGCTTCGGCGGATCGCCAACCAGCCGCACGCCGGCGCGCATCCGTTCAGGGCCGAGATTTTCGCCCATGCGCAGGCACATGCGCAGCACCATGCCGCGCGGGCTCAGCGTGTAATTGGCGACCCAATCGACGACCGCGCGCAGCTCGCCCTTCAAAGGCGGGATGTCGAGCTTCTCGCTGACGTCCTTGAGACGGTTATGCAGGCGCGGATCGGGATTGGCGTTTTCGGCCCAGACCACGGCCAGTACCTCGCGCGCCCCGAGCGGCACGCCGACGAGATCGCCGGCCTTCAGCTCCATCCCGCGCGGCACCTTGTAGGAATAGGTCTGGTCGAGCGCGACCGGCACCAGCACGTCGACCATGCGGGTCGCAGTGGCGGGGGCGGACGTGCTGCGCGACGAATGATCCATGAGCTGGCTTGGAGGGAGAATCGGAACCTTAGGACGCCTCAAGGCTAGCGCCCTGGGGCGGCCTTAGCGAACGATAAACGGGTGTGATGCGATATACTGTGCGGAATCACCACGTCCAGAGTGCATGAGCAAAGCGGCCGCCCCATCCATCGAACTCGCCAGCGCCGATCCCTCGGTCGCGCAAGAGATGGCGCGCTGGCTGTCGCATCTCGGCGCCGAACGGCGGCTGTCGCCGAAGACGCTGGAGGCCTATGGCCGCGACTTGCGGCAATGCCTGGATTTCCTCTGCTCCCATTGGGGCGAGCGCGTCACGCTTGAGCGCTTCGCCGCGCTGGAAGCCACTGATGTGCGCGCCTTCATGGCGATGCGCAGGGCCGACGATATTGCCGGTCGCTCGCTGATGCGCGCGCTCGCAGGCCTGCGCTCGTTCGGCCGCTTCCTCGAGCGCGAAGGCAAGGGCAAGGTCGGCGCGCTCTCCGCGATCCGCGCGCCGAAAGTCGCAAAAAGCCTGCCAAAGCCGCTGCCGATGGCGTCGGCCAAACGGCTTGCCGATGCCGACGAGCGCGCCGGCGAGGAACGCGAGACCTGGATTCTGGCGCGCGATGCTGCGGTGATGGCGCTGCTGTATGGCTCGGGCCTGCGCATCTCCGAAGCGCTCGGCCTGAAGCGTCGCGAGGTGCCGCGACCGGGCGAGGGCGACGTGCTCGTCGTCACCGGCAAAGGCAACAAGACCCGCATGGTGCCGGTGCTGCAAAACGTGCTCGCGCTGGTGCAGGAATACGTTGCGATGTGCCCGTATCCGCTGCCCCCCGAGGGCCCGATCTTCGTCGGCGCGCGCGGCGGGCCCTTGAGCCCCCGCATCATCCAGCTCGCGATGGAGCGGCTGCGCGGCGCGCTCGGCCTGCCCGACAGCGCCACCCCGCACGCGCTCCGCCATTCCTTCGCCACGCATCTGCTCTCGCGCGGCGGCGATCTGCGCGCGATTCAGGAATTGCTCGGCCATTCCTCGCTCTCGACCACACAGGTGTATACCGGCATCGATTCCGAGCGGCTGCTCGAAGTCTATGCCAGCGCGCATCCGCGGCGCTGACACACTGACGTCATAACGTGCTTGCCTCTTGCGCGGCGCACGCGGTTCGGTCAATCGTGGGGAACCGAGGCAGGAGGGACATCATGAGCGCACATGAAAGCATGGAGCATGCCGAGCACGCTGAACACGCGTCCGGCTCGAACAAGAAGATCGCGCTCCTGATCGCGGTTCTGGCGCTGTTCCTGGCGATCTCGGAAACGCTGGGCAAGGGCGCCCAGACCGAATCGATCAGCAAGAACGTCGAGGCTGCCAATCTCTGGGCGTTCTTCCAGGCCAAGAGCATCCGCCGCACCGTGGTGGTGACCGCGGCAGAACAGGGCAAGCTGACGCTGGGCGGCACGACCGACGAGGCCATGAAGGCGACGGTGCAGAAACAGGTCGACGACTGGACCAAGACCGCGCAGCGCTACCGCTCCGAGCCCGAGACCGGCGAGGGCACCGAGCAGCTCGCCGAGAAGGCCAAGCATGCCGAGCACGATCGCGACGAGGCGACCGCGAAGTACCATCACTTCGAGCTGGCCTCGGCCGCCTTCCAGATCGGCATCGTGCTGGCCTCGGCCACCATCATCACCGGCATGTTCGCGCTCGCCTATGTCAGTGGCGTGCTGACGATTGCCGGTCTGATCATGACCGCGCTCGGCCTGTGGTGGCCGCATCTATTGCATTTGCATTGAGGGCGGCGCGTGACGATGGCGCAGCGAATCCGTCGCCACACATTCCGCTGTCATGCCCCGGCTTGCCGCCTTGGCTAAAGCTCCGGCCGGCCGAGTACCCTTGTGGCCCCGGCGTAGCCTTGGCGGAGACGGGACCGGGCCATCCAGTACGCCGCGACGTCTCGGTTCAATCACCGACGTCTCTGGATACTGGATTGCCCGCCTTCGCGGGCAATGACAGTGAGTCTGTGGAGATGGCACCGAATATGAGGCGAGCAGCTATCGCGCTTCGTGCACGCTTTTGCGGAAGCGCTGGATCAGGCGGAGAGTGCGGGAGGACCATCCCTCGCCGTTGCCGGCGATCAGCTCGCGGATGCGCCGCTTGACCGGGTCGACCAGCGCGGCGGCCTTGGCGCGCACCTTCAACACCAGTTCGTAGAGCCGCTCGAACCAGTGCATCTCCAACAGTTTGGGGCGCGTCACGTCGAACACGAAGGCGGTGACGCCGAGGCCGAGCATCTTCGCGAAGACGATGGTGAACACCGCGCTCGTCCAGTATTCGTGCGCGAGCAGCCACAGGCCGACCAGCTTGAGCGGAAACAGCGGGATGATCGGGACCGCAAACACGATCAGCGTCATGGCCGGCGATAGCGCATCGACGCGCTCCGTCAGCCATTGCTTGAAGCGCGCGAGCGGGATCGCCGCGACGACTTTTGCAACGATCGGCTCGAGATGGTCCCACAGCCAGGCTTCGATCAGGAAGACGATCGCAAGCAGGACCCAGACCGGTTGAAGAAGGCGGCGCAGCATGTGTTGTCCCGCCCGATTCGGCTCGGGCCTTGGACTACATATGGATGGCCCGCTTGCCGACCGCAAGCGCGGCTTCCTTGACCGCTTCCGAGCGGGTCGGGTGGGCGTGGCAGGTGCGGGCGAGATCCTCCGCACTGCCACCAAACTCCATGAGAACGCACGCTTCATGGATCATTTCGCCGGCTTCGCGGCCGATAATGTGCACGCCGAGCACGCGATCGGTCTTCGCATCTGCGAGAATCTTCACAAAGCCGTCAGTGGTCTGGTTGACCTTGGAGCGACCGTTGGCGGTAAAGGGAAACTTGCCGACGGTATAGGCGACGCCGGCCTGCTTCAGTTCCTCCTCGGTCTTGCCGACGGAGGATACTTCCGGCGTGGTATACACGACGCCCGGAATGACTTCGTAGTTCACGTGGCCGGCCTGGCCCGCAATGATCTCTGCAACCGCAACGCCTTCATCCTCGGCCTTGTGCGCGAGCATCGGGCCTGCAACCACGTCGCCGATGGCGTACACGCCCCTCAGGCTGGTGGCGAAGTGCGGATCGATCTGGACGCGGCCGCGTGCGTCGAGCGCGACACCGGCTTCCTTCAGGCCGAGCCCGTCAGTGTAGGGCGTGCGGCCGATGCAGACCAGAACGACATCGGCCTCGATGGTCTCGGCGGCACCGCCGGCGGCCGGCTCGATTTTCGCGAGCAATGCCTTGCTGTTGGCTTCGACGCCGGTGACCTTCGAACCCAGCTTGAATGCAAATCCCTGCTTTTCAAGGATCCGCTGGAATTGCCGTGCGACCTCGCCGTCCATGCCGGGCAGAATGCGATCGAGGAATTCGACCACCATGACTTCGGATCCGAGCCGGCGCCACACAGAGCCAAGTTCGAGCCCGATCACGCCCGCACCAATAACCAGCAATCTGCCGGGCACCTTGTCCAGCGACAGCGCGCCGGTCGAGGACACGATGCGCTTCTCGTCGATCTCGATGCCCTTGAGACGCGCGATGTCCGAGCCGGTGGCGATCACGATGTTTTTGGTCTCGACTGTCTGCGACTTGCCGTCGGCGGAGACTTCGACCTTGCCGGTCCCCAAAATCTTGCCGGTGCCCTGGAGCACGTCGATCTTGTTCTTCTTCATCAGGAACTCGACGCCCTTGACGTTGCCGTCGATGCCCTGCTGCTTGAAGTTCATCATCGCCGGCAAATCGAGCTTCGGCGCGGAAACGCTCACGCCCATTTTCGCGAAGGAATGGCCGGCTTCCTCGAACATCTCGGACGCGTGCAGCAGCGCCTTGGAGGGCATGCAGCCGACATTGAGGCAGGTGCCGCCGAGGGTAGCGTTCTTTTCGACCACGGCGACTTTCATGCCGAGCTGGGCTGCACGCACCGCGCAGACATATCCGCCCGGTCCGGTGCCGATGACGACGAGATCGTAGGTAGCCATGAGAGAAAGTCCCGTAGGTTTAGCGTGATGAGCGTGATGAGAATGTGTCAGCGCCCGCCGGACACATCGAGAATGGCGGAGGTGACGTAGGAGGCCTCGTCCGAGATCAGCCAGACGATGGCGTTGGCGATTTCCTCGGCGGTGCCGACGCGCTTCATCGGCACCAGATGGGCCAGGCGATGGGCGCGGTCGGGCTCGCCGCCGGCGGCGTGGATTTCGGTGTCGATCAGGCCGGGGCGGATCGCGGCGACGCGGATGCCTTCGCCTGCGACCTCATAGCCGAGGCCGACGGTGAAGGAATCGACCGCGCCCTTGGACGCGGCGTAATCGACGTAGGTGTTGGGTGCTCCGAGCTTTGCCGCGACGGATGACAGGTTGACGATGACACCGCCCTTGCCGCCGTGCCTGGTCGACATCCGCTTCACCGCCTCGCGCGCGCAGAGAATGGAGCCGGTGACGTTCACGGCCATCACGCGCTGGATGCGTTCGGCCGACATCTCGTCGACGCGCACGCCGCTCTTGCCGACGATGCCGCCATTGTTGACGAGCGCGCCGAGCGTGCCGAACTTGTCGGCTTGCTTGAACAGTTCGAGGATATCGCTTTCCTCCGCGACATCGCATTTCACGGCGATGGCACTGCCGTTACCAGCCTCGATCTGCGCGACCACCTCGTCCGCGGCAATCTTGTTGCTGGCATAGCCGACCACGACGCGGAAGCCGCGCGCGGCCGCCGCAAGCGCGGTCGCCCGCCCGATGCCGCGGCTGCCGCCGGTAATGACAACGACCTTATCCGTCATGCGCGCCTCCATGGTTCGACACGCGCCGCCGCGAATGGCGACGGCGCTCGCAGAGCAACGGGAATCAGAGATCGAGCACCAGGCGTGCCGGATCTTCCAGGCTCTCCTTGACGCGGACCAGGAAGGTCACGGCTTCCTTGCCGTCGATGACGCGGTGATCGTAGGACAGCGCCAGATACATCATCGGGCGGACCTCGATCTTGCCGCCGACGACCATCGGCCGCTCCTGGATCTTGTGCATGCCCAAAATGCCGGACTGCGGCGCGTTCAGGATCGGGGTCGACATCAGCGAGCCGTAGATGCCGCCATTGGTGATGGTGAAGGTGCCGCCCTGCATCTCGTCGATCTTGAGCTGGCCGTCGCGGGCACGGCGGCCGAAATCGGCGATGCTCTTCTCGATGTCGGAGATCGACTTGTGGTCGCAGTCGCGCACCACGGGCACGACGAGACCCTTGTCGGTGCCGACGGCGACGCCGACGTGGTAGTAGTTCTTGTAGATCAGGTCGGTGCCGTCGATCTCGGCGTTGACGGCGGGAATGTCCTTCAGCGCCTGCACGACGGCCTTAGTGAAGAAGCCCATGAAGCCGAGCTTGGCGCCATGCTTCTTCTCGAACGCATCCTTGTAATGGGCACGCAGCGCCATGACGTTGGTCATGTCGACCTCGTTGAAGGTCGTGAGCATGGCGGCGGTGTTTTGCACGTCCTTGAGGCGGCGCGCGATGGTCTGGCGCAGGCGGGTCATCTTGACGCGCTCTTCGCGGGCGGCGTCATCGGCCGGCGACGGCGCGCGCACCTGCACGGCGGCGGCGGGTTGGTTGACCGGGGTCGGCGCGGACGCCGCACGCTCGATCGCGGCGAGCATGTCGCCCTTGGTGACGCGGCCGTCCTTGCCGGAGCCCGGAACGGTCGAGGCATCGATGCCGGTCTCGGCCGACAGCTTGCGCACCGAGGGGGCGAGCGGCGCATCGGCCGGCGGCGCTTTCGCGGCCGAGGCTGCTGCAGGAGCGGCGGCAGCGGCCGCAGGAGCAGCAGCGGCGGGCTTCGCGGCAGCAGCGGCCGGCTTTGCAGCACCTGCGCCTTCCGTGATCTGACCGAGCAGCGCACCGACTGCAACGGTCGCGCCATCGGCGGCGATGATCTCGCTCAGCGTGCCGGCGGAGGGCGCCGGGACCTCGATGGTGACCTTGTCGGTCTCGAGCTCCACCAAGGGCTCGTCCACGGCGACGGGGTCGCCGGCCTTCTTGAACCAGCGGCCGATGGTGGCCTCGGTGACGGATTCGCCGAGCGTCGGCACACGAATTTCAGTCATGGTCTTTTCCTTAAGGAGATCGCCAATGCGGTCATAAGTGCGGATGTCATCGCCTGCGAAAAGCAAGCCAGCCAGCAAACCGGGCGTGCGTATGCTGCACGGACGACACGGCGTACTGGATGCCCCACCCCAGTACGCAGTCGCGCACGAGGCGGGGCATGACACAGTTCAAAAAGTTCAGCTCAGTGCTTCGTCCAGGAACGCCTTCAGCTGCGCCTGATGCTTGGACATCAGACCCGTGGCGGTCGCGGCCGAGGCGGCACGACCGACATAACGCGGACGCCGGCTCGCGCCGTTCACCTGGTTCAGCACCCATTCCAGATAGGGCTCGATGAAGTGCCAGGCTCCCATGTTGCGGGGCTCTTCCTGGCACCAGATCACTTCGGCCTTCTTGAAGCGAGACAGCTCGGCCACCAGCGCCTTCAGCGGCACCGGATAGAGCTGCTCGACGCGCATCAGATAGATGTCGTCGATTCCGCGTTTCTCGCGCTCCTCATAGAGGTCGTAATAGACCTTGCCGGAGCAGAGCACGATGCGGCGGATCTTGTCGTCAGGGACGAGCTTGATCGCCTCGTTCGGCAGCATCTGGGCGTCATCATAGAGGATGCGGTGGAAAGTCGTGCCCTTCGCCAGCTCCTCGAGACGCGACACCGCCCGCTTGTGGCGCAGCAGCGATTTCGGCGTCATCATGATCAGCGGCTTGCGGATCTCGCGGTGGAGCTGACGCCGCAGCACGTGGAAGTAGTTCGCCGGCGTGGTCGGATAGACCACCTGCATGTTGTCTTCGGCGCACATCTGCAAATAACGCTCGAGACGTGCCGAGGAGTGCTCCGGTCCCTGGCCCTCATAGCCATGCGGCAAGAGGCAGACGAGACCGGACATGCGCAGCCATTTGCGCTCGCCCGAGGAGATGAACTGGTCGAACACGACCTGCGCGCCGTTGGCGAAGTCGCCGAACTGGGCTTCCCACAGCGTCAGCGTGTTCGGCTCCGCGAGCGAATAGCCGTATTCGAAGCCGAGCACGGCCTCTTCAGACAGCAGCGAGTTGATGACCTCGTAATGGCCCTGCTCGGTGCCCAGATGGTTGAACGGCGTGTAGCGGCTCTCGTCTTCCTGGTCGATCAGGACGGAGTGACGCTGCGAGAACGTGCCGCGCTCGGAATCCTGTCCGGACAGGCGGACGTGATGGTGTTCGTGAAGCAGCGTGCAGAACGCCAGCGCCTCGCCGGTCGCCCAGTCGATGCCGACGCCGTTCTCGATCGCCCTGGCGCGATTTTCCAGAAAACGCTGAATGGTGCGGTGGACCCGGAAGCCGTCCGGCACCTTGGTGATCTTCCGGCCGATGTCTTTGAGGATTGGCAGGTCGACGCCGGTGACGCCGCGGCGCGCATCCTCTTCCTGGTCGGCGATCTTGAAGCCCGCCCATTTGCCGTCGAGCCAGTCGGCCTTGTTCGGCTTGTAGGACGTGCCGGCCTCGAACTCGGCATCGAGCCGGGCGCGCCAGTCGGCCTTGGCCTTGTCGACCTCGCCCTCGGTGATCACGCCTTCGCTGATCAGACGCCGCGAGTAGAGCTCCAGCGTCGAGGGATGGGCGGCAATCCTCTTGTACATCACCGGCTGGGTGAAGGCCGGCTCGTCGCCCTCGTTATGGCCATGCCTGCGGTAGCAGAACATGTCGATAACGACGGGCTTGTGGAATTTCTGCCGGAACTCGGTAGCAACCTTGGCCGCGAACACGACCGCTTCCGGATCGTCGCCGTTCACGTGGAAGATCGGCGCATCGATCATCTTCGCCACGTCTGACGGGTAGGGCGACGAGCGCGAGTAACGCGGATAGGTGGTGAAGCCGATCTGGTTGTTGACGATGAAGTGCACGGAGCCGCCGGTGCGGTAGCCCTTCAGGTCCGACAGACCGAAGCATTCGGCAACGACACCTTGGCCAGCGAACGCCGCGTCGCCGTGCATCAGCAGCGGCATGACGGAGATGCGCATATCCGGCGGATCGCCGTGCTGGTCCTGCTTGGCGCGGACCTTGCCGAGCACGACGGGATCGACGATCTCGAGATGCGAGGGGTTCGCCGTCAGCGACAGGTGGATGCGGTTGCCGTCGAACTCGCGGTCCGAGGAGGCGCCGAGGTGATACTTGACGTCCCCGGAGCCTTCGACTGCATCGGGATTGGCCGAGCCGCCCTTGAATTCGTGGAACAGTGCACGGTGCGGCTTGCCCATCACCTGGGTCAGCACGTTGAGGCGGCCGCGATGCGGCATGCCCAGCACGATCTCCTTCACGCCGAGATTGCCGCCACGCTTGATGATCTGCTCCAGCGCGGGAATCAGCGATTCACCGCCGTCGAGGCCGAAGCGCTTGGTGCCGGTGAACTTGGTGTCGCAGAATTTCTCGAAGCCTTCGGCTTCGATCAGTTTCATCAGGATGGCGCGGCGACCTTCGCGGGTGAACGAGATCTCCTTGTCCGGCCCCTCGATGCGCTCCTGGATCCAGGCCTTCTGCGCGGCATTGCTGATGTGCATGAACTCGACGCCGAGGGTCTGGCAGTAGGTGCGCTCGCAGATCGCGGTGATCTCGCGCAGCGTGCCGTATTCGAGACCGAGCACGTGATCGAGGAAGATCTTGCGGTCGAAATCGGCTTCGCTGAAGCCGTAGGTGCGCGGGTCGAGCTCTTCGCGATTGCGCGGGGCTTCGATGCCGAGCGGATCGAGCTTGGCATGGAAGTGGCCGCGCATGCGGTAGGAGCGGATCAGCATCAGGGCGCGGACGGAGTCGCGCGTGGCCTGGAGCAGGTCGGCGGAAGATAGGCCGCCCCCCTTGGCCTGCGCCTTGGCGGCGATCTTGTTGCCGACCGATTTCTCGACCTCGGCCCAGTTGCCGTCGAGAGCGGAGGTCAGCTCGTCTTGCGGGGTCAGCGGCCAGTTGGCGCGCTCCCAGGAAGGACCTTCGGCGTTCTTGCTGATGTCGCCGGGCTGGTCATTCAGGCTCTTGAAGAACTCCTGCCACTCGGGGTCGACCGAGGACGGATCCTTCTGGTAGCGGGCGTAGATTTCGTCGATGTAGGTGGCGTTGGTGCCCTGCAAAAAGGATGAGAGGGCAAAGGCTGCGTTCGCGTCCTGGCGAGACATACTGGAGTTCCTGGCGATTTCGGTTCGCGCATAACAAACGGCGCTGGCGCCGAGCTCCCGGCAGAGGCTCGGCGCGACAGGCACCCTTTACCCTATTTGCTGCGAAACTTCGCCCGGAAAAATACGAAGAAGTGAATTACCCCTTCAACTTTTCGGCAAGCGTATGACCAAGGCGTGCGGGCGACGGAGAGACCAGGATTCCGGCCGATTTCATCGCTTCGGTCTTGGAACCGGCGTCGCCCTTGCCGCCCGAGATGATCGCGCCGGCGTGGCCCATCCGGCGGCCGGGAGGTGCGGTGACACCGGCAATGAAGCCGACCATCGGCTTGTTGCGGCCGCGCTTGGCCTCGTCCTTGAGGAACTGGGCGGCGTCCTCCTCGGCGGAACCGCCGATCTCGCCGATCATGATGATCGACTCGGTCTTGGGATCGGCGAGCAGCATTTCCAGCACGTCGATGAACTCGGTTCCCTTAACCGGGTCGCCGCCGATGCCGACGGCAGTGGTCTGGCCGAGGCCCTCCTGGGAGGTCTGGAACACGGCTTCATAGGTCAAAGTGCCGGAGCGGGAGACGATGCCGACGCTGCCGGTCTTGAAGATGTTGGCCGGCATGATGCCGATCTTGCACTCGCCCGCGGTCATGACGCCCGGGCAGTTCGGCCCGATCAGGCGCGACTTGGAACCGATCAGCGAGCGCTTCACCCGCACCATGTCGACGACCGGAATGCCTTCGGTGATGCAGACGATCAGCGGAATCTCGGCATCGATGGCTTCGCAGATCGCGTCCGCCGCGCCCGGCGGGGGCACGTAGATCACCGACGCATCGGCGCCGGTCTTCTCACGCGCCTCGCGCACGGTATCGAACACCGGCAGGCCCAGATGCGTCGCGCCGCCTTTACCCGGCGAGGTGCCGCCGACCATCTTGGTGCCATAGGCAATCGCGGCCTCGGAATGGAAGGTGCCGTTCTTGCCGGTAAAGCCCTGGCAGATGACCTTGGTGTTCTTGTCGATCAGGATGGACATGAGGTCTGCTTTCGCGAACTAACGAGTGAGAGGTCAGTGGATGCGGCGGTAGACGCCGGTGAGCACGTCGGCCCAGCCTTCCGCGTCCGGCGAGAACTGGATCTTCAACGAATAGGAATTGTCGTCGATGATCTCGTAGACGTGGCGCGCATTGCCGCGGAGCGAGCCGCGCACCAGCGTCAGGGTCTTGCCGACCCAGCCGCCGGAGGCGGGCGAGGGCGGCGTGTAGCCGAGCGAGTCGTACCAGAACAATTTGTAGGTCCGATCGTCGCGGTCGTAGGTGAAGATGCCGTGAGTGGCGAAGACCTGCTTGCCGTCGCGCATCTGGACCGAGTCCTGGATCAGATAGAACCCGTTGAGCTCCAACCGCGCGACGACGTGAGAGGTGGCCGGTCCGCCCTCCGTCCAGCGCGACGGGAAGACCATCTCTTCACCATCCCATTCGCCGGCAAACGCGGCGAGGCGCGCGTGCTCGGGGAGCGGAGATGATGCGGCGAGATGGTCCTGGGCCATGACCTTAGCCTCCCTTGACGGCCTTCACGATCTTCTGCGCGGCGTCGTCGAGATTGTCGGCCGGCACCACATTCAGGCCGGATTCACGGATGATCTTCTTGCCGAGCTCGACATTGGTGCCTTCGAGGCGCACCACCAGCGGCACGCTGAGACCGACCTCGCGGACGGCGGCTGTGACGCCCTCGGCGATCACGTCGCACTTCATGATGCCGCCGAAGATGTTGACCAGAATGCCCTTCACGTTGGGGTCCGCGGTGATGATCTTGAAGGCGGCCGCGACCTTCTCCTTGCTGGCGCTGCCGCCGACGTCGAGGAAGTTGGCCGGCGACATGCCGTAGAGCTTGATGATGTCCATCGTCGCCATGGCGAGACCGGCGCCGTTGACCATGCAGCCGATGTTGCCGTCGAGGGTGACGTAGTTCAGGTCGTATTTCGACGCCTCGATTTCCTTGGCATCTTCCTCGGTCTCGTCGCGCAGGGCGAGCACCTCGGGATGACGGAACAGCGCGTTGTCGTCGAACGAGACCTTGGCGTCGAGCACGCGGAGCTGGCCCTGCTTGGTCACGACCAGCGGGTTGATCTCCAGCATCGACATGTCCTTGGCGACGAAGGCGGCGTAGAGCTGCGCGGTGAGCTTTTCGGCCTGCTTGGCGAGATCGCCTGATAGCTTCAGCGCCTTCGCCACCGTGCGGCCGTGATGGCCCATGACGCCGGTCGCGGGATCGACCGAGAAGGTGACGATCTTCTCAGGGCTGTTGTGCGCGACCTCCTCGATGTTGACGCCGCCCTCGGTCGACACCACGAAGGAGACGCGCGAGGTCTCGCGATCGACCAGGATCGAGAGGTAGAATTCCTTGTCGATGTCGGAGCCGTCCTCGATGTAGAGGCGGTTGACCTGCTTGCCGGCGGGACCGGTTTGCACGGTCACCAGCGTCGCGCCCAGCATCTGCTTGGCGAATTCGGAGACCTCGGCGGCCGACTTGGCGATGCGGACGCCGCCCTTGTCGCCGGCGCTGGCTTCCTTGAATTTGCCTTTACCGCGGCCGCCGGCATGGATCTGGCTCTTCACGACCCAGACCGGACCCGGCAGCGCCTTGGCGGCGGCTTCCGCGTCGGCCGGCTTGAGGACGGGCACGCCCTTGGAAATTGGCACGCCGAACTCATTCAGCAGCGCTTTGGCCTGGTACTCATGAATATTCATATGGTCGCTCCCTGAACCCGCGGGCGGTGACCTCAAGGGCCCACCTCAGTCTTGTGGCTGGCATACCATATACCACAGGAACTGCAACCCGGATTCTTTGACTTCGAGATCTCTGGACTGCCGAACCGGAAAGCCCGGCACGATGCGCGGGCCCCGGAAACGGAACCGCCGAAGACCGGTTTTCGGACTTCGGCGGGAATTGCTGGCGCTTAGCGGCCGAGAAGATCGGGGGCGATCTTCTTGCAGGCGGCGACGAGGCCCTGCACCGCGCCGACCGACTTGTCGAAGGCCTCGCGGTCCTTGCCGGCGAGTTCGATCTCGACCACGCGCTCGACGCCCTTGGAGCCGATCACGACGGGCACGCCGACATACATATCCTTCACGCTGTACTCGCCGTTCAGGTAGGCGGCGCAGGGCAGCACACGCTTCTTGTCCTTCAGATAGCTCTCGGCCATGGCGATCGCGGACGCCGCCGGGGCGTAGAAGGCCGAGCCGGTCTTGAGCAGATTGACGATCTCGGCGCCGCCGTTGCGGGTGCGGTCGACGATCTCGTCGAGACGCGCCTGCGAGGTCCAGCCCATCTTGACGAGGTCGGGCAGCGGGATGCCGGCGACGGTGGAGTACTTCACCAGCGGCACCATGGTGTCGCCATGGCCGCCGAGCACGAAGGCGGTGACGTCCTCGACGGAGACGTTGAACTCATCGGCCAGGAAGTAGCGGAAGCGTGCCGAATCCAGCACGCCGGCCATGCCGACGACCTTCTTGTGCGGCAAGCCCGAGGCCTTCTGCAGTGCCCAGACCATCGCGTCGAGCGGGTTGGTGATGCAGATGACGAAGGCGTCGGGGGCGTACTTCTTGATGCCGGCGCCGACCTGCTCCATGACCTTGAGGTTGATGGAGAGGAGGTCGTCGCGGCTCATGCCGGGCTTGCGCGGCACGCCGGCGGTGACGATGCAGACCTTTGCGTTGTCGAGCGCCTCGTAGGAGTTCGCACCGGCATAATGCGCGTCAAAACCGTCGACCGGGGAGGACTGCGCAATGTCGAGCGCCTTGCCCTGCGGCACACCCTCGGCGATGTCGAACATCACGACGTCGCCCAGTTCTTTCAGGCCGATGAGGTGAGCCAGCGTTCCGCCGATCTGACCGGAGCCAATCAAAGCAATCTTGTCGCGCGCCATGTGAGCCTGTCCTTTAGACACGTAAGGAGGGAAAACTGAGACGGGTGGTTATCCCTTTCGCCTCCCCCGTTCAAGTCGGTGGATGCCCAATTGTCGAGCTTGCCGCGATTCCGGCCAGCAGCCTCTAAGCCGTCATTCCGGGGCGCCTGCGCCATTGCGCGGGCGAACCCGGAATCTCGAAATTGTAGCGCGAGATTCCGGGTTCGCGCTGGCGCGCGCCCCGGAATGACCGGAGGATAGAAATAGGACTTAAGTCTCTACCAGACCCTTGGTCGAGCCGCTGGCGGTGGAATCTTTGCGGCCGTGAGGCAACGCCAGATAGGATTCCGAGCTCATCTCGATCAGGCGTGACGCGGTCCGGTTGAACTCGTTGGCCTCGTTGCCTTCGGTCGCAAGGTACAGCGCGATCGGGTTGGCATCGGCCGAGGCCATCAGCTTCACCGCATTGTCATAGAGCGTGTCGATCAGCGTGATGAAGCGCTTGGCGGCGTTGCGCTGAGAGACGTCCATCACTGGAATATGGTCGACCAGGATGGTGTGATAGTCCTGCGCGAGCCTGAGGTAGTCCGATGCCCCAAGCGGCTTCTCGCAGAGATCGGCGAACGAGAATCGCGCGATGCCATGGGCCGAGCATGGTACGTGCAGGATGCGTCCCTTGATTGAGATGTCGCGCGGCTTGCATCTGGCGCCGCCGCTCATCTTCGACCAGGCGCGGTCGAGCGCGGCATCCGCATCGGCATCTGCCGGTGTCAGCCACATCGGCACGCCCTGAAGCTTCTCCAGGCGGAAATCGGTGCGCGCGTCGAGCCGCGCAACGTCCATGTGATCGGTGATCTGCTTGATGAAGGGCAGGAACAGCGACCGGTTCAGGCCGCCCTTGTAGAGATCGTCGGGCGCGACGTTCGAGGTCGCGACCACGACGGTGCCGAGCTCGAACAATTTTGCGAACAGACGGCCGAGGATCATCGCGTCGGCGATGTCGGTGACGTGGAATTCGTCGAAGCAGAGCAGCCAGCTCTCCTCGAAGATCGCACTCGCGGTTAGCGCGATGACGTCGCCGTCGGCGATCTCGCCGCGCGCGATGCTCTGGCGATAATCGTAGATGCGCTCATGCGCCTCCGCCATGAACTCGTGGAAATGCGCGCGGCGCTTGTGCTCGACCGAGGAATGCTGAAAGAACAGGTCCATCAGCATGGTCTTGCCGCGGCCGACCTCGCCATGGATGTAGAGTCCGCGCGGCGCCTCGTCCTTGTCGCTGCTGAACAGGCGGCTGAGCAGACCCTGCTTGCGCGCGGGCTTGTAAGCCGCGAGCCGCTGGTCGAGCGCTGCATAGGCTTCGGCGATTTCGGCCTGCGCGGCATCAGGCTCGATCGCCCCGGAGGCGATCTGGGCTTGATAGGCTTCGCGGAATGAGGAACTGGGGGTCGAGAGCATGGCCCTTTCCGCCAGAGAAGGACGGAAATTGCAAGCCGTGAATTGGTGGACGGGGTATGCGGATTCGTGTCCCGGACGCGCTGGGCCGGGACCCACTGTTTCGTTCATCGCCAAATTTCGTTCAACGCGGAGCGCGGGGCCCCGGCTCTACGGCCGGGGCACAAGAGCGACCTACGCACACAGCTCGTAGGCGTCCTCGACGACATACGGGCCGCCGCCGGTGGAGGCGCGGGATGAGAAGAGAACAAAACGCTCCGCCATGAACGCCTTGCTCGGGAAGTAGCCGCGCAGCGAGAGATAGTCGGCAACGTCGCGATCGGAGGCGTCGTGCAGCCGGGCCAGCGTGACATGCGGGATGAACTTGCGGCCTTCAGGGTCGAGACCGATCCGCTGCATCATCCGTTCGAGCTCGGCCTGCAATTCCATCAGCGGCTTGCTCGGCGCGATCGTCGCAACGACTGCCCGCGGTTTGCGGCCGCCAAAACTCGTGAGGCCCTGCACCTTCACCTCGAACGGCTTGCGGTCGACGCGAAACAGCATCGAGGCGATCTCGTTGGCGGAGACACCGTCGATATCGCCGATGAAGCGCAAGGTGACGTGATAATTTTCGGGATCGATCCAGCGGGCGCCGGGAAGGCCGCCCCTCAAGTTGGAAAGCGACTGGCCGATCTCGGCCGGAATTTCCAGACCCGTGAACAAACGCGGCATCGTTTCGCACTCCCGATGCTTGGGTACAGCCCTCAAGGCAAGGACGGTATCCAAATTAGAGCCGGCGACGAATCACCGGTACCCTGATTCCTATCGCAGTTGTGTGACTCTGCGAAGCTTGGCCAACCTCACCCCGGTAAAACCCTGGGAATTACGGTTAGCATTGCCTGCTTTTCAACGCCGTTGCTCAGCGATCGTGCCAATGAATGCCTCCACCGTAGGCATGATCCTGTCGACGATGATGTCGACGCCGCCCGCGGTCGGATGGATGCCGTCGGCTTGGTTGAGCTTGGCGTCGGCGGCGACGGCGTCGAGAAAGAACGGATAGAGCGGCACGTCGAATTTCTTCGCCAGATCCGGATAAATCGAATTGAAGCGCGCGGCATAATCTGCGCCGTAATTCGGCGGCGCCAGCATGCCGCACAGCATCACCGCGATCTTGCGTCCCTTGAGCCGCTGGATGATGTCGCTGAGCGCGGCGCGCGTCAAATCGGGATCGATGCCCCGCAACGCGTCGTTGGCGCCGAGTTCGACGATGACGCCCTCGGTTCCTTCAGGCACCGACCAGTCCAGCCGATCGCGGCCGCCGGAGGAGGTGTCGCCGGACACCCCGGCATTGACCATGTCGACCGTTATGCCTTTGGCTTGCAAGGCTTTTTGGAGTTTCGTCGGGAATGCCTCCTGGGCCGGCAGGCCGAGACCAGCGCTCAAGGAATCGCCCAGCACGACGAGCTTGATCGGCTTCTGCCCCCCGGCCGAAGCCGTCGTGACGACCGTCATCAAAGCGAGCATCAACACGGCTATGTGCATGAACAATCCGTAACGCCTCTCGACCGCGCCAGCGGAGTTGCCATATGACCGGACCATGGACACTCGCATCGAAACCTCTTCGCTCGCCGGCACCGCGCCGGACACCATCGCCATCTCCAACGTCAATCTCTCATTGGGCACGGGTGCGGCACGCGTTCACATCCTCAAGGATATCAGCCTGCGTGTGGGCCGCAGCGAAACGATCGGCCTGATCGGCCCGTCAGGCTCGGGCAAATCCACGCTGCTGATGGTGATGGCCGGGCTGGAGCGTCCTGATAGCGGAGAGGTGGTGGTCAATGGTACGCCTTTCAATGCCCTCGACGAGGACGCGCTGGCCCGCTTCCGCGGCCGCCAGGTCGGCATCGTCTTCCAATCCTTCCATCTGATCCCGACCATGACGGCGCTGGAGAACGTTGCGGTGCCGCTCGAGCTCGCCGGCAATCCGGACGCCGCCAGGCGTGCGGCGCAGGAGCTGCAATCGGTCGGGCTCGGCGATCGATTGCATCATTATCCGACGCAGCTTTCCGGCGGCGAGCAGCAGCGCGTTGCGCTCGCGCGCGCGCTGGCGCCCGATCCCGCCATCCTCGTCGCCGACGAGCCGACCGGCAATCTGGATGAGGCCACCGGACAGCAGATCGTCGATCTCCTGTTCAGCAAGCATGCCGAGCGCGGCATGACGCTGGTGCTGGTCACGCACGATTCCTCGCTCGCGCACCGCTGCGATCGCGTGATCCGCCTGCGCTCCGGGCGCATCGACACCCAGACTGCGCCGGCATGAGCACGGCTGCCGAACCGTTGGCGAGGCCTAATGGCGTCGCGCTCTCGCTGCGCTACGCATTGCGCGAATTGCGCGGCGGCCTGCGCGGCTTCTACGTCTTCATCGCCTGCATCGCGCTCGGCGTGATGGCGATCGCCGGCGTCGGCTCGGTCTCGGCGAGCCTCTCCGACGGTCTTGCCCGCGAAGGCCGCACCCTGCTCGGCGGCGACGTTTCGTTCGTGCTGTTCCAGCGCGAGGCCAAGCCGGAAGAAGTCGCCTTCCTGCGCTCGCGCGGCACCGTGTCGACCGCCGCGACCTTGCGCGGCATGGCGCGCTCGACGGACGGCAAGCTGGCGCTGGTCGAGATGAAGGCGGTCGACGACAGCTATCCGATGCTCGGCCAGCTGAAACTTGCGCCGCCGCTGCCGATGTCCGAGCTGCTGGCGATGCGCGACGGCGCGTTCGGCGCTGCCGCCGATCCGACGCTGCTGGCGCGGCTGTCGCTCAAGACCGGCGACCGCGTCACCATCGGCTCGGCGACGTTCGAGATCCGCAGCACCGTCGAGGCCGAACCGGACAAGCTCGCCGGCGGCATCGGCTTCGGCCCGCGCTTCCTGATCAGCGAGGCGGGCCTGCACGCCACCGGCCTGATCCAGCCGGGCAGCCTGGTTCGCTGGGTCTACCGGGTGAAGCTGCCTGACGCCGCCAACAACGAACGCGCCACCGAGACTTTCATCACCGATGCGCGCAATGCCGCGCCGCAGGCCGGCTGGGAGATCCGCAGCCGCTCCAACGCCTCGCCGCAGCTCGAGCGCAACATCAATCGTTTCACCCAATTCCTAACGCTGGTCGGGCTCGCCGCGCTGCTGGTCGGCGGCGTCGGGGTTGCCAATGCCGTGAAGAGTCATATCGACCGGAAGCTCGAGGTGATCGCGGCCTTCAAAGCCGTCGGCGCCACGGGCCGCGACGTGTTCGGCATCTATCTCGCGCAGGTGATCCTGCTCGCTGCGATCGGCTCGGCGATCGGCCTTGCGCTCGGCGCCGCGATGCCCTTCGCCATCGTCGGCCTGTTCGGCAAGCTGTTGCCGCTGCCGGTCGTGCCGGCCGTGCATGCCGACGAGCTCGCGTTGTCCTTCATCTATGGCCTGCTCACCGCGCTGGCCTTCGGCCTCTGGCCGCTCGGCCGCGTCCACGACGTGCCCGTGGCCGCGCTGTTCCGCGACACCATCAGCTCCGAATGGCACCGGCCGCGCCTGGGCTACCTCGTGTTCATGGGCGTTGTGATCGTCCTGCTCGTTGCCGTCGTGATCGGTCTCTCATTCGACAAGCGCATCGCCGCGGTGTTCGTGGCGTCCTCCATCGTCGTGTTCGCCCTGCTGCGCGGCATCGCCGCCTTGCTGATGGCCATCGCTCGGCGGCTGCCGCGAACGCAGCTGCCGATGCTGCGGCTCGCCATCGCCAACATCCACCGGCCGGGCGCGCTGACGCCGTCCGTCGTGCTGTCGCTGGGGCTCGGGCTCGCCGTGCTTGTCACCATCACCCAGATCGACGGCAATTTGCGTCGGCAGTTTCTGGCCGCGCTCCCCGATCAGGCGCCATCGTTCTTCTTCATCGACATCCCGAGCGCGCAAGCCGAGCAGTTCGACGGTTATCTGCGCCAGATCGCTCCCGGCGCCAAGGTCGAGGACGTGCCGATGCTGCGCGGCCGCATCGTCGGCGCGCGCGGGTTGCGCGCCGAGGAGCTCAAGCCCTCCACCGATTCCGAATGGGTGCTGCAGAGCGACCGTGGCCTGACCTACACCGGCGAGCTGCCGAAGGGTTCCAAGGTGGTCGAGGGCGAATGGTGGAGCGCCGACTATTCCGGCCCGCCGCTGGTCTCGATGGAAAAGAAGATTGCTGACGGTCTCGGCCTCAAGCTTGGCGACGAGGTCGTGGTCAACGTGCTCGGCCGCGACATCCCGGCTAAAATCGGCAATCTGCGCACCATCGACTGGCAGGGCCTCGGTATCAACTTCGTCCTTGTGTTCTCGCCCAACGCCTTCAAGGGCGCGCCGCATACCCATATCGCAACGTTGACTGAAGCCGACGGCAATGCTGCGGGCGACGGCCAGATCATCAAGCAGGTGGCGGATGCCTATCCGATGGTGACCAGCGTGCGCGTGCGCGAGGTGATGGAGACGGTCGGCTCGGTGGTGACCAACCTGGCGCTGGCGATCCGCGGCGCCAGCGCCGTGACCCTGATCTCGGCGATCCTGGTGCTCGGCGGGGCGCTCGCCGCTGGTCATCGCCACCGGGTCTATGATGCGGTGATCCTGAAGACGCTGGGCGCGACGCGGCTGCGGCTGCTCGGCGCCTATGCACTCGAATACCTCCTGATCGGGCTCGCCACCGCCTTGTTCGGCGTGATCGCCGGCAGCATCGCGGCCTGGATGATCGTGACGCGGCTGATGACGCTGAGTTTCGTCTGGCAGGCCGGCAGCGCGGCCGGCGTGGTCGCGGCCGCGCTCGTCGTCACGGTCGGGCTCGGGCTCGCCGGCACGTTGCTGGCATTGAACAAAAAGCCCGCGACGGTGTTGCGGAATTTGTGACAAAAGGTAGCGGCTGACCGCGCGGGAGCGGAATCGCACGATTCCTGCGGTTAACCACGTCCTCCCGTCAGGATTGTGGCCGAGGGCGACATTCGGCCGCGCGTGGACGGTTGCGGTGAATGTGTTAGTTTCCCACATATCGAGTGGGTTCGGAGCCCCGATTGTGAGCCAGAATTTAGTCGGCTGGCATCGGTATCCGAGATAGAACTGACGAACCGGCGGCATGGCGACCCTCGTGCCGGACCGGACCAACCAACGGGAATTCGACCATGTCGGACCTAGACCGTAACTACGCTTCTCCTTTCGGCAGGGCCGCCGGGCGTGTTGACGCCGCGACGGTCGATGCCGGCCTGCGCGCCTATATGCTGCGCATCTACAATTACATGAGCATTGGCCTGGCCATCACGGGCCTGGCGGCGCTCGGCGTCTACATGGCCGCCGTGACGGATGTCCCGACGCCGGAAGCCGTCCGCGTCGGCAAGCTGTTCCTGACGCCGTTCGGCTACGCGATGTTCGTGAGCCCCCTGAAGTGGCTGTTCATGCTGGCGCCGCTCGCGATGGTGTTCGTGATCTCGGCGGGCATCAACCGTCTGGCACCCTCGACTGCCCAGATCCTGTTCTGGGTTTTCTCGGCGCTGATGGGCATCTCGCTGTCGTCGATCTTCCTGGTGTTCACGCACACCTCGATCGTGCGGGTGTTCTTCATCACCGCAGCCACCTTCGGTGCGCTGAGCCTCTACGGCTACACCACCAAGCGTGACCTGACTGGCATGGGCTCGTTCCTGTTCATGGGCCTGATCGGCATCGTCATCGCGAGCCTGGTCAACCTGTTCCTGGCGAGCTCGATGCTGCAGTTCATCGTGTCGGTGGTCGGCGTGCTGGTGTTTGCGGGCCTCACCGCCTGGGATACCCAGCGGCTGAAGAACGACTACATCTACGGCTACGCCTCGGCCGGCGGTGACATCGCAGAGCGTGCGGCCATCACCGGCGCGCTATCGCTGTACCTGAACTTCATCAACCTGTTCACGCTGCTGTTGCAGCTCCTCGGCCAGCGCGATTAAGCGATAGGCTGAGAGAACGACATCAGCCCCGGCCGAAAGGCCGGGGTTTTTGTTTGGGGCAGATGTCGTCACATACCCGGTGTCGTCGCCCGCCACCGGGTCTCGCCTTTGGCGGGCCCGATGACGGGCTCCGGCGGGCGATCCAGTATCCAGAGACGTTCGTGATAAGCCGAGGAGCCGCGGCGTACTGGATGCCCCGCCCCCGTGCGCAATTGCGCACTAGGCGGGGCATGACAGCGGAGAAGATCGAGGCTGCTGCGCCTGCAATGACGGCTGGGAAGCAGCCCTGCCCTCTTCCAGCGGCCGCGGGAAGGCTCTAATCTTGCCGCCATGTCCGCACCCGAAATCAGGCCCGCGCTCGAGGCCGATCTTCCCGCCATCACCGCCATTTACCAGCAGGCCGTCCGCGAGGGCACCGCGACGTTCGAGTTGGAGCCGCCCGATGTTGCCGAGATGACGCGCCGCTATCGCGCACTGATCGACGGCGGCTATCCCTATTTCGTGGCGATCCTTGATCGTCGCGTCGCCGGCTATGCCTATGCCGGTGCCTACCGGCCGCGGCCGGCCTACCGCTTCACGGTGGAGAATTCGATCTATCTCGATCCCTCGTTCCACCGCCGCGGTGTCGGCTCTCTGCTGCTGGAGCGGCTGATCACCGAATGCGAGGCGCGCGGCTTTCGGCAGATGATCGCGGTGATCGGCGATTCCGCCAATGCCGGCTCGATCGGCGTTCACGCCAAGAGCGGCTTCAAGATGATCGGCACGCATCCCAATGTCGGGCTGAAATTCGGCCGCTGGCTCGATACGGTGATGATGCAGCGCGCCCTCGGCGAGGGTGCAAGCACGGTGCCGGGGAAGTAGGCGCGTTGCGCCCACCCGACGCCGCCTACACCACCGCCAGCTTGCGATCGATCACCAGCAGCACGCGCTCGAGCTCGTGACCGCGGCGCAGGATCAGGCCGGTCGCCGAGATCACGCTGTACATGCCCTGCTTGCGCGCGAGCCGCGGGTCCTTCTCGATGCGATAGATCGGCACTTCCGAGGCGCGGCGATAGACCGAGAACACGGCGCGGTCCTTCAGGAAGTCGATGGCGTAGTCGCGCCACTCGCCGTCGGCGACCATGCGGCCATAGAGATTGAGAATCCGGTGCAGTTCGAGGCGGTTGAACGTCACCCGGTTCGGCAGCGGCGTCGCAGCGGCGGGGCGCGTCGCCGCGCGCTGCTCGCTCGGAGCGGCATCCTCCGACATCAGACTCATGGGAAGCGCCTCCTGATCGCGCGACATGACCCCGCATCCCCGAAGACCGTCCCGGGAACTGCGCTCATGACAATTGCATGATCGCGCCAACCGTACCGCGCCGCAAGGGGCTCCCTTGCTCAACCAATGGAATCGGTTGCGGATCCGAACACACGCAGCGGTGGAACTCTGTCGCGGCAAACCGTCACGGCATCGTTAGCAGGAATCATAGTATCGCCGCTTTTCCGCCTAGCGACTGCCGCCCTGCATTGCGAAAAGACTTACGTGCGTTGACCCGGTCCTTCGGTTCCGGATTCCTCAGCCCCCAGCCCCCCGGGGTCGACAGGATCGGGTCTGTACGCACGGCAAGGAGGGCCAACGCAAGTTGGTCCTTTTTTGTTTGGATCGGGATGTTCCTGGTCCTGCGAACTTGTCTCTGATTCGCACTCTATGATCCGCACAAAAGCTGTCTCTCCTCATCCTGAAGGCCGCGCTCTTGCGCGGCGTCTCGAAGGATGGAGGCCCATTGCATCAGCGGGGGGCCTTTCATGGTTCGAGACGCGCGCAAGGGCGCGCTCCTCACCATGAGGATTGAAAGCAGAGTACGACGCCAAGAAATCAGTGCAGCGACGTGTACGCCGCGCCCAGCATCGGGCCCGGCTTCTCTCGGCTGCCATCCTGGACATAGACCACCGCGCCGTCGACGCCATCGCGCGTGAGATTCTCGATCGGCACCGTCCAGCTTTCCGGACGGCCGGTCCAGTCGCCGACCTTCAGCAGGTTGCGTACGACGTTGTGATAGGTGACCTGCTGTCCGCGATTTTCGCCGCGGGTGATCGTGATGGGCACCGACTTGGCGATCGAGCAGATCCAGACCTCGCCATGCGAGACCGTGGGCTCGTTGCTCCCGGCCACCGAGACGTTGATCTGCTTGCCCGCAAGCGACATCGTCACCGGCACGCTCATCACTCCCGTGCCCTTGTCGGTCTTACCGATTGCATTCTCGATGCCGGTCCGATCGCTGCCGATGACATGGGTCGAGCCATTGACGACGACCTGCGGCGTGTAGACCTCACGGTCGCCGCGCACGCGCGAGTAGGCACGCTGCCGTGCAGAGAAGCGTGAATCCGCCAGCGTGTCCTTCCAGCCGAGATAGTCCCAATAGTCGATCGGCATGCTCAACGCGATGACCGAGGGATCTTTGGACAGATCGCCGATGATCTTGTCGGCGGGCGGACAGGACGAGCAACCCTGCGAGGTAAACAATTCGACAACGGCGCGGGGATCAGCCTCGGCGGGGCGGATGACGGCGACGATCGCACAGATGCCGAGAGCACCCGACCAGAGGGCACTGGACCAACGTGAAACCGGATGAGAAGCCGTCATTGTTGTCATGTCGAACGCCGCACACCATTGCTTGTGAGAGGGAATCTTATCGCCTGATGGTCACCGTAGTCTTACGGGGCGCGGCACATTCGTCCTTCCAGGCAACCGTCCAGGAGGAGGTTTTCCACCGGCCGGGCCCATCCGAAACGTGCCGCAAACGCGCGAAGGCGGCCTTTTGATAGGCCGCCTTCGTTCAGGCTTCTACTCACTTCGCAGTGAGCCATCGTTCACAAATCCGCGCTTAGGCCGCGAGCTTGCGCAGCACGTAGTGCAGAATGCCGCCGTTGCGGTAGTAGTCGAGCTCGTCCAGCGTATCGATGCGGCAAAGCAGCGAAACGCGCTGCAATGAACCGTCGCCGGAGACGATCTCGGCGGTCAGCTTCTGGCGCGGCTTGAGGTCGCCGACGAGGCCGCGCAGCGTGACCTTCTCGTCGCCCTTGAGACCCAGCGACTGCCACGAGGTGCCCTCCTCGAAGGTCAGCGGCAGCACGCCCATGCCGACCAAGTTCGAGCGGTGGATGCGCTCGAAGCTCTGGCAAATCACCGCGCGAACGCCGAGCAGGCGCGTGCCCTTTGCGGCCCAGTCGCGCGAGGAGCCGTTGCCATATTCGGCGCCGGCGAACACCACCAGCGGCACCTTCTCTTCCTGGTACTTCATCGCGGCGTCGTAGATCGACATCTGCTCGCCGTCGGGCCAGTGCTTGGTCAGACCGCCTTCCGGAATGTTGCCGTCGGCGCCCTTCAGCATGAAGTTCTTGATGCGAATGTTGGCGAAGGTGCCGCGCATCATGACTTCGTGGTTGCCGCGGCGCGTGCCGTACTGGTTGAAGTCGGCAGGGCGCACCTGGTGCTCGCTGAGATATTTGCCCGCGGGCGAGGTGAGCTTGATCGAGCCGGCCGGCGAGATGTGGTCGGTGGTGATCTTGTGGCCGAACATGGCGAGGATGCGCGCCTCGACGATGTCGGTGACCGGCTCCGGCTCCTTCTTCATGCCGTCGAAATATGGCGGGTTCTGCACGTAGGTCGAGCTCATGTTCCAGCGATAGGTCTCGCTCTCGACCGTCTTGATCTTGCGCCAGTTGGTGTCGCCCTTGAACACGTCGGCATACTTCTTCTTGAAGATCGACGCGGTCACGAACCTCTTCATGAAGGCGTTGATTTCTTTCGTCGTCGGCCAGATGTCCTTCAGGTACACCGCCTTGCCGTCCTTGCCTTCGCCGAGCGGCTCGGTGGCGAGGTTCTTGGTCACGCTGCCCGCGAGCGCGTAGGCGACGACCAGCGGCGGCGAGGCCAGATAGTTCGCCTGCACGTCCGGCGAGACGCGGCCCTCGAAATTGCGGTTGCCGGAGAGCACGGCGGCCGCGACGATGCCGTTGTCGTTGATCGACTTCGAGATCTCCTCCGGCAGCGGACCGGAATTGCCGATGCAGGTGGTGCAGCCGAAGCCGACCAGGTTGAAGCCGACCTTGTCGAGGTCGGCCTGAAGGCCGGAATTGGCGAGATATTCCGCGACTACCTGGCTGCCCGGGGCAAGCGAGGTCTTCACCCACGGCTTCGCCTTGAGGCCCTTCGCTGCCGCATTGCGTGCGAGCAGGCCGGCCCCGATCAGGACGCTCGGATTCGAGGTGTTGGTGCACGAGGTGATCGCGGCGATCACGACGTCGCCATGGCCGAGATCGAAATTCTTGCCTTCGACGGGGAAGCGCTTCGCAGGCTCCTCGGCCTTCTTGTACTCGCTGCTGAGCGCGAGCGAAAAGCCTTCCGCGACCGTGGGCAGCGCAATGCGGCCTTCGGGGCGCTTCGGGCCGGCCAGCGACGGCACGACGTCGCCGAGGTCGAGCGTCAGCGTTTCCGTGAACAGCGGGTCGGGCGATTTGGCGGTGCGGAAGAGCCCTTGCGCCTTCGCATAGGCCTGCACCAGCGCAACGCGCGCCGAGGCCCGGCCGGAGGTCTTGAGATAGTCGAGCGCGGCGGCGTCGACCGGGAAGAAGCCGCAGGTCGCGCCATACTCAGGGGCCATGTTGGCGATGGTCGCCTTGTCGGCGACGGAGAGATGGTCGAGACCGGGGCCGAAGAACTCGACGAACTTGCCGACGACGCCGAGCTTGCGCAGCATCTGCGTCACGGTCAGCACAAGGTCGGTCGCGGTGACGCCCTCCTTCAGCGCGCCCTTCAGCTTGAAGCCGACGACGTTGGGCAGCAGCATCGACAGCGGCTGGCCGAGCATGCAGGCTTCCGCCTCGATGCCGCCGACGCCCCAGCCGAGCACGGCCAGGCCGTTGACCATGGTGGTGTGGGAATCGGTGCCGACCAGCGAGTCGGGATAAGCGACCTCGAAGGTGCCGGTCTTCTTGCCGACCGTCATCTTTTCCTTCTTGGTCCAGACCGTCTGGGCCAGATATTCCAGATTGACCTGGTGGCAGATGCCGGTGCCGGGCGGCACGACGGAGAAGTTCGAGAACGCCTTCTGGCCCCACTTCAGGAACTCATAGCGCTCCTGATTCTGCTTGTATTCCTCGGTGACGTTCTTGCCGAAAGCCTTGTTGTCGCCGAAGAAGTTCACGATCACGGAATGGTCGATGACGAGATCGACGGGGACCAGCGGATTGATCTTCTCCGGCTCGCCGCCGAGCTTCTGCATCGCGTTGCGCATCGCGGCGAGGTCGACCACCGCGGGCACGCCGGTGAAGTCCTGCATCAGGACGCGCGCCGGGCGGAATGCGATCTCATGCTCCAGCGACTTCTTGCGCAGCCATTTCGAGACGGCGACGATGTCTTCTTTCTTGACCGAGCGGCCGTCCTCGTTGCGCAGCAGGTTCTCGAGCAGGACCTTCATCGAATAGGGAAGTTTCGAAATTCCCTTCAGACCATTCTTCTCGGCCGTGGGCAGGCTGTAATAGACATAGGTCTTGGCGCCGACCTTGAGGGTCTTTTTGCATTTGAAGCTGTCGAGCGAGGTCATGTAGGAATCCCAATTGCTAGTTATACCCGGCAGGGTATTTTAACACCGTCAGCGTATCAGGCTGGGCCGCTTGCAGGGGCAGGTTGAGTTGCTGCATCAAGTAGTTCCGGGCTTATAGAAGCTTTCTAACCGCGCCGCCACAGCCACAATCGTGCCGCAGCAATTCGCGAGCCAAAAATTCCCATGCGCTACCCCAAGATTTCCTGAGGCCCGGCTTTGAGCGGGTTGAAACGAAGCGAGATGCGGCTTTCCGGCAGCGGACTCAGATGCGTGCGGGGCGGACGCGAGGTGTTCGCCAGCCTCGATTTTGCGGCCGCCTCGGGCGAAGCCCTGGCGGTCGTCGGCCGCAACGGATCGGGCAAGACTTCGCTGCTGCGGCTGATCGCCGGCCTGCTCATTCCGGCCGGCGGGACGATCGCGCTGGACGGGGGCGATGGCGAGCTGACGCTGCCGGAGCAGTGCCATTATCTCGGCGATCGCGATGCACTGAAGCCGGCGCTGAGTGTGACGGAAAATCTGGCATTCTGGGCTGATTTTCTCGGCGGCGAGCGCTGCGATGCCGCCGAGAGCCTCACCAAGGTCGGCCTCGACCACGCCACCCACCTGCCGGCCGCCTTCCTCTCCGCGGGCCAGCGCCGCCGGTTGTCATTGGCCCGGCTGCTGACGGTGCGCCGCCCGGTCTGGCTGCTGGACGAGCCGACCACGGCGCTGGATGCCGGCGGTCAGAACATGTTTTCCGGATTGATGCGAGAGCACTTGGCAAGCGGCGGCCTCATCATCGCCGCCACCCACGCCCCGCTGGGGATCGACTCGCGCGAGCTGCGGATCGGGGGTATGGCGTGATCGGACCCGACCCTCAGCTTTCCGAGCGGCTGGGCACGGCTCTCTCCATTCCCTCCCCCCTTGTGGGGGAGGGTCCGGGAGGGGGGTGCCACACGGCGCGGCCTTTCGGTTCTAGCGTTGAAGTGGCGAGCGCTCTGTTGCCCGCAGTTCGCTTCCGACGAGCATCCCGCCCGGGGCTCTTC
>NZ_JADPKA010000074.1 GCF_023073715.1 Bradyrhizobium sp. 164
TGCAGATAGTTGCGCTCAATCGTCCGGTCATAGCTGTTGTCGCGCATCGGATCGTCCTCCGCTGGAGCGATCCAATCAGCGAATTAGTGAACATGCACAATTGCGAGCGAAGCGAAGCAATCCAGGATCGTTCCGCGGAAAGAACCTGGATTGCTTCGTCGCTACGCTCTCGCAGTGACAGCGAGACCCTTCTATCCCTCCACATTCGCCTTGATCGCCGCCTCGAACCTGTCGACGAACTCGGCGAGCTCGTCGGCGCCGAGATCGCTGACGGCCCAGAAGTTCAGGCCGCGATTGCCCCAACGACGGCAGTTGAAGCCCTGCATGGTTTCGGTCTTTGGCGCGCGATATTCCGCGTTCGATGTCTGCGACACGAACAGGTTGATGACGTGCTGCCGGCGCCGGTAGACGACGGCGCCGATGGCGCGCGCATCGATATAGTCGAGCCGGCCGCCGACCAGCGTGAAACCCTGCGCGGTGAGGTCGATCACGGGCGGGGCGACGTCGAGCTTGCCGTTGAACCATGGCTTGACGGTGTGCTGGTCGGTGGAAAGCACGTCGGTAAGGTGACCGGCCTGAAGCGAGCGCAGATGCGCGGAGACGACCTCCGACAGGATACGCTGCTGGTCGTCCTGGCGCAGCACCACCGCGACGATGCCCGAAGCAGCAAGCGCGGAGACGGCTGAGCCCATTGCAAAGCCGCGCAGCACGGAGCGGCGGGTTGGTTGTTGGCGCTGCGGCTCGGGCAACGAGGCCTCGATCCGGCTGCGCAGGCTTGCGGGCGCGGTGTAGCGCAAACTGGCGTGGGCGAGCACGCGTTGCATGTCGCGCTGCGCGGCGAACTCCGCAGCGCAGTCCGGGCAGCTTGCGATGTGGGCTTCGACCTCGCGCGCATGGCCCGCATCGAGCTCATTGTCGAGCAGCGCGTGAAGCAGGTTCCTCGCTTCTTCGCAAGTCATCTTGAGTGCTCCTCTTCCACATTCCAGGCCGCGCGCAGCATGGCGCGGGCGCGGGCGAGGCGGGACATCACGGTACCGATGGGCGCGCCGACGACCTCGGCGATTTCACGGTAGGAAAGATTGTTGATCTCCCGCAGCACGAAGGTTTCCTTGAACGGTTCGGCGAGCGCGTCGATCAGCTTGCGGATCGCGCCGGCATCGCGGCTGCGCAGCACTTCGGTTTCCGGGCTTGCCTCGCTCTCCTGCCAGATTGGTGTCTGCTCGGCGGCGCCGGGCGTCTCCTCGATCGCGCTGTGGGAATGCGCGCGCCGCGCATATTCGGCGTTGCAGACGTTGCGCAGGATCGCGAACAGCCACGGCTTCATCGCCGGTCCATGATAGCTGTCAAAGTGCTTCAGCGCTCGCAGATAGCACTCCTGCACCGCGTCCTCGGCGTCGGAGGCATCGCGCAAGAGATAGCGCGCGAGCGTGTAGACGTCGTCGAGATAGGGCAGCGCCGCTTCGCGGAAGCGCAGCGCCTTCTGCAAATCGTCGGTGCCGGGCATCGCTCCTCGCTTTGCCTTTTGCTTTGCCACTTCTTTTGCCGTGATCGAATAGGTCTGAGCCCGGCCGGCGTGGGACAACCGGCCGGGCAAGACGTGGGTGCCTTGGTTGGAGACGTTACTCAACCTTGATCATCCCCGTCATGTGCGGATGCAACGAGCAAAAATATTTGTAGTCGCCCGCATTGGTGAAGGTGAACGAGAACTTGTCCTTGGTGTCCAGGGTCTTGGACCTGAACTTGCCGGCCGACACCACGGTGTGCGGGATGTCGTCCCGGTTGGTCCAGGTCACGGTGGTGCCGACCTTGATCGTGAGCTCGGCCGGCTGGAAAACGAAATTATCGATATGCACCTCCGTCTCGTCGGCACGGGCAGCTGTTGTGGGCAACAGGATGGCCGCGGCCAAAGCGAGACCGAAGTCGACACCGAAGTCGCGCCGATTGAGTGTCTTCATGATCAGCTTTTCTCTCAGCCCTGGAGCGGCGTGTCGATGATGGCGAGGCGCTGCTCGTTCTGCTTGAAGTTGATGCTGGCAACGCCGAGCATGGAGCGGAGCCTGGCGTTCTCGACCTTCATCGGTCCTGGTGAGGGAGCGGCCCCCGGCGCCGGCTGCGGGAAGGCGGTCGAGCGCGCAGTGTGGAAAGTGACGTTGCCCTCGACCTTCTGCATCACCTGGTGGATGTGGCCGTTGAGCACCGTGACCGAGCCGAACCCCTTGACGTATTCCAGCGCGCGGCCGCCGTCTTCGGTGCCCCAGCCCCATTCGGGATAGACGGTCCAGAGCGGGATGTGCGCGAACAGCACGACCGGAGTCGATTTTGACTTGCCGCGCAGATCGTCCTCGAGCCAGGCGAGCTGCTCGGCGCCGAGATTGCCGAGGCCGCCGGCCTTGAGGTCGACGACGTTGACGAGGCCGATGAAGTGCACGCCGCCGGCGTCGAACGAGTACCAGCCGCGACCCTTGGTGCCACGGCCGTAGCGTTCGCGATAGAGCTTCACCTCCTCGTCGATGATGTCGTGCTCGCCCGGCACGTAATGCACGTCGAGCTTGGTTTGCGAGATGATGCGCTCGGCATTGTCGAATTCGGCGGCCTTCGACAGATGCGTGATGTCGCCGGTGTGGATCATGAAGGACGGCTTGACCGGCATGGCGTTGATCTTGCCCACGGCTTCCTCCAGCGTGCCGAGCGCGTTGGGATTGGCCGGCTTGTCGAAGCCGACATGGCTGTCGCTGATCTGGAGGAAGGTCATGCCGGGCGCGGCCGCGGTAGCAGCTTGCGCACTATCGATGATGCCGAACGAGCGCGGCACGCCGCCGGTGATGGTCCAGAGCACCCCGGTGCCGGCCCAGGTCATGCATTCCAGCACCTTGCGGCGGCTGACACCGTCGTCCCCGTGATCGTGTCCGCTCATCGCGCATCTCCTCTCGCCCGGAATTGGGCTTCGGGAAGGTGATCGGGGAAGGAAGCGTCTTATTCCCGAATGCGATGACGATTTCGTGAGGGGGAAATTCTCGTGTCCCGGACGCAACGCAGCACCTCTTGGTGATGCGTTGCAGAGCCGGGACCCTGAAAGCCGCGCGGTGCGCCGTGAGATGGGCCCCGGCTCGGCGGCGCATCTGCGCCGCGTCCGGCACGAGACTTACTTTGAAAAATCTCTCACGGCTTGCACCACGGCCTGCGGCACTTCCTGCGCCACGCAATGCCCGGCATCATCGAAGACCAACGTACTGACGCGCGGAATCAGCGATACGGCGCGCGCCGACATTTCCTTGTAGATCGGCCCCGACTTCGCGGCGGTCGTGACGCGCACCGGGCAGTCGATCTCGGTGAGCGAGGTAAACGGATTGCCGCGGGCATCGCCAACGTAAACCTGCTCCATCGCCTCGTAGATCGGACACAGGATTGCCGACTCGATCTCCGGCGTGCAGCAGAGCTTTACCCGGCCGTCGTCGAGCGGCACGAAGCCGTGGCGCACGTAAGCCCAAAGCGACGTCTCGGTCCAATCCGCAAATGCCGGCGCCGCCCGGTAGCGCGCGAAGACGGCCGCAGCGTTCTCGAATTCGGCCCGTCGCCGCAGCGTGCCGTGCACGCGGGAAAGGGATTCGTCGCTCAATGCGCCGGAGCGCGCCGCGCGCGGGTCCATCACGGTCGGCTCCATCACGAACAGGCGCGTGAAGCATCCGGGACGAAGTTTTGCCGCGAGGAGTAGGTCGGTTGCACCAGCACTGTGGCCGATGCCATAGACGTCGCGCAGCTCGAGTGTCTCGATCACCCGGCTCACGTCATCGGCGTAATCCAGGAAGTGATAGGCGCCGGGCTTGTGGCTGGCGCCATGGCCGCGGCGGTCGAGCGCATAGACGGTGTAGGTCGATGCAAGCTCGCGCGCGACCTCGTCCCAGACGTCAGCGACGAAGCCAGTGCCATGCAGGAGCAGGGCAGGTGGTTTCCCGCTCTCGCCCCATTGCAACATGGCGATCTGCGCGTCGGCTGGGCCGATTGAAAAGCGGTACGAATTGATCATGGTGGCCGGATGCTACTTCGCATCCTCCAAAATCATCGCCGCACCTTTCTCCGCGATCATCGCGGTCGGCGTGTTGGTGTTGCCCGAGGTGATGGTCGGCATGATCGAGGCATCGACGATGCGAAGACCGCCGAGGCCGTAGAAGCGCAGGCGTTCGTCGACCACCGCCATCGGATCGTTCGCCGCGCCCATCTTCGCGGTGCCGACGGGATGGAAGATGGTGGTGCCGATGTCGCCGGCAGCCTTCGCAAGCGAGGCATCGTCGTCGCCGACGGTGGGGCCGGGCAGATATTCGATCGGGCGGTATTTTGCCAGCGCCTTCTGCTGCATCAGGCGTCGCGTGGTGCGGATGGCGTCGGCGCCGACCTGGCGATCGTCGTCGGTCGACAGGTAATTCGGCGCAATGATCGGCTTCTCTTCAGGCGTTGCCGAGCGCAGCCGCACGGTGCCGCGAGAGGTCGGTTGGAGATTGCACGCGCTCACCGTGATCGCGGGGAAGCGGTGCAGGGGATCGCCGAACTTGTCGAGCG
This sequence comes from Bradyrhizobium sp. 164, assembly GCF_023073715.1. Classification (GTDB taxonomy): domain Bacteria; phylum Pseudomonadota; class Alphaproteobacteria; order Rhizobiales; family Xanthobacteraceae; genus Bradyrhizobium. Next base: position 4,555 of record NZ_JADPKA010000074.1, read on the forward strand.
ACAGCGGCTGCACGTGAAACTGGATGTTGGCGCGTGCGCGCGTCGCATCGGAGCGCGTGAAAATGCCGAGCTGCGATGGCGCCATGGTCAGCGGCCCGCGGCGGCGGAAGGCGTAGTCGAGCCCCATCAGGCCGCGGCGAAACAGGTTGTAATAGGTCTCGTTCAGCGTGCGCACCCCTTCGACCTTGTAGATCGCGCGCTGCTGGAGATGATCCTGCAAGTTGCGCCCGACGCCGGGCCGGTCCACGACGATGTCGATGCCGAGCGGCGAAAGCCAGTCGGCGGGGCCGATGCCGGAGCGATGCAGCACCTGCACCGAGCCGATCGAACCGGCCGAGAGGATCACCTCGCGCTTGGCGCGCGCCTCGATGATCTCGCCATTCTGGATGAAGCGCACGCCGACGGCGCGGCCCTGCTCGATGACCAGGCGGTCGACCAGCACATGCTTTTCCAGCCGCAGATTGGGACGGTTCAGCGCGGGCTTGAGGAAGCCGCGCGCCGACGACCAGCGCCGGCCGCGCTTCTGGTTGACGTGGAAATAGCTGGTGCCTTCGTTGTCCCCGGTGTTGAAGTCCGGGATGCGCTTGATGCCCATCTCCTCGGCGGCGTCCCCAACGGCGTCGAGAATGTCCCACGACAGTCGCGGCGCCTCGATGCGCCAGCCGCCTCCTGTGCCATGATGCTCGCTCGGCCCAAGGAAATGATCCTCCAGCCGTTTGAACAGCGGCAGCACGTCGCCATAGCCCCAGCCGGTCAGCCCGAGCTGGCGCCAATGGTCGTAGTCGGCAGCCTGTCCGCGCATGGAGATCATGGCGTTGATCGCCGAGCAGCCGCCGATCACCTTGCCGCGGGGATAGGCGAGCGCGCGGCCGTTCAAGCCCGGCTCGGCTTCAGTCTTGAACATCCAGTCCGAGCGCGGATTGCCGATCGCGAAGAGATAGCCGACCGGGATGTGGAACCAGATCCAATTGTCGTCGCCGCCGGCTTCGAGGATGAGGACGCGGTTGTTGCGATCGGCCGACAGCCGGTTCGCGACGATACATCCCGCGGTGCCGGCTCCGACGATAATGTAGTCAAACTCACCTTCGAGCCGTCTTGGCATTCTGCGTCCATCCCAACAGGCGTCATGCCAGGGCTTGTCCCGGCCATCCACGCGCTTTCTGTCGTAATAGTCGGACGTAGATGGCCAAGACAAGCTGGCTAAAAGCCCGGCCATGACGAAAGGACAGGTTACCTTCGATCCGCCGGAGTTAGGTGGACCGGCGCTTGCATGGTAGGACAATCCTGTGTTCCCAAAAAAGCTTGAGATCCTCCATGCCTATCGTGAACCGCGTCGCCGACCTCCAACCGGATATTCAGGCCTGGCGCCGGGACATCCATCAGCATCCGGAGCTGCTGTACGAGGTTCACCGCACCGCAGCATTTATCGCTGACCGCCTGCGCGAGTTCGGCTGCGATGAGGTCGTGACTGGCCTCGGCCAGACCGGCGTGGTCGGCGTCATCAAAGGCAGCAAGCCGGCCGGCGACGGGCTCAAGGTGATCGGTCTGCGCGCCGACATGGACGCGCTCCCGGTCGAGGAGCAGACCAACCTGCCTTACGCCTCGAAGAACCCGGGCAAGATGCACGCCTGCGGCCATGACGGCCACACCGCGATGCTGCTGGGTGCGGCGCGCTACCTGGCCGAGACCCGCAACTTCGCCGGCGATGCCGTGGTGATCTTCCAGCCGGCCGAGGAGGGCGGCGCCGGCGGCGAGGCCATGGTCAAGGATGGCCTTATGGAGCGTTTCGGCATCGAGCAGGTCTATGGCATGCACAACGGCCCGGGCATCCCGATCGGCTCGTTTGCGATCCGGCCGGGACCGATCATGGCGGCGACCGACGAGGTCGACATTCTGATCGAGGGCGTCGGCGGCCATGCCGCGCGTCCGCACAAATGCGTGGACTCCGTGCTGGTCGGTGCACAGGTGATCACTGCCCTGCAATCGATCGTTGCGCGCAGCGTCGATCCCCTGGAATCGGCTGTGATCTCGATCTGCGAGTTCCACGCCGGCAATGCCCGCAACGTCATTCCGCAGACGGCGACGCTGAGGGGCACTATCCGCACGCTGTCGCCGGAGGTGCGCCAGCTGGTCGAGAAGCGCGTCCGCGAAGTTGTGGCCGGCGTGGCGCAGATCACCGGCGCCAAGATCGATCTGCGCTACAAGCGCAATTATCCGGTGGTGAACAACCACGCTGCGGAGACCGAGGTGGCAAGGCGCATCGCCAAGCAGGTCGCAGGGGACGCCAACGTGCACGAGATGCCGCCGCTGATGGGCGGCGAGGATTTTGCCTATATGCTGGAAGCGCGGCGTGGAGCGTTCATCTTCTGCGGCAACGGCGACAGCGCCGGCCTGCATCACCCCGCCTACAATTTCAACGACGAGGCGATCGTCTTCGGTACGTCCTACTGGGTCAAGCTGGTCGAGGAACAGCTGGCGGCGTCTTAAGGCTTCTGAGTCGTCATTCCGGGATGGTCCGCAGGATCAGACCTGGAATCTCGAGATCCCGGGTTCGGCTCTTCGAGCCGCCCCGGAATGACAATCTTGAATGCAAATGGCCGGGCTAAGGCCCGGCCATCCGCATTTATGAAGTGTCGTTCTTCTCAGAACATCCGCGAGAAGATCACGTAGAGCGTGGCCGACAACATGATCGCGCAGGGCAGCGTCAGCACCCAGGCCATCAGCAGATTGCGGATGGTCGACCATTGCAGGCCCGAGCCGTTGGCCGCCATGGTGCCGGCGACGCCGGACGACAGCACGTGAGTGGTCGAGACGGGCAGGCCGAACACGTCGGCCGCGCCGATCGTGGCGGCGGCCACGAGCTCGGCCGAGGCTCCCTGCGCATAGGTGAGATGGCTTTTGCCGATCTTCTCGCCGACGGTGATAACGATGCGCTTCCAGCCGATCATGGTGCCGAGGCCGAGCGCGATGGCGACTGCGATCTTCACCCAGGTCGGGATGAACTTGGTCGCGGCGTCGAGCGAGCCCTTGTAGGTGTTGAGCACCGCGATCTCGTCCTTGTTGAGATCGTTCGCCTTATCCTTCATCAGGAAGCGGATCGCTTCCGAGGTCAGGTACATGTCGTTGCGGGTGTTGCCGACGGCTTCGGCGGGTACCTTGCTCAACGTGCCGTATCGAGCGACCTGATCGCCAACGTCCTTCACCAGCAGGGCGAGCGAGGGATAGGTACCATCGTTGAGCTCGTGCAGGGCGATGTATTGCGTCACCGCCGGGCGAGGATCGCCGATGATGCTGTGGCCGGCGCCTTTCGCCGAGATCACCTTGGAGGCAGCCTCGGAGGCCTTCTGGAACTGGGCGACCTGAGATTCCGGCAGCGCCCGGTTGAGGGCGTAAGCCGTCGGCACGGTGCCGATCAGGATCAGCATGATCAGGCCCATGCCCTTCTGGCCGTCATTGGAGCCGTGGGCGAAGCTGACGCCGGTGCAGGTCAGGATCAGCAGGCCCCGGATCCAGAGTGGCGGCGCCTTGTTGCCCTCAGGTGCCGCGTACAGAGACGGATTGCGCACGATGAACTTGAGCAGCAGCAACAGCACGGCGGCACAGATGAAGCCGAACAGCGGCGACAGCAGCAGCGCGTAACCGATCTCGGTCGCCTTGCTCCAGTCCACGCCGGAGGTGCCGTCGCGGCCGCGCATGACGGCGTTGGCGACCCCGACGCCGATGATCGAGCCGATCAGCGTGTGCGAGGACGAGGCGGGCAGGCCGAAGAACCAGGTGCCGAGATTCCAGAGGATCGCGGCGATCAGAAGCGCGAACACCATGGCGAAACCGGCGCTGGAGCCGACCTGGAGGATCAGCTCGACCGGCAGCAGCGAGACGATGCCGAACGCGACCGCGCCGGAGGACAAGAGCACGCCGAGGAAGTTGAAGAAGCCCGACCACATCACCGCGACTTCGGCCGGCAGCGAATGGGTGTAGATCACGGTGGCCACCGCATTGGCGGTGTCGTGGAAGCCGTTGACGAACTCGAAGCCGAGCGCGATGAGGAGCGCGACGAATAGGAGGATGTAGGGCAGGTAGGTCGTCACCCGCGTGCCGGTCGCGTTGATGTCGACATAGATGCTGTAGGCGACGAACAGCGCGCCCGCGGCGAGGATGCCGAAGAACAGGATCAGCGTCAGCGGATTGAAGCCCTTGTCGAGATTTGGCCGCGACGCCTGCTGGACGGGCGCGCGATCTGTTACGGCGCGGTCGAATGCTACATCGGTCATCTCTGGACGCCCCTTAACCTTCAGGTAAGGGTATTGTCCGCGATGGATTTGAAGGCTGGATGACAACCAAGGCGTGAAAGCCGCCTTCCTGCCAGTATTTAAGCAGCCCGTGCAGCCTTCTTCTGCAAGCCGGCCGCGATCTTCAAATCTTCGACAAAGCGCTGATATTCCAGCACCTTGGCCTCGGGATCGGGCAGCCGCAGCAGATAAGACGGATGCACCGTCACCAAAGCCTTGCGCCCGTCGGGAAGGTCGATCAACCGGCCTCGGTTTTTGCCGATGGGCGTGATCTTGCCGAACACGCTTTGCGCGGCGGTGGCGCCCATCGCGACGACGAGATCGGGCTGAACGGCCGCCAGCTCCCGCTCATACCATTGCCGGCACGCCCGGATCTCCGGCGTATTCGGCTTCTGGTGCAGGCGGATCTTGCCGCGCGGCACGAATTTGAAGTGCTTGACGGCATTGGTGACATAGACCTTCTTGCGATCGACGCCGGCTTCCTCGAGCGCGCGATCGAGCATCTGGCCGGCCGGGCCGACAAAGGGATGGCCGGCGAGGTCTTCCTTGTCGCCGGGCTGCTCGCCGACCAGCATGATGTTGGCGGACTTCGGGCCCTCGCCGAACACCGTCTGGGTCGCGTCCTTGTAGAGATGGCAGGCGCGGCAATGCGCGGCCTCCTCGCGAAGCGCGTCGAGATCGTCGGTTGTGGTTTTGCGTTTCATCGGAGCCTCCGGCCGCTTCTGAGGCTTGTGCGGATCGGTTGCGGCATTGGCGATCATGGCGCCGGTCATGCGCTCGGCGTCCTCGATCAAGGGCTTAATGATCGAAGCCTCGGGCAGGTTCCTTCAGTATTTTTTCGGCATCTCGGCCTGCATCGGCTTCACCTTGAGCCGGGCCGGATTGAAGATGCTGGCATAATAGCGCCGCCAGGTTTCCTCCAGACGGTCTTCGCCGGGCGCCTCGCTCTTGCTGACGCCCGGCGTGAACGAGAGTGCGTGGCCATCCCAATGCGCGCAGAGGTCGGGCGTCAGGATCGACCAGGGCATGTCGGCAAAGCGCTTGGCGAAAAATGGCGCGGCGAGCTCGACGATGTGATGTTCCGGCTCGAACCAGGCGACGTAATGCGCCTGGCGTTCCCTGCCGATTTCGCGGAAGCGCACGAAGGCATGCATCTTGTGCTCGTCGCGGTAGACTGCCTTCGCCATGGCCGTGACTTGCGCGACATCGGGATCGGTTGCGACCTCGATGAGATCGTGATTGTCCTTCAGCCGAAATAGCAGGCGATAGAGGATCGCAAAGCGTTCGCGGTCGCGGTGCAGGATTGCCGCTTTGGCGAGCTCGACGAATTTCGCGGAGACGTTGAAGGTGCTATCGCTGCCCTCCGGCAGCAGAGACGGCGAGGGCGGCGCGAACAGCTCCGCTTCGCCTCCCTGCACGGCCCAGGTGACATCGGCTGGCCTGACGCGGTGAAGCACGAGGCTACGTGCGGCTTTGCGCCAGCCTTCGAAATCGGTTTCATGATCGAGAGTGATGAATTGCATCAGAAGCCAAATCCCAGTTGCGTCGCCTTTGGCTTGAACCGCTCGATCAGCCGCGCCTCGTCGAGACAATGCGGTGAGGGGCGGTGATCGCTGAGGACGATGAACGGCAGCGCCTTGTGCCGGGGCACGTGCAGCCGCGCGAGATCGGCGAGGCGGATCATTGTCGTGCGCCGCGTCGCGATGATGCGTTCGACTGCTTTGGTGCCGAAGCCCGGCACGCGCAGCAATTCCTCGCGGCTGGCGCGGTTGACATCGAGCGGAAAGCGGTCGCGGTGGCGCAGTGCCCAGGCGAGCTTTGGATCGATGTCGAGCGGCAGCATCGCGCTGTCGTCGACGATCTCGCCGACGTCGAAGCCGTAGAACCGCATCAGCCAGTCGGCCTGATAGAGGCGGTGCTCGCGCAGCAAGGGCGGCGCGCGCAAGGGCAGGGCGCGGCTGGCGTCGGGGATCGGGCTGAACGCGGAATAATAGACGCGGCGCAGGCGGTAGGCGCCGTAGAGATTGGCGCTGGTGTGGAGAATGGTGTGATCGGAGGCCGTGTCGGCGCCGACGATCATCTGCGTGCTTTGCCCAGCCGGCGCAAAGCGCTGCGGCTTGGCCTTCGTTTTCGCGCTGCGGCCTTCCTCGGCTTCATCGAGCTTGAGCCGCAGCCGGCCCATGGTGCGGCGGATCGCGCGCACGTCCTTCTCCGGCGCGAATTGCTTGAGGCTCGTCTCCTGCGGCATCTCGATGTTGATGGAGAGACGGTCGGCATATTGGCCGGCTGCTGCGATCAGCGCATCGTCGGCTTCGGGAATCGTCTTGAGGTGGATGTAGCCGCGGAAGTGATGCTCCTCGCGCAGTTTTCGCGCGACGCTGACCACTTGCTCCATGGTGTAATCGGGACTGCGGATGATGCCGGAGGAGAGAAACAGGCCCTCGATGTAATTGCGCCGGTAGAAGTCGAGCGTCAGCTTGACGACCTCGTCGATGGTGAAGCGGGCGCGCGGCACGTTGGAGGAGGCGCGGTTGACGCAATAGAGGCAATCGTAATTGCAGGCATTGGTCAGCAGCACCTTGAGCAGGGAGATGCAGCGTCCATCCGGCGCGTAAGAATGGCAGATGCCCATGCCCGGCGCGGTCGAGCCCATGCCCTTGCCGTCGCTGGAATCCCGCTTCTCGGTGCCGCTGGAGGCGCAGGATGCGTCGTACTTGGCAGCATCCGCCAGGATTTCCAGCTTGCGTTGTACGTCCATGTTTGAATCTCTTTGATTCCACTCATGAATCCTAAAGCGCGCCAATTCGATTGACTCCCAGGGCGGCGTTAGCTTTATATTAGAACATATCATGAACAAATGAGCCAGCCGCTGGTTCTCTTTTTGAGAGCCACCGGCAATCACCCCTGAAGGAGCGGCGAGCATGAGCGGCGCACGCAGAAGCGCGCTTGCGACCTTGCGCAGCCAGATCGAGCGCATCGAGACGGCGGAGGTCGTGCATCAGCGCGATCGCGTCGCGCTCGGCCACAGCGAGGCGGACAGCGCGCTGAAGGGCGGGCTCGCACGTGCGGCGATCCATGAGGTGTTTTGTGAGGGCCGGCAGGGGACGGCCGCAACGGGCTTTGTCATGGGGCTTGCGGGCCGCGTTTCGGCGCGCCGGCCGCTGCTGTGGGTGCGGCAGGATTTTTCGGAAATCGAAACCGGCGCGCTGTCGATGAGCGGGCTCGCCGAGTTCGGTCTCGATCCGCGCCGCGTGGTGATGGTGCGCGCCGCTGATGTCGAGAGCGCACTGCGCAGCTCAGCCGACGCGCTTGCCTGCGATGCGCTGGGGGCCTTGGTGCTCGAGCTCTGGGGCGAGACCAGGCAGTTCGATCTCGTGGCGAGCCGCAAGCTGACGCTGGCCGCGCAAGCTTCCGGTGTCACCGGGCTCTTGCTGCGCATGGCGGCGCAGCCGCTGCCCTCGACCGCGGAAACACGATGGATGCTGCGCGCAGCGCATTCACCGCCGGGCCCGGTGTCGAGTGCCTGGGGCGCGCCGCGCTTCGATGCCGAGCTCTTGCGCAATCGTCATGGCCCATGTGGCCGGTGGACCATGGAATGGAAATGTGATGAGTGCCAGTTCAGTGAGCCGTCGACGTATTCTCAGCCTGTGGCTGCCACGCCTGCCCATCGACCGGATTCAGCGGTTCTTTGGGAACGTCGGACTGCATAAGAGCAATGATCCAAGCATCGTCGTCATCAAGGACAACAATGCGCTGGTGATCCATGCGCTCGACGAGGCCGCCGAGCGCCTCGGCCTGTATATAGGTCAGCCCTTGGCCAATGCGCGGGCGATGTGTCCGGACCTGAAAGTGTTCGACGCCGATATTGTGGCCGATGCGAAGACGCTGAGCGATGTCGCGGACTGGTGCGACCGCTTCACGCCGCTGGTGGCGCTCGATCCGCCGCACGGCCTGTTTCTGGACATCACCGGCTGCGCGCATCTATTCGGTGGTGAGGCCGCGTTGTTACGGACGTTGGTTCGCGCATTGGCCTGGCAGGGGTTTGCCATCAGCGCGGCGATCGCCGGCACCTCGATCTGCGCACGCACGCTGACGCGGCAGGCCACGGGCACCATCGTGGCCGATGGCGAGGAGGCGGAGGCGATCAGCCGATTTCCGATTTCCGCGCTCGGTGCAGGTGAAGTCATCACCACAGGCTTGCGTCGCGCCGGTTTGAAGACCATCGGCGACGTCGCCTCGCGCTCGCCGAGCGAGATCACGGCGCGGTTCGGCGCCCGGTTCTCCACGCTGCTGGCGCATGCGCTGGGGCAGGGCGATGCGCCGATCAACCCGCGAAAACCGCTGCCCGACTACATCGTGGAAAAACGTTTCGCCGAGCCGATCGCGACCGACACCATGATCGCGATGACGCTGTCGCGGCTTGCCGACACGTTGATCGCATCCATGGAGAAGCAGGGCAAGGGCGCGCGACGCCTGGAAGCCGCGTTCTTCCGCACCGACGGCGTGGTGCGCGCGATTACGGTCGAGACCGGGCGTCCGGTGACGCGCAGCGCGGTCATCGACCGGCTGTTTCGCGAGCGTCTCGATGCGCTCGCCGATCCGCTCGATCCTGGCTTCGGCTTCGACATGGTGCGGCTGTCGGCGAACCGTACAGAAATCGTGGTGCAGGAGCAGCGCGATCTCGATGCCCATGCCCACGACAATGACGAAATCGCCGCACTGATCGACCGCATTGCCGCGCGCATCGGCGGCAAGCGTGTCGTCGTGCACCTGCCGCAGGACACCCATATCCCTGAATGCGCGGTTGTAGCCGCGCCGGCGCAGCATCATCTCGCCGCCGCCATGCAGGCGGAATGGCCTGCGCGGGCCGAGAACGAGCCGCCGCTGCGTCCCTTGCGGCTGTTCGACAAGCCGGAGCCGATCAAGGTGCCATTTGCGACCGTGCCGGACGGCCCGCCGCATCAATTCACCTGGCGCCGCGCGCTGCATGCGGTGGTGCGGGTGGAAGGGCCCGAGCGCATCGCGATGGAATGGTGGCGGCAGGACGGCAAGCAGCTCACGCGGGACTATTTCCGCATCGAGGATGCCGAAGGCCTGCGCTTCTGGATCTTTCGCGACGGTCTTTATGAGGGGGAGGTGTTCGACGACGACGGCAAACCCGCTTCTCCCGGCTGGTATGTGCACGGTCTCTTCGCATGAATACGCCTGCCTATGCCGAGATCGGCATCACCACCAATTTTTCCTTCCTGCGCGGCGGCTCGGATCCGCGCGCCTATGTGCATCAGGCCAGCATCCTCGGCATTCCCGCGATCGGCATCGCCGATCACAACACGCTGGCCGGCGTGGTGCGCGCCTACAAGGAGCTCGACAATGCCGAGGTGCTGCACAAGCCGAAACTCCTGATCGGTGCGCGCATCGTCTTCATCGACGGCACGCCGGACATTCTGGTCTATCCGCGTGACCGCGGGGCCTATGGTCGGCTGTGCCAGCTTCTCACCAAGGGCAAGCGCGGCGACGACATCACGCGGATCGAGAAGGGCGAGTGTCGTCTCACCTTCGCCGACCTCATCGAGTTTTCAGAAGGCCAGCTCCTGGTCCTGACGCTGCCGCATCGTTTCGAACCCGCACAGGCGCTGGATGTTCTTGCAAAACTCAAGGACAGCCGCGCCGAGGGCGTGTGGCTGGCGGCGAGCCTGATCTATCGCGGCGACGACCGGCGCCGGCTGGCGCGGCTCGATGATCTCGCGGCAAAAGCAAGAGTGCCGTTGCTCGCGACCAACGAGGTGCTCTATCATCATCCCGCGCGCCGTCCTCTCCAGGACGTGCTGACCTGCATCCGGGAAAAGACCACGATCGAAGCGGTCGGACGGAAGCTGGAAGCCAATGCCGAGCGGTTCTTGAAGGCGCCGCAGGAGATGTCGCGGCTGTTCCGCGATTTCCCCGAGGCGATCGCGGAGACCATGCGCTTTGCCGATGCAATCGACTTCTCGCTCGATCAGCTCAAATACCAATATCCGGACGAGCCGGTGCCGCCGGGCAAGACCGCGCAAGGTCATCTTGAGGATCTGACCTGGGCCGGTGTCGACAAATATTTCGGCGGCATCACCAAAATCGACGAGAAACTGTACGCTACGCTGAAGAAAGAGCTCACGCTGATTGCCGAGCTGAGATACGCGCATTACTTCCTCACCGTGCACGACATCGTGCGCTACGCGCGCAGCCAGAATATCCTGTGCCAGGGGCGGGGATCGGCGGCGAACTCGGCCGTGTGCTACGTGCTTGGCATCACCTCGGTCGATCCGACCAAGGTCGATCTGTTGTTCGAGCGCTTCATCTCCAAGGAGCGGCTGGAGCCGCCCGATATCGATGTCGATTTCGAGCATTCGCGGCGCGAGGAGGTGATGCAATATGTCTATCGTCGCTACGGCCGCCACCGCGCCGCGATCATCGCCACCGTCATCCATTATCGCCCGCGCAGTGCCATTCGCGACGTGGGCAAGGCGCTGGGCCTGACCGAAGATGTCACTGCCGCGCTCGCCGACACCGTCTGGGGAAGCTGGGGCAAGGGTCTTAACGACATGCAAGTCAGGCAGGCCGGGCTCGATCCCAACAATCCCATGATCAACCTCGCGGTCGAGCTCGCAACCGAACTGATCGAATTCCCGCGCCATCTCTCCCAGCATGTGGGCGGTTATGTGCTGACGCAGGACCGGCTCGACACCTATGTGCCGATCGGCAACGCCGCGATGGACGATCGCACCTTCATCGAATGGGACAAGGACGACGTCGACGCGCTCAGCATGATGAAGGTCGACGTGCTGGCGCTGGGCATGCTGACCTGTATCCGCAAGTGTTTTGATTTGATCGCGGAGCATAAGGGCGAGCGCTGGGTGCTGGCGAGCGTCCCGCAGGACGACCCCAAAGTCTATGACATGCTTTGCGACGGGGAATCGCTCGGCGTGTTCCAGGTCGAAAGCCGCGCACAGATGAACATGCTGCCGCGGTTGAAGCCGCGGACGTTCTATGATCTCGTCATCGAAGTCGCGATCGTACGTCCGGGCCCGATCCAGGGCGATATGGTGCATCCTTACTTACGGCGGCGGAACGGCCTGGAAAAAGTGAGCTATCCCTCGCCATCGCCCGAGCATGGTCCCGCGGACGAGCTCTACAAGGTTCTGCATAAGACCAAGGGCGTCCCGCTGTTCCAAGAACAGGCGATGCGCATCGCGATCGAGGCGGCAAAATTCACCTCCGAGGAGGCCAATGGCCTGCGCCGCTCGATGGCGACCTTCCGCAATATCGGCACCATCGGCAAATACGAGGACAAGCTGATCGGCAACATGGTCGCGCGCGGCTACGATCCCGACTTTGCCCGAAGCTGCTTTGATCAGATCAAGGGTTTTGGCTCTTACGGCTTTCCGGAGAGCCATGCCGCGAGCTTTGCGCAGCTCGTCTACATTTCTTCATGGCTGAAGCATTACCACCCCGACGCCTTCTGCTGCGGCCTCTTGAACTCGCAGCCGATGGGCTTTTATGCCCCGGCGCAGATCGTCGGGGATGCTCGCAAGAACGGCGTCGAGGTGCGCGACATCGACGTGTCCTACAGTTTTGCGCAGAACACGTTGGAGCAGGGGAGAGGCAAATACTGCGCCGTGCGCCTCGGCTTCCGCCAGATCGACGGCTTTCACTGGTTGGACGAGGATGAGGAGAGGCTAAAGTGCTCTCAGTCGTCATTCCCCATTGCGCAATTGCGCAATGGGGACGCGCCACTTGGCGCGAGCCCGGAAGCCGTCGGGCCGCATACGCCTGACGTAATGGATTCCGGGCTCGACGCCGCCGCATCGCGCCGGAATGACAGGAGAGAGGACTGGGCCGACCGCATCGTCGCCGCCCGCAACCGCCGTCCCTTCACCTCGCTCGAAGATTTTGCGCGCGACACCGGCCTGCCCAAGCGCGCGCTGATCCTGCTGGCGGATGCCGATGCGTTCCGCTCGCTCGGGCTCGACCGCCGCGAGGCGCTATGGCAGGTGCGGCGGCTGCCCGACGACGTGCCGCTGCCGCTGTTCGAGGCGGCCACCGCGCGCGAGCAGCCGGACGAGCACGCAAGGCCGCTGCCAGTGATGCCGCGCGCCGAGCAAGTGGTCGCCGACTATCAGACCATCCGCCTGTCGCTGAAGGGCCACCCGATGGAATTCCTCCGCGAGATGTTCTCGCGCGAGCGCGTCATCGCCTGCAAGGATGTCAGCCATGAGAACGAGCGGCGCCGCGTCCGCTGCGCCGGCGTGGTCTTGGTGCGGCAGCGGCCGGGCAGCGCCAGCGGCGTCGTGTTCATGACGCTAGAGGACGAAACCGGCATCGCCAATGTCGTGGTGTGGCCCAAGATCATGGAGCAATACCGCAAGGAGGTGATGGGCGCGCGCCTCATCCTGGTTGAAGGCTACATCCAGAGCAGCCCTGAAAAGGTGACGCATCTCATCGCTCAGCGCATGATCGACCGCTCGCACGATCTGATAGGTCTCGCCAACGATGCCTTAAGCCGCAAGCATCCGGTGCCGGCAGGCACCGCCCTGGTCGAGCCGCTCAACGACGATCCCCGTGCTCACGCGGATAGCCCGGCGCAGAAAATCCGCCACCCCCGCAACGTCCGCACCCTGCCGCCATCGCGGGATTTTCATTGAGATGTGACGCGAGATGCCGCCACACGCTTACTGCCGTCGGGTGGCAAAGGCGCGTAAGCGCCGTGCCCACCTTCCAGCGGCTGTCGCGAAAGCGGTGGGCACGCTTCGCTTTGCCCTCCCTACGAGTTCTTCGATGATGATGCCGTGCCCTAAAAATTCACTCGGTTCGAAATCGCGCCGTCCACGACGAGATTGGACCCAGTGGTGAACCCTGACACCGGGCTTGCCAGAAACACCGCGGCGCTCGCGATCTCCTGCGGCGTCGCCATGCGGCCGGTCGGGTTGCGGCTCATCGCATCCTTGTAGCGCTCCGGCATGTTCTGCTCGATCATCTCCCAGACGCCGCCCTTGAAATAGACCGTGCCGGGCGAGACCACGTTGACCCGGATCTTCTTCTTGGCATATTGCCGCGCTAGTCCCTTGGCCATGTGGATCAGCGCCGCCTTGATCGGGCCGTAGGAGCTGGCGGTGTCCGCTTGCGCCGCGGAGATCGACGAGATGATGACGAAGGCGGCGTCGCCACTGCTGGCGCCGCCTGTCTCCAGGAACGGTCGCGCGGCATCGAAGGCATGCACCGCACCGAGCACGTCGAGCCGGAAATTCTGCTCCCAGGACGCGGGGTCGTGCCCTTGCGCCATCGCGCCGGCATTGGAGAACAGCATGTCGATGCCGCCGAGCTCCTTTGCGGCATTCTCGATCCAGGCTTTCAGCGCCGCGCCGTCGGTGACATCGACTGGACTGCCGGTCGCACGGATTCCGCTCGCCTTCAGCTCGGCCACGGTGGCCGCAACCTGATCGGCGTTGCGCGCGCAGATAGCGACATTGGCGCCTTCACCGGCAAGTGTCGCCGCGATCGCCCGCCCGATGCCGCGCGTGCCGCCGAGCACGATGGAGTTCTTTCCTTTGAGACCGAGATCCATTGTCTGGTTTTCCTTGTTGTTGGTGCCGGGAGTGTAGCTCTTTTGGGAGATATGCTGAACTCTCCAATTCGTCACTGCGAGCGCAGCGAAGCAATCCAAAAATGCATCCGCGGAAGCACTCTGGATTGCTTCGTCGCAAGGGCTCCTCGCAATGACGCGGAGAGAGGCGGGGCCCATTCACTCCAGCGCCGCTCCCACCGGCGGGCCGCCGGGCGGGCGGTGCAGGAAGGTCAGCGAGACGTAGGCGCCGACCCAGGAGCCGATCGCGGCGAACGCGACGTAGAAGGCGTTCTCGGTGTAGCTGATCACGGCGTAAGACGAGAGCAGGTACCAGATCGCGCTCCAGGTCGCGGCGGGCACGCGCTTGCGCGCGACCACGGCCGAGGTGAACATCACGTAGACCGCGTCCGTCGCCGCCGTCGCGACGAACACGGCACCCGCGGTGAGGGGATCGACGGCGGCCATTGCAATCCTTTCTGTGATCATGACATGGTCGCGAAAAGTACAGCAAACGAGCAGGGAGAGAAGCGGCCATGCAAAGCCCGGCCGATATTCTCAAGAGCATCTGGACCTCCGCAGGCGGCGAGGCCGCCGCGCTCGACCGCGTGCAGCTGACCGGTGAGGAGCCGCAGATCCCATCCTCCTTTCGCGTCGCCGTCGCCGGCCAGACGACGATCGCCGCCGCCGGCCTCGCCGCCGCGGAGATCTGGCGACTGCGCAGCGGTGAGGCGCAGGACGTCTCCGTCGACATGCGTCATGCGGTCGTCGAATGCCGATCCGAGCGCTATTTGCGCGTGGACGACAAGCCGCCGCCCCCGGCCTGGGACGCCATCGCCGGCGTCTACAGAACCGGCGACGGCCGCTTCGTCCGCTGCCACACCAATTTCCCGCATCACCGCGAGGCCGTCTGCAAGGTACTCGGCTGCGTGCCCGAGCGCGAGAAGGTGCAGGCGGCGCTCATGCAATGGAAAGGCGAGGATTTCGAGGCTGCGGCTTACGCCGCGGGCGGCGTCGTTGCCCTGATGCGCAGCTACGACGAATGGTCGGCGCTGCCGCAAGCGTGGGCGCTCGCCGAACTACCGCTGGTCTCGATCGAGAAGATCGGCGAGGCCCCGGCGAAACCGTGGCCCCTGGGATTGTCGAACAGCGATCGTCCGCTCGCGGGCCTGCGCGTGCTCGATCTCTCCCGCGTCATCGCGGGCCCTGTCGCAGGCCGCACGCTCGCTGCGCACGGCGCGGACGTGCTGCTCGTCTCAGGGCCCGAACTACCCGCCATCCCCTGGCTCACCATCGACACCGGCCGCGGCAAGCTTACCACCTTCATCGAACTGAAAAGCGAGGCGGGCAGGGCGCAATTGCGCGCCCTGTTGCAAGACACCGACGTCTTCTCGCAAGGCTACCGCCCGCGCGCGCTCGCCGCCCTCGGCTTCGCGCCGGAGGACGCAGCGCAAACCAATCCCGGCATCGTCTATGTCACGCTGTCGGCCTATGGCCATGCCGGTCCGTGGGCAGAGCGGCGCGGCTTCGATTCACTGGTGCAGACCGCGACCGGCTTCAACCAGGCGGAGGGACAGGCCGCCGGCATCGACGGTCCCAAGGAATTGCCGGCTCAGATGCTCGACCACGCCACCGGTTATCTGATGGCGTTCGGCGCCATGATGGCCAAAGTGCGCCAGGCTCGCGAAGGTGGCAGCTGGCACGTCCGCGTGTCGCTGGCGCAGACCGGACGCTGGCTGTGGAATCTCGGCCGGCTTGACGGCGGACTGGACACCCCGGATCTTACGGGGGAGGCCATACATGCTGCGTTCATCGAGAGCATGCCATCTGGCTTCGGCATGTTGAAGGCGGTGCGCCATTCGGCGGTGCTATCGACGACGCCGGCACAATGGAGTCGTCCGGCGATGCCGCTCGGCAGTCATCCGGCACAGTGGCCGGCGCGAAGCTGACATGAAGCTGACACATCGCGAAATTTTAACGTCGACCAAGAGGCGCCCAGCGTTTTTTAGGTTGTTTGAAATCGGAATTCAGCACTATTAGCGCGACCGATAAGGCAGTCATTTGCCGAGATCGTCGCAAACACGACCGGGCTCAATGGTGGTTGAAAATACCAAGCGATTGCAGGTGCTTACAAAACAACGGATGATCACCTCCGTAGTTTTACTAGCGCTCGCCGGTGCCGGGGCCTACGGCTTCCTGTATTCGGGATCTAAGGAAAAGAAACACTCCGAAATCTCGAGCCAATCGCGCAGGAATGCGCAGACCTTCACACCGACGCCGTCCGAATGGGCGACGCTGACGATCGAGCCGGTCAAGGCCAAGAGCTTCCGGGCCGAGTATGTCACCGAGGGCAAAGTCGCGGTCGACGAGGACCGTTCGACGCCGGTGTTCTCGCCCTATGCGGGCCGGGTCACCAAGCTGCTCGCCAAACCGGGTGAGATGCTGAAGCAAGGCCAACCGCTGTTCACGATCGAGGCCGCCGACACTGTGCAGGCTCAGAACGATTTCGTCGCGGCCATGACCTCGCAGAACAAGGCAAGGTCGGCGCTTGAGCTCTCCGACATCCAGTTCAAGCGCGCTAAGGACCTCTATGAGGGCCATGCCATTCCGCTGAAGGACTATCAGCAGGCGGAGGCGACCCAGGTTCAGGCGCAGAACGACATGCGCTCCTCGATGACGGCGCTAGAAGCGGCGCGCAACAAGCTGCGCATCCTCGGCTTCACCGACGAGACCATCAAGGCGTTCCAGGAAAAGGGCGTCATTAATCCGGAAATCACGATCTATTCGCCGATCGCGGGCACGGTCGTGCAGCGCAAGATCGGCCCTGGCCAGTACGTCAGTTCCGGTGCCAGCGATCCGGTCTTCGTGATCGGCGACCTCTCCACGGTCTGGCTCACCGCCTTCGTGCGCGAGAGTGATGCGGCCGCGGTGTGCATCGGTCAGGACATCACCGTCAACGTGATGGCGCTGCCCGGGCGGCCGCTGACCGCCAGGATCAACTACGTCGCCGCCGCGATCGATCCCAACACCCGCCGCCTCCTGGTCCGAGCCACCATCGACAACAAGGACGGCTTGCTCAAGCCGGAGATGTTCGCCAACGTCACGATCTACTCGGCCGGCGACCGTGCCGCGCCGGCGGTGCCGAAGCAGGCTTTGATCTATGAAGCCGACAAGGTCCGCATCTGGGTCGCGCGCGAGGACAAATCGGTCGAGCTGCGCCAGATCAAGATCGGCCTCATCAACGGCAACCTCGTCGAGGTCACTAGCAATCTGAAACCTGGCGAGCAGATCGTCACCAGGGGCAGCCTGTTCATCGACCGCGCGGCGTCCGGCAGCTGATCGACGACCCAAGAAAACTGAAGACCTGATGGATCGTCTCGTTGCCCTTGCCGTCAATCGGCGCTTTCTGATGGTCGGCATGTTCGTCGCCGTCATGATCGGCGGTCTGATCGCGTTCAACCAGCTCAACATCGAAGCCTATCCCGATCCGACCCCGCCGATGGTCGACATCGTGACGCAGAGTCCGGGCCTCTCGGCAGAGGAGATCGAGCGCTACATCACGATTCCGATCGAGACACAGGTCGCGGGCCTGAAGAACCTCACGATTATCCGCACAATCTCGCTCTACGGCCTCTCCGACGTCAAACTCCAGTTCTCCTTCGCCTATACCTATGACGAGGCGCTGCAGCAGGTGCTGAACCGGCTGGCGCAACTCGCGCCGCTGCCCGGCAACGTGCAGCCGCAGATATCGCCACTCAGTCCGGTCGGCGAAATCTTCAGGTATCGTCTCGTCGGACCGCCGAACTACAGCGTGCTTGACCTAAAGACCATCCAGGACTGGATCCTGCAGCGCCGCTTCCGCGCCGTGCCGGGCGTCATCGACGTCACCGGCTGGGGCGGCAGGAGCAAGACCTACGAGCTCCAGGTCGATTTCAACAAGCTGGTCGCCAACGGCTTGACGCTGCCGCAATTGCTCCAAGCGGTCGGCAATTCCAACGTCAATGTCGGCGGCAACACCGTCAATATCGGCCAGCAATCGGCGGTGGTGCGCGGCGTCGGCCTGATCCGCTCGATCGATGATCTCGCCAACACCATGGTGGCGCAGTCCGGCGGCAATCCGGTGCTGGTCAAGGACGTCGCCACCGTAACCGTTGGCCAGAAGCCACGTCTGGGCATTGCCGGCATCGACGATTCCGATGACATCGTGCAGGGCATCGTCCTGATGCGCCGCGGCGAGCAGAGCTCGCCGACCATCAAGCGCGTCCACCAACTCGTTCAAACCATCAACAACTCCAGCATCCTGCCGCCAGGCGTGCGCATCGAGCGGATCTACGACCGCGGAGACCTGATTGAGCTCACCACCCACACCGTGCTGCACAACATGGTGGTCGGCATTCTGCTCATCGTGCTGTTGCAGTGGATGTTCCTCGGTGACTTGCGCAGCGCGCTGATCGTCGGCGCCACCATTCCGTTCGCGCTTTTCTTCGCCGTTATCATCCTGGTGCTCCGCGGAGAATCGGCGAACCTGCTGTCCGTCGGCGCCATTGATTTTGGCTTGATTGTCGATGCTACCGTCATCATGGTGGAGGCGATCTTTCGACGCCTGACCCAGACCACGCCGATGTCGGAAGCCGAGCAGATGTCGCATGAGACGCTGTTCGGCATGAAGAGCCATGCCATCCTCAGCGCTGCGGCCGACGTTTCGCGCTCGATCTTCTTTGCAGCGGCCATCATCATCGCGGCCTTCCTGCCGCTGTTCACGCTGTCAGGCGTCGAGGGCAATATCTTCGGGCCGATGGCGCGCACCTACGCATATGCGCTTGCGGGCGGGCTGCTTGCGACGTTCACCGTCACCCCGGCGCTATCGGCGATCATCCTGCCCGCCCATGTCGAGGAAACCGAGACCAGGATCATGCAGATCCTGCACAGGCTTTACTCGCCGCTGCTGCATTGGGCGGTCGCCAATCGAAACATCGTGCTCGGCGGCGCCGTCGGCCTCGTGCTGATGACGGTTGCGCTCGGCCGGCTGCTGGGTCTCGAATTTTTGCCCAAACTGGAAGAGGGCAATCTCTGGATCCGCGCCACGCTGCCGCCGACCATCTCGCTCCAGGAAGGCAATTCTTACGTCAACGAGATGCGCAAGGTGATCCGCGCCCGGCCCGAGGTCGAGTCCGTGGTGTCGCAGCACGGCCGTCCCGACGACGGCACCGACGCCGCCGGCTTCTTCAACGCCGAGTTCTTCGCGCCGCTCAAGCCCGCGAGCCAGTGGCCCGGCACGCGCGACAAGGAAGAGCTGACCGCGCAACTGTTCAAGCAGCTCGACGACCGCTTCCCCGGCGTCGAGTTCAACTTCTCGCAATATCTCCAGGACAATGTCTCCGAAGCCGTTTCCGGCGTGAAGGGCGAGAACTCGATCAAGCTGTTCGGCAGCGACCTCCAGGCGCTGACCGACACCGCCAACAAGATCAAGTCGGTGCTGGCCACCGTGCAGGGCGTCACCGATCTTGCGGTGTTCACCTCGCTCGGGCAGCCGACTATCCAGATCGACATCGATCGTGCCAAGGCTGCGCGCTATGGTCTCGCCCCCGGCGACATCAACGCCACGATCAAGGTCGCAATCGGCGGCGACACTGCGGGCGATCTCTATGAGCCTGGCAGCGACCGCCACTTCCCGATCATCGTGCGCCTCGCGCCGGAATACCGCAGAAGCGCGGAGGCGATCCAGAATTTGCGGATCGGCGCGCCGGGACCGAACGGCACCGTCACGCAGATCCCCCTGAGCGAGGTCGCCAACATCAGCCTCGTCTCCGGCGCCGCCTACATCTATCGCGAGCAGCAGGAGCGCTATCTGCCGATCAAGTTCTCGGTACGCGAACGCGACCTCGGCAGCGCGATCCGCGAGGCGCAGCAAAAGATCGCCGAGCAGGTGCAGCTGCCCCCCGGCTCGCGCATGGAGTGGGTCGGCGAGTTCGGCAACCTCCAGGATGCGATCCGGCGGCTGTCGATCGTGGTGCCGATCTCGCTGGCGCTGATCGGCGTCCTGCTCTGGTTCAATTTTGGCTCGATGACCGACACGCTGCTCGCGATGAGCGTGATCCCGATGGCGATCTTCGGCGGCGTGCTGGGCCTTTTGATTTCCGGCACGGCCTTCAGCGTCTCCGCGGCGATCGGCTTCATCGCGCTGTTCGGCATCGCCGTCATGGACGGCATCATCATCCTGTCGCAGTTCAACCAGCTCATCGAGGAAGGCATGGACCGCATGAGCGCGGTGGTGCGTACCGGCGAATTGCAGCTTCGGCCGGTGCTGATGACCTGCGTCGTCGCCGGCGTCGGCCTGTTGCCGGCGGCGCTGTCGGACGGCATCGGCTCGCAGGTGCAGAAGCCGCTCGCGGTCGTGGTCGTCACCGGCATGATGCTGGCGCCGGTCGTGATCCTCGTGACCTTGCCGGTCCTGATCTCCTTTTTCTCCCGCCCGCGCGCTGATCGTCAGAACCCGTAGAGACGCGCCGGATTGTCGACCAGGATCTTCTTGCGCACGTCCGCATCTGGCGCCCATACTGGCAGCTGATTGAGCAGACGTCCGTCGTCGATCTGATAGAGCGGCGCGATGTCGGTGGGCTTGCGTCCCTCGACGCGGCTGGAATCGGGATGCGGCCAGTCGGTGCCCCAGACGATGCGATCCGCGTTCGCCGCGATCAGCGCCTTCGCGAAGGGCACCATGTCCTGATAGTCGGGTGCGAGCTTTGATGACCGGTAGGCGGCCGAAATCTTGACATAGGCCTTGCCGGATTTCACCAGCGCGACGAGATCGGAAAAGCCCGGCTGCTCCAGGCCCCGCGAGGCTTCGAGACCGCCAAAATGGTCGAACACGACGGGCACCGGCGCCGTCTCGACGAGGTCCTTGATCGCCGAGATCATGGCGAGCGTGGTGTAGAGTTGCACGTGCCAGCCGCGCGCCTTCATCCGTTCGACGGCGGCAGTGAAGCGCGGTCGGCCGACATTGGGGTCATTGACGCCGCCGGTCGCAAGATTGAGGCGGATGCCGCGGAATCCGTCCTGATGCATCGTGTCGAGTTGGGCCTCGGTGGTCTTGTCGTCGATCACGGCCACTCCGCGCGCGGTCGCGCCGCGTGCTTTCATGCCGAACAAGGTCGATGAATTATCGGTGCCGTAGACGCTTGGTGTCACGATCACCACTCGCTCGATATGCAGCGCCTTGTGCAGCGCGGCCATTTCTTCGGGGCTCGCCGGCTCCGGCGTGTAGACGCGCCCTGCGAAGAACGGAAACTTTTCGACATCGCCATGGATGTGGGTGTGGCAGTCGCAGGCATGCGCCGGGACATCGAAATTGATCGGCGTCTCAGGCTGCGCCGCACGGGCGTTGGCTCTGTTGGTCATGGCTACTCCGGCGGCAAGCGAGGCGAACAGGACGCCGCGTCGGCTGAGCATGGTTTCTCTCCCTGTAATACGATCTTTGGCAATAGGGCTGGGACAGTATCACATCAGCCCGGAAGCCGCTCCACTTCGCTGCATAGCTGCTCAACAAGGTCCGCAAGCGGGCGTGAGCCGTCAACACGCACGACCGGGTACGTCAAGACGGGCGAGCAGGGCAGCGCGCTGGAGATCCTGCGTCGCCGGCTGCTACTGCCCCGACGGCGTGCGCAAGCCGTGCCAGGCGTCGCGGACCTGGTGGTAGTGCACCTCGGGCAGGTAATCCGGCGTGTTCAGGTTCAACGTCTTGACATCGAGATGGCCGACCGCGCTGAGCAGCGTGTAGGAGGCGATGACGCGGTCGCGGTTGGCGCTGATGAGGCGCGCCTTGGCCTGGATCAAGTCGGCTTGCGAGTTCAGCACGTCGACCGTCGTACGTTGTCCGCCGGCGGCCTCACGCTGCACGCCCTGGAGCGCGACGGTAGCCGCCTTCACTTCGGACTCCGAGGCCGAGACCGTGATCTTGGCGCCTTCATTGGCAACCCAGGCGCTGACTGCGGCCGTACGCGCCTGGTTGCGCACCTGGTCGAGCACGAGCCGGCTCTGCGCCGTGATCTCCTTGGCCTGCCGGGTCTGCGCCGCGGCCTGGCCGCCGTCGTAGATCGGGGCGGTGACGTTGGCGACAATCGAGGCCTGATCCTCGGCGAAGGTGCCGAGCGTCGGGTCGTTGTTGCGGCTCTTGCTGGCGCTGCCCTGGATGCTGGCGCTCGGCAGCAGCGTGCCTTCGGCGATGCGGATGTTGGTGGAGGCGACGTCGACGTCGAAGCTTGCGGCCGTCACCGC
Organism: Bradyrhizobium sp. 164; assembly: GCF_023073715.1. Lineage (GTDB taxonomy): Bacteria > Pseudomonadota > Alphaproteobacteria > Rhizobiales > Xanthobacteraceae > Bradyrhizobium. The sequence goes on from NZ_JADPKA010000074.1 coordinate 26,713, forward strand.
CGGATGCTGCCGGATCGCCATCGTCATGGCATCCTCGCGGCTCTTCGGCAGATAGCGGTCGACGGCTTCGGCGGGCCGAAGCTGCGACGGCGCGTTGCCGATCACTTGCGTATAGGTTGCCTGGCTCACGGCGAGCGCGACTTCCGCCGCGTTGAGATCGGCAAGGCCGCGGTTGAGGCGCGCCTCGGCCTGGGCGGTGTCGGTCGGTGTGACATCACCGGCATTGAGGCGGCGCTGGGTCACGGCGAGTGTTTCGCGCAGGAAGGCGACGTTGGAGCGCTGCGCTTCGACCAGCGACTGGTTGGCGAGCACGTTGGTGTAGGCGGTGACCGCGTCGAGCAGCACGCCCTGGCCGACATTACGCAGCGCCTCGCGGCCCGACTGCACCTGGAGTTCGGCGGCGCGCACGCTGTTGGCGGTGCGGAAGCCGTTGAACAGGGTCTGCGTCACGGTGACGCCGATGATCCAGGGTTTTAGATTGGCGGTCTGGATGGTGTTGTCGGGCAGCAGATTGCGCACCGATTGCAGGCCGGCGCTGAGGCTGGCCACGATCTGCGGTCGATAGCCGGCAAGTGCCTGCGGCACGTTCTCGTCGGTCGCACGCTGCCGTGCGCGCTCGGCATTGAGCTGGGGGTTGGTCTGGTAGGCCTTGGCGAGCGCCTCTGGCAGGGCCTCGGCCCACGCTGGGGAGGAAAGGACGCACGAGAGCGCCAGCATGGTCCATGTCGCAAGCACGGGAGCCACGCCCGATCGATGCCGCGTCATCACGCGACCAGCTCTGGCGGTACGCCCAATCATGTAATCCCGCAAAATCCTGGCTGTCCGCCCCCGCCGACGGGGCCCTCTTAACTGTTTAACCAGCGCAGGTCCCGCAGGCAAACTGCCGCGGGGAAAACCCCCATGAAATCCGTGCTTGTTGCAGCTTCGTCACAGGGTTTCGGCGAGAACGCGGCAGAGCCTTACACCAGCCTGATGGACTTGTCCCTCACCGGTTCTTGTTCACCGGCTTGCGCTTCTCGATGAACGCGGCCATGCCCTCGGAGCGGTCTTCCAGCGCGAAAGTCGCGTGGAACAGGTTGCGTTCGACGCTCATACCCTCGGCGAGCGTGGTCTCGAAGGCGCGGTTCACCGCTTCCTTGGCCATCGCGGCGGCAGGGCGCGACATGGCCACGATCTTCTCGGCTGCCGCCATCACCTCGTCCATCAGCTTGTCGGCCGGCACGATGCGGCTGACGAGGCCTCCGCGCTCAGCCTCCGCCGCATCCATCATGCGGCCGGTGAGGCAGAGGTCCATCGCCTTCGATTTGCCGATTGCGCGCGTCAGGCGCTGGGTGCCGCCGATGCCTGGAATGGTGCCGAGCGTGATCTCGGGCTGGCCGAACTTGGCGGTATCGGCGGCGATGATGAAGTCGCACATCATGGCGAGCTCGCAGCCGCCGCCGAGCGCATAACCCGCGACTGCCGCAATGGTCGGCTTGCGGCAGCGCGCGACGCGGTCGCCGCCGATCGCGGCAAAATCCTCGGAGAACATGTCGATGAAGCCTTTCGGCTGCATCTCCTTGATGTCTGCGCCGGCGGCAAAGGCCTTCTCGCTGCCGGTCACGACGATGCAGCCGATGGCCTCATCGGCCTCGAGATCGTCGACGGCGGCCGCAATCTCGCGGAAGACGCCGAAAGAGAGCGCGTTGAGCATCTTCGGCCGATTCAGCTTGATGATGCCGACCGCGCCTTTGCTTTCGACGATGATGTGTTCGAACGTGCTCATGGTCCACCCACGCTTCTGATTGGGTGGGCAATGTGCCCGCTGGCGCGGTGGGCTTCAAGGGGCCGGACGCAGGACTCGCGGGGCCGTGCGTCCTGGCGGAACTGACGGTCAGGCCATGAACATGCGCGCAGCTGAGGCCAGCGTCAGAAACGTGCCGACACCGATGAAGATCTTGCCGATCAGGGAGCTCTGGTCCCAGGCCGAGCTCTGCTGGCTGCTTGCCATCACCGGCGTGGGGCGCGGCTGCGCTTCGGTTGCAGCGACCACGGCCTTCTGCGCCGGCGGGTTGTCCTGTTGCACGGCGCGGTCGATGTCGTTGAGCTGATCGGGGGCCACCACCTGGGTCTCGGCCGCGGTGTTATTGGCGGTGTCATCGGCCGCCGCCGCCTGGACGTTGTCGTTGGCACGGCCCGTCATCGCAGTGGCCGCAGCAGCGGTCGGCATATCGGTGGCGGTGAGCTGCGCATGCGCGTTGGCGACTTCCGGCGGCATCTGGCTTGAGGCCCTCCCGTCGATGCCGGCCTTGGCCTCGGAGGTATTTGCCGCAGCGTCCTTCTTGTCGGTCTTTTGCGCCGTCTTGCTGCTGGCGCGGCGCGACTCATGGTGCCGCTGCTTGCTCGGCTTGGCCGCGTCGGCCTGATTGCCTGCGCTGTCGGATTTGCTGCTTTCGGCTGAGTTCGGCGCCGCCTGTGCAACGCCGCCAAACACCAAGAAAAGCCCGGCCACAAGGATCAGGGCCGCGCGCCCGCTGGCTTTGATCATGTTGACGATCTCCCCAATTCCGCCCGTCCCAAGAACGAACAGAGACCCTGGGGCGTGACGACAGCGGGGCAGAAAATGGGATTCTTCGGGCTCCACAGGGCGAAAACGGGGCAAACCGCCCCTCGCCGCCGGCCGCCGGATGCGGGCCGGATTGATAGGTGTTATGAGGCGTCGCGGGCTCTTACGGCCGCAGCGGAGAGGAGGCTCGGCGTCGATCACGAGTTCGTGATCACGCGGGCGCAGGGGTAACAAATTGAAAGAGCGGCCGAATTGCATGGTGAGGGGCGCGCGTGCGCGGACGTGAGGATGAATGGACCGGCCTGATGCGGTCGGCCATGGCGGGCGATAATGCGGCGTATCATCGCCTGTTGAAGGCGGTTACGCCGGTGCTGCGCGCTGCTGCAAGACGTGGGCTGGCGCGGGCAGGCCAGTCTCCCGACCAAGCCGAGGATATCGTGCAGGAGATTTTGTTGGCGGTGCATCTGAAGCGGCACACCTGGGATAGCGAAGCCCCCTTCGCGCCTTGGCTGTTCGCGATCGCCCGCAACAAGCTGATCGATACGCTGCGGCGGCGCGGCAGGCGCGTCTTCGTCAACATCGACGATTTCGCCGAGACGCTGCCGGGCGCGGCGCCGCAGGAGACGGCTTCGGTGGGCGAGGTCGCCGCCCAGCTGAGCACCCTGCCGCAGCGCCAGCGCGACGTTTTGCAGTCGATCGCGGTCGAGGCCGCCTCGATCAAGGATACGGCGGCAAAGTTTGCGATGAGCGAAGGTGCGGTGCGGGTTGCGCTGCATCGTGGACTTGCTGCACTGACTGCCAAACTGCGGGACGACTAGGCATGGATACCGATCAACTCATTCGCTCGCTCGCGGCCGACAACGTTCATCGCGCGCCGCGCGTCGGCACCGTCCTGACCATGGCACTGCTGGTGGCCGCGCCGCTGTCGATCCTGATCTTCGCGACGTTCCTCGGTGTGCGTCCGGACATGATGAGTGCGATGCGCAACCCGTTCTTCGACATGAAGTTCGCGGTGACGCTGTCGCTCGCGATTCCCGCCATCATCGTCAGCCTGCATCTGTCGCGTCCCGAAGCCCTGCTGCGCGGCTGGGGCTGGCTCTTGCTGCTTCCCGTCGGACTGCTTGCTGTGGCGATCGGCAGTGAGGCGATGATGGCGCCGGCCATGCCGATGACGATGCGCTTGATGGGCAAGAACTCCAGGGTGTGCCTGTTTGCGATCCCCGCGATGGCGCTGCCGCTGCTTGCGGGAGCGCTGTTCGGCCTGCGCCACGGTGCGCCGTCGCGCCCGGCGCTCGCCGGCGCGCTCGCCGGGCTGTTGTCTGCCGGGCTGGCCGCGACGCTCTACGCTTCGCACTGCACCGACGATTCTCCGCTGTTCGTCGCGACCTGGTACACGCTCGCGACCGCGGTGGTGACCGCGATCGGCGCGGCAGTGGGCTCGAAAGTCCTGCGGTACTAGCGCGCCGGGCTTCACGACGCCGGCGTCGTGCTCTGCTGCATGCGGTAAAACCGCAGTACCTGCTGCGCGGTCGATGAGCGCAGGGCCTCGTAGGTGTCGCGCCGCGTCAGCGTGTCAGTCTGCGAGCCGCCGGAGAGCTTCTCGCGCATGGCGATGATGGCGCGCACGCTCGACCATGACATGCCCGCGATCTTGGCGAGGATCATCACGCCCTCGGTCCGGCTGTCGATCATTATGGTCTCGGCGGTCTCGATCGCGACGCCCGCGAGTGCTGCGAGTCCCGCATTGGTCTCGTCGAACTTGCCCTGCTCGGCGAAAGTGCTGACCTGAAATTCGTTGAGGCGACCGTCCTCGTGCAGCGACTTCACCAGCGCGCGCGCCGTCTCGGTCTGCCTGGTCGTGGCGGCGGCGCGGACCCGCTGGGCGGCTTCCTGGACGACGCTCGACACTTCCTCCGCGAGCCCGGGGTGTGCGGCCTCTAACTTCTTGCGCACGCTCAAGGAAGCCTTTGCAATCAGCTTCAAATAGTGATGACGCGGCAGGTCGGGTCGCAGACCGATGCAGGTGGCGAGGTCATCGTCGCGTTCGGCGCGGTTGACGAGGTCGGTGAGACTTCCCTCCGACAGGCGCGCGCCCGGATTGCTGACGGTCGACTGCACCACGTCCTCGTTGCCGCGCGTCACCAACACGTCGGTCAACGCCTCCGATAGCACCCGCCGCAGCGAGATCGCCTTGAGATGCGCCTGGCCTCTGCTTCGCGCGATCTCGATCAGTGTCGCTTCGTCCAGCCGTTCCGATTTCGACAGCACGGGGCCGGAGACTTCGATCACCTCGTCGAGCGCGAGCGTACGGATGATCTTGGGCGGCGCGGACGCGATCGGTGCGAGGCGGTCAGCGAGCAGCGCCCTGGCCGAAACCTCGATCTGCTCGATCAGGCACTGGAACACGTCGTCGAACACGCGGACGTGGTCGTCGGAATAATCCACCGCGTTGCCCACGAAGAGATCGGTGACGCGGCGCAGCGTCTCGACCCGGCGCGCAACGGTGCCGTGGGAGAGCGCCGCCTGCAATTCCTCGAGCAGGTTCTCGGATGACGTTGCGGATTTCGATCTCATGGCCCTGTCCTGGAGCGTTCGGTCCGGCGCCGTCTTCTCACGCGTCGGAAAAAAATGAATTGGTCAGTCCGTTATAACGCGGTTGCGCCCTTGCGCCTTGGCGGAATAGAGCGCGCGGTCGGCGCGCACGAGAAACGTGTCGGCAGTATCGTTGTCGCGCAGCGTCACGACGCCCGCGGAAATGGTCACGCGCATGCCCGGAGAAAATGCATTCCAGTCGAGATCGGCGACGATTTGGCGCAAGCGGTCGAGCATGCGCGATGCCGCCCCGCCATCCGCTCCGGGCAGCAGCAGCAGAAATTCCTCGCCGCCGTAGCGGCCGAAGCAGTCGGCCGGGCCGATGTTGGCAAAAATGGTGATGGCGAAGGTGCGCAGCACCTCGTCGCCGATGGGATGGCCGTGGGCATCGTTGATGCGCTTGAACCAGTCGAGATCGATCAGCGCGATCGCGCAAGGCGTTGATGCCTGCCGTGACTCTTCGATCGCGGTGTCGAGAAGCCGCATGATGCAGCGGCGATTGTAGGAGCCAGTGAGTTCGTCGAGCTCGGCCAGCTCCTCGATGCGCTGATAGGCGGCCTTCAGCTCGATGCTGCGCCGGTACAGGATCTTGCGCAGCGTTGCGCCAAACAGGCCGAGGGTGGCGCACTGGCCGATCACCAGCACGAAGCACAGCATCGAGGCGGTCCGCTGCAACCGGGTCGTAACCGGCAGGCCGATCGGCAGGTCCGAGCCCAGAAAGACCACGACGAGCCCGCAGGTGGTAAGACCCCAGGTGACCATCGCCTGGCTCGACGTCATCCGCAGCGTACCAAACGCGAAGATCAGAAACAGCACGGCAAGGAAGGCGACCCCGACCGTCGGTACCGCGAGCAGGAACACCACTTGCAGCGCCGTATGCGCAGATATCTGGAAGACGGTGAGGTAATGATCTTCGAACCGATCACCGAAGCCGGCTTCCGACAGCACGGTGAACGTACCGATGATCAGGAGGCCGCCGAGCCAAAACAGCGACGGCACGCCCATGGAGATCGCGCCGTCATAGGCGTACAGCAGCAGGACCGAGGCCCCGAGCGAGTAGCTCGCGACCTGGCCGATATACATCTGGCGGCGCTGCCGGGCCCGGCGCGCCACGACTTCCGGAGCCGCCGCTTCGCGCGCGAAGACGAGATCCGCGACTTCAGCGGCATTCCTCTCCGGAAAGGACGTCGCGGCCGTGTTCATTATCCTGCCGATGGTGGATGTCAGCCCAAAAATCTACGTGGCAAGCCTTTAGGTTTGGTATCCTTCGGAACCGAATCCGTGTGGGGCGTTCCGGTCATGGAACATCGGTGGCAGGGACATCTGCCGGCGATGAGGCAGGGCGATGCGGTCGAGCCAAAACGGGGGGTCGTGAGACATATGGCGTGCAGAACTGCTATGGATCCAGACTTGGCCGCGCTGGCTGTGCTGGACCGGCTTTCTGCTGAGGACATATTTCAGTACTATGCTACCGATCTGGACCGAAATGGCCGACCGCCACGGGCGAATATGAAGAATGCACGTATGTGGGGTAGATCACACAGGCTCGCGTATGACTGCGGTAAGTTGAAGAATTTCGCCTTTTCGGTCGAACCGTCCGCCGCATCGACCCGACCAATCTTGCGAGACGGCCTTTGAGCGTGACACAGGCGGCTTCGGACGAGGTCCTCATCGCCAGGATCGCTCAAGGCGACCGGCTCGCCATGCAGGTGCTGTACGGGCGGCACCATGTCAGGGTTTACAGGTTCGGGCTCAGGCTCGTGCGGAACGAGCAGGCGGCGGAAGACCTCATCAGCGAGGTGTTTCTCGACGTCTGGCGTCAAGCCGGCAAGTTCGAGGGTCGATCCGCCGTTTCCACCTGGCTGCTGGCAATCACCCGATTCAAGGCCCTGTCTGCGCTTCGGCGCAGGAAGGATTTTGAGTTGGACGAAGAGGCCGCCAACGCGATCGAGGATACGTCCGACGATCCAGAAACGCTGGTGCAGAAGAAGGATACCAGTGAGGCGTTGCGGGAGTGTCTGACGGGTCTCTCGCCGGAACACCGGGAAATCGTCGATCTCGTCTACTACCACGAGAAGTCCGTGGAAGAAGTGGCCGAGATCGTCGGGATACCGGAGAACACTGTGAAGACGCGCTTGTTCTATGCGCGCAAGAAATTGGCCGAACTGCTGAAGGCAGCCGGCGTTGAGCGAGGCTGGCCATGATGGCGTTGAGCAAGAAGATGCTGGAGCAAGAGCCCAGTGAAATTGAACTGCTGCTGCCCTGGCACGCCGCCGGCACGCTGAACGCGCGCGATGCCCGCCGCGTCGAGGAAGCCCTGGCGCGCGATCCGGAGCTCGCGAAGCAATATGCCGCGATCCGCGGCGAGTACGAAGAGACCATCCATCTGAACGAGAGCCTGGGGGCTCCGTCCGCGCGCGCGCTGCAGAAGCTGTTCGCCGCGATCGATGCCGAGCCGGCGCGGGCGACCGGTTCGCTGCCGCTGTCGGCGCGCATTTCGACCTTCTTCGCGAGCTTGTCGCCGCGGACGCTGGCCTGGTCGGCGAGCCTCGGCGCCGTCGCGCTCGTGCTGCAAGCCGGAATCATCGGCGCCGTGCTGATCAAGAACCAGCCGGCGACCTTCCAGACGGCTTCGCTCTCGACCAGCGCGCCGATCACACGCGAGCTTGGAAGCACGGCCGCGCCGGCGCGTGCGCTGGTGCGCTTCACTCCCGAGGCGCGCATCGCCGACATCACCGCGCTGCTCGACAGCTATCAGGCGTCGATCATCGACGGAGCCAAGGGCGGCATGTTCCGCCTCCAATTCAACAAGGCGATGAGCCAGGACGAGCTCGCCTCGCTGCTCGGCAAGATGCAGCGCGAGAAGTTCGTCAATCTGGCCGTCGCGACCCCCTGACCGCGCCGCTGAACCGATGACGCGCCAGTCGGAGAGCAGGGTACACGCCGGGGCCTACGTTTCGTCGGTCGGAGCCGCGCTGCTGCTCACAGCCTGTCTCGGCGTCGAGGTTGCGCAGGCGCAGGCGATCATGCGTACGCCCACGATCAGCGTTCCCTCGCGCACGCCGACCATCTCTCCGAGCATTGCCCCGCGTGTAAGCCCCGGTGTCGCGGCGCGCGCGGTCAGCGTCGGCCGCGGCCCGCGGACGATCGCGGCCATCCCCCACACCACGTCGTCCCGCATACGGCCGACGCCGGTAATGCCCTATGCGCGCTATTCGCCGAACCTCTATCCGGCCTGCACCGCACCCTATCGCGATGCCGGGGGCGAATGCCTGGCGCAGCCGAACGCAGGCGGCGAGGGCGGTGGAAAATCAGTCAAGAAGAGCGCCGGCAAGGGGCGTGGCAACAGCACGCCGGCCGCGGTCACCTCGCGCAGCTTCGCCAAGGAGCTCATCGCCGAGATCGACGGTGCGCTCTCGCCGGCCGAGGCCGACGAACTCGCCCGTCGCCACGGCTTGACGCGCGTTGCCTCCGAGAATTTCCCGCTGATCGGCGCCACTTTCGGCCTGTTCCGCATCACCGATGGCCGGGCATACGAGACGGTGCGGCGCGAACTCGCGGCCGAGGGCAGTGTGCGCTCGCTTCAGCCGAACTTCCGTTATGTGCTCCAGGACCAGAAACCGTCGGGGCCGACCGAAGGCGATCCTGCGCAATATGCACTGACAAAGCTCCGCCTGCCGCAGGCGCATACGCTGGCGCACGGCGCCAACGTCACGGTTGCCGTGATCGATTCCGGGATCGACGCCAGCCATCCCGAACTCGCTGATTCCATCGCCGACAATTTCGATGCGCTCGGCACCACCGAGGGACCGCATGTTCACGGCACTGGCATCGCGGGTGCCATCGTCGCGCATGGCCGGCTGATGGGCAGCGCGCCCGAGGCGCGCATCATCGCGATCCGCGCCTTCGGCGGCCCTGCGGGCGGGGCCGAGAGCTCGTCCTACATCATCCTGCGCTCGCTGAACTATGCTGCCGAGCACGGCGCGCAGATCGTCAATATGAGCTTTGCGGGCCCCAAGGACGCCCTGATCGAGCGGGCCATCGCCGCGAGCGCCGCGCGTGGCCTCGTGCTGATCGCGGCCGCCGGCAATGCCGGGGCCAAATCGCCGCCGCTCTATCCCGCCGCCAATCCCAACGTGATCGCGGTCAGTGCGACCGACCAGCAGGACCGGCTGTTCACCGCCTCCAATCGCGGCAACTACATCGCGGTCGCAGCTCCCGGCGTCGACATCTTCCTGCCGGCGCCTGACGGCAAATACCAGATGACGTCCGGAACCTCCTTCTCCGCCGCCTATGTCTCCGGCGTCGCGGCGCTGCTGCTCGAGCGCAACCATGCCTTGAAGCCGGAAGCGCTGCGCACGACGCTGGCGAAGACCGCGCGCGACCTCGGTTCACCCGGCCGTGATGATCTGTTCGGCGACGGCGAGGCCGATGCGTTTGCCGCGGTCATGGCCGTTCCGGCCGACAGTGCGACGCCGGTTGCGGCGGCATCCGGTACAACAAAACGTGAAGATGCCGGGAAGCGTCCCGACGAGCCCGGCATCCGCGCCATCGAGCAACCCTCGTTGTCGAGCGCAGACGAAAAATCCGCGATTTCTCAGGCGGATAGGCCGGCGCCGCGGTAGCGGCTGCGACAAGACGCGCGCGCCCGCCGAAGGTCAAAAAAGCGAATGCCGCGTTGAACGTTCAGCCAGCTGCCACGACCAAATTATGTGGGAGCGGTCATCCCTCCCCATCGGTCATATCAGGCGCGAGCGCCCATCCACCCCAAGCGCCCATATGGCTCGACCCGTCCGGTTGTCCCCCCGGACGGGTCTTTTCTTTGTGGGCATCCAATTTTAAAGCCTCGCGATCGTTCAGCTTCCGGTTGAAGGACCGCACCCGCGTCCGCCGCGTCGCTCGCGCGGCACGCCGCAAGCCGGTCATGCTTGTGCGAAGCTTGACTCGAAAACATAGCAAATCTCCGCACGATTACGGTGCTCGATGGCGGACGCGGTGTCGTTGCTGGACAAGTCAAAACTTTTCCACAAAATAATCATGTCGCGTCTAAATTGATTCGTGTGCGTTGCGTCCCTGCGTCCGTGTTTTCTCCTGACGGGCTGGTTCATGACACATCGCCAAGAAGTCGTTCGCGACGTGGCCGTTAGCCGCGACATTGCGGCACGCTGGTGCGCTCTCGCGGAGCAGCGGCTGCAACATCTCTCCGAAATGTTCGAGACCGGACGCTGGCGCCGCTACCACTCCGAGATCGCATTTCTCGAAAATATCCAGGAGGCCAAGCGTGCGGTCCAGACCTGGCGCGCCCTTGCAACGGGCGCGGACGTCGCTGCGGCAGCCGCCAGCGTGACGCCCGCCTTCGGCTGGTCGCCGGCAACGATGCCGCGCGTATTTCCGCGCGACCAACAGGCGCAGACCGTGCAGCCGAAGGCCGTCCACATCGCGCCCGAGACCGCGGTGCCGGTCAGGCTCGATCCCACGCCGGACGTTCTCGCCGACGTTACCGAAGCCCCGATCGCACCGCTCTCCGCGCCACCCGCGATGGCATCGCGCACGGCACCTGCCGTTATGGCGCCGGCCACGGCGGCAACGCTACTGCCGCAATTCTCCCCACCTCCCGCCGAAATCGTCGCCGCCCCCGAGCGCGTCGTCGAATTCACCTTCAGCCTCGATGGCCTGGAGGCCAAATACCCGCTGCTGCGCAACGCGTTCTAACGCCGCACCGCATTCCCGCCGACCACCACCTGCGCGAACCGCTGCGCACCGTCGGCTGACAGGTCGGACGTCACGGCGCGCGCGTGGTCCAGCCCGACCACGGCGCCGCGCGGGGTCTCCGAGATCATGTTGTTGTTGACGAGCGCGGTGCCGGCACCGGGCATCACGGAGACGCCGATGCCTGCCAGCGCCTTGCGGATCACGTTGCCGGTGATGGCGACGTCGCGCAGATACTTGCCCCAGCCCGCGACGATGCCGTAGGACGGCGCGTTCTCGATCACGTTGCCGGTCACCGAGGAATCCGCCTCGATATAAATGCCGACGCCGGCATCGTCGTCCGGCGCGGTGCCGATCGGCCGTTTCGGGATCAGGTTGCGGATGATGTTGCCCTGGACCACGGCGATGCGGCCACCCTCGTTGAAATTGCAGACGGAGACACCGACGGCGGCGCCATCGACAATGTTGTTGGCAATCACCGCGGCCTCGAACGCGAACTCCGAATAGAGCGCGACCTCGCGCACGTCGCTGACGCTGTTGCCGGTGATATGGATGTTCGAGGCGGAGTTGCCACGCACGGCGGAGTAATCGCAATTCCTGATGCGGTTGCCGCGCACGATCACGTTGCCGGCGCGAAAGGCATTGATGGCGTTGCCGTACTGGCCGGAGCCGCCGGGGCCGGCCTTGATGTCCTCGATGCGGTTGTCAGCGACCAGCGTGCCGTCGTCGCCGATCGCGGTGCGCAGGATCTCGATGCCGTTATCGTTGGTGCCGGTGATGGTGTTGCGGGAGACGCTGAGGCCCCGGGCATCGAACGAGACGACCGCCGTCGCTGCGACATTGGAGAAGATGTTACCGGAGATGTCGCCTGAGACCTGCTCGAGCCAAATGCCGCTGCCGCCGGAGCCGATCATCATGCAATCGGGTGCGGACGTCGCGGCCGCCGAGGACGTGGATCAGGCCGCGCCGCGTCGGCAGCGGAATGTTGCCACCATCGAACGTGATGCCGGTGAGGCCGATGGAGTCAGCGCCGTCGCTCTGGATCGCCGACGCGCCCCCAGTGAAGACGAATTTCGTCGCACCGCGCACGCCGATCAGCTGCGCGCCGCTCGGTAGCCGTAATAGTCCAGTGCGGTAGATGCCGGGCGGCAAGGCGAGCGGCATCTGCGTCCGCGCGCTCTCATCGATCGCACGTTGGAGCGCGCGGGTCTGGTCCTCGCTGGCGCCGGGCCGCACACCGTATTGCGTGGCGTCGCGGCCGAGCAGGGACGTCAGCGGCGCCGCGCGCGCAGCATCGGCCGGCACGGCGAGCGCGCCGGCGATGCCCGCGGTCGAGGCTCCGATGAGGTGACGGCGATTGAGGTCCATGACGCGTCCTCCGGCGGACGCGGGACGTGTCCGCGGGGACTAGGTAGCTCAGGACGGCCGGTGGCGTGAGGATTGTTCGCGGTAGGGTTAAATGTTTACGTAAGCAAGGTGCGGTAGGGGTTACGGCCCCAGCGTGTTCCGTTCCTTCCGCGCCAATCGCACCATCTCCATCAGCATCGCTTCGCCCGCATCCACCAGTTCCTCCAGCGTGATCCGGGGTGCGCCCTTGCGGCGCACCGCGCCGCTGCGCGCGAGCAGCGGGATGTGGATGAACGCCGCAAGCCTGGGCCCGCCCGCTCTCACATTCTCGATCGCGCGCCAGCTCAGATAGTTGCAGAGGTAGGCGCCGGCATCGCGCGAGGCGCGCGCATCGATGCCGGTGAGGCGTGCGGCGCGCAGCAGCCTTGCGGTGTGCGGACCGAACGTCATCGCGTCCGCATCGCCGGCGATGCCGCGCTTGCTCGAGCGGGTGTTGGCGGCATCCGGCCAGAGCATGGTGACCGCATTGCGGGCGCGGGTCTCGATGCGCAAGTAAGGCGTGCGTGCGGCGAGGCCGAACATCAGAAGTGCATCCGGCTTCACCTTCGCGAGCACGTCAGGCAATTGCCGGTCGACCGCAGCATAGGTGACCGGGAAGATGTGGCTTGCGATCGCAACATTATCGAGCGCCGGGCGGCGCAGCTGCGCCAGCCGCGCTATCAGCGGCTGGGTCGGGTTAAACGGCGCGCCGGGAAACGGCCCGAAGCCGGTGAGGAGAATGCGGAGCCTTTCGCTCATTGCAGCAACTCCAGCATCTGCTCCGCGGCGAGGGCCGGCGTGAGATGGCCGTCGGCGACCTCGGCCTCGATCTTCCGGACCTTGGTCCGCACCGACGCCTCGCTGCGCAGCCGCGCCAGTATGCGCTGCTCCAGCATCGACCACATCCATTTCACCTGCTGATCGCGCCGCCGCGCGGCAAACTCGCCGGATGCGCTCATCGCCTTGCGGTGATCAAGGATCCTCTGCCAAATTCTCGCGATTCCGTCGCCGGTGAGCGCCGAATAGGTCTCGACCGGTGGGTGCCAATGCTCGGACCGCGGCGCGAGGATGTGCAGCGCGCCGCGGTAGTCAGCGGCCGTGATCTTGGCGCGCTTGAGGTTGTCGCCGTCGGCCTTGTTGATGGCGATCATGTCGGCGAGCTCGACCAGGCCCTTCTTGATCCCTTGCAGTTCGTCGCCGCCGCCCGGCAGCATAAGTGCGAGGAAGAAATCGGTCATGTCGCAGACCGCCGTCTCGGATTGGCCGATGCCGACGGTCTCGACCAGCACGACGCCGAAGCCTGCGGCTTCGCAAATCAGCATTGCCTCGCGTGTCTTGGCCGCGACGCCCCCGAGCGTGCCCGAAGACGGCGAGGGGCGGATGAAGGCATCGGTGGAGGCCGACAGCCGCGCCATCCGGGTCTTGTCGCCGAGGATCGAGCCGCCGCTGCGCGCTGAGGACGGATCGACCGCGAGCACTGCGACCTTGTGGCCTTGTTCGATCAGATACGTGCCGAGCGCGTCGATCGTGGTGGACTTGCCGACGCCCGGAGAGCCGGTGATGCCGACGCGCACCGCCTTGCCGGTGTCGGGCAGCAGCATCTGCACCAGTTCGCGCGCCAGCGCCTGATGGTCGGAGCGCCGGCTCTCCACCAGCGTGATAGCCCGCGCCAGCGCCGCGCGGCTGCCGGCGCGCACGTCGCGGGCGAGGGATTGGGTGTCCGGCGAGGCCTTCTTCTCAGTCATGCCCTGCTTTACAACGGCCCGGCTGGGCAGGCGAGGGCGCTCGCCTGCAAATCACCGGGATGTTGCCGCCGCCGCCTGGGGCGGTTTCATCTTGCGCCACACCCACACCATTACCGGCCACAGCAGGGCGCCGATTGCCATCGCGGCGAGGATCGCCGCGACTGGGCGCTCGAAGAACGGCAGGATGCTTCCGTCCGACTTGATCAACGAGGTGACGAAAGCCTGCTCGACCATGGTGCCCATGACGATGCCGAGCACCATGGCTGCCACGGGATAGCCGTTCGCTTCCATGATATAGCCGATCACGCCGAAGGCGGCGACGGTGACGACGCCAAACATGTTGTTGCCGATCGCGAACGAGCCGACCGCGCAGCACAGCATGATGATCGGCATCACGGTGGAGCGTGGCGCCAGCAGGATGTAGGCCGCGACCCGGATCATGGCGATGCCGAGCGGGATCATCATGATGTTCGCGATGATGAACATCAGATAGATCGCGTACATGCTCGACGCCTTCTCGGTGAACAGCGTCGGGCCGGGATTGAGTCCCTTCATGTAGAGCACGCCGATCGCGATCGCGGCGATGGTGTCGCCGGGGATGCCGAACAGCAGCGATGGCACCCAGCCGGAGGCGATGCTGGCGTTGTTGCTGGCTCCGGCCTCGACCAGGCCTTCGACGTGACCGGTGCCGAACTTTTCAGGCTCCTTCGAGAAGCGCTTCGACATCGCGTAGGAGACCCAGGCGGCCATGTCGGCGCCGGCGCCGGGCAGCACGCCGATGATGATGCCGACGATATTCCCGCGCGTCATCTGCCAATGATACTTCTTGGTCAGCTTCCACTGGCCGGCCATGATGCTTCCGAATTTTCGTCGCGGCAGCGGTGGCGGCTCGGGCGTCAGCATCGCGCGCATCACCTGCGCCACCGCGAACACGCCGACCAGCGCCGGGATCGGTTCGATGCCGCCGAACAGATCGGTGAGGCCGAAGGTGAAGCGCGGGACGCCGCCGGGATTCTCGATGCCGATGCAGGAGACCAGCAGGCCGATGAACATGCCGGCGATCGCCTTCACGGGCGAGGAGCGCGCGACCAAAGTGGCACACATCAGGCCGAGCAGCGCCAGCCAGAAATATTCGAACGTCGAGAACGACAGCGCGATCTCGGCGAGCGGCGGCGCCAGGATCATCAGCGACAGCACGCCGGCGATGCCGCCGACCGCGGAGAACCAGACGCCGGCCCCGAGCGCGAGCTCGGCCTGGCCCTTGCGGGTCATGGCATAGGCTTCGTCGGCATAGGCGGCGGAAGCCGGCGTGCCGGGAATGCGCAGCAGCGCGCCGGGAATGTCGCCGGAGAAGATCGCCATCGAGGACGCCGCGACGATGGTCGCAATCGCCGCGATCGGCGACAGGTAAAAGGTGACGGGGACGAGCAGGGCGGTCGCCATCGTCGCCGACAGGCCCGGCAGCGAGCCGATCACGAGCCCGTACACGGAGGCCGCGAACATCGCGATGATGACCTCCCAGGTCGAGATCAGTGCGAACGCATCAATCAGGGTTTTCAGCATGGGATTACCAGGGCGTCGGCAGCAGGCCGGCAGGCAGCGGCACGCGCAACAGCTTGCCGAAAATGAGGTGAATGGCGAATGGCGAGAGCGCCGCGAGCGGCAGCGCCAGCTTCCACTTCGCCCCCAACGCGGTCGAGGTCACGTAGACCATGATCGCGGCAGCGAGGATGAAGCCGAGCCGGTCGGCGGCAAAGACGTAGAACAGCAGCAGCGCCGGCGGCAGCAAGGCGCGAAGGCCGTAGAGCTTGCCCTGCGGCGGCGGGCTGGCGGCCTGACCGTTCTCGAGCGGGACCAGCTCTTCCTCCTCCTCGAAGGAATGGCCGATGCCGAACACGATCGCGAGCCCGCACAGGGCGAGCCCGGTGCCGATCACCAGCGGAAACACGTTGGGGCCGACCGGCTGGCCCGGCACCGGCGGCAAGATCCAACCGCCATAGGCGGCGGCCGCGCCGAGTGCGACGAGAAACGATCCCGTGACGGAGTCGGGAAGACGCATGGGAGAGTCCTATGAGAAGTGCACTCCCTCTCCCCGCGTGGGTTGGGCTAGCGCATATGATGAAGCTGCTCGGCCTGCATGGTTCGAGACGCCCGCTTTCGCGGGCTCTTCACCATGAGGGTTTGATATCTCGCCGCAAAACGCGACCTCATCCTGAGGGCCCGCCGTAGGCAGGCGTCTCGAAGGATGGGCTGCAAGCGAGCTACTCGCCACGTTCTTCATATGCGACAGCCCTGCCGCTCGCGCGGAGAGGTGAAAATCACGCCTTGCTCAGGCCCGCCGCCTTCATCGCCTCGCCCATCTGGGCGTCGCCCTTGTCCATGAAGGCGGCGAAATGGGCGGCATCGCCCCACACGGTGCCGAAGCCGCGATTGCTCATGAAGTCCTTGAACTCGGCTGAGTCGTAGACCTTCTTCAGCGCTGCGGTCAGCTTCGTTGCGATCTCCGGCGGCAGGTTCTTCGGGGCGCCGATGCCGCGCCAGGCACCGGTCGCGTAGTCGATGCCCATCGCCTCCTTCAATGTCGGCACGTCCTTGAAGATCGGGTTGCGCGCCGGCGCCATGATGGCAAGGCTCCTGGCCTTGCCAGCCTCGATGATGGCGCGCGCTTCCGGCACCGAGCAGGTGGTCAGGTCGAGGCCACCGGCGGCGAGATCCTGCATCGCGGGCGCTGCGCCATTTGACGGCACCCAGGCGACCTGGTTGGCAGGCAGGCCCATCGCCTGCATCCAGCCGACCAGCGCCAGATGCCAGATGCCGCCCTGGCCGGTGCCCGAAGCCTTGAACTTGCCCGGAGGCGCCGCCTTGATCGCGTCGGCGAGCTCCTTGACCGTCTTGTAGGGCGAGGAGGAGGAGACCTGGATGCCGGGCGGATCCTCGTTCATCAGCGCCAGCGGCGTGTAGCTCTTTGGCGTCAGCTCGGTGAGGCCTTGCCAGTGCATCATCGAGATTTCGACCGTGAGCATGCCGATCGTGTAGCCGTCGGGCTGCGCGCTCGCGATCGCGCTATGGCCGACGACGCCGGAGCCGCCGGTGCGGTTGACCACGTTGAAGGGTTGGCCGAGATCCTTCTCCAGCAGCGCCGCGACGATGCGCGCGGTCGCATCGGTGCCGCCGCCCGCGCCCCAAGGCACGATCACGGTGACCGGACGCGCCGGATAGGCTTGTGCGAGTGCCGGCTTGAACCCGAAAGCGGCGGATGCCGCGACCGCGGCAGACGAGGCCGCAAAGGCGCGGCGGGTGATCTTGGACATTGAATGCCTCCCAGCGGCGCCCGCGACGTCGAGCGCTCTTGTCAACGGCGGCATTCTAGTCGGCTTTGCGGCGGCGCCGCAAGGTAGCGCTACCAGCGAGATCGCCGTTTGTGTGAAACCATCGGACGGGCAGTCGGAAATCGGGTGGGTTTTGCCGGCGCAAGTCGCCAACCTCAGCGCGCAACAAGTGCCAAAGGCAAGCCATGACCCAAGCCTATTACAGCACGGTGCTGGATCACCCGCTGGACGAAGTCTGGTCGCTAATTCGCGACTTCAACAACTATCCCGTTTATATCGACGATAATCGTCGCGGACGTGCGAGCTGAAGATGGAGAGCTTCGATACGCCCTTGCCTTTGATGGCATCCGCGTTCTTGCGTATTGCAGCAATGATTTCGTCAGGTGTCATGGACACAACCTGGCCGGGCGCACGACCAGTCCATCACTACTCCGCCGCCTCGCTATGCCCAAGCCGGACGTTCAGCTTGCGGATCAGTTCCTCCGCCGCATCGGCGATCACGGTGCCCGGCGGGAAGATGGCTTCGGCGCCGGCCGCGTACAGCGCGTCGTAATCCTGCGGCGGCACTACGCCGCCGACGATGATCATGATGTCGTCGCGGCCCTGCTTCTTCAGCGCGGCCTTCAGTTCCGGCACCGCCGTGAGGTGGGCGGCGGCGAGCGAGGAGACGCCGAGGATGTGCACGTCGTTCTCGACCGCCTGCCGCGCAGCTTCGTCGGCGGTCGCGAACAGCGGCCCGATGTCGACGTCGAAGCCGATGTCGGCGAAGGCTGACGCGATCACCTTCTGGCCGCGGTCATGGCCGTCCTGGCCGATCTTGGCCACCAGGATGCGCGGGCGGCGGCCTTCCGCCTCCTCGAAGGCGTCGATCAGCGCCTGAACCTTCTCGACCTGGTTTCCCATGCTGGAGGCCTCCCGCTTGTAGACGCCGGTGATGGACTTGATCTCGGCGCGATGCCGGCCGAACACCTTCTCCATCGCCTCCGAAATCTCGCCGACGGTCGCCTTGGCGCGCGCCGCGTCGATGGCGAGCGCGAGCAGATTGCCGTTGCCTTCTCTGGCCGAGCGCGTCAGCGCGGCGAGGGCGGCATCGACGTCCTTCTGATTGCGCTCGGATTTCAGCCGCGTCAGCTTGTCGATCTGCAAGCGGCGGACATTGCTGTTGTCGACTTTGAGGATCTCGATCGGCGCCTCATCGGTCGGCTTGTACTTGTTAACGCCGATCACGGCCTGCTTGCCGGCATCGATGCGGGCCTGTGTCTTGGCCGAGGCTTCCTCGATGCGCAGTTTCGGCACGCCCGCCTCGATCGCCTTGGCCATGCCGCCGAGCTCCTCGACCTCCTGGATGTGGCTCCAGGCCTTGGCGGCGAGGTCGCGCGTGAGCCGCTCGACATAATACGAGCCGCCCCAGGGATCGATGATGCGCGTGGTGCCGCTCTCCTGTTGGAGGAAGAGCTGGGTGTTGCGAGCGATGCGCGCCGAGAAATCGGTCGGCAGCGCCAGCGCTTCGTCGAGCGCGTTGGTGTGCAGCGACTGGGTATGGCCTTGGGTGGCCGCCATCGCCTCCACCGTGGTACGCATGACGTTGTTGAAGACGTCCTGAGCGGTCAGCGACCAGCCTGAGGTCTGGCTATGCGTGCGCAGCGACAGCGAGCGCGGGTCTTTCGGATTGAATGGCTTCAGCAGCTTCGCCCAGAGCAGGCGCGCGGCGCGCAGCTTGGCGACCTCCATGAAGAAGTTCATGCCGATCGCCCAGAAGAACGACAGGCGCGGCGCGAAGCGGTCGACGTCGAGGCCTGCAGCGAGTCCGGCACGCAGATATTCGACGCCATCGGCGAGCGTGTAGGCGAGCTCGAGGTCCTGCGTCGCACCGGCCTCCTGCATGTGATAGCCGGAGATCGAGATCGAGTTGTATTTCGGCATCCTCGTGGAGGTGTAGGCGAAGATGTCCGAAATGATCCGCATCGATGGCGCGGGCGGATAGATATAGGTGTTACGCACCATGAATTCTTTCAGAATGTCGTTCTGAATGGTGCCCGAGAGTTTTTCCGGCGGCACGCCCTGTTCCTCGGCGGCCGCGACATAGAGCGCCAGGATCGGCAGTACCGCGCCGTTCATGGTCATGGACACGCTCATCTGATCGAGCGGAATCCCTGCGAACAGCGTGCGCATGTCGTAGATGGAATCGATCGCGACGCCGGCCATGCCGACGTCGCCGCCGACGCGCGGATGATCGCTGTCATAGCCGCGATGCGTGGCGAGATCGAAGGCGACCGAGAGGCCCTTCTGTCCAGCGGCGAGATTACGGCGATAGAACGCGTTGGAATCCTCTGCCGTGGAGAAGCCGGCATATTGCCTGATGGTCCAGGGCTGGTTGACATACATGGTCGGGTAGGGACCGCGCAGAAAGGGCGCGATGCCGGGATAGGTCTCGAGGAAATCGAGGCCGGCAAGATCGGCCTCGCCATAAGCGGGTTTTACGAGAATGCCCTCGGGCGTCAGCCACGGCTCGGCGCTGCCTAATGGCGCTGTGGTTGCGGTCCGCTCGAAGGCGACATCGGCGAAATTGGGAATGCGGCTCATCTCTTGGAATCCTCAAAGCTGCGATGATGCTCGATCAGCCTTTGCACATTCTTCTTGTAGACCGGATCATCCAGCCGGCTCTCAGTCATCGCTCAAGTCCCGCTCCGCGGCAAGCGCGCGAAAAGCTCGACAAACTTCCATTCTGCGAGACCTAGCAAGCTTTGTCCGAGCAGCTGAAACACCGGACGGCCTCAATCATGATCCGGATGCTGATAGCTGACGATGGTCGCCATCTTCTCCGGTCCGTAATTCTGCTGGGTGGTCTGGCTCGGCAAATTGGAGATGCCGACTACCCAGCCGAGGCGAGATTCGGTGCCGAACTGCCGCGTTGGGACAACGTGGTCGGGGCGGTCGAACGTGCCTGTCATGATCTCGATCCGGTCGCCGTCGATGCGGCCAAAGCTCAGCGGCGTGCCGCAGGCGGCGCAAAAGCCGCGCTCGGCGATGGAGGAGGAGCGGAAGAACGACGGCCGTCCCTTGGTCCAGGCAAAGTCCGTCTTGTTGATGTCGGCGAAGGAGGCGAACGGGGCGCCAGCCGCCTTCTGGCACATCCGGCAGTGGCAGATCGAGACCTTGGTCGGTGCCGTCGTGACTCGAAAGCGCACGGCCCCGCATTGGCAGCCGCCGGTGAGAACGGTTTTGCTGGTTTCGGTCATGGCTGCTCCATCCGCCGGTAGGCGTCTTGCAGCGTCGCAAGCGCATCGCCTCCGGCGAAGACGAAACCGGTGACGCCGGCCGCACGCAGCGCCGCCTCGGCATCGGTCGGGCGGCCTGCCAGATAGATATGTCGGGCGCCGGCCGTTTGCAGGGCCCGGGCGGCGGGTTCCGCGTGACCGGCATAGACCTTGTCGCTGGAACAGAGGCAGGCAAGCTCCGCGCCGGAGGCCTTGAACGCGGTAGCAAGCTTGGACGGATCGGCAAAACCCTCGCTGTCGAGGGCCTGGATGCCGCCAGCCTCGAAGAAGCTCTTGGCAAACGTCGCCCGCGCGGTGAAATCGGCGGGCGTGCCGAGATTGGCCAGGAACACCTTTGGCCGGGCGCCACGTGCTTTCAACGCGGCATCCGACTTGTCACGCAACGCCTCGAACGGTTCCGCCAGCCGGATCGGCGACAGTGCATCGAATTTGTATTTTTGCTCACCGTAAGGCGGAAGCGCGATTGGCGTCACCTTCAGCACGGCCGTCTCGCTCTCATGCAGGTTCGGAAACTCGCTGGCGCCGGTCAGCACGTCTCGGCGTTTTGCGATGTTGGCCTCGCGCGCCTTTCGCGTAGCCGCTACTTTACTTTGAAAAATACCCTGCTGAAGCGCGGCAAAGGCGCCGCCGGCTCTCTCGCTCTCCTGGAACAGCGCCCAAGCGGCCTCGCAGAGCTGCGCGGTCAGCGTCTCGATGCCGCCGGCGCCCGCCGCGGGATCGCTGACCTTGGCGAGATTGCTTTCTTCCAGCAGCAGGGCTTGCGTGTTGCGCGCCACGCGTCGTGCGAACGGATCGGGCAGTCCGAGCGCCAGCGTATGCGGCAACACGGTGATCGCGTTGGCGCCGGCAAGCCCGGCCGCAAAGGTCGCGATGGTCGCGCGCAGCATGTTCACGTAAGGGTCGCGCTGCGTCAGCATGCGCCAGGCCGTGTCGGCAGCGATGAACAGCGGTTTCGGCGTCAGGCCACAGGCCTGCTCGATGCGCGCCCACAGCAGCCGCAGCGCGCGGAATTTGGCCATGGTCAGGAACTGGTCGGCATCGGCGGAAAGCCGCGCATAGACCATGTCCTGCGCCTGCTGCAGCGCAATGCCGGCATTTTCGATCGCGCGCAGATAGGCAACGCCGCAGGCGAGCACGAAGGCAAGCTCCTGCACTTCCGAACCGCCGGCATCGTGGATCACGCGTCCGTCGGCGGAGGCGAATGGCCCCTTGAAGCCGAGCCCAGCGAGACCCTTGATGGCGCCGGTGATGGCTGGAACGATCTCCTCCCAAGTATAGGGGCTGTGGCCCCACACCGCGCCGGCCGCGAGCGGATCAAGCCCGAAGCGGATGTTGCAGGCGGCGGGATCGAAGCCTGCGCTCTTCACATATTCCGCGACATGGATCGCGGCCATCCGCGATTGCGGACCGATCTGAAGCTCGAGGCCGATGCCGGCATCGAGATGGATGTCCTTCAAGACTCTTGCGACCGCATCGGCTGACGGTTCCAGGCCGAAGCCGTGGGCGCCGCTGCCGCCGGCGAACACCAGCGCGAGCCCCGTCGCGCCGTTCTCGAGATCGGTCAGCGCCTGCGCATTCGCGGCAGCCGCATCGGGATGGTCGATCCGCTGCATGATCTGCCAGGGCGCAGCTGGCGGCCGGCCCACCACGGGCGCAAGGCCCTTGGCGCGTGGGTAGAGCGGCTCGATCTTCAGGCCATCATAGGTCTTGCCGACCAGCTTCTCGAACGGCGCGCCCTTCAGCACGCCGTCAACCAGCTTGCGCCAGTCTTCGATCGTCGCCTTGGGGAAATCCGCCGCCAGCGGCAGGTCGTCAGTCACGGAGGTCATGCGGCGAGGGGCTCCCGAAATCTTGTTATTCGCAGGCGAAATTGCCACGGCGGACCGCCCCTGCAAACGGTTGTTTTTGGTTAACCGGTATCCGGAAGCCGCTCAATGCCTTGCGTCGAGACGCTGGCGAGCCCGTCACGCACACGAACGCCTGATATGAGGCGGTCGGGCGCGATTTCGGCCAGCGGCACCAGCACGAAGGCGCGCTCGAACAGGCGCGGATGCGGCAGGGTCAGATCGGGCTTCTGCAAGCTGACATTGTCATAGGCAATCATATCGAGATCGAGCGTGCGCGGGCCCCAGCGCCGCTCCTTGTCCCGCGTGCGGCCGAATTTCTGCTCGATCTTCTGGAGCACGAACAGCAGTGCATGCGGATCAAGGCTGGTCTCGATCTCGATGCACGCGTTGATGAAGGGCTCCTGGTCCTCATCGCCCCAGGGCGGCGTTGCATAGTCGGACGAGCGCGCGATCAGCGCGGCTTGCGCCATGCCGCAGATATGCGCGATCGCCTTGCGGAATGTCGCGCGGACATCGCCGACATTTCCGCCGAATGCGATCAAGACGCTCGCCATCTTATGGATGCCGCGAGCGCGTCAGCATGATGCCGACGTCGTCGAAGATCGCGGCGATCGGCGCATGCGGCTTGTGCACGGTGATCTTCACGGCGCGGATGCGCGGGAAATGCGACAGGATGGCATCGGCCACCGCGCCGGCGGCGCGCTCCAAGAGCTTGTAATTGGTGTTCTTGAACGCCGCCGTGGTGGTCGCCACCACTTCGGCGTAGGACACGGTATCGGCGAGCCGGTCGCTGCGCGAAGGCTCCGACAGGTCGGTATAGAGTTCGAGATCGATGACGAAGCGCTGGCCGACTTCGGTTTCGTGATCCATGACGCCGTGGCGCGCGTGGATCGACAGGCCGGTGACGAAGATCGTATCGGTCATGGCTTGCTCTCGATTGCTGCTGCTACACGCAGGGCCTGCAAGGTTTCGGCGACGTCATGGGTCCGAATGATTTTTGCGCCGCGCTGCGCGGCGATGACGTGCGCGGCGATCGATCCGGCGAGTCGCTCTTTCGGCTCCGACGGCGACACCGCGGCGATGAAGCGCTTGCGCGAGGCGCCGACCAGGATCGGCAGGCCGAACATGTCGAGTTCGCGCAGCCGCGCCAGCGCGATCATGCTCTGCTCGGCCGTCTTGCCGAAGCCGATGCCGGGATCGAGTACGATTTTGTCCCGCGCGATACCAGCCTTGGCCGCGATATCCAGCGAGCGCAGGAAGAAGGTTTTCATGTCCGTGACGATGTCGATGGTGGGGTCGGCATTGTCGCGGTTGTGCATCACGATGACCGGAACGCCTTTAGCCGCGACCAGCGGTGCCATGGCGGCGTCGCGTTGCAGGCCCCAGACGTCGTTGACGATCGCCGCGCCCTGGTCGAGCGCGAACGCCACCACCTCCGCCTTCATGCTGTCGATCGAGACGGGCGCGCCAAGCGCCACGACGCCAGCCAGCACCGGCTTCAGCCGGGCGAGCTCGCGTTCCGCTGTGACCGGCTGGGCGCCCTTGTAGGGCCGGGTGGACTCCGCGCCGATATCGATGATGTCGACGCCATCAGCGATCATCGTCCGGGCACGCTCCAAGGCCTGCTCGGGCGCGATGAACGCGCCGCCGTCAGAGAAGGAATCCGGGGTGACGTTGAGCACCCCCATCACCGCCGGAAGCGGCCGTTCCAACAGCGTCCGCAGCACGTCGGCCCCGGCCGAGCCGGCCGGCGGGACGGATGGGGAGGGCGAGGCGCTCATGCGGGTGGCTTTAGCGGTCGGGGAGGGGGAGTTCAAGACCAACCCCTCGTGTCATTGCCCGCGAAAGCGGGCAATCCAATACTCCGAGGCATTGCGACAATGTGGAGGAGGCGCGGCGTACTGGATACCCCTTCGCGGGGTACGACGGAGAGAGTGTGTGGCTAATACGTAATCTTCGGCGGCAGCTTCTTCGCCTTGGCGATGATCTCGCCGACCGACTTCTCGGAAGGCAGGATGCGGAGGAGCTTCTTCTTCTCGTTCGCGTCCCGCATGCTCTGCGCGAGCCTTGCCGGATTCCGATAAGCGAGCTCGCGCACCGTGGTGACGCCGGCAGCGCGGACCAGGCCGACCTTGGCCCGGCCCATGCCGGGGATGCGCATGTAGTCAGAGACGTTGGCCCATTCGAGCAGCAGCTGCTCGCTGATGCCGGTCTTGGCAGACAGCGCCTTGCGGCCTTTCACGGTGCCGGCAGCCTCGAGCAGCGCGTCGGTGGTGCGGATTCCCTGCGCCTTCAACTTGTTGGCGGCAAAGGCCGACAGGCCCTCAATCTCGGAGATGGGATATGTCATGATTCTCGATATGAAATGCGAAAGCTTCAGGCGAATTGGCTGAGGCCCGGCGTCCCCGCGATGATCTTGCCCATCTGATCGGCTCCGATTTTGTCTCGGCCGAAGCGAAAAAGTTCACGGGCGATGTTTTGAATCTCCGACATGCCGAGTCCGAGGCCCATCAGGCGTGAGCCGACGGCCATCAGGCCACCGCCCATCAGCCGCGACAGTCCGCCGCCGCTCCCGGACGTCTCGATCACGGCTTCCGCACCGGGAATCTGGTCGATCAGGGCCTGCACGCTGTCGGAAGGACCCTCGCTGCGGAGGAAACCCAGGATAATGCCGACAGTCTTTTCAGCGACAGCACTATCTATGCTGGCGTTTGTTGCCAGCCGCCCGATCAGCTCGTCCATATGGCCTGCCCCTCAGCCGGTTCACATGCCGGAGTATTGCTTTCGAAAATGATCTTGAGCCGGTGCGATGTGAAATACAAGCGATGAACGCGACCAACGTTTCGAACGCGCGAAAAGTGTTGCAGCGATGCAAGAGCGGAGATGGAATCAGCAAGAAAATACCGCGGTGCGAATGCACCTTTCCGACTTTCGGCTGATGTTTCCGACGATGTCGCATGTCCGGACCACGTTGAATGGTTTCAATCGGCTCGCGACATGCGTTAAACTCCGGAACTGGTGTATTCGAGTTTCGATACGCGAAACTGCAGAGATCAGAGACCATAATGACCGCACAGGACAGCAAGCTCGGTGACACCGACGAGAAGATCTTCGTCGGCAAGGGAAACGAGCAGGCATGGCTGACGCTGGCGCTCGCCAATCGCCATGGCCTCGTCACCGGTGCAACCGGAACCGGCAAGACCGTGTCGCTGCAAGTGATGGCGGAAGGATTTGCGCGCGCCGGCGTTCCGGTCTTCGCAGCCGACATCAAGGGCGACCTCTCCGGCATCTCCGAGGTCGGCGAACCAAAGGATTTCATCGTCAAGCGCGCCACCGAGATGGGGCTGACGTTCCAGCCCGACCAGTTCTCGACGGTGTTCTGGGACGTGTTCGGTGAGCAGGGCCACCCGGTGCGGGCGACGGTCACCGAGATGGGACCGCTGCTGCTCGCGCGCATGCTCGACCTCAACGACGTGCAGGAAGGCGTGCTCAACGTCGCCTTCCGCGTCGCCGACGACAACGGTCTCGTCCTGATCGACATGAAGGACCTTCGCGCGCTGCTCGACGCCATCGTGCCCGATAGCGGGAAGAAGGGGCCGGACGCGGCGGCGGATCCGCTCGCCGCCATCCGCAAGGCCGCGCAGGGCTTCGGCAACGTCACCAAGGCGACCGTCGGCACCATCCAGCGCCAGCTCCTGGTGCTGGAGAACCAGGGCGGCTCCAAATTCTTCGGCGAACCGGCGCTGACGCTGAAGGACTTCATGAAGACCGACCGCGACGGGCGCGGCATGGTCAACATCCTCGTCGCCGACAAGCTGCTCCAGAGCCCGCGGCTTTATGCGACATTCCTGTTGTGGATGCTGTCGGAGCTGTTCGAGGAGCTGCCCGAGGTCGGCGACCTGCCCAAGCCGAAGCTCGTGTTCTTCTTCGACGAGGCGCATCTGTTGTTCAACGATGCGCCCAAAACGCTGATGGACAAGATCGAGCAGGTGGTGCGTCTGATCCGCTCCAAGGGCGTTGGCGTCTACTTCGTGACGCAGAACCCGGTCGACGTGCCCGATCGCGTGCTCGGGCAGTTGGGTAACCGGGTGCAGCACGCGCTGCGCGCTTTCACCCCGCGCGACCAGAAGGCGGTCGCCGCCGCAGCCCAGACCTTCCGGCCCAACCCGAAGCTCGACACCGCCAAGGTGATCATGGAGCTCGGCAAGGGCGAGGCGCTGGTGTCCTTCCTCGAGGGCAACGGCACGCCTTCGATGGTCGAGCGGGTGATGATCCGGCCGCCGTCGGCCCGGATTGGACCGATCACGCCGGAGGAGCGCAAGGCGATCATGGCTATAAGCCCGGTCAAGGGCAAATACGACACCGCTGTCGATTCCGAGTCTGCCTACGAGATTCTTCAGAAGCGCATCGCCGGCACGGCGGCAACGGCAGATGGTTCGGCAGGTGGAAGCGGTGGCGGCATCCTCGGCCAGATCGGCTCGATCGTCGGCTCTATCTTCGGCACCAACGTCAAGCGCGGCCGTCTGTCAACCGGCCAGGTCATCGCGCGCGACGTGACGCGATCGGTGACCAACCAGGTGATCGGGGGGATGGCCGCCAATATCGGCAAGTCGGTCGGCGGCCAGCTCGGCGGCTCGATCGGCCGCACCCTGGTTCGCGGCGCGCTCGGCGGATTGCTGCGGCGCTAGAGCGTGATCCGGAAAAGTGTGAAGCGGTTTTCCGAAAAGATCATGTTCAAACAATAACCTGAAGCGCGATGACGATTCATCCCGATCTCGTCGCGCCTTAGGCAGCACGCCCGGCCATCACGCCGCCGGAGGTTTAGCGGCCATCGGGAGGCCATCACAGCGCACAAATTCCGGTGAGGGGCTCTCCAAGCATCCGCCCGTCTGCTACGTGGTAGTCCGCCGCCGACTGGACTCCACCGTGACCTCCACCGCCCCGTTAGCCAAACCTGATGCGCCGAGACGCCTGTCGCTGCGCGCGCCGCTGGACCTGCTTTTCCTGTTCTGCTGCGTCCTCCTGACCGCCGATGTGCTCATTCCCGAGATCTTCGGCCACGGCAAGACCAAGGATTACGGGCTGTGGTACTGGGCCGGGCAGCAGATCCTGGAGGGACGCTCGCTCTATCCCGGCGATATCAGCGACTACTTCGAATTCATCTATCCGCCGCTTCCGGCGATCATGTTGGCGATCCCGAGCTGGTTCGGCAAGATCCCGCTCTATACCGTCCTGTCCATCCTGAATGCAGTGGCGTGGTGGTACACCGGGATGTTCTCCCAGGTCCTGGCTGGCTCGGACCGCAAGCCCGGTCCCTGGCTGGAAGCATTGCCCGCCTTCGTCACCGTCACTTTCGTGTTCGACATGTTCGACCTCGGCCAGCCGAACCTCGTCCTGTTGGCGATGATGCTCTACGGCTTCTGGAGCTTGCGGCATCAGCGCCCCTGGCTTGCTGGCTTCATGTTTGCGCTCGCGACGGCCATCAAGGTGTTTCCGATCGCGGTGCTGCCCTACCTGATGTGGCGGCAGAAGTGGGCGGCCGCCGTCGCTACGGTCGCCTTCACCGGCATTCTTCTTTACGTCGTGCCGGCGCCGATCCGCGGCTTCGAGCGCAACGCAGCCGAACTTGCGACCTGGTACCAGGCCATGGTCGGTACCAACTCGGAACAAGGCTTTGGCCAGCGCGGCGAGCAGAATTGGTCGTGGGTCAACCAGTCCCTCATTGCTGTCACGCATCGCCTGGTCCGGCCGATCAATTACAATCTGGAAGACCCCAACAAGCCGCCGCGTACGATGAACGTCATCGACGTCGACTACAGCACGGCGAACTGGATCGTGCTCGCGCTGTCGGCGGTGCTCGGGCTCGGCTTCGTCGCGATCATGCCTCGGCAAGCGCGGCGAACGGCGCGCTCCGACGCCGAGGAGCTCGGCATCCTGTTCTGCCTGATGACGATTGCCTCGCCTCTGGCGCGGCAATACTACTTCATGTGGCTGTTCCTGCCCATGACGGTGCTGATGCATCGGGCCACCCTCGACGCGCGGGCGAATGTGCGGCTGGGAACCTGGCTCGCTTTGGGTGCCGCCGGCATCCTCATGCTGCTATCGCTGCCGTGGTTTCCCAATGTCATCCAGGCCTGGGGCAATAATCTCGTTGCGACCGCCATCCTTGCCGGCAGCCTCGCATGGCACATCTGGCATCCGCCGGCTGGTCCCGAGGCCGCGCCAGCGCTAAAAGCGCAGACACCTTGAGACCAACAATCGGGAATACGACCATGGCCAATGCGCAGCTTCAATCCGTGCTCGACCACATCGACAAGGATTTCGATAACAGCCTGGAGCGTCTGTTTTCGTTGTTGCGGATCAAGTCGATCTCCGCGGATCCGGCCTTCGCCGCCGATTGCAAGGCCGCGGCCGAGCACCTCGCCAAGGACATCGCAAGCCTCGATGTCGCCACCGAAGTGAGGCCGACCGCCGGACATCCCGCCATCGTCGGCAAGGCCAGGGCGGGCGGACGGCCGCACGTACTGTTCTACGGCCATTACGACGTGCAGCCGGTCGACCCGCTCGATCTCTGGGATCGTCCGCCGTTCGAGCCTGTCGTCACCGACCATGCCGATGGTCGCAAGATCATCGTCGCGCGCGGTGCCGAGGACGACAAGGGCCAGGTCATGACCTTCGTCGAAGCCTGCCGCGCCTGGATGAAGGTGACGGGCTCGCTGCCGGTCGACATCACCTTCCTGATCGAAGGCGAGGAGGAGGTCGGCTCGAAGAATTTCGTGCCCTTCATCGAGGCCAACAAGGACGAGTTCAAAGCCGACTACGTGCTGGTCTGCGACACCGGCATGTGGGATCACAACACGCCGGCGATCACGACATCGCTGCGCGGCCTGCTCTATGAGGAGCTGAAGATCACCGCCGCCAATCGCGACCTGCATTCCGGCGTCTTCGGCGGCAGCGCGATGAACCCCATCCGGGTCCTCACGAAAATTCTGGGCAGTCTGTTCGACGACGACAACCGCATCACCATTCCCGGCTTCTATGACGGGATCAAGGACACGCCCCCTGACATCTTGGTGCAGTGGAAAAAGCTCGAATTCACGCCGGACACGTTCCTCAAGCCGGTGGGCTTGTCGATCCCTGCCGGCGAGAAGGGGCGCTTGCTGATCGAGCAGGCCTCCTCGCGTCCGACCTGCGACGTCAATGGCATTTGGGGTGGCTATATCGGCGAGGGCTCCAAGACGGTGATCCCGTCGCACGCGTCTGCCAAGGTCTCGTTCCGTCTGGTCGAGGGGCAGGACCCCCAAAAGATCCGCAAGGCGTTCCGCGACTACGTGACCGCGCGCATTCCGGGCGACTGCAAGGTCGAGTTCGGCGACCATTCCGCCGCGCCCGCAGTCGCGCTCGACTGGAATATGAAACCGCTCGCCGCCGCCAAGAAGGCGCTGACCGAGGAATGGGGCAAGGAGACCGTGCTGATGGGATCGGGTGCCTCGATCCCGATCGTCGCCGATTTCAAGCGCACGCTCGGCCTCGATTCGCTGCTGGTCGGCTTCGGCCTCGACGACGACAACATCCATTCGCCGAACGAGAAGTACGATCTGCGCAGCTTCCAGAAGGGCATCCGCTCCTGGGCCCGCATCCTCGCCGCGCTGGCGGAGGTGAAGTGACCGCGTAGCGGTCATTCCGGGGCGCCTCGAAGAGGCGAACCCGGAATCTGGAGATTGTTGCGCGAGATTCTCAGGTGCGCAATTGCGCACCTTAGTTCGCGCTTTTCGCGCGCCCCGGAATGACGGGCGTGGGGAGTTACCCCTAAATAAAAACGCCGCCCGGAATTGGGCGGCGTTTCATTCCAAAAGGCGTAGAGGTTCGTTGCACGCTACCCTACACCAAATCCCGAAAATCTCAAGTCCGATAGCCCGGATTGACGCGGTCGAGCTTGCGTAGCAGCGGCGGCCACACGAGATTGGTGGCGCGCAGCTCGGCGCGGTCGCGGTTCGACAGTAGCTCGGTATTCTTGTCGATCGCGACGTCGTCGACTGGATAGATCGGCGTACCCAGCGCGCGCGTGCGCACCTGCATCGAGCAAGCGCGCTCGAGGTGGTACATGCGCTCGAAGGCGGAAGCGACCGAGCGGCCGACCGTCAGCGTGCCGTGATTGCGCAAAAGCATGTGGTTGTGGTCGCCGAGGTCCTTCTGCAGCCGCGGCCGCTCGTCATGGTCGAGCGCGATGCCTTCATAGTCGTGATAGGCGAGGTCGTGGGTGACGAGCTGGGCGGTCTGGTTCAGCGGCAACAGGCCTTCGGCGCTGCTCGACACCGCGGTGCCGTCGAGCGTGTGGAGATGCAGCACGCAGATCGCGTCCTCGCGCACCTCGTGGATCGCCGAATGGATGGTGAAGCCGGCGGGGTTGATGCTGTATTCGCTCTCGGAGAGCTGATTGCCATGCAAATCGACCTTGACGAGGCTCGACGCCGTGATCTCGTCGAACATCAGCCCGTATGGGTTGATGAGGAAGTGATGGTCGGGGCCGGGCACGCGCGCGGAGATGTGCGTGTCGACCAGATCGTCCCAGCCGTACAACGCGACGAGGCGATAGCAGGCGGCGAGATTGACGCGTTGCTGCCACTCGGCTTCCGTCATGTTCGACGGCACTTCCTTCAGGCGCGCTTCCGCTGGCGACATGGCTGATCTCTCCGAACATCGTTGTTGCGGAGAAGGAGCCTAGTCTTGGGTGAGGCGGGCAGCAAGGCGCGGCCAGCGCGCGGCAGTTCAGCGTTGCCCGCATGAGCGAAGCGATATGCGGGCAGCTCCAAGGTGGCCCCGGATGTCGCTTCGCTCATCCGGGCTTCGAGTTGGGAGAAGATTATTACGGAGCCGGGATCGACAGCAGGCTGGAAATGCTGCGGCCGCGGATATCGTAGACGCGGGCGAACACCACGTCGTCGCGCTTGATCTCGACCATGACGGGTGCGGTGAGGCCCTTGCAGTAGAATTCGCCCAGCGTCATCGCGAAATCGGCCGCGTTGGAATCCCAGCCGATGGTGAAGTCGGGGCCGAGCGCGACCTGGGCCGGTCGCTGCGGCCCGCACACCGCGACCTTCCATTTGCGATTGCTGGGCGGCACTTCCTGGCGCTCGACCAGCTGCTCGCGCAGCTCGTCCGAGGCCTGCTTCAGCGCCAGGCCCCAATAGTCGAGCATAAAGCGGTCGTCGGCGCCGCGCACGGTGCCGGCGATGTGGTTGAAGTGCGTGTATTGATAGGGATGCAGCCGGATCATCTCGGCGAGCGACAGCGCAAGACCGAAGCAGAAGGTGGCGAGCACGACCGGCTGCCAGGTGCGGTGATTGGAGCGCAGGCGTTCCATAGTCCAGCCGAAGGCGACGCCGCCGAGCACCGCCATTGGCGGGATCACGAAGACGAAATGGCGGATGCCGTTGTACAGTGCGGGACGCTTCACCATCGCGATCGCGAGCGGCAGGGTCGCGGCCAGCGTCAGCATCAAGAGGATGGTTTTGCGGCGCGCGGGAACCTCGCGGCGCGGCAGCATGGCGAAGGTGCTGACTACGGCGCCGCCCATCAGCACCAGCATCACCTCGGGCAGCTGCAGCGCGAACAGCGTCGGCAGATAGGACCAGGGCATGTCGGGCACGGACACGATCGCGCCATCGAACATCTCCTTCCACGGCTTCTCGAAGAAATGCGAGAAGTAGGTCAGCGCCTCGAAAGGATTGCCCGGCTCCATGATCGACCACGGCCAGATCAGGCCCATCACGAGATAGCCGAACGCAAGGCCAGGCAGCAGCACATAGACGACATGGGCGAAGCGGCGGACCGCCTCGCGCAAGCCCTCGCTGCGCAATTCCTCCAGGAACAGCGGGACGAAGCCAAGCATGGCGTAGACCAGCGCGAGACCGCCGAGAACGCGGCAGCCCAACGAAAGGCCGGCACCTAGGCCGACGATCAGGACCGTGCGCGGCGAAGGCTGCGGATATTCCTCCGCGAGGCGGACGAGGCCCAGCATCAGGATGATCATGGCCACCGCGAAGGGCGCATCCTTCGGGTTCATGAACATGTGGCCGTAGAAGATCGGGCAGAGCGCGAGGAGCAAAAGTGAGGCAAGACCGGCGAGGGCCCCGCCGATGCGGCGCCCGAGCCGCCACGTCACCGCAAGCCCGATCACGCCGACGATGGCACCGACCAGACGTCGTGTCTCGAACAGTTCGAGCGGAATGATCTTGTGCAGGAGAGCGGCGATCATGTCGAAGCCGCCGCCATACATGTACAGATTGGCGAACGAGAGCGCCGCGGTATCCCTGAAGCCGGAACCGAACATGCGCAGCAACAGATCGGCATATTCAGCGTGGGTGTAATCGTCCCAGCCGAGCCCGTAGTCGCGGAAGGTCAAACCTGCAATGACGGCGACCGCAGCCAGCACCAGCATGGCGAGATCGTCGCAAGTCCGTTCGACCGAGCGCCGCAGAGGCGTATCGATCGCCGAAGTCGTGATGGATGTCATGGCTATTGGTGACCCGGAATCCCCTCTCGACCCTGCTGGCGCGCGCGGGCCTGCTCCCCGGGATCCCTATAGCGCAGTTCCATTACCAAGTAATTGGGCATTATGGCTAAATTCCTGATGCGGCGCAGCAAATGCGGAAACTTGGAGTACCGGTAGCAGTAGTGAGCCGCAGCTGAAGGGAATGTGAATAAGTCCCTGATTTCCTTCCCTTTGGGAACACCGCCCATAATTGGCCGTTGGCGTGGAACACCGGATGACGGTATCGTGGCGTGACGAGTGTCGCATGTGGATGCGCGGTCGGGGGTGAGTTCGATGACCTTGGCATTGCTGATCGTGGGGATTTTCGCCGTTCTGGCGGGCCTCCTTGCGATCCTGTTCGGCTACACCGTCAGGGAATTCAGCGTCGGCAGCACTCTCATAATCTCCGGAACCATCGGCGTCTGCACCGGAATGTTACTGGTCGGCCTGCATCTTCTGCTCCTTGAGCTGAGGGGCATCGCCCGCCGGTTGGCGGCCGGATCTGCCGCATCGTCCGAGGTTCGCGTCAGGCCCGTGCTCCCGGGCCTCGCAATGCCGGGTGCGCCTGCGCCCGAGCCGGCGCTTGCCTCGCCTGCGAAGACCGAGCCCGGGCCACCACCGCCACCACCAGGCCCTCCGCCGTGGCAGAGCGAAGCCGCCGTGCGCGAGCGTCCGCGCGCCGAGGCGCCCGAACCACTAGCGCCTCCTGCGGCTCCGGAAGCGCCGCGCCGCCGCAACCTGTTGTTCGCCTCGACCTCGCGCAAGGAGCGTGAGCGCGCGGAGGCAAAGCCCACGGAGGGCCCGCAGCCGTCTCATGAAGAACCCGCAGCCCCGGACGTTCCGCCTGCCAGTTTCGACGATGCCTGGCCGAAGCCGGAACGCATGCGCCCGCCGGAGCCGCCGATCACCTCCCGCCGCCCGCCGCCGCGCTCGCCCTCGACCTTTGCGGAAGCCGCTCCCCCGCCGCCGCCGCCTGCACCTGAGCCGGCGCCTTCACTTGAGCCGGCGGCTGCGGCCGAGCAGGCGCCCGTGACCGTGCTCAAATCCGGCGTTGTCGATGGCATGGCCTATTCGCTCTATTCCGACGGTTCGATCGAAGCGCAGATGCCGGAGGGCATGATGCGCTTTGCCTCCATCGACGAGCTCCGCGCGCATCTCGACCAGCGGGGCTGAGGCCGCTGTTTGGAAGTAAAGCGCCGCCCTTCGCCAGTAATTAGCTCTTCGTCCTCAGTCGTCGTGGTTCAGCCCAACGTATTGTTGACACGGAATACTCTGACGTCGTCAATCCCATGAGACGCAAGGTGGAGAAGGGGCGGGCGCATGTCGGATGCTGGGAATAAGAATTTCATCGAGCTGACGGCGAGCATCGTGTCGGCCTATCTCAGCAACAATCCGACACCCGCGGCCGAGATCCCGAGCCTGATCAGCCAGGTGCATGGCGCCTTGGTGCGGGTCTCGTCAGGCCGCACCGAGACCGCGCCGCTCGAGCCGGCCAAGCCGGCGGTGTCGCTGAAGAAGTCGATCGCGCCGGATTATCTGGTGTGCCTGGAAGATGGCAAGCGCTTCAAGTCGCTGAAGCGCCATCTGCGCACCCAGTACAACATGACGCCGGAACAATATCGCGAAAAATGGGGACTACCGGCCGACTATCCCATGGTCGCGCCGAACTATGCGGTGGCCCGCTCGCAGCTGGCGAAACAGATGGGGCTAGGACAGCAGCAGCGGAAACGGAAGTAAAATTCTTACGAAGCTTCCGCGAGCGCCTCTTTGGCGTCGGTCTTGATGCGCTCGACCATCGAGCGCAGTCCGTTGGACCGCTGCGGCGTCAGATGATCGCGAAAGCCGAACTCGTTGAACACCGCGATCGCATCGGTATCCAGGATCTCCCGCGGTGTGCGGCCTGAATAGAGCGCGAGCACGATCGCGACCAGACCACGCACGATATGCGCGTCACTGTCGCCGCGATATTTCAGGACCGGCGCGCCATTGCTGCGCTCTACCAGCTTCTGGAGCCAGACCTGGCTGACGCAGCCTTGCACCTTGTTCTCGGCAGAGTGCTCCGCCTCCGGCATCGGTTCCAGGGTGCGGCCGAGCTCGATGACGTACCGATAGCGGTCGTCCCACTCGTCGAGAAGCTCGAAATTGTCCCTGATTTCGTCGATCGTCGTCATGCTGGCCCATGGTTCCCGTTCAGGCCAATATAGGGACGCGAAGCCGTGAAATCGATAGGGTTTGGGCGCTAATTGACGGGGCGGGCCTAATTCGCCGTGGCAGGTCCGCGCCATTCCAGCGCGAGGTCGTCCTGGGTCAGGGTGTCGCGCGGCGCCTCGCTCGCGGCAATGTCGCCTTCGCCGGCCAGCGCGATCGAGCCGGTGTGGTCGGGCGCCTTCTTGTCGGTCTTGTCGTTCTTCTCGTTGGTGTTCTGCTCTTTCTTGTCGTTGATGATCTGGTAGATCTTGCGCGCGCCGTCCTGGGCGCGCTGGCCGATGATGGTTGCGGCCTGTCCGCCGACCTCGCAGGCCGCCGGCTGACGCTTGCAGAACTGGGTCACGTCGGAGACGGCCGCGGTCGCAGCCTGCACTGCGTCGGCGGCGCCGATCTGCGGCAGCTTCTCCGATTCGGGCGTCTTGTCCCGCGGCAGGAGAACCAGCACCAGTCCGAGCCAGAATGTGATGCGGAGCAGAAAGCGCATCTTGCGACCTGTACGTTCGATCCTGCCGCGGCGATTTCCGCGGATATCGGACCTAGCAACGCTCGATAAATCGCAAGTGATTGCCTTGAGCTTAATTCGCGAAAAAATTGCGCAAAAATCTTCGCGCGATCGACGATCTCGTAAATTTTCAATTGACGCCCGCGCCCATGATTCTGCTGGACCCCGCATCCACCAATTCGAAACCATGCCGAGGGATGTGAAACCCCGTGTTCACCATCCGCAGCGAAGACGCCGCCAAATCATCTAAAAAGCCGCGCGATGACGCGGTGTCCGGCCGCATGCCACGCCGCCTTAGCACTCGTTTAAGGTCGCTCTGACACGGTGGCTCAACGACAAGGAGGCGTTCCGGCACGTCTTCTCAGACGATTGAGCCGAAGCGCGAGACCCGTGACAGTTTTGAGTACCATCCGCGATTGTCTCGATGCACTGCTGCATCCCTCCGCGCGTTACGATGCGCTGACGGGAGCGCGCCATCGTGCCTTCATGGCGCCGCGGCTGCTCGGCAGCCTGGCCGCCTTCGCCGCATTCCCGATCTATCTCGTCCTGCGCGGCGCGCCGAGCGCGATCGAGGTCACCGCCTTTGCCTGGCTGATCGCGCCGATCCTGTTGTCGTGGTTCCTGTCGCGCACCGGCCGCTATGAGGGCGCACACGTGCTGTCGTCGCTGGCGCTTGCCGGCCTGATTATGGCAGTGGCGGCCACCACCGGCGGCATCGAATCTTTCGCCGCGATCTGGCTGGTCGTGGTTCCGCTCGAAGCCGCGCTGTCGGCCTCGCGCCGCGTTGCGGCCTTCGCGTCGCTGCTCGCGCTGTCCTGTGCCGGGATCCTGATCCTCGTCAGCCAGTTCGGCTGGCTGACGGTCGAGGAGCCGGGCGCTGCAGCGCGCGGCGTGCTGATGGCGCTCGGCGTCGCTTCGGCGACGCTCTACGCCGCCGGCCTCGCCTTCGGCGCGGAATCGCTCGCGCGCACCAGCGTTGCGCTGCTATTGCGCGAGGAAGAGCGCTATCGTCTGCTCGCGCGCAACATGAGCGACGTCATCTCGCGGCACCAGCGCAACGGCGCGGTCGAGTTCATCTCGCCGGCGGCGGAGGCCATGCTCGGCATGCCCGTCACGCAACTGCTCGGCCACGGCCTGTTCGACCGCGTACATGTCGCCGACCGTCCGGCCTATCTCACTGCGTTATCGGATGCGGCGCGCGGTGACGTGTGCAGCGTCGAGTTCCGGTTGCGGCGGGAGCCTGCTGGCTCCGAGCGCGGCCAGATCGATTTCATTTGGGTCGAGATGCGCTGCCGCCCGCTCGAACAGGACAGGGCCCATGACGTCACGGGCGAGGCCGAAGTCGTTACCGTGATGCGCGACGTCACCGATCGCAAGCTTTCCGAGCAGGCGCTAGATCAGGCCCGCAGCGCCGCCGAGGCGGCCGATGCTGCCAAGACGCGCTTCCTCGCCACCATGAGCCACGAATTGCGCACGCCGCTCAACGCCATCATCGGCTTCTCCGAGATGATCGCGCAGGAGCAGACCTTGATGCTGGGTGCGGCCCAGCGCAAGGAATACGCCCAGCTCATCAACGATTCCGGCCAGCATCTGCTGTCGGTCGTCAACGGCATCCTGGACATGTCCAAGATGGAATCGGGCAATTTCGAGATTGCGTCGGAGCCGTTCGCGCCGCGCGCCGCGCTGCTGCATTGCTGCAATTTGCTGGCGCTGAAGGCGCGGGAGAACGGCATCGACCTTATCACCGATGCGCCGCAGGATCTGCCCGTCATGACCGGTGATCCCAGGGCCTTCAAGCAGATCGTGCTCAACCTCGTCGCCAACGCCATCAAGTTCACCGAGCGCGGCGGTCAGGTCACCGTGACGGCGGCAGTGTCGGGCGCGCAGCTTGCGCTGCGCATCAGTGACACTGGCGTCGGCATTGCGCCCGACGATCTCAAGCGCATCGGCGCGCCGTTCTTCCAGGCCGGCAAGACCTATCAGCGCCGCCACGAAGGCACCGGCCTCGGACTTTCGATCGTGAAGAGCCTCATAGCGTTGCATCTCGGCGAATTGACGGTACAAAGCAGGTTAGGCGAGGGCACCACCGTCACCGTCAAGCTGCCGCTCGTTTACACGCCGCCGCAGGTCAAGCCGGCGGAGAGCAAGGTCGCGACGCTGACGCCGATGTTGCGCCAGGAACCTCACGACCAACTTCACGAAGAATCTCACGACCAACCTGCGCTGGTGAAGAAAAGTGCCTAAGAAGTCTGCAAAGGACGAAGCTGCTCCGCGCCGTCGTGGTGCCAAGGCCGCGGTCATCGATGTCGAGACCGAGCGCAACCTCGTCATGCGCGTGCTGCTGCACAGCCCCAAGGATACGCTGGCCGGCCTCGTCGCCGCCGCCGCCATCGGTGCGATCGTCGCCAATGCGCTGTTCCTCCAGACCGGCCGGCACCCCGCGCCGATGTTCGGCACGGTGATCAATCTTCCTGCGCCGTCATCCGTGTCACTGTCGAACCCCTTGCCGCGTCCGCGCCCCGTTGGCGCCGACACTTCGCCGCTCGAGCCGCGTGCGACGGAGTTTCGCACCGAGCCCAAACCTGTCGAGCGCGTCGCCGAGAAGACGCCCGAAAAGCCCGTCGAGGCGACCGCCTCGACGCGCCCGAACGATCCGATGACCAATCTGGTCAAGGCCACGACCTCGACGTCGCCCTCGGTCGTGCGCCCGCCGGCGCCGATCCCGGTGCAGAGCCCGGCCGTGCGACGTATCGCCGGCGTGCAGCGCGCGCTGTCCGAATATGGCTACGGCAATTTGAAGATCACGGGCACGATGAGCGGCGAGACCCAGTCCGCGATCCAGAAATTCGAGCGCGAGCACAAGATGCAGGTCACCGGTCAGGTGTCGGACCGGCTGCTGCGCGAGCTCGCGGCCGCTATCGGCCATCCCGTC
This sequence comes from Bradyrhizobium sp. 164, assembly GCF_023073715.1. Lineage (GTDB taxonomy): Bacteria > Pseudomonadota > Alphaproteobacteria > Rhizobiales > Xanthobacteraceae > Bradyrhizobium. The sequence goes on from NZ_JADPKA010000074.1 coordinate 65,320, forward strand.
GAATAGTCTTGGCGCCTGCACGGAGGCTGGTGCTGATTGCAGCACTGGCCTATCGTTCGGCTCATGCGTTTGAAATCCAACATATGGGTGGCCGCCTATTTGCGTCGCTGCCAGACCGAGGGCGTGTTCGGCGCGGTGCGCCGCCGCGGCGCCGAGGAGGCGGGCGCGGTGTTCGTGAAAGTATCGCTACTCGACGGCCATGCGATGCTGTACGCCCCGGCGCCGCAGACCGTCTATGACGACGGCCGCCCCGTCGATCGCTTCTTCGTACCGGTCGCGCCGCAGCCTTTGCCGGAACAAACCATCGAGGAACGGCTGGCGAAGGAAATCCGCTTCGACCCGGACGCCTGGATCGTCGAGACCGAGGACCGCGCGGGCCGGCATTTTCTGGAATTGGCGAAGACGTAAGCCGGCGTCATTGCGAGGAGCGAAGCGACGAAGCAATCCATAATCCGTCCGCGGAGAGACTCTGGATTGCTTCACGGAGCCTGTCACGGGCCGCGCTTTGCGCGGACCCGTTGGCTCGCAATTGTCGATGTTCAATAATTCGCTGATTGGATCGCGGTGGTCTTGGTAGCGGCGAAGGCCTTGGGAGTTTGTCCTGCCAAGGCCTGATGGGGTCTGTGGTT
>NZ_JADPKA010000022.1 GCF_023073715.1 Bradyrhizobium sp. 164
TGCCGGCATCATGGCGGCGCAGCCGAACGAGCCGCCGATGCAGACGCTGCGCAAATGGATTGCGGCGCTGGAGCAGGCGATCGCGCGCGACGATCGCGCTACCATCAGGACCATCCTGAAGGATGCGGTTCCCGAATTCGGGTCGACCGCGGCCCATCTATGCCTAACCCATTCAATGAAACAACGGGCGAACTGAGTGATAATAAGCCCGTGCTGGTGACGGGAACCAACTGTTTTAATCGGCTGCCACCTTACGCCTGGCCTTCGCCGCCCGGGATGGACGGTCCGCACTGCCGGTCGTCGCTCGAAGCGATCGAGAAGGAGGTCGTTATTGAATCGATCGCTCTCCGGAAACTGATTGGCTTTGCCGGCGTCCGTGATCGCTCATTTTGCGGCGCGGGCGTGCATCACAACGACGAGGCACGCGGTCTACGTCTACTGGGACGTAATCAAGGGTACTCTCAATTCGCCGCAGTGGCGCAGCTTGAAGCACTGGCGGTTCTCGGCAATCTAAGCACTTGCGGAACGGACCGAGTCGAGCGGACCGAGAGGGGAAAGTCCGGGCGCGGCTGGAAGAACGAACTGGGTGACTGCCTTGAAGAGGTCGAGCCGAAAACCATTTTCCGACGCATTAACAACGCTTTCTGCGGCGCCTTAGCCGTAGTGCTCGTCATGAGACTAGTGTTAATCAGCTTGCTGTCGCGATTTCACCGATTAGGCGGCTGTGGAGCGGGATTGCTGTCAGTTAACGCTTTGGATGCGTGGAAAGGCTCCTCTTCCACGGCTGCGATCAAGTCACCGTCCCAGCAACACGTCGCTGTATGGTGGTGCCCGTGCTCGATTTCAAGATGATTCCGATCACATATATATCGCCTAGACTCCTTTCGGGGGACTTCTACAGAAGCCGCGCTCGATCCACTGCGCAGTCGAAGCGCTTGACACGTGCCATTTTGGTGTAATCCCCCGGGGCCCAGGAACCTTGCATCGTCCCAGCCGCTCCCGTAATACCACCCCAGTAACGATATGGCCTCGAATTGGCCTTTCCTGGATGCCGAAACGTGCTTGAACGAACCCTCGTCACGATCGCCGAAACCGAGACCATTGAGGAAGCTTTCCGGCGCCTGAATGCGAACATGCTCGGCATCCTGTTCGCGCAGGACGCGAGCGGACGGATCGTCGGCGCGGTGACGGACGGCGACATCCGCAGGCGCATGCTGACCGGTACCACAATCCAGGACCGCGTTGCGACCTGCATCAATCGCAACTTCGTCTGGGCGCGGACCGGCGGACCGCGAGAGCAGATCCTCAAGCTGCTCGACCAGCGGGTGCACGTGGTGCCGATCCTCGATGGCGAGGGACGGCTGGTCGACGTGTTCAGCCGCGAGCTGTTCAACCTGTCGGAAGAGAGCGAGGTGTTCGCGCGCGCCCGCTCGCCGGTGCGAATCAGCTTCTCGGGCGGCGGCACCGATCTGACGCACTATTTCGTGGCAAATGACGGTGGCGCGGTCATCAACGCCACCATCAAGATGTACGCTCATGCGACGCTGCGGCGCCGGAACGATCCCAGCATCCGGATCTACTCGCACGACTTCCGTCGCACCGTGGAGGCTGACAATCTCGCCGAGCTCGGCACTGACGGAGATCTCGCGCTGATGAAGTCGGTCGTGCGCCTGATCAGGCCGACTTACGGATTCGAGCTCGAAGTGTCGGCCGACTTCCCGATCGGCTCCGGCCTCGGCGGCTCGGCGGTGGTCTCATCCGCGATCATCGGCTGCTTCAACGAATTCCGCGGGGATCAGTGGGACCGCCACGAGATCGCGGAGATGGCGTTCCAGGCCGAGCGGCTCATGCTCAACATCCCCGGCGGCTGGCAGGATCAATACGCCACCGTGTTCGGCGGCTTCAATCACATGGAGTTCTTCTCCGACCAGAACACCATCGTGCCGCTTCGGCTCGACCCCAACATTATCGCCGAGCTCGAAGAGAGCCTGGTGCTCTGCTACACCGGCTCGGGTCGCGATTCCGGCGCCATTCATCGCGACCAGAAGGCGCAGCACGAGACCAGCGACGCAGTCGCTGCGGCCGCCAAGCAGAAGGAAGTGACGCGCGCCATCCGGCGGCATTTGCTGCGCGGCCAGCTCCTGGAATGCGGCCGGCTAATCGACGAGGCCTGGCACGCCAAGCGCAAGCTGAGCTCGAAGATCTCGTCGGACGCGATCGACGCGATCTACGATTTCGCCAAACAGCACGGCGCGGTCGGCGGCAAGCTGCTGGGCGCCGGCGGCGGCGGTTACTTCATGTTCTTCGTACGTCCGTTCGAGCGCTACCAGCTCATCGCCGCGCTGGAACAGCAGGGACACCGCTGTTCGCGCATCATGTTCGAGGAGAACGGGCTGCGGACGTGGAAGTCGCGCTTTCCCGCACGGCTCGCCTGACGCATATGAGACGAGAATGTTGATGACATCGCTCAAACCACCTGCCCCGGTCCGCATCGGCAACCGTCTTCTGAGCGATGGCCAACCCTGCTACGTCATCGCCGAGATCGGCAACAACCACAATGGCGACTTCGACCGCGCCATCGCGCTGGTCGATGCCGCGGTCGCGGCCGGCGCCGATTGCGCCAAATTCCAGATGCGCAAGCTCGAGGAGGTCTATCGCGCCTCGAGTCTGTCCGGAAAGGACGACGACCTCGCGGTCGAATATACGCTCGATCTCCTGCGCCGCTTCGAACTGCCGACCGCGCAGCAGAAGAAGATCGCCGAGTACTGCGCAGCGAAGGATATCCAATATCTCTGCACGCCCTGGGACGCAAAGAGCGTCGCCGTGCTCGAAACTTTCGGCGTGCAGGCCTACAAGGTCGCATCGGCCGATCTCACCAACCTGCCGCTGCTCGCGTGCCTCGCCGCCACCGGCAAGACATTGATCGTCTCGACCGGCATGAGCACGACGGACGAGATCAAGACCGCGGCGAAATTCCTCGACGACCGCAATGCGAGCTATGTGCTGCTGCATTGCCAGAGCACCTATCCTGCGGCACTCCACAACATCCATCTGCGTTTCATGGAGACGCTGCGCGAGATCCACCCGGTCGTCGGCTATTCCGGCCACGAGCGCGGCATCGCCGTCTCGACCGCCGCGGTGGCGCTCGGCGCCATCGTCATCGAACGCCACATCACGCTCGACCGCGAGATGGAAGGCCCCGATCACGCCGCGAGCCTCGAGCCCGAGGAATTCAAGGCACTCGTCTCCGGCATCCGCGAGGTCGAGGCGGCGCGCGGCGAGAAGCTCGCAGAACGCGCGCTGAGTCAGGGCGAGCTGATCAACCGGGAAAATCTCGCGAAGAGTCTGGTGGCCGCGCGCGACCTTCCGGCCGGTACGATCATCTCCGAGAGCGACATTGCGGTGAAGAGCCCGGGACAGGGCCTGTCGCCGCTAAAGATGCCGGCGCTGCTCGGCCGCAAGCTGACGCGAACGATATCGTCCGACGGCTATTTCTTCCAGAGCGACCTCGATGAAGGCGCCGCAAGAGCTCGCCGCTACCGCTTCGACCGCCCGTGGGGCGTGCCGGTGCGCTATCACGACACCGAGCGCTTCCTGGAAATCTGTCAGCCCGACATCATCGAGTTCCATCTAAGCTATAGCGACATGGAGCGCGATCCGGCGGCCTATCTCTCCGGCACCTATGATCTCGGTTTCGTCGTGCACGCCCCGGAGCTGTTTGCGGGCTCCAAGCTGATGGACCTCGCGACGCCCGACGAGGCGTTGCGGCGCTATTCGCTGGAGCAAACGCAGGCGGTGATCGACATCACCCGCGGCCTGAAGAAGTTCTTCCCGAAGACCAAGCGCCCCCCGATCGTCGCCAATATCGGCGGGTTCACCATGGACGAGCCGCTGCCGCCGGAGCAGAAGGCCGAGCGTTACCGCATCTTTGCCCAGAGCCTGACGGAGCTCGACATGGCCGGCGTCGAGCTGACGCCGCAAACCATGGCGCCATTCCCCTGGCATTTCGGCGGCCAGCGCCACCAGAACATCTTCATCTTCCCGGAGGAGTCGGCTGCGTTCTGCGCCAAGCATGGCCTGCGGATGTGCGTCGACATTTCCCATACCAAGCTCGCCGCCAATCATTTCGGCTTCGACTTCGCGCAAGGCCTCGCCCAGCTCGGACCGCACACCGCGCATCTGCATTTAGGCGACGCCAAGGGCCTCGACGGCGAAGGCCTCCAGATCGGCGAAGGCGAGATCGACTTCGACGAAATCGGACAGGTGCTGCGCAAGCATGCACCGACAGCGTCGTTCATTCCCGAGATATGGCAGGGCCACAAGAACATGGGCGAAGGCTTCTGGACCGCGCTCGAGCGTCTCGAGGGGCACATCTGATGGCGCGCAAGACGCTGGCCGTGATCGCCGCACGCGGCGGCTCGAAGGGCATCCCGCACAAGAACCTGCTCGATCTCTGCGGCAAGCCGCTGATCGCCTGGACCGTCGAGCAGGCGCGCGCGGCGCGCGGCGTCGACGTGGTCGCGGTCTCCTCCGACAGCGACCAGATTCTCGCCGCGGCCGAAGCAGCCGGCGCCCTCGGCGTGCGCCGGCCCGACGACATCTCCGGCGATCTCGCCTCCTCCGAATCCGCCTGGCTGCACGCGCTTGAGGCCATCGACGCGCGCCACGGCCGCTTCGAGCGCGTGGTCGCGCTCCAGGCGACCTCGCCGATCCGCGAGTCCGCCGACATCGAACGGGCCCTGGAGACCTTCGACCGCGAGCACCTTGATAGCCTGCTCTCAGTCTGCGAGGTCGAGGATTACTTCAACTGGCGGATCGGTGCCAACGGCCCGGAACCGATCAACTACGATTTCCGCAACCGCCGCATGCGGCAGCAGATCGAAAAGCGCTACCTGGAGAACGGCTCGTTCTACGTTCTCATCCCCTCACTCCTGCGCGAGCAGAGCAATCGTCTCGGCGGCAAGATCGGATTTCACGTGATGGAGCGTCACAAGATGTTCCAGATCGACCGTCCCGAAGACGTCAAGCTGTGCGCCGCCATCATGCTCAGTTACGGCTATGCCTGATCTCAGCGCCTTCTCCCTCGCAGGCAAAGTCGCGGTCGTCACCGGCGCTTCGCGCGGCATCGGTGCAGCGATTGCGAGCGGCCTGCAAGATGCGGGGGCTACAGTGTTCGGGCTCAGCCGGTCCGGGACCGCGCCACACGGCGTGAGGGCCATTGCCTGCGATCTCTCCGATGATGCGGCGATCGAAGGTGCGTTCCGCATCATTGCGGCAAGAGGCAAACGCATCGACGCACTCGTGAATGCCGCGGGCATCAGCCTTCCCGCCCAAAGCGCGGAAAGCGAGCTCACACGGTTCCGTGCGACGGTCGCAACCGACCTCACCGGCGTGTATGCCACCATCCTTGCCGCCCATCCGCTGCTGAAGAACGCGGGCTCGGCTGCGATCGTCAACGTCACCAGCATCAATTCAGTCCGCGGCTTTCCAGGCAATCCCGGCTATGTGGCGGCGAAGGCTGGTCTTGCCGGGTTGACGCGCGCGCTTGCCGCCGATTATGCGCCCGACGGCATCCGCGTCAACGCGCTCGCACCGGGCTATGTCATGACCGAGATGACCGCGAAGAGTTTCGCCGATCCTGTCATGCATGAGGATCGGCGCCGCCACACCATGCTCGGTCGCTGGGGGCAGCCCGCCGACATGGTGGGAGCTGCCGTTTTCCTCGCATCGGAAGCCTCCGCCTATATGACCGGCCAGGAGATCTTCATCGACGGCGGCTGGATCGCCAAAGGCCTTGCCATCAGTTCGGACAGCAAATCGTGACCGCAACGCTGCAACGCATCGGCTTCATGCAGGGACGTCTGTCGGCGCTCGTCGACGGCAAGATCCAGGCGTTTCCATGGAACGAATGGCGTGACGAATTCCCGCGCGCGAGGGCGCTCGGCCTGACGCGGATGGAGTGGACCATCGACCAGGAGCGGCTGCGCGACAATCCCCTGACGACCGAGCCAGGACAGCAGGAGATTCTGACGCTGTCGCGCGAGAACGGCGTGCGCATCCCGAGCCTGACCGGCGACTGCTTCATGCAGGCGCCGTTCTGGAAGGTTGATGCCGTCGTGCGCGATGCGCTCGTCGCCGACCTCGACCTCTTGATCGCCGCCTGTAGCCGCATCGGAATCGAATTCGTGGTGATCCCGCTGGTCGACAACGGCAAGATCGAGCGCGAGAGCGAGAGCGACACGTTGAAGCGCGTGCTGCTCGCGCGCTCGGAGACGCTTGCAAGACGGAACGTCAAGATCATCTTCGAATCCGATCTGCCCCCGCGCGAGCTCGCCCGGTTCATGGAGGCGTTTCCGGCCGACATGTTCGGCATCAACTACGACAGCGGCAACAGCGCCTCGCTCGGCTATGACAGCGACGAGGAGATCGGGGCCTATGCGCCGCGCATCCTCAATGTTCACGTCAAGGACCGCGTCCGTGGCGGCACCACCGTGCCGCTCGGCACCGGCAATGCGGATCTCGCCAAGACGATCCGGCTGATCGAGCGATCGGGCTACAAGGGGCAGTACATCCTGCAGACCGCGCGCGCTGCCAACGGCGACCATGCCGGCGCGCTGGCCAGATATCGCGACATGACGGTTGGCTGGATCGAGGACGCCGCGCGATGAAACTCGAGCTGAACGATCGCGTCGCGCTCGTCACCGGCGCCAGCCGCGGAATCGGGCTCGCAATCGCCGCGACGCTTGCCGCGGAGGGTGCAAAGGTCGCGCTCGCCGCGCGCGGCGCCGATGCGCTTGATGCCGCGCGGGCAGCGGTCGGTGGCAACGCCTCGATGCATGTCGCCGACGTCACGGATCCGGTCGCCGCCAAGGTGCTGGTCGAGAGCGTCGGGAAACAATGGGGCCGGCTCGATATCCTGATCTGCAATGTCGGCACCGGCGCCTCCGTGCCGCCGGGCGAGGAAACCGCGGCGGAATGGTCGCGGATGATCGATCTCAATCTGTTCGCCGCGACCAACATGATCGAGTCGGCCCGGCCGCTGATGGCGCGCGGTAACCGCGACCGGGCTATCGTCTGCATCTCGTCAATTGCGGGCATGGCGGCGCTTGGCGCGCCCGTGACCTACTACGGTGCGAAGGCGGCCCTGAACGCGACCGTGCGCGGACTGGCGCGCCCGCTGGCGCTGGAGGGTATCCGCATCAACGCGGTCGCGCCCGGGAACATCTTGAGCCCGGACGGCACCTGGGCGCGCAAGATCGCCGAAAACAAGCCGGCGGTCGACGACATGCTCCAGCGCGAGGTGGCGCTGCGCCGGCTCGGCACTCCCGAAGAGATCGCCGACGTCGTTGCCTTCCTTGCTTCGCCACGAGCCGCCTTTATCACCGGCAGCGTCGTGGTAGCCGACGGCGGCCAGCTCAGAAGCTGAACAGGAGCCTTCGATGGCAAATCCCTTCTCCCGCTACGACCTGACCGGACGCACCGCGCTCGTCACGGGCGCCGGCGGACTGCTGGGCAAACAGCATGTCGCGGCGCTCACGGAAGCCGGCGCGCGCGTAGTCGTCACCGATGTCCGCCTGACGCAGGCTGAAGCCGCCGCGGCGGCGCTAAAGCAGGTCGCACCTTCGGCCGATCTGATCCCGCTCGAGATCAACGTCGCTTCGCTCGACTCGGTGCGCGCTGCAAACGAGCAGCTTGCAGGCCGCGGCGTCACCGTCGACATCCTCGTCAACAACGCAGCGATCGACCCCAAGGTCACCTCCGCGCCCGGCGTCACGCACTCCTCGCGCTTCGAGGCGTTCCCGGTACCGCAGTGGCAGACCGAAATTTCGGTCGGCCTGACCGGCGCGATGCTGTGCGCGCAAGTGTTCGGCGGCGAGATGGCCAAACGTGGCCGCGGGGTGATCCTGAACATCGCCTCCGATCTCGGGGTGATCGCGCCGGACCAGCGGCTCTACCGTCAACCGCATGTGACACGCGAAGAAGAGCAGCCGGTGAAGCCGGTGACCTACTCGGTAATCAAGCACGGTCTCATCGGATTGACGAAATATCTTGCAACCTACTGGGCCGATCACGGCGTGCGCGTCAACGCGATCTCGCCGGGCGGCGTCTTCAACAACCAGGATCCCGCCTTCGTCGAACGGCTGACACACCTGATCCCGATGGGCCGCATGGCTGACGTCGACGAATATCGCGCCGCGGTCCAGTTCCTCTGCTCGGATGCATCGAGCTACATGACCGGACAGAACCTGGTGATGGACGGCGGCAGGAGCGTGTGGTAACCAGCTCCCCACTCTCGTATTTCGTGCAAATGACGATCCGGCGCAGAAATGAGCATGTTCAACGATAAGTCTATTCTGATCACCGGAGGCACGGGATCTTTCGGGAAGAAGTTTGTCAGCTGTCTTCTGAAGAACTTTAAGCCACGGCGTATTGTCGTCTATTCGCGCGACGAGCTGAAGCAGTATGAGATGCAGCAAGAGTTCAATCAGCCGGCGATGCGTTACTTCATCGGCGACGTGCGCGACGGCGAGCGCCTGCGCACGGCCATGAAGGGCATCGACTTTGTGGTGCATGCTGCAGCGCTGAAGCAGGTGCCGGCGGCCGAATACAATCCCATGGAGTGCATCAAGACTAACGTCCATGGCGCGGAGAACGTAATCCAGGCGGCGCTTGAGGCGGACATCGAAAAGGTGATCGCATTGTCGACCGACAAGGCAGCGCAGCCGATCAACCTCTACGGCGCAACAAAGCTCGCTTCCGACAAGCTGTTCATCGCGGCCAACAACATGGCGGGCGGCCATCGCACCACGTTCAGCGTGGTTCGTTACGGGAACGTGGTCGGCTCGCGCGGTTCGATCGTACCCTTGTTCAACAAACTGATTGCCGAGGGCACCGATCACCTGCCGATCACCGATCCGCGTATGACGCGGTTCTGGATATCGCTGCAGCAGGGCGTCGACTTCGTAATCAAGAGTTTCGAGCGTATGTCCGGCGGCGAGATCTTCGTTCCAATGATACCATCGGTGCGCATTCCCGATCTCGCGGCGGCGATGGCTCCGACACTGCCGACCAGGGTGATCGGCATCCGGCCGGGCGAAAAGCTCCACGAAGTCATGTGCCCAACCGACGACTCGCATTTGACGCTCAAATTCGGCGATCACTTTGTGATAAAGCCGACGATCAAGTTTTTTCGTCGTGACGTCGATTATTTCACGAACCAGATTGGGGAGCGCGGCGAAGCGGTGTCGGACGGCTTCGAATATAATTCCGGAAGGAACGACCACTTCCTCAACTTGGCCGAGATCAGAGAATTCAACAAAATTGCGGTCCAATGATCCCGTATGGTCGCCAAGATATTTCCGCTGAGGACATCGACGCGGTCAAGGACGTCCTGCAGTCAGACTGGCTAACCCAAGGACAGGCCGGTCCACGGTTCGAACAGGCGATCGCCAAATACTGCGGGGCGTCCAATGCGGTCGCAGTGTCGAACGCGACCGCGGGGCTTCACATCGCCTGTCTGGCACTTGACCTCGGTCCTGGCGACATTCTGTGGACAGTGCCGAATACCTTCGTGGCCTCCGCCAATTGCGCGCTCTATTGCGGCGCGAGCGTCGACTTCGTCGACATCGATCCGCGAACCTACAACATGAGCGTAGCGGCACTATCGGAGAAGCTGGAACGCGCAAGCGGGCAGGGCCGGCTGCCGAAGATCGTGGTCCCTGTACATTTCGCTGGACAATCCTGCGAGATGACCGAGATCCGCGCGCTGTCGGATCGCTACGGTTTTCGCATCATTGAAGACGCCTCTCACGCTGTCGGCGGCGACTACCGCGGGCGGAAGGTCGGCTCCGGCCATCTCAGCGACGTCGTTGTCTTCAGCTTCCATCCGGTCAAGATCATTACGACGGGCGAAGGAGGTATGGCGCTGACCAACGAGCCGAAGCTTGCCGAGCGGCTCTCGTATTTGCGCACCCACGGCATCATCCGTCCTGCGCAGGCTCCGGAGAGTTCCGACGAACGGCGCTCCAACGAAGATCAACACGGGCCCTGGATGTATCAGCAGATCGAACTTGGGCTGAATTATCGCATGACGGACATCCAGGCTGCGCTCGGCACGAGCCAGCTTGACCGGCTCGATACGTTCGTCGCGCGTCGGCGCGAGCTCGCAGCACGCTACGATGCCCTGCTTGCGCAGCTGCCGGTGATCTGCCCGTGGCAGCATCCTGACACGAATTCGGCCTGGCACCTTTACGTGATCCGGCTGCGGCGAAACGAAATCAAGCTCAGCCGTCGCCAGATTTTCGAGGCGCTGCGCGCCGCCGGCATCGGAGTCAACGTGCACTACATTCCAGTGCATACCCAACCCTACTATCAACGTCTCGGCTTCAGCGTTGGAATGTTCCCGGAGGCCGAGAGCTACTACCAGGACGCCATCACGCTGCCGCTGTTTGCGAAGATGACGGATGCAGAACAGGACACTGTCATCGCGGCGCTTGCGAAAATCCTCGCATGAAGATCGCGGTCATCCCAGCGCGCGGCGGAAGCAAGCGGATTCCCGGCAAGAACATCCGACCGTTCTGCGGCAAGCCGATCATCGTCTACTCGATCGAAGCTGCGCGCGAGAGCGGCGTGTTCGACGAGATCATCGTGTCCACGGATGACGATGAGATTGCGGCCATAGCGCGTCAAGCCGGCGCAACCACGCCGTTTATGCGGCCAAAGGAGCTTGCCGACGACCACACGGGAACCGCCGAGGTCGTCAAGCACGCCATTGCTTGGTTCCTTGCAAAGGGCAAAGATGTCAGTCACGTCTGCTGCATCTACCCGACCGCACCGCTAGTGCAGGCGCACTTCTTGCGCGAAGCCTATGATCTCCTGGCTGGATCCGACGCTGCCTTTGCCTTTTCGGTGACAAGCTACGCCTTTCCGATCCAGCGCGCCCTTCGCTTTACTGCGGGAGGTCGCGTCGTTCCCTTTCATCCAGAGCATCGCATGACACGGTCGCAGGACCTCGAAGCGGCCTTTCACGACGCAGGCCAGTTCTACTGGGGCACCGTCGCGGCGTTTCGCGATGGCGTACCGATATTCTCGGAGCACTCCGTCGGAATTGTCCTGCCAAGACACCTGGTCCAGGACATCGACACGATCGAGGACTGGGAGCAGGCCGAATACATGTTCCGCGCGATCAACCGGTATTAGATCCGGCCTCGAGCAGCGGGCGAAGGAACGCCGCAAGGTCGCCCCCCTGGTACAAGTGCCCCGATATTCCCGCAGCGACGGCCGCTTCGACGTCCCGACAATTATCGCCGATAAGCAGACTCCCTTCCGCCCGGACAGGCCATGCCTTCATGCAATCGAGAATCATGCCGGGTGCCGGCTTGCGCCGGTCGCTGACGCGCCGATACGCCTCAACCGTGCCTTCCTCGTGGTAGGGACAATACTGGTACTCGTCGATATGCGCACCGATTGCGGCGAGCTCGCCGGTCATCCAGTCGTGTAGCCGGTGGACATCGTCCACGCCATAATAGCCTCGCGCAATTCCGGATTGGTTAGTAACGACAAAAGCGTAGTAGCCGCGATCATTGCACAGCTTGATAGCCTCCCGCGCACCGTTGACCCACTCGAAGTCCTCAATCCGGTGCACATAAGCTTTGTCGATATTCAGCACGCCGTCCCGGTCGAAGAAGACCGCAGGGCGCCTCAGCCTCTTGGGTAGTTCGCTCTGAGCACGCTCAAAATCGTCAGGAACGCCAATATCAATGAAGAAGCCGTCGTAAAGATTGGCCTCAAGCCGCTCCTCTGCGATCAACCGCGGAAAGATCTGCTGTTCGAGCGAGCACGGCATCTCGTCGATGTACTCGACAATCTCTCGATCGACGCAATAGATGCCCGTGTTAATGGGGCCACTCGGCTGGGCGCCGGCTGCTAGGAAGCTCTTGACGCGTTTGTGATCGAGCAGAACGCGGCCGTAACGGTCGCCCGCCATATCCCGCTTTAGTGCAATATGGCAGATCGAGCGCGATCTCGCCGATTGCGCAGCGAGATCGAGCAGATTGACATCAAAGTAGGAGTCCCCGTTCAAAACAAAGAACCGGCCGTGGAGCCGCGACGCAGCATGCTTCAACGCGCCGCCTGTGCCGCACGGCCACGGCTCAGACACGACCGTTAAGGACGCACCGCGCCAGCGCTTGCCATGGTAGCCCTCAACAACACTCTCGGCCCGATGGCCGGCAAGCAGCAAGATTTCTTCGATGGTCGGATAACGCGACAGCTCGTCCAGAATATAGTCGAGGAACGGCCTGGCGCCGACGTCAAGCAGCGGCTTAGGGACAAACCGCGTTCTGTCGCCGAGCCGTGTCCCGAGGCCTCCAACCAGGATCGCCGCCTGCTTCAGCACGAGACCGGTTCGCCGGAGGGAGTTGATTCTGGATCGAGTTTCATGTCTCGCAGATAAGCGATCAATTCACGTTACCTAAGTGCGTGCGCGGACCGCACTCGGTCCACGGATTATGGCATACAGCAGCATCGCCAGCAACGCAATTGCCCCAGCGAACATCGCATGTCGGGTCGGCTGCGGAGACACCTGAATGATCGTCACGTCCTCGCTGAGCGTCGTCGGATAGGTCTTAGTCGGACCGATTCGCGTCGCGAGGGCACGCCGTTCCCCCAATGCCGCGGCGAGCCTCTCCTCATTCTTAGATATGAGATCCAGCACCCACACACGCCGTAGCATCAATGCTGCGGCATCCTTCGATACCTCCGGGTCCAACGAGTTCGGCGACGCCAGCGTCTCTCGAATTTTGGTAAGATTGGCGATGTTGGCGTCGACCAACGCAATCTGCGCGTTGAGTTCCGAAAGCAAATCATTGCGGAGCTTGTCCTGGCCCTCGCTGAGCTGGCGTACCGCAGCCTGGAGGGCTTCCCTAGCCCGTTCCTCCGTCCCGGCACGAACCGTCAAAGAAAACACGTCGGATGCCTGAGGTCGCACACTCAGACTGTCCAGGATCTGTTGCCGGTCTCGGTCATTGTTTTCGGCACGAAGGTTCATGGCCGTTACTAAGCGCCGCTTGAACGGCAGAGAGTTCACCTGAAGGGCGGCTGCCTGGACCGGCACCACTTCCGCTCCATCGACCCGGCCCAGCCTAACATTGGCGGAAGCGACATAGCCGGCAGGAAGCATACGATCGACTAGGAACACTACCAGCATCACCGCCAGCGTGACCGACACGATCGCAAAAATGCGCGGCCGAACCGCCCGACCAACGAATACTAGCATCCCACCAAGATACTCTCCGCTTGATGTCCGGATCTGGTCACTACTCAAGCCGCTTTCCTCCCTCGCCTGCAGCCAAGCTTTCGCAGGAAATCAACGGCCCGGACAAGCTCGAACGCCATTTCTCTTCAGCAACAAATACAAAAATGGCGGTCATCAGCTTCACAAGAAACGTAAACTGAATGAAGGAGTTGACCATTCCCGTGACGACATACAGGGAGAATGCATACAACAGCGGGGTCAAGAAAAAACACGTAGCATAGCGTTCCTGCACGATGCAGCGCGTGAGCAGGAACATGAACTCCGAAAACAGAATTGCCGAAAGAGCGACAAGAGCCACGCCTTCCACCGGCCCACCGAGTTCGAAAAGCACTTCGGGCCAACCACCGGTGTAGGCCGAACCTTTTCCAAGGATGAAGTGAGCGCGATCGAGCGGCAGAGCCAGCTCCATCAGCCACTGCATGGTCGAGTTCCGATTTGGATCGAGGGGATTGACAAACAACTTGTAGAAGGTTTGGCCAGGGCTCCAGTCCGCTCGCAGAAACACACGCTCGTAAGTTATCCACCACATCTCGCCCTGCTGCACGAAGATGCGCTGGGACAATTTGAACAGAAGCTGGTCGCGCTCGAACCCTCTAACAATGGCATAGGAGTAAATCAATGCACCTAGGATCAAGACTGCAACGACGGCTATCGGCAGCCTAGCGGCCCTGAAAATCTTGGCATAGTCGAAGGCCGCGGTCGTGTTTGCGAGCAGCACGGCACCTACGGGCAGGATAAAGAAAGAAGAATACGAAAAGAACGAGGAGAATCGATGCCCGACGACGAACAAATAAAGGATGAAAATCCCAAAAAGCACAGCGAAGCGCAGGTCGAACTCTCGACCTCTCGATGACGGAGCCGCGAAGAAGACGCCCAGCTGAAAAGCCAACATGGGACCCCACTCGATCAACCGATGATGCAAGGGACCACCATACTGCGCCGAATAGTCATAACGCTCCATAGCAGCAAATATTGGTATCGGCCCGCGAATTAGCAGTTCGACCCAGAGCGCGACCGCAAAGAGGCCTATCACCCAATGCGCCAAATCAGATGGCGTCGGACGACCGGCGGGAAGTATATCGGCCAACGTCGGCCCGCTCGTCAGCGCAGCGAGCCGCTTCTTCCGAAACGAATACATCAATGCTGCGATCACCAACCCCTGCGAGCCCGCGAGCGGTAAGGCCGCCCAACCCGTACCGATGTCTCGCTCCAACTGCTCCGAGAACACAGGGCCGGCTAAATCGATGTAGAGGACGGACAGCAATCTCCAAGCAAGCGAGAAAAAAACAAAAAAAGAGAGCATGAACAGGCCGAGCTTGTTGATTGCAATCCGCACCATCGCCAGCAGCACAAGACACACAGCGAGCGCGCTCAACAGCGTCCACAGTTCCGAGTCCCACAATGAGATAACCCTCGCGCCATAAATCATTCGCTGGATCGCGCAATCTGCCAGGAGTTTCCAGCCCATCCAGTTTGCAATGGTATTGTCCAGAACTCCCGCCGTATCTGGTGCACCGTCTAGTGCTGCATGATTCCCATCAGATTCATGTGAGCCGGCCTCGAGTGCTCAATTCCCAGTATGGTTCGACGATTGTCGTTGGAGCGCTGCAAATGAAGGCTTGCCAGCGTCACGCCCACACACGTCGTGACGGTAGTTCCTCGTCCGCCGAAGGGCTTCAGGAAATCAAAAACATCGGCTCCGAAAAGGTCGACAACGGACATCTCACGCGCTCCCAGCGGCGGAATTTCACCGAAGTCGCCTTTCAATTGTTCTCCGTCCTCGCGGATCAATACCGACGAGGGTCGCACCGCGTGCGCGTAGTCTGGATCTGATGAATGATTGAGCAACATCAAGCTGCTGACAAAGTCCTTTGTTGCGAGGATTTTCGGGTTGATACCTGTAAACCCTACGTGAGACTTCAGTCGTCCCTCGTTTAGGGGGCGAGCAAAGGCGCCGGTACGATAGATGGCGACGTTGTCCTGATCGACATAGGTCATGGAAAAGCTGCCGGGCGAGGAGCGATAGGCGTCCATGCGACCGTGCGACATGACAGCGACGATCAGATAGTCTTGCGGCACCAGCCCCAACTCTGCGATCAACTTGGTCAGATCGATCTCAAAAGAGGCCCCCGGTTTGTGCGTCGAAGGAATTTCTCGACTGGCCAAGTATTCTCCATCGCGCGACAGCACATGAAGTTTGAAACGCAAATTGCTACTGAACCCAGATCTCAGGAGACTTGCGAATTCGGGACCAAGGTCCTTGACTGTCTCCCACAGATTCTTTTTCAAACTGCCGGCCACGAGGCTGCGCAAATATTTGGCATCGATCGCCTTGTGCCAGATGGGGATTGAAAACGCCAGTCTGCACTCAAGCCCCTCAAAGGTGGGAAGCATGAACCTCGGCTCGTGGGGCTTCCAAGGCGTGGCTGGAAATCGACTCACGTGTGTCCCCTTCAGAAGTGATGCAAACTGAACTTGCCGTTGGCGAACTGATAGAAGCTAAAGGGACTCGCCATATTACCTCCGCTGAATTCCAGCGCAAAAGTTTCTGCCGAGCCTATAAGACGCGTGGCATCGGGGAACAGGTCCATCGTGCTAATGCGCCGCGCTCCCATCGACGGTATACTTGGAAGGCTTCTCTCGCCCAATACCGTGCCATCCAACGCACGCAGTCTCGCGGTTCCAAAAGCCTCCCCGTCCGGCGCAAGACAGGCATTGACCAATATGACGCCCGATACCTCGACGAACCTCGTCAGGTAAGTCTGCATCCAGGCGGGTGTAGGGAATGGCTTGGCGGCAACTGCCTCGCGCTCGTGGGACAAGGTGATAGCGCCGCACCGTGAGTAGTACTGGGTGTAGTAGCCAGTCGTCACCTTCTTCCCCGGACGAACGCTCGCGCCTTGCTTCGGCAGCAATGTCATGGCGACGGTCCCCGAGACGTCGGGACATAGGTCCGAAGTCCTCAACTGCAGTTGACCGTTGAATCCCAGATCCTTCTGAAGGTAGTTGACGCACCTTCCCTCCGCATCGAAAAACCAGATGTGAGCCTCGGCGTCCTGCTGTTCCTTAAGGAAGATCGAGAAGTAGTTGAAGGCACAGACTTCGGTGACCACAACATCATCATTGCGAAGATACAAGACTGCAGGCGGGTAACCGCGCTCAAGGGCCTCGGAAATTTTCAGATCGCTCGACATGTCCTGAGATACTCGTTGCAGTCAGCGGGACTAGGGCCGGCGCGCCACAGCACCAAACGTAAGATTTGGCCCAATCTGGGCGTCTTTACGCTCTCAGAGTTCAACTATCAACCTTGCATTGTCGCGCAATGACCGGAAGTCTAGTTTCGCGAGAAAGTTTGGTCGATCTTCCCATCGAAGCAGAGCCTATTCGCGACGCACCAGCGCGCGCCCAAGACGTCCAAACATCACCCGCTCGGCGCCCGTCAGAACGATCGCACCGCTCAAGGCTAACGCAATAAGGCAGAGAAGGCCGCCCAGGATGATAAGCTCACTCAAGCTGTCGAGAGGCAGGACGAACTTGCATAGGCCTACTATTCCGGAAAGGATGATCCCGACCACCAAGTGGCGCCAAAGCTGCCCCCAGAACAATGAGTTCGGCAAACTCATCTGAGCGAGCATGTTGTGTGCGAGGACCGGTGCAAACACGACGTGCGAGATAGCCCACCCCAGAATGAATGCATGCTCACGAAACCAAGCAAGCGCTAACAGGGTGATTGCGTATTGGGTCAAGACCTGCAAATATAGAAGTTTTGTACTGAAGGTGAGAAATTCCGACCTAACCATCAATGCCGTCTGGCCCGCACCAAGCTGTATCGTTATCGCCGGGACCAGCATCGACATGGCAACCCAAGGCCATTCTTGAGAGTGTTGGGGGCCTACCCACACTGTCAAAACCTGGCGCGAGAACAAAGCAAGCACCATCAAGACCGGCAGCACAAAGGCTGCTGGCAAGACGAGGCCGTTCCGCCCTAAGATCTGCAAGCGGCGGGTATCGGTGGTCTCTTCAATACGAGCCGAGAGGGGAAGTATCGCCGAATAGAGTGGCCCCATCGTCGCCTTCAAAAAGCGCGGCAACCTCGTGATCAAATCGTAGGTCCCTACTTCGATGGGGCTAAACAGAAACCCAATCGCGAGAGGCGGAAGAGTATGCTGCAACGTTCCTGCGATCCTATTGTTGAACATCTGCAGGCATCGATGAAGAAGATCTTTACGGCTTGCCTCTGTCCACAACGTGAATCTCAATAAAGAGCCATGGACTGTACTTTTGACAACGATGCCCAACACCAGATACTTCGTCACCGTCGTTCCGAGATAGGCATACGCAAGCCATTCGAACGGAGCTTGCTCCAAAGCGGCAAGGTAGATCGAACCGATATAAAACAAGCTGCTCCCGACTTCAGTGAGACGCAACCAAGCGTACTGCTCAAAGCCCTTGAGAACTCCTTCCACGACCAGTCCAATGAAACAGATTGGCAGCACGAGCGCCGTAACGTGCAGCATCGAAACGAACCCGAGAACCTGCTCGTGCTGCACCTTTAGGGCGACAGCGAGCCAGGTGGACGCAAGCCATAGCGCCATGCTCGAGATGATCCCCGTGGCAGTGGCAATCACGGTGAGAAGCGATACCTTTTCGCTCGCCAGCCTCCAATCTCCGAGCCGCCCGCGAGCGACGACCTGCGTGGCAAGTTCCGACACACCGAGATCGATCAGGGCGAGAAATCCGCTTGGCAGAAACGCTCGCACCAAGACGAGCAGACCCAAAACGGCAATCCCATAGGATTTTGCAACAAGTCCAACCGAAAGGAGTCCCAGCACGCCCGCGGCCCCGTAGGCGACCGCAGAGATTGCAGTATTATGCAGAAACCGGCGCAGCACGCTCAGCTCACCTCTACGAGCTGCAGGCTTGCTCCGCTGCTCAACCTTCTCGTTCGGCCATTCGCGGCAGGCCGGGCTGCAAATCGCCGGCTATCAAACGACGCCGCATTAAGACGCTGCAATATCGCGTTCACGGTCTCGGCGTCGAATGCCTTCCCGGCCCGCCGACGTTCGCTCTCCGCGGAGCTGTAGCTCCGGCGCAGGACCGAACTTGCCTTATATCCTAGCGTTCGGCGAAGCGCGCCGGCCACGACACCGCGCAAAGACGGCGGCGGCAACAAATGCACCGGCTGCTTGCAGCCCCCGCCGGCAGCGATGGTTGCGAGAACTGCCTCGGAAACGCGGGCGGAGCTCGCGCCATCCACGGCGGTATAGAGGTCGCTGATGATTTTGCGGCGAAATGCCTCCGTCTGAGAGGGCAGCGGCGGCATGCGATTTTCGAGGCCCTGCCGGACCAGCTCGAGCATTTCAGCCTCTCCCTGCGCTCCGCGACTGACCCGCGTCGCTGCATCAAGTCGCAGGGAGGGCGTGTTGAACCACTCCATGCTTAACGGCTCCACGTTCAGCATAGTCGCTTCGATCGCGGTGGAACAGTTCTGATGGACAAGCAGACGCGCGCCGCTGATCCACTCGAGGGACGTTCCGCTCTGGATCACTTTTGCATTCGGCAAGGCGGCGAACGCATCATACGAGTTGATGTTCTCGAACGGATGCGGCCGCAGCACGAACTCCACTTTAGAAAAGTGCTCTGCCAGCTTGATGGCCATGTCCAATGTGCTGCGGTAGGCTCGGCTGCCATCAGCGATGAACTGACGAGCGAAGCCGCGCGCGAAGCCGGCCTGCACCATCGAGTCCTCCTCGGCAGACGAGCTGCCGGAAAACCGCGGGTTCACAGTCGGGAAATTCGTGTTGATGAGGACGTAGCCCGAACCGACGGACGGGCTCGCCAACGCCGCTCGCCAGGGCGGTGCGCAGAAATCATAGCGTGGACAGCCGGTGGCGTGCAGGAGATCGGCCGCGACGGTGCCCTGCCGCAGGAACGCCGCGTACTGCGCCTGTCCCCAGACACAATAGAGATCAACAAGGTCGGGGCGGCCCGCACTCTTAACCATGTTTGCGAACTGATCCGCATTCTTGCCGCCAATTCCCTCCGTATCAAGAATGCCAACGAGAATCCCCGCGCGCTTGTAGGATTTGATCAGGTCGACGTTGTTGGGACGGGTGTAGTTCAGCAGCACGAGATCAGGCCGCAAGGCTGGGACATCGAACCCCTGCTCGTACATGGGCACGAGCGTGGTAAGCGCGCCACGCGCTGACAATTGCCGAGCGAGTAGCACTAGCCCATCGAGGTCGCGAAGCGGGTTGTCGACGATCAGACAGACTTGGGGCTGTTCAGCCACGATCGCTCCTCGACATCCCCTGCGGCGTCTGAAAGGGAGTGTCCGCGGACGAGAGCAGGTCCCAACTCATCGGCGTCCCGCGGCGGACCGCCCGTCCGACGCGCTTGCCAAGCAAAGTCTCGAAATATTTTGGTGGCAGGCCGAGACCGGGCCGGATAATTCGCAGACTCTTTTCGGTTAGCACATCACCTGGAGCGAGATCCTCGGCCACATAGAGCGAGCGACGGAACACAAGCGATTTGCGTTCCTTGTCCGTGACGCCATAATGCACCTCTCCAAGCGCGAGCCAAGCGCGCTCGGTCTCCACCACCAGAGCCGCCATCTCCTCGGGTTCCATTGAAAACGTGGAGTCGACACCGCCGTCCGCGCGCGCAAGCGTAAAATGCTTCTCGATCACGGTCGCACCCAGCGCCACGCTTGCAACTGACGCACCAATCCCGAAGGTGTGGTCCGAAAGGCCCACCTCGCAACCGAACAGCGTCCGCATATGGGGGATCGTCAGCAGATTGGTGTCGGAGGACGTTGCGGGATAGGTGCTCGTGCACTTTAGGAGCACAAGTTGTCTGCAGCCCGCACCTCTCGCCGCCCGTACCGTCTCATCTAGTTCGGCCACGGTGGCCATGCCTGTCGAAATGATCATGGGCTTGCCGGTAGCCGCGACCTTGCGAATGAGCGGTAGATCAGTGTTCTCGAACGATGCGATTTTGTAGCAGGCAACGCCAAGACTCTCGAGAAAATCGATCGCCGTAGCATCGAACGGCGTCGAGAATGGAATCATGCCCAATGACCGGGCGCGTTCGAAGATCGGAGCATGCCACTGCCATGGGGTATAGGCATCCTGGTAGAGTTTGTGTAGTGACGCGCCTCGCCACAAGCTGTTGGGATCGTCGATGAAGAATTCATCCTCGTTCAGGTCAAGGGTCATCGTATCAGCGGTGTAGGTCTGTAGTTTGAGTGCGTGCGCGCCCGATTTCGCGGCCGCATCCACGATCGCCAGAGCGCGGTCGAGCGACTGATTGTGGTTGCCCGACATTTCGGCAATGATGAATGGCCTATGCGATCGGCCGATCGAATGACCGGCAATGGAGATAGGGTCTGTCATAACATGCTCCTGACACTTTCGAAGACAGCGGCGCCACAGGAGCGACCGCACCCTTATCATTTCGTCGGATCAGGGATCCATTATCACAACATCGAGCCCAGCACTCCGCGCGACCCTGATAGATGGCTCGTTGTCGGCATAGACGTGGGCGCGAAGGCAACCAAAACGCGACCTGACTTCGTTCAGCATCATCTTTGCAACTCCACGATTACGATGCTCAGGCGCAACCGTATAAGACACGTCTTCACCATCTATCCTGAAGGTCGCAACCGGCTCCTGGTTTAACTCGAAGATGAAAAGGTTGGGCTGGTCCATCTTGAGCCGTCGATCAAGCCAGCCCACATGCTCGTCCCAACCCACGCCGCCCTTGTACTTGGACATTCTGCGGGTCGAGTCGTCATTGCGCCATTCGAACAACCGTCGAGCGTCGTCCTTCGTGGCCGGTCTAATTTGGAAATGGTTCATGATCGCAAGCCCGCCCAACCGCGATCCACATAGGCACAAGCCCCGCGCTAGTCAACAAAAAGGGAGGCGAGTGCGGACGCCGCTTCCCATTGTAAGATCAAGGGAATCTCACGGCCTTGGGAACTGGTTCGGCTTGCCTGCTAGAATCGGGAACCGAGTTCGACACGCACGCGGGCGCTACCCTCGCCATCCACAAGCGCAAAGGCGGCCTCTCCCAATACCTTTACGCGGGCCGAATCGGCCTGCAGCGAGCGGATGGCGTCGGCAAGCGTCTCGGCTGTGACAGACGCGCCCGATCCCAGATACAGCGCCGCCCCCGCGTCGGCCAGCGCCGTCAAGGCACCAACCTGATTTGCCGCAATGTCGACCACGACAGCGGGCAAGCCCAGACAGCAGCGCTCCCAAGTCATCCCACCACCAGCTCCGATCGACAGATCGGCGCGCCGCATCAGCTCGGCCATGTTGTTTGCCCCCCGATGCACCTGCGCATGCGGCAACTCGCCGCAAAGTTGCACGATCGACTCTGCATGCGGGCTGCTCTGACCGATGACAACGTCCACCGCAATTTCTGAGACCCCGAGACTCGCGATAGCCTGCAGCGCCTTAGCCGTGCCGTTGGTCGGATCAGAGCCACCGAAGCAAACGAGGATCCGGCCGATCTCACCGCTGCGGCTCGTCAATAAGCGACGCTGCTCGACAAATTCAGGACGAAGCAACGCGTATCTCGGCCCGAGCAATTGCACGCAAGAAGCCGATACATGGTCACGATAGCGCGTCTCCATCCGTTGAACGAGGTTCTGATCGAGGAGGATCTCGCAATCGTGCGGACGATTGGCGAGATCGTCAATCGCGAGGATTCGCAAACCGTCTCGTCGACAGGCATTCTCCCAATGGGCATCAAGCGAATAGTGATCGACGACAAGCCAGTCGACTGGTCCAATCTCCTCAACCGCCTGATACGTCTGCTGCGCATCCTGTTGCCACGTCGTAGGCAACCAGTGCGCATAGCTGCGGTCCGAATTGGCCGCCTCCGGATCCGCCCACTGTGGATCCGGTAAGAGCCGCACGGCATGGCCGTTGCCCTGGACCAGTGCAGCCAACGCAGCGACATGGCTACGCACAAGAAAGCACGATGCGGTTCCGCCTTCGGCGAGGATGTTGGCCAGAGTCAGACAACGCGTGAGGTGCCCCATCCCCATCTGGACCGAAGCGTCAACTCGAAAAATGACCCGTTTCATGCGGCCAACTTTCCCGAATGGCCGGCGCAACAGCCATGGCGTTTCCAGGCATTAGGCCTCGACGGGCAGCCTACTACGACAATTCGGAGCAAAAAAGGATTTATCCACGCTTGACTGTCGCGCGCCCTTCTATATGCGAAGGCCGCAAACATACAACCCCGCCTCACCCTAGCATGTGTTCTGAAAAAACGATTTTGATCACTACCCTTGCCGAATACCAGACCCGGTTCTGGATTCCGGTCGCGCAGCGATTGCGTGCGGCCGGCTGCGAGGTCGAACTGCTCGCCTTCGACGATCGCAGCGCAGAAATGTCGGCCGCCGAGGGCGTGCCGGTGACGAACATGTATCGCGAGGGGTTCAAGGCCGCCCCCTCGCCCGACGATCGCAAGGCGTTCGACGCGCGCGTTGCCTCTTACGGACTCGACGGAACCAATTTCCTGTTCAGCCATGAGCGTTTCACCTTCGGCATCAGCGATACGGCGGCGCTGCGCCGGCGTTTCATGATCTATGCCAACGCCATGGAGGCGGTGCTCGACCGGCTGGAGGCGCACGAGCGACGCGCCGAACTGGTCCAGGAGCTCGGCGGCTTCCTGTCTGTCATCGCTAGCTTCTACGCCGCCAGGCGCCGGGCTATCCGCAACTGGTTCATCGAGCCTTCGTTCTTTCGCGGCCGGATGTATTTCACGCCGGACAGCTTTGCCGCCCCGGACGTCATGGCAAAACCTGCGGATGCCGTGTCCGCCGAGGTGCGCGCCTATCTGGACGAAACGTTGACGCAGCGCGCGATCGTCATCCCCAAGAAGGATCAGCACCACTATTCGGCGGCGTTCAAGAAGGTCATCAATTTGCGCAATGCCCATCGTCTCGCCGAGAAGCTCTGGGACCAGTTCGCGCTCGGCAAGCACCAGGAATTCGGACACAATCTGCGTCATGCCCGCGTGCACGCCGCGATGGCGCTCAACGCGAGTCGGCTGCGCAAGCTCTACCAGCCGCTACCCGAAAGACCCTTCGTCTACTATCCTTTCCATGTTCCGGCCGACATGGCGCTGACGCTGCGCTCGCCGGACTATCTCGACCAGGTCGCGACCGTCGACTTCCTGCTGCGCACCATCCCGGATTCGCACGTGCTCGTGGTGAAGGAACATCCCGCCCAGATCGGCGCCATCTCGGCCGCCCGCCTGCTCGAGCTCGCGCGCCGGTTCGACAATTTCGTGCTGCTGACGCCGCAGACTAACAATTACGCCGTGCTCAATCGCGCCGACGCCGTTGTCTCCGTCAACAGCAAGTCGGGTGCCGAGGCGCTGCTGCTCGGCAAGCCGGTCGTGGTGATGGGCGATGCCTTCTACCGCTCCTGCCCTCTGGTGTATGCGGTCGATCGACTGGCCGACGTGCCCGCGCGGCTGCGCGAAGCGCTCTCTACCGGGCCATTCGATCCCGCCAAGGGTGCGCCCTATTTCGAGTCCGCCTGGCGCCGGTCTCATCCGGGCGAGCTCTATATCAGCGATCCCAAACTGCTCGATACGTTTGCGGCCTCCTTGCACGCCGCAATGGCCGAACGGGCCTGTGTGAATTGAACGGACCCATCATGCCGCTCGTCTCGATCATCACACCGTCCTGGAACGTCGAAGGCCTGATCGAGGAGACGATCCGCTCGGTGCAGACCCAGACATTCGCCGATTGGGAGCTCTTGATCGCGGACGACTGCTCGACCGACAACACGCCGGGCATCATCGCGGCGATCGGCGCGCGCGATGCCCGCGTCAAGCTGATCCGGCAGGCCAAAAATGGCGGCCCGGCGCTCGCGCGCCAGGCATCGATCGGCGCCGCTCAGGGCCGCTATCTCGCCTTCCTCGACAGCGACGATCTATGGCTGCCCGAAAAGCTCGAGCGGCAGCTCGCCTTCGCGAAGGCGAAGCGGGCCGCCCTCAGCTATACCGCCTTCCGCCGCATCAACGAAACCAACACGGTCACCGGACGGCTCATCGACGTGCCGGCCTCGCTCACCTATGGCCAGCTCCTGGAGAACACCGCAATCGCAACGGTGACCGCGATGGTCGACCGCGAGATCGCCGGTCCCGTCGCGATGAAGAACGAGGGCTATGACGATTTCTGCCTGTGGCTCTCGATCCTCAAGCGCGGCCACACCGCATACGGCCTCAACGAGGACCTTGCGCGCTACCGCGTCAGGGGTTCGTCGGTCTCCAGCCGCCCGGTCCGCTCGGCCAAATGGGTCTGGCAGATCTACCGCAATGTCGAACACCTGTCGCTGATCAGGTCGGCCTGGTGTTTTGCCCATTGGGGTGCGCGGGCCTGGCTCAAGCGGCGGGAGTTCTAGCCACGGCTCCAGGGCCGTCCTGCTTCAAATACCCCAACCTCTCTCTCAAGCCATTTGGCTATTGGCGAGCCCGGCCGTTGGCGGTACCACTCAGTGGCCACTCCGCCCCGACACTTCCTGGAACCGATCATGCCGTTTGAAAGCTACAAGAACAGCCGCATCCTCGTGACCGGAGGCGCCGGCTTCATCGGATCGCATATCTGCGAGCGACTGCTCGAAGTGGGGGCCGAGGTGGTGTCCGCGGACAATTATTTCACCGGCAGCCGGCGCAACATCGCCCATCTTATCGCCAATCCGCTGTTCGAGGCGGTCAGGCACGACGTCACCTTCCCGCTCTACATCGAGGTCGACGCGATCTTCAACCTCGCCTGTCCGGCCTCGCCGATCCACTACCAGCGCGACCCCGTGCAGACCACCAAGACCTCGGTGCACGGCGCCATCAACATGCTCGGCCTCGCCAAGCGGCTGAAGGCGCGCATCTTCCAGGCCTCCACCAGCGAGGTCTATGGCGATCCGCTGATTCATCCCCAGAGCGAGGACTATTGGGGCAACGTCAATCCGATCGGCATCCGCTCCTGCTACGATGAGGGTAAGCGCTGCGCCGAGACGCTGTTCTTCGACTATTGGCGCCAGCACGGCCTACCGATCAAGGTCGCACGCATCTTCAATACCTACGGCCCGCGCATGCAGCCCAATGACGGACGTGTGGTGTCGTCCTTCATCGTCCAGGCGCTCCAGGGCGAGCCGATCACGGTGTTCGGCGACGGTGGGCAGACCCGCTCCTTCTGCTATGTCGACGACCTTGTCGAGGCCATTACGCGGCTGATGGTGACACCGGAAGACGTCACCGGCCCGATCAATCTCGGCAACAATTCCGAATTCACGATCCGCGAGCTCGCCGAGAAGGTCATCAAGCTCACGGGCTCGCGTTCCAAGCTGGTGTTCAAGCCGCTGCCGCAGGACGACCCCCGCCAGCGCCAGCCCGACCTCACCAAGGCGAAGGCCGTGCTCAATTGGGAGCCGAAGGTTGCGCTCGAGGACGGGCTCAAGGAGACGATCGCCTATTTCAAGCACACGCTCGAGCTGACTTGATTGGATGCACCGCTTCTCTTGATGGCTTGGCTTTCCAACATCATCTCAGTGTTTGGGTCATGGC
Organism: Bradyrhizobium sp. 164; assembly: GCF_023073715.1. Lineage (GTDB taxonomy): Bacteria > Pseudomonadota > Alphaproteobacteria > Rhizobiales > Xanthobacteraceae > Bradyrhizobium. Next base: position 25,904 of record NZ_JADPKA010000022.1, read on the forward strand.
GCGGGCTCTCTCCAAGCGAAGCGCGGGTGAGGGTCGCAGGGTTGGTCGCGTGTGCACTCGTCAGCCTAGTGGATGAGGAAGCTTCGCATTAGAACGTCGGTAACATGAGACAGGCCTGAATAATCAAGATGAGAGAAGGCCGGATCACTCGGGTGGCTTTCCAAGAATCCATGATTATAGAAGGACGTTTGCGCCTCGAACTGAACTCCAGTGTTCCGAAGATCGCTTGAAAAATCCGCGGATCCGATGTTGATTGGACCACTAGCCTCGATCTGACCAATGTGCTGGATCTCAGGTTGGAAAACAAAACCCTCCTCATGTCGCAGGTGAAACTTCGTTGCAGATGACGCGTCGGCCGTAGCGGCTCCCGAAGGAATTCCAAGCGCGCCGTCGCCGTTGAGGTCGTGATGGAAGGTGGTCTCGAGCGACTCAAAGGACGTATTCGTCCCCGTCACCTCGGGAACAATATTGCCCGTATAGTTGCCGTTGCTGTCCGTGCTCCAGACCGTGTAGTGACCCGTCGCCGAGTCCTTCCAGGCCACATCGTATCCGCTGGCGGTCTGCTCGGCTGCAATGGGCGTCCAGGTGCCATACACATTGGCGCTAACCGGCGAGTCGGAAATCTTCAGGACAGGCCCGCTACCGGTGCTGATGGCGGCAAGATAGAAGTTGTCTCCCGTCTGCACCATCTTGGTGGAACCCTGCGCCTCAATAGTGACGCTGGGAACACCGATGCTGCCATCGCCATTGAGGTCTTGGTGGAAGGTGGTCTCGAGCGACTCAAAGGACGCATTCGTCCCCGTCACCTCGGGAACAATATTGCCGGTATAGTTGCCGTTGCTGTCCGTGCTCCAGACCGTGTAGTGACCCGTCGCCGAGTCCTTCCAGGCCACATCGTATCCGCTGGCGGTCTGCTCGGCTGCAATGGGCGTCCAGGTGCCATACACACTGGCGCTAACCGGCGAGTCGGAAATCTTCAGGACAGGCCCGCTACCGGTGCTGATGGCGGCAAGATAGAAGTTGTCTCCCGTCTGTACCAGCTTGGTGGAACCCTGCGCCTCAATAGTGGCGCTGGGAACACCGATGCTGCCATCGCCATTGAGGTCTTGGTGGAAGGTGGTCTCGAGCGACTCAAACGACGCATTCGTCCCCGTCACCTCGGGAACAATATTGCCCGTATAGTTGCCGTTGCCGTCCGTGCTCCAGACCGTGTAGTGACCCGTCGCCGAGTCCTTCCAGGCCACATCGTATCCGCTGGCAGTCTGCTCGGCTGCAATGGGCGCCCAGGTGCCATACACGTTGGCGCTGACCGGCGAGCCGGAGATCTTCAGGACAGGCCCGCTGACCGTGCTGATGGCGGCAAGATAGAAATTGTCTCCCGTCTGCACCAGACTAGTCGACCCGACCGCCTCGATTGTAACGTTGATCACGCTGGCGCTTGCGATCGTGCCGTCCGAGAACTGAAGAAACTCGACTCCGGTCGCGGTGTCGGTGCCGTCGGGTGAGCCGCTGCGCAGGTCGGCCACGGTGAAGGTCTGTGTCGTCGCGTTGTACGAAACCGCGTAGCTGGCCCGGCTGCCCGAATACACCGCGGTGTCGGTCCCCGAGCTGCCATTGATTGCGTCGTTGCCCGCACCGCCGATGATCGTGTCGTTGCCGCTACCGCCGTTCAGCGCGTTGGCGATGGCGTTGCCCGCGATCGTGTCGTTGCCGGACCCGCCGATGGCGTTGTCGATATAGGAGCGTGCGTCGCCGTTATAGAGATAGGCGTTGTAGACGTTGCCCGATGCGTAATGGCCGTTGCCGAGATTGGCCAGTTGCACGGAGGAGAACACCGACGATGCACCGGGATTGAGGTTGATGCTCAAGTTCGTCGTGTAGTTCGACAGGTCGTAGGTATCGACGCCGCCGCCGTCCCACACCGTCTCGTAGATTCGGTTGGCGGAGCCGCCGGCGCCGCCGCCCGGCGCGGGCTGCCCGACGCCATTGATGAACTCCTGCCCCGTGGTGGGATTCCAGGTGTAGGTCGTGTTGCTGCTCTGGGTCGTGAAGTTCGCGCCGTACATCGTCTGCAGCGCGAGGATGTCATTGGCCATATAGGTCTGCGGAAATCCGTACGCCTCATTGGTGTATCCGGACGTGGTCGAAGCGCCGACGTAGCTGCGATAGCTCATGACGGTGTATTCGCTGTCGTCGTGCACGCTGGGCACGGCGACATTGGCGGGGCCGCCCGCTTCCTGGCTGTGTTTGAGGCCAAAGGCATGGCCAAGCTCGTGCAGCGCAGTCGCGAAGTAATAATTCCCGAGCTTGGCCAGAGAATAATTGTATTGAGTCCCGAACCAGACGTCGCCGCCGGGCGCATAATTGCCGGGATAGTAGGCGTAGGAGGTCGGGTTGGCCGACGGCGACTGCGCGATCATGATGTCGGCGCCATTCGTGCCTGCATACTGGACGTTGGCGTTGGTGTAGCCGTTGATCAATCCGATGGCGTAGTTGATCGCCGCCTGCATCTGGGTCGGCGCCGGGGCGAAGCCCGACGCGGTCGGCTCGCTGCTGCCGCCAGTATACGGATTGGCGTAGTCGCTGGGCGAATCTGGGAAGCTGTAAGAGATCGCCCCCGACCATCTGTAGCCCGACAGCATGCCGTCGACGTCGGCGTTGTTGGTCTTGGTGACCGTGACTGCGGTTGCCAAAGCGATCTCCGAAGCAGCAAGCCTCCGATTCGAGGCGTTAACACATGATTCAGCGAGACAGTTGAACGTTTGGTTTAATTGGGCAAGGGCACCCGGACTTCTTTTATAATGCGCTGTTAGCCATTAAATCCCGTACTCATACGGGCACAAGCAGGAACCTCAGTTCCATGCGGCGCCCATGATTTGCAGGGTTTCATGACAAAACGCTCATTCGCGGCCGGACTGTTCGGCGCCCTGGCAGCGCTCGCCACGTTCGATCATGCGCCCTTCGGAGGGCTGCTCGTCATGGTAGAAAAGGCCAACGCGGAAGACGGCAGCAAGGCCGGCCGCTCGCCCTCCACGCCAATGGCTCGCGATCCTGCCGTTGCGGTGGCCGAGGAATACGAAGTCGCCCGCCGGAAAGGAACGCGGGAGGCGTTCGAACTCTTCATTGCGCGCCACGGCGACACCCCGCTGGCCGAGCAGGCGCGCGCGGAACTGAAGCGCCTGTCGCGCTGATCCCTTCACGCAGCGCAGCAAACCGCGCCAGCCATTGCATTTCGACAGGCGGCATCCGCTCCAGCCCAGGCTTGCCGCATGGCCTTTCGGCACTATGGTAGACGCCGCAATCTGTCCCGGAGCCCTTTCACGATGCCCTTTCCGCATGCCTCGGAAGCCCTGTCGCGCTTCACCGTGCTCGATCTGACCCGGGTCCGCTCCGGGCCGACCTGCGTGCGGCAGCTCGCGGATTGGGGCGCCAATGTCATCAAGATCGACGCGCTGACTGAGGATGCCGGTGGCGAGCAGCCGGGCGGACCCAGGCGGGGTTCCGACTTCCAGAATTTGCACCGTAACAAACGGGCGATGACGCTGAACCTGAAAGACGAGCGCGGGCTCGCCGTGTTCAAGCGCCTTGCCGCCAGAGCCGACGTCCTGGTCGAGAATTTCCGCCCCGACGTGAAGAAGAAGCTCGGCATCGACTATGAGAGCCTCGCCGCGATCAACCCGCGCATCGTCTATGGCAGCATTTCCGGGTTCGGCCAGGACGGCCCCTATCACAAGCGGCCGGGCTTCGATCAGATCGCGCAGGGCATGGGCGGGCTGATGTCGATCACCGGCGCGCCGGGCGGAGGACCGATGCGGGTCGGCATTCCCGTCGCCGACCTCACGGCGGGCCTGTTCTGCGCCATGGGCATCCTCACCGCGCTGCTCGAGCGCGAGGTCTCGGGCAAGGGCCAATGGGTGCAGACCTCGCTGCTTCAGGCCCAGATCTTCATGCTCGACTTCCAGGCCGCGCGCTGGCTGATGGAGAAAGAGGTAGCCAAGCAGGCCGGCAACAACCACCCGACCAGCATCCCGACTGGCGTGTTCAAGACGTCGGACGGATACATCAACATCGCCACCACGGGCGGGCGGATCTGGGAGCGCTGCGCCCAGGCGATCGGCGCGCCGGAGCTCTTTGCCCATCCGGACTACGCGACGGCCCCTGCCCGCTCCAAGAACCGCGACGCGCTCAACGCCGAGATCGAGAAGCGGACCGTCACGAAGTCGACCGAGACCTGGGTCCGTGAGCTCAACGAGACCGGCGTGCCCTGCGGGCCGATCTATGCCATCGACCAAATGTTCGAGGACCCGCAGGTCAAGCATCTCGGCATCGCGCAGGACGTGCCGAACAACGAGGACCGCCACATCCGCCTGGTCGGCCAGCCCGTGACGCTGTCGCGCACGCCGAGCAGGATGGTGGCGCGGCCGCCGGAATTCGGCGAGCAGACTGACGAGGTGCTGAGGGAGTTCGGCTTCGACGCCGACGAAATCGCAAGACTGAAAGAAGCCCGTATCGTATGACGCGCCTGGCCATTGCGATGAGCGCTTCTCGAAGCGCAGTTTCGCATGTGCAGCCTTCGATGTAAAATCGAAGCAAGCTTAATTCATCTACCGTAAGCTTGAAAGCGTGGATGGGAGATTTCCGTTGATCACTTAGTGAAGTTTGGCAGCCACGAGTGAGAACTGTTGCATCGTTTCTGTGGTCCCCTTTCACATACCGCGCACAGGAACTACCGCTGCAACCATGTTAGAACTCGGGCGTTAATTCGCCGCTCCCCGGTACAAGGATCTCTCTCAGCATGGACCCGTCTTTGCCATCTCCGTCCGTAAGCCGTCCACTCCTTTCTTGGCTTGCTTTGGCCTTGGTCGCCATCTTAGCTGCAGGCGGCACATTCTGGTTGAATCAGAAGATTGATTCAGTGCAGGCCGCAGCAGCCCCGCGCCAAGAGAGCGCGATCAACGAAACTCAGCAAGCCATAGCCGGTGTTAAGCAGGCCATTACCGAGATCCAGACGGACCAACAGAAGTTGGGCGAGCAAGTGAGCCAGCTGCAACGCGCGGTCGCGATGAACCAAGGGGAGCACAAACTCCTCTCTGATCAGCTTGGCGCCGTGAGCTCGCGAATTGATACGTTGGCGTCATCAGGCGCTGAAGCTGGCTCGGCCACACAACCACAATCCCAGAGCACGAATCGCAGAAGGCGATAGCAACGCCCGCGTTTGGGGCTAGAAAGAGGTCAGATATCGGACTGCAAAGGACTCGCCCAGGGCTACGATGGCGTGACAGTGATCGCGATAAGAACTCTCAGGTCTTCGCCCATCACTTGAGTTCCGCATTCCCGGAACATTGAAAGCAGAAGCTCCGTGTGATCGCGTGGTAGCACATTCAGTCACGCTGCGCGATCTGTTCGGCTCGCGCTTCTCTGGGGCATCTGGGGCTACACGTCGGGATCAACAGACATTAGCGCACAGCAGATGAAGTGAGCATAGTGCAGCTTGGTCGAGGGTTTGAGCAGGCCGACCAGACGCAACCGGGAGCGGCACCGGGCCGAACGCCGGAAATTTCCTGTGCGAACGGCTGAAGCGGCCGATACACGCTTTGCTGCAGCCCAAATGTTCTCTTTGCGTTCACGTGCGATAAGCCCGCGAACATGCCGAACGACCTCACTAAGCGACGGACGCGGAGAAATAGCCTCCGACGACCATGTCGTGATTTGGGAGGGCCTGCGTATTGGCCGGATATTCAAGACAGTCTCGGTCGGCAGCGGGAAGGAATGGTCGTAGGCTGCTCCACGCAACACGGCGCAATACGCCCTTTCGCCTTCTCTTCACGACATGGGGGAAGCATTGGCCGTGACGCTAGCGGTCACCTTGAGCTTCGAGAAGAAGGCGCCCGTTTAGTTCTCCATATCCACGATGGGCAGTAGCTTGCGCGCATCCCGAGCCGCTACGTACGATAATTTGCGAGGTACTTACGATGCCGCTTTGATTGCGGAATGACAGGTCCCGTTCGATCTACCACACGCACTGAGGCTGACAGAAGGCCGGTCAAGATCACGCTCGGCGAGCTGCGGGCGACCGGCGTGCGTGACTTGATCGCGTTCTGTCGGGACTATCGTTGTGGCCACAGCGTGAAGCTTCCGGCCTCCGAAGTCGACAAACGGCCGGACGAGAACCGGCTATCACAGCTCGAGCCTCGGTTCGTCTGTAGGGCTTGCGGTCAGCGCGGCGCCATCCTGCGCGCCGGCAGCGAAGGGACGATGATGGCGATTGGACGGCGCCGGCCCCGCTAATTTAGAGGGGTCGTGAGGCCGGGGCCGCTGGAGGTTTGCCCTGATCCTCAAGCATCAAGGCCAGGCGAGAACGAGGCTATCAGCATGTCACCCCAGTCCTCTATTCGCTTTAGCACTGTTCCGGTCAGGACGTGCTCTATTGGCCAGGATCCGTAAAATTCACAGCAAGTGCCAATCTTCCGCCATCCGATGGAGTACGAGCTCTGCTTGGCCACCGCCGCCAAGCAAGTGCCCTTAGGGCCGGACTGGATTCACGAATTAAAGCGCGATGGCTATCCGATGCTCGTTATGGGACAACGAGTGCGTGCGCCTGCTCTCTCAATGGCACCGACTGGACCAGGCGTATCCCTTGATTGCTTAGGCGCGGCGCTGAAGAACCGGCAGAAGCGCTTTGTGATCGATGGCGAGGCTGTGATCCTTGGGCTGGACGGCATCAGCGACTTCAACGCGCTGCACAGCCGCTATATATGATACAGCCGGCTATATGCTCACGACGTGCAGCTCTACGCGTTCGATATCCTCGATGGCCGGCGACGATTTGCGGCCCCTCCAGCTGCGCAAAGCAAATGTGCAGCAGCTATTGGCGCGCCGGCCGGGGATCAGTGTGGCCCCTTTCGAGCGCGGGGAGTTCGGACCCGACCTTTCGGGCAGCTTGCCGCATGGGACTCGAGGGCCTGGTCTCCAAGCATCGCGATCGGCCGTGCCGTGGCGGTCGGCAGAAGCATTGGATCAACGTGAGAACTGGAGCCACGCAGCGATCCGAAGGGAGTTATGAACTACGGCTGCCTCTTAACGAATCTTCGGGCTAGCGCCGGACCTCCCATGAACAGGTAGTAAATGCAAGGAATCGGTCGGTATCGCACCACTAACTGCCGCCGCCGCGTCGCCGCTCAACTCGGCTGGAAGCGCTCTTCCGCTTGACGGGATCTGGCGCAGATTTTGCGATCTTCGCGGTTGCGGGAGGAGGTGACTGACTCATAATTATCGGAGGTGGCTGAGCTATCGCATTCTCATAAGCAACTAGGGCGGACCTCGCCGCACTTTCGGGCAGCGACTTTTCCTCGCAGATCACGGGCGACGCCTTCCGCTCAGCCTTGATAAACGCGTCGGCCCCGAGGCACATCCGCCGAGTTGGATGAGCAGCGCATTTGATCAGCCAAGCCACAGCTTCTTTATTTTGCGACAGTTCCGCCTTTGAAACTGCAACTAGTGCAAGTTTTAGACATGCCTCGTCATATGGAGCTTCGCCCACAACGTTCTGTGCGACAGCGCCGTGTGCAAAGGACATGCAGCCCAAAACAGCCAGAATTATCCAAGGACGAAACAAAATAAAAAAACTCCCCGCCCTCTTAACTCCTAATCGAAAGGGCGGCGAGGTTCAACGGACCTGTCGGCCGAAAACTCCTGCAACTTTGGTCGGTAGCCGCTGCCACACGGATTGCATGTCATGCTAGCCACGCCAACCGGCGTTCACCAGCGGCAACCGATTGCAAGGCCGGCAATTCATGCGTGGTGCTGCAGTCCCCAGAAGGCGATCAGCAGAAGCCAGCCTCCTAAATTGAAAGGCCCGCCAGCGTGAACCGGCGGGGCTTCGCTCTAGCCCATGATCGTATGCGTCCAGTCCTGCATTCCTGCCTGCTCCAGCAAACCTCCCAGTCCGCAATCCCGCTCTCAGCAGGATCGTCCTCACGGTCCTCCGGCTCTCGCCCATCGTGCTCATGCTCGACGTCGTCGCAGGCGCCAATGACCCCGCGGACTTGATCCAGGGCGCGATCGAGAGAGCTAAGGGACGGATCGGCATCACTCTGGCGGCGCACATTCGTAGTCACAGGAGCCGCCGACTGTGGGTTCTAGGTCCGGGTCGGGGTCGATGCCGTCGAGATATTCGATCAGCATTTGGACCAGCACCCGACAGTTCTCGGCGTACTCGCTGCTGGCATCGCCGTCCTGGTTGTGATCCAAGACCCGCCCCAGCCTCTCGCATATGCGCTGGCCTGCATTAGCGAGTCGTATGATGGCCTGGTGCCAAGCGAGGTGTACGGCAGCCGCGAGCGCGGCGAACGATTACTGGGGCTCGGCTGTCCGGAACTCTCCAGACGATCCTTTACGGCTTCATGAGCCCGTCTTCGTTACTTACATACTCATCGTCTTCAGCCTCCGAAAGCCGCTTGCCCTTCTTAGTCCGATCCCGCTCATCATCATTGGCGTCACCTTGTTATGGATAGGCAGCACCCACGAATACCCATTTTGGACCGCACCTGCCGTTGCTGCCCTACTTGCCGGATTCGTCAACATCAGACTGCCTTGGCGCCGCGCACCGTTCCGTTGGCTGGTTCGAGCGGGCGATGCGAGCTATTCGATCTACCTACTCCACTACCTTGTGTTCTTCCTGGCCGCAAACGTCTCGGTGCGCCTGTTATCGCTGCCGGAATGGGCTTGTGAGCCGTGGAGGTTCGCGACGATCCTGGCGACGTGCATCTTCCTATGTCACCTGGGGCTTTCGTTGAAAAAACGTTCATAGCTATGGGCAATTCGCTCGCTTAGTGAAGCAGGCGCATGGCGCCACCTCAGGCGGAAGTTGGCGCCGAAGCCCCTTGACTGTTGTACCGATGTTGTCGATCGAAGCTGCCGCGCATGAAACCCGACGTAGACCACATCAGCCCCAGCGTGGAGGTTTCCCGATTGAAAACGAGCCAGGACCGAGCGGTCTGCCGCCGTCTGGTCGGCAAACGTCGTTTGATCCTCAAGAACATCTCCTTATGCATTCAACTTTGTGAATCGGACGCAAAACGAAAGCCCAGTTCAAGGGGGAAGAACTGGGGTCAAGTGGCAACACGTCTTGTCTTTCAATGGCACGCAAGACTTAGCATTCGAACTGGCTGTGGCGACGCTCGTTTCTAAGTTAATAGATGGCCCCTCATCGACCTAAGCGCCGCTCAACATTCTTACGGCTGCCGCCCACCTTCTTCACATTGTTCGGCAGAGACCGATCGGCGCGTCTTCTTTGCTTCGTACCGCACCTCTTAGTCCTGTCCGCCCGCGACGAGGGCGTGATCCTGTTTGCCGCCGCGGGCCGACTGCTTCTTCGCTTTCTTATGCATATTCCGCTGCAACCTGCATTGCTTCGCGAAGACGCCAGCAGACATAAGATTCCACAATCGTCAGAGAGAGCCCGCGCGGACATCCTAGTAGCGGTCATAATACCCTGGTGGGTACGGGTACCTTTGCCGGTGGGGCCGGTAATAGCCGTAAGGCGGATCATCGGGCAGCGGCCTCTTGTAGACCCCGGGGGCGTGATAATTGTTCGGATAACAGCGGCCGTTCGAAAAGTTGAAGTCGTAGCCAGGCGGACAGCCGCCGTCTCTTCCTCGGAATTGGATTTGTTGGATTTGAGCTTCCTGGACAGGTGCGGCCGATATTGGTCCAACGGCACCCAGCGCTAGTAGCGCAGCTTGAATAAGCACTGTTTCTCTCCCCTTTGATCGAGCTGTAACTAAGGCAATGGAAGCAAGTTCGCGCAATGACTCTTATAGGATGCTAATGCCCAACCGCCGCTGAACGGAGGATTTACGCACTGTTCATGCGAGATGCGGCCCTGGAGCGGCTGGAGGGAGATAGCCGAGGCCGCCTGCCAGCCTAGGGAGGCCGGCTCCAATCATCCAATCAAGAGATCAATGGCCTCGTTCCTGTCGGCGGATCGCTAACACTGTCCCCTCACTGCCACTAAGGATGGAACGCGAGATCGTCTGGCATTCCAAATGCGCGCAGCCGCCGACTCAGAGACGGTGCGGCCTTGTTTGGGGTTTCACTGGCGGGCAATACCAGCGCGGCCGAGCAAGCCGTCGATCAAAGGGCCGGAACAGCAGCACGATCGCCAGCGTCGTGATGGAGCCACCAGGCCGTTGGACGCATCGGGACACAACGACATCGTCTCTAAGAGATTATGCTTCGCGCGATGTCGCCCTGGTCCGATGCGTCCAACCAACGCGGGCGAGCAGACCGTCGATGACAGGCCAGAACAGCAGCACGATCGCCAGCGTCGTGATGGAGCCCACCAGGCCGTTGGACCAAAACACCTTCAGGGTCCCGCCAGAGCCGATCATGGACAGGCGGAATGCATCCTCGGCGCGGTTGCCGAGCACGAGCGCGAGCGTGAACGGCGCCAGGGGAATGCCGATCTTCTTGAAGACGTAGCCGACGATGCCGAAGCCGAGCATCAGCCAGATGTCGAACATCGCGTTCTGGATCGCATAGGCACCGATCGCGCAGGACACCACGATCATTGGCGCCACCGCCGCAAACGGCACGCGCAGGATCGAGGCGAAGATCGGCACCGTCGTCAGCACCAGCGCGAGACCGACGACGTTGCCGAGATACATCGAGGCGATCAGGCCCCAGACGAAATCCTTGTGCTCGACGAACAGCAGCGGGCCGGGATTGAGCCCCCAGACCATCAACCCGCCGAGCAGGATGGCCGCGGTGCCGGAGCCGGGAATGCCGAGCGCCAGCATCGGCAGCAGCGCCGAGGTGCCGGACGCATGCGCCGCCGTCTCAGGCGCGAACACGCCCTCGATGCGACCCTTGCCGAAACCCTCGGGATTCTTGGCGAAGCGCTTGGCGAGGTTGTAGCCCATGAAGGACGCCGCAATCGCGCCGCCGGGGGTAATGCCGAGCCAGCAGCCGATGAAGGACGAGCGCAGCAGCGTCACCCAATATTTGGGCAAGTCCTTCCAGACGCTGAGCACGACGCGGAGCGAGATGCTCGCCGCATGCCCGCGCAGCGCCAGCCGCTCCTCCATCGTCAGCAGGATCTCGCTGATGCCGAACAGGCCGATCACCGCGACCAGGAAGTTGATGCCGCGCAAAAGCTCGGCCGAGCCGAAGGTCATGCGCAGATTGCCCGAGACCGTATCCATGCCGACGCCGGCGAGCAGGAGACCCAGCGACATCGAGATGACGGTCTTGTGCTTGGCCTCGCGCCCGAGGCCGACGAAGGAGCAGAAGGTCAATAGATACACCGCAAAGAACTCGGGCGGACCGAATTTCAGCGCAAAGGACGAGATCATCGGCGCGAGGAAGGTGATCAAGAGCACCGCGACGAGCGAGCCGATGAAGGAGGACGTGAACGCCGCGGTCAGCGCCTCCGCCGCCCTGCCCTGCTGCGCCATCGGATAGCCGTCGAAGGTGGTCGCGACCGACCAGGCTTCGCCGGGGATGTTGAACAGGATCGAGGTGATCGCGCCGCCGAACAGCGCGCCCCAATAGATGCAGGACAGCATCACGATCGCCGAGGTCGGATCCATCGTGAAGGTGAGCGGCAACAGGATCGCAACGCCGTTGGGGCCGCCGAGCCCCGGCAGCACGCCGACGAAGATGCCGAGCACCAGCCCGACCAGCATCAGCACGACCGTCTTCCACGTCAGCAGGACCGCGAAGCCGTGAATCAGGAGACCAAACGCTTCCATCGCGATCCGCCCTAGCGCCCGAGGGCCGCTTCGAGCGGCCCTTTCGGCATGATGACGTCGAAGGCGATGTCGAAGGTGACGAACATGATCGCCGTGAACACGAAGGCTGTGAGCAGCGACTTCCACAGCGCGATCTTGCCGACGAAGCGCATGAAGCCGGAGATCAGGAGGAAGCTCGCGACATAGAGGCCGAGGAATTGGGTCAATAGGCAGAACAGCAGCGTCGGCACGAACACCGCCATCACGCGGCGGGCTTGCGCCCGGGTGACAAAGGTCTCGCGCGGCGCGCGGTGCGCGAGGAGTGCCGCGATCAGACCGTAGAGGCTGCCGCCGCCGAGGATGACGCAGAGATAGAACGGGAAATAGCCGGGCTCGGGCCCGGTCGCATCCCAAGCCGCACCAGTGCGCCAATTATCGTAGGCGAGCGTGACCGCGAGGGCCAGCAGCATGAGGCAGACGACGATCTCGATCGTGCCGGAGGAAACGACGGAGGGGGAGTCCTCCTCAGGCGCGGTCGGATCGTCGACGACGATTTCAAGATCGGTTTGGGACATTACCTGTCACGGACGGAGTGCGTTCAATTCCCCCTCTCCCCGCTTGCGGGGACAGGGTCGGGTGAGGGGAGTCTCCGGGGAGCCAGTGAGAGTTGGACTCGCGGAGAGTCCCCCCTCACCCGGATCGCGTCTTCAATGCAATCCGACCTCTCCCCGCAAGCGGGGCGAGGTGACAAGCAGCTACTTCGCGACGAATCCGGCTTCCGTCATCAGCGCCTTGTTTATGGCATCGTCCTCCTCGAGGAACTGCACCATGTCCTTGCCGGTGAGGAAGATCGGCTTCAGGGCCTGCTTCTCCATATAATCCTTGTACTCGGCGGTCTGTGTCACCTTGTGGAAGAGATCGACATAGAACGCCTGCTGCTCCGGCGTGACTTTGCCGGGCAGGAACATCGCGCGCAGCATCAGGTACTGGACATCGACGCCCTCCTCCTTGCAGGTCGGGATGTCGGCCCAGGACTGCGTCTCGGTCACTTTGGTGGTGTAGGCGATGCGCTCCTTGTCGAACACGCAGAGCGGACGCACCTGGCCCGCGCGCCAGACTTCGAGATTTTCGGAGGGGTTGTTGACGTTGGCTTCGGTGTGGTTGCCGACCAACTGGGTCGCCGCCTCGCCGCCCGACTTGTAAGGCAGATAGGAGAATTTCGCGCCGGTCTTCTGCTCGAGGAAGACGGTCAGCACGTGATCCTCGCGCTTGGAGCCGGTGCCGCCCATCTTGAACGGCGAGCTAGCCGCCTTCGCGGCTGCGACGAACTCCTTCACCGTCTTGGGACCTGCGCTGTTATCCCACAGCACGAATTGGTCGAGCGCGATCACCGAGACCGGGGTCAGCTCGCGCCAGTTGAAGGGGATCTTCGCCGACAGCGGCAGCATGTAGATCAGCGAGTAGGCGATCAGCACCTTGGTCGGATCGCCCTCGCTGGACTTCATGTACATCAGCGCTTCCGCGCCCGATGCGCCGCCCTTGAGCGAGACGACTATCGGCTGCTTCATCAGATTGTTCTTCTGGATTGCGGCCTGCATCATCCGCGCCATCTGGTCGGAGGCGCCACCCGCGCCCGCCGCCACCACGATCTCGACGGGCTTTGCCGGTTCCCAGCCGGCAAAGGCCGGCGTGCTCAACAACAGCGCCGTCGCCGCGCCGATGGCCTTCACTGGAATTCGCACGAGTTTCATCCCCTGATGTTTTTTGAGTTGTAGTGCGGAAAAAATATCCCTGCATTGTGCGGACTAATACTGACGAGTTCAAGCAGGCGGGCAATTCATCGTATATGACTTTCGACTGACGAAGCCGAAAGCTTATGATACCTTACCTGCCCTTCCAATTCGTCTTGCCCTTGTTGAGGAAGGCGTCCATGCCTTCGCGGAAATCCTCGCTCATCTAGGCCTTCAGGATCAGGTTCACTTTCGAAGGTCATAAGCGGAATGCAAGCCTATTAGCTTTTCCGCCCATAGCCGATACCACTCTGCCGGCCTCCCTCCCCGGACGAGTCTGCCCCCCGAGATCCCTCCTGGAACCGATCATGCCGTTTGAAAGCTACAATAACAGCCGCATCCTCGTGACCGGAGGCGCCGGCTTCATCGGATCGCATATCTGCGAGCGACTGCTCGAAGCGGGGGGCCGAGGTGGTGTCCGCGGACAATTATTTCACCGGCAGCCGGCGCAACATCGCCCATCTTATCGCCAATCCACTGTTCGAAGCGGTCAGGCACGACGTCACCTTCCCGCTCTACATCGAGGTCGACGCGATCTTCAACCTGGCCTGTCCGGCCTCGCCAATCCACTACCAGCGCGACCCCGTGCAGACCACCAAGACCTCGGTGCACGGCGCCATCAATATGCTCGGCCTCGCCAAGCGACTGAAGGCGCGCATCTTCCAGGCCTCCACCAGCGAGGTCTATGGCGATCCGCTGATCCATCCGCAGACCGAGGACTATTGGGGCAACGTCAATCCGATCGGCATCCGCTCCTGCTACGATGAGGGTAAGCGCTGCGCCGAGACGCTGTTCTTCGACTATTGGCGCCAGCACGGCCTGCCGATCAAGGTCGCACGCATCTTCAATACCTACGGCCCGCGCATGCAGCCCAACGACGGACGTGTGGTGTCGTCCTTCATCGTCCAGGCGCTCAAGGGCGAGCCGATCACCGTATTCGGCGACGGCGGGCAGACCCGCTCCTTCTGCTATGTCGACGATCTCGTCGAGGCCATTACGCGGCTGATGGTGACACCGGAAGACATCACCGGCCCGATCAACCTCGGCAACAACTCCGAGTTCACGATCCTCGAACTCGCCGAGAAGGTCATCAAGCTCACGGGCTCGCGTTCGACGCTGGCGTTCAAGCCGCTGCCGCAAGACGACCCGCGGCAGCGACAGCCCGACCTTGCCAAGGCGAAGGTGGCGCTGAACTGGGAGCCGAAGGTCGCGCTCGAGGATGGGCTGAAGGAGACGATCGCCTACTTCAAGCGCTCGCTTGAACTGATCTGATTCCGCGCGCAGCTTTCACCGTCCGCAACACGCCCTACGCAATGCGCGCGCTGCGATCGCGGCCGCGACGAACTCCTTCATCGTCTTGGGACATCGTCTTGGGACCTGCGCTGTTGTCCCACAGCACGAACTGGTCGAGCGCGATCACCGAGACCGGGGTCAGCTCGCGCCAGTTGAACGGGATCTTTGCCGACAGCGGCAGCATGTAGATCAGCGAATAGGCGATCAGCAACTTGTTCGGATCGCCCTCGCTGGACTTCATGTACATCAGCGCTTCCGCGCCCGATGCGCCGCCCTTGAGCGAGACGACCATCGGCTGCTTCATCAGATTGTTCTTCTGGATTGCGGCCTGCATCATCCGCGCCATCTGGTCGGAGGCGCCACCCGCGCCCGCCGCCACCACGATCTCGACGGGCTTTGCCGGTTCCCAGCCGGCAAAGGCGGGAGCAGATGCCAATAATGCTCCTGCACTGCAAGCGACCATCATCAGTTTTCGCACGCGTCTCTTCCCTGTGGTTCTATTGCTGACAAGCTCGGCACGTCCCTGTCTCGGCAAGTAATGGCACGTTCGGGCAGTTGCGCAATGTGACTTTGGGCGGAACCTGCTGCTGAGGCGACGAGTCGCGGTGCACCCGCACTTGCGGCCACGCTCCTAGAGCGGATCCATAGACAAAGTTCTCACGCGAGAACGAGACGATGGTTCAAAACAATCGATCTTCAACCAAAGCTCCTTTCCTGCACGTGGCCTCTCGATTACGATAGGCTGCGCCGCCGCGCTCAAACGAACCGCAGCGGCGTTAACCATTCCACTAAAAATTTATGCCACCGCCGCTGGGTTTTCTCAGATCCGCGTTCTACATTTGTCCTGCCATCGCAATGAACGCGAAGGCGGCCGCCGCCGATGTTGCAGCACCGGACGACGGCCTGACCACAACAGACTAACCAGGAGTCCATCATGGCTAAGAGCCATTATACCGCCGATTCGGCGATCGTTTCCGCTTTCAAGCGCGCTGTTTACGGAGACTGGGGTTCCCCCGGGGGGCAGGCCGTGCTCGCTTTGCACGCGCTCGCGCGCCACAAGTCGGCGAACGAGGCAATGGCCTTGCCTTCGCCCTCGAACTAGCACCGCCATACTCACCCCCGATTTCGATCCGCGGACCTATGACGCGCCAGCGTGACGTGGCCGCACCGCGCACTTGCCCGTTCGAGCCGGGTGCCGTGCTGCCCGTCGGAACGAGGATCTTCATAAGCCCCAGGAGTTCTTCAATGTCGTTGTTCAAGAGCAAGGCCGTGCTGGCCCGCAGCACCACGCACATCTACCGGCCGTACGGCGGCATTGCCGATGTGCGCGAGGTCACCGACCGCGCCGCCCATGTCCGGGTTCTCGACTTTCCGTGGACCCTGATTTCGGACCTCATCGCAAGCGAGGTTGCCTGCCCCGCCTTCTACACCATGGTCGGCTCGGGGCGCATCTATCTCGGAGAGACCAACAATCTCGGCCGCCGGTTGGGAGAACATGCCGCCGATCCCCAGAAGGCCTTCGTGCAGAGGATCTTTGTTGTCAGGGGCGCCGAAGGGTTCCGCTTCACCAAGGACACGGCTGTCTATCTGCAGTACACGTTGACGCAGACCGCCAGGGCGTGCAGCGCGTTGCAGGTGGTGGCGGGTTGCCCGCCCCGCTTGCCCGAAGTCGACCCGCTCGACGTTCCGCTTTTGGAGCGCATCCTGGAGGACAGCAAGCGGCTTCTGTTCGACGCCGGCCTCGCCGCTTTCGAGCCCTCGCCGTTCGCCAACGCGCACGAGCAGGTCGCTGAGGTCTCCGCGTCCGAAACCGTCGAGGCGGACGAGACCGGTCCGATGGAAATCGGTGTCGATTTGCCGCGCGGCGGCAGCGAGTTCGAGCTTCGGTATGACGATACGCTGTGGGCACACGGCTATCCCGCCGGCGACCGCTTCGTGGTGGCCGCCGGTTCGGACATCCGCATCACCACGAATCCGAGCGCGAGCGCGGTCAACCGCGCCCGCCGCGCGGCACTGTTCGATGCTGGCGTATTGAGCCCGATCCCAGGAGCCTCCGATCGCATGCGCCTGACGGTCGACGTCGCTCTGCCCTCGATGGCGATCGCCGCCGCCGTGGCGTGCGGCGCCCATGTCGACTCTTCGAAGTGGCGGGCGATCGATCCCAATCAGCGCCCCCTGATGCACCTCTAGTACGGATCTCGACGTTGCACGCTCCCGGGAGCGTGTGACGTCGGTCTCTCACCGCATGGCGGCACTTCACCGCCCATCGAGATCCGAAGCACCAAGCATTGCCTTCCGTGCCTGTCGAGGTCGGTCACGGCACCGATCGGTTCGGCCGGTTGCAGCGACGCATTCAGGGGCAAGACGATGACCGACGATACGGACGACACGCCGTTCACCGATTTCGATCTGGATCTCCTCGAGGGAGCGGCTGAGGATTCGGCCGCGAGCGACGACGAACTCGCCATGCTGCCGCGAATTCTGCGTTATGGGCTGCTCGCCTCGCGCGGCGTCAATTCGGTCCATCGGCGTCTTGCTGCAGAGATCGAGGAAAGCTGTCCCGGCTTACCCTTCACCGCCGCATGGCTCGGCATGCCCAATGCCGAAACGGGTCACAGGCTCGCGGCGGAGCTCGACCACCGCGCCGTCGCCGAAGACAAGAGTGAGCTGCGGGGACTTGCCGATTGCATCCGCCTGACCTCGCTGATACTGCCCCGCGATCGGGCTCTTATCGAGGACCATCGCCGTGTCGCTCGAGCGCTGCTCGCCGCGCTGCGCAAGCTCGACCACGACAGCCCCCCTCACCTCGCCGCCGAGGCAGAGGCGGTGACCTATGGCTGGGCAGCCTTGCCGGTCTGTGCGGACGACGTCACCAGAACCTTTCAGACCCCGGCCGCGACCGCCGCGGCGGCTCTGGGTGCGCGCATGGCAACATATCGGATGGAGGCCGCCACCGCCAAAATCTCGGCGCAAGCCACCAGGGAACGCGTGGAACGGACCAAAGCCGATCTCGCCGTGGCTCCCGTGAAGGGCAATGGACGCGGCGATACGCCGGCGCCGAACGGCCAGGTTGTGGTCGCCCAATTGGATTCGGCAGAGTTCTCGCGCCATAGGCTCAAGGACATCGTCGCGCCCCTGAGTAAGGTCATCAATATCCCCTTGCCGCTCGTCGCCATGCCTCCTCTCTCCGAAGTGCGTCGAGCACTGCTGGCCGAGTTTCCGTATGCGGCCGTCGTCGTCGACTTCGTCCTCGCCGATCTCGTCGGTCGGCCAACGGTGAGAGTAAGCCCATTGCTGTTGAGCGGCGAACCGGGGTCGGGCAAGACGCGGTTTGTGGAGCGCATGTTCCATCACCTCGGAGTATCTCTCTGGCGCACCGATGCCACGGCAGTCGACGGCTCGGCTTTCGGTGGCACCGACCGGCGCTGGTCGAGCGCCCAGGTCTGCCGCCCCATGTTGGCGATCGCCCGCGCAGGCCACGCCAACCCCGGGATCCTGATCGATGAAATCGACAAAACCGCGGTTGGCCGCGAATATGGCCGGTTGCTCGACTGCCTGCTGGCCTTCCTGGAATTGGAGACCGCGCGTCAATACCCTGATCCTGCTCTGCAGACCGCACTGGACCTGCGTCATGTTTCCTATGTTGCCACCGCCAATCACCCCGACACGCTGCCTTCCCCATTGCGCGATCGATTTCGGCACATCGAATTTCCCAGGCCCACCGCCGAGGACCTCGAGGCCCTGCTGCCTGCCGTGATCGCCGACATCCTGCGCGATCGTGGTCTCGACCGTCGCTGGATGATCCCGTTCACGACTACGGAAAAAGAGGCCATCGCGCGCCATTGGCATGGCGGCTCGGTCCGTCGCTTGCGTCGCATCGTAGAGGTCGTGATGCGCGAGCATGACGCTTGGGCCGCTCGCAATTGAGCGATGTCGTGCGATTGCTGCATCCTGCCGACGCACAATCGTTTTGTGCACAGGTTGCGCTCGAGTGCGCGCCGCCACAGACACCCTGCATCGGAAACGCCCGAACGATCTTTTGCTCTCGCCCTGACCTTCCCCCGAAACGGCACGTCGCCCAGTTGGCGTCCAACAGTCAGGAGTTAAGACCGTCAGCGATCCGACTTGGTCTTCAGCGTGCGACGATTTGCGAGCTGCCTCGCGCGGTCGATGCTGCCGGTGCGAGGCTCTCTGGCGGCTTCGATCCTCACGTAGCCGACCAGCTTCCGACCATGCTGGTGATGGCCGTAATGAGACTGGGTCTTGTCGGTACCGTGGCCGGCAGCAATAGCGACCTCCCTTCCGGCCCCGTAAGTTGCCTTCAGGTCCGCCACAACCTGGTTCCTTACGACGTAGGGCGTGATGGAAACCGCGTCGCGAAGAACGCGCTCGCCGAGCCTGCCAAGCGCTTTGCGGAAAGCATCGGTCGAAGCGATCGTCACCACCGAGCACCCGCCCGCGCACAAGTCGGCAAGATACTGCGCCGGCCCTCCGACAATGATCCAGTCTACGGTTATCGTGCTGCGGCCGGTGCCATATCGGCCGCGATGGCTCTTGGCGGGTGTATATTCGATCGCGAGCTCATTATCTCGCACGGAAAGACGAACGCCCACCCGATGCACGTTGTTGCGCAGCCCTTCAGTCAGCTCTTCGGGCCTGATCGGAGCGATCAAGCAAACCGCGAGCGCCGCTCGATATTTCCAGTCCGTGGGAACCCCGTCCCACAATTCTCTCGTCCAGTCGCCCCCTCTCTTGTGCAGGACTGCCAAGACGTCCTTCTTTCCGCCCGAGCCGCCGCCGGATTCTTCACCCTCTTCCGTCTCTTCGGTCTTGGACGGTTTCCAACGGGAAGGTCCGTTCTCGAAGGGCAGAACGCCAGGCTCGCAAGGGGGCTCGAGCGCCAAGGCCTTCTCGACCAGGACCAACATCCGATGGAGCCGGCGCGCATAGTCCAGAGCGAGATCTGCGTCTTCCCGTTCTGCGGCATCGTAGCAGGCCCAGAACAGGTTGATCAGAGAAATCCTGGCTCCAGTATGAAATGCAGCACGGGAAAAATAGAAGCCGCCGCGGCTGATCTCCGGCCGCAACGGATCGAGATTGCCCGATGCCAGCATGCGCTCGAACTCCGCGAGGTAGGCATCGAGCGCGTTCGGGCTGACTTCGCGCTTGGGAATGCGCTCGCAACATGCCAGCGTACGCTCCAGCAGTGTCCGGACGTTTACGTTCATTGCTGGTCCAGCCTCCTTATTGTCGGACGCCAAGCGTCCGGAAAAACGGGACAAGCGATCGCCGCGCCAACGATGGGTGCGTTGATGAAGGACATCAGCGCTTCGCCAGGAGACCGGCAATCCTTACCGCGGAATGAACTAACCGAAGACGGTCTGGGGAAGCGGACGAGGAACAACCGGTGCCTCGGTCGCGCCGCCAAGCAGACCGCACTTCCTTCCCAGTTCGCCGATCGCCGAAGACTTGGCGTCAGCCAGGAAGCCGACGAACGCCGCGAGCTGAGCGGACGACAGCGCGGAGGTCAGCATGAAGGCCAGCCGGTCGATCTCCTCCGAAGAGATCTCGCCGTGGCGGCGCCGCGCGCCGGCGTCTTTCGCGTCTTTCATGCGCTCCACGACGATCGCGATCGTCGGAATGTTGCCAGCGGCGATTTCGGCCAAGATCGCCTGCACCACTTCGGAATCGGCATCCTTGGCAGCGAGCTTATAGGCGACGCCGGGGGGCACTTGAGAGACGACCTCCTCGCCGAGACGGTCCGCCAACTTTGCAAGGCACATGTAGTGCTGCGCCATTCGAGGATTCAGATCGAGAGCTTCGACGCAGTAGGTGGCGAACTCACCCCGCTTAAGCTTGGACTTCACCGCGATCAGCGCCTTGCCGGCCGCGATGTTGCGTTCGGTGGAAGATCGGAAAGACGCCCGGATCTGGATCGTCAGATGCCGAACTTCTTCGCGGCACTCGGCGGGAATCTTGGTGAAGTCGTAATTCTCAACGTCCCTCATGCGGTCCCTCTCACGCTGAAATCCTGTGGACCCCCCGCAGGACTGTCGCCCTACCCCGCAAGAAAGATTAGAGCGCTTCGGAATTCCGTCAAGGCAATTTGATTAACTCAAACAAAAAATCTTAAAAAGCGAAACTGTTTCGCTTTCGGAAATATGTAAATACCAAAAGCACTACTTTGGTGCTTTGCATATCAGCTAGTCGTCGGCACCAAGCCAAGCATGATGAGAGCTCGTAACCAAACTAATCTCCATCCACTATGCATCTATCAGAATTGGAGATGCGGCGTGCGTCTAACAGACCGATGGCAGCCTGTTTGGCACGAGGATCGAGTGCACATACCGATGAATTCCTGCACCAGGATTTTCTTCGTAACGGCCGAGGTGATTTCGGAAATTCGTTGGCCGGCCACAGTCGGCGCTCATCTCTGCGAACGCTTGGCGAGTCCAACCGGTGGAGGCAGGTCGATTTCGCAACGTTGCATAATCAGCGTAGAATAGTCTGCTGAACGGTTTCGACGTAGGCGCCGAAAAGCACGCGCTTCGACTGGCCCGATAAAGCGCCGGCCGCCTGCGGCGCTCCAGAAGATCCTACGCGCTGAAAGTTTCGGTCAATCGTCGCGCGAATTGGATACCGAAGCAGAAAACGAAACTGTTTCGCTTTCTCGATCAGGATCGCTCTTTGAGCAAATTCCCTACTTGCCCTTCCAGTTCGGCGTGCGCTTGTTGAGGAAGGCATCCATGCCCTCGCGAAAATCCTCGCTCATATAGGCCTTCAGGATCAGGTCCTCGCCCTCCTCGCGCGACAGCGTGCGGCGGATGCGACGCACCGCCTCCTTGGTCGCCTCCAGCGTCAGCGGGGCATGGCTGGCGACGAGCTTTGCGGTCTCGTCGGCGCGGCGCTGCAGCGTCTCGATGTCAGGCACGACCTCGCTGAGCAGGCCGAGCGCCAGGGCCTCGGGCGCCTCGACCAGGCGCGCCTTGAAGATCAAATCCTTGGTGCGGGCGGGACCAACCAGCGCGACGACGCGGCTGATGTTCGACATCGACAGGCAATTGCCGAGCGTTCGCGCGATCGGAAAGCCGATCCGCGTCGTCTCGGTGCCGATGCGGAGATCGCAGCAGGCTGCAATGCCGGCGCCGCCGCCGGTGCAAGCTCCCGCAATCGCAGCGATCACGGGCACGCGGCACTGCTCGAGCGTGCCGAGCACGCGGTCGATACGGGCCTCGTAGTCGAGCGCGTCCTGCGCGGTCTTGAAGGCGCGAAACTGCGAGATGTCAGTGCCGGAGGCAAATGCCTTGTCGCCGGCCCCGGTCAGGATCAGCGCCTTGATCGAGCGGTCGGCGTTGATCTCCTGGCAGATCTCCGCCATGCGCTCG
This sequence comes from Bradyrhizobium sp. 164, assembly GCF_023073715.1. Classification (GTDB taxonomy): domain Bacteria; phylum Pseudomonadota; class Alphaproteobacteria; order Rhizobiales; family Xanthobacteraceae; genus Bradyrhizobium. The sequence continues at coordinate 48,104 of NZ_JADPKA010000022.1, forward strand.
TACATGGCGAAGGTCAGCGCATTGCGCGCCTGCGGGCGGTTGAAGGTGATCCGCGCGATGCCGTCCTGGACGGAGTAGAGCAGGTCTTCGTTGGCGGTCGCAGGTAGGTTCATCGCGCGCTCTCTTCAGTTCAACTGCAGCATGATCCGGAAAAGTGTGCAGCGGTTCTCCGAAAAAGATCATGCTCAAACGATAGATCCAAAGCGCGACGAAGCTTGTTGCGCTTTAGAGTGGTTCAGGCGACCTGCGCCTTGGCCATCGGCCTCACGTCGCGTCCCTTCAGGACGTCCATGGCCGCCAGCACGCCGCCGCCGCGGTGCGGGACTTTGGCGAGATCCAGCCCCATCTCGACGCCGGCCAGCGTGCCCATCAGCATCAGATCGTTGAAATGGCCGATATGTCCGATCCGGAACACCTTGCCCTTGACCTTGTTCAAGCCGGTGCCGAGCGACATGTCGAAATTCTCCAGCACCACCTTGCGGAAGTCGTCGGCGTCGTGGCCCTCGGGCATGCGCACGCCGGTCAGCGCCGGCGAATGCGCGTTGGCATCGGCGCACTGCGTCTCCAGCCCCCAGACCTTGACCGCGGCACGCGTCGCCACGCTGTGGCGCTTGTGGCGGGCCCATACGTTCTCGAGCCCCTCTTCTTCCAGCATCTTCACTGCCTCGCGCAGGCCGTACAGCAAGTTGGTCGCGGGCGTATAGGGGAAGGTGCCGAGCCTGTTGAAGCTGATAACCTCCTGCCAGTCCCAGTAGGAGCGCATGCCGGGGTTGGCCTTCGCCACCGCGAGCGCTTTCTCCGAGACGGCGTTGAAGCCGAGCCCCGGCGGCAGCATCAGACCCTTCTGCGAGCCGGCGACGGAGACGTCGATGCCCCAGGCATCGTGCTCGTATTCCATCGAGCCGAGGCCAGAGATGGTGTCGACCATCAGCAGCGCCGGATGCTTTGTGCGGTCGAGAATCTTGCGCACTTCGAGCGGCGGGGTCACGCAGCCGGTCGACGTCTCGTTGTGCACGACACAGACCCCCTTGATCGCGTGCTGCTTGTCGGCGGCAAGACGCTTCTCGATCTCGGCGAGATCGGCGCCATGACGCCAGTCGCTTGGAATGAAATCGACGTCCAGCTTGAACTTGTCGGCGATGCCGCGCCACAGCACGGCGAACTGGCCGGTCTCGCACATCAAAACCTTGTCGCCGGGCGCGAACACATTGACCATCGCCGCTTCCCAGGCGCCGGTGCCGGACGAGGGGAAGATGATCACGGGTTGCTTGGTGCGAAACACCCGCTGCATCGAGGCGAGGACCGCAAAACCGAGCTCGGCGAACTCCGGACCGCGATGGTCCAAGGTCGGCATGTCCATCGCCCGCAGCACCCGGTCGGGCACATTGGTCGGTCCTGGAATCTGTAAGAAATGCCTTCCAGTATGCACGGTCATCGGCGTCCTTCCCGGTCTAGCCTTGGTTTGTGGGCGCCGAATAGCACCATTTGACCGGCTTGTCCCCTCCTCCAAGAGGGTCCGTCCGTGCATAACGGGCCGACCTGCCCTCGGATACCCTCCCCTTTCACCGCGACCACCTTACGTGCCGACGACCTTCAGATGCGGCGATGCATTGCCCTGCGGGCGCTGCTCCAAGAGCTTCATCGCGACGTCGACCCCGCCGGAGCGATGCGGCACGCCCGCAACCGACAAGCCCATCTCGACGCCGGTGAGCGCGCCGAGCAGCGTCAGGGCGTTGCATTCGCCGAGATGGCCGATGCGGAAAACCTTTCCGGCGACCTTCGACAGGCCGGAGCCGAGCGACATGTTGTAATTGTCGAGCACCACTTTCCGGAACTGGTCGGCATCATGTCCCGGCGGCATCAGCACGGCCGTGAGCACCGGCGAGTACTCGGCCGGCTCCTGGCACAGGATCTCAAGGCCCCAGTGCTTGACGGCAGCGCGCGTCGCAGCAGCCAGCCGCTGGTGGCGAGCGAACACGTTGTCGAGGCCCTCTTCGAGCAGCATGGCGATCGCCTCGCGCAGGCCGTAGAGCAGATTGGTCGCCGGCGTGTAGGGGAAGAAGCCTTTCGCGTTGGGCTTGAGCATCTCCTCCCAGTCGAAATAGGAGCGCGGCATCCTGTTGGTCTTGGACGCGGCACGGGCCTTGTCCGAGATCGCGTTGAAGCCGAGACCGGGCGGCAGCATAAACCCCTTCTGCGAGCAGCTGACGCTGACGTCGACCTTCCACTCGTCGTGGCGGTAGTCGACCGAGCCGAGCGAGGAGATGGTGTCGACCATCAGGAGCGCCGGATGCGAGGCGCGATCGATCGCGGCGCGGATCTCGGCGATGCGGCTGGTCGCACCGGTCGATGTCTCGTTGTGCACGACCATGACGGCCTTGATCGCATGCGCGGTGTCATCGGTGAGCCTGGCCTCGATCACGGCGGGATCGGCGCCGCGGCGCCAGTCGCCCGGAACGAAATCGACCTCGATGCCGAAGCGCCCGGCCATCTGCCGCCACAGCGTGGCGAAATGGCCGGTCTCGACCATCAGCACCTTGTCGCCCGGCGACAGCGTGTTGACGATCGCGGCCTCCCAGGCGCCGGTCCCCGACGAGGGGAAGATCACGACGGGAGCTTTGGTCTGGAAAATCTTCTGGCTGCCTTCAAGCACGGCGCGGCCGAGCTCGGCGAATTCAGCGCTGCGGTGGTCGATGACCGGCATGTCCATCGCGCGCAGCACGCGCTCGGGGACCGGGCTCGGACCTGGAATCTGGAGGAAATGGCGTCCCTGATGCATGGAAACCTCCCGGTCGGTGGGACTCTCACCGGCCCCATCGGCTATTTTGCATTCATTTTTTGTCCTTTCAATCGAATTTTGGTATTCGATTGTGGCCGTCGACGCGACCAAACAGGCAAACTACTGTGCTGCAAATGAAATCCACGATTCCCAACACCGGGGTTCCGATTGCCCCGCCCGCCACAAATGGCGGCGACCGCCAGGAGGCCTCGCTTCATGGCGAGATCCTGCTGCGGCTGCGCGACTACGTGGTCGAGGGTAATATTCCGGAAGGTGGGCGCGTTCCCGAACGGCAGCTCTGCGAGATGCTCGGCATTTCGCGAACGCCCCTGCGCGAAGCCTTGAAGGTGCTTGCTGCCGAGGGGCTGATCGAACTTCTACCGAACCGCGGCGCGCGGGTGCGTCAGCTCAGCCAGCGCGACCTCGAGGAGCTGTTCGACGTGATGGCGGGATTGGAGAGCCTCGCCGGGCGCCTCGCCTGCGAAGCCATCACCGACGCGGAAATCACCGCGATCGAGCAGTTGCATTACGGGATGTACGGCCGCTACCTGCATCGCGACATGCACGGCTATTTCCAGGCCAACCAGCGGATCCACGAGAGCATCGTCGCGGCCGCGCGCAACGAGACGCTGAAGACGGCTTACGCCAACTTCGCCGGCCGGATCCGGCGCGTTCGCTACTCCGCCAATTTCGCACGCAAGCGGCAGCGCTGGGCGGAGGCGATGCGCGAGCACGAGGCCATTCTCGATGCGCTGCGCCGCCGGGCCGCGAGCGAGCTCAGCGACATCCTGTTCCAACACCTGCGCAACAAGCGGGCGGCCGCGATCGAGCACCTGACCGAGCCCCAAGAGAACGCACCGGCCTAGTCCTGAGGACGGCCGGGTTGCTCATTTTGAATTCACAATGTAATCGAACGCGAGACATAGTGAATAACTCAGCAAGGCTGGGCCACCTCGCTCGATCGGTCCGGGATCAGGGATGACAAACGCTTCCTCGCTCGAACGGCGCCTGCGCAAGGAAATGACCGGGGACGTCCTTTTCGACGGTTTCAGCCGCGGTCGCTACGCCACCGACGCCTCGTTCTATCAGATCATGCCGGCCGGCGTGCTGGTCCCTAAGACCATCGACGAGGCGCTACGGGCGCTCGCCATCGCCCGCGACGAGGGGCTGAAGGTCACCCCGCGTGGCGGCGGCACCTCGCAATGCGGCCAGACCGTCAATGACGGGCTCGTGGTCGACCTCTCCAAGCATCTGAACCGGATCCTGTCGCTCGACGTCAAGGGCCGCACCTGCGTGGTCGAACCCGGCATCGTGCTCGACGACCTCAACCGCCAGCTCAGGAAGCACGGCCTGTGGTTTCCGGTCGACGTCTCCACGGCCTCGCGCGCCACCATTGGCGGCATGGCCGGCAACAATTCCTGCGGCGGCCGCTCGCTTCGCTACGGCACCATGCGCGACAACACGCTGTCGATGGAAGCTGCGCTCGCCGACGGCACGCTCAGCCGCTTCGGCGAGGTCTCACGCGATCTCTCCGATGTCGAGGCCGGCGACAGCGCACGGGCCCTGTTCCGCGACATGCTCGATCTCGGGATGCGCGAAGCCGAGGAGATCGCCGCGCGCTTTCCCAAGGTGCAGCGCCGCGTCGGCGGCTACAATCTCGATGCGCTGGTGCCGCGCAATGCACCCAACAACATGGCGCATCTCCTGGTCGGATCCGAGGGCACGCTGGCCTTCACCACCAAGGTTGAGCTGAAGCTGTGGCCTGTGATCCGCAACAAGGCGCTCGGCGTCTGCCATTTCGGCAATTTCTACGAAGCGATGGACGCGACCCAGCATCTGGTCAAGCTCAAGCCGATCGCAGTCGAGCTGGTCGATCGCACCATGATCGCGCTCGGCCGCGACATCGCGATGTTCAAGCCGATCATCTCCGCCGCGATCAAGGGCGATCCAGACGCCGTGCTGGTGGTCGAATTCGCCGAGGAAGACCAGGCGGACAATCTGGCGCGCCTCAAGCAGCTCGGCGAGCTGATGGGCGATCTCGGCTTCGGCTGGAACAACGACAAGCGCAAATGGGGCGGAGTGGTCGAGATCACGGAGCCGGCACTCCAGAGCGGCATTGCCGATTTCCGCGCCGCCGGCCTCAACGTCATGATGTCGATGAAGCAGGAGGGCAAGCCGGTCTCCTTCGTCGAGGACTGCGCGGTGCCGCTGCCACACCTCGCCGACTACACCGCACGGCTGAACGAGGTGTTTGCCAAGCATGGCACCAGCGGCACCATGTATGCGCATGCATCCGAAGGCTGCCTGCATGTGCGGCCCGTGCTGAATCTCAAGTTGGAGAAGGACGTCAAGGCGATGCGCGCCATCGCCGAAGAGGCGTTTGCGCTGGTGCGCGAATACAAGGGCTCGCATTCCGGCGAGCACGGCGACGGCCTGGTGCGCTCCGAATTCCACGAGACCATGTTCGGTGAACGCCTCGTCGCCGACTTCAAGGACGTGAAGCAGCGCTTCGATCCCGACGGCGTTCTCAATCCCGGCAAGATCGTCGATGCGCCCAGGATGGACGACCGCTCGCTGTTCCGCTACCGGCCCGACTATCGGGTCGGCGAGCTGAAGACGAGGCTCGACTGGTCCGCCTATCCCGGCGCCGGCGGTGGTTTCCAGGGCGCGGTCGAGATGTGCAACAACAACGGCGCCTGCCGCAAGCTCGAGGGCGGCGTGATGTGCCCGTCCTACCGCGCGACGCGCAACGAGAAGGACGTCACGCGGGGCCGCGCCAATACGTTGCGGCTCGCGATCTCCGGCCAGCTCGGCCCCAATGCGCTCTCCTCCGACGAGATGATGGAAACGCTAAAACTCTGCGTCTCCTGCAAGGCCTGCCGCCACGAATGCCCGACCGGCATCGACATGGCCAAGATGAAGATCGAAGTGCTGGCCGCGCGCGCAGAGTCCCATGGCCTCACGTTGCGCGACCGCTTGGTGGGCTACCTCCCGCGGTATGCCGACCTTGCATCGCGTTTCGCGCCGCTGGCGAATTTGCGCAACAGCAGCCCGCTCTTGCGAAAGCTGTTCGAGCGCTTTGCCGGCATCAGCGCGCGCCGTGCCCTGCCCGCCTTCCGCAACGATGTGTTCGTGCCGCCGGCTGACAGCGTGGGACCGGAGAGCGGCCGCGAAGTGGTTCTGTTCGCCGATACGTTCAACCGCATCTATGAGCGCGAAAATCTCGACGCAGCGCTGCGCGTACTCGCGGCCGGCGGCTATCGCGTGCATCTGCCGAAGCCGTCGAGCGGCAGTCGCGCGCCGTGCTGCGGCCGCACGTTCCTGTCAGCCGGCCTCGTCGACGAGGCCAAGGCCGAGCTCGATCGTCTCGTGGCCACCTTCGCGCCCTTCGCCGCGCGCGGCGTGCCGATCATAGGTCTAGAGCCGAGCTGCCTCTTGACGCTCCGCGATGAGCTAGCCTCGCTACGCAAGGACAACGACGCCAAGGCGGTCGGTGCCCACGCGCTGACCTTCGAGGAATTTCTGGTGCGCGAGGCCGAGGCCGGGCGGCTGCAACTGCCGCTCGGTAACCTGGCCGACAAAGCCATTGTGCACGGCCATTGCCACCAAAAATCCTTCGGCGCCTTCAAGCCGGTCGAGCAGGTGCTGCGCCTCGTCCCCGGCCTTGAGGTCGAGACCATCGAATCGAGCTGCTGCGGCATGGCCGGCGCGTTCGGCTATAGTGCCGACACTTACGATGCCTCGATCGAGATGGCCGAGCTGTCACTGCTGCCGGCCGTGCGGCGCGCGGACCAGACTACGCTGGTCGTCGCCGACGGCACCTCCTGCCGGCACCAGATCCACGAAGGTGCCGGGCGCGAGGCCCTTCACGTCGCGCGGGTGCTGGCCATGAGCCTCGATCGCGACGGACCCAATTCCAGTTCTCCAGCTACAAAGGAAACCAGCCATGGCTGAGCTCACCCTCGACACCGCCCGCAAAATTCTCGACGCCGCCTTCGCGAAGGCCGGCGAGCTCAAGCTGAAGCCGCTGGTCGTCACCATCCTGGACGCGCGCGGCGTGCTCAAGCTCGCGGCTGCGCAGGACGGCACCAGCCTGATGCGCGGCGAGATCGCGCACGGCAAGGCCTATGGCGCGCTGGCGATGGGCATGGGCTCACGCGCGCTGTTCCAGCGCGCGCAGGAGCAGGCCTTTTTCATCGACGCGGTGAACACGATCGCCAAGGGCGCACTGGTGCCGGTCCCCGGCGGCGTGCTGATTATGGACGGCACGACGCTTCTCGGCGCCGTCGGTGTCTCCGGCGACACCTCCGACAATGACGAGGCCTGCGCGGTCGCGGGCATCCAGGCGGCGGGGTTGAAGGCGAACGCAGGCTAGGACTCACCGGCCGAATGACAAAAGAAGACAGCTAATCCGGATGCTGGTCGCTGATCCCTACCGATGCGATCCTAGAGACCGGCTGTGACGTTCTCGACGAGACGGTGGGGCTCGCGCGATCGGACTGGAACGCGTTCTCGCAGCTGGCTCTATCAACTTTCAACAAGTCTGTCAATCGGCGTTCGACTGGGACCCCCTATCGGCATCCAAAAGGGACCCCTTTGATCGGCGTGCTCTGCTGGGAGCGCTCGGGTCGTCGGAGCTGGTC
>NZ_JADPKA010000025.1 GCF_023073715.1 Bradyrhizobium sp. 164
ACCCCATCAGGCCTTGGCAGGACAAACTCCCAAGGCCTTCGCCGCTACCAAGACCACCGCGATCCAATCAGCGAATTATTGAACATCGACAGCAATGACGGGGAGATAGTCGGGAATCGGGTGGCGGCGGGTAGGGCAGTCTTGCGAAAGTCCTGGCCATGACAGCAACCGCACGCAAATCACCCCAGAAGCCATCCGCTGACCCTTCCGCCCAGGTCAACGCCCTCGACTGGCCGCAAATCACCGCCGAACTCGACGCCCAGGGTTGCGCTGTCCTGAAAGGCCTGCTGACGCCGGAGCAATGCCGTAGCATCGCCGCGCTCTATCCAGACGACACGCACTTCCGCAGCCGCATCGTCATGGGGCGCCACGGCTTTGGCCGCGGCGAATACAAGTACTTCTCTTATCCGCTCCCCGACCTGATTGCGCAATTGCGCCCCGTGCTTTATGCGCAGCTTCAGGGCGTCGCCAATCGCTGGAACGAGGCGATGGGGATCGACATCCGCTATCCCGCCGCGCATGCGGCGTTCCTCAAGCGCTGCCACGAAGCAGGCCAGAGCCGGCCGACGCCGCTGCTGCTGCAATATGAGGCCGGCGACTACAATTGCCTGCACCAGGATCTCTATGGTGAGCATGTGTTCCCGATCCAGGTCGCGATTCTGCTGTCAGAGCCGGGGCGCGACTTCACCGGCGGCGAATTCGTGCTGACCGAGCAGCGGCCGCGCATGCAGTCGCGCGCCGAGGTGGTGCCGCTGGCGCAGGGCGACGCCGTCGCCTTCGCCGTGCATCACCGCCCGGTGCAGGGGACACGCGGGACATACCGGGTTAACCTGCGTCACGGCGTCAGCCGGATTCGCTCCGGCCAGGGCCACACGCTGGGTGTGATCTTTCATGATGCCAAATGAGTGAGGCGATTGACTGCGGATTTGTTCGATAGCGTCGCCGAGGCGCAGCCATTGCGCGAGGAGATCGCTGACGGCGCCGTGCTGCTGCGCGGCTTCGTCACGCCGATCGAGAGCGAGTTGATCGAAGCCGTGCGCGCCATCGTGGCGCAATCGCCGTTTCGGCGCATGACCACGCCCGGCGGCTATCAGATGTCGGTGGCGATGACCAATTGCGGCGAGCGCGGCTGGATCACCGATCACACCGGCTATCGCTATGATCCAATCGATCCGCGAAACGGCGAGCATTGGCCGGCGATGCCGGCAGTATTCCGTGATCTCGCCCGCCGCGCGGCGGAGCAGGGCGGCTTCAAAGACTTCGCGCCCGATGCCTGCCTCGTCAACCGCTACGAGCCCGGCACGCGGCTGTCGCTGCATCAGGACAAGGACGAGCTCGACTATTCGGCCCCGATTGTCTCGGTCTCGCTCGGCCTGCCCGCAACCTTCCTGTTCGGTGGCTTGGCGCGCAGCGACAAGCCGCGCCGCTTCCGCCTCGTCCATGGTGACGTCGTGGTCTGGGGCGGGACTAGCAGGCTCGCTTATCACGGCGTCGCGCCGCTCGCCGACGGCGAGCATGCTCTGCTCGGCCGGAAGCGAATCAATTTGACGTTTCGACAAACACGCTAGTCCATCCCCTCATCCTGAGGAGCTTGCGAAGCAAGCGTCTCGAAGGATGGAGGCCCGAGCCGCCGCAGCGGGGGACCTCGTGGTTCGAGACGGCGCTTCGCGCCTCCTCACCATGAGGACAACTACGGCTTCGGCGGGTGAATGAACGCCCAGGGACTGACTTCGGAGTCCCGCGTCACTTCCACCGAGATCAGATACGGCCCGCCATGGGCGAGCGCCTTCTCCATCGCCGCCTTGAACTGGTCCGGCGCGGTGACGCGCGCAGCGGCAACGCCGAAGGATTCCGCGAGCTTGACGAAATCCGGATTGACGAGATCCGAAGCCACCACGCGGCCGTCAAACCGCTCGCGCTGGTCGCGGCGGACATTGCCGTAGGCGTTGTTGTTGAACACCAGCGTCACCACGCCGATGTTGAACTGCACGGCGGTCGAGAGCTCCTGCACGCCGAACATGAAGCCGCCGTCGCCGGTGATGGCGACGACGGGTTTGTCAGGGTTCGCGACCTTGGCGCCAAGCGCAGTCGGAAAGCCCGAGCCGAGCGTGCCCTGATAGCCTGACGTGATGAAGGTGCGCGGCTGATAGACCGGAAAGCCGTACCAGGAGGCGAAGCCGAACTGCGACAATTCATCTGTCACGATCGCATTCGCCGGCAGCACCTCGCGCAGGATGTTGAGATACGCCATCTGCGGCTGGATGCGCTGGATTTCCTGTTGCGCGGTTGCGGCGGCCTCGCGGATGTCTCCCCGCCGGCTGCGGCTTCTCGCATAGCCGGCCTTCTTCACGGCGGTGACGAGATCGGCCGTGCCAGCCTTGGCATCGGCGACGATGGCGGTATCGAAGGCGAGCCGCCGCATCTCGGCCGGATCGATATCGATCCGAATGGATTTCAGTCCCTTCGGCTGATAGGGCCAGCGAAAGCCAGAGGCCGGCAGCTCCGCGCGGGTGCCGATTGCGATCATCAAATCAGTGTTCGGCCACAGCTTATAGGCAGCAGCCATGGTGAGTCCGAGTTCGTGCGCATTGGAGACGATGCCGCGGCCGCTGCGAAAGGCAACGACGGGCGCATCGATCATCTCGGCGAGCTCGAGGATCTCCTCGCGCGCCTCGATCGCGCCGCTGCCGACGAAGATCATCGGCGCCTTGCTGGTCTTGATCAGCGCGGCGGCCTGCTTGATCAGGTCAGGATCAGGCAGCGGCGCGGGCAGCGGCTCCAGCATCTGTGCGGCGGCGGTTTCGGCGCGCTGGGTGAAGACGTCCCACGGCATCTCGACAGACGCAGGCCCACGCCGCCCCGACATCATCTCCTGAAAGGCGCGCGCGACGACCGTCGGCGCATTGCCGGGATATTCGATACGGTCTGCCCATTTCACATAAGTGCGCAGGGTCGCGAGCTGGTCCGGCATCTCGTGGAGATGGCCGCGACCCTTGCCCAAAAATGGCGTCGGCACCTGGCCGGTGACGCAGAGCACCGGCTCGTTGCAGCCGAACGCGGTGAGCAACGCCGCGCTGGCGTTGAGCACGCCGGGGCCAGGCACCACGCTGAACACGCCGGGCTTGCCGCTGGAGCGCGCATAGCCGAACGCCATGTAGCCGCAGGCCTGCTCGTGCCGCGCGCCGATCACCTTGAGCTGGGCTTGGTGGAAGGCATCGAACAGGCCGTAGACCTGCGCGCCGGGCAGGCCGAACACGGTGTCGACGCCGTGGGCGACGAGGCCGCTTACGATCGCTTCGCCGCCGGTGAGAGTGGTCATGGTGCTATTCCACTTCGATGGTTGATCAGGCTTCGTCGACGACGCCGTTGCGCAAGAGCCCGATGCCTTCTGCTTCGACCTCGACGATATCGCCCGGCCTCAGGTAGCGCGGCGGATCGAACCGCGCGCCGGCGCCGGTCGGCGTGCCGGTGACGATGATGTCGCCGGGGACGAGGGTGGCAAAGGTCGAGATATAGTTGATGAGGTAGCGGAACGGGAACATCAAGCGGCTGGTGCGATCGTCCTGCCTGAGCTCACCGTTGACATGCGTGGTGAGGCGAATGTCGGCGATCTGGGATTCCGTTGTATAGGGCACGAGCCATGGCCCGAGGCTGCCGCTGGAATCAAAGTTCTTGCCCTGCGTGACGTTGAACTTGGCATGACGCAGCCAGTCGCGCACCGAGCCTTCGTTGCAGAGTGTGAGCGCGGCGATGTGATCGAGCGCTGCGCTCTCCGCAATGTGCCGGCCTTCCTTGCCGATCACCAGCACGATCTCGCCTTCATAGTCGAGCTGTGCGGAGGCGCGCGGCCGCACCAGCGGCGTGCCATGGCCGACGAAGGAGCGTGGGCTCCGCATGAACATGCTCGGGTATTTCGGCGCGTCCTGGCCATCCTTGTACTCGGCGTTGCGATCGGGATAGTTGACGCCGATGCAGATGATCTTTTCCGGCGCGGGCACTGGCGGCAGAAAGGTGATCTCGCGGAGGGGATGATCCGGCGAGCGGCCTGCGGCTTCCTCGGCAAGGCTCGTCAGCTTCCCGGCCGCGATCACCTCGCGCAGCGTCGGAAAATCCTTGGCGTGGCGCGCGGAGAGATCGACCACGCCGCGATCGACGGCCGCGCCGTAGCGCGTTGCCCCCTCGACGGAATAGGTGGCGAGGCGAGGGAGTGTCATCAGTCTGCCACCAGCACGTCGGCCACGAATTTCGGCTCGCGCACGGCCTGGCCAGTGAAGGGCGAGCCCTGCTCGAACCAGGAGCGCGGCGCGGGGGCACCCCACAGCGTCTGCCGGCGCGGATCGCGCAGCGACCAGCGCAGCGGCTCGTGGTCGTGATCGCCCGTGAAGTAATCGCTGGTGTAGAGCTCGAGCCGGTGGCCGTCAGGGTCGCGCACATAAAGGAAGAACGCATTCGAGATGCCGTGGCGTCCGGGGCCGCGCTCGATGTTCTTCACGAAGCCCTGGGAGGCCATGACGTCGCAGAGATGGATGATGTTCATCGCCGTCGGCGTCCAATAGGCGAAGTGGTGCAGGCGAGGGCCCTTGCCGTTGGTGATGGCGAAGTCGTGGACGTTGCCCTTGCGATGCATCCAGGCTGCGGCGATACGTCCGTTCGGTCCGTCCTCCTCGGCATATTCGGTCAGCCGGAAGCCGAGCCGGGCGTAGAAATCGACGGTGTCCTGCACCTCGGCGGCGAAGACGTTGAAATGGTCGAGCCGCTGCGGGTGGCAGCCTCTGTAGAGATCGTAGCGGCGCAAGAGGTGTGGCCGGCGGTCCATCGCTGCATAGAGCTCGATCTGGAAGCCGAAGGGGTCCGTGAATTGCAGAGTGCGGCCCTGGAACGGCTGGTCCGCGAAGCCGTAGGCGAGACCGTTCTCGGAGAGGAATGCGGCCGCCTTGTCGAGATCCTTGTCGTTGCCGACCTTGAAGCCGAGCCGCGCGCAGGCGGGCGCTGCGGCCTTGCGCAGGACGAGCGAGTGATGCTGATGCTCTTCAGCTCCGCGCAAATAAACGACATTGTCGTCGGCGTCCTCGACATGCAGGCCAACAATGGTCTCGTAGAACTCGCGGCTCAGTTTCAGATCGGTGACGTCGAGCACGACATGGCTGGAGCGAATGATGTTGAACGGCGGCTCGAAGACGTGTTGCGGTATGGGCATTTGCGTTTCCCCTTGTATCAGTCATCCGGGGGGGCGGCTCGTTGAGCCGAACCCGGAATCTCGAGGTTCTCAGGTGCGCAATTGCGCACCATAGTTCGTGCTTCGCACGCCCCAAAACGACGGTTTTCCTAGATTCCCAGCTTCTGAATCTTGTGCGTGCCCCGCGCCAGCGAGACGTGCTTGGTTTCCATGTAGAAATCGAACGAATAGTCGCCGCCGTCGCGGCCGATGCCTGAGGCCTTCATGCCGCCGAACGGCGTCGGCAGGTGGCGGACGTTTTCCGAGTTCAGCCAGATCATGCCGGCCTCCAGCGCGTCCGCGACACGCAGGGCGCGGCCCATGTCGTTGGTCCAGACATAGCCGGTGAGGCCATAGCGAATGTCGTTGGCGATCTCGATCGCGTCCGCCTCGTCACGGAACGGCAACACGGTCAGGAAGGGGCCGAACACCTCCTCCTGCGCCACCCGCATCTTGCCATGCGCACCGGTCACCAGCGTCGGCTCGACGTAATGTCCGCCGCCGAGGCCGTCACAGGGCTTGCCGCCGACCGCGATCGTCGCGCCGTCCTGGCGCGCGACGTCGAAATAAGAGCAAACCTTTGCGAGGTGACGCTCGTGGATCAGCGGCCCGATCTCGGTTGCGGGATCGAGGGGGTGGCCGACCTTCAGCGCCTTCACGCGCGCGGTCAGCTTCTCCACGAATGTCTCGGCGATGCTCTGCTGAATCAGCAGGCGGCTGGAGGAGGTGCAGCGCTCGCCATTGAGCGAGTAGATCATGAACACCACCGCATCGAGCGCGCGGTCGAGATCGGCGTCATCGAACACGATCACGGGGTTCTTGCCGCCGAGCTCGAAATGCACGCGCTTCAAGGTCGGCGCGCCCTGGATCATGATCGCCGAGCCCGTCGCACTCTCGCCGACGAAGCCGATCGCCTTGATGGCGGGATGTTCGGTCAACGCCTTGCCGGCCTCTTCACCAAAGCCGTGCACGGTGTTGAGCACGCCATCGGGAATGCCGGCTTCCTTGACGAGCTTCGCCAGAATGGAGGCCGTCACCGGCGACCACTCGGCCGGCTTGTGCACGACGGTACAGCCGGCTGCCAGGGCAGGGGCGATCTTCCAGGTCGAGAGCATGAACGGCGTGTTCCACGGCGTGATCACGCCGACCGGGCCGATCGGCACGCGCGTCGAGACATTCCAGTGCTCGTCGCTCGGCGTGTTGAGGCCGTCGCGCGCCTCGGCGCATTTGTCGGCGAAGAACCGAAAGTTCTCGGCGGCGCGGATGGCGGCCTTGGCCATGAAGCGATAGGCTTGGCCGGTGTCGATGCATTCGAGCACCGCGATGTCATCGGCATTGTCCTCGATCGCGTCGGCGACCCGATGCAGCAGCTTGCGCCGCATAGCCGGGCCCATGTCGCGCCAGGATTTGAAGGCCAGCGCGGCAGCAGTGGCCGCACGATCGATGTCCTCGGCATTGCCGCGGGCGACGCTCGCGAGCGTCGCGCCATCGACCGGCGACTTGGTCTCGAAGGTCTCGCCAGAGATCGATGGCTCGATCTTGCCGTCGATGATGTGACCGATGCCGTCCGCGCGGAGCTTTTTCAGCAGCGGTGCGAGGCGGTCGCGGTTGGCCTGGAACACGTCGGCTTTTGGCGCGGGCTTATCCATTTGCGGCCTCCACTTTCAGGGCGTCGTGGATGTTGTTGCGCTTCCAGCTCGTGTCCTTGTCGTTGATCTGCATGTCGAACGACAAGGCGAACTTGCTGGCAGCGAAGACGGGGTCGAGATGTTTTGAGAGCGCCTGGAATACGTGCTCGCCGGCTTTCTGGCGCGTCTTGAGATCGCGGCCCTCGCCGATGCGCAATACCATGTCGAGAAAGCCGTAGTCCTGCCGCGCGTCCGCGATCGCGTAATGCTCGCACCTGACGGCGCGAACGCGGATGCCGCCGAGCGGGAAGATGCCGGTCTCGACCGCTGCCTTGCGCACGACTTCGCATACCAGGCCCATGTCGAGGCGGCCATCGAGATTGGCGGAATATTCGATGGTGAAATGCGGCATCGCGGTTTCACTCCCTGTCTTCTTATTGTCCGTCTAAGCGAAGTAGCAGCTCACCGAGCCGTAGGCGCCATAATCGGCCTGAATTGTGTCGCCCTTGCGGGTCTCGATCGGGCGGATGAAGGAGCCGGCGAGCACGACCTGTCCGGGCTCCAGCGCATGGCCGAGCGGTGCGATCTTGTTCGCGAGCCAGGCCACGGCGGTTGCGGGATGGTTGAGCACGCCGGCGGCAAGTCCGGTTTCCTCGAGCTGGCCGTTCCGGAAACACAGCGCGCCGATCCAGCGTAAATCGGCGTCCAGCGGCCGTATCGGCCGCCCGCCGAGCACGATGCCGGCATTCGCCGCGTTGTCGGCGATGGTGTCGAAAATCTTCCGCGTCGCTTTGGTCCTCGGATCGACCCGCTCGATGCGCGTGTCCAAAATCTCCAGCGCCGGCACCACGAAGTCGGTGGCGTTCAGCACGTCGAACATCGTGCAGCCGGGTCCTGAAAGGCGCTTGCTCATGACGAAGGCGAGCTCCGCCTCGACGCGCGTCGCGATGAAGCGCTCCGTCGGGACGGGGCCGCCATCAGCAAAGAACATGTCGTCGAGCAGCACGCCGGAATCCGGCTCGTCGATATCGAGCGCGCTCTGCATCGCCTTCGAGGTCAGGCCAATCTTGTGGCCTTTGACGATCCGCCCCTCGGCGATCTTGACGTCGACCCAAGCCTTCTGAATCGCGTAGGCGTCAGCGATGGTGATCCCAGGAAAATCCTGCGAGAGCTGCCGGATCTGCGTGCGAGTCTTCTCCGCCTGGTGCAGACGCCTCGCGCAAGCTTGGATATCGTCGTTGGAAAGCGCCATTTGTGATCTTACAAATCGGGGTGCCCGGAGATACTTAACATGTTAAATGAATGCGTCAAACACAATTCGCGCTTGCTGCATTGCGAAGATTTTGCAGCTTGAAAGGGTATCATGACGAAGAAACCCGCCGATCCCGCCGGCGAAAACGCGCCTGCCGCGCGGCAGGTGCCGATGCGCGACTTCTCGCGTTCACTGCCGATGTCGCTGCTGCGGGCACGCGAGGCGGTGATGCGGCAATTCCGCCCCTCACTGCGCGAGCACGGCTTGACCGAGCAGCAATGGCGCATCCTGCGCGCGCTGGCCGGCATCGAGGCGGCCGAGGTCACGGAACTCGCGCGCACGGCGTTCCTGCTCGGGCCGAGCCTGTCACGCATCCTGCGCGACCTCGAAGCGCGCAATCTGATCGAGCGCAAGACCGCCAAGGCGGACCAGCGCCGCAGCATGGTCTCGATCTCGAAAGAAGGCGTGAAGCTGATGGCCTCCGTGGCGCCGACGTCGGAGGCGATCTATGCCGAGATCACGCGACGCTTTGGCGCACGCAAACTCGTCGAGTTGCAGGACATGCTTGGCGAGCTCGAACAGAGTCTCGCAGGGCTCGGCAGCGGCGAGGGGGCAAGTGCCGAGGAGTGAAAGCTGATATGCGCGAGCGCGCGGTGCGAGCCATGGACATGGCCGCGTTTTTTCGCTCAAAGTGCCGCCCAAGCCGATCGCTGCAAAATCGGCAGCGGGTAGAGGTAAGCAGACCGTCATGGTCACCATTCAAGTCCAGAGGCTGATCGACTTCGTCAGCGAGGTCTTTGCGCATGCGCAGTCCTCGCCGGAGGAAGCCAGGCGCATCGCCACCTACCTCACAACAGCGAACCTGACCGGCCATGACAGTCACGGCGTGATCCGCGTGCCCGTCTACATCCGTTGGCAGAAATCCGGCGCGGTCGTGCCCAACCAGAACGCGGAAGTGGTGCTGGACACGCCCTCGCTCGCGGTGGTCGACGGCAAGTTCGGCTACGGCCAGACCGTGACGCCGCAGGCGGTTCGGATCGGCCTCGACAAGTGCAAGAAGGCGGGGCTTGCCGCGGTCGCGCTGCGCAACGCCGGCCATATCGGCCGTGTCGGCGACTGGGCCGAGATGGCTGCCGCCGAAGGGCTGATCTCGGTGCACTTCGTCAATGCGGCGGGCTCGCTGCTGGTTGCGCCGTTCGGCGGCGTCGAGAAGCGGCTGTCGACTGCGCCATATTGCGTCGGCATCCCCCGCGCGGGTCAGGATCCGATCGTGCTGGACTTCGCGACCTCGGTCGTCGCCGAAGGAAAGGTGCTGGTCGCAAGCCGTGGCGGCAAAAAGCTGCCGAAAGGCGCGCTGGTCGATTCCGACGGCAGCCTGAGCGAGGACCCAGTCGTGCTCTACGGCCCCTACACGCCGGCGGGACCGCGCGATCATACCAAGGGCACAGGCGCCATCCGTGCCTTCGGCGAGCACAAGGGATCGGGGCTCGCCTTCATATGCGAGCTCTTGGGCGGTGCGCTGACTGGAACCGGGGCCACATCGGGCGGGCGGCGCTTTGCCAACGGCATGCTGGCGTTCTATGTCGATCCGAAGGTGGTCGATACCTCCAACCTTTTCGACGACGAAGTCTCGCGCTATGTCGATTTCATACGCGCCACCAAGCCGATGGCCGACGTCGATCGGGTGCTGATTCCCGGCGATCCCGAGCGGAAAATCCGCGCGGAACGCACGAAAAACGGCATCCCCTTGCCGGATGACACCTGGGCGGCAATAGTGAACACGGCCCGCGAGGTCGGCGTCAGCGAAGTCAGCATCCAGAGGGCGACCGCATAGGTCTTGCGCCATTGCGAGCGTAGCGCGGCGATCCAGTTCGCGGTAACAGCGGGGTTGTGCTGTCGCGGCGCTCGTCATGGTGACGAAGGTTCAAACAACAAAGAAGGAAGGCAACGTGGCGAACAAGGTCAAGGAAATCTGGAAGTCGGGCAAGGCCGTGGTCAACGCGTGGCTCGCTATACCCTCTGGCTTCTCGGCCGAGATGGTCGCGCAATGCGGCTTCGACAGCGTCACCGTCGACATGCAGCATGGCGTGCAGGACTATCTGTCAATGGTCCAGTGCTTCCAGGCCATGGACAAGCATCCGATCACCCCGATGGTCCGCGTGCCCTGGAACGAGCCCGGCATCATCGGCAAGGTGCTCGACGGCGGCGCCTATGGCGTGATCTGCCCGATGGTCAATACGCCGCAGGAAGCCCGGAACCTGGTCTCCTATTCGAAATATCCGCCGAAGGGCGTGCGCTCCAACGGTCCGATCCGCGCCGGCATGTACGGCACCGCAGGCTCCTACCAGAAGACGGCCAACGACGAGATCGTGCTGCTGCCGATGATGGAGACCAGGACCGCGGTCGAGAACATGGAAGCGATCCTCGACGTCGAGGGCATCGACGGCGTCTATATCGGCCCGTCCGACCTCGGCTTCTCCTACGGCCTCGAGCCCAAGCTCGACCGCAGCGAGCCGGAGATCCTCGCGATCTACGAGAAGATCATCAAGGAGTGCGGCAAGCGCGGCCTCAACCCGGGCATCCATTGCAGCGGCGCCGAAGGCGCAGCGCGCGCCATCAATATGGGCTTCAAGCTGGTGACGTTGTCGAACGAGGTCGGTCTGATGACGACCTACGCCAAGATGCAGGTGAATGCGACCCGCAAGGAATCAGGCGGGAAGGCGTGATCTAGCGTGTCCCGGACGCGGTGCAGCGACAAAAGCGCGTTTACGCGCGTCTTTGACCGCTATGGCGATGCACCGCAGAGCCGCGACCCAGTTGCTGCGCAAGGCTGGCGTGACAAGGCTGACGTGACAATGGGCCCGGGATCAGCAGTGCATCCTTTCACGCTGCGCTGCGTCCGGCGCACGATATTTTGAAGACCCAAGGAGACCTCCCATGACCATTAGCCCCGTCATCCGCCTGCATCCCGATGATGGCGTGCTGATCGCGCGCGCGAGCCTGCCGCCCGGCACAATGGTCGCCGACGGCGTGATCACGGTCGATCGCATTCCCTCCGGCCACAAGGTCGCGATCAAGCCGATCGCATTGGGAGAGCCAATCAAGCGCTACGGCCAGATCATCGGCTTTGCCACGGTGCCGATCGCGCCGGGCCAGCACGTCCACACGCAGAATTGCGGCATGGGCGATTTCGCCAAGGACTATGCCTATTGCGCCGACGTCAAGCCGACGCCGAATTTCGACCTGCCGGCGACCTTCGAGGGCATCCGCCGTCCGGACGGCCGCGTCGCCACGCGCAACTATATCGGCATCCTCACCTCGGTGAATTGCAGCGCGCATGTCGCCAGTCTCGTTGCCGACGTCTTCAAGAAGAATCCCTTCACCGGCGACAACCCGCTGGCCGATTTCCCCAACGTCGACGGCGTGGTCGCGCTGACCCACAAGACCGGCTGCGGCATGACGCAGAACGAGCCGCTGGCGCTGCTCCGCCGCACGCTTGGTGGCTATGCGCGGCACGTCAATTTCTCTCACGTCATCGTGCTCGGCCTCGGTTGCGAGGTGAACCAGATCGGCGGCCTGATGGAAGAGCAGAAGCTCGCCGGCCGCCTGCGTGCGATGGACATCCAGGAGGTCGGCGGCACGCGCAAGACGGTGGAGGCGGGCATCGCCTTCGTGCGCGAGGCGCTCGCCGATGCCAACAAGGTCAGGCGCGAATCCGTGCCGGCAAGCGAGCTCACCGTGGCCCTGCAATGCGGCGGCTCGGACGGCTATTCCGGTGTATCAGCCAATCCCGCGCTCGGTGCTGCCAGCGACCTCGTCGTCCGTCACGGCGGCACCGTGATCCTGTCGGAAACGCCGGAGACCTATGGCGCCGAGCATCTGCTGACGCGCCGCGCCGTCAGCCGCGAGGTCGGCGAGAAGCTGGTCGACCTCATGCGCTGGTGGGACGAATACACCGCGCGCGAAGGCGCTGAGATGAACGCCAATCCAAGCCCCGGCAACAAGGCCGGCGGCCTCACCACCATCCTGGAAAAATCGCTCGGCGCAATGGCGAAGGCCGGCACCACCAATCTCG
Organism: Bradyrhizobium sp. 164; assembly: GCF_023073715.1. Taxonomy (GTDB): domain Bacteria; phylum Pseudomonadota; class Alphaproteobacteria; order Rhizobiales; family Xanthobacteraceae; genus Bradyrhizobium. Next base: position 12,171 of record NZ_JADPKA010000025.1, read on the forward strand.
TCGAGGTGCTGCGCTACGCCGAGCCCGTCACCAAGAAGGGTTTTGTCTTTATGGACACGCCCGGCTACGACCCGGTTGCAGCGACCGGCCAGGTCGCAGGCGGCGCCAATCTCGTCTGCTTCACGACCGGGCGCGGCAGTGTGTTCGGCTGCAAGCCGGCGCCGTCGATCAAGCTCGCCACCAACACGCCCATGTACAAGCGCATGGAAGAGGACATGGACGTCAATTGCGGCACCATCCTCGAAGGCGAGGAGAGCGTCGAGCAGTGCGGCCAGCGCATCTTCGATCTCATCCTCAAGACGGCCTCGGGACAGCCGACCAAGAGCGAGAGTTTTGACTTTGGCGGCGCCGAGTTCGCGCCGTGGGTGTTAGGGGCGACGATGTAGTAAACCTGCAGCCTGCGCCATAGGCACGGTCTGCACGTTGTTAGTGCTTGATCGCGCTCACATCAGGTGTTCTGCTCAAAAAAGCTGCTGGAGCACCGCACCCCGTGTCGATCTACGTCGCACTACACCACGTCACGCACTACAAATACGACCGCCCGATCGATCTCGGCCCGCAGACCATCCGGTTGCGGCCGGCGCCGCATACTCGCACGCCGATCCTGAGCTATTCGCTCAAGGTCACGCCATCCAATCATTTCGTAAACTGGCAACAGGACCCGCAGGGCAATTGGCTCGCGCGCTACGTCTTCCCGGAGAAGACGACCGAGCTGAAATTCGAGGTCGATTTTACGGCGCAGATGACCGTGGTCAATCCGTTCGACTTCTTCGTCGAGCCTTATGCCGACAGCTTTCCGTTCGACTATCCGAAGGACCTGAAGACGGAGCTTGCGCCCTATCTCGAGACCATCAAGCCCGATCGCTTGTTTGCGCAATATCTCGATGCGATCCCGCAGGAAGCGCCGAACACCGTCAACTTCCTGGTCGATCTCAATCGCGAGCTCCAGAAGAAGATCCGGTACGTCATCCGCATGGAGCCGGGCGTGCAGTCTCCGGAGGAGACGCTCAGTTCCGGCGCCGGCTCGTGCCGCGATTCCGCCTGGCTCTTGATCCAGACCTTCCGCCATCTCGGGCTCGCCGCCCGTTTCGTCTCCGGCTATCTCGTCCAGATCCGTCCCGACATCGATCCGATCGAGGGGCCGCCGGAGGTTGAGAACGATTTCACCGATCTGCACGCCTGGGCCGAGGTCTACCTTCCGGGCGCGGGCTGGATCGGGTTCGACGCGACCTCCGGCATGCTCGCGGGCGAGGGGCACATCCCGGTTGCCGCAACACCGCATTATCGCTCGGCCGCGCCGATCTCCGGTGGCGCCGGCTTTGCCGAGGTCGAGTTCGCATTCGACATGAGCGTGAAGCGCATTCGCGAGGCGCCGCGCATCACAAAACCGTTCTCTGACGAAGCCTGGGCGCGGCTCAACGATCTCGGCGAGCAGGTCGACGGCGAACTTGCCGCCCACGACGTGCGGCTCACCATGGGCGGCGAGCCGACCTTCGTCTCGGTCGATGATCTTGAAGCGGCGGAATGGAACATCGACGCCGTCGGTCCGACCAAGCGCGCCGTTGCCGACGATCTGATCCGCCGCCTGCGCGTGCGGTTCGCGCCCGGCGGCCTGCTGCACTTCGGCCAGGGCAAATGGTATCCTGGCGAGACCCTGCCGCGCTGGGCGTTTGGCCTGTATTGGCGCAAGGACGGCGTGCCGATCTGGAAGAATGCGGATCTCATCGCCAGGATCGAGAACCCGGGGCGCGCTAACGTCAAGGACGCCGAGGCCTTCATGGAGGGCACGGTCGCACGGCTCGGCCTCGATCCCGGCTACATCATGCCGGCCTATGAAGATCCCGCCTATTGGTTGCAGAAGGAGGGGGAGCTTCCGATCAACGTCGATCCCTCGGATTCCAAGCTGTCCGATCCGGAAGCGCGCGCCCGAATGGCGCGGGTGTTCGACGAGGGGCTGAATACGCCAAAGGGCTTCGTGCTGCCGGTGCAGCGCTGGAACGCGGACGCGCCGCGCTGGCGCAGCGAGCGCTGGAAGCTGCGTCGCAAGCATCTGTTCTTGATGCCCGGCGATTCCCCGCTCGGCCTGCGATTGCCGCTCAGCGCGCTCGAATATATTCCGCCCGATCGCTATCCCTATATCGTCGAGCAGGATCCGATGGAGCCGCGCACCAAGCTGCCGGTGTTCGAGCGCATGCCACGCCTGCAATCGCCGCCGCCGCGACTGGCGCCGGACCGTCCCGACGCAGCGGAGCCGGTACGCACCGCGATGTCGATCGAAGTCCGCGACGGCGTGCTCTGCGCCTTCTTGCCGCCGGTCGAGCGCATCGAGGATTATCTGGAGCTGGTCGCGGCCCTCGAAGCCACGGCCGAGGAGATGCAGCTCCAGGTTCATGTCGAGGGTTATCCGCCGCCGTTCGATCCGCGCATCGACGTCATCAAGGTGACGCCTGACCCTGGCGTAATCGAGGTCAACGTCCAGCCGGCAAAGAATTGGCGTGAGGCTGTCGACATCACCGTCGGGCTCTATGAGGATGCCGCCAAGATCCGTCTCGGCGCCAACCGTTTCCTGATCGACGGCCGCCACACCGGCACCGGCGGCGGCAATCACGTCGTGGTCGGCGGCTCGTCACCGCAGGACTCGCCGTTCCTGCGGCGGCCCGATCTCTTGAAGAGCCTCGTGCTGTACTGGCAGCGGCATCCGTCGCTGTCCTATTTCTTCTCCGGCCTCTTCATCGGCCCGACCAGCCAGGCGCCGCGTATCGACGAGGCGCGCCACGACAGCATCTACGAGCTCGAGGTCGCGCTGTCGCATGTGCCGCCGCCCGGCACCCAGACGCCGCTGTGGCTGGTGGATCGCCTGTTCCGGCATCTGCTGGTCGACATCACCGGCAACACCCACCGTGCCGAGATCTGCATCGACAAGCTCTATTCGCCGGAAGGTTCGACCGGGCGCCTCGGCCTGGTCGAATTCCGCGCGCTCGAAATGCCGCCTGATCCGCGCATGTCGCTGGCTCAGCAGCTCCTGATCCGCGCGCTGATCGCAAGGTTCTGGCGCGAGCCGCTGACAGGCAAGTTCGTGCGCTGGGGCACCGCGCTGCATGACCGCTACATGCTGCCGCATTTCATCTGGGAGGATTTTCATGACGTGCTCACCGAGCTGAAGCAGTTCGGTTATTCCTTCGAGCCGGAATGGTATCTGGCCCAGCTCGAATTCCGCTTCCCCGGCTTCGGCCGGGTCCATCATGGCGGCGTGACACTGGAGCTGCGCCAGGCGCTGGAGCCCTGGCACGTGCTCGGCGAGGAGGGCTCGGCCGGCGGCACGGTGCGCTATGTGGACTCATCGGTCGAGCGGCTTCAGGTTAAGGCCGAGGGATTCGTCGAGGGTCGCCACATTGTCACCTGCAACGGCCGCCGCCTGCCGATGACATCGACCGGCCGCTCGACGGAAGCCGTGGCCGGCGTCCGCTTCAAGGCCTGGCAGCCGGCCTCCGGCCTGCACCCGACCATTCCGGTCCATGCGCCGCTGACCTTCGACCTGATCGACATCTGGAACGGCCGCTCGCTGGGCGGCTGCGTCTACCACGTCGCCCATCCCGGCGGACGCAACTACGATACCAAGCCCGTCAACACCTATGAAGCCGAGGCGCGGCGGCTGGCGCGCTTCCAGGACCACGGCCATACCCCTGGGCCAATACAGCCGCCGCCCGAGGAACGCACAAATGAGTTTCCGCTGACCCTCGACTTGCGGACCCCGCTCCTGCAATGAGTATGATGGTGGGGCAGGGAGAGGCGCATGGCCGAGGGCGCAGCCGAGCAGGACGACCAGGCGGGCAGGGCGCAAGGACTGCGTGAAGGCCAGCGCCGCCTTGCGCAATGGGTCCGCGATTATAGCCGCCTGCCTGGCATCCCCGACGAGTTCCTGGGACCCGACGGCGCCCCGCGGGCGGTCTGGAGCCGCTTCTTCGATGCCTTCGGCGCGCTCGCGCCCGACGAGGTCGAGCGTCGCTTTGGCATGGCCGACCGCCATCTCCGCGAGGCCGGCGTCACCTACCGCGCCCCAGGCGACAGTGCCGACCGGCCGTGGTCGATCAGCCATCTGCCGCTCCTGATCGACGAGGCCGACTGGAAGCAGCTCTCCGCTGGCATCACCCAGCGCGCCGAATTGCTCGAGCTCGTGCTGCGCGACATCTATGGCGAGGGGCGCCTCATCGCCGAGGGCGCACTGCCCGCGGCTGCGATCGCCGGCAGTCCCGAATATCTCCGCCCCGTCTGCGGCGTGCCGCCGCCCGGCGGGCGCTACCTCTCGATCTATGCCGCCGATGTCGGCCGCGGTCCTGACGGCCGCTGGTGGGTGCTTGGCGACCGCACGCAGGCGCCGTCGGGGGCCGGCTATGCGCTGGAGAACCGCCTGGTGCTCTCGCGCGCCTTCTCCGATCTCTACAAGTCGATGAATGTGCCGCGCGTCGCGCCGTTCTTCGAGGCGTTCCGCGATAGCCTGCGCGCGCGTGCCGACCGCGACGAGCCGCGGATCGGCGTGCTCACGCCGGGCAGCTTCAGCGAGACCTATTTCGAGCATGCGACGCTGGCGCGCTATCTCGGCTTCCTCCTGGTTGAGGGCGACGATCTCGCGGTCAGCGACAACCGCGTTCACATCCGCACCGTCGCCGGCCTGAAGCGGCTCGACGTGCTCTTGCGCCGCGTCGATTCCAACTCGCTCGACCCGCTCGAGCTCGACGCGTCCTCGCATCTCGGCGTGCCGGGGCTGATCGACGTGCTGCGCAAGGACGGCGTCGTCATCGCCAACATGCCGGGCTCGGGCGTGCCGGAAGCACGGGCGCTGCTCGGCTTCCTGCCGGCGCTGAGCCGCCGCCTGCTCGGCGAGGAGCTGAAGATGCCGCACATCGCGACCTGGTGGTGCGGCCAGCGCGCGGCGCGCGACGAGGTGCTGGCGCGGCTCGACGAGGTCGCGATCGAGGGTGCCTACCGACGCGGCGTTCCCGGCTTCGACAGCACGGGACCGGTGCTCGCGAGCGAGTTGGATGCGAGCGAGCGCCAGCGCCTGGTCGATGCGATCACCGCGCGCGGCATGGACTATGTCGGTCAGGAGGTGGTGCGGCTCTCGACCATGCCGGTGTGGGAGCAGGGCCAGCTCACGCCGCGGCCGTTCGTGCTGCGCGTGTTCGCAGCCGCCACGCCCGATGGCTGGGCCATCATGCCCGGCGGCTTCTGCCGGATCGCCGAGCAGGCCGACGCGCGCGCGGTATCGATGGGCGACGGTGCCCGCGCCGCCGACGTCTGGGTCGTCTCGGACAAGCAGGTCTCGACCGCGACGCTGCTGCCGGCGACCGACAAGGTGCGCATCCGCCGCATCGCCGGCGTGCTGCCGAGCCGCGCCGCCGACAATCTGTTCTGGCTCGGCCGCTATCTGGAACGCGCCGAGGCGACGCTGCGCCTGGTGCGCGCGTTGGGATCGCCGAGCGGGCCCAACAAGGGCAGCTCGGCTACGATGCAGTCGATTGAACGGATCCAGCGCCTGCTGGTCGCATGGGGCGCGGTCTCGCAAACCTCGCGCGCGGCGCCTGGACCTATCGTCGCCGAAGCGCTGCAGAGCCCGGAGCGTTTCGGCTCGTCGCTGTCGCTGGTCCGCGCGGCGCAGCGCACGGCGACCTCGTTGCGCGAGCGCCTCTCGCCTGATGCCTGGCAGGTCATCACCGAGATGGCCGAGCGCCTCGCCCACGAGGTCGAGGACGACGACAGCGTCTTGAGCGCGGCCGAGCTCACTTTGCAGGAGCTCGCGAGCTTTGCAGGCCTCGCGCAGGAGAACATGAACCGCGCCGCCGGCTGGCGCTTTCTCGACATCGGCCGCCGCGTCGAGCGCGCCGTCAACACCACGCGCTTCACGCGTCAATTCGCCTATGACGAGGCCGGCGACGAGGATCTCGACATCCTGCTGACGCTGGTGGATTGCCAGATCACCTACCGCTCGCGCTATCTGCTGGCGCCGGTCCTGGCGCCGGTACGCGACCTCGCCGTGCTCGATCCCTACAATCCGCGTTCGGTGGCGTTCCAGGTGACGACGCTCAACGAGCACATCGCCGCGCTGCCGAGCCTGAAGGAGCACGGCCTGATCGAGAAGCCGCAGCGGCTTGCAGTGGCGATGCAGGCGATGCTCGCGACCGCGGAGGCCGAGAAGCTCGAGGTCAAGACGCTGTTCGCGCTGGAGCAGGATCTGCTCAGCCTCGCGGAGGCGATCGGGCAGCACTATTTCCCGCACGGCCCCAATGCCAGCCGGCCGGAAAAGTTGACGGGGCTGGCGTGATCTACGACATCCGTCACGTCACGACTTACGAATATGAGAGTCCGGTCAGCTTCGCCCGCTGCACGCTGCGGCTGGAGCCGAACAGCGGCAATGGCCAGGAACTGATCTCACACCACGTCGAGATCCGTCCGCGTCCGGCCGAGCGCAATCTCCGCCGCGATTTCTTTGGCACGCTCACCGAGAGCGTGGTGATCGAAGCTGCGCACCGCAACTTGCGGATCGATTCTCGATCACGTGTGTCCGTCTCGCGACAGCCGCCAGCGCGTGATGCGGAAAGCCCGGCCTGGGAAAGCATTCGCGACATTGCCTTCGAGGCGACGAGCCTCGGGCCGTCCTCGCCAGTCGGCTATGTCTTTGCGAGCCCGCTGGTGCCGGTGTTGCATCCGCTCAGCGCCTACGCGGCGATGAGCTTTGCGCCCGGCGCCGGCATCCTCAAAGGTGCAGCCAATCTCATGCACCGCATCCGCAGCGATTTTCGCTACGACCCAAAGGCGACGGTGATCTCGACGCCGCTCGGCGAGGTCTTCGACAAGCGTCACGGCGTCTGCCAGGATTTTGCTCATGTGATGATCGCAGGGTTGCGCGGGCTCGGCCTGCCTGCAGCCTATGTCAGCGGTTATCTGCGTACCGTTCCGCTGGCGGGCCAGCCGCGTCTGCAAGGTGCCGACGCCACCCACGCTTGGGTGTCGCTGTGGTGCGGGCCGGAGCTCGGCTGGGTCGATTTCGATCCCACCAACGATCTCCTGGTCGCAAATGACCATATCGTGCTCGCGGTCGGGCGCGATTTTTCCGACGTGTCGCCGGTCGACGGCATCATCGTCGGCTCGCCGAAGCAGAAACTCGGCGTCGCCGTGGATGTGCTGCTGGTGGAATGACCGCAATCTTGCGGTTTGGACGGAAGCGACCCTAAGATGTATCGCGCCGCAACTGCAACTGAGATATGACGCAGCGCAACGGCAACATATTTTCGTGTTTTCGTGCCGGGATTTGGTCAGTCGGCCCAAGATGGGCTATGCTCGCTCGTGCGTCGAGGACAAGAATGAGGCGTCGGGAGTTGGTATGGAACACCAGCGACAGACGGGGCTGCATCCATGATGACGTTACCGAGACTGGCGGCCGAGACCCTCGAGAAGATGCTGGGCTCGTTCATGCGTCGCCGGTACGACGAGACCTCTGCCAGGATGCTGGAAGGCTCGACGCGCACCGCGATGGAATGCATCGGCAACAGCGACGCGCTGTATCACAACATCGAGCATACGATGCTGGTGACTCTGGCCGCCCAGGCGATCCTCATGGGACGTAATCTCCATGCGCATCTTGCCGCGGAGGACTACCTCCATATCCTGATCGCCTGCCTTGCGCACGATATCGGCTATGTTCGCGGCCTGTTTCCTGAGGATGACGAAGACGGTTTCATCATCGACGAGGCGGGAACCAAGGTGTCGCTGCCGCGGGGCGCGTCGGATGCCAGTCTGATGATGTATCACGTTGATCGCTCCAAACTCTTTGTGCGGCGGCGGCTGCCGCCGATCCGCGGCCTCGACTCTGAGCGTGTCGCGCGCGCCATCGAGGGCACGCGGTTTCCTGCCCGCGAGGGCCAGGACTATGACAAGGACGCCTCGATCCTGCGCGCCGCCGATTTCATCGGCCAGCTCGGCGATCCCAACTATCTGCGCAAGGCCAACGCGCTCTATTACGAGTTCGAGGAGGTCGGCATCAACCGCCAGCTCGGCTACGACTCGCCCGCCGACATCGTCAACCGCTACCCACAGTTCTACTGGAACAGCGTCGCGCCGCACATCCAGACCGAGATCGGCTATCTCAACAAGACCGAGATCGGCCGGCAGTGGATCGCCAATCTTTACAGCAACGTGTTCCGCGCCGAACGCGACATCTCGCTGTCCGGTCCGCAGAAATGAGATCGAGCTCGAAGCTCGGATGAGCGCAGCGATATCCGGGTTCAGCATGCCTCATCCCGGATGTCGCTTCGCTGGTCCGGACTATGATAGCGAACAGCTTGGCGAAAAAATCATGCAACACAAAACGATCGCCACCGACATCCTCGAGATCGCCTATCTCGACTATGGCCCGATCGACGGCTGGCCCTGCATCATGGGCCACGGCTTTCCCTACGATGTGAACGCCTACGCCGAGGCCGCACCGATCATTGCACGGGCCGGCGCGCGGGTGCTGGTGCCCTGGCTGCGCGGCTACGGGCCGACGCGGTTTCGTGCTGCCGGGACGCTGCGCTCCGGCGAACAGGCGGCGCTTGGCGTGGATCTCCTGGCCTTCATGGACGCCCTCGGCATCAAGCGCGCGGTCGTCGGCGGCTATGACTGGGGCGGACGCGCCGCCTGCGTGGTTTCGGCGCTCTATCCGGAGCGCGTGATCGCCCTCGTCTCCGGCAATTCCTACAACATCCAGAACATCGCCCGCGCGATGGAGCCGGCCTCGCCGGCCGAAGAGGCCGCGCTCTGGTATCAATATCTCTTCCACAACGAGCGCGGCCGCCGCGCGCTGGAGCGCAACCGGCGCGGCTTTGCGCGTCAGCTCTGGTCGATGTGGTCGCCGAAATGGACGTTCGACGAGGCGACGTTCGAGAAAAGCGCGCTATCCTTCGACAATCCTGATTTTGTCGATGTCGTGATCCATTCCTACCGCCACCGCTATGCGCTTGTTGACGGCGACCCCGCCTATGCCGCGATCGAGGCCAAGCTCGCCGCGCAGCCGCCGATCCGCGTCCCGACCATCGCAATCGACGGCGACAGCGACGGCGTCAATCCTGGCACCGCCCATCACGCGCGCAAGTTCGAGGGGTTGTTCGAGCGGCGCGTCTTCACGAATGCGGGTCATAATTTGCCGCAGGAGCGGCCGGTCGAATGGGCGAGGGCCGTGCTCGACGTCCGGAAAGCGGCCGCATAGAGCCCGTTTCTAGTCTCGCGGCTGGCTTGTCTGTCATGCTTCCGATTTTTCCTGATTCTGGGAACCTTTTCCGATTGCAGCCGTCCAAGCTGTGGGGCCGCCTCTGTGTTGCGGCTCGTCGCAAGGGGAGGATCTAGATGAAGTCACAAGTGCGCAAGCTGGAACGTGTCGCGGTTGCGCAGAGGCCAACCGAACGGCCTGATCGGGCGGAGGTCGAGCAAGCGGTCCGGACCATGATCCGCTGGGCGGGCGATGATCCCGCGCGCGACGGCCTGCGCGATACACCGGATCGGGTTGCGCGTGCCTTCGAAGAATATTTTTCCGGCTATGCGCTGGATCCAACCGAAATCCTGCAAAAGACCTTCGAGGAAATCGAGGGCTATGACGAGATGATCGTCCTGCGCGGCGTCCGCTTCGAAAGCCATTGCGAGCACCACATGGCGCCGATCGTCGGCCGCGCCTGGGTTGCCTATATTCCGCAAGGGCGCGTGGTCGGCATCTCAAAGCTGGCGCGCGTGGTGGACATCTATGCGAAACGCCTCCAGATCCAGGAGAAGATGACCGCGCAGATCGCCAATACCATCAACGACGTGCTGAAGCCCGAAGGCGTCGGCGTCATCATCAAGGCGACGCATCACTGCATGACCACGCGCGGTGCGCACAAGCCCGGGACCGATCTCGTCACCAGCCGCATGCTGGGCGTGTTCCGCGACAATGCGCTGACACGTCAGGAGCTGTTGGGGCTGGCCAATTCGGACGATTGATCCGCGCTTGCTCAAGGAGATGACGCCATGACCGAGGACAATAAGCCGAGCGGACCCGATCTGGCCAGGGGCGTATCACTGACCGCGTTCGAGGACGGCAAATTGCTCGGCCACGTCGGCGAGGAAGACGTCCTGCTGGTGCAGGCCGGCAGCGAGATTTTTGCGATCGAGCCGGCCTGCAGCCACTACCACGGCCCGCTCGCCGATGGTCTGGTGGTCGGCGACACCATCCGCTGTCCCTGGCATCACGCCTGCTTCTCCCTGCGCACAGGCGAAGCCACCCGCCCGCCGGCGCTGAACGCGCTGGCGGTGTGGGAGGTCACGCGCGATCGGGACAACATCGTCGTCCAGCGCAAGCGCGACGCACCGAAGCCGTCGGCAGCGCATCGCAGCGCGTCGACGCCGGAGAAATTCGTGATCATCGGCGGCGGCGCGGCTGGCTTCGCCGCGGCCGACACGCTCCGGCGCGAGGGCTTTGCCGGTGCCATCACCATGCTCAGCAATGACGGCGCGATGCCGGTCGACCGGCCCAACCTCTCAAAGGATTACCTCGCCGGCAACGCGCCAGAGGATTGGCTGCCGCTGCGGGCCGAGGATTATTATCACGACGCGGGCATCGATCTCAGGCTCAACACGAACGTCTCCGCCATTGATCCGCAGGCGCGCAACGTCACGCTGGGCAATGGCGACAGACTGCCGTTCGACAAGCTGCTGCTGGCGACCGGGGCCGAGCCGGTCAAGTTGCAGATCCCGGGCGCGGACCAGCCGCGCGTCCACACCTTGCGCTCGGTTGCCGATAGCCGCGCCATCATCACGGCCGCAGGGACCGCCAAGCGCGCCCTGGTGATCGGCGCCAGTTTTATCGGCCTCGAAGTCGCAGCTTCCTTGCGGGCGCGGAAGATCGAGGTGCATGTGGTCGCGCCCGAGCAACGGCCGATGCAGCGCGTGCTCGGCTCGGAGATGGGCGACTTCGTTCGCGCACTGCACGAAGAAAACGGTGTGATCTTCCACCTCGAGGACACCGTGGAGAAGCTCGAGGGCGCACGCGCCACGCTGAAGAGCGGCGGCGTCATCGAGGCCGATCTCGTCGTGGTCGGCATCGGCGTCAAGCCGCGTCTCGCGCTCGCCGAGCAGGCGGGTCTTGCCGCCGATCGCGGCGTGAGCGTGAACGAATATCTGGAGACCAGCGCATCCGGCATCTTCGCCGTCGGCGACATCGCGCGCTGGCCCGATCCGCACTCAGGCCAGAACATCCGCGTCGAGCATTGGGTCGTTGCCGAGCGCCAGGGCCAGACCGCAGCGCGCAACATGCTCGGCAAGCGCGAGCGCTTCGACGCGGTGCCGTTCTTCTGGTCCCAGCATTACGATGTGCCGATCAACTATGTCGGCCACGCCGAGAGCTTTGACGATATAGTGATCGACGGCAGCATCCCGGGCAAGGACTGCCTGCTGAAGTACCGCAAGGGCGCCCGCGTGCTCGCGGTTGCTTCGATTTACCGTGATCTCGACAATCTCAAGGCCGAGCTCGGGATGGAGCGGTCGCGCACCTGAAGCCAAGCATCGGGTTTGACCCTCAACTCCTCACGTTACAGGCGCTGGAGGCGCTCCATCAGCAACTCGACGCAAGACCGTCTGGCGCAACTCCGCTGATCTGATGTGCTGACAAAAAACAGCACGCAGCGCGTTCGCTTCGCGCGGAGATGATCACCGGGGAGAAACCATGAAATCCGCCTTGGTCCTGGCCGCAGCGCTGGCTTCCGCCTGTCTGTTCACGCCCGTCGCCGCGCAAAAATCCTACGGTCCGGGCGTCACCGACACCGAGATCAAGATCGGCAATACCATGCCCTATAGCGGCCCGGCCTCGCCGCTCAGCATCACCGGCAGGGTGATCGCGGCCTATTTCGATGAGGTCAACGAGAAGGGCGGGGTCAATGGCCGCAAGCTCAATCTGATTTCCCTGGACGACGCCTTCTCCCCGCCCAAGACCATGGAAGCGGCGCGGCGGCTGGTCGAAGGCGATGGCGTCGCCTTCATCTTCGCCACCATGGGCACCGCGCCGAGCTCGGCGATCGCAAAGTACCTGAACAGCAACAAGGTGCCGCAGCTGTTCCTGATCAGTTCGGCCTCGAAATGGAACGATCCCGCCAACATGCCCTGGTCAATGGCGCTGCCATGGGCGCCGAACTACACCAGCGAAGCGGCGATCGACGTCGCCTATGCCCGTGCCAAGAATCCGAATGCGCGCTTTGCGGTGCTCTATCAGAACGACGACGCTGGGAAGGAATATCTGCGCGGCGTCAAGGAAGCGCTCGGTGCCGACGCCGACAAGGCGATCGCGATGGCCTCGAGCTTCGAGGTTGCCGACCCCACAGTCGATTCCCAGGTGCTGACGCTCGCCAATACCAAGGCCGACGTCTTCATGATCTATTCGGTGACGCCGCGCGCCTGCGCGCAGGCGATCCGCAAGGCGCATGAGGTCGGCTGGCAGCCGACGCGCTTCCTCGCCTCCGGCTGCGCCAACAAGGCGACCGTGATGGTGCCGGCCGGCCTCGATGCCGGCAAGGGCGTGCTGTCGCTCGGCGCGCTCAAGCCGTTCGTCGCCGAGCCCAAGAACGATCCGGCGATGACGGCCTATATCGATTTCATGAAGAAGCGCCTGCCCAATGCAGACATCAACAACGTCGCCGGCCTCTACGGCTACACCGTGGCCGAGGCGCTGGTGGTCCTGCTCAAGCAGTGCAAGGACAATCTGACGCGCGAGAACATCATGGCGCAGGCGTCGAACCTGAAGAACGTGCCGCTGTCGCTGCTGATGCCCGGCATCACCCTCAACACCACCCCGCAGGATTTCCGCCCGATCAAAGACGGCTACATGCTCCAGTTCGACGGCAACGACTGGGTCGTGGCGAGCGAGCTGCTGCGCGGTACCTGACGCGCCGGCCGAGCGAACGGGAGGATACGATGGATTTTCAACACTCCGCCCGTTCGCTCGAGCTCCAGGACCGCGTCCGCCAATTCATGCGGACGCATGTCGAGCCCGTCGAGGAGCTCTATTACGAGCAGGTCAAGCCGGAGGCCGCGCGCTACAAGACGCCGCAGGTGCTTCAGGACCTGAAGAAGCTGGCGCGGGAGCACGGGCTCTGGAACCTGTTTCTCTCCGGCGAGCACGGACCGGGCCTCAGCAACCTCGACTACGCGCCCGTGAAGGAGATCATGGGCCGCATCCTCTGGGCGCCCGAGGTCTTCAACTGCTCGGCCCCTGATGTCGGCAACATGGAGGTGCTGGCGAACTACGGCACGCCCGCGCAGCAGGAGCGCTGGCTGAAGCCGCTGCTGGAAGGGCGCATCCGCTCCGGCTTCTCGATGACGGAGCCGCAGGTCGCCTCCAGCGATGCCACCAATATCCAGTGCGAGATCCGCCGCGACGGCGACGATTACGTCATCAATGGCCGCAAATGGTTCACGTCAGGCGCCATGAACGAGGATTGCGAGATCCTGATCGTGATGGGCAAGACCGCGCCCGATCATCCCGACCGCCACCGCCAGCAATCCATGATCCTGGTGCCCAAGGCGACGCCTGGCGTGCGCATCGTCCGCGATATGCTGACCTACGGCTATGACGACGCGCCGGTCGGCCATCCCGAGATCGTCTACGACAACGTCCGTGTGCCCGCTGAGAACATCCTGCTCGGCGAGGGCCGCGGTTTCGAGATCGCGCAGGGGCGGCTCGGGCCCGGCCGCATCCACCATTGCATGCGGCTGATCGGCTGTGCTCAGCGCGCGCTGGAACTGATGTGCCGGCGAGCGACTTCCCGTCTTGCCTTCGGCAAGCCGCTGGCGGAGCAGGGCTCGGTGCGCGAGGACATCGCGCACTCCTTCTGCGAGATTGCGCAGGCGCGGCTGCTCACGCTGCAAGCCGCCGATAAGATGGACCGCGACGGCAACAAGGCCGCGCGCGACCTGATCGCCGCCGCCAAGATCGTGGTGCCCAGCATGGCCGCCCGCGTCATCGATCGCGCCATCCAGATCCACGGGGCTGCCGGCGTCTCGCAGGACACGTTCCTTGCGCGTGCTTACGTCTACGCCCGCTTCATCCGCATCGGCGACGGGCCGGACCAGGTGCATCTTGCGGCGGTGGGGAAGGAGCTGATCAGGCGCGGCGGGGTGACGGCGGGCTAGGGCTATTGCGCTCCTGCTCTCGGTCAGTCGGATAGCCAGGCTGCCCATGTCGAATGCAGGCGCACCGGGCCCACGTCTCCAGGGCTTGATAGCTCTCGCCCGAAAAAGACCGTGATGGCCACCGGAAGCGAGATCTCTGCGGCAGGGCGAAGTGCCTTCACTGTTACCCTCTTTTAGGGCGTGTGGGCTAAACACGCGGGTGCCCGATCGATGCGGATGTCCGCCTAGGCTGCCACGGGCTGCTCTGCAGGAGAAGGTACGCCGTGGGTCTGTTAGATGACCAATTCAGCGCAAGACGACGTTGGATTGTCGTGGCTGCGATCCTCCTGGCGGCCCTGGTCATTCAAATCCCCCTCGTCCTCCACGCGGATCTGGGCTGGCTTCTGACTGCAAACGAAAAGATCCTGGATGGCCGGAAGCTCGGCATCGACCTCTTTGAGTCCAACCCGCCTCTGTCGGTCTACATGTACATGCCGACGGTGATGCTCGCGCGCGTGACCGGTGTTGCACCCGAATTCGTCGTGATCGTCTTGGTGATTGCCGAGATCGCCGGCGCGCTTCTGTTGATGGACCGAGCGGCCGCAGCCGCAAGGCTGGGAGCCCGGGAGAGAAGTATTTCAACCTGGTCGTTTGCGCTTCTGCTCGCAATTCTTCCGGGTGCCATCTTTGGACAACGTGAACACATCGCGGTGATCGCGTTGATCCCGTTTGTCGCCGTCGCCGCACTGCGCTGGCGCGGGCTCGATTCTGGATGGGTGGCGATCGTCGCCGGAGCGGGGGCGGGGCTCGCCATGAGTATCAAGCCATTCTTTGCTCTGGTGGCAGGCCTCCCGATCATCCTGGGCGCGCTCCGCCAGCGTTCTTTCAGGTCCTTGTTCACCTCGGAAGCGTGCACGGCTGCTGCTGTCGTCATCGGCTACGCGGCGGTGGTGATAGCCGTCTTCCCCGCCTATCTCTCCACCTATGCCCCGATGGTCGCCGAGGCGTATCTGCCGATCAGAAGGGAATTTGGTCGCCTGCTCCCCATTCCAATCGCGGTGATAGGCGCTTCCATCGGCTTCCTGCGCCTGCTTGGCCGCCAAACTCTCAAAATGCAGAGCGAGGCGATCCCTTGGCTGGCCGCCGCGGTCGGCGGAGCCGCGGGTTTCCTTCTTCAGGGCAAGGGCTGGCCATATACGGCTTTCGCGCTTTGTCTGTTTGCGATTGCGGCGCCGCTGCTACAGGCCTGCGCGAGGGCAGTGCGAGCGCCGATTGTGATCGGTGGCCTCGCAACCGTTGTGGCCATCGGGCTGTATTTGTCCTCACCGGCCCCAGGGTTTCCGCCGCTGAAGGAGCGTGTCCAGGCCCTCGTGAAGCAGCCGCGGCTGATTACGATCACCGACCACATCGGACTGGGGCACCCCCTCGTCCGTCAGATCGGCGGCACTTGGGTGGGCAGCTCGTGTGCGCAGCTTTTGGCGGCCGGCGCAATACTGCGCGAGAACAGCTCGCAACCGACTCCGGAGGAGCGGGCACGATTGGACAGCATCATCAATTTCGAACGACGGCATTTGCTGGCGGACCTGCGAAACGGTCGGCCAAATGTCATTCTCGTGGATACTTATCTGCTGAGCACGTTCGAGTTCGATTGGTTGGCCTGGGCCAATTCAGACGCTGAACTCAAGCTGGAGCTAAGTCGCTATCGCGAAATCGAGGACGTCGGCCGCGTTCGCATCTTCGTCGATCGATCAAGCCTGGAATGATAAGCCGCTCTCTCGTTCGATGTGCACCGACCGAACGGCAGATAAAGGCTTGCGGCGCAGCCGGGGCTGCAGGGAGAACGCTGGAGGGCGCGCCATTGCGATGGTGACATCATGCCCCTGTTTTGCCCGACGTGTCAAACGGCTTCGTGAAATCCGCAGTCGTTGGCGCCGACCGTCAAGTCATTGATATAGCTGCCCCCGCCTACTGTGCATGGGGTTGTTTTTCGACTTTTTTCGAGGATGGGCCTTGCCGTTCGCTCACCCCGCCTTGGCGGTGCGGCCGTCCGCCGCGCCCGAACGCAGGTTCTGGAAGAATTTCTCCACCTCGCGCGACAGCGTGTCCGCCGTCTCCGTCAGGCTGCTCGCCGCCGTCAGCACGGATGCCGCCGCCGTGTCGGTCTCGCCGATCGCGTCGCGCAGCGAGGTGATGTTGGCGACCAGGGTCTCGTTGCCCTGCGCGGCCGATTGCGCGTTGGAGGAAATCTCGCGCGTGGCGGCGTCCTGCTGGTCGATGGCGCCGGCGATCGCCGAGGTGACCTCGTTGATCTCGCGCACCGCGCCGCCGATCTCGCGGACGGCCTCGACCGCATTGCGCGTGGAGGCCTGGATCATCGAGACGTTCTCGCCGATCTCGGCGGTGGCCTTGGCGGTCTGGCCCGCGAGCGCCTTCACCTCATGGGCGACGACGGCAAAGCCGCGGCCGGCATCGCCGGCGCGGGCCGCCTCGATGGTGGCGTTGAGCGCGAGCAGGTTGGTCTGCTCGGCGATCGCCTGGATCAGGTTGAGAACGCCGTCGATACGTTGGGTGGCCGCGGCAAGGCTCTCGATCTCGGAGATCGACTTCTCGGTGCGCTGGCCGGTCTGCTCGACCGCGCCGGCGGATTGCCGCACCTGGCGACCGATCTCTTCCACCGAGGCCGACAGTTCCTCGGCGGCGCTCGCCACCGCCGTGACGTTCTGCGAGGCCTGCTCGGTGGCGTTCGCCGCCGTGCCGGCGCGACTATTCGCATCCGCAGTGACGCGCGTGATGGTCTGCGCCGTCTCGCGCATGGTGGAGGCGTTGTCGCTGAGGCCGCGCATGATGGCGCCAATCGCCTCGCGAAACGCCTCGACGGATTTTTCGATATGGCGGGCGCGCTCCTCGCGCGCGGCGGAGTCGTGCGAGACCTGCGAGGCGAGATTGCGGTTGCGGTCCATTGCCTCCTGGAAGACCTCGATCGCGCGTGCCAGCGCGCCGATCTCGTCGGCTCGGTTGCTATAGGGCACCACGACGTTCTCGGTCCCGTCGGCGACCTGCTTGATGGTCGCCGTGATGGCCGAGAGAGGCCGTGCGATCGAGCGGGCGATGATGACGATACCGATCACGACCAGGGCCAGCGCGATGCCGCCGAGGCAGGTCAGGACGAAAGACAGCGTGCGATTGGTCTCGGTCTGCTGGACGATTTGCCTGCCGCGTTCGGCATACACCTTGGAGAGCGCTTCGAGGTCCTTGTTCAGCGCCGAGCGCACGCTGCGATTGGCGTCGTTGTCGCCCCATTCGCGGCCCGCGGCCGCATTGATCTCAATGCCGCGGCGCACCAGCTCCTTGCGGAACTCGACGAACTGTTCGATGCGCTTCTTGAAGGTGGAAAACTGCTCGGCGTCGTCGGCCTTGACGATAGTCTCCCAGCGCTTCACGACGTCGAGGATCTGCGCGTTGAACTTGAGCAGGCCCTCGCCGTATTTCTTCACCACGGCGGGCTCGGTCGACATGTAGACGCCGCGCGATTCCATCACGACCGCATAGACCAGCGAGTTGACCCGCTCGACGTTCAGCGCGGCCGCGTTCGCCGTCTCGATCGCGCTGGTCAGGTCGGCGCTGCGGCGGCTGTTGTAGTCGGACAGCATCGCGATCGCTGCCGTGAGCAGCGCAAACAGCGCGAAAATCGCGTAGAGCTTGGTGGCAAGCGTGAAACGGCCGGCGAGGCCAGCGGCATTCCCAGATCGGTCTGATGGCATGGTGTTCAAGAGGCCCGTGATGGCCTGGAGCGGCCGGTGGCGCGGTCGTTTGAATTTGATGCAAAACTATGCAGAACGAAGATGGATGCGGCGTTAACGCCGCAGGCCCGGAAGAGCGCGCCGGCCGGGCGGAAACACGAAATGTTTCAGCTGGTTGGGAAAGCTCAGTCGATCTCGGGCAGGTCGCCCCCGGGAATCCGGCGGGACGCTCCAAACATCGGCGTGCACGCCGGCCGCCGAAAGCGTATTCCTACCGTCGGGATCGCCTTCGAGATTGAATTTGGACTCGGCCACTGGCCGACGACCCTGGAGAGGCCCTTGGTCTACCGCCACACCATCGACGCGACGACCTACACGTTCCCGGACCTGCGCGACCTTCTCGCCAAGGCGACGCCGCCGCGCTCCGGCGACCGGCTGGCCGGGATCGCCGCCGCCAGCGCCGAGCAGACGATCGCGGCGCGGATGGCGCTCGCCGATCTCCCCCTCGGACAGTTCCTCCAGGAAGCCGTCATCCCCTATGAGGCCGACGAGGTCACCCGACTCGTCGTCGACAGCCACGACGCAAAGGCCTTTGCGCCGGTGGCCTCGCTGACGGTCGGCGCTTTCCGCGACTGGCTGCTATCGGACGCCGCCACGCCCGAGGCATTGAAAATGCTCGCGCCCGGCCTCACGCCGGAAATGGCGGCCGCGGTCTCGAAACTGATGCGCAACCAGGATCTGATCCTGGCGGCGCGGAAGTGTGAGGTCACCACCGCCTTCCGCAACACCATCGGCCTGAAGGGGCGGATGAGCACGCGGCTGCAGCCGAACCATCCGTTCGACGATGCCAGGGGCATCACCGCCTCGATCCTCGACGGCATCCTGCTCGGGGCCGGCGATGCCTGCATCGGCATCAACCCGGCGAGTGACGATCCGGCCGTCGTCGCCCAATTGCTGCGGCTGCTCGACGAGATCATCGCGCGGCTGAAGATCCCGACCCAGGGCTGCGTGCTCACCCATGTCACGACGACGCTGTCGCTGATCGGGCAGGGCGTGCCGGTCGATCTCGTCTTCCAGTCGGTCGCCGGCACCGAAGCCGCCAACCGCAGCTTTGGCGTCGACCTCGCGCTTCTGAGGGAAGCCCACGAGGCCGGGTTGTCTCAGCGGCGCGGCACCGTCGGGCAGAACGTGATGTATTTCGAGACTGGCCAGGGCTCGGCGTTGTCGGCGGGCGCCCATCACGGCGTCGACCAGCAGACCTGCGAGGCGCGCGCCTATGCGGTCGCCCGCGCCTTTGCGCCGCTTCTGGTCAACAGCGTGGTCGGCTTCATCGGACCGGAATATCTCTATGACGGCAAGGAAATCATCCGGGCCGGGCTAGAGGATCATTTCTGCGGCAAGCTGCTCGGCCTGCCGCTTGGGGTCGACATCTGCTACACCAACCACGCCGAGGCGGACCAGGACGACATGGACAATCTGCTGACGCTGCTCGCCGCCGCCGGCGTCACCTTCATCATGGGCGTGCCCGGTGCCGACGACGTCATGCTGAACTACCAGTCGACCTCTTTTCACGACGCGCTTTATGTCCGTGACGTCTTTTCCCTGCGCCGCGCGCCGGAATTCGATGACTGGCTGGTGTTATCAGGCATTGCCGGCGCCGACTTCCGCCTTGCCGGAGATGCAGGCCTGCTGCCCGATTTTGCCTCGCGGCTGATCGCGTAAGATCACGGAAAACGCCCGGGAAACTATTGGTGCCCCTCGCGAATTGAATGCCGGCCACAATATTGAGAAATTCCGGCGACAGCATTACGCTAGGTGACTGGCTGGCAATTTCCGCACCATTCGGTCGAGCGTGGCGGGGGAGCTTTGATGCGAGCTGAAAGTAACGGAACGTCCCGGCGGATTCTCTGTGTGTTTCCGCGCTACACCTCGTCGTTCGGCACGTTCGAGCATTCCTATCCTCTGACCGACGGCGTCCGCGCCTTCATGCCGCCGCAGGGGCTGCTGCTGATTTCCGCCTATCTTCCGAAAGAGTGGCAGGTCAAATTCGTCGACGAGAACCTTCGCCGCACGTCGAAGGAGGAGTTCGAATGGGCCGAGGCGGTCTTCGTCAGCGGCATGCACATCCAGCGCCAGCAGATGAACGACATCTGCCGCCGCGCCCATGAATTCGATCTGCCGGTCGCGCTCGGCGGTCCCTCGGTCAGCGCCTGCCCGGATTACTATCCGTCGTTCGACTATCTGCATGTGGGCGAACTCGGCGACGCGACCAACCGGCTGATCGACATCCTGTCGCGCGACACCTCGCGGCCCGCGCAGCAGGTCGTGCTCACGACCAAGGACCGCGTGCCGATGACGGAGTTTCCGATCCCGGCCTACGAACTGGCCGACGTCAAGAAATACTTCCTCGGCAGCATTCAGTATTCCAGCGGCTGTCCCTATCAGTGCGAGTTCTGCGATATCCCCGGCCTCTACGGGCGCAATCCCCGGATCAAGACGCCGGAGCAGATCATCGCCGAGCTCGACCGTCTGCGCGAATGCGGCATGACCGACACCGTCTATTTCGTCGACGACAATTTCATCGGCAATCGCAAGGCGGCGATGGACCTGCTGCCGCATCTGATCCAATGGCAGAAGCGGACCGGCTACGTGGTGCGGCTCGCCTGCGAGGCGACGCTCAACATCGCCAAGCGACCCGAGATCCTCGAGAAGATGCGCGAGGCCTATTTCATCACCATCTTCTGCGGCATCGAGACGCCCGACCCCGATGCACTGAAGGCGATGCACAAGGATCACAACATGATGGTCCCGATCCTGGAGGGCGTGCGCACCATCAATTCCTACGGCATGGAGGTCGTGTCCGGCATCATCATGGGACTCGACACCGACAAGCCGAACACGTCGGAGGCGCTGCTCGCTTTCGTCGAGGAGTCCCGGATTCCGCTGCTCACCATCAACCTGCTCCAGGCGCTGCCGAAGACACCGCTGTGGGACCGGCTGGAGCGTGAGGGACGCCTGGTCGACGACGACCGTCGCGATTCCAATGTCGATTTCC
The DNA here is from genome assembly GCF_023073715.1 of Bradyrhizobium sp. 164. Classification (GTDB taxonomy): domain Bacteria; phylum Pseudomonadota; class Alphaproteobacteria; order Rhizobiales; family Xanthobacteraceae; genus Bradyrhizobium. The sequence goes on from NZ_JADPKA010000025.1 coordinate 33,129, forward strand.
TGTTGCCCTATGACGAGGTCGTCGCATCCTGGAAACACACCATGGCGGTCGCTTACGCGCCCGAGAAGGTCTACGCCCGTTACCAGTATCAATGCGACCACGTCTACGTGCACCGCCTCAAGATGCCGGTGCCGGACGAGATGAAGACCTGGCCCAATATCAGACGCGCCCTCGTCATGCTGCGCAACATCTTCTGGAAGGTCGGCGTGCTCGGCGACTACAGGCGCGTGTTCTGGAAATTCGCGCTCGGACGCATCAAGCGCGGCGACATCGAAGGCCTGATCGGCTGCACCCTGACCGCGCACCACCTCATCACCTTTGCGCGCGCGGCCTCCAGCGGCAAGCAGAACGCCTCGAACTATTCCATTCGCCTGCGCGAGGCCGCCATTCCCGCCGAATGATGCGACATGTCTGATCCGCCTCCGCCGCGCCGTCCCACGCTCGATCTGCGGACGTTCACGCCCGCACGCGTTGCGCTGGGCCGCAGCGGCGCGAGCGTGCCGACGCGCGCGCTGCTCGATTTCACGCTCGACCATGCCCGCGCCCGCGATGCTGTGCATGCCGTCTTCGAGGTGCCGCGTCTGGTCACCGATCTCCGCGCGCTAGGCCTGGTCGTGACCGAGGTGAGGAGCCGGGCGGTCGACCGCAGGGACTATCTGCGGCGGCCGGACCTTGGACGGCAGCTTGATGCCGGCTCAGCCGAGCTTCTGGCGCAAAGGGCCTCGGCGCCGTGCCAGCTCGCGGTCGTGATCGGCGAGGGCCTGTCGGCGGCAGCGGTCCACGGCCATGCGGTGGCGCTGCTGAGGCGCCTGCTGCCGCTGCTCGCGGCCGGCGATGGTGTCGCGATCGGCCATGTCATTGTCGCCTCGGGCGCGCGCGTCGCGCTCGGCGACGAGATCGGCGCGATTCTCGGCGCGCACATGGTCGCGATGCTGATCGGAGAGCGGCCGGGCCTGTCGGCGCCCGACAGCCTCGGCGCCTATCTGACCTTCGCGCCCAAACCCGGCCGCACCGACGCTGAGCGCAATTGCGTGTCGAACATCCACCGCGCTGGGTTGAGCTATGACGACGCTGCTTTCAAGGTCGCCTGGCTGGTCCGTGAGGGGCTCGCCCGGAAGACCACCGGCGTGGCGCTGAAGGACGAGAGCGCGGACCGCGCGCCGCGTCGAATTGGCACGGCTTTGCTGGAATGACTAGCATTCCGGCAAAATCGCCGCATCTTGATCGATTCGGCCACATTTCGCCGGCTTGCGAGAAGGGTGATTGACCTGCTAAACCCCTCGCGGCGATTTTCCGCGCATTTTCAAAGGGCAAGCCTCCCATTGGTATGGCGTTTTCAAGCCGTTCGCGGGGCGTAATAAGCTCTCAAGACCGAACCGATTTAGGAACTGGATAAGGCATGCTCGAAAAGCACAGCGAGAATGAGGTTCATGTCGACAAGGTCGAGCAGGGACCTACGTCCTCGATCGCCTTCGGGCTGGAACGGCTCGGGCTGATCGCCGTCCGGACCCCGATCGTTTCCTGTATCGTCCTGCTCGCGCTGATCGTCGGCGCCGTGTTCGGCATTCACCGGATCAAGATCGACGATTCGCTGTCGCAGCTCTTCCGCTCCGACACCCGCGAATTCCACCAATACGAAGAGGTGACCAAGAAGTTCCCGGCCGAGGAGTTCGACGTTCTCGTCGTGGTTGAGGGCAAGGATCTGCTGGCGAGGAACAACCTGGAGAAGCTGCGGGACTTCATCACGGACCTGCAATTGGTCGAAGGCACGCGCGGGCTGGTCTCGCTGTTCTCTGCGCGCCAGGCGCCGGCGCCGGGCAAGCTGCCGGCGGCGCTGTTCCCGCCCGAGCTGCCCGAGGGCGCGGCCTATGACAAGTTCATCGAGACCGTCAAGAACAACGAGATCATCCGCGGCAAGCTGTTGTCGGAGGACGGCACGCTGGCCCTGATCGTGTTGTCGCTCGATCCGGAGGTGGTCGGCTCCAATAAGCTGACCAAGACCGTCGGCGACATCCGCGCGCTGATGAAGGAGGACCTTAGCGACACCGGGCTCAACGTGCAGCTCTCCGGCGTGCCGGTGATGCAGCTCGAGATCCGCAACGCGGTCGAACGCGACGGGCTCACCTACAACATCCTCGGCATCCTCGCCGGCTGTATCATCGCCATCATCTTCTTCCGCAAGATCTCGTTTATGGTCGCGGCGGCATTCCCGCCGATGATCGCGATCCTGCTGGCGCTCGGTGCGCTCGGCTGGGCTAATTTCAACCTTAACATGTTCCTGAACGTGATGACGCCGCTCATCATGGTCATCAGCTTCTCGGACTCGATGCAGCTCACCTTCGCCGCGCGCGACCGGCTGATCGCAGGCCAGGACAAGTTCACCGCGTTCAAGAACGCCGTGCTGGTGGTGGGACCGGCCTGCGTGCTGACGCACGGCACCGCCGGCATTTCCTTCATCGCGCTCCAATTCTCCGACTCCGACCTGATCCGCAAGTTTGGCGAAGCGGGCCTTGCTGCCACCATCATCGCGCTGGTCGCGGTGCTGTCGCTGGTGCCGGTGTTCGGCGTGCTGTTCGTGCGCAACGAGAAGGTTTTTGCGGTCAAGTTCCAGGGTGCCGATGCCGGCGTCCAGGCGCTGCGCAATTTCTGCTATTGGATCGCGGTGCGCATGGTCGGCCGTCCCGGCCTGTTCAGCCTGATCGCGGTGCTGTTCGTCGGCGGCCTCGGCGTCATCTATGCCAATCTGGAGCCGCGCTACCGGCTCGCCGATCAGGTGCCGGACAAGCGCCAGGCGGTCGCCGCCAGCGACCGGCTCGACGCCAAGCTGACCGGTGCCAATCCGGTCAACGTTCTGATCGCGTTCCCCAAGGGCGAATCGCTCTATTCGCCGGAGACGCTCCAGACCATCGGCGACGTGCATGCGATCGTGGAGAAGGCGGCCGGTGTCGGCAACGTCTGGTCGCTCGAGACCCTGCGCCGCTGGCTGGCGGAAAAGGCCGGCAGCGCCGACGTCGCGACGCTGCAGGAATATGTCAACGTCATCCCCGAGCACCTGGTGCGGCGCTTCATCGACGCCGAGCAGGACGCGGTCGTGGTCGCCGGCCGTGTGCCGGACAAGGATTCCAGCCAGCTGCTGCCGATCGTCGACAAGCTCGATTCCGAACTCGACGCCGTCCGCAAGAAGCATCCCGGCTACGAGATTGCGGTGACGGGCCTCGCTGCGATTGCGGCGCGCAACTCGGCCAGCATGATCGAGAAGCTGAACCGCGGCCTCACCGTCGAATTCGCGCTGGTCGCGATCTTCATCGGCCTCGCCTTCCGCTCCTGGGTCGTGATGTTGGCCTGCATCCTGCCTGGCATCTTCCCGGTGGTGATGTCGGGTACGGTGCTGTGGGCGATGGGCGAGGGCCTGCAATTCGCCAGCGTCGTCGCGCTCACCGTCTCGTTCGGCCTCGGCCTCAGCGCCACCATCCACTTCCTCAACCGCCTGAGGCTCGAGAGCAAGCCGGGCGTCGGCTCGGCGCTCGCGGTGGAGCGCGCCACCGTCTTGGTCGGCCCGGCGCTGATCCTGACCACGGTGGTGCTGGCCTGCGGCCTCGTCGTGACCGTGTTCTCCGACCTGCCGTCGCTGCGGCTGTTCGGCTGGCTCAGCGCCTTCTCGATGGTGATGGCGCTCGTCGCCGACCTCTTCATCCTGCGGCCGACGGCGATGTGGCTGATCAATCTGCACGCGAAGCTGCAGGGCGACAAGCCGGCGATTTGAGCGGGAGGGCCCGGGCCGTCTCGTATTCGACGTCAAGCAGCCATACGCATGTCCATGTCAACAAAAAGCCCCCGGCTCGCGAGAGCCGGGGGCTTTGTTGCTCGTGAGCGGAAAGGACGTCAGCCCTTCGTCATCGTGATGTTGACGCCGCGGATTTCGCCCTTGGAAGAGATCTGCACCGTCTGCTTGGTGCCGTTGGTGCGCAGTGACAGATTGGCGGCAAAACCGTTGGCCTCGACGAACACGTCGATCTGGCCGCCGCCGGCGGTGCCCTGGAGGTTGCCGAAGATGTTGCGGCTGGCTTCGCTCCAATTGCCGGAGATGCGGTCGCCCTGGCTCGTCACGTCGCTCGTGAGGTCGAACTTGTAGCTGTCGGACGCGCAGTGCAGCGCCTGCTTGAGGTTGAGGCCGCTGCCGGCGACCTTGTAATCGGCCTTGCAGCGGATGCGTTCGGTGGAGCCGTCGGACAGCGACACCGTGCCGGTGCCGGTCCACGCGCCGTCAAAACCGGCAAATGGGCCGGACGATTGAGCATGGCTTGCCGACACTGAGAAGAGCAGCGCAGCCCCGATGCCGACCGCCTTGATTGCCTGTCCAGATCGCCCAAAGAATGTCATCTCAAATATCCCGTTTTGGAACGACGTCCATTCAAGACAAGGACGTCTCGCCACATCGAAAGTTTAGTGTTCCGAGCCTGTGCTAGGTTCAACGCGTGACCACCGAAGATGGTGCTTCGTGCCACGCGCAATAACGCGATTCCCCGTGTTTCGGTGTGTTTCTGACCGAAACAGCGAGGCGGAGAGATGCAGCTCTGCAACAGATCCCAGCCAAAACGCGATGTTCCAGAATTATCTCGTAGTATCAGCCTCTTACATCTGCCAATGAAGGCGCAGGGAAGACCTGATTTGGTGGAAGTGGCGCCAATTTGGCCGCATTTGCCAGTGCTTGTGCCTTCTCTGAGCCCGCTACTCCCGCGGCAACTTGCCATCAGAAGAATCCGCGCCGGACATCCGCCCTGTGCAGCCCGTGATCGGTGCGATTCTGCCGTCAGAATGAAGGAATACAATGCGTAAGCTTCTCGTCGCTCTCACCCTGCTGTCGGCCTCTCTTTCGACGGCGGCGTTCGCCCAGCAAGGGCGTGGCACGGACGCTGAGCAGAAGGCCTGCACACGCGACGTGCAGAAGTTCTGCCGTCCGGTCATCGACCAGGGCGATTTCACCGTCCTGGCCTGCCTCAAGGAGAACCGGGCCAAGATCTCGCAGGCCTGCGACCAGGTCCTGAAGAACCACAACCAGTAAGCTCGGCCGCTGGCCGACAAGGGCGGCCTGGGCCGCCTTTGTCGGCGCGATCCGCAAGGGGCAGCCATCGAGAGACAGGATTGGTTTTGCGCCCGTATTCCCCTATATGGGGGCCGCCGGCATGAGCCCGCGCGAGCGAAAAAGCCCTTCCTGTCCAACCGATTGTAAACCAGCCCTCGATGACCTCTGCGAGCGAATTGCGATCCGGCAAGAGTGACCGCGACGAGAATTTTCCCGTCGCGTCCTGGATCATTCATCCGCGTCATCGCGCGCTGATTCTGGCGTATTACAATTTCGTCCGCACCGCCGACGACATCGCCGACCATTCGACGCTGCCGCCCGACGAAAAGCTCGCTTATCTCGACCTGCTCGAGGCGGAACTGCTCGGCAGGGGCGACACCCAGGCCGAATCGGTCACCCTGCGCCGTGCACTGGCCGAGCGCGGCATGGCGCCGCGCCATGCGCTCGACGTGCTCATCGCCTTCCGCATGGACGTCACCAAGCTGCGCTACGAGAATTGGGACGAGGTCATCCACTATTGCCGCTATTCGGCGATGCCGGTCGGCCGCTTCATGCTCGACGTTCATGGTGAGAGCACCTCGACCTGGGCTGCCTCGGATGCGCTCTGCGCGGCGCTCCAGATCAACAACCACCTCCAGGATTGCGGCAAGGATTTTCGCGAACTCAACCGCGTCTATCTGCCGCGCGATGCGCTGGCCGCGAGCGGCGCCTCCGTCGAGCAGCTCGGGCTGACGCAGTCGCCGCCGGCGATGCTGGCCTGCCTTCAGGCGCTCGCCGTGCGTAACGAAGCGCTGCTGAACGAGAGCAAGTCGCTCAGCGCGCAGGTGAGGGACTTCCGCCTGGGCGTCGACATTTCGGTGATCCAGGCCTATGCCGACCGCATCGTGCGCCTGCTCAAGGTGCGCGATCCCCTGCGCCAGCGCGTGCATCTGAACAAGCTCGAGCTGCTCGCCTTCAGTCTCGCCGGGATGATTGGCGAAGTCGGCCGTCGCGCGATCGGACGCAGGGCCATTTCCAGACCGGGGACTGCACATGACGCTTGAGGCGACCTCGCCCGGCGCCAATTATGGTTCGACCGCATCCGGCAGCTCTTTCTACGCCGCGATGCGCATCCTGCCGCATGATCAGCGCGAAGCGATGTTCCAGATCTACAGCTTCTGCCGCCAGGTCGACGACATCGCCGATTCTGACGGCCCGCGCGCGGAGCGGCTTGCCGCGCTTCAGCAGTGGCGCAACGACATCGATGCGCTCTATCAGGGCAATCCGCCGCCGCGCCTGAAGGACTACGTCGCCTCGGTGAAGACCTTCGGGCTGAAGCGCGAGGACTTCCTTGCCATCGTCGACGGCATGGAGATGGACGTGCCGCAGGACATCCGCGCGCCCGATATGGCGACCCTCGATCTCTACTGCGATCGTGTCGCCAGCGCCGTGGGGCGCCTGTCGGTGCGGGTGTTCGGCCTGCCTGAAGAAGACGGTATCCTGCTTGCCCATCATCTCGGCCGCGCGCTTCAGCTCACCAACATCCTGCGCGACATCGATGAGGACGCTGGCCTCGGCCGGCTCTATCTGCCGCGCGAGGCGCTGCTGCATGCCGGCATCACCGCCACCGATCCCAACCGCGTCATCGCCGAGCGCGCGCTGCCGAAAGTCTGTCTGCCGCTGGCGCAGCGCGCGAAATCGCATTTCGAGAAGTCGGACGAGATCATGAACCGCAACAAGCGCCGCGCGGTGCGCGCGCCGCGGATCATGTCGAAATACTATCATTCCATTCTGGACCTCCTGATGGCGCGCGGCTTCGACGCGCCGCGCGCGCCGGTGCGTGTGTCGAAGATCACACGCATCCTGATCCTGCTCCGTTACGCTTTCATCTGATGCAAAAGACAGTTCATATCATCGGCGCCGGGATTTCCGGCCTCTCCGCCGCCGTGCGGCTCGCCAATGCCGGCTTCAAGGTCGCCGTGCACGAGGCAACGCACCAGGCCGGCGGCCGCTGCCGGTCCTATTTCGACGGCGCCACCAATCTCACCATCGATAATGGCAATCATCTGCTGCTGTCGGGCAACAGCCATGCGCGTGCCTATGCGCGCGCGATCGGCACCGAGGCCGGCCTTGTCGGCCCCGAGCGCGCGCAGTTTCCCTTCGTCGACATCAAGACCGGGCAACGCTGGCAGATCGATCTCGGCGATGGCCGGCTGCCGACCTGGGTCCTCGACGAGAGCCGCCGGGTGCCCGATACCGGGCTGAGCGATTATCTCAAGCTGGCGCCGCTGATCTGGGCGTCGGAGGAGACACTGGTCGGCAAGTCCATTCCTTGCGAGGGCATCCTCTATCAGCGTCTGGTGCAGCCGTTGCTGCTGGCGGCGCTCAATGTCGATCCGCCCGAGGGCTCGGCCGGGCTCGCCGGCGCGATCGTGCGCGAGACGCTGCTCGCGGGGGGGCAGGCCTGCCGTCCCCTGATCGCGCGCGACGGCCTCAGCGCCGTCCTGATCGAGCCTGCTGTGAAATTCTTGGCTGAGCGCGGCCACACGGTTCAGCTCGGCCATGAGCTGCGTTCGTTTTACACCAATGACGGCAAGGTCGCCGCGCTGAATTTCGGCGGCGAGGACGTGATCGAGCTCAGTGAGGGGGACGTCATCGTAATGGCGGTGCCACCCCGCGCCGCCGCCAGCCTGCTGCCCGGCCTGAAGACGCCCACCGAATTCCGCGCCATCGTGAACGCGCATTTCCGCTTCGAACCGCCGCCGGGCTCTGCGCCGATCCTCGGCGTGATCGGCGGCGTTGTGGAGTGGCTGTTCGCGTTCCCGAACCGACTTTCCGTCACCATCAGCAATGGCGACCGCCTGGTCGACATGCCGCGCGAGGAACTCGCGCAGGCGATCTGGAACGACGTCTGCAAGGCCGGCGGCGTGTCCGGTGAGTTGCCTCCGTGGCAGATCGTGCGTGAGCGCCGCGCCACGTTTGCCGCGACGCCAGCGCAGAATGCCCTGCGTCCGGCGCCGGTCACTGCGCTGAAAAACCTGTTCCTTGCTGGGGATTGGACTGCTACGGGATTGCCGGCAACCATCGAGGGATCGGTCCGGTCGGGCGATCGCGCCGCCGATCTGATTCTCGCCGCACAGCGGCCCTGACGGGCAAATGTCCCGGTCAATTTCAATCGACAATCGGAGCAATCGAGCGACATGGATTCCGTGAACGCGACCAGCCGCGAAGCCTTGGATCCAAGCATCTTGGAATCGAGCATTGCATCGGCGACGCAAGGCGTCCTCGGCTTCCAGCAAGCGGACGGCCATTGGGTGTTCGAGCTCGAGGCCGACTGCACGATTCCGGCCGAGTATATCCTGCTGCGCCATTATCTCGCCGAGCCCGTCGACACTTTGCTCGAAGCCAAGATCGGCAACTATCTGCGTCGCGTCCAGGGTGCCCATGGCGGCTGGCCGCTGGTGCATGACGGTGAGTTCGACATGAGCGCCAGCGTGAAAGCCTATTTCGCGCTGAAGATGATCGGCGATTCCATCGATGCCCCGCACATGGTGCGTGCGCGCGAGGCCATTCATGCCCGCGGCGGAGCGATTCACAGCAACGTCTTCACGCGCTTCCTGCTCGCGACATTCGGCGTCGTGACCTGGCGCGCGGTGCCGGTGCTGCCGATCGAGATCGTGCTGCTGCCGTTCTGGTCGCCGTTCCACCTCAACAAGATCTCCTATTGGGCGCGCACAACGATGGTGCCGCTGATGGTGATCGCCGCGCTGAAGCCGCGTGCGAAGAATCCGAAGGGCGTCGGCATCGACGAGCTGTTCCTGCAGGATCCGCGTTCGATCGGCATGACCGCGAAGGCGCCGCACCAGAGCATGGCCTGGTTCCTGCTCTTCCGCTCGCTCGATGCGATCCTGCGCGTGATCGAGCCGATGTTTCCCAAGAGCCTGCGCAAGCGCGCGATTGATGCGGCGCTCGCCTTCACAGAGGAGCGGCTCAACGGCGAGGATGGCATGGGCGCGATCTATCCGCCCATGGCTAATATCGTCATGATGTATGACGCGCTCGGAAAGGACGAGAATTATCCGCCACGCGCGACGACGCGGCGGGGCATCGACAAGCTGCTCGTTATCAAAGACGACGAAGCCTATTGCCAGCCCTGCGTCTCGCCGGTGTGGGACACGACGTTGACGGCCCATGCGCTGCTGGAAGCTGGCAACGCGCCAGCCGTGCCGGCCGCCAAGCGTGGCCTCGATTGGTTGATCCCGAAGCAGGAGCTCGAAGTGAAGGGCGATTGGGCGGTGAAGCGGCCCAACGTGCGTCCGGGCGGCTGGGCCTTCCAGTACAACAATGCCCATTATCCCGATCTCGACGACACCGCCGTCGTGGTGATGTCGATGGACCGGATGCGCCGGGAGCACGGCGCGACCGGCTATGACGCCGCGATCGCCCGCGGCCGGGAGTGGATCGAGGGCATGCAAAGCGACGACGGCGGCTGGGCTGCCTTCGACGTCAACAATCTCGAATATTACCTGAACAATATCCCGTTCTCCGACCACGGCGCGCTGCTCGACCCGCCAACCGAGGACGTCACCGCGCGCTGCATCTCGATGCTGGCCCAGCTCGGCGAGACCGCGAAGACCAGCAAGCAGGTGGCCGACGGGGTCGCTTACTTGCGGAAAACCCAGCATCCGGAAGGGTCCTGGTACGGCCGCTGGGGCATGAACTTCATCTACGGAACCTGGTCCGTGCTCTGTGCCCTCAACATGGCCGGCGTCGACCACAAGGACCCCACGATTCGCAAAGCCGTGGCCTGGCTGGCCTCGATCCAGAACGAGGACGGCGGCTGGGGCGAGGATGCCGTCAGCTATCGCCTGGACTACAAGGGCTGGGAGGCTGCGCCCTCGACCGCCTCGCAAACGGCATGGGCCTTGCTTGCCCTCATGGCGGCAGGCGAGGTTGATCACCCAGCCGTCGCCCGCGGGGTGGAGTACCTGATTGCAACACAAAACAAAAAAGGACTGTGGGACGAGCAGCGGTACACCGCCACAGGCTTCCCCCGCGTGTTCTATCTACGATATCATGGTTACCCAAAGTTCTTCCCGCTGTGGGCACTGGCGCGGTACCGGAACTTGCGGAACACCAACAGCAGGGTGGTAGGGGTCGGAATGTGACTTTGGGGACGGGGGACTATCTTACCGCGGGTAATACGATCGACCCGCGGCCGATACTGATCGTGACCGGTTTGGTTCAGGAGGCCCGCATTGCAGCCGGGCCCGGAATGGCGGTCATCTGTTCATCCAGCAGCCCGACCCAGTTGCGGGCCCTGCTGACGGTGGTGGATCCCGAAACGATTCGCGGTGTGATCTCGTTTGGTGTGGCTGGCGGGCTCGACCCGACCTTGCGCTCCGGTGACGTCGTGCTGGCGACCGAAGTGCTGTCCGGCGACACCCGCTGGGCCGCCGGCCTGTCGCTCGGCGACGACCTCATCGATCGCCTGACCTCGGGACGCCGCCGTGTCGTGCGCGGTAGCCTCGCCGGTGCCGAGGAAGTGGTCACCGGGCGGTCCTGCAAGGCGGCGCTGCATTCCGAGACGGGAGCAGCGGCCGTCGACATGGAGAGCCACATCGCGGCTGCCTACGCCGCCGAGGCCGGGCTGCCCTTTGCCGCGGTCCGCGTCATCAGCGACCCCGCCCATCGCGCGCTGCCGGCGCTCGCCCGCGCCGCCATTAAGCCGAACGGCCAGATCGACCTTCCGGCCGTGCTGCGCGGCATCGTGCGCAATCCGGCGACGCTGCATGCGCTGGTCTCGACCGGCCTCGACTTCAACCGCGCGCTGCGATCCTTGCGCGGCTGCCGCGACTTTCTGATCGGCACCGAGGTCGCCGGCAGCGAGACCCTGGTCTCAGAGGCGGCCTGAGCGGCTTCTTCGAGCTGACGAAAAGAAAGGCCCGGTCGCATTGGCGACCGGGCCCTTCTCTTAACTGCTTGGCCTGCCTCAAGCCGCCGTCGAAGCCTTCGTCGCCTTCTCCTGCGCTGCGAGAGCTTCGTCGCGGCGAATCTCCGAGAGCTTCTTCTGGACCTGCTCGGAGAAGATGTACTGAGCCGGGCGCTGCTTGGACATGTCGATCTCCGGCGCCATCGGGCCAGTGGTCCTGATGCCGCGCAGCGACACCCACATCGCCTTCAGCGGATTGTTGAGGGCTGCGGTCGCCGCGGTCGGCTCGTAGCCGCAATGGGCCATACAGTCGGCGCACTTCTCGTATTTGCCGGTGCCGTAGCTGTCCCAATCGGTGGTCTCCATCAGCTCCTTGAAGGTCTTCGCATAGCCTTCGCCGAGCAGGTAGCAGGGCTTCTGCCAGCCGAAGATGTTGCGCGCGGGCATGCCCCACGGCGTGCACTCGTATTCCTGGTTGCCGGCGAGGAAGTCCAGGAACAGGCCGGAATGCATGAAATTCCACTTCTTGCCCTTGCCCATGGCGAAGACGTCGCGGAACAGCTTCTTGGTCTTGGTGCGGTTGAGGAAGTGCTCCTGGTCCGGCGCGCGCTCATAGGCGTAGCCCGGGGACATCGAGACGCCGACGCCGAGCTCGACGGTGAAGTCGAGGAATTTCGCGATCTCCTCGGCCGGATGGCCGTCGAAGATGGTGGCGTTGACGTTGACGGTGAAGCCGCGCGCCTTGGCCGCCTTGATTGCGGAGACGGCGCGGTCGAACACGCCCTTCTGCGACACCGCCTTGTCGTGGTGATCGCGCAGGCCGTCGAGATGCACGGAGAAGAACAAATACGGGGAGGGCTCGAACAGATCCAGCTTCTTCTCAAGCAGCAGCGCGTTGGTGCAGAGCGAGACGAACTTCTTGCGCGCGACGAGGCCGCGCACGATCTCGCCGATCTCCTTGTGGATCAGCGGCTCGCCGCCGGGAATCGCGACCATTGGCGCGCCGCATTCGTCGGCGGCGTCCCAGCACTCCTGGGCCGTCATGCGGCGGTTGAGGATCGCGTCGGGATAATCGATCTTGCCGCAGCCGACGCAGGCGAGGTTGCAGCGAAATAGCGGCTCCAGCATGAGCACAAGCGGATAGCGTTTGCGGCCAAGCAGTTTCTGCTTGAGCAAATAGCCGCCGATACGCATTTCCTTGAAGAACGGGATGGCCATTACAAGTTTCTTTCTGGGCTTTGAATTCGGGTGGGTCAGCTCGCAGCCAGTTGGGCCGGAAGCCTGAATTCGATGTTTTCCTCGCGACCCGGCAACACCGAGACCTTCACGGGTCCGATCCGCCGCATCGCTTCGATCACGTCATCCACGAGTACCTCGGGCGCCGATGCGCCGGCCGTGACGCCAACAGTCCTGGCATCCTTCAACCACTCCGGATTGAGCTCGCTGCCGTCGGAAATCAAATAACTCGCGACGCCGGCTTCAGTGCCGATTTCGCGGAGCCGGTTCGAGTTCGAACTGTTGGCAGCGCCAACCACCAAGATCACGTCGACCAGCTTGCTCAAATCCCTTACCGCAGTTTGGCGGTTCTGTGTCGCATAGCAGATATCCCGGATATCCGGACCTTGAATATCTGTAAAGCGGGCCTGAAGGGCCGCGATGATGTCCTTGGTGTCGTCGACCGACAGGGTGGTCTGGGTGATGTAGGCCACTGGCGTATCCGCCGGCAGCGTCAGCGCCTTAACCTCTTCAACGCTTTGAACCAGCAGCACGGGAGCGGGAACCTGGCCCATCGTGCCCTCGACCTCGGGGTGGCCGGCATGGCCGATCAGGATCAGCGTGCGTCCCTTGGTGATGTAGCGCTTCCCCTGATTGTGAACTTTCGTGACCAGGGGGCAGGTGGCGTTCAGCACCGGAAGGTCCCGCGCGGCGGCCTCTTCCTCGACGCTGCGGGCGACGCCATGGGCGCTGAAGACGGTCACCGCTTTCGGCGGCACCTCGGACAATTCCTCGACGAAGATCGCCCCCTTGTTCTTCAGGCTCTCGACCACGTATTTGTTGTGCACGATCTCATGGCGCACGTAGACGGGCGGGCCGTACTTTTCCAAGGCCCGCTCCACGATCTCGATCGCACGCACCACGCCCGCGCAGAAGCCGCGCGGCTGCGCCAGATAAACTTCCATTGGACGTCCATCACGCAAGTTGCACCAATCCACTTCAAAGTTCCCGACAGCACCCGATAGTGACCAACGAGCTGCAATAACCGCACCATCGGTCTTGCGCACGCGGTAGCCGCCACTCCCCGTTTGGGCTCCGGCGCATGGAGGCGCAATACTTTCTGTCAAAAAATCGGCAGCAAGGGAAGGCTGAATGAACCTAGGGTTCCCGACAAAATCCCATTCTATGGTATTATAGTAGAGTGATTCACGGTGAGCGAGATGCGGCACGGTGCTCACTCTTTCGTCACTTTCCCGCCTCAACTCCCCGGTTATACCGACCGCCCCGCATCATTTTTGCCACGCTCCTCCGCCGTTTACCTCGAACCTTCGCCCGGCGAGAGCCACTCAAAACAGCAATAGGTTTCGCCCGGGAACTCCGATAAACAGCGGGCGTTTCCGGCAAGCTGTTAACCGCAGAAAGAAAAGAAGTGCTGCAAAGCGTAGTCGTTGCCATTGTCAGGGCCTGCACCCGGTTTGCCTCCCTCGTCGTCGTTCTCGGGCTCCTGCTGTCGGTGGGAGCGGGCTATTACGCTGCGCGCCACTTCGCCATCAACACCGACATCAATTCGCTGATTGCCCAGAATCTCGACTGGCGCCAGCGCGACCAGCAGTTCGACCGCGCCTTCGACCGCGACGCGACTATCACGGCGGTCGTCGAGGCCAAGACGCCCGAAATGGCGAGCGCCGCGGCGGACGCGCTCTTTGCCAAGCTGAAAGACGACAAGACCAACTTCCAGTCGATGCAGCAGCTCGGCAGCGGCGAGTTCTTCGAGAAGAACGGCCTGTTGTTCCTGCCGACCGAGGAGGTCGGCAAGATTACCGGTCAGTTCGAATCCGCAGCGCCCCTGATCGAGATCATGGCGGGCGACCCCTCGATCCGCGGCCTGACCGGCGCGCTCGAGACCGGACTTGCCGGCGTCAAGCGCGGCCAGGTCAAGCTCGACAGCACGGAACGGCCCTTCAACCTGATCGCGCAGACGGTCGAGACCGTGCTCAACAAGGGCAATGCCAGCTTCTCCTGGCGCGAGCTCGTCAGCGACGAGCCGCTGAAGGATTCGGACAAGCGCGCCTTCATCGAGTTCAAGCCGATCCTCGACTACAACGCGCTGGAGCCGGGCAAGGGCGCCACCGATGCAATCCGCAAGGCCGCAGCGGATCTGGATTTCCCCACCAAATACCAGGCGCGGGTGCGGCTGACCGGCCCGGTCCCGATCGCCAACGAGGAATACGCGACCGTCCAGGAAGGCGCCGTCGTCAACGGCATCGGCACGGTCCTCGTCGTGCTGCTCATCCTGTGGCTGGCGCTGCATTCGGCGAAGATCATCTTCGCGGTGTTCGTCAACCTCTTCGTGGGCCTCGCGATCACGACCGCGGCCGGCCTGATGATGGTCGGCTCTCTCAATCTGCTATCGATCGCGTTTGCGGTGCTGTTCGTCGGTCTCGGCGTCGATTTCGGCATCCAGTACAGCGTCCGTTACCGATCCGAGCGCTACAAGCACGACAATCTCTCGGGCGCGCTGGTGCTGGCCGCCAAGCGCTCGGCGGTGCCGCTGTCGCTCGCGGCGATGGCAACGGCCGCGGGCTTCCTCTGCTTCATGCCGACCGACTACAAGGGCATCTCCGAGCTCGGCCAGATCGCCGGCGTCGGTATGCTGGTGGCGTTCATCTCTTCGATCACCGTGCTGCCGGCGCTGTTGAAGCTGTTGAACCCGCCCGGCGAACCGGAGCCGGTCGGTTACGCCTTCCTGGCGCCGCTCGATCACTTCCTCGAAAAGCACCGCGTCCTGATCGTCGGCGGCACGCTGCTGCTGGCGCTCGGCGGCCTGCCGCTGCTCTACTTCATGAAATTCGACTTCAATCCGATGAATCTGCGCAACCCGCACGCCGAATCCATCGCGACCTTCCTCGACTTGCGCAAGGATCCCAACACCGGCGCCAATGCCATCAACGTGATGGCGACGTCGGAGGAGCAGGCAAGGCAGGTCGAAGCCAAGCTGGAGAAGGTGCCTGAGGTGCTGCGGGTGATGTCACTCGACAGCTTCGTGCCGCAGGATCAGCCGCCGAAGCTGAAGCTGCTCGCGCAGGGCGCCAAGGTGCTGAATCCCGCGCTCAATCCCGACCAGATCGATGCGGCTCCCTCCGATCAGGAGAACGTCGAATCGCTGAAATCCTCGGCTGACAATCTGCGCCGGACCGCGGGGGATGCGAAGGGCCCGGGTGCGGCCGCCTCGCGCCGGCTGGCGGACGCGCTCGAGAAGCTCGCCAATTCCGATGAGGCCACGCGCAACAAGGCGCAGGACGTGTTCGTCACGCCGATGAAGATCGTGTTCGACCAGCTCAGGAACGCGATGCAGGCCGAGCCGGTCACCCTGAAATCACTGCCGCCGGATCTCGTCAGCGCCTGGAAGAGCAAGGACGGCATCATCCGCGTCGAGGCATTGCCCAAGGGCGACCCCAATGACAACGACACCCTGCGCAAATTTGCCGCCGCAGTGCTCGCGGCCGAGCCGACCGCGATCGGCGGGCCGGTCTCGATCCTGAAATCCGGCGACACCGTGGTGAAGGCGTTCATCCATGCCGGCATCTATGCGCTGCTGGTGATCGGCTTGCTCTTGTGGGTCACGTTACGCCGGTTCGTCGACGTGCTGATGACGCTGGTGCCGCTCCTGGTTGCCGGCGCGGTGACACTCGAGATCTGCGTGTTGATCGGCCTGCCGCTCAACTTCGCCAACATCGTCGCATTCCCGCTGCTGCTCGGCGTCGGCGTCGCCTTCAAGATCTATTACGTCGTGGCGTGGCGCTCGGGCAGGACGAACCTGCTCCAGACCAGCCTGACACGCGCGATCTTCTTCAGCGCGCTGACAACGGCGACCGCGTTCGGCAGCCTGTGGCTGTCCAGCCATCCCGGCACGTCCAGCATGGGCAAGCTGCTCGCACTCTCCCTGGTGACGACGCTTGCCGCCGTGCTGCTGTTCCAGCCGGCCCTAATGGGCAAACCCCGCAATCTCAGGGAGTAGGCAGATGTCGCCGATCGGGTCGGCGGCGCCCTTCTGACCGGCCTTGGCTGCGCCGACGGCCTTCGGGGCAGCGGGGGCAGGTGCTGTGGCGCCCGTCGTTCCCTGGGCCTTCGGTGCCGCGCCGCTGGACTTCGGCGCGCCCCTGGCCATGGCGTTGGCGGGGCTCAAGGGGATCGGCGGACCAACCCGGGTCCAGGTCTCGCCCCCGCAGAGGAAGCCCATCACGCAGCCCTTGATTTCGAGCTGGTCGGTACCGGCCGGCGTGATGGTTGCACTGTAGAGCTGGCCGTCCTTCGCGTTGTAGACCTGTCCCTCCCACTGATCGACGCCGGGCTTCTTCTTCATGTCGATCAGGGTCGCCATGCCCAGCGTCGGCCTGTTCTTTTTCGACACATCCGGGTTGTTCTCGTCGCGGCCGCCAGGCTGCTTTTCCCAGGACACGGCACCCCACATGCTGCCGTTGCATTGGGCGACACGGATGTTGGCGACGCCGTCGGCGACCCGCCAGTCGCCGGTCGGGTCTGCGGCGAGCGCGGGGGTCGGACAGGTGTAACCGGCAGCCAGTATTATTCCGGTGTAAAGGGCTAAACGCATGATAGTTCCTTGGCAGTGCAACATCGCTTAAAGCTGTGCTTGCGAAGATGGTCCGAAAAAGGGCAAAAGGCCGCACAGAGCGTTTTCGACAGCGGTCCGTTTTCAGTTGACGAGACGGCCCTCAACCGAAGTATGTAGCGGATGCACAGTCCAAATCCAGACATGTCTGAGCTCTTCGCGGACCGTCAGGCCCAGCGTAGCGCCCTGCATAATCGGTATCTGAACGAGCAGTTCGTTCGGGTTCTGAAGACCATCGGATACGATGTCGGGTTCCAGAAAGGGCAGGGGCAGTACCTCTATGATCGCGATGGCGCGCGCTATCTTGACCTCTTGTCAGGGTTCGGCGTGTTTGCGATCGGGCGCAATCATCCCGTCATGCGTGAGGCGCTCAAGAGCGTGCTCGACGCGGACCTGCCCAATCTCGTCCAGTTCGATGTCTCGGTGCTCGCCGGCGTGCTTGCCGAGCGGCTTTTGAAGTACGTCCCTTATCTCGACAAGGCGTTCTTCGCCAATTCCGGCGCAGAATGCGTCGAAGCAGCGATCAAGTTCGCGCGCGGCGCGACCGGCCGGCCCGGCATCGTCTATTGCGCCCACGGCTATCACGGCCTGACCTATGGCGCGCTGTCGCTCACGGGTGATTCGAACTTCCGCACCGGATTCGAGCCGCTGCTGCCGGGCTGCACCCCGATCCCGTTCAACGATCTGGCCGCGCTCGAAAAGGCCCTGGCCTCGCGCGAGGTCGCAGCCTTCGTCGTCGAGCCGATCCAGGGCAAGGGCGTCAACATGCCCACCGACGAGTTCCTGCCCGGCGCGGCCGCGCTCTGCAAGAAATACGGCACGTTGTTCGTCGCCGACGAGATCCAGACCGGCATGGGCCGCACCGGCCGCTTCCTTGCGGTCGAGCACTGGAACGTCGAGCCCGACATGGTGCTGCTGTCGAAGTCGCTGTCGGGCGGCCACGTGCCGGTCGGCGCGGTGCTGACGCGCAAGAGCATCTTCGACAAGATCTTCAACCAGATGGATCGTGCGGTGGTGCACGGCTCCACCTTCTCCAAGAACGACCTCGCCATGGCTGCGGGCATCGCCACGCTCGACGTCATGGAGTCCGACAAGCTGATCGAGTCCGCCGCCAAGCGCGGCGCCGAACTGCGCCTCGCGCTGACGCGCATGGTGCCCGGCTACGAGCTGATGAAAGAAGTCCGCGGCAAGGGGCTGATCATCGGCGTCGAGTTCGGCCCGCCGAAGTCGCTGCGCCTTCGCGCTTCCTGGAACGTACTGGAGACCGCCAACAAGGGCCTGTTCTGCCAGCTCATCACGGTGCCGCTGTTCAAGGATCACAAGATTCTGACCCAGGTCGCCGGCCACGGCAGCCACACCATCAAGCTGCTGCCGCCGCTCACCATCACCGAGGAAGACTGCACCTGGATCGAGCGCGCCTTCGACGACGTCATCGCCGGCAGCCACAAGGTCCCCGGCGCGATCTGGTCGCTCGGCAAGACCTTGGTCGACAACGCGGTGCGACGGTCGGCGTAGTTTCGCCGATCGGTCTCAACGCGCGTCATTGCTGTCGATGTTCAATAATTCGCTGATTGGATCGCGGTGGTCTTGGTAGCGGCGAAGGCCTTGGGAGTTTGTCCTGCCAAGGCCTGATGGGGT
>NZ_JADPKA010000053.1 GCF_023073715.1 Bradyrhizobium sp. 164
GCGAGGTGAGATGCGAAAGACGCGTCATCCGCCGGCCGATGAAACCCAGTTAGGTGCAACCTGACGGCGCTGATAGCCCATCTCGGCAAGACATGCCAGTCAGAGCGTAGCAACCGCGCGCCGGCCGTTCAGGAACCGCAGTCCCCCGCCTTCACCTCCACCTGTCGTGCCCGGATCACCATGCCGCCGGCAACGCCGACGCCGATGACGTACATCCAGCCCTCGTGGAAGTCGAACAGATGGGAGTTGAACAACGAAGTGAAGACGTTCTGCACCACCACCAGCAGCCCGATCCAGTCGGCAAGCCCCTCGCCACGAAACAACAGCAGATGCAGGATCCAGATCGCATAGAGAGCGGCGATGCCGATAGCGCCCCATTGCACGGCGACGTTCAGCGTCTGGTTATGGGGATTGCCGATCACTTCGGCGGATGCCTGGTACTGACCGCGGGGCGTTGCGACCCGCTCGAACAATCCCCGCGTCGAGCCTGTGCCGTGGCCGAAGATCGGCGCCTCCGCGAAGAAGCCGAGCGATTTCCGCCAGAACTCGAGCCGCATGCCCATCGAGGTCGGCTCGCCCCTTTCCACATAGCCGGTGTAATCCCTGGCGAACCTCTCGGCGGTCTGCCGCAAATGCGGCGAAGCCTGCCAAGCCAGAACGGCGCCGGCGAGCAGAACGGCGGCAACGATCGCTATGCTGCGGCCTTTGAGGTGAAGCAGCGCGAACACGCCGAACAGAATCGGAATGGTGACGAGCGCCGTGCGCGACACCACCACGAAGGCCATGTTGACGAAGAAGCTGAGTGCCAGCACAGTGAGCAGCCCGGCCAGCCAGTAACGCTTCTCACGCAGCAGCGTCACGACCGGATAGGCGAGCGCGACCGCGCAGAGCGCGAATTCCTGGCTCTGGTCGATATAGTTCTTGACGAAGATGCCGCGTTCGGGCGGGTCGGTCTTGAGCGCAAGGTTGGGATAGAAGGCGACCAGCCACGACATCACCGACAACAGCGCGCAGGACACCAGGAACGCGACGATCACCCAATGCCCGCGCCGCGAGCGCTCGAAATGGTAGAGCAGGACGGGCAGCACGAGCAGCTTGACGGTTGGGTTGACCGCATATAGGCGCGCGCCCCAGGACGCGTCCGACCACAGCGTCCCCGCCAGCGCGAGAACGACCAGCGCAATCGGCGCAACGCAGATCGGACGCTTCAGCGACTGCAGGAATGCGCGGACGTCGAGAAACGGCACCATGCACAGCAGCATGAGGGCATTGAATATCCCCGCGAGCGACGTCGACCAGGGCAGCGAAGCCGCGGTCAGCACCGCAAAAATGTCCACCGTCTCGCGCCAGGCCGCCGGGCTGCGCAGGCGCCGCAAGAGCATATGGCCCGTCGTCTCGCGGGCGAGCGCCGTCACTTGCTCCCTCCCCGCGCGCGATGCACCAGCGCGGTGGTGCTGAAGCCCTGGAGGATGTCGACCAGCACGACCGTCCCGCCCGTGGCCTCGACGACCTCGTGGCCGACCACCTGCTCGCGGGTATAGTCGCCGCCCTTCACCAGCACAGCCGGCTTGATCTTGGTGATCAGCTCGATCGGCGTGTCCTCCTCGAAGATGACGACGAGATCGACGGCCTCGAGCGCGGCCAGCACCTCGGCACGCGCGCGCTCGTCCTGGACCGGACGATCGGCGCCCTTCAGCCGCCGCACCGACGCGTCGCTGTTGAGACCCACGATCAGGCGGTCACAGGCGGCGCGCGCCGCGGTCAGCACCTTGACGTGGCCGGGGTGGAGGATGTCGAAACAGCCATTGGTGAAGCCGACGCGCTGGCCCTGCCTCGTCCATTCGGCGAGTTGCGCGTCCAGCGCGTCCGGCTCGAGCACGATCTTCACCTCGGCGGCGAGATAGGCGTGGGGCAGGATCTTTCGCCGCAGCTCGGCCGCGCTCACGGTGGCGGTGCCCTGCTTGCCGACGGCGACGGCGGCGGCGGCATTGGCCATGCGCAGCGCCGTGTCCCAGTCCGCGCCCGCTGCGAGCGAGACCGCAAGCGCGGCGGCAACCGTGTCGCCGGCGCCGGAGACGTCGCGCACCTTCACCGGGAACGCCGGAACATGGACCGCCTCGCCGCTGCGCGGCACCAGCGTCATGCCGTGCTCGCCCAACGTGACCAGGATCGCCTCGCAATCGGCGAGCCGCATCACGTCCTCGCCGGCATCAACGATGCTCTGCGTGCTGTCGGCGCGGCTCCGCGTCGCCTCCGAAAACTCCTTGCGGTTGGGCGTGAGCAGCGTGGCGCCACGATAGATCGCCCAGTTCAGGCTCTTGGGGTCGACGATGACGGGCTTGCCGAGCTTTCGCGCGGCGTCGATGGTGTGGCGGATCACGCGTGCGGTCAGCACGCCCTTGGCGTAGTCGGACAGCAGCACGATGTCGGCGCGCGCGATCTGCGGCAGGATCGCCTCGATCAGCTTCGTCTCGGTCGCATCGGAGGCAGGCCCCGCCTGCTCCCAATCCGCACGCAACATATGCGTGGAAAAATGCTCGGAAACGAAGCGGACTTTTCGCGTGGTCGGGCGCGAGACGTCGCTCACCAGAACGCTGTCGATGCCGGCGTACTCCGCCAGCGCCGAGGCAAGCCGCCTGCCCGCATCGTCCTCGCCGATGAGTCCGACGAAGATGCAGCGCGCGCCGAGGGAGGCGACGTTGCGCGCGACGTTGCCGGCGCCGCCGATATGGATCTCGCTGCGCTGTGCCGAGATCACCGGCGCGGGCGCTTCCGGCGAGATTCGCGACACCTCGCCATAGACAAACTCGTCCAGCATGATGTCGCCGATGCACAGCACCGTGCGGCCGCTGATGGCCTGTGCGAGGGCATCGAAATCGAGGATGGGTGTCGGCATGATCTTTGGGCCTCAGGTCCTTGGGGCCTCAGCGGAAGCGGTCGGGCCGGTCGAGGTAATCCCCGACATAGGCCTTGACCGCGTTCTCAAGCGTCGTGAAGCCACCGTTATAGCCGGCGCGGTGGAGACGATCGACCTTGCTCTGGGTGAAGTATTGGTAGCTGCCCCGGATCGCCTCGGGCATGTCGATGTATTCGATGTTGGGGCTTTTGCCGAGGGCTGCATAGGCTGCCAGCATCAGGTCCTTGAAACTGCGCGCCTTGCCGGTCCCGACGTTGAAGAGGCCGGAGACCGACGGCGTCGCCAGCAGCCACATGAGGACACGCACGACGTCGTCGACATAGATGAAATCGCGGCGCTGGTCGCCGTCAGCAATACCTTCGCGATGCGACTTGAACAATTGCACGACGCGGCCCGCTTTCACGTCATCGAAGCGGCGCGCCAGCACGCTGATCATCGAGCCCTTGTGGTATTCGTTGGGGCCGAACACGTTGAAGAATTTCAGGCCCGCCCATTGCGGCGGGAGCCGGTCGCCCCTCGCTACGCGCTCGGCAACAGCGAGGTCGAACAGGTGCTTGCTCCAGCCGTACAGATTCATCGGCCGCAGCTTTTTCAGCGCCGGCAGCGAGAAATCGTCGTCGAAGCCATCCGCGCCATCGCCATAGGTCGCGGCCGATGAGGCATAGATGAACGGCACCGCATTCGCCGTGCACCAGTCCAACAGGCGCATCGAGAGGCGGAAATTGGTCTCGATCACGAGATCGCCGTCGGTCGCGGTGGTCTCGGAAATCGCACCAAGATGGATCATTGCGTCGAGCTTGCGGCCCTTCAGCCAGCCCTCCAGTTCGGCCGGCGGGACGATATCCACAAGCTGCCGCTTGGCGAGGTTGCGCCATTTGCCGTCAGAGCCGAGGAGATCGCAGACCACGACGTCGCTGCGGCCGGCCTGATTCAGCGCGGCGACGACGTTCGATCCGATAAAACCGGCCCCGCCGGTCACCAGCAACATTCCACCTACCTGCCCGATTTTCTGAAGGCCCGGTCCTGCCGTAGCGCATGATCTGCCAAAGTGTAAGCGGTTTTGGCATCGTTCCTCAGCCGGCTTTACCTGCTGGCTGGGAGCGGCTAACCGAGCGCCCATATCAGCTCGCCCGATCGTATTAACAATGAATCAAAATTCGAAACTTGGTGAACATGCAGACCGGGACGACACGCGCCCGATCCTGATCATTCCCTACATGTGGATCGGCGATTTCGTCCGGAATCACACCGTCGTGCGGGTGCTAAATCAGCGATGGCCAAACCGGCCGGTCGATCTCCTGACCACCTCGCTGTGCGCCCCGCTGGTCGATTACATGCCCGGCGTGCGCGCTGGCGTCGTTTGGGACCTGCCGCGCGGCCGGCTCGCAATTGGCCGCCAGCTCAGCCTGGCAAAACGCCTGCGCGAGCGGAACTACGGCACCGCCCTGGTGCTGCCCCGGACCTGGAAGGCGGCCATCGCGCCCGCGCTAGCGGGCATTCCCGAACGGGTCGGCTTCGTCGGCGAGTTCCGGTTCGGCCTGCTCAACCGCTGGCGCTGGGGCGAGAAGAAGCTGCCCCGCTTCATCGACAAGAACGCCGCCCTTGCCCAGCCCGACGGCGCGCCGCTGCCTGCGGAATGGCCGGTGCCGCAATTGCGGGTCCCGGCCGAGGAGATCGCCCGCTGGCGGCAGGCCAATGGCCTCAGCGCCGGCGCAGCCGTAGCGCTGGCGCCCGGCTCCGTCGGGGCGTCCAAACGCTGGACCTACTATCCCGAGGCTGCCCGGTTGCTGGTCGAGCGCGGCCTGGAGGTCTGGGTGGTCGGCGGCCCCGCCGAGAAAGGCCTCGCCCGGGAGATCGTCGCAGCCGGCGGCGCGGGGGTGCGAGACCTCACCGGCAACGACCTGCGCAATGGCGTGCTGGCCATGGCCGCGGCCGGCGTCGCGATTTCCAACGATTCCGGCCTGATGCACATCGCAGCCGCCCTGGGCACGCCCACCATGGGCATCTTCGGGCCAACCGACCCCTATCTCTGGGCCCCACTCAACGGCCTTGCCGCCACCGTGGTCCAGAACAAGAGCGTGCTGTCCTGCCAGCCGTGCCAGAGCACGATCTGCAAGATGAACGACCACCGCTGCATGCGCGACATCGCGGCGAGCGAGGTGGTCGCGATTGCGCAGCGGGTGTTGAGTGAAGCGGAAGCGCGGACGACGACGTGAGGCGATCCGGCCATTGCCGATGATGACATCCTGCCAGTGTTTTGCCCGACAAGTCAAACACGATTCGAAAAATCCGCAAAAGATCGTGCCAGCGGTCAACCCATTGATTTTGCTAGCACCGGCTACGGTGCATGGGGTTGTTTTCGCGCTTTTTGTTTGGCGTCGTGAAAAAAACCGGTTCAGAGCAGCGGCCGATAGATCTCGCCGATCCGCGCCGCCTCCGCATCCAGGCTGAACTTTGCGAGCACCCGCGCCCGCCCGCGCGCGCCCATCGCGGTCGCGGCGTCCACATCTCGCATCAGCGGCTCCAGCGCGGCGACCAGAGCATCGACATCGCCCGGGGGCACCAGCACGCCGGTCACGCCATCCTCGACCACGAGTTCGGCGGCACCGGCGCGTGCGGCGACGAGGGCGCTGCCGGCCGCCATCGCTTCGATCAGCGTCAGGCCAAAACCTTCGTTGCGTGAGGTGAAGGCGTAGATCGTCAAGCGTTGATACCAGCGCTGCACCGCTTCGATCGGCAATTCGCCGGTCATGACGATGCGCGATTGCAGGCCGGCTGTCTCGATGCGCTGCTTCAGGTCCTTGGCAAAGGGCGTCTGCTCGGGCGTGACCTGGCCGACGATCACAGCGGAGAAATCCGGATGGCGCGGCAGCAGCCGGCACATCGCATCGACGAATATGTCGGTGCCCTTCTGGGCGCGCACGCGGCCGAAGCAGCCGATTGCGTAGCGGCCGGGCAGCGCGGCTTCCGCGAAGGCCGCGGCGCGATCTGTCGGCGGTGCGTAGACGTCGGTGTCGACACCATGCGGGATCACGGTTGCCTTCACTTTCAGGAATGATGCCGAGATGTCGCTCGTTGCGATGATCGCATCCATGCGCGGGATCAGCCAGCGCGTGATCCAGCTGTGATGCCGCTGCGCGGCCGAGGTGAACACGAGCTTCAGGGGCCAGCCGAGCGCGCGCAACGCGACGGCGGCGATCATCTCGTTGTTGCGCCGCGCATGCCAGATCAGCGGCGCCTTGCGCCGCCATAGCTTCAGAAAATCCGCAGCGGTCAGGCGGCCGATCCCAGCCGGCGCATCGGAGCCGAACCAGGCCGCGCGAAACAGCCTTGCCAGCCGCGGCGCCACCATCCGATTGGTCGCGGTGACTCCGGAATAGCGCCTGTGCAGATTTGGCACGATCACTTCGAGATCGCCGGGGAAATTCGCCACGTCATGCTCCGTTTCGAAAGATCCCTATACGCAACATTAAGCATAGTGACCAGTTCAGCCGCGCCGATACCCCCTCTTCACCACGCGGGCGGTAGTTTTGCGCGTTGATCGAAGACGGGTGAGATCATGACTGTGCTAGTCACCGGCGGCGCCGGCTACATCGGAAGTCACACGGTCCTGGCGCTGGCGGAAGCCGGCGAGGACGTCGTCGTGATCGACGATCTCTCCACGGGTTTCTCCACCTATCTGCCGGAAGGTGTGCCGCTGTTCATCGGCGATGCCGGCGACGAGAACCTGCTCGAAGGCGTGATCGCGCAGCACGACATCGAGAGCATCATCCATTTCGCTGGCTCGATCGTCGTGCCGGATTCGATGCGCGATCCGCTCGGCTATTACCGCAACAACTTCACGACCGCGCGCAATCTGCTCAACGTCGCGGTCAAGCGCGGCATCAGCCGCTTCATCTTCTCCTCGACCGCTGCCGTCTACGGCGATCCTGACCAGGTGCCGGTGCCCGAGCATGCGCCGACGCGACCGCTGTCGCCTTACGGCTCGTCGAAGCTGATGACCGAGATCATGCTGCATGACGTCGCGGCCGCCTACGGCATGCGATATGTGACCTTGCGCTACTTCAACGTCGCCGGCGCCGATCCGCAGGCGCGCATCGGGCTTGCCACTGTCGGCGCCACGCATCTGCTCAAGATCGCAGTTGAAGCCGCCACCGGCCAGCGCGCCAAGATCGACGTGTTCGGCACGGATTATCCGACCCCGGACGGCAGCTGCATCCGCGATTTCATCCACGTCACCGACCTCTCGCAGGCGCATCGCTCGGCGCTGGCCTATTTGCGCAATGGCGGCGCCTCGACGACGCTCAATTGCGGCTATGGCCGTGGCTATTCGGTGCTGGAGACCATCGACGCGGTGCGGCGGGTTTCGGGCCGCAGCTTCGCCGTGCAATACGCCGCGCGCCGGCCTGGCGACATCATGACCATGGTCGCCGACACCAGCCGCATCCGCGGCCTGCTCGACTGGCACCCACAGTATGATGACCTCGAGACCATCGCCGCGCACGCCCTGGCCTGGGAGGACAAGCTGTTCCGCGAGCGCCATGGCGAGCTCCGCCACGCCGTCTCGGCCTAGAATCAACCCGAGCGCAAGCCCTTAATTGGGCTTGAAAAACTGTAGCCGAGCGGGCACAGAGGCCCATCGATCCCTGACGCACGGGCAGGCTTTGTCCCGCGCCGTCAATGGACACCGGATGGCCCAGTTCCCAAAGAAAATCACTGACGACCCCTATGCAGCAGCGGTGTTGATTCGCCGCCTGGTCTTGGAACAAGGGGTCGTCTACTGGAGGCGCTACCTCGTCGCCTTCGCGCTGATGGCGCTCGCCGCCGGCGCGACTGCAGGCGCGACCTATGTGCTCGGCCAGGTCATCAACCAGGCCTATGTCGACAAGAACATTCCAGGCATCGCGATGTTTTCGGGCATCACGGTGGCGCTGCTGTTCATCAAAGGCGTCGCGACCTACGGCCACATGGTGATCCTGACCAAGATCTCCAACGCCATCCTTGCCACCAATCAGCGTCAGCTCTTCGCCAAGCTGATGCGCGAAAGCGTCGGCTTCTTCTCCGAGCGGCATTCGTCCGAATTTCTGGCGCGGCTGACCGCTGGCGCCAAGTCCATCACCGACGTGCTCAACATGCTGGTCAACGCCGTCGGGCGTGACCTGTTGATGCTGCTCGCCATGATCGGCGTGATGGTATGGCAGGACCCACTGATGTCGTTCATCGGCCTCGTCGCGGTGCCGCCTGCGATGCTGGTGCTGCGCAAGCTGGTCAAGCGCATCAAGGGCCTCGCCTACAACCAGTTCACCGGCACCGCCGACATCATGGAAACCATGCAGGAATCGCTGCAGGGCATCCGCACGGTGAAGGCGTTCACGCTCGAAGATACCATGCAGAAGCGCATCGACGAGAACATCGCGATCGTCGAGCGCAATGCCAACAAGATGGCCCGCGTCGCCAACCGCTCCAATCCGCTGATGGAGATGCTGGGCGGATTCGCCGTTGCCGGCTGCCTGCTCTATGGCGGCTACAGCGTGGTTGCACTCAATGCCACGCCCGGCGCGTTCTTCTCTTTCATGACCGCGTTCCTGATGGCGACCGAGCCGGCCAAGCGGCTGGCGCGGCTCAACATCGACCTGAACAGCCAGTTGGTCGGCGCGCGCATGCTGCTCGAGGTCGTCGACAGTCCGGCGAGCGAGCAGTCCGATGACGACAAGCCGGCGCTGAAGCTGTCAGATGCCCGCATCGAGCTGCGCGACGTGAGCTTCTCCTATCGCTCAGGCGAGAGCGTGCTCAACCGCATGAGCTTCGTCGCCGAGCCGGGCAAGGTCACCGCGCTGGTCGGCCCGTCCGGCTGCGGCAAGTCGACCGTGCTGGCGCTGCTCTTGCGCTTCCACGAGGTGACGCAAGGCGAGATCGTGATCGACGGGCAGTCGATCTCGTCAGTGTCGCGAAAATCGCTCCGAGCGCAGACCGCCTATGTCGGCCAGGACGTCTATCTGTTCCGCGACACCATCCGCAGCAATATCGCCTTCGGAAGGCCGGGCGCGAGCGAACAGGAAATCATCGAGGCCGCAAAAGCGGCCTGCGCACATGATTTCATCATGGGTTTCCCGCTCGGCTACGACACGCCCGTCGGCGAGCACGGCACGCAGCTGTCGGGCGGCCAGCGCCAGCGCATCGCGGTGGCGCGCGCGTTGATCAAGAACGCGCCGATCATCCTCTTGGACGAAGCCACCGCCGCGCTCGATTCGGAGTCCGAGCGGCAAGTGCAGGAGGCGATCGAGCATCTCTGCCAGAACCGCACCACCATCGTGATCGCGCACCGCCTGCACACGATCATGCACGCAGACCGCATCCTGGTGGTCGAGGGCGGCGAGATCGTCGAGCACGGCCGGCACGACGATCTGCTGCGCCGCGGCGGGCGCTATGCGTCGTTCTTCCGCCTGCAGCATCACCATTCCGACGCTCTGGCGCCGATCAGCGCAACCGCATAGAGTTCCTTATCAACCTCAAGAGCCGCGAGACCCGCTCCATGAACGCCGCCTCCTACGTGATTCCGCTTCCGCCCCAGGCTTCGCTTCCCGTCGTCGGTGAGAGCGGCCGCTATCCGGTGCGCCGCATCTGGTGTGTCGGTCGCAATTATCTCGAGCACATCCGCGAGATGGGCAATGACGAGCGCGCGCCGCCGTTCTTCTTCGCCAAGCACGCCGACATGCTGGTGCCTGATGGCGCCACCATTGCCTATCCGCCGCTGACGAAGGATCTGCATCACGAGGTCGAGCTGGTCGTCGCGATGAAGAGCGGTGGGCTGAACATCCCTGCCGACAAGGCGCTCGACCACGTCTACGGCTACGCAGTCGGCATCGACCTCACCCGCCGCGACCTCCAGATCGCCTCGCGCAAGAAGGAGCGGCCGTGGGAGATCGGCAAGTCGTTCGACGGCTCCGCCCCGTGCTCCGCGATTCAGCCGGCATCGAAGATCGGCCACCCCGCCAAGGGCAAGATCTGGCTGACGGTCAACGGCAAGGAAGCGCAGAAGGGCGACCTCACCGAGTTGATCTGGAACGTGCCCGAAATCATCTGGCAGCTCTCGCAGCAGGTGAAGCTCGCCGCCGGCGACATCATCATGACGGGCACGCCGGCCGGCGTGTCGCAGCTCCAGGTAGGCGACAAGCTCGAATGCGGCGTCGACGGCATCGGCACGTTGAAGGTCGCGATCGGCCAGCCGGAATAGGCTGAGCTCAAATCAAGGAAAACGCAAAGCCCCGGACGTCGCGTCCGGGGCTTTTACGCGCTCAAGTTCGCCGCTCATGCGCGCCGGCCACGTTGATGTCCTTCCCGGTGTAATCGGTCATCATCGCGGTCGCGGCCAGCGTCACGACAGCGCAAATCGCGATGTAGATCGAGATCGCGGTCGCCGAGTGGAACGTGCCGAACAGCCAGGTTGCGATCAGCGGCGCCGGACCGCCGGCGATCACGGAAGCGAGTTGATAGCCGAGCGAGGAGCCGCTGTAGCGCAGGCGTCCGGTAAAGCTCTCGGCGATCAAGGCGGCTTGCGGGCCGTACTGCATGTCATGCGGAATCAGCGACAGGATGATCGCGACGAAGATGATGGTTGGCGATCCGGTGTCGAGCATCGCGAAATAGACGAAGCCGAATATGCCCGTCACGGCAGCGCCGATCATGTACATGTTCTTGCGGCCGATCTGATCGGAGATATGTCCGCACAGCGGGATCGAGACGAACGACAGCACCGAGGCCGAGAGCACCGCGGTCAGCAGGAAGTCGCGCGAGACATGCAAGGTGCCGATGCCATAGGAAAAGACGAAGGCTGTGAAGATGTAGAACGGCGCCTGCTCCGACATGCGCGCAAAGGCGGACAGCAGAATCTCCTTCGGATACTCCCGGATCACGGTCAGCATCGGCGTGCGGTCCACCTGACGTTCGGCCACGAGCTTTGAGAACACCGGCGTTTCGAGGATGCCGAGCCGGATATAAAGGCCGACGCCGACCAGGATGATGCTGAGCGCGAACGGAATGCGCCAGCCCCACGCCAGGAACTGATCGCCCGCCATCTGGCTGAACGCCAGCACGGCGAGATTAGCGAGGAACAGACCGCAGGGCACGCCGAATTGCGGCCATGACGCGATCAATCCTCGGGATCGGTCGCTGCGGGCCCATTCCATCGACATCAGCACCGAGCCGCCCCACTCGCCGCCAACGCCGACGCCCTGAATGAATCGCAGCACGGTCAGGATCACGGCGCCCCAGATGCCGATGCTCGCATAGGTCGGCACCACGGCCACCGCGGCGGTCGCCAGTCCCATCAAGAGCAGCGTCGCGATCAGCGTCGACTTGCGGCCGATGCGGTCGCCATAGTGACCAAAGATTGCCGCGCCGATCGGGCGCGCGATGAAGCCGACTGCGTAGATCGCAAACGCCTCCAGCGTGCCAACCCAGGGGTCGGACTGCGGAAAGAACAGCTTTGCGAAAACCAGACCGGTGACGGTGCTGTAGAGAAAGAAATCATACCATTCGATCGCGGTCCCTACCGTGGACGCGATCACCGCGCGACGAAGCTGGCGCTGATGCTCGGATGGAGTAAGTCGGGTGGCGTCAAGGCCGAGTGTTGCCATGGGAGCGTTTCCCTCGGGACAGCCCCCCGGTTGCGTATTTTTCACCGGTTGTTCCTTGAGGAACAAACGAGATCAGGTTCCAAGGGTTCCGGCCGAGGTGGAACGAGAGTGTAAAACTTTAGTCGGCCAATAAAGCCGCGGCGCACGCTGCCGGATGGCTTGGCGCTACCAAGCCTTCACGGGCCGATTGGCGTGGCTTGCCTGCGGCACACCGCGATTGAGCGACATGTGGGAATGCACGCACAGCCACGTTTCGCCATTCCTGGCAAACACCATCGTGGCCCGGCCGGGGCGTGGAAACGGGCTGCCATCGGGATGATAGCCCGTGCTTGCCCATGGCGCGATCACAGTCGCCATCGTGCCATCGGCGGATGCCAGGATCGAGGTCTGATCGAGCACGAAATGAAAATCGGTCGTCTTGGGCCAGACGTTATTCCACTGCGTCGAGACCCACTGATCAAGACCAGGGATGACGTCGTTATGCGTGCCGAAGGCAAGCACGTCCGGATGGAAGAGCGGCCGCGCCGAAGCGTAATCAACCTCCCGGACATAGCCGGCAAAACTTTCCAGCCAGTGGCGGAAGAACTGCACGATGTCCGTATTCGCGACCGGCAAGGGGCTCATCGCGACGCCCTGATCACCGCAGAGCCGACAGCACGATGAGGCCGAGGATCAGCGCCGTCAGCGAATATTTCAGCGCGTAGTAGACGTTGCGGTTCCATTCCTTGACCTTGCGGCTGGCGAGATGGATCTCGTAGAGCTTGCCGAACACCTTGTTGAGCACGCCGACATTCTCGCCGTCGACGTTCTGGGTCGCCGACGCCTTGACGATGTGGTGGCTGACCCAGCGGTTGATGGCGGTCATGAAGCCGAACTTCATCGGCCGCTCGACGTCGCAGAACAGGATGATGCGGTTGACGTCGGTCGCATTCTCCGCGCTGTGGATGAAGGTCTCGTCGAACATGAAGGCTTCGCCGTCGCGCCAGACGCATTCGACACCGTCGACCAGGATGCGGCACGTGTTCGAGTTCGGCGTGACGAGGCCGAGGTGATAGCGCAGCGAGCCCGCGAACGGATCGCGATGGGCGCCGAGCTTGCCGCCCGGCGGCAGCATCGCGAACATCGCGCCGTGCACGCTCGGGATCGAGTTGAGCAGCTCCACCGTCTTCGGGCAGAGCGTGCGCGCCGACGGCAGGAAATCGTCGTACCATTTCAGGTAGAACCGCTTCCAGCCGCTCTTGAAGAAAGAGTAGAAGCCCCAGTCGTTGTTGTTGGCGGCCGCGCGAATAAAACCTTCGTCGAACAGGCGCACCGCCTCGTCGCGGATGATCTCCCAGTTCTCGCTCAGCAGCTTCAGCTCGGGAAACTGATCGACCGAGATCACCGGCTTGTTGGGTACGGCCGAGCCGACATACATCAACACATTGTAGGGCGCGAGATAGGTCGAGTGGTCGCCGAGCTGGCGCGCGAAGCGCAGCCGCTGCTTGCCGCGGAAGTGGACGTAAATCGTCGAGACGACCAGCACATAAAGGATAACAAGTTGCGGCGCAAAAAGCTGTTTCAGCATATCCCCGTTCCCCAGTGACCCAGCCGGGGACGTCATCTATCCCGACCCGACCGGGGCGGCAAGATATTCACCGCTGGGTTGCACTCACACTGGCGCGAGCGGGAGCATGGAACCTGACGGAGACGCAGTCACGCCCGCGATAGCGCCTGGAGCCCTTTGAAGGTCAGGCGTTTGGGGTCGGTGACGCCGGCGAGATAGAGACGGCGGATGAAGGCGATGACGGCGTCGCGGTCGCAATCGGTCAGCGCGACGACGGCGTCGACCGCAATTCTCTGGGCTTCCATTGGGCTCACCTCGGCCTTGCGAGTAACCCCGGCCGAGACAGGCTAGGACTCAATCGGTTAAGCCGGCGTTAACCGTGCGGTCTGCGCCAGGCTCAACCCGGCGGCGATCGCGCCACCGCGCTCACCTCGAAAGGGACACCCGCCGCAGCAGCGGCAGGGTCAGGAATATCGCATCACGCCGTCGTCGATCCGCCCGAAGCGCAGCGAGACGATGTCGAGTGCGTAGTTCTGATACAGCCGCCACGGCCGCTTCGAGCCTTGCTTCGGCATCCTGGCGATCGAGCGCTGCACATAACCCGAACTGAAGTCGAGCGACGGCTGGGCGCTGATCGTGGCATCGTCATTGTGCGGCATGCACTGACGGAAATTGTGCCGGTCCATGTAGTTGATGAGCCGGCAGACATATTCGCAGGTGAGATCGCATTTCAGCGTCCACGACGCGTTGGTGTAACCGAACGCCGAGGCCATGTTCGGCACGTCGGCATACATCATGCCCCTGTAAGTCAGCGTGTTGGCGAAATCGACGGCGCGGCCGTCGACGCTGATCTCGAGCCCGCCGACGACCTGGAGCACCAAGCCAGTCGCCGTCACGATGATGTCGGCTGCAAGTTCGCGGCCGTCCTTCAGGCGGATCCCATCGCGCGTGAAGGTATCGATCTCATTGGTGACGACGGAGGCGCGCTGCTCGCGGATCGCCTTGAACAAGTCGCCGTCCGGCACGAGGCACAGCCGCTGGTCCCAGGGATTGTAGCGCGGCGTGAAATGGGTCGCGACATCGTAGTCGGGCCCCAGCGCGTTTCTGACGCCCTTGAGGATGAGGTCCTTCACTTTCGCCGGCCGGCGCCGGCTGAGCTGGAAGAAGAACGTCCCCCACATCACATTGCGCCAGCGGATCAGGTGATAAGCGAGCCGCGCCGGCAAATTACGACGCAGCTTGTTGGCGAAGGCATCGTGCGCGGGACGCGACACCACATAGGTCGGCGAGCGCTGCAGCATGGTGACCTGCGCCGCCCTCTTGGCGAGCTCCGGCACCAGCGTCACCGCCGTCGCGCCCGAGCCTATCACGACGACGCGCTTGCCCGAATAGTCGATGTCCTCAGTCCATTTCTGCGGATGCACGATGCGGCCCTGAAAATCCGCCGTGCCATTGAACTCCGGGGTGTAGCCCGCTTCGTATTTGTAATAGCCCGAGCACATGAACAGGAAATTGCAGGTGAAGCGCACGAACTCGGTTGCGCCCTCGCCTGTTGTGCGCTCGGCCTCGACGGTCCAGCGCGCCTCCGGCGTCGACCACGATGCGCGCTTGACGCGATGACGGAAGCGGATGTGCTTCTCGATGCCGTTCTCGGCGGCCGTCTCGCGCACATAGTTCAGGATCTGCGGCCCGTCGGCGATCGCCTTGGGATCGGTCCACGGCTTGAACGAATAGCCGAGCGTGAACATGTCGCTGTCGGATCGGATGCCGGGATAGCGGAACAGGTCCCAGGTGCCGCCGATGCAGTCGCGTCCCTCCAGGATGACGTAGCTCTTCGTCGGGCACTTGGTCTGCAAATGATAGCCCGCGCCAATGCCGGACAGGCCGGCACCGACGATCAGCACGTCGAAATGTTCTTTGGCTTCGGCCACGGCGGTTCTCCCCGCTCAGAGGATGGCAGCGCCGCGGCAAATTGCAACCGTCAGGCCGCAGCAGCGGCCACGCAGGCGGTATCGAAGAACTCGTGGTACTCGACCGCCTTGCCGTCCTTGAAGCGCCAGAAATCGACCTTCGGCGTCTGCGCGACCTTTCCGGTCTTCTTGTTCGTCCATGCGCATTCGCCGCGCGCAACGACGGCATCGCCCTGCGCAACGTATTCGTTCATCGTGTAGTACTGCATGCTCCAGTCAGCAAGCAGGCCGTCGAAATAGCCGCGCAGCTCGGTCCGGTCGTCATAACGCCTGGCGAAAGGTACCGGCTCGGCTCCCCGCGGAATCGAATCGAACTTGATCTGCGGGCCGATGACGTTGTCGAACCAATAGTCGACGCTTTGGCCCTTGCTGTCATTCCACTGGCGATAGGCTTCCTTCAAGAGCTGAACGTTGGCTTCGCTGGACATCGCATTTCCTCCATATGCATTTTGACAATGAACATCGGAAAAAAGGCCGCCCGCTGCAAAAAGTGGCGGGCTTGTTGCGGCTCTACCTGCGAGCGTATCACAGAGGCGACCACAAAAAATAGGCCCCGGATCGCTCCGGGGCCCTGGTGTCGCAATCACGTCAGATCAGTACCGGTAGTGGTCCGACTTGTACGGTCCTTCCGGCTTCACGCCGATGTAGTCGGCCTGGTCCTTGCGCAGCTCGGTGAGCTTGACGCCGATCTTGGCGAGGTGCAGGCGCGCGACCTTCTCGTCGAGCGTCTTGGGCAGCACGTAGACCTTCTTCTCGTACTTGCCGTCCTTGTTGTTGGCGAACAGCTCGATCTGCGCCAGCGTCTGGTTGGTGAACGACGCCGACATCACGAAGGACGGATGGCCCATCGCATTGCCGAGGTTCACGAGGCGGCCCTCCGACAGCAGGATGATGCGGTGCTTGTCGGGGAATTCGATCTCGTCGACCTGCGGCTTGATGTTGGTCCATTTCAGGTTACGCAGCGACGCGATCTGGATCTCGTTGTCGAAGTGGCCGATGTTGCAGACGATGGCGCGATCCTTCATCGCGCGCATATGCTCGATGGTGATGATGTCCTTGTTGCCGGTGGCGGTGACGAAGATGTCGGCGCGGGGCGCGGCGTCTTCCATGGTCACGACCTCGTAGCCTTCCATCGCGGCCTGCAGCGCGCAGATCGGATCGACTTCGGAAACCATCACGCGGCAGCCGGCCTGGCGGAGCGAAGCGGCCGAGCCCTTGCCGACGTCGCCGAAGCCCGCAACCATGGCGACCTTGCCCGACAGCATCACGTCGGTGCCGCGACGGATGCCGTCGACCAGTGATTCACGGCAGCCATACAGGTTGTCGAACTTCGACTTGGTGACGCTGTCGTTGACGTTGATCGCCGGGAACAGCAGCGTGCCCTTGTTGGCCATCTCGTAGAGGCGATGCACGCCCGTCGTCGTCTCTTCCGAGACGCCCTTGATATTCTTGGCGATCTCGCCAAAGTAGCCCTTGGGCTTTTCCTTCAGCAGGCGCTTGACCAGCGCATAGAAGATCTCCTCTTCCTCCGAAGCAGGCTTGTCGAGGAAGGCGGTGTCGCCGTTCTCGGCGCGGACGCCGGCATGCACCAGCATGGTGGCGTCGCCGCCGTCATCGAGGATCATGTTGGGCGTGCCGCCGCCATGCCAGTCGAACAATTTTGCGGTGTAGTCCCAGTACTCGGTCAGCGTCTCGCCCTTGACGGCGAAGACGGGAATGCCGGCGGCCGCGATCGCGGCGGCGGCGTGGTCCTGGGTCGAATAGATGTTGCAGGAGACCCAGCGGATGTCGGCGCCGAGCGCGGCCAGCGTCTCGATCAGCACCGCGGTCTGGATCGTCATGTGCAAGGAGCCTGCGATGCGCGCGCCCTTGAGCGGCTGCTTCGGGCCGTACTCCTCGCGGGTGGCCATCAGACCGGGCATCTCGGTCTCGGCGAGCGAGATTTCCTTGCGGCCGAAATCGGCCAGCGAAATGTCCTTGACGATGTAATCGGTGAAGCCGGGCTTCGCGTTCATTGCGAGTGTCCTGTTTGTTGAACTCGTCATTCCGGGTCGCCCAAAGAGGCGGACCCGGCATCTCGATGTGATGGATAAGGTTCCCGGCTTCGCTCGCGTTGCGGGCGCGCCCAGGATGAGGCGTAAAACTAGAGCGCGCGCTTGAGCGGCTCGACGAGGTCGGTCTTCTCCCAGGAGAAGCCGCCCTCATTGTCGGGCGTGCGGCCGAAATGGCCGTAGGCCGAGGTGCGCGCGTAGATCGGGCGGTTGAGGTCGAGATGGCTGCGGATGCCGCGCGGCGTGAGATCCATCGCTTTAGCGACGGCCTTCTCGAGCTGGTCCTCCGACACCTTACCGGTGCCGTGGGTGTCGATGTAGATCGACAGCGGACGTGCCACGCCGATGGCATAGGCGAGCTGGAGCGTGCAGCGGTCGGCAAGACCGGCGGCAACGACGTTCTTGGCGACATAGCGCGCGGCATAGGCCGCGGAGCGGTCGACCTTGGTCGGATCCTTGCCGGAGAACGCGCCGCCGCCATGCGGGGCCGCGCCGCCATAGGTGTCGACGATGATCTTGCGGCCGGTCAGGCCGGAGTCGCCGTCGGGGCCGCCGATGTAGAACTTGCCGGTCGGGTTGATGTGCCAGATCGTCTTCGGCGTGATCCAGTCCTTCGGCAGCGCCTCGCGCACATAGGGCTCGACGATGTCGCGCACCTGCTTGGAGGTGAGATCCTCGACCAGATGCTGGTGCGACACCACGATCTCGCGCACGCCGACCGGCTTGCCGTTCTCGTATTGCACGGTGACCTGGCTCTTGGAATCCGGGCCCAACACCTTCTCGCGGCCGGAGTGGCGCGCTTCGGAGATGAGGCGGAGGATCTTGTGGGCGTAGAAGATCGGCGCCGGCATCAGGTCGGGCGTCTCGTTGGTGGCGTAGCCGAACATGATGCCCTGGTCGCCCGCGCCTTCTTCCTTGACCTCGCCCGGCTGCAGCGCGTCGACGCCCTGCGCGATGTCGGCCGATTGCGGATGCAAGAGGATCTCGATGTCGCAGGTCTTCCAGTGGAAGCCGTCCTGCTCGTAACCGATGTCCTTGATCGCGCCGCGGACGACGCTCTCGATCTGCTCGTTTGTCACCGACTTCGGACCGCGGGTCTCGCCGGCGATCACCACTTTGTTGGTGGTGGCCAGCGTCTCGCAGGCGGCGCGAATCTGCCAGGGGTCGATGCCCGCCTTCGGCCCTTCACGATAGAACAGGTCGACAATCTCATCGGAGATCCGGTCGCAGACCTTGTCCGGATGACCCTCGGACACGGACTCACTGGTGAAGAGATAGGACGCGCGCATCAGTAACCCCTTGTTCCGCCATTAGCCGGCGGGCGTTTGCGATGTTTACTTTTGATGATGTCAATCACGCCGACGCGAGATGACGTAGGATTCGTCGAGAAACCAGAGCCCATTGTACTTTCGCAGCACGTCCCTGGCGGCATCCAGAGTGCGGCCGTTTTGAGTCATTTCAGTCAACCGGTCGTCCTCAATCTGAGCGACATACACCGCCGCATTCCACGCTGCAAAGGCCGTCGAGGTACCGATGGTGCCGGTGACCTCGTTGGGCAGCGCTTCCATATCATACCTGAAGATCGAACGGTTATCCGCGTAGGCATTAAAATTTAAGTCGCGGCCCACTGATCCAAGTTCATACTTAACTGCACGCAGTAGCTCATGACGGCTGACTGAGAAAGGATTTTCTCCAGGCCAGATCGCCTGGATCATTTCCATGCCCGGATCCTGGCCGTGGGAGTGAATTCCGATCAGCCGGCCGCCAGGCCGGAGCGCCCGCGCCAGCGGTGCAATGATCCGCTTGGCCCGGAAATTGACCGAGGACAGGGCCCGGTAGGGCTGTGATGCGATGACGAGGTCGAAATTGGCCTCGGCCTGTCCCGGCCGCGGAATGGTCGAATCCAACAGGAACCTATGGTCCTCGCGATAGAGCACGAGGACGACGGGTCGCTCATAGAGCGGCATGGCCGTGCGCGGGCTAATCGCAGCGCGCCAATTCTGCTCCAAAAACGGCCTCAGCTCCGCGATCTGCTGCTCGAACTCGCCCGATGAAGCGCCGCGGAGCGGCACTTCGTGCCAGACGGTGGCCGCCGCCGCCGCAGGCGATGCCGGCGTGAGCCAGGGCGCCTCGGCGTAGAACATGTTGGTGAAGACGAACACCGACGCCGGATGCTCGAAAATGCGATCCGGCACCTTCTCCAGCGTCAGGCGCAGGTCCTCGAGGCTGAGCTCCTTGCCCGCGACATAGAACGGCATGTGCGGAAAGCGCTGGTGCGTTGCGCGCAGCACCCGCGCCAGCACCGTACCGTCGCCGACGCCGGCGTCGAACAGGCGCAGCGCCGGTGGGCGCGGGTGGATGGAGCTTAGCTCCAGGGCAACCCTGTCCGCGATCACCCGCTTCTCGCTGCAGGTGTGGACGAACAGCAGGTATTTCTGACGGTTCTCGAAGAAACGGAAATTGCCGCGCGGGTCGCGTTTTTCCGGCGGCACCTGAAGTCCCCGCGGCGGCGGCACGCCGCCGGCCATCGATGCGGCCATATAGGCCTGGATCCGCTCCAGCGTGTCGATGGTGATGCGCTTGCCCTCGCGCAGGCGGTGCACCAGCTTCCCATCGTTCACCGCGCGGCGGCCGAAGGTCGATTCCGCCATATCAGCCTTGCGGCAGAACTCGGTGATTTGGCTCAGGATTTCGTCGTTTTTCATCAGTGGGAAAGTGTTGGGCAGACGGGATGGGTCACACGTCCTAGCAAATTCTGCCCACTCATGGAATAGCGGATCGAGCCGCCGCGGTTTGCCGGGTGCGCCAGGGCGGAAGCCGTGAACCCCTGCGCCACGCCGGAAAACAAACCAGCGCTTCTCCTCTTACGAGATCATCGCCATGCGCCGCCTGCTCGTCGCGCTCTGCCTGGTCACACGTGCGCCGTGGTCCGCGCCCGCCTTCGGGCAGGCGCGCAATCAGCTCGGTCCACTCTGCACGACCGTGACGACGCCGGCAGACCAGATGGTCGACGCCCGCACCAGGATCATCGCGCTGAAAGTCTTCAGGGGCAAAACTTCTGGCGTGCGGCCGCGTGAACAAGAAGGGCGACTACGCCAAGTTCGTCGCCGACGCCACGGAAGCGATCGGCTCCAGCCGGCCAGGCGATCTACAGCTTGCGGATGGGCCTATTACGACAAAGGCGAGTACGAGGTCGCGATCGCGGATTTCGGCCACGCGCTGAAGCTCGGCCCGCCCAACGGCATCATCTTCCAAAATCGCGGCAGGCAATGCCTGGCGCGGCAAGCGTGACTATGCCAAGGCCATTGCCGATTACGACAGGTCAATCAGGGTCGACCCGAAGTCGGCGTTCTCGTTCGGGCCGAGGTGGTCTCGATCACGAAGAACAAGCAGGTGCCGTCGTCGAATTCCTCGTCTGCTGGTCGAGGTCGACCTGGCGGCGAAGTGACGACGCGCTATCGCCCAACTCAGCTGTCATCGCCCGGCCTTGACCGGGCGATCCAGTATTGCAGAGATAGCCAGAGATACGGAGAAGCCGCGGCGTACTGAATTCCCCGCCTTCGGGGAATGACAGCGGAGCTAATGGGGTTACTGGCCCCACACTTCCTTGGCGATCTCGACCGCAAGGCTGAGCTTGGCCCATTGCTCTTCCTCGGAGAGGATGTTGCCCTCCTCGGTCGAGGCGAAGCCGCATTGCGGCGACAGCGCGAGCTGCTCCAGCGGGGCGAACTTGGCGGCTTCTTCCAGGCGGCGCTTGATGTCGTCCTTCTTCTCGAGCTCGCCGAACTTCGAGGTGATGACACCGACCACGACGACCTTGTTGCCCTTGGGCAGGAAGCGCAGCGGCTCGAAGCCGCCGGCGCGGTCACTGTCGTATTCGAGGAAATAGCCGTCGTAATTGGTACCAACGAGCATGGTCTCGGCAACCGGCTCGTAGCCGCCCGAAGAGATCCAGGTCGAGCGGAAATTGCCGCGGCAGACATGCGTCGTCACCACCATGTCGGCGGGCTTCTCGGCCAGCGCGTAGTTGATGATGCGAGCATAGATCTGCTGGAGGCCGTCCGGATTGTCGCCGCGCTCGCGCGCCTTCTGCAACTCGTCCTGCGAGCAGAGATAGGCCCAGACGGTATCGTCGAACTGGAGATAGCGGCAGCCGGCGTCGTAGAACGCCTTCACCGCCTTGCGGTAGGTCTTGCCGAGGTCCTCGTAGAAGGCGTCGAGATCGGGATAGACCTCCTTGGAGATCGACTTGCGGCCGCCGCGGAAATGCAGCACTGCCGGCGACGGGATCGTCATCTTGGCGGTGACGTGTGCCTGGTCGGCATACTTCTTCAGGAAGCGGAAATGATCCAGCATCGGGTGGTTGTCGGGGAAGTCGAGCCTGCCGACCACACGAACCGCATCATGGCGCGTCTCCACGCCCGCAAACTGGATGCCGGTGTCGGGGTGGAACAGTTCGCAGCCGGTGAGCTTGGCCAGGAAGTCGAAATGCCACCAGGAGCGGCGGAATTCGCCGTCGGTCGCGAGCTTGAGCCCGATCGAAGCCTGCTTGTGCACGACCTTCTCGATCTCCATGTCCTCGATCTTGCGCAGATCGTCGGCCGAGATCTCGCCCTTCTCGAGACGGCTGCGCGCTTCCTTGATCTTGGCCGGACGCAGAAGGCTGCCGACCTCGTCGGCGCGGAAGGGGGCTTTGGTTCGCTGCATTTGTTACTCCCGGGATATTTTCTATCGCGTTTTCAAGCGAAGTGGCTACCGGTTCACGTTAAGAAAACGCGTCGGACAAGTTAGTGGGCCGCCGCCCCGGCGACGCCGAGGTGACGCTCCAGGACCGAGGGGTCGGCCTTCAGCGCGGCGCTCGGGGCGTCGTGGACGATCGTTCCGCGCTCCAATATCACAACGCGGTCGGCCAGCCCCAGAATCTTTTGCGCATTCTGCTCGACGATGATCGAGCAGATGCCGCCCGCACGGGTAATGGTCCCGATTGCTTTCAGGAGCTCCTCAACGATGATGGGGGCAAGCCCCTCAGTCGGCTCGTCCAGCAGCAGGACCTTCGGGTTGAGGGTGAGCGCGCGGCCGATCGCGAGCATCTGCTGCTCGCCGCCGGAGAGCTGGTTGCCAAAGTTCGTCCGCCGCTCCTTCAACCGCGGGAACATCTGGTAGACCTTCTCGACCGTCCAGGGGCCAGGCTGGGCCACCGCGGTCATGTTCTCCTCGACCGTGAGCGAGCGGAAGATGTTGCGCTCCTGCGGCACCCAGCCAATGCCGGCGCGCGCGCGCTGGTCCGGCCGCATGGCCGTGACGTCGACCCCGGCGAGCGCGATGGAGCCGGAGAAGCGGCGGGTGACGCCGACGATGGAATTGATCAGCGTGGTCTTGCCGGTGCCGTTGCGGCCCAGCAGCGCCAGCACCTGCCCCTCGGCGAGGCGCAAGGACATGTTGGGCAGCACCACGGCTTCGCCATAGCCGGCGCGAAGCGCGTCGATCGCGAGCAAGTCAGACATTGACCGCCTCCTCGCCGAGATAGACTGCCTTGACCTGCGGATTGCGCGCGACCTGTTCGGGCGGCCCCTCCGTGAGCAGCGCGCCCGAGACCAGCACCGAGATACGGTCGGCAAAGGAGAACACGAGGTCCATGTCGTGCTCGATCAGCAGCACGGTGACGTCGCGCGGCAGCGCGCCGACGACCGTCAGAATGTCGTGGCGCTCGCTCTCGGGCACGCCGGCGGCAGGCTCGTCCAGCAGCAGCACGCGCGGCTTGGCCGCGATTGCGACGGCAATCTCGAGCAGGCGCTGCTTGCCGTAAGGCAGTGTCACGGTCTGCTCGTTCATGACGTCGAGCAGATGGAAGCGCGTGAGCAGATCGGCAATCTCGCCATTGACGTCGCTGCGAGTGCCCATCCGCCGCCACCAGTCGCCGCCATGGCCAAGGCGCTCGGAGACGGCAAGGCCGATCGTTTCGAGCGGGGTCAGGTCGGGATAGAGCTGATTGATCTGGAAGGTGCGCGACAGGCCGCGCAGCACGCGCTTGTGCACGGGCAGATCCGTGATGTCCTGGCCTTCGAGCACGATGCGGCCCGAGTTCGGCTTGAGCACGCCGGTGAGCTGGTTGATGACGGTGGTCTTGCCCGCGCCATTGGGGCCGATCAGCGCGTGACGGGCGCCCTGCTCGACCTTGAGCGACAGGTCGCGGGTGACCCGCAGACCGCCGAACTGCTTTTCGAGATTCTTCGTTTCGAGCGCGATAGTCATGCGTCGCTCTCCGGCACAGCAACAACGGCCTTGCGCCCGGCCACCTGCTTGATGATCAGGTTCGGCACATAAAGTACCCAGCGGTGCAGGCGCTGGCGGCCGATCAGCACGATCACGACCAGCACGAGGCCGATCCAGAACTGCCAATATTGCGGGGTGATGGTCGAGAACAATTCCTGGAGCATGCGGAACACGACCGCGCCGATCAGCCCGCCATAGAGATAGCCGGTGCCGCCGATCACGAGCACCAGCATCAGATCGGCGGAGCGCTCGAACGCAAACACGTCGAGCGAGGCGATCGCGGTGGTCTGGGTGAACAGTGCGCCTGCGATGCCGGCATAGAACGCCGCCAGCGTGTAGATCGCGATGAGGCGGCGGTTGACCGGAATGCCGATCGCGGCGGCCCGCAGCGGATTGTTCTTGATCGCACGTAGCGACAGGCCGAACGGCGAATGCACGACGCGGCGCGCGAACAGGAACAGCAGGAACAACACAGCCAGTGAGTAGAAGAAGCCGGCTTTGCCGAACATGTCGAACGGGATCTCGCCGAAGATCGGCTGCATCTCGACGCCTTGCAGGCCGTCGCTGCCACCGGTTATATTGGAGAAGCGCTCGGCCAGTGCTTCCAGCAGCAGGGCGATGCCGAGCGTCACCATCAGTCGGGTCAGGTCGACGCCGCGGATCACCAGGAAGCTGGTGGCAAAGCCGAGCACCATCGCGGCAAGGCCGGAGGCGACGAGCGCCAGCACGGGCTCTTTGATGATGCCGTGCAGCGCGAGAAGCCCCGCCGCATAGGCGCCGACGCCGAAGAATGCGGCATGGCCGAGCGAGACGATACCGGCATAGCCGAGGATGAGATCGAGCGACATCGTGAACAGCGCCAGCCGCAGGATGTCAGTCATGATCAGATAGCGCGTGGGGAAGGCGAAGCCGCAGGCCAGCACGATGAGCCAGAAGGCGATTTCGCCAAAGTGCCAGCGCGCCTGGCGCTGGGCGTGATAACCGACGTCGGAGGAGGCGCTCATCGGCAAACTCAGCGCGCGGCCGTGCGGCCGAACAAGCCGTTCGGGCGCCAGATCAGGATCACGATCATCATGGTGTAGATCACGAAGGGGCCCATCTTCGGCACGTAATATTTGCCGGCGACGTCGCCGATGCCGAGCAGGAGCGAAGCCAAAAACGGACCGGTGATCGAGGACGAGCCGCCGACGGTGACCACGATCAGGAAGTAGATCATGAACTTCAGGGGAAAGTACGGATCGAGGCCGAGGATCTCGGCGCTCAGCGCGCCGCCGAGGCCGGCGAGCCCGCAACCAAAGGCAAAGGTGAGCGCGAACACCTGCGGCACGTTGATGCCGAGACCGCTGGCGGCGCGCGGATCGTCAACGGCGGCGCGCAGACGGCTGCCGAAGCGGGTCTTGGCCAGCACCATCTGCAAAGCGATGGTGAGCAAGCCGCAGATCACAATGATCATCAGCCGGTAGCGGCCGATGCCGACGCCGAACAGGTCGAGCTGGCCCTGGAGCGCGGCCGGCAAATTGATGAAGACGCGCGAGGATCCCTGGATGTAGTCGACGGCCGCGACCGACATGAAGGTCAGGCCGATGGTGAACAGAACCTGGTCGAGATGGCTGCGCGCATAGAGGTGGCGGTAGAGCGTGCGTTCGAGCGCAATGCCGATCGCGGCTGCGGAGACGAAGGCGAGCGGCAGGGCGGCGAAGAACGACCAGCCCATCCGGTTGACCAGCACCATGCAGATATAGCCTCCGGCCATGGCGAAGGCGCCATGGGCAAGATTGACGAAGTTCATCAGGCCGAGCGTGACTGCAAGCCCGCAAGCGAGCACGAACAGCAGCATGCCGTAGGCAACGCCATCGAACAGGTTGGTGAGGATTGCGGTCATCGGGAGCAGATCGTTGTCGAAAAAGTATCAGGTCTAGCGGAGTAGGCTGCTCTGCTCCTCTCCCTTGCGGGAGAGGGCTGGGGAGAGGTTATCTCGGCAACGGGACAATCCCCGACTTGAAAAGAGCCCTCACCCTGCACTTCGCGATAGCCGAGGCTTCGCCTCGGCGACTCTTAAAGGACGGCCACCAAAGGTGGCCTACGCTCTCCCGCAAGCGGGAGAGGTTTAGAAGAGCGCATCACTTCTTGGTCTTGCCGAGATCCTTGACGGCCTCGAAGGTCGCGAACTCGACATTGTAGAGCTCGCCGTCGACCTTCTCGACTTTACGGATGTAGATGTTCTGCACGATGTCGCGGGTCTCGGGATCGATCGAGATCGGGCCGCGCGGGCTCTCCCACTTCTGTCCCTTCATGGCTTCGATCAGCTTGTCGCCGTTGGTGTCTCCGCCCGTCTTCTTGAGCGCTTCGTAGATCAGGTGGATGCCGTCATAGCCGCTCACCGCCATGAAGCCCG
Organism: Bradyrhizobium sp. 164; assembly: GCF_023073715.1. Classification (GTDB taxonomy): domain Bacteria; phylum Pseudomonadota; class Alphaproteobacteria; order Rhizobiales; family Xanthobacteraceae; genus Bradyrhizobium. The sequence goes on from NZ_JADPKA010000053.1 coordinate 25,789, forward strand.
GACGGTTGCCGAAGGCTTTCTTGTAAGCGGCAACAAAATCCTTGTTCATCTGCGAGGGATGCGCCGCGGAGTAGAGATGCGCGGTGACCGTGCCGAGCACGGCGTCGCCCATGTTGTTGAGTAGGTCGTCGTCAGTGACATCGCCCGGTCCGATTACTTTGATGCCGGCCTTGTCGAGACCACGCTCGGCATACTGCTTCATGAAGTTGCCGCCCTGGCCGGCCGGCACGAACACGAAGATCGCGTCAGGCTTGGCGTCTTTCATGCGCTGGAGGAACGGCGCGAAGTCGGGGTTTTGCAGCGGCACCTTGACCTCTTCGACCACCTCGCCGCCACCGGCGGTGAAATTCTGCTTGAAGAAGTTCAGCGCGTCATTACCCGGCGCGTAGTCCGAGGTCAGCGTTGCCACCTTCTTGATGCCGTTCTTGACCGCCCAATCGCCGATGATGGTCGAGGACTGCGCAAGCGTGAAGCTGGTTCGCACGATGTAGGGCGAACGCTCGGTGATGATGGAGGTGCCGGCCGCCATGACGACTTCCGGAATCTTGGCCTGCGTTGCGAGCGGCGCCGCCGCGAGCGCGGCGGGCGTCACGCCGAAGCCGGCGATGAAATTGACCTTGTCGTTGACGATCAGTTCCTGCGCGGCGGTCTTCGTCTTGTCGGGAATCGCGGCGTCATCCTTGACGATGATCTCGATCTTCTTGCCGGCGACGGTGTCGCCCTTCTGCTGCATGTAGAGCTTGATCGCGTTCTCGATCTGCTTGCCGGTCGAGGCCTGGCCGCCGGTCATCGGCAGAATCAGACCGATCTTCACGGCGTCCTGCGCCTTCGCAGGCGCGATGGCGGCGAGGCCCGCGATGGCGGCCGCTGCTGCCGTCCGTGAAAACGTTTTGAGCTCGAACATCAGATGTCCCTCCCCTTCATTCCTGACCTCTTGTGCATCGAACCGAGTGCCCGGTCCTTGCCTTTACCTTAGCGCGCACGCGCCATGTCGCCGCGCCACATGGCGTCTTTCGCGCCCTTATTGTCAATCGGACGTTTGGCGACCATTCGGCGCAAGCCGCGCGCTCCGATTGTCGACGGCGGCAAGCGGCATCGCGATTACGCCGGCGACCCGAGCGTCCAGATTGACGCCATTTGTACGATTGTACAAATAAAATGGACTTGTCAACGAAAACCCGTTGCCCGCGGTCACGCTACTTCCTCGCGAGCCTCGGCCCGCAGTCTAGAAGCGCGACGGACTGCGTGGATGGAGGATTTCGCTCTCTTTTGCAGAATGTGTACCTCAGCGAGGCTTGATCGACACTCCTCGGTAATAAAATACCCACCTCGAATAAGTCTATTTTACCGTGTTGAAGGCTATTCTCCTCGCGCCGGCCCGGTCCGGCGTCCAACGACCGAACGCGCGCGCACCGATACAATGCCCAAGATTCTTCGTTCCGTCCTCGTCCTCGCTGCCCTCGCAGCGGGGCTGGCCGGCTGCGGCACCGTCAACGAAAGACTCTCTGCCGGCATGGGCGACTACGTCCCGCAATGGGCCGGCGGCCTGCCGGCGGATGCCCCGCCCCGGCCGGGCACCCCGCAATACGACGCCTACATGAAGGAGCGCGAACGCAAGCGGCTGATGCCCGCCGCCGATCGCGAAAAGGAAGAGCAGGCGCAGAAGGGCGCGACGGGATCTTCGTCAAGCAGCGCGGTGCGGTAGGCCGTCATTCCGGGGCGATGCGTCAGCATCGGACCATGGCGCGCAACTTGCGCACGCCGAGAATCTCGAGATACCGGGTTCGCCTCTTTGAGGCGCCCCGGGATGACAGCGCATCAATCCACAAACACCACGGTCTTGCGGCCATTGAGGATGACGCGGTCGTCGAGATGGTAGCGGATCGCGCGGGCCAGCACACGGCGCTCGATGTCGCGGCCCTTGCGGACCAGGTTTTCGGGCGTATCGCGATGGCTGATGCGCTCGACGTCCTGGTCGATGATCGGACCCTCGTCGAGATCACGCGTGACGTAATGCGCGGTCGCGCCGATCAGCTTGACGCCGCGCTCGTGGGCCTGGTGATAGGGCTTTGCGCCCTTGAAGCCCGGCAGGAACGAGTGGTGAATGTTGATACAGCGCCCCGACAGTTTTGCCGAGAGATCGTCCGACAGGATCTGCATGTAGCGGGCGAGCACGACGAGATCGGTGCCTGTGCTGGCGACGAGGTCGAGGATCTGCGCCTCCTGCTCGCGCTTGGTCTCCTTGGTCACCGGCAGATGATGGAACGGAATGCCGCCGAAATCGAGCCCGGCATAGACCTCGCGCGGATGGTTGGAGACGATCGCGGTGGGAATCATCGGCAATTCGCCGGTGCGCCAGCGATAGAGGATGTCGACCAGGCAGTGGTCGGACTTCGACACCAGCAGCATGACCTTGCGGTGCGCGGCGCGGTCGCGCATCTGCCATTCCATGCTGAAACGTTCGGCGATTGCCGCAAAGCCGGTCTGGAGCGCCGACAGCTCCACGGCGAGATCGGCCGCGGTGAAGACCACGCGCATGAAGAACTTTTTGGTCTCGACATCGTCGAACTGCTGGGCGTCCAGAATGTTCTGTCCATTGTGGGCGAGGAACGTCGACACAGCCGACACGATGCCCGGGCGATCCGGACAGGACAGGGTCAGGACATATTGATGATCGGGCATGTCTCTTGATGAAGGTTTGGGCAAAGGCCCGCGGAACTAGCTGCGATTTGCGGCCTCCTCTAGCACCGACGCCGCCCTTGCGCCAATCCCAAGCGCGGAGTCAGGATGAACGTACCATTGCGATTTGACTGACCGGAGCACGCCTATGGCCGATCGCTTGAACGGCACCCGCATCCTCATCCTGGAGACGCGCGAGGAGGCGCAGTTTTCGAAGCTTCTCGCCGAGCAAGGCGCCGAGGTCGTGCAGTGCCCGATGTTCACCATTCACGATGCGCCGGATCCCGCACCGGTCGAAGCCTGGGTCCGACGCGCCATCGACAGGCCGTTCGACGACCTCGTGTTGATGACGGGCGAAGGCCTGCGCCGGATCATGAAGCTCGCCGTCGCTCGCGGGCTCGATCAGGCTCTCGTGGCAGCGCTTGCCAAATCGCGAAAATTCACCCGCGGCCCAAAGCCCGGCAAGGCGCTGCGCGAGATCGGCCTCGAGGCGCAGCAGACCACGGAGAAGCCGACCAGCGAGGGCGTAATCGAGATGCTGGGCAGGCTCGACCTGAAGGGCCGGCGGCTTGGCCTTCAGCTCTATCCGGACAAGGACCACAGCGCGCTGACCGGCGCGCTCGCCGCGCAAGGCGCCGAGGTCGATACCGTGCTGCCGTATGTTTACGATTCCAAGGCGGCGGATGCCAACATCGTCACGGCCATCGACGACATGGCCGAGGGGCGGATCGATTGCATCGCGCTGACCAATCTCGGCCAGGTCCGCCGCCTGATCGAGGCCGCGAAAGCGCATGGCATCGAGGCGAAGTTGCGCGCAGGCCTCGAACGGACGCTGATCGCCTCGGTAGGTCCGGCGGTCTCCGGCGAACTCGTCGCGCACGGCCTGCGGACAGACATCTCACCGCCAGAGGACGCCTTTTTCATGCGTCCGCTGATCTCGGCGATGGCCGCGGCGCTGGCAGAACGGAAGCCAGTGGCGACGCGTTGATCCGCGGGGGCCGGGTCTCCGCAATCCGGTCGCGCGCTTGCGGTGGGCCGGCGCGCTGAAACGGCGGCGCATGGCGGCATGCGGCAGCTTCGATTGACACCGGCGTCACCGACGCTACCTTCTCGCGCAGAAGAAGAAACAAAGTAAAGGAATCGCCGTGACACGCGTCATCGCGTCGTGAGCGCAGCCGCGCGACGATCGGCGCTCGCGCCATTCCGCATCCGCAATTATCGCTTCCAGTGGCCGTCCGACCTGCTGACCTCCTGGGCATTCGAGGTCGAGACGCTGGTGCTCGGCTGGTACATCCTGGTCGAGACCGGCTCAGTGCTGCTGCTCACCGTGCTTGCATCGCTCCAGTTCGTCGGGACGCTGGTGGCGCCGGTATTCGGCATGATCGGCGACCGCATGGGTCATCGCGACCTGCTGGTCGCGATGCGTCTTGCCTATACGGTGCTCTCGTCGACCATCATGGCTCTGGCGTTGGCCGGTCATTTGTCGCCGCTCAGTGTCATGGTCATCGTCGCGATCATGGGCCTGATTCGGCCGTCGGATCTCGGCGTCCGGGGCGCGCTGCTTGCCGAGATCATGCCGGCCGAGCAACTGGTCGGCGCCATCAGTGTTGCGCGTACCACCCAGGACAGCGCCCGCATCGCCGGAGCATTGACGGGCGCCGGATTGTTCGCCGTTCTTGGCATTGGCCTCGTCTATGTGGCGATCGCATGCCTCTACCTCGTGGCCGCGCTGCTCATGCTCTGCCTGACCCGGCCGAAAAGGACCGTCACCACGAGCGATCTCCCGGCGAACAGTCACGCGATGTCCCGATTATTTGCCGACCTCAAGGAGGGGATCGTCTACGCCTGGAATGGCCCGGGAATGCGCGCGGCGCTATGCGTCGCCTTCCTGGCCAATCTCACCGCATTTCCTTTCACCGGCGGACTGCTGCCCTACATCGCGCGGGAGATCTTTCAGACCGACCAGACCGGCCTCGGCTATCTCTCGGCGAGCTTCGCCGTCGGCTCGCTGATCGGCTCCATCACGCTGAGCTTGGTGAACGGACTGCGCATTGCCCGGCTCCTGATCGGCGCGACGCTGGCCTGGTACGCCATGCTGATGGTATTCGTCGAGATCAGGACCCTGCCGGTGGCGATGGCCTGCCTCGTCCTCGCCGGTATTGCGCAGAGCATGTCGATGATCTCGGCAGCCGTGATCCTGATGCGGACGGCGAGCGCACATCTGCGCGGTCGCGTCATGGGCGTCCGCATGATGGTGATCTACGGCCTGCCGCTCGGACTACTCGCGGCCGGCAGCCTGATCGATATCATCGGCTATTCCGCCACGGGTTCGCTCTATGCCGCCTCAGGGATCATCGCGATGCTGGCAATCGCGATCCGCTGGCGCGCCGACCTCTGGCCGGTGCACGCCCCCGCCAATGCGCGTTAGTCCCCGTATCCGCGCAGCCGCTCGATATCGAGGATCGTGACGCCGCCATATTCGAGCCGGAGCAGCCCCTCTTTCTCCAGCCGGTTCAACGCGCGGTTGGCGATCTGGCGGGACATGCCGGAGAGCGCGCCGATCTCCTCCTGGGTGATCTGCAGATGCGCAGTCGATTCGGGATAGAGGATCGGGTTGAACAGCGAGGCAATGCTGCGCGCGAGGCGCGCGGTGGCATCAAGCGTGCGGTTGACCTCGAGCATGCCGATGAACTGGCCGAGCCGCTCGTTGAGCTGGCGGACCAGGAAGCGGTTGAAGCCGACACTGTTTTCAAACAGCCACATGAAGGCGCTGCGTTCCATCAGTGCGACCCGGCTGTCGCGCAGCGCGACCACGTCGTAGCGTCGCGGCTCGTTCTTGAGCACGCTGCCTTCGCCGAACCAGGCCCCTGCCGTCAGCCCGGCAAGACTCGTCTCCTTGCCGTCGCGCGACACCCCGCCCATCCGGGCAAGGCCAAAGACCATGCCGGCCCAGTAGCCAAAGGTGTCGCCGCGCATGAACACGGTCTCGCCGGTGCCGTAGGACCGCTCGGTGATTCCGGCGCGTGCGACCTCGATCTCGGCCTCCGTGAGCTCGCGCGACCAGGCGGCGATGCGCTTCAGTTGATCCTCTGAAATCATGATCTCGAAGCCAGCCGCATCGTTTCGTCACTCCGCCCTTCTGCTGCACTGCAACATGATCACCTCGGCCGCCATCCGACCAAAGATGAACGCCGCGCCCGCCCGAAAAACTTTGTCACCGAATTGTCAGGCCGAAGACATTTCAAAATAGCGCTTTCCCGTATTGAGAGCCACCTTGGGCGATGCGGCCTTTGAGCCCTGATGGGAACGAAGGTCGCGCGGCTCCGGTCGAGACCAATGGCTGCATGGCCTCACCAGGACGACCGTACTAGGATCGCCCGAAAACAACGGATGAAGAGCGCAACTGAATGCGCCATCGCCGGGAGGGATTTGTTGGTGGGTACTAGTCTAGAAGTGCGCGGCGTGTCCTTGCGATTCGGTGGCGTCCGTGCGCTGGCCGATGTGGGCTTCGCCATCAGGCAAGGCGAGCTGTTCTCGATCATCGGGCCCAACGGCGCCGGCAAGACCTCGATCGTGAACTGTATTTCCGGCCGCTACAGGCCGACCGAAGGCCAGCTCCTCTACCAGGGTCGCGACATCACCGGTTTGACGCCGAACGCCCGCGCCTCGCTCGGCATCGGCCGCACCTTCCAGAATCTCGCGCTGTTCCACCACATGAGCGTGCTCGACAACATCATGGTCGGGCGCCATCACCTCCTGAAGAACAATTTCCTCACGGGCTCGCTGTACTGGCTCACCGGCGCGCGCAAGGAAGAGCTCGAGCACCGCCGCAAGGTCGAGGAGATCATCGACTTCCTCGATCTCCAATCGGTGCGAAAAGCCACCGCCGGCACCCTCTCCTACGGCTTGCGCAAGCGCGTCGAGCTCGCCCGCGCCATGGCGCTGGAGCCGCGCCTCATCCTCCTCGACGAGCCGATGGCCGGCATGAACTTCGAGGAGAAGGAGGACATGGCGCGCTACATCGTCGATCTCAACGAGGAGTTCGGGATGACGGTGGTGATGATCGAGCACGACATGGGCGTGGTGATGGACATCTCGCATCGTGTCATGGTGCTGGACTTCGGCAAGAAGATCGCCGAGGGCGATCCCGCGGCGGTCCTTGCCGACCCTCACGTCAAGCGTGCCTATCTTGGTGAGGAAGACGAAGTGCTGGTCGATCCGGACGATGCCCCGCCGGCGCAGGAGAGCGCGGCATGATGGATTACGCAGGACGCGTAGCGCAGGCCGACACCTATCCCAAGATGCTCCGGCTCAATGCGAGGGAGCATGGCAACGAGATCGCGCTGCGCGAGAAGAATCTCGGGCTCTGGCGCATCTTCACCTGGAACGACTACCAGACGCGGGTGCGCGACTTCGCGCTCGGGCTCGTCGAGCTCGGCCTCGGCCGCGGCGACGTCATCGGCATCATCGGCGACAACCGGCCGGACTGGGTCGCGGCGGAAGTCGCGACCCATGCCGTTGGCGGGTTGAGCCTCGGGCTCTATCGCGACGTGCTGGACGAGGAAGCCGCCTATCTCCTGACCTATGGCGAAGCGCAGCTCGTCTTCGCGGAGGACGAGGAGCAGGTCGACAAGCTGCTCACCCTCGCCGAGCGCGTGCCGAAGCTGAAGCACATCATCTATTCCGATCCGCGCGGCATGCGGAAATATGACGATCCCAGGCTGATGTCGGCCGAGAAATTCGCCGAGCTCGGCCGCGCGCGGGCCGTTCGGGATCCGAAGCTTTACGATCGGCTCGTGGATGCGACCAAGGGCGAGGACGTCGCGATCCTCTGCACGACGTCTGGTACCACCTCGCATCCAAAATTGGCGATGCTCGCGGCCGGCCGCGTGCTCGGCCATTGCGCGACTTATCTCGCCTTCGATCCGAAGGGACCTGATGACGAATACGTCTCGGTGCTGCCGCTGCCCTGGATCATGGAGCAGGTCTACGTGCTCGGCAAAGGCCTCTTGTGCCGGATGAAGATCAACTTCGTCGAAGAGCCCGATACGATGATGAACGATCTGCGCGAGATCGCGCCGACCTTCGTATTGTTCGCGCCGCGCGTCTGGGAATCGATCGCAGCCGATGTCCGCGCCAAGGTGATGGACGCCACGCCGTTGAAGCAGCGCCTGTTCGATGTCGGCATGAAATCGGGTCTGGCCGCACTCGCGCACCGTAAGCGCTCGGGTTTTGCCGACGCGATCCTTTTCCGCGCACTGCGCGACCGGCTCGGTTTCACCCGTCTGCGCTCGGCGGCGACCGGCGGCGCGGCGCTCGGTCCTGATACGTTCAAGTTCTTCCAGGCGATGGGTGTGCCGCTGCGCACGCTCTATGGCCAGACCGAGCTGTTGGGCGCCTATACGCTGCATCCCGAGGGCAAGGTCGATCCCGACACGACAGGCGTACCAATGGCCGACAATGTCGAGATCCGGATCGACAACGCCGACGTCCACGGCGTCGGCGAGATCGTGGTGCGGCATCCCAACATGTTCCTCGGCTATTACAAGAACCCCGAAGCGAGCGTCGCTGACCTCAAGGACGGCTGGCTCTGCTCGGGCGACGCTGGCTATTTCAACGCTCAGGGGCAATTGGTCGTCATCGACCGTATCAAGGATCTCGCCGAGACATCGCGCGGCGAGCGCTTCTCGCCGCAATTCATCGAGAACAAGCTGAAGTTCTCGCCCTATATCGCCGAGGCCGTGGTGCTGGGCGCCGGCCGCGACACGCTCGCCGCCATGATCTGCATCCGCTACTCCATCATCTCGAAATGGGCGGAGAAGAACCGGCTCTCGTTCACGACTTACAGCGACCTCGCCTCGCGGGCCGAGGTCTATACGCTGCTGCGCCAGGAGGTCGAGACCGTCAACGCGACGCTGCCGCCGGCGCAGCGCATCTCGCGCTTCCTGCTGCTCTACAAGGAGCTCGACGCCGACGACGGCGAACTCACCCGCACACGCAAAGTGCGCCGCAACGTCATCAACGAGAAGTACGCAGGGATCATCGATGCGATCTACCGCGGCGATTCAGACATTCCCGTCGACACCGTGATCCGCTTCCAGGACGGCACCACGCAGCGCGTCCGCACGACCCTGCGCGTCGTGGATCTGGGTGGACATCGGCACATGGCGGAGGCCGCGGAGTGACACAAGTGATCGTCATGCGCGGGCTTGACCCGCGCATCCATCCCCTTCCGAGCAAGCTTCCTTCCACATCGATGGATTGCCGGGTCGAGCCTGGCAATGACGAACTAGGTCGACCGACATGAACACCGCTTTCCTCTTTCAGCTCCTGGTCAACGGCCTCGTGGTCGGCACGCTCTATGGCGTGGTCGCGATGTCGTTCGTGCTGATCTACAAGGCGACGCAGGTCGTCAATTTCGCGCAAGGCGAGCTGCTGCTGGTCGGCGCCTGGGTGTGCTGGGCCCTGCTGGCCAAATACCAGGTGCCGTTCTGGATCGGCATGCCGATGACGCTGGTGTTCATGTTCGTTTTCGGCATCGCGGTCCAGGTCCTGATCCTGCGGCCGATGATCGGCGAGCCCATCATCTCGGTGATCATGGTGACGATCGGCCTCTCCACCGTGCTCCAGGCGACCCTGAAATGGATATTCGGCGTCAATCCGCAGCCGTTCCCGCGCGTGTTTGAGAGCCAGTCGGTCAGCCTGTTTGGCCTTCAGATCCAGACCGTCTATGTCATGAGCCTTGTGGTGTCGGTGGCGATGATGATTGGCATGGCCTGGTTCTTCCGCGTCTCCAAATATGGTCTTGCGATGCGCGCCACCGCATTCAACCAGCAGGTCGCGCAGTCGCTCGGCATTTCCGTGAAAAGCGTGTTCGCGATGGCCTGGGCGATCTCCGCGACGGTGTCGGCCGTCGCCGGCGTCGTCGTTGCAGTCGTGAACGGTGTGTCCTCTGGCCTTGCGGCCTACGGCATCAAAGTGTTTCCGGCGGCGATCCTCGGTGGACTCGATTCGGTCGGCGGCGCCGTGCTCGGCGGCATCATCATTGGGCTACTGGAGAACGTCGCGCAATATGTTGACAGCGAATATCTGCACTGGGGCAATCTCTACGAGATCGCGCCCTTCTACGTCCTCATCATCGTGCTGATGATCAAGCCTTACGGCCTGTTCGGCACCCACGACATCGAGCGGATCTGACCCATGGCCGGCCCTGCCCTCATCCCCGCTGGTGATTTCCGCACCACTTATGGCGCGGACACCACGATCTTCCCGACCACGACCAGCCGCAATTTTGCGATCGCCGGCGTGCTGCTGCTGTGTCTCGCGCCACAATTCTTCAGCGGCTACTGGCTCAGCATCCTGATCCAGATCGGCATCTTCTCGATCGCCGCGCTCGGCCTCAACATCCTGGTCGGCTTCACCGGCCAGATCTCGATCGGGCACGCTGCCTTCTTCCTGCTCGGCGCGTTCACATCGGCCTATATCTCCAACAACGCGCCGATCCCGGTATTCTTCGCGATCCCGCTCGCCGGGATCGTCACTGCGCTGGTCGGGCTGATCTTCGGCATCCCTGCGGCGCGGCTGAAGGGCCTCTATCTCGTCATCGCGACGCTGGCCGCGCAATACATCCTGCTCGACTTCTTCTCCCGCGCCGAATGGTTCTCGGGCGGATCGGTGCCTGCGAGCGCCGAGCCGTTCTCGATTCTGGGCTACACGCTGCGCGGCGATAGGCAGTATTTCTACGTCGTGCTGGCCTATGTGCTGGCGAGCTACATCCTCGTCACCAATCTGATGCGCACGCGCGACGGTCGCGCGCTGGTGGCGATCCGCGACCATTATCTCTCAGCGGAGATCATGGGCATCAATCTCACCAAGTACCGCACGCTGTCGTTCGGCCTCGCCGCCTTCTTCGCCGGCATTGCCGGTGCGCTCTATGCGCATTACCAGCTCGTGGTCTCCCAGGAAGGTTTCGGCATAGAGCGCTCGATCCTGTTCCTGGCCATGATCATTATCGGCGGCACCGGCTCGATCATGGGCACGCTGATGGGCACCGCCTTTGTGGTGCTGCTGCCGGAATCGATGGAATTCCTCAGCCTGCACTTGAAGGGAGGCGCAATCGACAAGGCGCTCTCGCTCAACAACAACATCACCTTCCTGCGCGAGATCGCGATCGGGGTGATCATCATCGCGTTCCTGATGTTCGAGCCTGATGGCCTCGCGCATCGCTGGCGGCAGATCAAGGCTTACTGGAAACTCTACCCGTTCTCGCATTGAGCGCGGCGCTTCACTTAAACAATAACAGGAGGAACCGACCCATGACGATGAAGTCCCTTTTGAGCACCGCATCGCTCGCGCTTGCGATCGCCGCATTCTCGGCAAGCGCGCAGGCACAGATCGCGATCGGACATCTCGCCGATTATTCCGGCGGCACCTCCGACGTGGGCACGCCCTATGGACAGGCTGTCGCCGACACCTTCGCCTGGGTCAACAAGAACGGCGGCGTCGGCGGCAAGCAGCTCAACGTCGACACCAACGATTATGGCTACCAGGTGCCGCGTGCGATCGCGCTCTACAAGAAGTGGTCGGCGCCGGACTCGAAGGTCGCTGCGATCATGGGCTGGGGCACGGCGGACACCGAGGCGCTGACCGGCTTCCTCGCACAGGACAAGATTCCAGACATGTCTGGCTCCTATGCCGCCGCGCTGACCGATCCCGAAGGCGTCAGCGGCAAGGCCAAGCCTGCTCCCTACAATTTCTTCTACGGCCCGAGCTATTCCGACGCGCTACGCGCGATGCTGATGTGGGCGGCCGAGGACTGGAAGGCGAAGGGAAAGTCCGGCAAGCCGAAATTCGTCCACATGGGCGCCAACCATCCCTATCCGAACGCGCCGAAGGCCGCCGGCGAAGCCATGGCACAGGAGCTCGGCTTCGAGGTGCTGCCGCCGCTGGTGTTCGCGCTCGCACCCGGTGACTACAGCGCGCAGTGCCTCAGCCTGAAGTCTTCGGGCGCCAACTACGCTTATCTCGGCAACACCGCGGCCTCCAACATCTCGGTGATGAAGGCCTGCAAGACCGCGGGTGTTGAGATCCAGTTCCTCGGCAACGTCTGGGGCATGGACGAGAACGCCGCCAAGACCGCAGGCGATGCCGCCAATGGCGTGATCTTCCCCTTGCGCACCGCGGTGAGCTGGGGCGGCGATGCGCCCGGCATGAAGACCCTGATGGAGATCTCGAAGATGTCCGATCCCACCGGCAAGGTCTATCGTCCCGTACACTACGTCGCCGCCGTCTGCTCAGCGCTGTACATGAAGGAAGCGCTCGACTGGGCTGCCAAGAACGGCGGCACCACGGGCGAGAACGTTGCCAAAGGCTTCTACCAGAAGAAGGACTGGGTTCCGGCTGGGATGGAAGGCGTCTGCAATCCCTCGACCTGGACCGACAAGGACCACCGCGGCACGTTGAAGGTCGATCTCTATCGCACCAAGGTCTCAGGTGCGACCGATGGCGATCTCAACGACCTCATGGCCAAGGGCACGATCAAGCTCGAGAAGGTCAAGACCGTCGAACTGCCGCGCAAGCCGGAATTGCTGGGGTGGTGAGCCCCCGCTTTCGCCCCCCACACAACTGTCATCCCCCCGCGAAGGCGGGGGATCCAGTACGCCGCGACCTCTCGGGAACGTTGGGCGTCTCTGGAATACTGGGTCACCCGCCTTCGCGGGTGACGACAGCGGAGAAGACTGCATGACCCAGACTGCCGAAGCAACGCGCCCCAACCCCAGCATCGTGCCTGCGTCCGCCCTCCTCAGCGTGCGCAACATCGAGGTCGTCTATGACGACGTCATCCTGGTGCTGCGCGGCCTCAGCCTCGATGTGCCCAAGGGCGCGATCGTGGCGCTGCTAGGGGCCAACGGCGCCGGCAAGTCGACGACGCTGAAGGCGATCTCGGGACTACTCAAGACCGAGGACGGCGAGGTCACGCGTGGCGAGATCCTGTTCGAGGGCGACCGCATTAACGGCATCGATCCCGACAAGATCGTGCGCCGCGGCATCTTCCAGGTGATGGAGGGCCGGCGCATCGTCGCCGACATGACCTCGCTGGAGAACCTCAGGCTCGGCGCCTTCACCCGCAGGGATCGCGAGGTCGATGCCGACCTCGACATGGTCTTCAACTACTTCCCGCGCCTGAAGGAACGCACCGGACTTGCCGGTTATCTCTCGGGCGGCGAGCAGCAGATGCTTGCGATCGGCCGCGCGCTGATGGCGCGCCCGAAAATGATCTTGATGGACGAGCCGTCCATGGGATTGTCGCCGCTGCTGGTGAAGGAGGTGTTCTCGATCATCCAGAAGATCAACCGCGACCTCGGCGTCACCATTCTGCTGGTCGAGCAGAACGCGCGCGCCGCACTCTCGGTGGCGAGCCACGGCTACATCATGGAGCAAGGCAAGGTCGTGCTCGACGGCACCGCGGACGAACTGCGCGACAACGAGGACGTCAAGGAATTCTATCTCGGCGGCGCCGGCGACCAGCGCAAGAGCTTCAAGAACCTCAAGAGCTTCAAGCGGCGCAAGCGTTGGCTCTAACCCAACACCTGCTCCGCTTCCGTGACGGCGCACAGAACATGATAGAACGACGATGCAGGAATGGTGTCGATCAGCGATTTGCCGTCGCGGTCGAACTGATCGTACCAGCCGCCCTTCACAGGATGGCTGAGATAATGCCGTTCGAGCCGCAACAGCGCTGCGCGCGCTTCGTCCGCCGCGCCGGCCTCGCCGGACTCGGCCTGCGCGATCCACGCCTTCGCGATCTCGGTCTGGGGCCACAGCCGACGCGTGCTGCGGCGGATGTTGCCGGTGTCGTCGCCCTCGTCGATCAGGCAGCCCGTGGCCTCGTCGCGGTAGCGCAGCGAGGTCGCCAACAGTTCGGCGCGCCGCTGCCCGGTCGGGCATCCCGTGATGCGTTCGAAACCCTTCAGGAGCCAGACCCATTCCGCCTGGTGACCCGGCTCGACGCTGGTCGGCTCGATCTTCGACCAGTCCTCCTCGAAATACTCGCCGAGCACGCACTTCCGCTTGTCATAGAGATTGGCGAGGAACAGCGCAAAGAACTCGCCGGCGCGGTTCTGGAACGACAGATCGTGGGTCGCCTCGAAGCAGGCGATCATCGCCTCGAACAGATGCATGTGCGGGTTCTGCCGGCGCGGCAGCGAGACCGGAAGGCCTTCGTGGACGCCACCATGCGGCGAGCGCAGATGGCCGTCGAGGAAGGCGAGCAGCGCATCCATCTCGGCGCGCACCTGTGCATCCTGGTCGAAGGCGTAGACCGTCGCGAGCGCAAACAAGATGAAGGCGTGGTCATAGGCATCGCGCCGGGCATCCAGCACCGCCCCTTCCGGCGTCAGCCGGTGCACATAGCCGGGTCGGCCATCGGGCGCCTTCGCTCTGTCCAACAGATGCTCCAGCCCTTTCAGCGCGATCGCTCGCCCCTCGGGGTACCAGCCCATCTGCGCGGCCTTGGCGTAGCAATAGATCTGGCGCGCCTGCACGAACACGCGCCGCGGCGCGGCCGCATCCGCCGTGCCGTCCGGGTGCAGCCGATCGATGAAACCGCCCGTGGCGTGATCCCAGCCGACGGTCGACCACAGCGGCAGCGCCTCGTCGATCATGCGGCGCTTCAGGCGCGCGACGACGTCCACCGCCTCGTCCGCCGCAATACTTCCTTCGTCCGCCATCGGGTCCTCTTCAAGCTTCGCCAATGGCCGTCTGATACCGATGCCGGCGGCGGCGTGCAACGGACCATGCCAACCCGGAAAGATCAGCCATGACCGCTCATTACGACGCCCTGGAAACGCGCGACCAGTGCGCGCGCGAGGCCGAGCTGTTTTCGCGGCTCCCGGATGTCCTGCGCGGCGCGATGGCCGCTCCAGCTTATGCCGAGCAGCTGAGGGGCCTCGACCCCGCCTCGGTGAGGTCTAGAGAGGCGCTGGCGGGCCTGCCGGTGCTGCGCAAGTCGGAACTACCGGCCCTGCACAAGGCTTCCAGGCCGTTCGGCGGCCTTGTGGCGGCCGCGCCGGGGTCGTTCGCCCGCCTTTTCACCTCCCCTGGGCCCATTTTCGAGCCGGAGGGGCGCCACGCCGACCCCTGGCGCGGCGCACGGGCGCTGTTCGCGGCCGGGTTCCGCCCGGACGACATCGTGCTCAACACCTTCAGCTATCACCTCACCCCGGGCGGCTTCATCTTCGACGCATCGGCACGCGCGCTTGGTTGCGCGGTGATTCCGGCGGGTCCCGGCAATGCCGAACAGCAGTTCGAGCTGATCGAAGCTTACCGGCCGGTCGGCTACAGCGGCACGCCGGATTTCCTGAAGATCCTGCTCGATGCCGCAGCAAGCGGCGGCCGCGACGTCTCCTCGATCAGGCGCGCTATGGTCTCGGGCGCGGCGTTTCCGCCCTCGCTCCAGGCCGAGATCAAGGCGCGCGGCATCGACGCCTATCAGGCCTTTGGCACCGCCGATCTCGGCCTCATTGCGTTCGAGACCGAAGCCCGCGAAGGCATGGTCGTGAACGAGGACCTGATCCTGGAGATCGTCAAGCCCGGCACGGGGGATCCGGTTGCGCCGGGCGACGTCGGCGAGATCGTCGTCACCTCGCTCGACCCGCACCATCCCTGGATCCGCCTCGCACTCGGCGACCTCACCGCGACTCTGCCGGGCGTCAGTCCGTGCGGGCGCACCAACATGCGCATCAAGGGATGGATGGGCCGCGCCGACCAGACCACCAAGGTGAAGGGCATGTTCGTCCGCCCCGAGCAGATCGCCGAAATCGGCAAGCGTCATTCCGCACTCGGACGACTACGCCTCGTCGTCTCGCGCCAGGGCGAGACCGACGCAATGACGCTGAAAGCGGAAACGACGGCTGCGAGCGACGCGTTGCGCGAGCAGATCGCCAGCACCTTGCGTGCCGTGACGAAGCTCGGCGGCAACGTCGAGCTGGTCAGCCCCGGCGTGCTGCCGAACGACGGCAAGGTGATCGCGGACGAGCGCTGACTTCAGCGACTTCGACAGCGAGGTCGCGTTCGCGAACTCACCGATCAGGCGACTGTAGAGCGGGTTGCCCTCCGCATGGACGCCTTTGGATGGGCGCAGCACTGACCCACGCGCGCCGGTATGCCCTCTTTGCCCTGGTCAGGATAGCCGGTGAGGACGATTTAGACACGCCTGTGACAGCGCGACCGCAGTCGGCGTCGCTCTCAAACCACCCACCGCGGACCCACTGGGAGACCTCGCCGTTCCAAAGGAGCCGCTGCGAAAGCGCAGCAAGGAGCATCTGGCGTTCGTCCGCAGCCAAGCTTGCCTCGTCTGCAAGAAAGAGCCCCGCCGATGCCCCACCATCTGTAGTTTGCACAACCACGAACGCTCGGGCGCAAGGTCAGCGACGAGTTCACGGTCCCGCTTTGCCGGTTTCACCATCAAGCCCTGCATCGGCACGGGACGAGAGAGCTTGGTGGGCCAACCTACAAATCTCTCCTCTGCCTATTGCTAAAGAATTGTGGGAGGAAAGCCCAGTCCATGCGAGCCAAGCGAGATTGCTCAGTTGCGATACTGGATCACGGCCCTGTGGAGAAACCGCGCAAAATGATAGCCCTACCGAGAGCCGCGCAACGCCAGCGGTGACTACCGTTTCGAAGACTCCCGAAGCCTTCCTCGACCAACCCGGTGGCTTGCCAAACGGAGTTCCGCCAGGCGAGTGATCTCGAGCTGCTTGCGTCGAGTGCCGTCCAAACACAAGATGCCGAACGTGATCTCGCCGCGATGAGCCGACTGGCTCGGCGATCACACGGGCAAGGCTACAGCCGCGAGCTCTCAGCGAAGGTCTAGGCCGGACAATGTCGGCTTGCGCGGCTCGGAAGGCCTGTGACCTTGCCCCACAGGCTTAATCCAGTTTGAAGTTTGCTCTGGCCCAAGACGAGGACCAGAGCATGAAGCGCAATCGTTTTACGGAAGAGCAGATCATCGGGATCTTGAAGGAGCACGAGGCCGGGGTTTCGGTGGCCGATCTGTGCCGCAAGCACGGCGTCAGCGACGCCAGCATCTACAAATGGAAGGCCAAGTTCGGCGGGATGGACGTCTCCGAGGCCAAGCGGCTGAGAATGCTGGAGGACGAGAACACGAAGCTGAAGCGGCTCCTGGCCGACGCCATGCTGGACAATGCGGCGCTGAAGGACCTCTTGGGAAAGAAGTGGTGACGCCCGCTGGGAAACGGAAAGCTGTCGCTCATCTGGTCGATGCCCACGGGATGAGCGAACGGCGGGCGTGTAAAGTCATCGGCTGCTGCCGCATGACCATGAGATATCGGACGACCCTAGCTGACGATGCCAGCCTTCGTCAGCGCATGAGGGCGATTGCCCAGGAACGCCGCCGCTTCGGCTACCGGCGGCTGCATGTTCTGCTCAAGCGGGAAGGGTATCTGATCAACCACAAAAAGCTCTTCCGGCTCTATCGGGAAGAGAAGCTGACGGTGCGCCGCCGTTGTACCCGCGAGTGACTGGCGCTGGTGGCCGACGCCTCGCTCGCCGGCGTCCGCGTGGTGCGGGAGCTGGACCGATTGATGATCGAGCGTGGCAAGCCGAAGATGCTGGTCAGCGACAACGGCAGCGAACTCACCAGCAACGCCATTCTCGCATGGGCCGACCAGAGCCGTGTCGCATGGCACTACATCGCGCCTGGCAAACCCATGCAGAACGCCTTCATCGAGAGCTTCATGTATAGACGGCCCCGCGGGTGCAAGAGGTTTTGACAGCTTTTTGGAGATCGGTCGGGTGCGTTCATGTATACGGCCTGTCGTTGCGACCGATAACATGGCCGCTGGCCCTGATGGAGATCGCGGATCGAGGCCTCATCAACGGTTCGCGCTTGTACGCTTAAAGCTCTTCGGGCTTGCTCGATCCCCAGCTCCGCCGGTTTCCATCATCCTGTCATTTGCCCTCACACCGTCAGGTGCCCAAGATGCGCGGAACGTTACGCCGCCAGCTTAGGCCGATAGAATTCACCAGTCGCCATCATCGCCCAGACAATCCGGGCCAACTTATTGGCGACCGCGACTGCGACGATCATGGGTCGACGCCGTTCAAGCAAGGCTTCGATCCAGCCACCTCCGACGCTGGAGCGTGCCTTTGGGTCCCGAACGACATTGCGCGCTCCTATGACCAGCAAGTGCCTCAGGTAGGAATCGCCCTGTTTTGTTATGCGGCCGAGCCGATCCTTCCCCCCGGTTGAATTCTGCTTAGGTGTGGGGCCAAGCCAAGCCGCGAACTCTCGCCCGGAGCGGAAGATGGTCGGGTCCGGCACGGTTGCCGCGAGCGCGGTGGACGTGATGGAACCGATGCCGGGGATGGAGGACAGCAACTTCGCCATGGGATTTTCTCTCTGAATCTGAGCCAGCTCATGCTCGATGGCACCGATCTTCTGGTCCAAGTCCTGGAGTTGGCTCACAAGAACCCCGAGCGCCATACGGGCATTGGCAGGTAGCGCCAGCCCTTCGTCATCTAACAAGTCCACCAAAGCATCCACCCGTTGCCGCCCTTGCCCGACAATGACTCCGAACTCCGCAAAGTGAGCTCGAACGGCGCAAGCCGTCATGGTCCTCTGACGGACCAGCAGGCCTCTAGCTCGATGAAGCATCAGGAATCCCTGGTTCTCGGCGCTCTTGATTGGGACAAACCGCATATCGGGATGGGTGACCGCTTCGCAGATGGCCGCCGCATCAGCGGCATCGTTCTTTGCTCCTCGCCGGACATAAGGCTTGACGTAAGCTGGCGGTATCAACCTCACGTAATGCCCAAACCGTTGAATCTCACGTGCCCAGTAATGGGCGGTCGCGCAAGCCTCTATCCCCACTAAGCAGGGCGATAGCGAAGAGAAGAAGGAAACTATCTCGCCGCGCCGGAGGCGTTGGCGACCAGTCACTTGTCCTTGCGCGTCAACAGCATGAACGTGAAATACGTGCTTCGAGATATCCAACCCAATTGTCGCAACTTCCATGATGTTTGCTCCTGTGAACAGTCCGCACACGCCAGCATAGCGCCGGCGTTGAGAGAGCGGGGCCGTCTCCCCATCAACGGTCGCCTGCGGGATGAGCTGTTGAACGAGACGCTGTTCACGTCACTGGCCCAAGCCCGCGTCGCGCTTGGATGCTGGCGGGCCGATTACAACGACACACGGCCACACTCGCAGCTCGGATGGAAAACTCCATCCGAGTTCGCCATGACCTGCTACCCGCGCCGGGATCTGGCGCTGCGCTATGCCGAAGGCTCCGCGCCAGCTCCCGTCGCTTCCACCGCCCAACCGGGCAAGTCCATCGGCAAGGGCGAACTCAGAACTGGATAAAACTTGATGTGGTGGAACGGCCCGCTCCAACAGCATCAAAGTGCTAGAACGTGGTCGTTGTTCGAACGCCACAAAGGAAGGACCGTTCCGTGAAACAGGTTAG
>NZ_JADPKA010000019.1 GCF_023073715.1 Bradyrhizobium sp. 164
CGCCACCCGGCAATACCGTCATGTGGCGCGGGCTGTCACGTCTCACCGACATAGCGCTAGGTGTCATGGTCGGAGGAGAATTTGTGGGTAATTGAAAGCCGGTGAGGCCCGGTGAGGTCCGGTGAGGCCCGGTGAGGCCCGGTGAGGGCCGCGGGATAATGCATAGCGCGGTGGCCCGTTCAGGCAGCGGACTGAACGGGGGTCTTCCAGTCCCAAGGCAGCAGTTCATTGAGCCGACCTTGCTGCGTGCTGGCGATGCGGGCCAAGACGTCCGCGAGCCAGGCTTGCGGATCGACGTCGTTGAGCTTTGCCGTCATGATCAACGTCGCCATGATGGCGGCGCGATCGGCACCGCGTTCGGAGCCGGCGAAGAGCCAAGACTTGCGGCCGAGAGCAAAGCCGCGTAGCGCGCGCTCCGCCGCATTGTTTGTCAGGCAGATCCGTCCGTCATCGACGAAGCGAGCGAACCGGTCCCAGCGGCGCAGCATATAGTCGATTGGCTTGGCGACCGCGGACGAGTTCGACAGCCGGGCGCGCTGCTCGCGCAGCCATGCTTCCAATGCCGTCAAAAGCGGGGCGCTTTGTTCTTTACGCACCCGCAGCCGCTCTTCGGCGCTTTGGCCGTTGATGCCGCGCTCGATATCGAACAGTGCATCGATGCGCTTGACCGCCTCCAGCGCGATCGGCGAGATCGCCGCCGCGTTCTTGCCGCGCCTCGCATTGGCGACGATGTCCGCCAGTTCGAAGAACTGCCGCCTGGCATGGGCCCAACAGAGTGCGGGCGTGACCGGTCCCGGCGCGCGCGCGGCGTCATACAGCTCGTTGTAGCCGCTATAGGCGTCGGCCTGCAGGATGCCGGTGAAGCCTTGGAGATGCCGCGTGGGATGCTCCCGCCGTCGATCGCGCGAGGCGTAATAGAGCGCGGCCGGCGGCGCCCGTCCGCCAAACGGCCGGTCGTCGCGGACATCGGTCCAGATATGCCCTTTGACCGTCTGCCCCTTGGCCAGGATCGGCACCGTGGTGTCGTCGCCGTGCAGCCGCTCGGCAGCCAGGGCGTGGCGCTCGATCAGTGCATGGAGCGGCTGCAAGGCTGCCGCGCAGGCGCCGACCTGGTCGGCCAGTGTCGACAGGCTCAGATCGATGCCCTCCCGGGCGTAGCGCTCGCTCTGCCGGTTCAGGCGCTGATGCTGACCAAACTTCTCGAACAGGATCATGGCCAGGAGGTTGGGCCCGGCGAAGCCGCGCGGCGTCACGTGGAAGGGGGCCGGCGGCTGAGTGATCGTCTCGCAGTTCCGACACGAGAACTTCTCGCGCACCGTCTGGATCACCTTCCACTGCCGGGGAACGACCTCCAGCATCTCGGTGATGTCCTCCCCCAGCTTCGAGAGCCTCCAGGACCCACAGCAGGGGCAGCTCTCCGGAGCCGAGATCACGATGCGCTCACGCGGCAAATGGTCGGGGAACGGTTTGCGCGACGGTCGCGTGCGCTTTGAACGACTGCACGGTCTGTGTCTTGGCCGCGGCCTGCCCGGCTGCCAGCTCGTCCTCGGTTGCCGTTGCTTCCAGCTCTTCAAGCTGAAGCTCCATCTGCTCCAAAAGCCGCGCCTTGCGCTCCGAGCGGCTGCCATAAATCTGGCGACGCAGCTTCTCGATCTCGAGCTTGAGGTAGCTGATCAGGGCCTCGGCCGCCTTCGCGTCGGCAGCCTCCGCTTTGGCGCTCGCCGCGACCGCTTCCGCCTGAAGGCGCGCGGCGCGCTCCGCGAGGATCATCGCATGCGCGGCGGCAAGATCGGTGGGAAGCGATTCAGATGTGGTCACGACGATGATGGAATCACATCCATCACGATCCGGGAAGCGCAAAGCCTCATCCGACCGACGTCGGCCGCCACGTCTGAGCGCAGTAGTCGCGGCGCTGACCGATGGACGGCCGCGATGATCCCGCTGCCTGCCGGCGTGCGGCAGCAAAAACGATGGTGATAACGATGACCGTTAACGCGGCCTGCTTAGTTGGAACGTCACGCACATCATGCCTCCTTCAGTGGGACACGCTTAGTATCGTCAAGGACCGCTTGCTATGGCCTGGGGTTTGAAACTCGATGCCTTGACCAACCGACAGGCCGATCAACGCAGCTCCGACCGGCGTAAGGACCGAGATGCGCTTTAGTGTTATGTCTGCTTCGTGCGGGTACACCAACACCACGTCCCGCACGTCACCAGTGGTATTATCGCAGTTCCGCACCTGTGAGCCCATGCGGACGCCTGAGCTGCTGCCGGTTTAATGGACACCCGGTTAAGCTAATCCCACCTGCGCTCGAACTCAACCGGGCTGAGATAGCCGATGGTCGAATGCCTGCGGGTCGTGTTGTAAAATCGTTCGATGTAGTCGAACACATCGGCGCGTGCCTCATCTCTGGTTCGATAGATCTTGTTGGCCGTACGCTCGGTCTTGAGCGAGGAGAAGAAGCTCTCCATCGCCGCGTTGTCCCAGACGTTGCCGGAGCGGCTCATGCTGCAAACGATGCCGTGGTCGGCCATCAGGCGCTGGAACTGTTCGCTGGTGTACTGGCTACCCTGGTCGGAGTGATGCAAACAGCGCATCCGGCTTGCCGCGCCGCCAGACGGCCATCAACAATGCGTCGGTCACGAGCTGCGCCGTCATGGCGGCACTCATCGACCAGCCCACCACGCGGCCGATGCGGAACGTCACCCACGAACCCATGGTGACGATGCTGTCCAATCTGGCTGCGCGATGAGGGACGATTTCCGCACGGTCGATCTCACTCAGCAAAAAACGTGCGTCCTCGTCACCTTGATCTGCACCCACACGCGCGAGCCGTCCCAGGCGACTATGGTCAGACGCCGGAAGGGTGATGTCTGCGATATAGTGGTTTTTCACAGCCTCCTTGTTTGAACTCCCCACGTGGGAGAGCCACACACTAAAGCTGCTTGATGAAGGTATCCGGAGGGCACACTGCCGTCCGGCTAAGCTCTGCTTGGACGCGGCCTGTATGCAAGCATCGCCGCGCGATGCGCAGACCTGTCGAGGACATTATCATATCGTGCCAACCGGAAGACCTTCCGCCGCGCGCTGTACCGCGAGCGATCCTGCGCTCATTCTGACACATGGTGATCTCCTTCGATCAGGCGGCGGTAGGCCCTGGATCATCATCCATTGGCTCATTGTTGGCGGACCTGCCTGGACGAACCAGCGGTACTACGTTGGTATCGGAGCCTGTTACGCTTTCGATCCTGACTACGTTCATGCAGCCCGAGACGAAGTACGGCATCTGGTCGCCGACGTGGAGGCCGATCAATGCAGCCCCCAATGCGATAGAACGGATATCTGGGCAAGGTCGGACTTGCAGTCTTCCGGCCAGACTAGTTGGACCGTCTTTCGCGGGACGCCCCAATTCGTCCAATAGGTGATCCAGGATCCGATCGTTACGACCGACTGCAGGTCGGGGGCATCGCCTGGGACAATCTCAGCGCGGTTGATCTCCAGCACTAGGAACATCGCACTGATATCGCCTCGCTGAGTGGCTACGCGCGCGAGTTGCTCGAGACGAGGATAATCGGCGGCGGACAAGGCGATCTTCGGAAGAGGCAGCACGGCGCACTCCTTCTGCTATGGCAAGTTGGGCCCCTGAAGAGAAAGCCGCAAAACCACAATTTTGATGAGAAGAGAGCCCGGACGGCGAGATTTGCCGTCCGGCTAAACGCGTGCTTGCAGGCGACCAGCGTGGAGACAGAGCCGCGCTATGCGCGGATCGATGTCGACTAAAATCGTCATACCGTTAAGATAGTGCCGGATCGCGGGGCCAACATTGCGGCGAAAGCGCGCACACTAGGAGTCTAGCCCAGCTTTCGGTTCTCATATCGTCACTCGGACTGAAATTGACGCCGAGAGGAGCCGCAACTCTCCAGCCTGACTACGCTGCTCACATGGAAGAACAGGCTCGTCATGTCCGCTCGATTATCACAATTTAATGCGCGCGGCCGATGTCGACATCGGCATCGCGCGCTCCGCCCTCACACCTCAGGCTGAGGCGCACGGGCTTGCCGATCCCGATCTGCTCAATCCGATCGGTCAGATCAGAGAGGCGACGCACCAGCTTGCCGTCAGCAGCGGTGATGACGTCGCCGAGTGTGCCGGATGAGAGGTCGACGCCGCGGATTCCGGCGCGTTCGGCCGGAGAGCCCGGCGCGGTGCGTACGACGATCAAACCTTCGGTCCCCAAACGAGCGGCGACCGCTTCGCTCGCGGCGACGATAGCGATGCCGGGCGTCGGCACACGGCCGTAGCGGATTAGTTCGGGGACGCCCGGTTGACTATGTCGATCGGAACGGCAAAGCCGATGTCGGCATTGGACCCCGACGGCGACAGGATCGCCGTCGTTACCGCTGTCAGGCGGCCGGCGGAATCGAGCAGTGGGCCGCCGGAATTGCCCGGGTTGATGGCGGTCTCGGTCTGGATCACGTTAGCGATCTCCCGCCCGCTACAGGTCGGCAGGCGCCGCTTAAGCGCGCTGATAATGCCGCTGGACATCGACTGGTCGAGTCCGATGGGATTGCCTATCGCGAACGCAGACTGGCCGACCTTGAGATCAGCGGAGCTGCCGATCGCGACTGCTGGCGGCAAAGTGCGCGCGCTCCTGATGCGCAGCACGGTGCAGTCGTAGTCCCGCGCCGTGCCGACAATCTCGGCACGCGTCGTTTAGCCGGAGGAAAAGCGGATCGCGACCTCGCTCGCGTTCTGCACCACGTGATTTGTTGGTCACGACGTGCCCATCATTGTCCCAGATAAATCCTGTCCGGGAGGCTCCCCCACCCTCCGACTCCTCGGTGAAAGGGTTGGCGGTAGAGTGCGCCACGACCTGCACGACCGAGGGCGAGACTTTCTCGAAGATTTCGATATTGGCGCGCTCGGCCTCCGACAGTTGGCCGCGCTCCGCAACCGCGCGAGCAACCGAGCCTAGCCAGCGAAGATGCGGGAGGCGGCAAACACCAGCAGTGCGGCCGCTATCACGGCGACGATAATGGAATTGCGGCGATTGATGGTCATGGGATTTTCCGCGCAACAACACGCTGGTTTACAAGAGGTTCTGGTGAACCTGCCTATAAGGTTCCCGCCTTTGAGGACCGACAGCAAGAAAACGAGTATGTCGCAAACACCTTCGTGCGTCGGCGCGATGCTGAGGACTGGGCACTTGGTGTAGAGCGCTCTATCGATCGCGGCACCCCGATCCGACGTTCCCGCTCTTTTGAGCAGCCTCGCATTTTTTCCGATTTGATGCGCTGCATCTCGACGATCTTGCCGAGGTCGGCAAACCCGTCCGCCGACTTTAACCCCCAACAATTTCTGCACTCGGTAGAATTGTTCGCTTCGCTGTGGCAACGGCAATTGCGCCAAGCCGAGATACGTCGAATCGAATGGACTGATGTGACATGTCGACGCGAACGCTCCCCATTCGCGATCGCAAAGATCGCGACGCAAGGACGGAAACATCAAGTAGCTCCTCTCCTCAATTCGACGGGCTACGATGCATGGCAGATTGTGATCGAGCAACGTATCGTCACGCGCGGCGCGTCAGCGTGCCGAACTCCGCCTCGCAATGAGCCCGGCCCGGCGGATGATTGGAGCGCCCCGGTATTGGCAACCGAGATCGCCCCGCTCGCAGCGTTCGTGCGCTGGGCCGGCCGAGCGGCGGCATTTCAGTAAATCTTAACGAAGGGCTCGAGGTCACCTTACTCGCGAGTGCTCGCCATCGACTTCCAAGATGCTCGCTCCCTTCAGGTTTCGCGGAACGCGCGGGAGAAGCTGTCGAGGACCGGCTTCATGATGTACTCGAAAAACGTACGCTCTCCGGTCTTGATGTAAACGTCCGCGGGCATCCCGGGCATCGGGATGAATTCAGGCATTCGCCTGAGAATTTCGTCTTTGTCGAGGCGCACCCGAACGACATAGAATTCCCGACGCGTGTCACCATCAGGGCGGGTTTCGGTCTTCCCCTGCACTTGCTCTGCCAAGACATCCGCTGACACGTAGATGACGCTCGCCCCGACCATGGGCGTGATGCGCTGGTTGAGTGCCGACAGCCGCACCAGCGCCTCCTGGCCTACGCTCACATGCGAAATGTCCTTGGGATTCACACGTGCCTCGATGATACGCTCGTCGCCGATCGGCAGGAGCTCTAGAATCACCGCACCAGGAGAGACGACGCCGCCCGGTGTATGGAAGTTGTTCTTCACCACAATGCCTCGGACCGGTGAACGGACATCGCCCCGATCGACCACATCCTGAGCGGCACGAATCTGCTCCTCCCCGTCGTCCAGCTCCGCCTCGGTCTCGCGCAACTCCTTGATCGCGTCCCGCAGCGCCGTCGCGTGGAGCTGCGCTATTCTTTCGTTCGCCTGAGCGATCCGCTCCTTCGAATCGGCGATTCGGCCGAGATACTCGCCGAGGTCGCCCCCGAGACTCGCCTCAGAGCGCCGCAACGCTAGCACATCCGACTTGCGTACCAACTGCTGGCCAAGAAGCGAATTTTTGTCCTTCAGCTCTTCGGCGAACAAGGCAATGCGCTCCTTGGTCGACTGAACTTGCGCCTGATATCCGCGGATGCTTTCCTCCAGCCCGGCGATTTGCTTCAAGAGAACGCTTTCCTCGGTCACCAGACTAGCCCGGCGCGCCTGAAGCTCGGCACGTTGCCGCTCAAGAATCGCTTTGATTTCTGGATCACGAGCGTTCTCTCTGAGTTCGGCCGGAGTTTCGATTGCATCTGAAGAGCTCATTTCAGCTTCTAGACGCGCCTTCATGGCGAGCAGTCGATACTTCTTCAAAACCAGCCGTTTCAGCTTGGCGTTGGCAGGGGTATCGTCCATACGAACGAGGACTTGGTTGGCCTCGACGACATCCCCGTCCTTGACCGCAATCTCGCGGATGATGCCGCCCTCGAAGTGCTGGACTAACTTGTTCTGCCCGGTAGCCACGAACGTGCCCGAGGCGACGACCGCACTGTTAAGTGGGGCGACTGCGGCCCAAACGCCGAAACACCCGAGCCAAACAACCAGGATGGCGAGGCCGGTGAAGATGGGCCATTTGGCGCTCAGCGGAACACCGCGGTACCATTCGCCAATGTCGTCCTTTACCGCTCTCATGCTGTCCTCCCGCGCTGGTCACCCACTCGAGGATTCGACGAGTTGCGGCTGCTCCGGCTCATCACCGCCGGCCCTGCCGGGCGACCGAACCAGGCGATGCAACACCTCGCTCGGCGAGCCGAATGCTTCCGCGCGTCCGGCCCGCAGTATGAGCACTTTGTCAACACTGTTCAGTAGCGCCGGGCGCAGGGTTACGACCACCGCCGTAACCCCTCGCCTCTTGGCGCGCTGCAGGGTCTCGGTTAGAGCCTGCTCGCCCGCCGCGTCGAGATTCGAGTTGGGCTCGTCGAGCACGACAAGGGACGGATTGCCGAAGAAAGCCCGGGCGAGCGCAATGCGCTGCTTTTGTCCTCCCGAGAGCGGCCCGCCACTGCGGTCGAGCACGGTCTCGTATCCTTGCTTCAACTGGCAGACCATGTCGTGAATTCCGGACAACATCGCCGCCTCATAGATGCTCTCGTCGGGCAAGTCGTCGCGCATGCGGCAGATGTTCTGCTTGATGGTCCCGGGAAATAGCTCGACCTCCTGCGGCAGGTAACCGCTATATTCCCCGAACTGGCGGCGATCCCAGTTGCGCAGCTCCGTTCCGTCCAGCCTGACCTTGCCGGCTGTCGGCACCAGACAACCCACCAGAATGCGGGCGAGAGTCGACTTGCCCGATCCGGACGGTCCGACAATTGCCAAAGACTCTCCGGGCGCGAGCTCGAGTGACACACCATTGAGCACCGGTTCCTTCGAGCCGGGTGGCAGATACAAGACCCGATCAACGCTCAGGCGCCCTTGCGGTCTGGGCAACCGCAGCTTGGGCGTCTCGCGCTGGAACGATTCGACCGCCTGCTTTACGCGGGCATAAGCCGATCGCGCCTGAACGCAGCTGCGCCATCCCTCAATCAAGCCCTCGAGGGGCTGCAGGGCGCGGCCGGCAATGATCGAAGCCGCAATCATCATGCCGCCCGTGATCTCGGCGTGGAGGGCCAGATAGGCCCCGGTGCCCAGGATCGTGATCTGGGCCACGAGCCGGACAAACTTAGACGCCCCGCTGATCCAGAAATTCCGGTCGAGGGCTTGGCTCTGCACCGTCAGGGCCGGCGCCTGCCGGCGCCCCCAGTGGAGAATGCTTTCGCTCAGCATTCCCATCGCATTGATCACCTGCGAATTTCGGGCCAACGACTCGGCCGCCGCATCGGCCTCGGCGGCATGCAGGCTTGCCTCGCTTAGACGCTCCGAGGTCGCTTTCTGGTTGATCAGCGCAATCAGTGCGAGGACCAAGCCCGAAACGACTGCGATCCAGCCCAGATGGCGGTGAACGAGGAATATGACTGCGAAGTAGAGGGGTGAGAGTGGCGCGTCCATCAGTAGAAGCATGATAGGGCTCGAGATGAAGCCTCGCACCTGGTGCAGGCTGCGGATCGCCTGGATGGTTCCGCCCTCGCCGGCCCTGGCGTTGTTGATGCTGCTCGCCAGCACTGCGCCGCCAAGCACAGCCTCCATCTTGGTCGCAAGACGCCCCAGCACCTGCCGACGCAGAATGTCCACGATCGAGAGGATACCGATGAACGTCA
The DNA here is from genome assembly GCF_023073715.1 of Bradyrhizobium sp. 164. Taxonomy (GTDB): domain Bacteria; phylum Pseudomonadota; class Alphaproteobacteria; order Rhizobiales; family Xanthobacteraceae; genus Bradyrhizobium. The sequence continues at coordinate 8,718 of NZ_JADPKA010000019.1, forward strand.
GCGCGAGAGCCGAGAGCATCAGCAATGTCTCGAGACTACGGCTCGTCAGCACGCGATCGGATATTTGAAACAGGTAGATCGGCAACGTGAGCATCAGCAGATTCACAACGACCGAAAATGCCGCGACCGCTGTCAGGTTGCTGCGCGCGACCGAACGCCAGGTGGCCAGCGCGTTGACAGGTCCGACATAGTCGCGGACCTCGCCGCCGGGTGCGATGCGAAGTTGAGATCCGGAGTGGTTGCGCGGCAGATCGTCCAGTGTCTCGACAGCTGCCATGTTTGCCTCCCGCTAGAGGATGGCATCATGAGTTCCAACGTGATCGATCGGAGTGTTATCTACGATGTCGGGAGGCGGCGGTGCGGGTTTTTGGACATCGGCAGTCACCGGCGCGGAAATGTCTTGAGCCGATGCGGCGTCCACCTGAGACACGGCAGTCTGGGAGGGCGCGCTGTCGCTGCTGAGCGTGACGCCATAGTCTGTATACTGGGTTCCGTTGAACAGCGCATCTGCCGGAGGCGGTGGCGCATCGTTCAACGCGATCACATCGCTCGCGACGGCGCTCGTGGCCGTGGCATTCGATGTCTCCGTCACGACGTTCTCCGGGGCAGTGGTGGCGGATCCCGAACTCTCAATCGGTGCGTCAGCGGTGGTGGCGAGTGCAAGAAGCGTGTCGGCCGATCCAGGAGTTTGAGCGCTGCTGGTGTCCGGCACCGCCGGCTCTGCCGGTTCGGGCGCGGGTATGCTGAGCGAGTCTCCGGCGCTGGTGAGCACTGGCTCGGTCGTGTCAGCGACCGGAGCCGAACTCGCCAAGGCATCGCCAGCCACACTGCCCGTGTCGGCCGGTTGCGACACGTGGCTCGGCGCATCGGTCAGCGCGGCGGCCGTTGTGGTGAGAACCGGCTCACTCGTGTCCTCGACCGGCGCCGCACTCGCCAAAGCATCGCCCGTCCCACTGCCGGTGTAGGCCGGTTGCGATAGCTCACTCGGTAGATCGGTCGGAGCCGCGACTGTTGTGGTGAGCACCGGCTCGATCATGTCAGCAACCGGCGCCGGACTCGCCAATGCATCACCAGCCACACTCGCCGTGTCGGCCGGATCCGGCAGCTCGCTCGGCGGATCGGTCGAAGCCGCAGCTGTTGTGGTGAGCACCGGCTCGGTCATGTCGGCGACCGGCGCCGGGCTCGCCAATGCGTCGCCAGCCACACTCGCCGTATCGGCCGGATCCGACAGCTCGCCCAGTGGATCGGTCGGAGCCGCAGCTGTTGTGGTGAGCACCGGCTCAGTCATGTCAGCAACCGGCGTCCCGCTCGCCAGAGCGTCGCCAGCCACGTTCGCCATGTTGGCCGGATGGGACAGCTCGCTGGTCGGATCGGTCGAAGCGGCAGCTGTTGTGGTGAGCACAGGCTCGCTCGTCTCGAGAACCGGCGCGCCACTCGCAAGAGCATTGCTAGCCATATCAGTGGGCTGTGACACGTCACCAGGCGCACCGTTACCCGTGGTCAGTTCCGACTCCGCGATCTCAAGGGGTGGTGCTGAACTATCGAAGCTGTGACTTCCCGTGCTGTCCGATGCAGCCGTTTGCGACAACGCGGTCCACTGAGTGTCTGGACCCGTCGTCTGGCCAACCACTTCGTTGCTCACTGTGCTCACTGTGTCGGTCGCTGTCGCGAGTGCCGGCGGCACCGCCGCCTCGAGCGGCGCAATCGCGCCAACCACGTCGTTGGATAGCGTGCTGACGGTGTCGGTCGCGGTCGCCAGTGCCGGCGGCACCGCCGCCTCGACCGGCGCAATGGCGCCAACCACGTCGTTGGATAGCGTGCTCACGGTGTCGGTCGCCGTCGCCAGTGCCGGCGACACCGCCGCCTCGACCGGCGCAATGGCGCCAACCACGTCGTTGGATAGCGTGCTCGCGGTGTCGGTCGCCGTCGCCAGTGCCGGCGGCACCGCCGCCTCGACCGGCGCAATCGCGCCAATCACGTCGTTGGATAGCGTGCTGACGCTGTCGCTCGCCGTCGCCAGGGCCGGCGGCACTGCCGCCTCGACCGGCGGAATTTCGGCAACCACGTCGTTGGATAGCATGCTAACGGTGTCGGTCGCCGTCACCAGTGCCGGCGGCACCGCCGCCTCGAGCGGGGCAATGGCGCCAACCACGTCATTCGGTAGCGTGCTGACGGTGTCGGTCGCTGTCGCCAGTGCCGGCGGCACCGCCGCCTCGAGCGGCGCAATTTCGCCAACCACGTCGTTCGGTAGCGTGCTGACGCTGTCGCTCGCCGTCGCCAGGGCCGGCGGCACCGCCGCCTCGACCGGCGCAATGGCGCCAACCACGTCGTTGGATAGCGTGCTCACGCTGTCGGTCGCGGTCGCCAGTGCCGGCGGCACCGCCGCCTCGAGCGGCGCAATGGCGCCAACCACGTCGTTGGGCAGCGTGCTGACAGTGCCGGTCGCCGTCGCGAGTGCCGGCGGCACGACCGCCTCGACCGGCGGAATTTCGGCAACCACGTCGTTGGGCAGCGTGCTAACCGTGTCGGTCGCTGTCGCGAGTGCCGGCGGCACGACCGCCTCGACCGGCGGAATTTCGGCAACCACGTCGTTGGATAGCATGCTGACGGTGTCGGTCGCCGTCGCCAGTGCCGGCGGCACCGCCGCCTCGAGCGGGGCAATGGCGCCAACCACGTCATTCGGTAGCGTGCTGACGGTGTCGGTCGCCGTCGCGAGTGCCGGCGGCACCGCCGCCTCGACCAGCGCAGTTGCGCCAACAACGTCGTTCGGTAGCGTGCTGACGGTGTCGGTCGCCGTCGCCAGTGCCGGCGGCACTGCCGCCTCGACCGGCTCGCCGACCATTCCAAGCAGGGGAGGAAAGGAGCTGACGATCGACGGGTCACACGAGTCGCAAAGCACATTAGACCGAATGGACTCGAGCGTTGACCCACCAGGCAATTCAGTGCTTCCGAGGTCGGAATCTGTTGACAGCGAGTTGACGCGACTGACGTCGGCTGAGGTGTGAACATGGTGCTTGCAAGACTCGGCCTCTTCGCCACCCCCGCCCTCACCTCCATGGTTCGCAGCGGCGACTGCTTCGTCACGAGCGGTGCTCGGTCTGGGCGTCTGTTCATGCGGATCCGCCAGGAGGCTGGTCGGATCGAGCTGAGCCACTTGCGTCTCCGGCGAAGCGGCCGGCCCTTTAGGCCTCTCATCTTCCGCGCCCGACTTCGCGGGATCGCTCGCAGGCAGCTCGTCGTTCGTCTGTTGCGACCCCGTACCTGCCTGAGCGGCTGGCGCCTCTTCGTGCTCGGCCAGCACGGGTTTGAACGGGGCGGCAAGGAACTCTTCGCAGGCAATCAGCGGGGCAATGAAGAACGACCAGGTCAAGAAACTGAAAGAGCCGGATCGCTTGTCAGTGCGCTGCACTCCGGCTTCGAAAATCTTCCGCTCTTGTTCGAACAATTCGCGCTTTTCTACCTGCTGCATGACCGGCGCCTTTCGTGTTCAAAAACCACTCTCGCCCGGCAGCATTCACCGCCAGGCGGGTCTCTTCGGCATGTCAGGCGTCCGTGTCATGCGACGTATCCGTCGCCGTGTCGAAATGCCCTACGTCGAAGTGATCCGTTGGGCCCATCAAACCGATGGCGTATTCGAGCGCATCGTCGCAAGACATCGAAGCGAGCGCGCCGTGTATGTCACCCGAATGATCGGGACCGTGCGAGCTGAAATCACCCGCGAACTCACCATGGGAGAAGTCGAACTTGGCCAGCGCATCACCCGGACTACGATCGGTGTCGCCTCGGCTGCCACCGTCAGCCGGCTCGAGGTGGCAATAATCCTTGGGCTGGTATTCGCCGTCCTTCGCGTCCTTCCAGCCCCCATCCTGCTCTGGGTAGTCGCCCTCGCCGCTAAGCCTGGGATGATCGTCCTTGCCGCCGACGTTCGAATACGCGTCGTTATCGCTGTGATCGTCATTCCACCTTGACTGCTTGCCGTCGCCACCGTCGTCCGGCTTGGTTGACGTGCATTCCTCGCGTGGGACGCCGGTTCCTACAAGCTTTGTCAGTCCGAGAATGCTCGTAACACTGCTCAGGATAGACATGGCTTCGCTCCTCGCTTCAGCTTTGCGACGACCCGGGCACATGCGTCACGTGCGTGTGCCCTGCTCGGATCACCACGCCGTCACCCTACTGTCGCCGAAGCACGCCTTTGGATGCATCGGCGAAAAATAAGTTCAGGCCTCATTCGAGCTGCCGACGCATGGCCACGAGCTCTCTCCGGATCCAGGCCTTGACGGTTCCGACCGGAACCCGGAGGTATTCGGAAATCTCCTCGTGCGTGCGCCCGTCGACGATCGCCAGAAGCAGGCTCGCGCGGCGCTGTGGCTCGAGTTGATCGAGCATGGTTCGCAGCGTCATGCTGTCTGGGATGCAGGAGGCAGGGTTCGGAACGGTCTGTTCCCGCGCACAGATGGCATTCAATGTATCGTCCTCGATCGCGAATTCGCGCCTGGCGTTCTGCCGCATCTTGAGCGCCGTGTTGCGGACGATCGCATAGATCCAGCCCCGGGCTGATCCGCGTGCAGGGTCGAAGTTCTTCGCATACCGAAGAACCTGCGCGAATGCGTCGTGGATGACATCCTCGGAACGCGATCTGTCGTGCACGATACGGTGCGCCATCGCGCGCAACTGCTCCTTCTCCTGAGTGTAGATCTTGCCAACGGCCGACTGCGATCCGGAGGCGCACTCAAGCAGAGCTGTTTCATAATTAAGAGCCGTCTCGCGATTGATATAACTGTCATGGCGCGCTGCGCCGGAGCGAGACTTCGCCTTCGTTAAAGCGACGCATTGATGGGGCATGGTCGAGATCAACCCCTCAAAAGGCAGAAAAACCTGACTGCATTCACCCGCAGGCCCGCCGCCTGCTGCATTTAATGCCTGCATTTAAAATGCATTTAAATGATCCGCTTTTAAAAAAATACGAAATTGCTGTCGGCGAACTCAAGTCAGCAGCATCGACTTCGTTCCCGAAGTTTTCAAACTTTTTTCCCGACCGCCAAACCGGGGACGCGGTCGCCAGGGTGTAGGCGGATCATAACGGGTCGTGCTCGCTGGCCAGGTGAGCCGCTGTGAGCAGCGACACAACTCCTCGAGCCGACTTCTCAGCATGGCGATTAGTCTCGTTTGTAACTTCAGAGCACGCATCTGATCCGACGACCGGGTAACGCCATCGAGGGTGGTTTCGAAGTACCTTCAAGAAAACTACGCTCCAAGCCTTCACCTTCCCGCCTCTATCCAACCTGACTGCAACGTAATCAGTTGCGACGGCTCTGAGCCTTGTAACGCCCAGCGGGCGCTGCGGATTGCGCGAGTTCACCATCGAAACACGTCAAGTCGTTTCTTGGATCGAGGCTCGCGCCGATGGAGCGCCAACGGGCTTTCCTTCGGAAGACGCGATGTCGCATCTCAGCCGCGCAGAACCAGGAGATCAGAACGTCCAACTGATGAAGCCGCCACTGACTTCCACTTGGGACGCCTTGCATACAACGTTGCAAACATCACGATGCAACAAGCGTCAACACTGCCCCTCACAAATTTTGCGAGACCGTGCATCCAGATTGGCGGCTTCCGACTAATTGTAGCGTGGCAGCACCTACAGCAACATCGCGCCACTAACATCCAAGGAGAGCAACATGATGGAAGAACTTACCTACCCTGTCGAACTAACCGATGAGGAACTCGACCTCGTAGCAGCCGGCACCGGCAGCTGCGGCTGCGGCGGCGGCGACCGCAATTTTCAAGTCGGCCTGGTTAACCTCAATGACGTGAACATTGGCGTTAACGTCGGCGGGATCCAGCTCCAAAAGGCGTAATGGCAAGATGTGTGGGCGAACCGCTTCTCCCTACCGGGGAGCGGTTCGCCACCGCATTGTGCGGTACCCATCCGCAGCCGTGGCGCGGCGGAGAGATACTATGTACAGCCCTTGAATTGACGAACGAGAGCGTAGCAAGGTGCGTCCATGGATACTCGGCCAGCTCTATTTCGCAAGGAAGCTGTCGACTTTTTGCATCAGCGCCACACCTGGGGTGAGGTCGTACTGCTGCAGCCGCTGTCGAGCACGCTTCTTAGCTGGAGCCTTGCGACTCTCGTTGTACTCATTTTGTGTTTTCTCTCCATCGCGCAGTACGCGCGCAAGGAGACCGTCTCCGGGTATCTGACGCCGACCTCCGGCACAGCTAGGATTTTCGTACCACAACAGGGCTTCATCAAAGCGATACAAGTGAAGGAGGGGCAAGAGGTTGCGGAGGGCGACCCGCTCCTGACCGTAGTCACTTCCCAAATCACCGCCAATGGCGATGACGTCAATGCCACCGTACTTGTGGTGCTGACGCAGCAACGCAATGTAGTCGAGCGACAGATCGATGCGGAAGATCGCCGAACCGCCTCCGAGCAGGACCGCCTCGACTCCACGATCAAGGGGATTGAAGGAGAGATTGCCCAACTCGAGGACCAGCGGAACATCCAAAACGAGCGACTGAAGCTTTCCGAGAGCTTCGTATCAACGGGCGCCAAGCTAACCGCGAGTGGCGCCTTGCCAACGATTGAGCTCAAGCGCCGCGAGCAGGCCGCACTTGAGCAGAAGCAGAGTGTGGTGTCGCTCGATCAGCAGATCACCGCGCGACGCACCCAGTTGACAGACGCTCGGCATACACTCGACCAACTCCCGACCATCGCCGCAGAGAGGATCCGGGGACTGCGTAATGAACTCTCCTCGATCGAACAGCGCGTCGCCGAGGTGAACGGGCGGCAGGCTTACGTCATCAGGGCGCCAACGAGTGGGCGCGTATCCACGCTGCAGGCGACTGTTGGCCAGATCGCCGATCCGAGGCATATGCAGCTCGAAATCATTCCCCTTGATACGCACTTGCAGGCCGAGTTGTTCTTTCCGACACGCGCGTTTGGTTTTGTGCGCCCCGGCCAGCAGGTTAGGATCCTTTACGATGCATTTCCTTATCAGAAATTCGGCACCTACCGTGGCAGCGTGACAAAAGTCTCTCACACAATTCTGACCGGCACCGAAACGACCGGGCCGATCACCCTCAAGGAACCGGCTTACCGTGTGACTGCGGCTCTCGAGCGGCCCGACATCGACGCCTATGGCCGTAAGATGCCGCTTCAGCCGGACATGCTGCTCAGGGCCGACGTTATCCTTGAGCAGCGCTCGCTGATGAGGTGGCTGCTTGATCCGGTGTTAAGCGCAAGGATGTAGCGCATGCAGGGACTATTGAATTTCAGCGGACGCAGAACCCTCCCGGTCATCCGGCAGACGGAGGCGACGGAATGCGGACTCGCTTGCCTCGCCATGGTAGCGTCCTATCATGGTCATCGGACTGACTTGAACAGCCTGCGGCGCCGGCATCCAGTGTCCTTAAAAGGCGTCACTCTTCGCGACCTCATCCAAATAGCAGCTCACCTGGGACTGGCATGTCGGCCGCTGCGAATTGAGATCGGCCATCTCTGCCAATTGCGTGCGCCGGCTATTCTGCACTGGGACATGGCTCATTTCGTTGTACTGAAAGCATACAGGAAGAAGGGGATCGTGGTGCACGATCCGGCAGCCGGCGAGAAATGGTTTCCCCTCCCTGAAGCATCTAGACATCTCACCGGGATCGCACTCGAACTCTCGCCCACTGAAGAGTTCCGCCGCACAGACGAGAGAGTGAGATTGCCGTTCTCGGTATTCTGGAGCGGAATCAACGGAAACACGTGTGCTATCGCCCAAATATTGGTTCTGTCAGTGGTCATCGAGATTCTTCTCCTCGCCGCCCCTTTCTATATGCAGCTCACCGTTGACGAGGTCATCGCCAGGGGAGATGTCGATCTCATGGTCGTACTCGGGCTAGGCTTCGCGCTCCTTCTCCTCATACGGATCGCGTCGACGGCGACTCGCTCCTTCATTATTCTGGTTCTGCAGAACACGTTGAGTTTTGAAATTGGCGCGCGGCTGTTTCATCATCTGGTGCGCTTGCCACTCTCATACTTCGAAAAACGGCACATCGGCGACATCCTGTCGCGCTTCAATTCGATCGAGCCCATCCGCAACGTACTCGCGGAGGGATTGATCACGGGGTTGATCGACGGTCTCATGTCGGTGTTGATGCTGGCGTTGATGTTCACCTACAGTGTTCAGCTCGGACTTGTCGTCCTGCTAGCGTTCGCGTTGTATGCCGCGCTGCGGCTCGCTCTTTTTGGGATGTTCCGGCAACGGAGCGAAGCGACCATTCATAGTAAGGCAGACGAGAACTCCACCTTCATCGAAACCGTGCGAGCGGTGCAAAGCCTAAAGTTGCTCAACCGCGAAAACGAACGGGAGAGCCAGTGGCTGAACCGCTATGCGGCGTACATTAATGCCAACGTGCGGCTAGGTCGGGCGAGGATCAGCTTCAAAGCAATGAACGACACGATATTTGGCTTGGAGAACGTCGTCACAATCTACCTCGCCGCTCGCCTCGCACTGGACAATCTCATCACTGTTGGCATGATATTCGCGTTTGTCAGCTACAAGCTGCAGTTCGCTGAGCGGACGGCGCTGCTGATCGAAAAGCTGGTGGATGTCCGCATTCTCGGACTGCACCTGGAGCGGCTCGCCGACATTGCGCTCACCCCGCTCGAGCGGGGGCACGACCGAGACCTGTCGTATATCCGACCGATTCGCGGCGAGATCGAACTGCGCAACGTGTGCTTCCGGTATGCAGAAGGAGAGTCTCTGATTCTTAACAACGTCAATCTGTACGTTGCTCCCGGACAATTCGTGACAATCATGGGGCCATCGGGCTGCGGCAAGTCAACTCTTGTCAAGATTATGCTTGGACTGCTCGAGCCCACGAGCGGAGAGGTTCTGGTCGACGGCCTTCCGCTGGGCCAGATCGGACCGCGCGCTTATCGCGAGCAAATCGGCGCGGTGATGCAGGAGGATCAATTGCTGTCGGGGTCCATTGCCGACAATATCTGCTTTTTTGATACAACATTCGATCTGCAAGTCATGATCGATTGCGCGCGGATTGCCGGCATTCACGAGGACATCATGGCCATGCCGATGAGCTACAACAGCCTCATCGGCGACATGGGAAGCTCGTTATCCAGCGGACAGAAACAGCGAGTACTGCTTGCGCGCGCGCTCTATCGCCGACCAAAGATCCTGTTTCTGGACGAGGGCACGGCACATCTCGACACCGAGAAGGAGAAAGAAATCAATGCGAATCTCCGGCATCTAAACATGACACGCGTGAGTGTAGCGCACCGGCCCGAAATCACCCACGGAGCGGATCTTATCGTCCATCTCGCCTCGGCGAGTGGGCCGTCCCAGGTCGGAATTCCAAGCCGCAGCCCAGCTGCGGCGCCTACGGGCAATGCCGGCTCCGCTGGGCTTGCCGTAGAGGATGCAAGGTCGGGCGATGCTGCATCGGTCGTGGACGGCCACGATGGCCGCTCCGATCACGGCCGCACGAGCGATTACTCCAATCATGCCGGAAAGGACGACTCGTCGAATGATGGCAAGGGCGACCAGTCCACGCACGATGGCGACTTCAAGAGCGCCGAGAACGACGAGTCCCAGCCGCAGCACAACGAGGACCTGCCAAAGAAGGACAATTGCCCCAAGCCGTCCGATGACCGCGGGAACGGCGGCACCCATCGCAGCCCGGGTGAAGCGCTAGCAAAGATCGACTTTTCGCGATGGTAATCTCGGCTCGCGTGATCCCCGACAATTAGGGTGACATGCAGGGACGCTCCATGTCGGTTTCCTCGACAATGCGCTCGAGGTGCGATCGATCATCAGCACAATCGGATTATGATTGGGTACGATATCGACATCATCCGGCAACGGCTATTGCAATGCTTTGGCCTCATCCCATGGCGCGCGCATCGGACATCGCGTCGCTCGTCAAGATTACCGGCTTGCCTTGGGGTGGATCGGTCCGACCACCGCATTTGGCGTTGTCGTTAGGAAGCCGTAGTCCGAAGGCGGCCCCGGCGTGGTCAGCCTCCTGCATCGAACCAACTTTGAAAGGGATAGACATTAAGCGTGAACTTCCGAACCCAACTTTCCGTGGTTTCCATTTGCATCAATGGAGTAACCTGGTTTCGACTTTGGGGGCGTGGGGATGGCGCACTACCGAGCTTACCTTTTGGATCAGCACCACCACGTTATAAGCGTGGCCAAGTTGCAGTGTGCCGACGAGCAGGAAGCACGAGAACGTGCCCAGCAGCTAGTTGATGTCAACGACATCGAGCTATGGCAACTCGATCACTGTGTTGCGGTATTTCAAGCCGCCATAACCCGAACCTCGCAGGCGGCGGTACAGGGAAGCGTTCAGCGGGCGCAGCCCCCTACAATGAAACCTAAGTGAAGGCTGCGACTTTAAGAGGCGTGCGACCCGGTTGAGCGCGAGGATGGAGGCTTGGCTGGCTGTGACGCTGTAGAGATTGCAGGTGGAGATCACCGGCCGCCGACCTACTCGACCTCGATCATTCGCTCCTTGGCGGCCCGCAGGCTGCGGAGATAGTAGCCTTGTGCCCGAACGGCTGACTTGATTTCGTCGCTGACCTTAAGAACTCTTTTTCTGCTCTTGCGCCACTTATGTGCAGAGTAAAGCACGGGTACGCCAGAGCCCGTACTTAGAACGAGCAAGTCGCGCTTGTCATTGCGATAGACATCAAACACCTTTCGACCCCGCTGCTCATCTTGAACTAAGAATGAAATATGTTTGGTCGTCTCAATGGACGAGCTTAGTATCTCGAACGGCTGTGCGGGTTGTAAATCTGCAACGCCCGCGACTTTTGCGTCATGGCGTTCCGGATTTGGAACGAACTGATGCAAGCTCGGATATCGCCAAATTGGGCGCGCTAGGCAGTTAATTCAGCGATGCCGTGAACGGCACGAGACAGGAGGATCGCTTGTACCCGTCCCGTGCGGATCGGACATGCCAGGAGCTCGAACAGCAACGATCAGCCGGATGTGATTCTAAGGAAGGTAGAACGAAATACTCACGGAGCCAATTCAGGAGACTGACGAATTCTGGAAAATGGCGTGCCCGACCGCCATCAGTTTCAAGACTCCGATCCGAAAGACCTGCTTCTGCTGTTGCACGCCAGCCATCAGCGGGCATGCCAATGCCGCTCCGCTCACCAACGTCTTGAAATCGCGCCGTCTCATACCCGTCCCCCGAATGGGTACGGAAGATACACATTGCTCCGATTCAATTGAGCAAGCCGGCCCGCCAACCGCGGAGGTCGGGATGGGTCTTGGCCGTGTAAAAACACCCTTCCCAATGAAGTCGATGGGAAGCGAGGACCGGTTCGGTCTCAGGCCGCGATTGCAGCCATCAGCGGCTTGGTCCCGACGATGTTCATGACCCGTGTTAGATTATAGGCAAGGACCGAGAGAGCCATCTCGGCGGCTACTTTTGGAAGCGTTTTGGTGAGGAAGTGTGTCGCTCCCATGCGGGCCTTCATCGTGCCGAACGGATGCTCGACCGTCTCGCGACGCTGGCGCATGGCTTGTGGGTTTGCATCAAGGCGCTGCTGCACGGCTTCGAGCAGATACTCATGCTCCCATCGCGGGATACGCCGCTCTGGGCCTGTCGTGCACTGCGATTTGAGCGAACAATCTTGACAGGTAGCCGCTTGCCGTCCTCTTCGCTCGTAAAGCGATATGGCAGTTGTTCCCCGGCCGGACAGCGATAGGCGTCCTCTTCTGGCAAATAGACAAAGTCCTGCCTGCCGAAGCGACCATGTGACTTGGCACCCGACGTCTGCGGCTTTGGCAGAGTCACCGTGACGCCGGCCTCGTGGCACGCGAGGATCTCCAGGCTGCTGAAGTAGCCGCAATCGGCAACGGCCTCGAGCGTCTCGGTCTTGAGAATAACCTTGGCCTGCTTAGCCATATTGGCCAGTTGGTCCCGATCCGAGCCGCTGTTCGTGACCTCATGCGTCGCAATCAGATGATGCTCGGTATCCACGGCGACCTGCACGTTGTAGCCGACGACGCCGGAACCACGCCCGCTCGTCGCCATCGAACGGCTGTCGGGATCGGTCAGTGAGATTTGGTGGTCAGACGAAGCAAGCATCTGCTTCTCGTAAACGGCAAGCTTGCCCATTTTCTCCTTCGGCTTCGTCAGTTTCTCGGTAAGCCTCGTTACCTTCGCGGCTAGTGCCTCCGTCGGCTCCTGCCGGTCGGCCGTGTCAAGTTGGCTCAGATAGCGCGCGACGCTCTCCTCCAGCTGGGCCCGCCGCCGCTCCACCTTCGCCCGCGTGAAGTTCTTGTCGCGATTGTTCACGGCCTTAAACTTGCTGCCATCGATGGCAACGCCCGCCGTCGCCAGCAAGCCCATCTCGCGGCAGAGTTCGACGAAGCGCGCACATACCTTGCGCAGCGCCAGGCCATTGTCTTTGCGGAAGTCCGCGATCGTCTTGTGATCAGGTGCGAGCCGACCCAGCAACCACATGACCTCGACATTGCGCCCGGCCTCTCGTTCGAGCCGCCGGCTCGACTGAACCCGGTTCCGATAGCCGTAAATGTAAAGCTTGAGGAGAACCGAGGGGTGGTACGATGGCCGACCAGTCGCCGCCGGCTCCACCAGCTCATCTCAGCCAAATCGAGCGCATCGACAAACGCGTCGATCACGCGAACAGGGTTGCTATCGTCAATGAAATCATCGAGGCATTCGGGCAACAACGTCGACTGTCTCTACGAAGCAGCCAACGTACTTCTCACTCGCGTAGCAAAATGGTCAGCGCTCAAAGCCTGGGGCATTCGGCTCGCGAAACGAAGCGGGCTGCGGAAGGCCAAGGTTGCAGTTGCCCGAAAACTTGCTGTCATTCTCCACCGGATGTGGGTTGATGGCACCGACTTCAAATGGTCATCAAAGGAGACTGCCGGCCAAACAGCATAAGACTATCGAAATCCCGCCGACCTACGGCGGGAGCTGATGTCCCTGCCGGGACGCTGGCGTTGGTGCGATCGCCCCTGGCTTTGCGATGCTCAAAAAAGCAAGCGCGCTTCACACATTGATCCGCCAACGTCATCCTACGCCATCATGCGGAGGGCATGCCCCTACCGCGGAGAGAACCATGGACCCGGCAAGGATGTGAGGAGAGTCTTGACCGCAGGCCCGGAATTAGAGAACAGCCAGGGTCATTCGCGTAGGTTTGACCGGATTACGGCGACTTCCGGTCTACCCCTGGCGGTGAACGGACATTCTCCGGACAGTCGGGCAAGTCTCAAAGGGGCCACTTGCCGCCTGGAGAACCGGGCGACGTCGCCTGTGGTCAAACTCAAAAGTCTGAGTGCGCAACTGGGAAGTCCGCTTTGCCCTCAACTACGGGCATCGGTCAGCTAGACCTATCAGGTCCGATCTCACGGCTCGAAAACCAATCGCGTTCCCGTGTACGCGCGTAAGAGCTTTGTCGGCATCGCAGCACGCGCGGCTTCGTAAAATGGCTCCCCGGTACAATGCAGCGGAATCACGTAAGTCGGATCGATTTCCTGGAGTGCCTTGACCGTATCTCGAATGTAGTCCTCTTGATAGGGCGCCAGATGAAAGCCGCCGATCACCGCATGAATCTTTGCCACGCCCGAGGCGGCTTGAGCTTCCTTGATCGCGTTGACTACGCCGCGATGGCTGCATGAAGTTAGGACGACAAGCCCCCGTCCTTTTAGATTGAACGCCGTCGCGATCTCGTGCTGAAACTGATCCGGTACGACGGGCGCAGTACGTTCCGCCTCGCTGAGGCGCTCGGGATAACAGCCGATGCCGCGGTCGAAACCAATGGTCATTGCGCTCGGTGACAGCACCTTCTCGAAGGTCTTCTGACTGATCTGCCCCGTGGCCACGGCGTGATCCGCAACCAGGGCAGGTCTGGCTGCGACGGTTACGGCGAGGTCCGCCTCCTCGAGTGCTTTGCGGTCGATGACGCCAAAGCTGCCCCGCACCGGGGGTGCAGTCCACTCGCGCGCGCAGAAACATCCTTCGCCGCCGACAAACAACGGAAGTTTGGGCTTTAGCTTGCCGCTATGCGCCTGCAAGAAACCGACGAGACCGCCAAAGTGGTCCTGGTGCCCGTGGCTGAGCACAAGTGCGTCGATGGCCGCCGGGTCAATACCAAGCAAGCTCGTGTTGTTGAGAAGGGCTTCCGGCGTGAAACCGAAATCAACTAGGACGTTGCGCGTCTCGTTGCCGCGTCGCGACTCGACATGCGTCGCAAGGCCGAATTCGCTGACCAACGTTCTGCGGGGCGGTTTGTCGCTGAGACCCCAGCCAAAGTGCTGGACGTCAAGGTTGGGTAGCTTCCTGCTCGGTGCGACAGCGAACTGATAGCTGTCGATCACTATCCGAACAGCTATGCGGTCGAGTTCAGGCAATGGTCCGGCGACGGCCTCGGCCCGGACCGACTTCGAGCCAGCGAGGAGCGTAGCAAGTATCACGCTTAAGACACTGGCGCCTCCGCTGCAGACAAATTCTCGCCGTCCAATCTCGTCGCAGAAAAACTGCCGTCGAGGCCCCTGGGGGCCTGCTTCTGACAGCACGATTGAGGTCGAGGTATAATCGATAGCCATTTGCTACCTCCCGTTCTGCCAACATCGAGGCCATAAACAGAAGGCGCGGGACCGCAGGAGCGTTTCGTTCCGAAGGTCGGGCGTCTCACGTCAAATATGATCATCTCAACTTACGCTAGGTCAAGAGAACTACCGGCCTGAGCTGCGACTTCGCGATATAGCAAAGTTACTGTCCTTCCCAACGGGTGGCTTCGAGGGGCGGCGCCCATGTCCGGTCAGGGTCAACCGCGTCGGTCGAGGGCTAAGGACCCTAATAATGGACGCAGAGGCAAGAACGCTAGTTGGCGCGGCCCGCTCAAATACGGTCAGCCAAGAGTTCAAGACCGTCGCGATCTTCTGCGGCCTGGGGCTGCTGCTCTCACTCGTCGCTGTCATCAGCTTCGACTTGAATTTCGGAGCTTTCTGACGGCCGCCGCTACGCGGAGTGGGAAGCGTCCGCCCGCGCCCGTTCACGCACCTTGCGCCGACGCTCGCGGCGTTCACGACGCCGGCTCGCCCGCTCGGGCGGTTGCGACAGCGGCGCGTCTAGCGTCGGTACCGTCTCTATCGCCTGGTCGGCGGCCGGCGGGGCCCCCATGAATTCCAGCACCGTCCGCCCCTTGACGGTGATCCTCCAGCCGCCACTTTCGCGGGCGACGAGACCTTGCGAAAGGATGTCGAGGTCCGGCACGCGCGCGCCCAGCCGCTTGGTGCGGTCGGCCCAGTCTCGACCACTGGCCGCCAGGATCGCCATGTCGCGCTTGAGGTCGGCCATCACGGCAAATCCATCCGGGTAGCTCACCAGGATCTTCAGCACCGTGACTGAAAATTCACCCCCGCCCCCCTCGTCCGCACGTCACATGGTCCGCGCTTGCGCGAGAGCTTAGCGCCTGACCTCCTCGAGACCTTCGAGCGATACGCTCCGCGGGTCGCGGCTTCCAGAATCTTCGCAGGCGACGTGAGCGCGCGCCCCGATCTCGCGGTGCGAAACGCTCTCGCAGACTTCCTCGAGGACCGCGCGCAAAAGCGCGGTAGTGGCTGTATCGAACATGAGATGCCCCAAGCGGAAAAGCCCGAGCGCAGCTTTTTCAATTTGGGCTTTCAGGAATACATTGCGAGAGGTCAGCCCATCTGACTTGTTTCCAGTGCTAGGGTGCGCCCGGCGACGGGCAGCGCGGTGCCTTGAGAGAGGTCGTCGAATGATGGACTTGGGGCCTAAGATCAGGCAAGTCCCTGAGGCACTTCCAGTATGAGGAGTTCCCGTGTCGCGGCCAAGGAAGGCATACCGGCAAGCGGCTCTTTCGATATCTGTCGTCTTGATTCTTGCAGCCAATGCCATGGCGCAGGAGGACAAGAAGACTGACGAGGACAAGCCCGCCGACCCCGACACGGGAGAGAGCACGGTGGAGGAGAAGACGCTCGGTCTTCTGCCCAATCCTTTACAGAAATACGGCGTGAAGTTCGCGGCGACCTATATCGGCGAGGTGCTCGGCAATGCTTCCGGAGGATTGAAGCAGGGCGCGATCTACGAAGGCCGCCTGAACCTCGCCGTCGACGTCGATCTTCAGAAGCTCGTCGGGATCGACAAGCTCACCTTCCATGCCAACATGTTCCAGATCCATGGCGACGGGCTGTCGCGCAGCAATCTGCAGAACTTCTTCGTCGTCAGCGGAATCGAAGCTCTGCCGTCGACGCGGCTGTACGAAGCCTATTTCGAGAAGCAGTGGGGCGCGAAACAGGTCTCGCTAAAATTTGGGCAGCTCGCCGCCGACAGTGAATTCTTCAACACCAAGTACACCGATGTGCTCACCAACGCCTCGATGGGTTGGCCGGCCATCACGTCGCTCGACTTGCCGAGCGGCGGACCGTCGCCGCCCTTGGCCGCGATCGGCGCCCGACTGCTCGTCAACGTGACCGACCAGCTTTCCCTGCTTGGCGGAATCTTCGATGGCGACCAGGCCGGTCCCGGTCCGGGCGATCCGCAGGAGCGCAACCGCTACGGCGTCAACTTCCGCGTTAACGATCCGCCCCTCCTGCTCGGGCAGATCCAGTACGCCTGGAACAACAAGAAGGGCGATCCGAACCTGACGGGCCAGATCAAGTTCGGGGGCTGGCGGCACTTCGGCTCCTTTGCGGACCAGCGGCTCGCCTCTAACGGCGTCTCGCTCGCCGCTCCCGCCAGCAGCGGCGAGCCACTGCCGTTGTCGGGCGATATCGGCGGATGGGCAGTGTTCGAACAGCAGATCTATCGCGTGCCTCACAACGACGATCGCGGGATCGGCGTGTTCACTCGCGTTGCGGGCGCGCCCGCCGACCGCAACCTGATCGATCTCTACGCGGATGCCGGCATCGAATTCATCGGTCTGCGCGACGACCGTCCGGACGACAAGTTCGGGATCGCAGCGGGGTACGCCCACGTCTCGAAACGAGCGCAGGCGCTGGATGCGGATTATCGGACGCTGGTGAATCCGAATTGGCCCGTGCGACGCTTCGAAGGATTGCTGACCGCCGTCTATCAGTATCAGGTCAAGGACGGCTGGACGGTGCAGCCCAATTTCCAATACATCGTCCACCCGGGCGGCGGCGCCACGCTACCGGCGGGGCCGCTCGCCGGAAGGGCCCTCAGGAACGCGTCGGTGTTCGGTCTCAGAACCACTCTCAAGTTCTAAGTCAATGTTCCCCATGAACGTCGTGGCGGCGATGTGCAGCCGCGCGGGAATGTTCACTTTTGACCGGACGGCGCTTGAGCGTTGGCCTTGCCCGGATCCGGCTAGTTCGCCTCGTGATGGCCGATTATGCAGCCAGCCGCTGCGCCCACTTTGCCATGGCCGGCCATGTGGCCGGCGACGCCACCGATGGCTCCCTCAATGCATCCTTTTGCCTCCCCGGCGCCTGCGGAGACGAGCGCAACGGCGACACAGGCAATGGCGAGTATGGATTTCATAATACATCTGCGACTTTCGATCCCGAGGTTCACTCGCCATACTGACCGTCCGTTCCTCGCCTTCGTGTCGCTAGAAAAATCGAAGGAACGAGCATCCGGCACCCTCCGTTATCTCACATCGATGTTGCAAAACGGAGGAGACGATGGAAACGGACAGGCGTGAAACAGGAACGCTGATCGGCAGCGATAAGGTCGAGGGCACCGCGGTGTACAGCGCCGACAATCAGAAGATCGGCTCGATCGAGCGCGTGATGATCGACAAGGTCAGCGGCCAAGTGTCGTATGCGGTTCTCGGCTTCGGTGGCTTCCTGGGAATCGGCGACGATCATTACCCGCTGCCATGGCAATCCTTGAAATACGACACGGCGCTCGGCGGCTACCGAACCAATCTCACAGCAGATAGGCTGCAGGGAGCGCCGAAATACGGCAACGACAACGACTGGAATTGGGAGGACCCGGGACGGGCGAGAGCGGTGAACGATTACTATTCCGGGTTCTAACCAACCGGGCCGAGGCCACCCTCCAGCATAAGCGCTCTTCTGAGGCGCGCGCACGCAAAGTTGTAGTAGGGGCAAGGCGAACGCGATGCGAGAGTAGAGTTGAAATTCGTACCGAGCAATATCACGAGCTGTTGCGGTTGCGGGGCTCCGGACTTCTAGGCACTCTGGGGCCCGCTTCTGGGCTACCGGCGGCCGCGCGAGCTTTCCGTCCATCGCCGTACCACGGGATCTTGGAGCGGATCATTTCCGTCGCAGTTCGCGTAGATATACCGTCGCGCGTCTGCCCGGCCTCGTCGGATGCGCTTTATTTTGTCTTGCCGCACCAGCGTCATGTCCTTGCCGCCGGCTAGTCTAGGACGTAGACTCACTACCGCGTAGCCAATGCGGACGCAGACGAGTTTGAGGGCAGCGAGGTAGTTTTCTGCCAGCTTGTCATATCGAGTTGCGATGCGACGGAAGTGCTTGGCCTTGTTGAAGAAGCGTTCGACGAGGTTGCGTGCCTTGTAGAGGAAGGGGTTGAAGCACATCGGGTCCTTGCGGTTGGCCTTGGGCGGGATGTTGGCCCATGCCTTTCGCTCGGTGACGACAGTGCGCAAGATAGTGGCATCATAGCCCTTGTCTGCGAGCAGCATGGCACCCTCGGGCAAATCCGTGATCAAGTCCGCTGCGGAAGCGACGTCACTCATCTGACCTGCCGTGAGCATCAGCTTGATCGGCCTGCCTTTCGCGTCGACAAGAGCATGGATTTTGGTTGTCAGCCCGCCTCGGGATCGATCGAGACAATGATCTCGATCCCCCTTTTTGCCGTCGCACCCTGCTGATGGACGCGAACAATGGAGGTGTCGATCATCTGCACCTCACCGTCATGGGCTTTGGTAATGTTGGCCATGAGGCGACCCCACACACATGCTTTCCGCCATCGAACAAAGCGATTGTAGCAGATTGTGCGTGGGCCGTATCGCTCAGGCAGATCGCGCAATGGCGCACCCGATCGCAGCACCCAGAAGATGCCGTTCAGCATCCGCCGATCATCGACGCGCGGCACCCCTCGCGGCTTATTGGGCAACAGTGGCTCGATCACGCGCCATTCGAAGTCGGTCAGGTCATATCGGCTCATGCTGAACCTGAATCATCAACGGCAACCACGTCGTCGCCAACCAAGGTGACCTGCAGTACGACGCGAGCCACAAGCAGAGTGACTCAGGAGGCATTGAACAACGCATCCAAGCACTCGGGGAGCACTCAGCAAACCGTAATGCTCCGATGCGAAGACGGGATGCTGCGGCTCTCGGTGCGCGACTACGGATGCGGCCTTTCCATTGCGACGCGGGCCAGGCCGCATTCGGGTCTCGGAATGCTGGGAATGGCCTCTAGAGTGAGAGCGCTCGGAGGCACCTTTTCGGTACTCTCCAGTCCGGAACGAGGTACCGAAATTCTGTGTGAGCTCTTCGTTAACGGTTCCCAGGCGGAACTGCCGCGGGCGCGATTGCTTCGTTAATGTACCGAAAGTGATTGAATTTGTATCCTCATGATGCCTATCATTCGATCATTCTGGAATGCCAATTTCATCGCTGTGAGTTTTGCATTGTGAGTGTCGCATATGGAAATTTTGAGTGAGCAAGCCACGATTGCCATCATCGACGATCACCCGATCTACCGCCAAGGACTGACCGCCGTATTCCGGGCTGAACCCCGCTTCAAGGTCGTAGCCGAAGGTGTCTCGTCCGCAGACGCTCTGGACATAGCGAAGGCACATCGCCCGAACATCATGATTCTCGATCTCGGGATTCCCGGCGACAGCCTGGAGACGCTCAAGCAGTTGTGCTTGGAATTCCCCGAAACGCACTGCGTGATACTTACCGCCTGCGACGATCCGCAGACTGGCATCGCCGCCCTGAACGCGGGCGCCCACGGCTACATCCTGAAGGGGGTCAGCGCGAGCGAATTGAAGGCCGCGATCTGGGCCGTCTTCAAGAACGAGTCCTCGTTCGTCTCGCCGGAGTTTGCGGCGCGGCTGCTTTCGGCGGTTCAGCACAAGGAGGTGGGGTCGATCGACCTGGGTCTCAGCCATCGCGAACTGCAGATCATCGCGGAGGTCGAGAACGGCGCCACCAACAGGATGGTCGCCGAGAAACTCAAGATCAGCGAAAAGACCGTCAAGCACTACATGAGTAGCATCATGCACACGTGCGGCGCCACGAACCGCGTGTCCGCGGTCATGGCATATCAGAGGATGCGCCAGTCCGGCCAACACGCCTGAAAGGGTAGCGCCGCCTGATTCAAGCTTGTCCAGCGAAGCCATGGGCTCTGGCCTTGGCCTCCTCTTTGCGCTTCGGGAAGCTCTCTAAATGCCATGAGCGGCCGGAGTGATGAGGCGGCTTCATTCCTCGCGTATGTCGATCGGTTTCGACGCCTCCGGCCGCGAGGTCTGAACCGAAGAAGCTGAGGCTGCGAAGCTTCAGTGTTCCAAGGAGAGGCCAGATGAACGTCCACAAGAATGCGCCTTTGACGCCCAAAGGTCGTGCACAGTCATCGAGACATTGCGACGGCAGCGCCACACCGGCAAGCAGATCGCAGCCGAGGTCGAGGTGTCACCGGCCACCGTCAGCCGCGTCCTTCGCCGTTTGGGATTAACCGGATAGGCGACCTGGAGCCGGCCGAGCCGGAGCGCCGCTACGAGCGCGAGACCCCAGGCGAGATGCTCCACATCGACATCAAAAAGCTTGGGCGGTTCGAGCGTGTCGGCCACCGCATCACCGGCGATCCGAGTGGCCCGAACAAGAGCCGTGGCGCTGATTGGGATTTCGTCCACGTCCGCATTGACGACCATTCCCGCGTGGCCTTCTCCGAGATCATGCCCGACGAGACGGCGGACAGCGCTGTTCCCTTTCTCAAGGCGGCTGTGGCTTATTACAAGAGCCTCGGCGTCACCGTAACGCGCGTCATGACCGACAATGGCAGTTGCTACCAGTCCTTCTTCCGCGACGCTTGCCGGCACCTGGGCATCAAGCACATCCGCACCAAGCCTTACACGCCCAGAACAAACGGCAAGGCCGAGCGCTTCATCCAGACCGCGCTTCAGGCCTGGTCCGAAGCGTGGTCGAGGGCGGGCTGAGCAAAGCCGACGCCGCTTTCCAGTTCAACACGACGCCGAAGACCGTCGCCAAATGGGTCAAGCGGTTCCTCGCAGAAGGTGTGGAGGGGTTGCGTGATCGCTCCTCCAGGCCCCATTCATCGCCGAGCCAAACCCCGCCAGCCACGGCTCGGTTTGACCAAGGACAACCTCTTGAGGCACCACACTCCAGGTGCGTGCTCCCTGCCATTTGGGGCCAAGGGGCTGAGGCAAGAAAACGAGACCTTTCGAACAAAATACAACATAGCTTGAAGTGGAAGTTCGCGATAGCGGCGGCGATCGGTGGTCTCACTCAATCTCGGACCTACGTCGCGGAAAGGACGAGGCCAAATCGACGAATTGCGGAGCGCGCACAACCAGACATGTCGCGGACATGCCAAAACCGACGCGAACGACCTCAGACCTCAGTACGGCCCGAGCGTTCAATCTCTGTCGCTGATAACCCTTTGGGGGCGAGAAGAACTTCGCCGGCTAACGCGCGACCAGAGTTACTATCAAGAGACTAAGCGTTAGCCCGATAGACGACATCATAAATACGGGCACAAAAGTCTCGAAGCCGATCTCGGAATTTCCAACCACTGCTTCGTGCCGAAGAACTCGGTCCACGCTTGTCTGCATCATCATTGCGATTCTCCCGTCTCATGACGTCGTTGGATTTGGCGTCATCCGAAAAGCGACGAAGATTCCTTAACTGGAACGACTTAGCTGCGACATAGAGAGGGGAGCTTCCTAGGCATCACTTCCACACATGGCCGGGAGGCGGACGGTTGCTCGAAGACCTTTCGGGGGGTGGTCGGAAATATTCTCCAGCACAACTATCCCCCCGAGGCGGTCAACGATGCGTTTTACGATCGAGAGGCCCAATCCGGTACCATCTCAGCCGGTCGGCTGCCGCGGAAGAACGGCTCGAATATCCGATCGATGTCGCCGGACGGGATGCCCGGTCCGGTATCTTCGATCTTCACCACCGCTTCGTTGCCCTCGCGATAGATCCCGATATCGACGCGTCCGCCTTGCGGCGTGAAGCGTACGGCATTGTCGAGCAGGTTCCGTATCATCGTTGCGATCATCACGGGCTCACCCTTGGTCGCGATCGATTCAATCAACTGGAAACCGAGATCTATTCCCTTGCGCGACGCGTCTGGCACCAGATCCGCCACCAATTCCTTCACGTTGCGGTCTAGCGGCACCACGGTGGCTTCACCGTTCGGGCCGGCCTCATGTCGCGCCAGCACGAGCAACTGCTCAAGAAGATGCTTGGTGCGGCGCATCCCCTCCTTGAGCGCGCCGAGGCGTTCGCGCGCTTGCTCCGGAAGATCGGCCGGATCGAGATTCTCGGCCTGCAAGCCAAGCGCGGTGATGGGCGTCCGCAGTTCATGCGCAGCATCGGCGATGAAACGTCGCTGCTGATCCAGCATCAATTTCATTCGCTCCAATAGCCGATTGATCGATGCGATGAACGGATGAAGTTCGCTTGGCGTGTCCGCCAGCAGAAGCGGGGTCGTGTCATCCGCACGTCTTAAGTCGAGATCACCGGCCAATCGGACCATTGGCCGCAGCGATCCCGCGACGACCAACGCCGCGACCAGCAGGAGGCAGGGAATCAGCGCAGCGATCGGGAGCAGCGTGCGAAGCGCCATGCTGCTCGCTATGTCATCTCTGACGTCGGTCAGCTGTGTCACGGCAAACCGGCTTCCGTCAGGCCGGGTCCGCAATAGCACCCGCGCCGACTGACCGGTGCGCGACGCCACGTGTAGTCCGTCCTGGAGGCTCCAGAGTCGCCGCTCCTCGGCCGAGCCATGCGGCGCCGTCCCGAGTTCCGTGACATCAACCTCCGCGTCCGCATCAACGCCGCGCAGCGACTGATCGCTCTTGAGGCCGCCGTTCTGCATCAGGCTTCCAATCTGGACCAGGACCGAATCCTGCATCTCGATCGCCTCGTCGAACGCCCAGAGGTAGGTAAATACGCCACCTAGACAGCCCGCCAAAAGGATGACCGCGGTCAAGCCGACGAAAAGACGAGCGCGCAGGGACTTTGTCATAACGAGCGGTCCACCATCCAGCCGACGCCGCGCACATTGCGGATCACTGTGGCGCCAAGTTTCTTGCGGATGGTATGGATCAGGAATTCGATCGCATTGCTCTCGACTTCTTCGTTCCAGCCGTAGATTTGCCGTTCCAACTCGCTGCGCGACAGGATCGTGCCCGGCCGCGCCAACAGCGCCGTAAAGCAGCGCGAACTCGCGGGCGGTAAGCAGCGATGCTTCGCCGTGGAACCAAGCTTCCCGCGTCGCAGGGTCCAAATGAAGCGTGCCATTGCTGAGCAGCGCCGGTGAACCACTGCCTTCGCGGCGAAGCACTGCGCGCATGCGCGCCAGCAATTCTCGAATCTCGAACGGCTTTACCAGATAGTCATCCGCGCCGAGATCGAGGCCATTGATGCGGTCGTCAACGCCGTCCCGCGCGGTCACAATGATAACTGGGAGTTTACGGCCAGACGAGCGAAGCTGGCGCAGCACTTCGCGGCCACCCGCCAGTGGAAGCCCAAGATCGAGCAGTGCGACCTCGTAGGCCTCATTCTCCGCGGCGTGGATGGCGGTCTCACCATCCTCCACCCAATCCACCGCATAGGCCGCATCCCTAAGCGCCTGCTCGACGGCCGCGCCGACCATCCTGTCGTCCTCGATAAGCAAAACCCTCATTTCGATGCCTCTGTTCCGATGCCCAGTTAGTCCCTCATGGGACGTTGCACCCCGGGATACCGTCCTTCTCGTCACGCACGGCCAAATGCTCCGGCTTGAAACCGGTATCGTTCTCTCCATCCCAACTTAGCGGAGACTTAGAGTGGTCCTCGTCAATAGCATTGCGGGGTCAACACGCGCGTCCACTCCGCCAAAATCTCCTCCTAAGCCGCTCCTAAGTTCGCGTCGTCATCGTGCCGCATCGGCTTCGAACACGCATTCCTTCGAGGAGAGACCACGTGCCCGCCACGGTGAACCCCCGTCTGCCACTGTTGCTCAATAAGGTCCCCGAAGTGACAGCGATCTTCTGGGTAATCAAGATCCTGTCGACCACGGTCGGTGAGACCGGCGCCGATTATCTCGCCGTGCATGTCGGCCTTGGGGCAAGCGCGACGACCGTGATCATGGTTGGTTTCCTCGTCGCGGCGCTGGCCTTGCAGCTTCGCGCGCGAAGTTACGTTCCCTGGATCTATTGGCTGACGGTGGTTCTCGTCAGCGTCGTCGGCACGCAGATCACCGACCTGCTCACCGACAAGCTTGAAATCAGCCTCTATCTCAGCACGGCAGTCTTCGCAGCCACTTTGGCCGCGACTTCCGCGATCTGGTACGGCGTCGAGCAGACGCTTTCAATTCACACCATCGTCACCAGGCGGCGCGAGCTATTCTACTGGGGGGCGATCCTCTTCACATTTGCACTGGGGACAGCGGCCGGGGATCTGGCGACCGAAGCCCTCGGCCTCGGCTTCCAGCTCGGCGTCGTCGCATTTGGCGCGCTGATCGCGGTCATCGCGCTCACTTATTATCTCGGAGCCAACCCAGTTCTCACCTTCTGGCTGGGCTACGTCCTCACGCGTCCGCTGGGCGCTTCGCTCGGTGACCTGCTTTCGCAGTCCAGAACATACGGCGGCCTCGGCCTCGGCACCATCTACACCAGCATTGGGTTTCTCACCGTCATCGTCGCACTCGTCGCCTGGGTGAGCTTTGAAGGCGAGCGAACCGGCAAGACCGATCCGGTGCGGTGATTCCAATCTCATTGTCCATTAGAAACCCACGCAACCGCGTGCAGGCAAGACCAAGAGGAGAACACGCATGAACAAGACAATTCTGGCGCTGGCCGTCGGCCTTCTGACGGTGTCGACAAGCGAGCCGAACTTGCACCCCAACGGGCACATTTCGTTCGTACCGCTTGCCGAAGCGGCAATGTCATCGAAGCTCGGCGACCTGACGCCGTTCCGCACCATCGTCGTCGACGTCTCGGCGCTGCTCGACAAGGGCGACCTCGCGGAAGCCAAGACGCGGATCAAAGATCTCGAGACCCAATGGGATGAGGCGGAGGCCGCCTTGAAGCCGCGCGCCGCCGCCGACTGGCACACCGTCGACAAGGCCATCGACCGTGCGCTCGAAGCACTACGCGCCAGCACCCCCGACGCCACTAAATGCAAGCAAGCCGTTGCTGAGTTACTGTCCATCATGGATTCAGTCGGGAAATCCTGACGCTCGGCCGCGTTGCATTTTGACACGTATCGAACATGGCCGACGGCGGCGCCACGCGCCCACCGTCGACATCCAGCGGAAGCGGAAGAAGCATGGATCAATACTACAAAAGCGCAGTCGACACTGAGCGAGCGAGCAAGGTTCCAGAAGTCACCCTGGGATTTTGGATCATCAAAATACTCGCGACGACGCTCGGCGAGACCGGCGGCGACGCCGTGACGATGTCGATGAATCTCGGCTATTTGGCTGGAACGGCGATCTTTGCGGCGATCTTCGCCGCCGGTGTCACCGCACAGATGAGCGCGAAGCGATTTCACCCGCTGCTTTACTGGGTGGTGATCGTCGCGACCACCACCGTCGGCACCACGCTCGCCGATTTCGTCGATCGCTCGCTTGGCATCGGCTATCTCGGCGGCTCCTCACTCCTGGCCGCGCTGCTTGTCGCTTCGCTTGCGCTCTGGCATCGAACGATGGGAACGGTTTCGACCGCATCGATCAACTCGAAGTCGGCCGAGACCTTCTACTGGGTGACGATCATGTTCTCGCAGACTTTAGGCACCGCGCTCAGCGACTGGATGGCCGATTCGACCGGGCTTGGCTATGCCGGCGGCGCGCTGGTGTTTGCCGCCGGACTCGCAGTCGTAACCGGGGCCTACCTCTGGACCAACATTTCGCGGACCGTCCTGTTCTGGGTCGCGTTCGTGCTCACCCGACCGCTTGGGGCTACCGTTGGCGACTTCCTCGACAAGCCGCTCGACCATGGCGGGCTGGCACTCAGCCGATACGCCGCGTCGGCCTCGCTGGCGGCCATCATGGTGTTGTTGATCGTGCTCGTGCCGCAGCGCTCGGGGGAACATCCGGCTTGACGACGTGGCGCGCAAAAGCAGACATTCGGCAGAGCGAGGCGGGCATCGCGCCGAACCGGGGCCCACCCATTCTTCGCACGCGCGCTATGGCACCGGGTTTCCGCCGGAACATGTCTATCAACCCCGAAGCTCGCTCGTCACGCTGCTGATGACATCTCGCAGCCAAGCATGTGCCGGCTGGTTATCGAGCCGTCGCAGCCAAATCATTGCAGCTTCGATCGGCTTGGGCGAACGCGACAGCCGACGGAAAACAAGGGGGTGAGACCTTGTCATGTTCCTCGCGACGTTGAGTGGAAGCACCGATACCAGGTCCGATGTCGCCAGAATCTGCGCGGCAGACAGAAATGGCGCACGCATCGCAGGTCTTGGGCCGGGCTTTGATCGTCCAGGCCCGTTCTCGGCAAGATCGGTGCCGAATTGAGCCGACGAGATTTCGAGCTGGGGGAGCGCGGCCAGCTTCTCGGCCGATAGTTCCTGCACCCTTGCGCTCGGATGACCCTTGCGATGTACCACGACGAACTGATCCTGCAGCAATCGCCTCCGCGAGAAGCGTTCGCCCGTCGCGGCGGATGGCCCTATCACCAGATGCAGTTCGCTTCGATCAAGCTGATCGAGAACGTCCAGCGTACCGCTTGGCCGAAAATCCAGCTTCACCGCGGGAGCAATTCGGGCAACATGCGCCGCAATCGGTGCGACCAGAACGATCGCAGCATAATTGTCGACGGCAATGCGGAATGATGCCGTCGCCGTTGACGCATCGAACTGCACCGGTTCAAGCGATTGCTGCAGCCCATCGAGTGCGATTCTGATCGGCGTGGCGAGTTCGTCGGCCCGCGGGGTCGGCACCATTCCGTTAGGACTGCGGATAAAGAGCTCATCTTTCAGCATGTGACGCAATCTCGTCAGGGCATGGCTCATCGCAGGCTGGCTCAGTCCCAGTCGTTGCCCCGCCCGCGTGACGGATCGGTCCCGCATGATGGCGTCGAACACCACCAGTAGATTTAGATCAAGCGCTGCTAACCTGGGCGCTGTCTTGCTCAAGCGACTGGAACTCCAACACAATTCAAAGCGCGCATGTGAAGATGAAGAGAATGCATTGTACGAATGCGAAACTCAACCCTAGATTCGTGATTGTCGATTGGACAATTGCGTTTGGCGAGGCTGAGAAACGGCAGGTGGGCCGGGCACTAAGGCCGCCCCAAGGATCGGGCGCTACAGCGGCGGCACATCGTTTTACACGGGAGAAGCTCATGATTGGAATCGTTCGGCTCGCCTTGCGGCGGCCCTATACGTTCGTCGTCATGGCGGTGCTGATCCTGATTTTTGGTACGGCGTCGGCGCTGCGGACCCCGACCGACATCTTTCCGAACATCAACATTCCCGTCATCAGCGTGGTGTTCAGCTACACCGGCCTGCCCGCCGACGACATGGCCGGCCGCATCGTCACGTTCTACGAGCGCTCGCTGCCCAACAGCGTCAACGATATCGAGCACATCGAATCCCAGTCGATCGTAAACTACGGGATCATCAAGATCTTCTTTCAGCCGACCGTAAACATCAATGCCGCGCTGGCGCAGGTCAACGGCATGTCGCAGACCGTGCTGAAGCAGATGCCGCCCGGCATTACGCCGCCGTTGATCCTGAGCTTCAACGCCTCGAGCGTGCCGATCCTGCAGCTCGCGCTTTCAAGCGACAAGATGTCGGAGACCCAGATTTTCGACTCGGCACTCAATTTCATCCGCCCAGCGCTGGCGCCGGTTCCAGGCGCCGCGTTGCCGCTTCCCTTTGGCGGCAAGGTGCGTCAGGTCCAGGCCGATCTCAATCAGCAGGCGCTGCATCAGTACGGCGTGTCCGCCAACGACGTGATCAACGCGCTTTCGCTGCAGAACCTGATCACGCCGGTGGGAACGCAGAAAATCGGCTCCTACGAATACACCGTCAATTTGAACGACTCGCCGAAAGCGGTGCAGGCTTTCAACGACCTTCCGGTCAAGACCGTCAACGGCACCGTCATCTATATGCGGGACGTCGCCTACGTGCATGATGGCAGTCCGGCGCAGACCAATGCCGTTCACGTCAACGGTGCCAGCGCCGTTCTGCTGACGATTATGAAGTCGGGCGCCAGCTCGACGCTCGACATCATCAACGGCGTCAAGCGCCTGCTGCCGTCGGTGTCGCAGACGTTGCCCGCTAGCCTGAAATTGACGGCCGTGGGCGATCAGTCGGTGTTCGTGACCGATGCCGTATCCAGCGTTGTCAGAGAAGGCGTGATCGCGGCGGCACTGACGGGCGCGATGATCCTGCTGTTCCTCGGCAGTTGGCGCTCGACCTTGATCATCACGCTCTCGATCCCGCTGGCCATCCTGGCGGCGCTGACCGGACTTTCGCTGCTCGGCGAAACCGTCAACGTCATGACCCTCGGCGGCCTGGCGCTCGCGGTCGGTATCCTGGTCGACGACGCCACCGTTACCATCGAGAACATCAACTGGCATCTTGAGCAGGGCAAGGAGATCGAGCCCGCCATTCTCGATGGCGCCCAGCAGATCGTGGTGCCGGCGACCGTCTCGTTGCTTTGCATTTGCATCGCCTTCGTGCCGATGTTCGGTCTTGGCGGCGTCGCCGGTTATCTGTTTCGGCCGCTCGCCGAAGCGGTGATGCTGGCGCTGGCCGCTTCCTACGTCTTGTCACGCACGCTGGTGCCGACGCTGGCAAACTATCTGCTGCGCCATCAACACGGCCACGGCTCGTCCGATGACGCCGGCCGCGCCAAAGCCAGCCGCAACCCGCTCGCGCGCTTCCAGCGCGGTTTTGAGCACATGTTCGAAAACGTTCGAAAGGCCTATCTCGGCCTGCTGCAGCTCTGCCTCGGGAACCGGATCAAGGTGATCGCCGGATTCATGGCTTTCAGCATCCTGTCGTTCGGCCTCGCGCCCTCACTCGGCCAGGACTTCTTCCCGACCGTCGACGGCGGCCAGATCAAGCTGCGTATCCGGGCGCCGACGGGAACGCGGATCGAGGAAACCACCAGCCTGGCCGACCAGATTGGAACGGCCATTCACGGCATCATTCCGGCAGGCGAACTCGGCGGCATCGTGAGCAATATCGGGCTTTCGGTCTCCGGCATCAACATGGCGTACAACAATTCCGGCACCATCGGGGTCGGCGACGCCGACATCCTGATCAGCCTCAAGCCCAACCATGCGCCGACCGACGACCACATCAAGACCATGCGGGAAAAACTGCCGCAGCAGTTTCCGGGCACCAGCTTCGCCTTCCTTCCCGCTGATATCGTCAGCCAGGTGCTGAACTTCGGCGTACCGGCGCCGATCGACCTGCAGGTCGCCGGCAGCGACCTTGCGGCCAATCGCAAATATGCCAATGCGCTGTTGACGAAAATCAGAGCGATCCCGGGAATCGCGGATGCGCGCATCCAGCAGGCGTTTCAGCAGCCGACGCTGGACGTCAATGTCGACCGTTCCCTGACGTCGCTGGTGGGCCTGACCGAAAAAGACGTCGCCACAGCGATGCTGACGACGCTGTCGGGAAGCTCGCAGTCCGCCCCGACCTATTGGCTCAATCCGGCCAACGGCGTGTCCTACGCGGTATCGGTGCAGACGCCGCAGCGCGATATCAACAGCATGACCGGCCTGCAAAACATTCCGGTGACGTCGGCAGCGACCGCCAATACCCAGCTGCTCGGCGGCCTGGCGCAGGTCCAGCGCGCCAACAGCAACGCTGTGGTGTCGCACTACAATGTTGCGCCGGTGATCGACATCTATGCGACGCCACAGGGACGCGATCTCGGCGCGCTGGCGTCGGATATTCGAACCGCCATTCACGACACCGCAAAAGATCTTCCCAAGGGCGCAAGCGTCGCACTGCGTGGCCAGGTGAGCACGATGACAAGCGCCTATCAGCAGCTCTTCGTCGGCCTCGCGGCGGCGATCGTGCTGATCTATTTTCTGATCGTCATCAACTTCCAATCCTGGGTGGACCCATTCGTCATCGTTATGGCGCTGCCGTCCGCACTGGCCGGGATCGTCTGGATGCTGTTCGGCACCGGCACGACGCTTTCGGTTCCCGCGCTGACCGGCGCCATCATGTGCATGGGGGTGGCGACCGCCAACAGCATTCTGGTGATCAGTTTTGCCCGCGAGCGGATGGAAGCTGGCGCGAATGCGTTCGCGGCGGCATTCGAGGCCGGCGGTTCGCGGTTTCGCCCGGTGCTGATGACGGCGCTCGCCATGGTGATCGGCATGCTGCCGATGGCGATCGAGCCCGGACAGAACCAGCCGCTGGGCCGGGCCGTGATCGGCGGGCTGATCTTCGCCACCTGCGCCACGCTGTTTCTGGTGCCGACGATCTTCAGCCTGGTGCACGGCTCGAAGCCCGGCGCGGCAAGTGAGCCAGACGGCGCAACGATACAATGGCATTGAGTGGAGATAAGTGAAAATGCCCTCGGAAGACATCAAAGCGCCAGGCCGGAAAAGCCTTTGCATCGCCGCGGCTGCCGCCGTCCTGGTGGCCGGCATCGTGCTAAGCTACGGCTTCATCGGCCGGGCGCAGAGCAAGCAGGAGGTGGTGGACTGGACCAACACCCATGCCATCCCCACGGTTGCGCTCGCCGGACTGATCCCCGGCAGCTCGCATCAGACGCTGACGTTACCGGGCAACATCCAGCCGTTTAACCGGGCGGCGATCTTCGCGCGCGTCAACGGTTACGTGAAGAGCTGGGACCACGACATCGGATCGCCGGTCAAGGCCGGCCAGGTGCTGGCCACCATCGATGCGCCCGATCTCGATCAGCAGCTCGGCCAGGCCAAGGCAACACTGGCAAGCGTCAAGGCCAATCATCAAATCGCATCGCTGACCGCCAACCGCAATAACATCCTGCTGCAAAAGCAGATCGTAGCGCAACAGCTGGCGGACCAGACCGACGCCGACGCCAAGGCGAAGGAGGCCGTCGTCGACGCCAACGAAGCCAATGTTCGGCAGCTCGAGGCCATGCAGTCGTTCAAGACGCTGGCCGCACCGTTTGACGGCGTCCTAACCGCCCGCAACGTCGAACTCGGCATGCTGATCAACTCGGGCGGCTCCGGCCAGCCGCTGTTCGAGGTGTCGGACCTGCATCGCGTTCGCATCTACGTGCAGGTGCCGCAATCGTTTACGGCCGGGCTGACCGTTGGCATGAAAGCAACGTTCGAAATGCCGCAATATCCCGGTGCGCGATTCGAGGCGACGCTGTCGCATGTCTCCAAGTCGATAAATCAAAATTCGCACAGCATGCAGGTCGAGCTGCAGGCCGACA
Source organism: Bradyrhizobium sp. 164 (assembly GCF_023073715.1). Lineage (GTDB taxonomy): Bacteria > Pseudomonadota > Alphaproteobacteria > Rhizobiales > Xanthobacteraceae > Bradyrhizobium. The sequence goes on from NZ_JADPKA010000019.1 coordinate 40,283, forward strand.
ATGCCGCCGGAAAATTCTTCGGCGGGAGCTATTGCAACGTGCATTTCGAGATTCCGACCGACGCGCATCTGGTCAAGGTGCCGTCGACCGCGCTGATCACCGGCAATCAGGGCACGCAGATCGCGACCCTCGACAGCAACGACAAGGTCGTTTTCAGAAGCGTGCAACTGGGTCGCGATCTCGGCGACAGCGTGGAGGTCCTTGCCGGATTGTCGCCGGCCGAGCGGATCATCAATAACCCGCCGGAGACGCTGGCTGCGGGCGACGCAGTTCGCGTGGCGCAGGCGGCCTCGCAGGCCGCCGCGCCGGCATCGCCGCCGCCATCGTCCAAGCCATGAGGCGCATGTCATGCGGATTCATGCAGCTATCCCCTTCGGCACGCGCGACGTCAGGCTGGATTTGTTTCGCGGGCTGGCGAACTGGGCGATCTTTCTGGACCACATTCCTCATGAAGTGCTGAATTGGACCACGGGCAGGAATTACGGCTTCAGCGATGCCGCCGATCTCTTTGTATTCATCTCGGGCTACACGGCAGCCCTCGCGTTTGGACGAATCATGGTCGAGCGCGGCTATCTGGCCGCAGCGTCGCGCCTGTCAAAGCGCGCTTTCGAACTCTATGCCGCCCACATCGTGGTGGTCGCCGTCTATATCGCGGTGATTGCGTGCGCCTCCCGCGAATTTCTTGATCCAGACGACCTGAACCAGTTCAACGTCGCTATTTTCCTGAACATGCCGTTCCGGGAATCCATCCAGGCGCTGGCATTGCGATACAAACCCGTCAATCTCGACGTGCTTCCGCTTTATATTCTGTTGTTGAGCGTGTTCGCGCCGGCGCTGTGGCTGATGGTTCGCAAGCCGAACTGGATATTGGCTGGCTCGATCGTCATATATTTTGCCGGCAGGCATTTTGGCTGGAATCTGGCCGCTTCTCCGTCGGGCTCCTGGTATTTCAACCCATTCGCCTGGCAACTGCTTTTTGTTCTGGGCGCATGGACAGCCCTCGGCGGCGCCCAGGCCCTGCAGCCGGTCCTCGGAACGGGGGCGGCGTTCCGGCTCGCGATCGGCTACCTTTTATTCGCTTTTGTCGTGACGACGGCCATTCGGTCTCCAGATATCGGCGGCCTTGTTCCGCATTGGATGCTGCAGCCATTCGATCCCAACGATAAGACCAACCTCGCGCCTTACCGTGTCCTTCACTTCATCGCGCTCGCTGTGGTGGTGACCTGGTTCCTGCCTCTGGATTCGCCAATCCTGCAGTGGCGCGCGTTGGCGCCGCTGGCCCAGTGTGGCCGAAAGTCGCTCCAGGTCTTTTGCACTGGCATCGTCCTCTCGTTTTGCGCCCATGCCGCGATCGAACTGAGTCTGAACGCGTTGTGGATTCAGATTGCCGTTGGCGTGATCGGAATATCGCTCATGACAGCAGTCGCCTATTGCGGGACGCGGTCGAAAGAACGGGATCGCGCACTTTCTTCGCGGGTTCGAATTGGAGAGCTCGCATGATTGCCAATTGGGGACTGATCTGGCCGGCCATCATCGCGGCGTTCCTGGCCTCGCTGGTCGAGGCGGTCGAAGCTCTGACGATCGTGCTGGCGGTTGCGACCGTGCGCGGCTGGCGACCGGCCGGACTCGGCGCACTCATTGGTCTTGCGGTACTGGCGCTCATTGTCGTGGCGCTCGGGCCGCTGCTGGATCATGTTCCGCTGCACCTGCTGCAGTTCGTGATCGGGGTCCTGCTCCTGCTGTTCGGCATGCGCTGGCTGCGAAAGGCGATCCTGCGCGCGGCAGGGGTCATCCCGCTCCATGATGAGGCGTTGACGTTCGCGGCCGAGACGGCAGAATTGCGCGAGCAGGCTCGCCGCAACGAGGCGCGGCTCGATTGGCTCGCGGCCATCACGACCTTCAAGGCGGTTCTCCTCGAAGGGCTCGAAGTCGTGTTCATCGTATTTGCAGTGGGTGCCGGTCGCGGAATGGTCCTTCCCGCGAGCGCCGGCGCTATTGCGGCGTGTCTCGGCGTTGCGGTTGTCGGCCTTGCCGTCCATCGGCCGCTGGCGCGGGTTCCGGAAAACACGCTCAAATTCGCCGTCGGCATTATGCTGTCCGCGTTCGGCGTGTTCTGGACCGGTGAGGGGCTCGGCGTGCCTTGGCCCGGCGGCGATTTCGCGATCGTCGGATTTGCGGCGATGTTTCTGGCTGCCAGCGGCGCAGCCGTCGTGCTCGCGCGCCGGCCGAAAACGGGGGCCTTGTCATGATGATTCTGCTGCGGCAACTGGCCGGGCTGTTCGTCGACAACGGGTCGCTCGCGCTCGCGATCCTGGCGGTCGTCAGCCTCGCGGGCATGGCAGCAGTGCTGATGCCTGATACGCCGTTGGCGGCGGGCGCTGTCTTGTTGTTCGGTTGTCTCGCCGCGCTGGTTTCGAGCGCCTGCCGACGTAATCGCGCGCCCTAAGCGCATTCGCGAGGGCAGATGTCTAAAGATACACCGCGGCGGCCCCCAAGACTTTCATCTGCACAATATGCGAATCGATCGTAGGCTCACTAATCGAAAAGTTGCTGCCGAGGCGGCGATGCAGATTTCGCAACTGAGGCCTTCAGGTTCGTCGGCCGCAGCTGGTCTGCGCAGAAGTATCACGGAATTCTACGCGTAGTTGCCGACCCGGACGACAAGCGGGTGCCGGAGGTTGCCCGCGCGTGTCTTGCCCCGATCGGTACCCAGCTGCTCGCCCTCCCAGGAGCAGATTTGGCAGTTCGATCGGATTATCCCACATAGCATTGCCCCTGCGGAGCGCCTGTGAGTATCCTTGAGCATCAGCACGGATCTAGGCGAAGTGCCTGCAGTGTCAACGTCAGTTCTGCTGACGTTTTTTCAGTCCGAGCGATTAGATTTCCCTAGTTCTTGTTTTTCTGAAGATCTAGGTTTCGCAAATTAGACGGCTCGATTCTATTGGGAGACATTGCGATGGCAAAACCCGCCGTTTCGCGTGATGCCTTTCGTGGGCTGTTCGCTTTTTATGCAGCGAAGGCTCATCACGACCGCAAGCACGATGGCGAACATTGTCTATTGAAGTTGTTCGGGTCGACTGAAGACATTCCCGATAGGTTGCTGCAGCAGTGGTCGGAAAGAGCTGAGCTGCTCGGCCCGGAAATTGTCGGTCGCATACTGGAGCCGCACACCAGTCAAATCGCGAATGGCAGCGTGCGTTATGACCATGCCAGCGACTTTCTCCACGTGCTCTTGAGAGACCTCGGGAGAAAAGTGCAGTGACCGATCTCAGTCATTATTACTCACATGACGCTGACCGATGCGAAGGCCAACTTACCATCCCCTCCATGAAAGGCTGCTAACGGAAAGTCGTCAAAGCCTTCGGCTAACCTTTTCAGAGGTTGAATCGATATTGGGAAAGCCTCTACCCACGTCGGCTTACAAATTCACTGGCTGGTGGAGCACACTACAGGGGGCAGGCCCACAAGCGAAAGCGTGGCTGTCTGCAGGCTTTCGTGTCCGCGTATCAATGAAGCACCGCGTTGTCGAGTTCTATCGTTCTGACGTGGACACGAATAAATGTTAAGGGCACCTCCGCTCAGTTCACTGCTTGGTTTGTGGGCCCGAGCGAAGCAAGATCTCGCAGGCAACGGCGTCCGTCGCTTGTTCGCTTTGCTCGCTTGTTTGGCGTAGCAAGCCGCAGCCCTTCAATGCGAATGGTACTTCACGGTTTGCACCGCGCGATCGTGCCACTCATTCACCTACAGCAGCGAGGCAAATTCCAAATGCTGGAAAGCGCGAACGCCGTCGTCGAGGCGGTGTTGGACGATGCGAAGCATTCACGCCGGGCCCGGGCGCCTCGGGAAAGATTCCCACCTGCTCGGAATTGATGCGCTTGATCATGTTTTGTCCTCCGGGCTACGCGGCGAGCGACCGCGTGACGTGCCGGCTTCGATTTGCCGCTGATCGGGCACGGTCGTAGCGCCTAGGTCGGGGCGGTGGCCCGTTCCGGCGGCTTAAAGCCGGACGCCGCGGATGGCACGATTGCACCGACCGATACGGTAAATGGATTGTTCACTGCATCCCCGCATTCGCCTCCGACTTTCCGTAACAACTTTTATCGATCTCTCAGAAGTGCCGCTTAAAGTCGGTGACATTCTCGACTGCTTAGGACGTCAAGGAGTTCGATCATGGAGAACCGAACCAGCCGCCGTCGACGCGTTTTCAAAGCCGCGACGATCGAGTTTCCGGGGGGCGCATTCAGCTGCGTCGTTCGAAATTTGTCCGATATGGGCGCCAACCTGGATATGCCGAACGCATTTGGTATCCCGCACGAGTTTACGCTGATCATTCCGAGTGCGCAGTTCCGATTTCCCTGTCGTGCCGTGTGGCGGTCGGAGCACCGGATTGGCGTCGCATTTTCCTGACCCAGTACTCGTCGCCACGGCAAGGTGCTGATTGTAGTCGCCGTGGCCTAGCCCCGAATGTATCCGTCTGGTGAAGCTTTCAATTACCCACATTTAGCCGAGAGGGCTTAGGGAGCGCACCAACTATTGCATCGCAGGAATCGACCGTGATTCCTTGTCTGGCACCGATTCGCA
>NZ_JADPKA010000082.1 GCF_023073715.1 Bradyrhizobium sp. 164
CTCCGCAAAGCTGCCGCCCGAACCGTCGATGCGGTCTGCGCCGCAATCGGCCACGCACTCGATGCCTTCACCGCCGACGAATGCGCCAATTACCTCAAACACTCAGGCTATCGAACTTAATGCCATCACGCTTTAGCTGCGACACCGCGGCGGTCAATTGCGCCGGCACAAACGGCTTCTCGATCAGCACGCTGTCGGCGACGCCCTGCGATTTCCAGTCTCCGGCGCTGGCGCCTGTCATGTAGACCACGGGAAACCCAGGCGTGATTTCCCTGATCTGCCGCGCCAGCTCCCATCCGCTGATGCCGTCTCCGAGGTTGACGTCCGTCAGCAACGCGCGACACCGCTTGCGGCCGTCGCGGAAAACGGACAGGGCCGCCTCACCCGAATGGACCATGCAGGCCTCGAAACCGCCGTCCGACAAGACTTCCTCGATGAAACTGCAGATCGGAGCTTCATCCTCTACGACCAGAACACGAACGGCGTCGCTCACTTACGGGTCTCCTTTTCCTGCGTCGGGCCGTGTCCCGCGCTCGCGGCGGACTAGACCTCCGACAGGACGCGCTCTCAGGCCACCGGCACGCCGTAGTAGGCATTCACCGAGCGCGCGGTCGCGGGGTCGCTCCAATTCCAAATGCTCTCGTCCGCGTATTTGGGGGCGCCGCGAAGCTGGTCCTGGGTGATCCCGCTGACGTAGCCGCCAAGATTGGTGTCGTATTTCAGTGCCTGCCAGGGCAGCGGATAGTGATCGTCGCCGATGCCGAGCAGGCCGCCGAAGCTGAGCACCGCGTACGACACCTTGCCACTGACCTTGTCGATCATGACGCGCTCGATGTAGCCGACCTTTTCGCCGTCGGCCCCGTACACGTTCGTGCCCTCGACCTTGTCGCTTCCGATGAGACTGAAGGTCTCGCGATCTTCCATGGCCATGTTGACCTCCCGGGTGTTGTCTTCCGGAGTCAACCGCACGACGATGGCACCGTTCCTGACCGAAGCTTGGTGGCGTTCTCGCTGTCTTCAGCGATCGGCCAACCGGATAGGGCCGCAACGCTTGCCCCGAAAGGAGGTCCCAGCTCCAAGGTTCCTGCGAGTCGCCGAATGCAGGCCTCCAGCCTGCGAATCGTTTTCCTTCGCGCCGCCGGTGCTTGAACCGAGGGCAGTTTTGAATGGGCCACAAGCTCGGAGGAACGATAGTCGTCGCACCCGATTGACGCGAAGAGACCCTCGCCCGCCGTTGAACTACGGCGCCTGTCGCGGATAGCCAAAGGTTTCACAACCCGCTATTCAGAACTAGCGCTCGCGAGGATAGCCAAAAGCGGCGGCCTCTCCGAGTACTCGGCGCCATCCTGACCGCGCCGGCCGGACCCACTAAATCTCCCGCAGTTGGCGCGGCGCCCGCACCGACAGCATCGGAATGGCTGCAGCGCGTCCTGCCCGGTTACGCGAAGCGTACACTCCAAGGCCCTTTAATCCGACGAGAGTCCAATCCGTCGGCATCGCGGTCGTCAACGGATTCCCCCGCCTCCATGCCGATCCGTTGTCGACTCCGAAAGTGGGATGTCAATCGGCCCTTTGGACTCCGATCCCCCGGCTTGGGGGTCAATTTTGCACTGCCGAATGACATCAATGAACTTCTGATATTCCGAATTTTTTAAACCGCGTCGATGCACAGGTGTGACATCTGCGATCTTCTTTTCTTCTCTGCATGCAACCTACCTTGTCATGCAGAGGTTTGCAGAGGCTGCCAGAACTCCTATCTTGAGAATGGGCAGATGAGGGACGAAATGGCCAAAGACAAGGAATTGGAATGCGGCTTAAAGGCCATGGCAGACGAGTTTCGGCTTCCGTTTGGCGGACGGATGGAATTGTCGAAACTGGTTGCTGGCCATCTCGACTGGTTTGAGGCTGCCGAGCGTCGTGGGTTGAGGTGGCCGGATATGATTAGAGCCCTGGCCGCTGCCGGCATCGACGGCAGAAACGGAAAGCCCTTGAGCGTTGGCACACTGTCCTCGACGGTGTGGCGCAAGCGCGTGGAGGCCGGAATGGCGAAGGCCAGCGCAGTCCCGCGGGCTGTTACACCGGTAGCCTCCAGCACGTTTATGGAGCCTGCGAGGACGCCGAAACTCATCTCGGGAACGCAGCCCCAGCGCAGCAAGCTCGCGGACGCTCCGCCGGTCAAGGAAAGCGCTCAGGTCAAGCGGAAGAGGGCAGCGCCTTCGAATGACAAGGTGAGCAGGAGCCGCGCTCCGAGCAGGAACGATGTGCTCGCTTTCATGGACAGGACCCGCGCTATCCGCCGTCGATCGGATTGATGGGCTGCCGGCGGGCAAAGCCGCGCAGTGCCAATCGCACCCAAAACCGCGAGCTAGGTGGCCGAGCGAGATAAGACGCTTCTGCAGCCCGACCGGTGCGACGCGGAAATCGGGCCGTCCGTGCGAGATATATTGACCTCGACCGCTGCTTGTAATCAACTGCAACTACTTCTTGTTGTAGCAGTGCTCGCGTCATGGAGCATGAGTTTTACCGTGGGCTGGCGCAGCGGGTGCGCGACATCGCCCAGCGCGTCGACCCATTCACCAAGAGGCGTCTGTTAAAACTCGCGGAGCGATACGCCGTCAAAGACGTCGGATCGGAGCCTGCCTCGACGACGGAGAGACCGCTGCCGATCCCCCGCCCTCGTCTTCACGTGGTGTTGGGTCCCGAAGACGGCTGATACTGCTGGCTGGCCGCCCGTCGCAGTCCATTGTGACCCGCCGGATGAGGCATGCGACGGGTTTCCGGTGAAATCCGTGCCGCGGATCGAGGCTCCATTGCGAACGTCTGTAGATTGCATGGACGACTTTGCGGAAGGGTGCCGCCAGGGCGCGCCGATTGCCACCACGCACCTCCAAGTGGGGTCGCTTCGCTTCGGGATCCCCTTAAAATGTGATCTCGCACGCGTGCTGGCCAGTCAGCTTGCTGTGACAGTCATTGCTTGATGGTCGTGACCATGAGTGGATCCAGCGCAAGAGCCAGTTCAGGAAGCCCTTGCCCGCGCCCCGTCGCGAGCGGTCTGCCGACGGCGACGACGGCCGCGCGTGCCCGGATGTGCCGCGACCGGAAGCGGCGGCGGGAATGTTGCGGGATGGGACGTGTCGACATGAGCTGCCGCGGTCGCGTCTCTGGAGCTTGATGACGGGCTTCCATGACGTCCAATACCGCGCGCCCCTTATCGGTGATCCGCCATCCACCGTTCAGGCGCTCGATCAATCCTTGCGAAAAGATGTCCAGACCCGGAACGCGAGCAGCGAAGCGTTTGGTCCGCTCGGCCCAATCGGGGCCGCTGGTTGCCAGAATCGCCATGTCACGCTTGAGGTCGGCCATCACCGCGAAGCCGCCGGGATAGCTCACCAGAATCTTCAGGACAGTGACCTGGAAATTCACCCTACCGCCTCTTGCGCCTATCGCCACATAGTCGGTGCGTCCGAGAGAGCTTCGCGGCCGACCTCTTTGAGCTGGTCTGGCGAGGTGTGTCCTCTGGTGGCTGCTTCGAGAATCTTCGAGGCGACATGGGCGCGGGCGCCCGTCTCGTGGCGGGAGACGTTCTGACAGACCTCGTCGAGGACCTCGCGCAAAAGCGCGGTGGTAGCGGAATCAAACATGGAAGATCCCCAGCGGAAAATCTTACGTTAGGAAATCGCTTCGGCGTCGCGTTCAAGAGCGTTAAACGGTCGATAAAATCCGGGAAACTCTATTACCTCCGGCCGCACGTTGCAACGACCGCCGAACTTGGACATCGCGTCGCCGCGACCGAGGGCAAGCGGAGAGAGGCGTGACGAAATCGCCGAGGTTTGGCCAGCGAGCCGCGGCGCCTCGGAGGCGGACAACCGCATGCGGGTGCGCATACAGCCGGTGCATCGGTCCTCGCGCTACAGCCGAATGGCCGCAGACCAACGGCCTGCCCACCGGCGAAAATAGGAATCATGATGAAATACGCAGCCCCGGTGCTAAGGCAATGTAAAGCACGTTTTTGGTGCATTTAGGATTCCGTGAATCTACGGGAATTCCGCCAGAGCGGGTGCCGTCGCGATCGCAGGGTCTTGCGATCATCGACGCCAGTTCAATCCCTTCTTAAGCAAACAAGCAATCTGCCTAAAGTCAGCGCGCCTCGTTTAGCGAAATCGAAGGTCGAAGCGACCATCGTGGAGCGCTGATTGTTCAGCTATTTGATTTGGCGATCACCGCCGCAAGAAACTTTGTCGACAGAAACCCGAGAGCTCCGTGATGCAGTCGGATTCGAGAATCTATAGCCTCCCGCGCTGGCGCGTGACGCGATGGTTCGCCGACTGCGGTGCGGACGTGCCCGAGGACATTCGGGTCGCGCTGATCGGCAATCTGTATGGCACGCTGCCTGTCTTTATCGGCGGCATCCTGAATACTCTTCTGGTGGCTGCAGCCATTGCCGTGCGCTCGCCGACGCCGTTATTCATCGCGTGGCTCGCACTCGAGATTGCGATCTGCCTGACGCGGCTCGCTGTGTTGATCGTCGCCCGTCGCCGGGCGCTGAGGCATCGCGCTACGCCGACCGACATAAACCTGGTGCTTTCGATTGCCTGGAGCGGCAGCGTCGGCTATGGGGCGTTGATCAGTCTGGCGACGGGCGACTGGGTAGCGTCGACGCTCGCCTGCATATCCGCCGGAGCGATGGTCGGTGGCATCTGTTTCCGCAATTTCAGCGCGCCGCGGCTCTGCGGAGCGATGATCGTGCTGAGCCTGGGCCCGACGATCCCTGGCGCATTGATCGCCGGCGAGCCGCTCATGCTGGTCTTGTTCTTCCAGATCCCCATGTATCTGGCGGCCATGACCATGGCTTGCTTCAAGTTGAACCGGATGCTGATCGCGACGATGCGTGCCGAACGCGAGAACGATCGGCGCGCCCGACATGATGAGCTTACTGGGCTTGCCAATCGGGCGGGGCTCGTTGGCGCCCTTGAGGAGCGACTGTCACAGCAGGACGGTCGCCGCGGGTCGCTGGCGCTGCTCTATCTCGATCTTGACGACTTCAAGGTGATCAACGACACGTACGGCCACGCCGCGGGCGACCGACTGCTGCAGAGCGTGGCCGAGCGCCTGCGGGGCCTTGTGCCGGAAGGCGACCTGCCGGCGCGTCTGGGCGGTGACGAATTCGTCGTGCTCGCCGCGGGCTGCACTGAGGAACAGGCAACGGCGCTTGGACGGCACTTGGTTGAGGCGATCGGAGTTCCGTATAATCTCGACTGCGGCGCGCGGGCACGCGTCGGCGTGAGCGTCGGCATCGCGATGGCCCCCGAGCACGGCAACGGAGCGGCCGATCTCCTGCGGGCTGCCGACGCCGCGCTCTATCAGGCCAAATTCGCCGGCGGATCACGTTGTGAGGTTGCATCCGAAGACGACCTGGCGCGGTTGCGCCTGCTTCTCGCGCGAAATGCCGCCGAGCCGATTCGTCAAAGCGCCGCAGCGTGACCAGTTGTCGATCGACGCTCGTCCTCCCGTTGCAGTATGGTCTCCGAAGTTAAGAAGCTCGCTAACCGCTCAAGCACATGGTCGGGCGTGCCCACCGACCAAGGGGTCTGTGCATGGCTGAGGCTCCGGCTTGCTACGCCTGCAGCGTCGCCAGGATATTGCACGATGTCTCGCTCGTGGCGCTGGACTAAGAAATCCGATCATTCGAGTGCCCGAGATGTCGGACAGTCCTGCGGCTGGTCCTCCAATCTGCTCCAGGTTCGGCTGGGGCGGTGGATTGATCCCGGGCGAACCGAGGAGAACTAAATTTGCGCCTCGAGCCGTTGCAGGAGGTGTTCTGCACCAAACCTCTCTCCGCCTGTGGGCATCCTCCGCAACGTGTTGCGGAACACAGCCAAATCATCTTACAGCTGCACTCGACGGCCTGAAATCTAACTAGTTTCTTTCATTAGCTTCTTTTGAATTGAGAGAATGCTGGGAAACGCAGCGTTGCGTGTCTCTCGCGAGCGACCCACCCGGCATCACATGGAGGCGCTCGCAGATGCAGAGCCTGGACGACCTCGAACCCGACCACGCGGCTTCTGTCTCCAAGGATGCGCTGCAACTCATGGCTGAGTTGGAGGTACCGGCAACACCTCCAAATTTTACCGTCTGGTTTGCCTACGTTCTTGGCCGCTCGGCGGCGTTGCGTAAGACAATTGATATCCTGCGCTCGAACGACCGCAAATTTGACAAGACTCTCAATCGAGAACTCTACAACACCTTCCTCAAGGCGACCGGCTCAGTGGGAGAGGTTGCCCAAACCATTCCGGCGAGCTCGACGCAATCCTTGTCAACGTTAGAAACGACGTTTCAGGCGCGATCGCAGATAGCGCAGCGCATTCCGAGGAGTTGATCGAGGTCGGGCGAACGCTCCGCACGGCGAAAGACCCGCAACTTGCCCTGAAACGGCTGGCCGACGAATTGACGAGAGCGACGGAACGTGCGTCTACGCTGGAAGCGAAGCTCGTCGAAGCGTCTGGCGAGCTTGACGGCCTTCGGACGTCACTTGAGCAGGCAGAACTCAGATCGCGTACCGACGCTCTGACCGGGCTTGCCAATCGCGGGGCAATGGAAAGTTTTCTTCGCACCGCCCAAATCAATGCCATGGAGAGCGGCGACGCCTTGAGCGTGTTCCTGATCGACGTGGATCATTTCAAGAAGTTCAACGACACATACGGACATCAATTGGGCGACCAGGTTTTGCGGCTGGTCGCAAAGTGCCTTCAAGAGGGCATTAGGGACGGCGACCTAGCAGCGCGCTACGGTGGAGAAGAACTCATCGGTATTCTGCCGGGAGCCCCGCTCACAATCACTCAGGAGATCGCCGAAAGAGTCCGCACCAGAATTGCAAACGCTAACGTCAAGAAGCGGGCAACCGGCCAGATGATCGGCCAAGTGACGATTTCGTCCGGCGTTGCCCAATTCAAGCCCGGCGAGAGCTTCGAGGCACTCATCGAGCGATGTGACCAGGCGCTCTATCGGGCGAAGCAATCGGGTCGGAACCGCACGATCGTCTCGGATGACTAATTCGCGTCGGGACTAGCAGCGACAATCGTCGAGGGAGCTCGCCCGCATCTTCCGAACACGAAACCTGACGGGTCATCGAACTGCTCGCGACCCGCAGCGCGGCAGCGAGCGTCATGCCGAACAGAACGGATCGCCGGCTGCCTCTTTCCGCACGGCGTCAACCCATCGCTTGCCGGCACTGATGAGCGCGCCTCACAACCGGAGGCGGATCGTGCCGCGATCGTCGCATCAAAGAGCCTCGCCCGGCCGGTGCCGGGCGAGGCTGACTGAGCGTCTCAGTCGGCGCTCTTGCGCGGCCGCGACCAGAGCAGCGTGTAGCCTTCGCCGCCTTCGTCATCGAATAGGTTGGCGTAGATCGGCGAGTTGAACGAGGGATCGTCGAGCTTGAGTGAGAGATAGTCGCGACCTTCCTCGGAGCGCTTCGACCATGCCGCCCCGATCTCGGCCCGGCGCACGTACACGCGGTGGCTCGGAGCGTTGTCGTTGGAGCGATTGGGCTCGGCGACGATGCGGACGCCCTTGGCCTGCAAACTCAACGTGACGATCTCTCCCTGAAAATCGTTGCCGACCTTCTTGAACGAACCGATGGTAGCCATATCAAGTCTCCTTGCGTTGTTTCGGACCGCGACCACCGCGGCCTCGATGGCGATGACCAGGCCGAATGACGATCGGTGACGCACCCGCTTCTCGGGCCGGAGCACAGCGGAGGACGCCATGGCTGGACTTTCTTGTCTCGCGAGGAATGGGCTTCGCCCAGGGGAAGAAAGTCGCAGACAAGGCGTTGCGTTTCAGACGGTCGAGGCGCAGCCGGTCTTCGGCCAGATCAAGCCATCAAAGAGGCAAGGTGTTCGCGTGCTGAACAGCATTGAGAGGAGACGTGAGCGCCATCGGTCGTACGGTACAAGAGGTCGGCTCGTTTTCAGGTGGGAAAAGAGAGAGCGTGCAGGAAGGGGCGAATCATTTGCCGAACACAAGCGCACCTGCAAACATGCTCCGATCTAGCACATTGCGCGCCGATCCGTTGGGCATGATGGTTACGAAGTGCTGCGAGGAAGGCTCGCCTATCGCATCGAACGGACATCACGCGCGTAACGACCGGAAGCAACAATCGATGCGGAGGCGAAGGTTACACGCTGCTCTGGTCGCGGCCGCGAGCGCAATCGAAGGCTCGTTCGAGCCCGCGCCTTCTCGACGGGCATTCTGTGGAGACCGCAATCGGCAATCCCACGGTGGCTTCAATGCAATATCGTCTGGATACAGGCGGAGGTCGCGAGTGCTTAGTGCGCCTGATTTTCTCGGAGCGTCCTTGCAGTTGCCACGGCAGGAGGCGCGAGAGTCGGTCGCGGCGCTATGCGCCGCCGTCGCCAAATTTCCAGACCGGGATTCCCATCCGCCTCGCCTTGTCGGCGAGATTGTCCTGAATTCCCGTTCCCGGTAACACGATGACGCCGATCGGTATCAGGGTGAGCATGAGATCATTGCGCTTGAACGGTGCGGCCTTGGCGTGCTTCGACCAATCCGGCTTGAATGCGACTTGCGGAACCTTTCGGGTCGTCGCCCATTTGGCAGCGATCAGCTCGGCGCCCTTTGGTGAGCCGCCATGCAGCAGGACCATGTCGTTGTGTTTGGCGTGCACCTTGTCGAGGCGATCCCAGATGAGATGATGGTCGTCGAAGTCAAGTCCTCCGGTCAGTACGACCTTGGGCCCAACGGGAACGAGCACCTCTGTTTCGGCGCGGCGCTTTGCGGCGAGAAAGTCCCTGGAGTCGATGACCGCCGAAGTGACGGCGCGATGGTCGACGAGCGACCCGGATCGAGGGCGCCACAGGGAACCGGTGTGGGTTTCGAATTGCGCGATGGCTTGCTCGCGGAGCAGTTCCATGCAGTTGCGGCGCTCGATCAACGAAAGTCCTTCCATGACGAGCCGCTCGAGTTCGACCGAGCACACCTCGGAGCCATCCTGTTCGTGTTGGCTCCTGCGTTGAGCCTGCTCGTTGTGGTCGAGCTGGCGCTCAATTCGGCCTGCGGCTCGATGGAACAGATTGACCGTCGACCAGAGCAGATCCTCCAGGTCCGGCTCCATGCGGCTGTCGCTCAGGCTGGACACGAAGGCATCGAAGATGTCGGCAACGGCGCCTGCGATCATCTTGGCTTCGGGAAGCGGCCGTGGATCGGGTTCGTCGCTGAAGGGACGGTAGCCATAGAGTTGCAGTTCGGTCAGGACGTGATCAATTGGGGATGAGCTGTGCTGCGGTTCGAATTCGGTGTCGTCACGGTCAGTCATGGGATGAGGTCCTCCGCGGAGTGGCCGCGCCTATCGCGGCCTTCGTGGCGATCACTCAGGCGGCATGCGGGATGGACCAGAACCCGAAGTAAAGCGCAGGGCCGAAGCGATAGCGGAGGATGGCAGGTCGCGGCTATTTTGCTTCGCGATGCAAAGGCGGGGTGACTGATCGCTGTTGATTGCGCCGTGATAACCGCCGGCGGAAAATAGCCGCGCCCCTGCCATTGTCGGTCCGGCCCGCTTGCCGTCCGATCGCCCTCTAGAAGGCCGGGCGCGGCTCTCTCCGACGACGACCTCGCCTTGATCGGGCTGACGACTTTATTGCGAAGCGCAGACGTTGATGCCGTGATCGCGTAGCGACGGCAAGAAGCGGACGACATCCTCTGGCGCGAGCTGAGTGCGCAAGGCTTCCCGAAGCTCATCGACGCCGAAGCTGCGCAGATCGTCGTTGAAATCGTCAAGCCGGAGCGATAGTGGGATCGCCTCGATACCGGCAGATTCGGCCCGCTGTGCCAATGAGGTTGCGACCACCTCTCCGGCGGCATCGGCATCCCGAGCGATATAGAGCCGGCGCAGACTCGTTGGCAGCAGCACGGACGCGAGATGATTGGCCGATAGCGCTGATACCATTGGCAAGGTAGGGAGTGCGTAGCGCAAGGAGAGCATGGTCTCGATGCCTTCGCCCGCAGCGAGCACGTCATGGGCGATGCCGAATCTAACTGCGTTGCCGAGCAAGAGACCCATCGCGCGGCGCGGCGTGGCGATCGGCGCCTTGCTGCGCCCGGAAGGATCGAGCCAGGTCCGGTGGAGGCCGGTGATGGCGCCATCGAACGTGGTGACAGCGGCGATCAGGGCCGGCCAGGTCTCGGTGGGGAGGTCGTCACCCGGCCTGTAGTAGCAACGCGGGTGAAACCGAAGGCTGGTGAGTTCATGCAAGGCCGGAATGCCCCGCGTCCGGAGGTATGTTTCGGCGAGCGTTCCATGAATGGGCTTTGACACGGCAAAGAGGCGCCGAGCCGATTCCGGCGAACCGATGGGAACGGGTGGGAGCGGCGATTTGGATTCCGCCTGGGTCTGCGGCAGGCTGAGAAAACGCCGCGCCTCGGCAAGGACATCGCGAAATTGAACGAAGCCGCAGCTTTCCCTGATGACGTCGAGCAGATCGCCGTGTTCAGCGGTCGCGGCATCGGTCCACTTGCCGGCCGCTCCCTTACCCCCATGACGGCGGCGCAGCCGAACAAACATGGATCGACCAGGCGTGTTGTGAACGTCGCCAACGACCCAATAGCGGCCAGCGCGCCGGCCATTGGAAAGATAGTGCCGGCAGACGAGTTCGGCTCGCTCGGCCAGCCGGCGGGCGAGATCGGATATTTGGGCTGACATGACAATCTCCAGCAAAAAGGAAGGCCCGCCAGTGACGGCGGGCCTTCGAGTGTGATGCTTCTGCTCGCCTACTCGGCCGCGACAAGCGGCTCGTCTGTGAGAATTGCGTCGTCTTCCGCCGGATGCTCTGCGGGCCTAGCCGCTTCGCGTCCGGTGGCTTTCGTGTCCTCGCCGTTTGAATCGGACCGCGAGACGTGGTCAGATTCCACTTCAACTGAAGTGGTGCTGATGGCCTGGCCGGGCGTGCGCAGCGGCTCCGGAAGCCAGCCCGTGCCAGCGAGGAGTTCTTGCGCGCGCTCCGCCATCTCGCCCTTCTTTAGGTGCTCGATAAGCTGAACCGCAGTCTCTCCCTTGACCTCGCGGACGGCTTGCAGGATGCGCGCCTTGGTCACCCGCCCCAAGTAGTTGTCGACGGTCGGCGTCCAGCCTGCGGCAGCAATGTCGAGCCCGACTGCCTCGGCGAGGCGGTCGGCGTGGCCTAGCGCACGCGGGCGCCGATTCCAGGGCTCGTACACCGCATTGACGCTCAGCGCGATGCAATGTGCGAACAGGGCATCGCGACTGTCCCGGTCGAAGGTCGCGAGCGTATCCCAGAGCTCGGCTGATTCACGCGGCAACTGCTCCGACCAGCGCTGGTGCCTTTCGTCGACGGCCTTGGCGATCGTGGCATCGCCGAGGCCCGGCGCCTGGCTGCCGAAGACGACGCTCTTGGCGTCGATATCGACGCAGGATTCGGGCGTGTAGCGGTAAAACAGTTTCAGGCAAAGCGCGTGCAGTGCCGCCAGGAACGCAACGTCCGGGTCCCCTGCCAGCGCATTGCGCAAGGCCAGGGTGCGATACGCCGTGAGTTCGGTCATCAGCCGGTCAGGAATCGGCTTGATGCCCTCTTCTTCGTCGGGCGCCTCGGTATTCGCCGAGGTGCCTGTCTGCCCTTCGGTCGCATTTCCGGACGCAGAGGTCGCCGCTGGGGTGGCACCCCGCTCGGCGTCAGCTTCTCCCTCCGCCTGCGGAACTGCCGGCTCATCCTCGGGACGAACATAGCCGCGCTTGACCCGAAGCGCGCCTGACGCATCGATGCTGACGAAGGCACCCGCGCGCGCGACCTCGTCAGGATCGTACTGGACCGGCCGCTCATCGAGTTCGGCAAGGGCCGTCTCGATCTCGCCAAGGCGCTGATCGATCCCTTCGGGAAGGACGTCGACGTCGGAATGCTCCTGCTCGAGACGCTCGTACTCGGCGCGCAGCGCTACGGCCGCAGCCTCCTCCTCGTCGGTCATCACGACGGACTCGCCGGAGATGCGGCGCAGACCATAGATGTGGCCGTAGGGAAAATCGACCGCGACCTCGACCCATTTCCAACCTTCGGAGCGGATGTTGCCCGCCTCGCGTTCCAGCTTCTCGGCAACGAGCCGATCGAGCAGCATCGGCTCTTGCAGCCAACCGCCGTCATCCTGCTGAAAAAGATCGCGGATGATGTCGCCACCGGCGGCCTCATAAGCCTCGATTCCTACGAATTGGGCGCGTTTGTCGGAGGCGCGCACGGCGCCTTCGGTCAGCAGACGCCGGATGTAATACGGCTCCTTGTTGTGCGAACGCTGCACCGCCTGCCATACCTGCTGCTGGCGCTCGTGGTCCGGATTGACCGCGAACGCCATCAATTGGTCGAGGCTCATGCCGTCTTCGGCATAGACGTCGAGCAGCGCTGGCGAGACGGCGGCGAGCCGGAGCCGTTGCTTGACGACCTGGACGCTGACAAAGAAGGCAGCGGCGATCTCGTCCTCGCTCATGCCCTTCTCACTCATGTCGCGGAACGCGCGGAACTGGTCAAGGGGGTGAAGCGGCGCACGCTGGACGTTCTCCGCGAGCGAATCCTCCTCGGCGAGGCCATCGGTCCGGATGACGCACGGGACCGGTGCGTTGCGCGCGAGCCGCTTCTGCTTGACCAAAAGCTCGAGCGCGCGATAGCGCCGCCCGCCGGCCGGGACCTCGAACACGCCGGTTTCGGCGCCGCCCTCGTCGAGAACCGGGCGGACGGTGAGGCTCTGGAGCAGCGTTCGCCGCGCGATGTCCTGCGCGAGCTCCTCGATCGAGACGCCCGCCTTGATACGGCGGACATTGGACTGGCTCAGCACCAGCCGGTTGAAAGGAATATCGCGTGACTGGCTCAGGACGATCTTCCGAACAGATTTAGCCATTGAAGTCTCTCCGCGACGGTCGGTCGAGAACCTCTCTCGACCTTCTGGCCCGTCACGAAGCGAAGCGCCGCCCTCCAACTCTGAAGGGCGGCGCCAGCCGGAGAAACCGAGAGCTGAGGCTCGTCACGCGCGCTCCATCGGCGCGGCGCGAACGGCCTCAGTTAGCCCGATCGAGCAACTTTTTGGCCTTCGCCTCGAGATCCAACCGGGCGTCCTGGCACGGCTTGTCGCGCGCCACGGCGGTGATGCCTTGGACGAAGTCGAAGATGCTCTCAGGCTTGCGGCCTTCCTCGGCGAGTACCGTCTCGATGATCTTAGCCGTCTCCGACTTGCCGAATCCACGCTTGCGCAGAAACTCGGTGCGCTCCTCATCCGTGCACGCAACAATCCGCTCCCGCGCCGCCCTGATGCCATTGATGAACGGCGCCGGCGAGGAGTTGGCGAAGCGCGTGAGCGCCGGCGCCGCCTCGTGCGTGAACCGTGACGCTGCGTATTTGGAGTGGCGGATGGTGATCTCCTCGAAATCCTCCACACCCCAGAGATTGCGATTCTGGCACACGGCGCGGAGATAGAAGCTCGCGATCCCAAGCGTCTTGGCGCCGACCTCGGAATTCCAGCAATAGAAACCGCGGAAGTAGAGGTCGGGCGCGCCGTCCGGCAGCTTGCCCGCCTCGATCGGATTGAGGTCGTCGACCAGGAACAGGAAGACGTCACGATCTGATGCGTACAACGTCGTCGTGGCTTTCGTGATGTCAACCCGCGGATTGTAGATGCCAGTAGACCAGTCGAGCACGCCAGGCACTTTCCAGCGGGTGTCGCCAGTGCCGTTGCCGGCAATCCGCTGCACGGCGTCGACGAGTTCGTGGTCGAAGATGCGCCCATAGTCCGGGCTTGTGACAGCGCGTAGTTCGACGCGTCCATCCTCGACCTCAAGTGTCTTGATTTGCTCCGCGCGATTTGAGGTCAGACCATACTGCAAATTGATGGCTGCGAGCGGCGCCGGGAGCTGGCGCAAGTAGGTGGACGGGGCGCCGACCATCGATGCGAGCTGACCGAAGCTCCAGTGAGTTGGAGCAAGAGGCGCGGCCTCGCCCGGCAGCGTCAGCATCAGCCGCTCGGACTCGTGGCGATTCGCCTCCACCCGGATCGCCGCGCTCTCGACGGTCCGGGTCCGACTCCGCTCGGCGCGGCCGCGCACGGCGGCGTGGAGCTCGGTGAGCGAAAGGTAGCGCTCGTCCGCCGGCCGGGAAAACCACTCTGAAGCGACGGGGCCGACGCGCTCACCACGGCTCACATCCACCCGATAGCCGCCGCGCTCGCCGCGCGCGACATCCAGAACATTCAGTTGGGTCATGGGATATCTCCATGACGGGCGCCGCGAGACTCTTCTCTCGGCTCTCAACCCGTCACGGAAATTCCAGCCAAGCCCTAACTCTGTGACGGCGCGGGTCTTTCGGGCGCCTCATAGAACCTTGGCCAATTTCAAATCCGCATGCACTCCTGCGGGAACCAACCAGCGCCGAACGAGGTTGGAGGCACTCGCGACTCCGCGAAAACGCAGCAAGAGCGCCCGCTTGGCGCTGCCTTCAGGCGGATCGTGGAGACAATGCAAATCCCGAACCCGTCGCAGCATGATAGGCGGAAAGCGCGGGCGCTCGCTGTCGTAAATGTATGGTGCGATCGCCATTAGCCTCTCAGGCCGGCTTGAGCGGTCCAGGATGGAATACTGATCCGAAATCCTTCGACGTCACGCCGGAACACCAGAACGCGATTGGTCCCCAATCTCCGATCCGGCTCGCTGAATTTGACGCGTCGAATGACGTCCTCGATGCGACAGTTCACGGGGGCTGTCTCATATTCCGAACCAACAATCAGTCCGCGCCCCGGAAAGCTCTGGCCGTCGATCTCGAAGAATAATCGATGTGTGAACAATCCTTCTTCGTCGACATAGAGAATATCTCCATCCGAAAATTCGGCCGCCAATTGAATGCAGCCGCCGATCGCACCTTGCAGCGACTCCAATCTAGTAGTGACCTCGATTGCTTTTACGTTCCGGTGATATGGGTCGATGAGAATTGCGGGATAAGTCCGTAGCTTGTGCGCAGGGCCGGACTTAGCCATCCGGGTTGGTCGGCAGATGGGAGGCAGCCGCGGTACATTGAAGAACGTCGAGCCCGGGGGAAGAAACTCATCAGCGTCTTGGAGATCCTCCGCCGTACTGATATCGACTTTTCGCAGATGATTTGCAAAGCCGCGGTCATGCTCGCAAGCCGCATGCCAGGAGGCGACAACAACGATCCGCTGAAGTGTCCGCGCGAGTTCGAGGAATGTTGTGCCGGCGGCTCGCAAAAGATCCGCGCTTACCGGCTCCTGATTAGGTGGACCTCCTAGCGGTGGCAACGCATCGGTGGCGAGGACCTCATCGGGTGAACCCCACATCCAGGTCAGAATCCGACGGGAGAATTCACCAGGCGGCGACACGACCGCGAAGACACGCGGCGCCCCGAGCTGTCCGTCGGGGCTCGTCTGCGTCAAAAGCGCGATGGCTGACACCTCGAGGGTTTCTCCAATCATCAATGCCTGGTCAACAAAGTCTAGATACACGGCAAGGTAGCCAGCCTTAAACATCTCGGCCTTGCCGGCCATTTCTCTCGTAACCCGAAGCTTGACCAAGCGGCCGAGAGCCTCTTTTCCGAATTGGAACGCCGCGACGTGTCGGTCACAATGCCCACCTTGATCGAGAAACCAGCGCGCGATCATTGCATCGAACTCGGTATTGATATCGACCCCGCCGGGAGACTGCGCACGGATGATAGCCGCCCGATTCGTTGTCGCTATCATTGCAAGCAGTGGGTTCTTCGCTTCAGGTGAGCCGCCCCGACCTCGGGCCCGGAGAGCGGCCATCACTTCCCGACCAGCATCCAATACGAAACAGTCTAACCAAGTTGTCATTCTGCTTTCCTCAGATTGTCGGGCAACTTGCTGCCCGACGAAGCCTCCGATCAAATGAAGCGAATACACCAATTTCGACCGATTGCAGTCGAGCAACATCGAGGTAGGATGCTGCGCATCCATGCATCTCCCTTGGCCTGTACGATCGAGCGGCGATAGCAGCGTTCGTTGTCCATCGCGCCTCGACGCTCGAACAGCGGTAGGGACACGTTAGGGATCAATCAACCAAAGTAACTAGCGAAGGAGGGGCGAATACTGCCAATCGAAGCGAGGCAGTCGCCAGCCGTGACAGGCAAGAGATCGTTTATTCGCGTAGTGTAGATTACAATGGAGAAAGCGAACGACTGCGCCCGTGCGTCGAGCATTGGTACGGCAAAGCGGATTAGCCCGCCACGCGGAGTGTTCTCGATGGACAATATTGGCGCCCCCTTGGTGAACGTCTTCTTCGCGTATGAGCTCAGCTATATCCCGCGGGGGTACCGCAAAGTTCGCACGCGCTGGTGTCCGGGAACGGAAACAATTGCGCTCCAATCGGTGTCAAAATCGGTCATGAAGCCAGCTTTCAGGATCGAACGAGGGAGCGCAAGGAGCCGCTTGGTCACTGAGATATTTCGGTTCGATGGCGCGCTCTGGTGGCCGATCGTGTTTCGACCTCCGTTCTGGAACAAGCAGTTCTTCTTTGACGCTTTAGAGAACGGCATCCCGGCGGCTCTTGAAGCGATCAGCATCGATGTGCTCTGGGCAGGAAAGGCCATTAATGATTTCGACCCCTTCTTTGTCGGGCGAATTGTCGGATCAACAGAGCAGGAAATGCAAACGATGGCTGCAGGTGCAGCACAACATTTGATAGTGGTTGATGGCGAGCATCTGTTCATCCGCGGCGGAGAACCAATCTGGGTTACACCTCGCGATCTCCAGGGCGCGCCTTCTCA
Organism: Bradyrhizobium sp. 164; assembly: GCF_023073715.1. Classification (GTDB taxonomy): domain Bacteria; phylum Pseudomonadota; class Alphaproteobacteria; order Rhizobiales; family Xanthobacteraceae; genus Bradyrhizobium. The sequence goes on from NZ_JADPKA010000082.1 coordinate 16,797, forward strand.
CCTATTCGGAGAAATAGCGAACTCTGGTGCAGCATTCGGCTCGGCGCTGCCGCTCAATCCAGTTTCGTCAGCCGACGAGAACGGGATCACTACATCGGACATAAATGCTGCAGCGATTGAAGGAAGAACTGACGGCATCCTAAGAGCCGCAGCTCGCCATCCGATCTACGATATCCGGATATTCGAAGATTGCCCCCCGAAGTTTGATCCAATTGATTTTCAGATAAGAGCTTGCCTGCGAGAGTTATCCACCCGAGTTGAACGGGCACTCAACCAGCCTAAGTTATCGCAAGAGGTTCTGCGATCCGCAGCCATCTTCACAGATATCAAGCAGTATATCGATCATACGACGACCGAATGCGCAGCCGCCTTGCGCGTTTTCTTGAACTGGTATCGGTATCTGCCGTTAAGGCAGGGCTACGAATTTCGCGCGGCCTACGACCTTGTTCTGACCTGCATCGGTGCCATCGAGGCGCGATGCCGCCGTAAGGGTATAGTTTCTCCGTTCGAGCAATGGCGACTGGAGCCGGGTGATGATGATGTACTTTCGCTCCTTGGGCCGTAACAACACCAACCTTGTGAGCAATCTGCTCAACCCCAAGCGCTAGGCATCCTTTCTAGCGCTTGTCAAGCCTACGACGTCGGGGTGACCTACAGCAGGTCTTCGAATTGTCTGCGTCAGTCAACGGCGGACAAAAGCGATGCTCACCTGGTTAGACGAATATACCGCGCATACGGGGCGCAATCTGAGGATGGCGCTTGCAAACAGGGTGTCCGGGATTACGGACAACACCAGCGACTACCAGATCGTTCGAGAGATGACGGATGGGGCCGCGGATCGCTTGTTCGCATCTGCCGAACTTGGAATTCCCTGCGATGAAACGTACGAAGCGGCCGCGGCACTGTGGCCATTCTTTCGTCGGCCCGACGAGCTGAAAGGTGCTGGCCCTTACGCTTGCGCAATCGGAGCCGACCTGGTCGCCCTTTTCGAGAATGCTGCCGCCTCTCCCGAGGTCGTGCGCACGGCCGATCAACTGCTCAAAGAGCGTATCTCCGCCTATATCGATATCGCCGATAAGGCGATCCGCCTTGGTCCGATGCTGCACGTCAAGGCAATCCTTGTGACGCGGATTCCGAGAGACGACGAACCAGAGCCCAGCGAGGGATGGGCGCCGTCCGACACGGATCGGCTCCGCATCTTTGTCAAGCTCGGTCCCGTCGGGCGGGTCGCGCTCGGAACGGTCAAGTGGACCGCGGGATACGGGCCCGTGTGCTGCGACGAATTCGCTGCGTCGTTCCTGGGCGAGCTCGCGGACGTGAACTGGGATCCCGACGATTTGACGCCCAAGGTCGAGAGCCTCATCTGGTTGGCCTTGGCGTATTCGGTGGTGGCGGTGCCCCGTGATCGCGAAAGACTGCGAGCGGGCGCCGACACGATGCGATGCCGGATGGACCGGAGCGCGCGTCGCGGATGGAAGCGCTTTACGCTGTTTCAAGTCGAACGTCTCAAGGCTCCCGCGAACAAGTTCGGCAGGACGGAGGGTGGAGAGCCGGATGGGTGGGAGCTCACCCGGCGGATCTCGGTGAGCGGCCACTTCAAGATGCAGCCCTACGGACCCAGGTCCGAACATCGTAAAGTGATTTTCGTCAGCACGCACTATCGTGGGCCGGTAGATGGCGCCCCGCTTCATCGGATTTCGGCGCTCAAGGCGCCGCCAAACCAACTCGCTTAGGCGGCGCGAGAGCTCCCTTGTCGTTGGAGTTCATGTTCTCACGATTCCCAATAAACCGCTCCAGCATCCTTCGGACCTCAAGCACATTCGAGGACATTGCTTGGAAGACGGCCGAGTCCTCGTGCGGATCGCACATGAAGTGATCTAGCGGGAAGATTTCATCTTTCATGGCTAGAACGGTAATCTTATCGACAAGAATCCGTTCGACGAGATCTACAGCCTCCTCGCTATTGTTCTCGCAAAGATCGTGCACCGTGGGGACGACAATAGTCCCTTTACCTTGGATTCGGTTTATCAGCTCTTCGAGCTCCGGCCGCGTCTTCGAGTTGACTTCGTCGTGGACACCATGAGTCCAGGGATCGACGCCCATATTGAAGCCCTCCAGTATCAAGTCCGCACGATGCTGCTGTACGTCTGGCCGATTCATGTAGTCGAGGAACTTCTGGACGAGTCCGATGTCCTTCGCGCGCCTTGCCTTTCCCCGTTTTCCAGTCGCGGTCGGGTCAATGTATCCATACAGCGGAAGTTTCGTTCCCACAGTCTCACTCCATTTGCTCGGGCCGGCGGCAGAGTTTTGCCGACCTGTCAAGTCCACGTCGTGGGTTAGACCCGCCAGCCGCTCACCTCTAAGCAACAAGTACCGGTGCAGCAGCGTCGCTCCCGGAACGTCTGTGCCTGAAACCATCGAACTTAGAGCAAAAGCATGGCATCAAATTCGACGAAAATTGCGAAGATCGGGCCTCAGTTGAGCGCACCGCTGCGGGCGATCCTGATCGACCCGTTTCGCCGTGTTGTCGAGGCCCATGGTGTCGACCACCGTTTGGCTTCGCTCCAAGCGGCAGTCGGGGGCAACATCGCTTGGGGCACCGAACTCAGGACCGGCGACGTGCTCTACGTCGATGACGAAGCGCTGCTTAAGCGCAATCCCGCGTTCTTCGCGCTGGGCAGGCGCACCTTCGCAGGATGTGGGCTTCTGGTCGGCCCCGAACGTCCGCGCATGACCGACGTGGTGTCGACCGTCGAGGAAATCGCAAAGAGGGTCCGCTTCGGCATCGCAATGGATGTCGACAAGCTCCTGACTGCCAAGTGCACGACGTTCGAAACTTCGGAAGAGTTTTTCAAGTATTTGCGCCGGCAGCGCGACGAAGAGCTCGAGTAGCTCGCAAGCAGATAGGAGGAAGGATCATGGATTTCACCGACTCTGTCCAGCACGCCCGTGACCGCTTTGACGCGGACGATATCGATCCTGACGGAGGCAACACGGAAAACGTTGCTCAATCAGCAAAATCGATGATTGCGGAAGCGGACCGCGCGGTCGAGTCCTGCAACGAGGTCTTGCGTGATCAGCTCGAGAAAGTCGGCCGGAAGGTGCCAACCGAGAAGACGGTGGCGCTGATCTACACCGCTTACTGCGCGATCTCCGCCGCCGGCTCTCAGGCACAGTTCTTGGCTGAGCGTCAGATCAAGGTCCACGGTAGCACGAAGAACGAGTGCTACCCGATCTTCCGGGCGTTCACCCGGACCGCGCATCCCTGGTTGCGCGACCGGGTGTGCAAGTATGCGCAAGTCGCGGCTCTTGCGGTCCACCAGCAGGTGGCGTCTGAAGCGTTTCCTGACTGGCTGAAGCGCCACCCGATCGAAAAGGCCTGTCGCGAGTACCGCCGCATCATGCGGGAACGGACCAAGTCGGAGCGGAATGAGCATCTGCAGCGTGTTTGGCAGTTCTTGGTTGATCCGAGGAAGGAGCCCGAGAGGGCGCCGATGGTCCCCGCCACGCCGATCACGCCGGGCCACGTCGGGTTGAAGCTCGCCGTGGTCGACTTCACGCACGATGGCAGCGGCAATTTTCGTGTGCTCGGAATCATGCCGCACGATGCGGACGCCGTCATGCGTATGGCCCTGACCGCCGCGAACAAGGAAATGTAGATGTAGTTAAGGAGTACAGAAATGTCTACGATCGACACCGACAACGACTTTATCCCCGCTGCCGTCTTCATGGAATCGGCAGCCATGGATCTCCAGGCAACGACGAGCTTTCTCGTGGACAACGCCGACGTTGCGTCGAAGCTCGGCGTGATGTCCGGCGGCGCTGTGCGGTACACCGTCACGGTCGACGTGTCCAACCCGGATCTCACCGCGGCTTTCACGCTGCCGCTCCATATGGTCATCGATCCGCCGGCGCTGGCGTCAAAGATCGTAAGGGCATCGCGTCGCGGCAAGCTCCGGCTGGAAGGGTTTCAGGTCGTGGACGGCTTCTTCACGCAGCCGCGGCTCGTCCTTCTGATCCGTCGCCGCGTCGTCGGCCAGCTCTACTGCTCGCGCGATGGACAGAGCCTCGAGCTTGAGATCCGCGAACGTCCGGACGCGCGGGACATGGGCAACGCGGTGCTGGCGCTCGGCTGTCTTTCCTTCAACGTGCATACGCCGCTCGGCTCCGCGCCGGCGGACCGCGTCCACTAACCTCAATGCGAATGGCGACGTTGTCTGACGAGTCCGTGATACGGCTTGACCGCGACCTTTTGCTTCGCCGTCCCGAGCTGGCCGACGCTTTTCTCGACGGTCGGCTCGGAGCGATCCTCCATGAGGTTGCCCACTACGCCGCCGCGAACGCGAGCGGCATGGTTAGGGGCCATCTCATCATTCACGCGAGCTCGGAACGCGCAGCCGCCGGTTTCGTGCCGGATGACGAGTCTGCGGAACAACTTAGGTCAGATCGCGCGCGGTGGTCGTTCGCGGCGTCTGCTGGTCTGCTTGCAGAGTTTTATTTCTGCGGAAATGGAAGACCGCGACGAGCGCAGGGTGACGTCGCCGCCTACCAGGCGGTATTTGGCCTAGCTCCAGCGGAAGAGATTATCGCTCGCTGGAAGCGCGACCACCTTGCACGCGTCGGCGCTCTTACCGCCTGCATCGCGACGAATTTTGAGCGGTGCCTCAACTATTGTCGCAGCGAGCGTTTTCTGCTCGGGGACCACCATGTGATCCCGAGCTGCATGCTGCAGCCGCCGAGATGGCGCTGGTTGAGCGAGCGGCTCGACGAGGCTGTTTGGACGTACCCGGTCAAGGAGCGCCGCCGGGCTCTGGAGGAATTTCTGGCTGCGAACGCATGCTTTCGAGGCGTCGGTATCCAGGTCGTCTGAGCAGTAATCGTGCTTCCATGCCGGCAACAAGCTTCGTTCCCGAAATTTCTTGCCCTCCAATGGGCCATGGTCGGGACGTCCATTCATATTCGGAGATCAAACATGCCCGACACCGACCTGCGCATTCGCCTCGTTACGCCCAAGGAGGCGTTCGACGACCTCAGTCGCAACCCGTGCCCATTCCTCCTCATCAACATCGAGCGGCACCCTCGCGGCATTCCCATGCCGAACCAGCGCCTGCTGGAGCGGCTTCGGGAGGATTGCGACGATGACCTCCTGATCGTCCCGACCAAAGCTGCCGAACTCGATGCAGTCCTGCCGCTCTGCCGGGACCGGGACAGGTTCATCGCTGGTGAGTTCGTTCTGATGGAGGTTACCAAGCTCCACGAGACCCCCGAGCGTCCGCATGGTGGACAGGACGTGGCAGGACTGGAGGAGCGCGCCCGTGATGGACTGTACGTGACTGTGACGATGGTGACCGAGCGGCTGCGGGCCTGCGACGATCGTCAGGAAGGCCGCAAGATGGCCACCGAAACGCGGCGGGGCGAGATCTTCGAGACCCTGCAGCCGCTGCTCAGGAACTTGTCGGCGAGGAACTGCTTCGATGCTGGCCAGAGGCGTGTGGAGGCTTGGTATCCGGGGTTGACCGCACATCAGGCCATGAAGTCGGTCTATGCTGGCGTGCTGGAAGGGTTGCGCAATGGCGCCAAGCGGGCGTTCGTGAAGGAGGAGCAGCTCGAACTCGTGCGCACCTCTTACGCGGTCTACGCCAAGGCTGAGCAGCTCCTGAAGGCTCAGCACGCGATGTCCGCCGAGCTCCGCAAGGTGATGGAGAGCGGCGAATTCGTGAAGGCGAATGCGCAGGAGCAGCATGAGATGCAGGCGAAGTTTCTGCGCGAGCGTGCGACGGCCCAGCATCAGGAGCTCGCGCACAACAAGGAGGGCGGGCCGTCGCTGCCGCAGCTGATGCTGGCGGCCGCGGCGATGGACCTCAACCCGTCCTCCATCTATGCCAACGTTATCTTCTACAAAAGCGAACTCGATTGCGCGATGCTCCTGGGCCGCGTCGAACGCGGCGTCGGCGTCATGTTCGAGCCGAAGCACATCAAACGGCTGAAGCGCTTCATGTCGCTGGCGGATGCAAGCGACGGCGTCGATGCGGAGACTGAGGCGGCCCGCGCGCTCCGGGATCTCGCTCTCCGGGTGAGGGCGCGGGCGCCTTGGGAAGAGTTTTTCACCGTTGCGGAGGCGGATGGCCGCGAGTTCTGGATCAATAAGGCATTGTAGCGCAAGTATTTTCGTAACGATCTTCGTTCCCGAAATCCTTAGGCCGAACTGGCCTTAATAGAAGGGCTCCGCAATCGGCGGGGCCCTTCGCGTTTCGGCTCCCGTCAAACGAAGAGGGAGCCACATGGCCAAGACCAAATCGCCGACCCACCCCGTAAAGAAGCTCGCCCCGCCCGTCACGTGCATTGTCGACGGCGACGTGGGCGGCGTCGGGAAGTCGCTGCTCGCGATCCTCCTCGCGATGGCGTTCTCGCTCGTCGACCTCACGCTGAAAGTCTTCGAGCTCGACGAGCAGGGCAAGCTCCAGAGATTTCTGGGCCCCGAGGTCCAGAGCCTGCATGCCGCTAGGCTCGACGCGGATGCCGATGGCGAGCGCGACCTTCTGCCCGTCTTCGCCCCCTTCCATGAGGCCCTCACGACCATGCCGCAGACGAATACGTCGGTGTTGCTCGAGGTGGGGGGCGCGCTGACCGAGCTCGCGAACGCGTTCATCGCGGAGGTCGACGTCGACGACGACATCTCGGCGCTCGGTCTGAACGTGGTGGTCTTCCTGGTCATGGTCGCCACGGCGGAGTCAGTGCGTCAGGTGCTCGGACAAGCGGCGAGGCTCGAGCGCATCCTGCCCTCCGCTCAAATCGTGATCGTCCTCAATGAGCGCGACGGCTGCCCGCAGAAGGCCTCGCACGACATGCCGGACGAATTGGCCAAAGGTGTTGACCGCCTCCTCGACACTTATACCCACATCCGCCTGCCGCGGCTGAGGCCTCAGTCGCGACGCCTGTTGGAGATGCTGGGTGAGTCGCCGCCGGTGATCATGTCCTGGCGCCACGACCACTTCCGCGAGGCCATGATGCGGACGAGACAGCCGCTGTCGTACGCGAAGCGCTTCGTGAACGACGTTGCGGACTGGAGCGGAAAGATTCACAAAGAACTGACGCGCATCCTCCCGTTCCTCGGGGGCGGACATGGCTGAGCGGCTCAAGGCATTCCTGAAGGATGTGAGCACCCTGCGCGCGCAGCAGAGTGCGGAGCAGTTGGCGCGTATGGACCGGCTGAAGGCGATGACGCCCGAACAGCTCGTTCGCCTCCCGCGCCCAGAACTGCAAGGACTCACTGATCGGCAGTATGCCGAGATCGTTCGCTACGTCGCACCGGAGCATCGGTTGCCGGAGCCGCAGGCGGTGTCGGTGGGTAAGCCTACTTCCTGGACAGGTCTCCGCTGGATCGCGATCCCGACGGCTGCGCGAGCAGCGATGCTCGGCGTGTTGACGGGGCTCCTCGTACTCTTCGTGAGCCTCGCGGTCGGCCCCGCCCTCGATTGGTGGCACTACCGCACCCCGCCGGTCCGCAGCGTGCAAGCCTCGACCTGGCCGCCCTGCCAGCGGCTCAGCGGCTGGGTCGATGGCTGTACCTACGTGCCAATGCGAGACATGGCGTGGGATCGCGCCGCGAGCCTGCTCGAGATGCCTGAGGCGGAGCTGCGGCAGGCCAACCAACACATCGGCCCGGCCTACATCCCCGCCCAGACGACGCTCGTCGTGTGGCGGCATCGTGGCCAACTCAATTAGGAGACTGACATGAAGCTCGCTACCTACGAAAAGCGTGATTTGCAAGCGACCAAGCGCGTGCGCTTCCCTGTCGGCGTGGCCATGCTGGTGATGGCGGTGTGGGTGGCGTTTTGGGTCGTTCCGCCGATCGGCTGGTACGCCGACGCGCCGTGGACCGGGTCCGGTCCGCTGCTGTGGGACGCCTTGAGCGCGTCGTACTCCGGCGTACTGGCCGAATGGCCGACGGTCATTCCGGCCTGCACTCATGCGCTTGCAGCTTTCGCAACCGCCTGGCGCATTCCGATCGCGACCAACATGGTGTTCGAGTTCTACATCCGCATCGGCGGCTGCTTGCTCGCCTGGCTCGCGGCCTGGTTGACGGCCTCGCGCATCATGATGCGCGACGCCGCTATCATCGATACGCGCAGGCACTATGAAGGGCTGGAACTGCAGCAAGGAGGCGCTGCCAGGAGAGGCGCTTCGGCGTTCATGGCGCAAGAGGATCAGCAGAAAGGCCTCGGGATTGCGCTGGGGCCCGGGGTGATTCTGTCGCGGCTGCGCGAGATTCGCGGCGTGCTGCTTCTGGGGGCTCCTGGATCGGCGAAGACACGAATCATCTTGCATCTATTGCAAGAGATTCTTGCCGCGATGTACCGATGGCCCAACCGTAATGTTCGCCTCCTCATCCACGACACCACCGGGGAGATTCTAAGCGGCCTCCCGCTGCCTGATGCTGCCTTCGCGGCGCTGCACGGGCACCGGTCGGGCGGCTACGCCTGGGCAGTCGGGCGTGACGTGCTGAGCAAGAGCGACGCCGAAGCCTTCGGTGCGCTGCTCGCCCCGCATACCGATGAAAGCATCTGGGAATCCGGCAGCGGTACCCTGCTCGCCGGATGCGCGGTGCTCTGCCAGAGTGGTCACGGGACCGCGTGGGGCATGCCCGAGTTCTATGAGGCGGCGCTGTCAGATCCGGTGGAGCTCAAGACGCAGTTGCAGGCCGTCTATCCGCCAGCAGCCGAGCTGATCGAGGTCGATCCCGAGACCGGCGGATTGTCGCGGACGACCGTGAGCTTTTTCCTGTCGCTGCGTGCCGCCGTGCTGCGGTTCCTCCGGCCGCTCGCGGACAACTGGCGCGATTTTCCCGCAAACCGGCAGTTCTCGTTTCGGGAATGGCTGGACGGATCCAATCCCGCCCAGCCGCGAACGGTCGTGGTGCAGCGCTCTGGCCGCTATCCCGAACTCTCCGCGGCTTGGATTGGCGCCATCGTCGACACCATCGCGGCCCACGTGAACGACGAGTCGTTTCCGAACTCGCAAACGCGCCGCATCTTCCTCTGCCTCGATGAGCTGGCCTCGCTTGGCCGATTGCGCCGTTTCCCGGACCTGGTCGATCTCGGAAGAAACAAGGGTGTGGGTGTCCTGGCTGCCGCCCTGCATGAGATAGAGCAGCTCCAGGAGCGCTATGGCGAAAAACTCGCAACCAGTATCTTGCGTCGGTTCCGCACCAAGATCGTCTGCCAGCAGAACCTTGACGGAGGCACCGTGCAGTTCTCCGAGGAAATGATTGGCAAGCGGACTGTCGAAGTGGAGGAAACTACCACGACCGCAACGAGCGGTCCGCAGGGCACGACGACCTCGCAGAGCAAGGCGAGCGTGAGGAAGGAGGTACCCATCGTTCGCGCCGAGCGCTTGGCCTATGAGCTCGGCGTGTTCGGCAACACCGTAAAGGCGATCGCGGTCGGCATCGGCAATCCGGCGCTCCTGACCTGGCCGGTCACCATTTGGCGCCGCCGTCGATAATAATAGCCGAGGAATCTGGCTTCAAGCTTCGTTCCCGAAATTTGTCAGCCTACTCGGGTGTAATTGGAAGGCCTCCAAACGGGGGCCTTTCTTCGTGGTTGCGACCTGGAATCCAGCAGCGGCGAGCGCCTACTACACGCGCCAGCGTGAGACTGAGTATTACGCCGGCAGTGGAGAGCCGGCGGGGATCTGGTACGCGCCTGCTCGTGACTTTGCTGTAGTCGATCGCTCGCCCGTCGACCGCGCCACCTTCGAACGCCTCTACCATGCGCTCGATGAAAACGGCGTGTCGCTGCTCGACCAGGTTCGCCGACACAGAGATCGCACGCCGGCCTTCGACGTCACGCTGAGCGCGCCACGCTCGGTCAGCTTGGTTTGGGGTCTTGGATCGCACGAGACAAAATGCCTGGTCGAAGCGGCCCAGCAGAACGCCGTTCGCGCGACGCTCGGCGTGCTGGAACGCGAGGCAACCTGGGCGCGCCGCGGATTCAATGGCGCGTTCCTGGAAAAAGTTGCGTTGACTTCCGCTACGTTCCAGCACGGGGAAAGCCGAAAAGCTCAGCACAGCGACGGACGCGTGTTCGCGGATCCGAATCTGCATACACATTGCGTGTGCCTGAACATCGCGACACGTCAAAGCGATCATACAGTCGGCGGGCTGCATTCGAAACTCATTCGCGACTTCAAGATGGCGGCCGGCGCAACATATCATGCCGCGCTGGCGCATGAGCTTGAGAAGATCGGATTTGCGATCGACCGCATTGGCAAAAACGGCGTCTTTGAAATTGCCGGCGTCGATGATGCAACGATTAAGTATTTCAGCGCGCGACGGCAGGAGATCGAGGACGAGCTCGCCGAACATGGCGTCACAAGCGGCCAAGCGACTGCGCTGGCGGCCGCCATCGCCAAGGCGACGCGAAGCAGCAAGCGTGAGAGGGAAAGCGTCGGACGGGAGGACGTCTGGCGTGATGCCGCGCGATCGCTGGGTATCGAGACAGGCGCGTTCGCCGAAAGCTTGCGCGACCAATCAAACACGGCTGATCAGGAGGCCGGGGAACGATTGCTCTCCGAGCGATTGGCCGCGTTGCCAGCCAACCTCACCGAGCGAGAGAGCGTCATCGAGCGACGGGAACTCTTGCGCTCGGTCGCAATGGCCCTTGTCGGCACCGGCCTGCCGGTCGAGCGCGCGGATGTCGAGCTCGATCGCCTGCTGAGCCAGGGCGCCGTTCTCGAGATCGGCCGTGATGCGCTTGGCCTGCCCTGCTACTCCACTCCGGAAATGCTCGCGATCGAGCGGGACGTCGTCGAACAGGCGCAACGTCTCGCGAACAAGCCATGGCTCGCCATCGATCCGAAGTCGGTAACGGATCGTTGCCGGGCTTGCGGGCTCACAGCTGAGCAGACAGAGGCGGCGCTCGCCGCAACCACAAACTCGGCGGTCGCTATCGTCGAAGGCGCCCCTGGAGTGGGCAAGTCGACGCTCCTGGCGCCAGTCGTGGAGGGATACGCCAAAACCGGATGCCGGGTGATCGGCGCCGCATCCGCGTGGCGTATCGCCAACATGCTCCGGGATGACCTCCGAATCGAGGCGCGGGCGACGGCCTCCTGGATCGCGCGGCTCAAAGCCGGCGAGAAGGTTCTTGACGAGCACACGGTTCTGATTGCCGACGAGGCCGGCCTGCTCTCCTCGCGCGACATGCACGCGCTGCTCGGCGCCGTCACCAAGGCCGGCGCCAAGATCGTTCTCGTGGGGGATCGGCGTCAGCTCCAGGCCATCGGCGCCGGCCCTGGCTTTGATCTGGTGGCGCGCGCCGTTGAAGCTGCCCGCGTCAACATCATTGTTCGCCAGCGCGAGGTGTGGGCGCGGGAGGCCATCACAGACTTCGGCACCGGGCAGGCAGCGCGCGGGCTCGAGGCGTTCGCAGATCGGGGCCTCTTGGTCGAGGCGGACGGCGCCAAGGCGGCCATCACGGAGGTGCTGAATTCGGCGGAGCAAGTCCATGCACGCGATCCCGGTGCCTCGGTCCTGATTGTTGCCAAGTCCAACGCGGCCGTTGCCGCGATCTCGCAGGCGGCGCGCGAGCGCCTCAAGAACAGCGGCATCATCAAGGGCACCGAGGTCAGCTTCACCGCGGCGACTCCATCCGGTCACTCGACCCAGATCGAGCTGGGGGCCGGGGACAAGATCAGATTCCTCGTTCGCGATGACGAACTTGGCGTCGTCAACGGCTCCACGGCGACCATCATTACAGTCAGTGAGTCCGCCGGGCCCTTCAGCAGCGCCAATCGGATTCTCATCGAGGCCGACATCGGAGGGCAGCGGATTGCCTTCGATGCAGCGCGGCTTGCCGACGCGCAGGGACGTCCCCGGCTTGGCTGGGCCTATGCTTCGACAGTCTACGGCTGCCAGGGCCTCACGGTCGATCATGCGGTCGTGTATCTGGATCACAGCTACAATCGCCATGACGTTTACGTGGCGGCAAGCCGTGCGCGGGAGCGGACGACGCTCGTGGTCGACGCCAAGAGTATCGATCGCCGCCTCGCCTCCGAACTGCCCTTCGATCAGCAGCGCGATGATTTGGTCTTTTCGGCTAACCAGCGTCAAAACTGGCTGGCCGAACGGCTCGCGCGCGCCTCGCCGAAGATTTCCACGCTCGACGTCATTGAGAGTTCGCGACCATTCGAGCGGCAGACGCAGAAGGACCGGCATCATCGACGGGAGCTCAGCTATGAGCTCTAGACCGATGGCGGCGCGGTCGCGCATCAAGCTGCGGACGAGGGAAGCTGGCGCATACGTCCGTGCGGCTGCTCGTCCTGGTGTGGCGAAGAAGAGAGGACGTCGGCAGCCACAAACTGAGGACTTTCAGGTGTCGCTTGATCTCCCGCCCACGCCGCCGATTCTGGATCGGGAGTTGCGCGCGGCTGAGGTTTTGCTTGGCCGCGAACTGCAGGATCGCTATCCTAAGTCACCGGGCAATGTCTGGATTGCATCAGAATTCGATGAAGCGGTGGATGCATTACTTTCGGATACTTGGCAGCATATCCGCGTCGTGTAACTGTCGCGGAAGAAAATGCGTCGCTGAAGTCGCTCGCTTGCACGTCCCAGTGAAACGAGTTCTGCAAGGTGAAGATGGCGCGGTGATACAGAGATTGGTGAAATCTGTCGGGGGGAATACTGACTGTTCGCCAGTCGGCCTTGGCGTTCAGAAGCACGTCGAGCACGCGCGCTTCTCGGTACCTCTCACTGGGTCTAATCCCCTTCAGTGGTCGGCAGTCACGGCAGGCAAGTCTCCGTCCGTAGCAGGACTAAACCTGCGGGGCCGCCGGACATAGAACTACCTCCCAAGTTATGCCATGGTTTCCGCAACCAGGGAGGGAGACATGGCGGACGAAGAGAATTGGGTGATGCTCGAGGAGCCCGAGCCAACCGAGCGGGAAAAGCTCTTTGAGGAAACTCACAAGCGTTCCATGGAGCGCATCGCCCGCATCGACGACATGATGCAAGCCGTGGTGAAGGCCCAAGTCACTGTCGAGGGATCTCTGATCGAGATGCTGGAAGCCTATGGGAAAGACCCCGCGCATTACTTCTTCACGTCCAAGAAGATCAAAGCGCTAAGGGATATTGACCCTCCCGGAGTCGGCAGACCGATGTGGGACCTTCTGTTGCAAGCGTCCTACGTCCGAAACGAACTCGTCCACTCCCTGAACGAAGCAAAGACAAAAGAGGAGAGCGACAAAACCTGGGAAGCGTACCTGACGATCACGCAAAATGAACGGCAGAAGCAATCGATCCGGGACATGACTGACACTCAGATGGTGACAAGCGCCATCTATCACTGTGGCAGCCACATTGTAGCCGCTACCGAAAAGCTGACCGCCGAAAGAAAAAGTAGTCACCTCTGCTCCGGTTTCCGGTGCGCGATATACGTGGCGGTGCATTCTCCGACGATAAGGAGCAGAACGGCGCAGAACGTCAGGACGTCGTGGACATTGTAGATGATTGCGGCCCAACCGATGGTCTTCATAAGAACGATCCCTCAGCCCATGGGGCTGTTTGCAATTGCAGGGATCGCTTTGCGTGGCCTGTGGCCCACCACGCGGTGCTTGTCGCGGCACCAGAGATCATGTCGCCCTTTAGCGTCCGGCTGGACGGGGCATCACCCCAGAGTTTCCATTGATCATAGACACAGACCCCGATGTCCACCGACAGGGCGTAGGTGGGAGGCCTGTCCAGTGACTTATGGGCGGCCGGCGTCATTGCAAGCCTCAGAACGTCGCTTTTTTGCGAATTGCACGCGCTTCCGATGCCGAGAAGCGGTACCCCGTCATGAACTGATGTCCGTCGGCGTGCTCCAAGCCGATCAGGGCGAGCTGTACCCACCTAGGCAGCCGCGTGGTTGATTTCTCCCAGGTGATAATGGTCTGGCGAGACCCTACCTCCAGAGCCAAACGCAACATGTCCTGGGTCATGTCGTACTTTTTGCGCCAAGCCCGGAGGTCCGCGCCGGTGATTCCCGGCGAGCCCATGAATGTCGGTTTTTGGATGTCTAAATTCGCAACATTTTCGATCGATTCGGTCATGGATGCCTCAAAAGGCAGCTAGTTTTCGGATGTCGGCACCATGACAATCGCACCACAAAATGAATAAATCATAAACGAACGCGAAAACTTTCTCCGTTCGAAAGCCACAGCGCAATGCGCGGGGTCGCAGGGGTGACGAGCTAACTCGCTTTCGATAGCAGGAGTGTTTCCCTGTACTCCAGCAGGTGCTCACCCAGTGGCGTTCGCGAGCGGTCCAGCGCGACCCTATGCCCCTACCGGTGGCAGATCGGACGTCGCAGGAAGACGCCTTGCTGCGACCTTCTCATAAAGGTGATCGCAAATGACGACCAGCAGCTCCGCGCAGACGCCACTGGCGGCAACAAGCGACATCATCGGCAGAAAATACAGGATTAGGTACGTGTGCCAGACGTTCGCCTGGCCATGGGGGGCATGAACCACATGATGCAGGCCCGCCAACGCCCATCCGGACATGATCCCAATCACGACAAGAATGATTGCTTTAGCGATACGGGTTCCCAGCGTCTTGCTGCAGATGAGCGAGATGCAAGCCAGAACGACAAGAATCTGCAGACAGACGTAGCCTGCCGTAAAGGCGACACCCAATCCCGAATCCAGAAAGCCAGACGTGAAGCGGGCCTTGTTGGCGACGTATGTGAACACCACGGCCGCATCCTTCGCCGGACGCGATCCGTCATTCGACATCGCCCATCGCAGCAGGACGAGCGGGGCAGCCTCGTCTCGGCCGACATGCAGGCCCCGCAGCGACTGACGGCACGTTTCGATCCAGGCCGGGTAGCGTACGTCACGGTAGTTCGCGACCTCGTCGTCCGACTGCGGCGAATATTCGATCGTCTTAGTCTCGCCCCAGACGTCCGTTGACGTCGACGTTGGAGGCGGCGAGAAGTCCGCGCGCGCTGGATGCTTCGCGCGGAGAGCCTCGCTCAGCGCGTCCACCTCTAGCTCGGCAAGGGGCTTCGCAACCTTGTCGACGACCGTGACGACGCCGTCCGCGTCGGCGGTCTCGCAGCGGATGACGATCCTCGGCTCCAGCGACCGGTACATCGCCAGATCCTTCTTGGCCTCCTTGAGTTGCTTCGCTTCGGTCGATTCCGCGGGTGGCCGTCGCCAGCCGGGGTCGATCAGTTGGAACGGCACTCCGAAGTCGGCGGCGGTTCCTGCCGCGCCTGCGTCATCGGTGAAGAGTTTCACGTCGTAGCCGGCAGCCTGCCCTGCCAACGTTGCAACGATGCCGACGAGTTTCTCGTCAGGCTTCCCGTAGTCCAAGTGATCTTCGAGCTTGGGATCCGGCCTGACGCTTGTCATGCGCCGAAGCATGACCCGGGGCCCCGAATCCTGGATCACGGCCTCGGTGGCACCCGACGTCAGCATTGCGCGGAGACGGTTAAAGATATCAATCGCGCGATCCCGCGTGCGGCCGGTGCTCTTCTTGTGCTTGTCGATCTCGTCGACCACAGGCTTGGTCAACACGATGATGATCGGGTCCGCCGCCAGTTCACTCCAAAGCAAATGCTCAAGCGGCTTGAACTCGAAAAAAAGATTCGTGTCGGCGACGAGATGCAATTCCATCGGCTTTACAATACCTGCTGGGGACGAAATATCGTATCCGAACGACCGACGTTCAAGCATTTGCGGCACTCTTAGTGGTTTCGAGGCCGCAGATTCACTGGCGATAAGGCCTGACAACATCGCCGCAGTGATGCGGACGCCAAGGGCGGCTTGATGCGCGGCCTCGATGTTGGCGCGTGCGTCGTCGGATCATTGTCCGCCACTACCGGCAAGCATTGCGTTGTAGAAGTGTTGTAGAACTTGAGTGCCCCCAGCCCCGGTCGGGAACCTCGGCTCCACTACAACTCATTGTGAAATATATTGAAACAGGCTGGAGCGGGCGAAGGGAATCGAACCCTCGTATGCAGCTTGGGAAGCTGCCGTTCTACCATTGAACTACGCCCGCGCACGCGTGCTTCGCGCACCCCCTGATTAGCCGAGACGGCGCCGCGAGCCAAGCGCTTTGGCGCAGGCAACCTGACGCTTCTTAACGGTTTGGCAAGATTCCAGGTGCGCCGGATTGTGGCGGTGTTATGATTTCGTGTCTGGGGAGACGTGCACTGAGTGGGGCGTGTGCATCGTGGGGCGTGGTTACGCGATCTTCGACACGGCCATAGGGCGCTGCGGCATCGTCTGGAGCAGCACCGGCGTGGTCGCGGTGCAATTGCCGGAGGCGCGGGAGATCGACACCCGCCGCCGGATTTTTGCGGTCCATCCCGAGGCGCGTGAGCAACGGCCGTCCAAAAACGCCGAGCTTGCAATCGAGGGCATCGTGGGCCTGCTGCAGGGCAGCGACCCCGATTTTTCCGACGTCAGCCTGGACGCCGGCGGCGTGCCCGCCTTCAACCGGCGCGTCTACGAATACGCCTGCACCATTCCGCGCGGGGACACGCGCACTTATCACGAGGTTGCGAAGGCGCTTGGCGCCTCCGGTGCCGCGCATTCGGTGGCGCAGGCGATCGCAAAAAATCCCTACATGCTGATCGTCCCCTGCCACCGGGTGCTGGAGGCCGGCAATTACACCGACCGACTCTCGCCCTACGCCGGCGTGATCTCCAAGCGACGGCTGCTGGCGCTCGAGGGCGCCCATCCCATCGCCAGCAAGACGCTGTTCGAGGTGCTGCTGCCGGTTGCCCCGCCACGCGCGCCTACCTAGATAGGCGGCATGGAAGCGACCACGCTGCTGACGACGCCATCGCTGACGGTCTCCGAATTTCGCTGCGATGCGGGACCGGAGGACACGCCATTTGCGGAATGCCGCACCGGCCATTCCATCGCCTACGTCCGCTCCGGCAGCTTCGGCTGCCATTGCCGCGCCGGCTTCTTCGAACTGGTGGCGGGCTCGATGCTGGTCGGCGCCCCCGGCGAGGAATACACCTGCACGCATGAGCACGTGTGCGGCGACGTCTGCCTGTCCTTTTTCCTCAGTGAAGATCTGGTCGACGCGCTCGGGGGACGCCGCGAGGTCTGGCAGGTCGGCGCGACGTCGCCGCTGCCCGAACTGATGGTGCTGGGCGAGCTGGCCCAGACGGCGGCAGATGGCAACAGCGATCTCGGCCTCGACGAGGTTGGCCAAATCCTGGCCGGCCGCTTCATTGAGGTCGTCTCGGGCAAGGCGCGCAAGCCGGCGCGGCCCACTGCGCGCGACCGCCGCCGCGCGGTGGAAGCCGCGCTGTGGATCGACGACAATTCGCATGCCGAGCTCGACCTCGAGCAGGCAGCAAAGCAGGCCGGCCTCAGCCCGTTCCATTTCCTGCGGCTGTTCTCGGCCGTGCTCGGTGTCACCCCGCATCAATATCTGGTGCGCTCGCGCCTGCGACACGCCGCGCGGCTGCTCACCGAGGACGATACCGCGGTCACCGACATCGCCTATGACGTCGGCTTTGGCGATCTCTCCAACTTCGTCCGCACCTTCCATCGCGCCGCGGGCGTCTCGCCGACCAAGTTCCGGCAGGCCTCGAAGGGACAGCGCAAGATTCTCGACGAAAGACTGGCTGTGAACTGATGGGGCTCAGCGCTAAGCCTTCCTTGACCAGACGCGGCGGAATAGATCGCCTCCCGTGCACCGCGATAAAGTCCGACCGAAGCGTGCCGCGAGACGCAACGTGGAATGGATCCTGATCATCGGCATCGGCGCCTTCGCCTACTACCGCATGAGGCGTGCGCATGAGAAGGCGGACGAATATGCCGCAACCGGTATGGCGCGATCACCGCTGTACTGGTCAACCGCGGCGCTCACCATGACGTTGCTCGGCCTCTCCCTTTACATGGCTCATCTTGGGCACGAGGGGACGATTCCATGGGCCTATTGGTTGATCGTGGTTGTTCTGTTCATAATAATCCTGCTGCTGCGCCGCGCCTTGAAATGGCGCTACCCGATCTAGCTAGCACGGGCGGAGAGCAAGATTCTCCAAGAGCAGCTTGCCCTCAACTGACTAGGTTCGTCTCCGGCGCGCGCCATCAAGCGGCGCGCTTCTGCAATGGAGACGATCATGTACGACCACATCGGATTGCGCGTTGCCGACCTCGATGCCGCCACGCGCTTCTACACAGCAGTGCTGGCGCCGCTCGGCTATGTCCTGTGCTCGAGCGGCGACGGCTATGCCGGCTTCGGGCCGACGGGCGAGCCGGCGCTGTGGCTGCACCTCAACAAGGGACGCAGGGCCGACGGCGCGCATATCGCGTTTCGCGCCAAGGGTCACGACGCGGTCAAGGCGTTCCACAGCGAAGGCCTGAAGAACGGCGGTCGCGACAATGGCGGCGCCGGGCCGCGCAAGGATTACAGCCCGACCTATTATGCGGCGTTTTTGATCGACCCTGATGGCAACAATGTCGAGGCGGTTTGTGCGTGAGCGTGCTCGCGCCTCGCTACAAGCCGTCATGCCCCGGCTTGCCGCCTTCGCTAAAGCTTCGGCGGCCGAGCACCCTTGAGGCCCCGGCGTAGCCTTGGCGAAGCCGGGACCGGGCATCCCGTACGCCGCGGCTTCTCGATCCTATCACGTCGATCTCTGGAATACTGGTTCGCCCGATCAAGTCGGGCGATGACACCTGAGATGACGGCCCTATCGCCCGCCTCTCCACATTATAGGAATCCCCATGGCCTCCATCCACAATGACATTCCCCTTCCCGCCTCCGCGCGCGACGTCTGGGACGCGGTGCGCGACTTCGGCGCGCTGCATCAGCGGCTGGTGCCGGGCTTCGTCACCGCCTGCAACCTCGACGGCGATGCGCGCATCGTCACCTTTGCCAACGGTTCGGTGGCACGCGAGGTGCTGGTCGATTGCGACGACGCGCGACGACGGCTGGTCTATGCGATCAACAACGAGCGGCTGAAGCACTACAGCGCCTGCGTGCAGGTGATCGCCGAGGACGAGACGCGGTGCCGCCTGGTCTGGACCATCGACATGTTGCCGAACGAGCTTGCATCCTATGTTCAGGGACAGACCAGCGAAGCCGTGATCGCGTTGCACAGGGCTTTTCCGCCCGCCGCGGCGTGACCTTTCTCACAGCGATCCGCCCTCGCCAGCCGTAACCATGCGACGTGCGTCCGGTTGGCTCCGCTTTCCCGGCGGAGCCACGCACGCGAGGAGCATGCCATGAGAGGTGCGGACAAGGTGATCTGCCAGGCGGCCGCCGTGCTGCTATTGTTTTCCGTCGCGAGCACGCCGGCGAAGGCGCAGCTTGCGGGTTTTGGTGGTGGTGCCGATGGCGAGGACATGATGGCCCAGATGGCGCCAATGCTGGAGATGATGAAGGCGAAGATGGGCAAGCGCCGCTTCGCCATGCTGATGCAGACCATGGGCCCGATGATGAGTCGCATGATGGAGAACGGCGGCGGGCTCGGCGGCATGATGGGCGGCGGCCTGTCCGGCGGCAATCTCGGCGGCGGCTTCGGTGCGCCGAACTACGGCGGCTACACGCCGATGAGCGGCGGCTATATGCCGGCCGGGCTCGGCGGCATGGGCGGCCGCGACGTCATGGGCATGCTCGGCGGCGCCGGAGGCGGAGACATGATGGCGATGATCCCGCAATTGATGCGGCTCGCCAATGCCGGCGGCGGCCATCGCCGCCACAGGCATCGCTAGTCGGCAGCAGCTGACAGAGCTGGCCTGATCGCAGGTTTCATCTTGCGCGGTCCCCAGCGGGTCAGCACCACGCTGGAGCACGACAGCAGGCCGAGCACGACCATCGAGCTTGCGGCGAGCCAGAAGAAGCTCTGCGCTGTAGCGCCGTGGGCCGACAGCCACCAGCCACAAGCGGCGATGTAGATCAATCGCGCGGTCTGCGCCAGCACCGGCCCGATCACCTTGGCGGCGCCCTGCGAGGAGAAATACATCGTCGTTGCAAGGCCGAAGAAGGCGTAGAACGGTCCGACCGTCGAGAGATATTGATGGCTCGCCGCGCGCACGGCCACGCTGTCGGTGAAGATGTTGACCCAGAGATCGGGGAAGATCGCAACGAGGCATGCCGGCGCGCCGACCGCCACGAAGGCCGCAGCACTGGCGATCCAGGCGATGCGCCGGGCGCGCGCGATGCGGCCCGCCCCGATCGCCATCCCGACCATCGGCACACAGGCGATGCCGAACGAGAATGCGATCGAGGTCAGCAGGAATTCCAGCCGCGCGCCGATACCGTAGCCGGCGAGAATCGCGGTGCCGAACTGCGCCAGTATGTGAGTGAAGATCGAGATCGTCAGCACCGATTGCAGCGGCGAGAAGCAGGCGATGGCGCCGACCTTCAGGATGTCGAAAAACATCGCCCATTGGATGCGCAGGCCGCGCAGCTTCAGGACGATTCGGGCGCGGCCGGAGAACAGATACCAGCCCATCGCGCCGATGTTCATGCAATAGGCGATCAGCGCGCCGGCCGCGACGCCGCGCATGCCGAGCTGCGGCACCGGCCCGAGCCCAAGGCCCAGCGTGCCCCCCAGCACGATCTGCCAGACCGCCGAGTTGAGGATCAACAGCGACGGCAGCTTCATGTTGCCGGTACCGCGCAGGACGCCCGCCAGGGTGTTGAGCAGCCAGGGCAGCACCGCGCCGCCGAAAAACACCTGCGTGTAGGCGATGGCGTGGGTCAGCACATTGCCGCGGCCGCCGAGCAATTCCAGCAGGCGCGGCCCGAAGATCAGCATTCCCAGCATGAAGACGAGACCGAAGCTGATGCCGATCAGAATCGCGTGCACGGCGAGCGTTCCGGCGCGCTCGCGATCCCCGGCGCCGAGCGCACGCGCGATGGCGGAGGCCACCGCGCCGCCCATGGCGCCGCCCGACATCGTCATGGTCAGAATCACGGTCGGAAACACCAGCGCCATCGCGGCCAGCGCCTCGACGCCGAGCCGGCCGACATAGGAGGTCTCGGCGATCACCACGCACATGCCGGCCGACAACCCGATCACGTTCGGCCAAGCGAGCCCAAGCAGCGTGCGCAGGATCGGACCGTCGGTCAGCGCGCTCCTGACCGGCCGCGGAGGCGGCGGCAGCGGGCGCTCCTGTTCATCGACCGGGATTTCGGCGATGTCGGACATGTCTTCTCCCGGACACGAGCGCCATTTGCGGCGCGGCAATAAACAGGTGTGCCAATCAATCTATTCGCGCGCAGGGCGCGGCAGGGCTTGTTAGCATGGCGGGCGCCGATTCCTCCTGCGTCAGGTGCAGGCGTGCCCTGCGGCGGCGGCTTGTCACCGTCGCTATTCAATCGTCCAGACCAGCGGCGGGCGGCCGCCCTTCGCGGTGTGCATGCGCACGCCTATGTTTCTTCCGCATCCTGCAGCGAGGCCTTCGAACAATCCTTCCAGCACCTTGGCGCAGGTTTGGTGATAGTCGGCGACATCGTCCATCAGCCTCCAGCTCTGCTGATGGATTGCAAAGGCGCCTTCGGATTGCGAGGTCTCGGCCGCATCGTCCTGCGCGGCAAACAGCGCGCTCAGGAACGATGCGAATTCGCCCGCACCGCCGCGGCTCATCGCCAACGCCGCCGCGACCTCGTCGAAATATTGCATGCCGATCAGCTTGCCGGTGAGATGCAGGAGATAGCCGGCGTCCTCGGGGCCGAACAGCTGCACCATCACGGGCGCGGCGGTGCGGACATATTCCATTGCGTAGTTGCGATAGGCTTTTTCGAGCCGCGGTTTCGGCCAGCTCGCCACCGGCAAAGCCGGCGCGGTCTTCGCATCGAACGTAGGGGCCTCCAGATGCCGCGCGAACACCAGGCGCTGGTCAAGATCGAGCGGATGATCGTATTGATGATAATAGCCTTCGAGCCCATCCTGGCCGTCGACGCTCTGCTTGGTGCAGACGAAGCCGAGGCGGAGATCGCCGAGGGCTACGCCGTTGTTGGCGTGCCAGCCACGCAGCATCGCGCAGCTGACTTCGCCCGGCACGCCGCAGATCGCGGTGCCCTTCCAGATCCAACGCGGCGGCGGATAGCGGATCCAGGCCTTGGTGTCGCTCTCATACATGTATTCGACATGCACGCCGCCGATCCAGTTCGAGAGATAGTGATATTGCGCGGCAGCCACCGCCGGCGGCAGATGACGGAGGCCGAGCTTTTCCAGCCCCGGCAGGAAGCGCTCCTGCTGCTGGCGGCGGAACACGCGGAAGACAAATTCAGCGGCATCCGCCGTGCCGCGCCGCGTGACCACGGTGAGGATCAGGCCGGTGAAGTAGGCGTGATAGAGATCGGCGACCGCGCGCCAGCGTTTCCGTTGGGCTTGCTGCGCTGTGTCTGATGCGGCGGTCATGTTCGCTCCCGATCGTTGTTTTGATCGAATGTGTCACTGCACCCGGTGACAGGCAACATGGCACGCATGCAGACCGCCCTGCACGACGGCCCGTCAATTCCGCATCACGAATTTTGCGCAGCCTTGGCCGCGCGTTCGCGCTCGATGCGCTCCGTCACGTCGCGCGCCATCGCGACCGATCCGAGCACGGCTCCGCCGGCATCCCGTACCAGCGCGAAGGTCATCTCAATGTAGAGCTTGCGCCCGCTCTTGTGCAGCGCGCGTGTCAGCGTCGGCTTGCCCGCGAGCTTCATCGTGCCGCTGGCCAGCGCAGCCTCGAAGCCTTTCCAGTGCGCGGCGCGCAGATGCTCGGGAATGATCAGATCGAGGTTCTGGCCGAGCGCCTCCCCGGCGGAGAAACCGAACAAGGCGGCCGATGCCCGATTCCAGCGCATGATCGTGCCGGAGCGATCCGAATAGATCAGCGCGTCCGCGACGTCGTCGATGATTCTCGCGTCGAGTTGGGATGGATTGGTCATGACACCACCTCGCATGTAGCCCGGACTTCGGCTCGCATCCTGACACATACTCGGTGTCATCGCCCGACTTGATCGGGCGATCCAGTACTCCGCTGCGGAAGTTTCTTGCAACGAACTATCGCCGCAGAGTACTGGATGCCCCGGCCAAGCCGGGCATGACAGCGGAGCGTGGGGCTAGCGCTAGACCCGGAAATGCTTGCTCAGCTTCAGCCCCTGCGCCTGGTAGTTCGAGCCGATGCGCTGGCCGTACATCGCATCGGGACGCGCCAGCATCTTCTCGTAGACGAGGCGGCCGACGATCTGGCCATGCTCGAGGATGAAGGGCACCTCGCGCGAGCGCACCTCCAGCACGGCGCGCGCGCCTTGCCCGCCGGCACCGGCATAGCCGAAGCCGGGATCGAAGAAACCGGCATAATGCACGCGGAATTCGCCGACCAAGGGATCGAACGGCACCATCTCCGCGGCGTAATCGGGCGGGACCTGCACGGCCTCTTTCGAGGCCAGGATGTAGAACTCGCCGGGATCGAGGATCAGGCTGCCGTCGGGACGGGCCGACATCGGCTCCCAAAAATCTTCCACCGCATAGCCGGAGCGGCGGTCGACGTCGACGACGCCGGTGTGGCGCTTGGCGCGGTAACCGACGAAGCCGTTGGCCTTCTCGCCGGAGAGGTCAACCGAGACAGCGACGCCGCCGGACAGATCGGCATCGTCGATGTCGACGAGGCGCTCGGTCGCATGCAAGCCATCGAGCTCGTCGGCATTGAGGATGGCGTCACCGGTGCGGAAGCGTACCTGGGACAGGCGCGAGCCCTCGCGCACCAGCACCGGAAACGTCTTCGGGCTGATCTCGGCATAGAGCGGGCCGTGATAACCGGCGCCGATCATGTCGAAGCGGCGGGTCCCGTCGGCGATCACGCGGGTGAAGACGTCGAGCCGGCCGGTCGAGCTCTTGGGATTCGCGGCCGCGACGATCTCCGGCGGCAGCGCGAGGCTCTCCAGCAGCGGCACGATGTAGACGCAGTTGGTCTCGAGCACCGCGCCGTCGGCAAGGCTGAACTCGTGCAGCTTCAATTCGTCGATGCGCTCGGCGACGGTGGCGCCGGGACCGGGCAGGAAGCTGGCGCGGACGCGATAGGCGATGTCGCCGAGGCGCAGATCGAGGCTCGCCGGCTGGATCTGGCTTTCGACGAAGTCGTAGGCGGGCAGGATCAGCCCCGCCTCTGCCATCGCCGCAATCATGCGGTCAGGCAGGATACCATTGGCGTCGGCAGCGACCGTGAACGTCAACCGGGGGTCCTCAGCAAGGGGCAAACGCATCCCGAGATACGGGAAATACTAGCCTTTTACGGCTATCCGATGGACGCCTTGACGGAAAGGGCATTGCGGAATATGAGCATCACTTATCCCGTGGTGATTTGAGCCGGCCGGCTTGCAGCCACGTTAAATAAGTCGCTAAACAGGCCGGGGACCTCTGTGATCCCGGCCCATGGAGATATCCAGGCCGGTTTTTTTGTGACCATTTTTGCTCGAATGGTCATGTCGGAGGTCCTATGTCGAAGTCGCCTGCCACTTACCGTCCCGAAACCCGCCTGGTCCATTCCGGCACCCTGCGCTCGCAATATGGCGAGACGTCGGAGGCGCTGTTCCTGACGCAAGGGTACGTCTACAACAGCGCCGAGGAGTGCGAGGCGCGGTTCAAGGGCGAGGACCCCGGCTTCATCTATTCGCGCTATTCCAATCCGACCATCGCGATGTTCGAGCGCCGCATGATCGAGCTCGAAGGCGCCGAAGCCGCTCGCTCGGCGGCCACCGGCATGGCCGCGGTGACGACTGCGATCCTGGCGCCCCTGAAGGCGGGCGATCATGTGGTGGCGTCGCGCGCGCTGTTCGGCTCGTGCCTCTATGTGGTGCAGGATCTGCTGCCGCGCTACGGCATCGAGACCACGCTGGTCGACGGCCTCGACCTCGACCAATGGCAGCGCGCTCTCAAGCCGAACACCAAGACGTTCTTCCTGGAGAGCCCGACCAATCCGACGTTAGATGTGCTCGACATTCCCTCGATCGCCGAGATCGCGCACAAGGGCGGCGCGCGACTGGTGGTCGACAACGTGTTCGCAACCCCGATCTGGCAGAGCCCGCTCGCGCTCGGGGCCGACGTCGTGGTCTATTCCGCGACCAAGCATATCGACGGCCAGGGGCGGTGTCTCGGCGGCATCATCCTGTCCTCGGAAGCCTTCATCGCCGAGCACATCCACAATTTCATGCGCCAGACCGGCCCGTCGATCTCGCCGTTCAACGCCTGGGTCCTGCTCAAGGGCCTGGAAACGCTGGGCGTGCGCGTGCGCGCGCAGACCGACACCGCAGCGCGCATTGCCGAGGTGCTGGCGAGCCATCCCAAGATCTCGCGGCTGGTCTATCCCGGCCGCGCCGATCATCCTCAGGCCGCGCTGGTGAAGAAGCAGATGCGTGGCGGCTCGACGCTGGTCGGCTTCGAGTTGAAGGGCGGCAAGCAGGCGGCGTTTCGCGTGCTCAATGAGTTGAAGCTGGCGAAGATCTCCAACAATCTCGGCGACGCCAAGAGCCTCGTCACGCATCCGGCCACTACGACGCATCAGCGTCTGAAGCCCGAAGACCGCGCCGCGCTCGGCATCAGCGAAGGCTTCATCCGCTTCTCCGCCGGGCTCGAGCATGCGGAAGATCTGATCGAGGATCTGACCGCGGCGCTGGAGAAGGCGTGATCTTCTTACCCTCCCCTGGAGGGGGAGGGTCGGCTCACATGGAGCGCAGCGAAATGTGAGACGGGGTGGGGTGACGGTCTTTCCGCATCCAATGCCCGAGCGGAGAGATCACCCACCCCGCTCGCATTTCGTTGCGCTCCATGTGAGCCGACCCTCCCCCTCCAGGGGAGGGTAAGAAGACCGTT